>CAVUBD010000018.1:0-139877 GCA_963739615.1 uncultured Actinomycetes bacterium
GGTCGGCGTGGAGGTAGGCGTCGGTCGAGCGGATGTCAGCGTGACCCAGCCATAGCGCGATCACCGCGACGTCAACGCCGGCGTGGAGGAGTGACATGGCGCTCGTGTGCCTCAGGACGTGGGGTGTCAGTTTCTTGGACCGGAGTGAGGGGCAGCGGTCGCTGGCGAGCGCCTTGTGGGTGGCGACCCGGCGCTCGACCGCGTTATCGCTGAGGCGCCGGCCGGTGCGGGTCGGGAACAGCGGTTCGTCACTGCGTCCGGCTCGTTCTTGCGACCAGACGCGCAGGACCGCCACGGTTGCGGCGGTCAGGGGGACGCACCGCTCCTTTCTGCCTTTCCCGGTGCAGTGCACGTGGGGGGAGGTTCCTAGCTCGACGTCGCCGCAGTTGAGGCCGATCAGCTCGGAGAGCCGCAACCCGGTTTGCACGGCCAGCGCCATCAGGGCCCGGTCGCGGCGGCCTTCCCAGCGGCCCAGGTCGGGTGCGCCGAGCAGGGCGCTGACCTCCTCGGGGTCCAGGAATGGCACCGTTGTCTTGTCGAAGCGCTTCTGGGGGATGGCCAGCACCTGGCGGATCAGCTCGGCGTGCTCAGGGTGGCGCAGGGCGGCGTAGCCGAACAGCGAGCGCAGCGCAGCCAGCCGGGTGTTGCGGCTGCGGGCGCTGTTGTGCCGGTCCGCTTCGAGGTGGTCCAGGAAGGCGGAGATCATCTCGGCATCGACGTCCTGCCAGTCCAGGGCTGAGGGAGCTTTGCCGGTGCGGCCGGCCGCGAAGCGGAGCAAGAGCCGGCAGGTGTCGCGGTAGGACACGACCGTGCGCGGGCTCGCCTGGAGCTGCTTGCCCATCCGCTCGGTGAAGAACAGCTGCAACGTCGGCGCAATCGAGCTCATGGCCGTCCCCCTGGGTCAGCTTCGAGGCGCCCGGCAGCCAGGGCCAGCAGCTCCGGTGCGGCCGAGAGATACCAGAAGGTGGAGCACACGTCCCGGTGACCCAGATACGTAGACAGCCGCGAGATGAGCGCGCCGACGTCCTCGCCGGCGCGATACCACCTGACCAGGGTGTGCACGGCAAAGCTGTGGCGCATGTCGTGAACCCTGGGACGGTGCGGTGCCCCGGCCCCGGTGCCGGTCACCTGGAGCAGCCTGCGGAACGTCTTGCCGAAGTCCGCGTGCAAGAGCCGGGTGCCGGCGGTCGAGACGAAGAAGGTCGTGCTTGCCGGCCTGGGCAAGACCCGGTCCCGTATCTGGGCGTAGGAGCCCAGGGCGGCCAGGGTGCTGGAGTGGACGGGGACCAGGCGGGATTTCCCGAACTTCGAGTGGCGCACGATGATCACGGCTTGGGCTGTGTCGAGGTCGCACCGCTGGAACCCGGTGGCCTCGCTAATCCGCATGCCTGTTGCGGCGAGGAGCCCGATGAGCGTCTCGACGGTCGCTGCCCGCAGCGGGGTGGGGATCGTGCGGCGGGCGGCTGACATCAGCGAGGCGATGTCAGCGGCGGAGTAGATGAACGGCGGGCGCCTGCGCTGCCGGAACCTGACCAGTCCCAGCGGCGGGATCTCGGTGTCCGGGTCGACGCCAGCCATGTGGCAGGCGAAGCCGCGGGCCACAGTCATCCGCCGCGCCCACACCGAGGTGGCGGGGCCGGCGTCGGGTCGCTGAGCCCACACCAGCGCGGCCTCGACGGTGACCGTCCCGGCGCCGATCACGTCGAGGTAGGCCACGAAGTCCGGCAGGAGACGGTGTGCCTGGTCCAGGTTGTGGCCAAGAGCGCGGCGCAACCTCAGGTAGTCGCCGGCCTGGTCCGACAGCGCGCTCATCGCTCGGCTCCTGTTCCCGGCCAGGGCTCGGCGACGCTGTGCAACGCCACCAGGTCCACCTTCGCGTACGCCTGGGTGGTGGCCAGATCCCGATGGCGCAAGACCTGGCTGATGTCGGGCAGCGCCGCTCCCTGGCGGAGCATCTCGGTGGCCAGCGCATGACGCAGCCGGTGCGGGCCCACCGGGGCCCGTCCTGTGCGCTCGCAGGCTCGGCGGACGACCTGGCCGACTGACGCTGCCTTCATCCCCCGCAGCGGGGCCAGGCTGGTCAGGAAGACCTTGCGGGACTCGGCGCGGGGCCGCCCGTCGCGCAGATAGCACGCCACGGCCTCGCCCACCTCGTTCAGCAACGGCAGAGGATCCCCGCCCCTGCCTTTGCCCCGCACGCGCAGCTCGCCCCGGTGCCAGTCGATGTCATCGAGTTCCAGGCCCGCAACCTCACAGGACCGTAGCCCCAGGCGGGCCAGCAGGGTCAAGATGGCGAAGTCCCGCAGCCCGGCCGGCTGTGACCGTTCGCAGCTCGACAGCAGCCCGGCAACATCGCCGGCCGCCAGCACGGGAGGCAGTGATGTGTCCCGCCAGCCGGCCACAGGCGGCACGGCCGACGCGAGGTCCCCCGCGATCACGCCTCCGAGCTGGAGAAACCGCAGCAGCGACCGCAGGTGGTTCACCCTGTTCCTGGCTGACCCGACCGCGACCCGGGAACACTCGCGGAGCAAGAACCCGGTCACGCCGGCTCCGCACAGGCCCTCCACCCCGGTCTCGCCGCCGCCCGTCAGCATGCGCTCCGACAAGAACAGCCGGGCTGTTCCCTCGTAGCTGACCACCGTCGACGGCGCCAGCCCGCGACCCTCCAGCAGATAACGCCGGTAGCGGGACAGCAGATCCTCCAGGGGAGCCGGGACAACCCCTGCCGGCGGCGGCACGACACCGCAGCTCCGCAAGTACCCGAACAGCGGGACCAGTGTCCTCGCCGTCGGCACCCGGCTCTGCCCGCCGGCCCGGCGGGCATCGAAGAAACCCTGTACTCGGTCCTCGGTCAGGTCCCCGGCGACGACCCCGGCACCCGACATCCACCGGCTCAGCTGGCCCATCAGCACCACATGGGTGACCACCGAGTGGCGTGTGAAGCCCAGACGCGCCAGCTCCGCCCCATACCCGCCCGCGAACGCGGCCAGGGGACCGCCACTACATACCCAGGAAACGTTGCTCATCGTGCCCTCCCTCGCCGGGGCGCCACGCCCCAGCAGTAAGGACCGATTCAACCTGTGATTATCCCGACCTCGCCGACGCCGTCACGCACGAAAGGCCCGTCCCAGCAGGCCTCTCCGCCCACGGCACGGACCTTGTCAGGATTATCCCGGGGTCGGGATTAGTCGCATAACTCCGATGTCGGAGTTATGGATAACCTCGCCACGCACAAGGCACCGGCGGTCCATAAATGGCTGCTCGCCCATCCCCGCGGTCCAGCTGCACTTCACCCCGACCTACTCCTCGTGGATCAGCCAGGTCGAGCGGTGGTTCGCCGAGCTGCAGCGGCGCTGCCTGGACCGCGGCGTGTTCTGCTCGCTCGACGAGCTCACCACCGCGCTGGAGGACTGGATCAAGTTCTGGAATGCCAGCGCCCGGCCCTTCAAGTGGACCAAGACCGCCGACCAGATCAT
Organism: uncultured Actinomycetes bacterium; assembly: GCA_963739615.1. Taxonomy (GTDB): domain Bacteria; phylum Actinomycetota; class Actinomycetes; order Streptosporangiales; family Streptosporangiaceae; genus Palsa-504. The sequence goes on from CAVUBD010000018.1 coordinate 3,477, forward strand.
CGACCGCATCTGCCGCTACTGCTCACGCATCTCCGGACCGGGACACTAGTTCCATCTGGTCGGTGATCTCCCTGAAAGAGGTCTCCACCCGGTTGCGAAGCCTGGCGATCAGCCGTTGCAGCGTCTTGGGCATGGTCTTGCGCTGCACCCGGGTGGGCGGGATGAGCACGTCAATCCGCCGTCGGCCATTCGGCGGCGAACCGGCGGCCGGTGAACCCCTTGTCCAGCAGCAGCGCATCGATGGCGGCGGCGTCGCCTGTGACCAGGTCTGCGCCGATCTGCCGTTCGTCGACGGCGGCGGGCACGATGGACCAGGCGCGGACGATGCGCCTGCCAAGGTCGGTGCGGATGGCCAGGCGGAAGCCGTAGAACCATTCGGCGTGCGCGCCGTCGCGGCCGAACCGGGCGGCCAGGTCGTTGCCGGGGCCGGTCCACTGGTCCGCACCGCGGACCCGGAGGGGTGCTGGACGGGGATCGCGGAAGTATCGATCTGCTGGACCGGATCGGCGGCATGGTTGCGGCCCAGGCGGCGCGCAAGCTGCTCAGAGGCGGCCCATAGCCAGCGGGGGCGGCGTTGACTTCCGGCTGGTCCGGCAGGCGGGGAACAGGTGCGGCAAGTCGGGCGGATCTCGGCCAGGAAACCGTTTCGCTGCGCCCGCCGAGGAGGTGCCGGACCAGCGCGATCGTGAGCAGTTCAGCGTCTGTGCAGGCCGGAGCGGGACCGGGACGGCGCGGGATCAACAGTGCGCCCGCCTTGATGGCGTCATCAACCAGGCAGTAGATGTAGACGAACAGCAGCTCAGTTGCCAGCATGGTGGGGACTCCTGCGGTGGAGGTTAAGTCTGACAACTGCTTGCTGCCGCAGGAGTCCACTCAGATCAAGCACCGCCCTCGGCGCGTCGCAACTTCAACTCACATAACGCGCCTTAGATGGCGGCTGGTGGTAACTCCCTTACCGACGGGCCGTATCAGGTCACTTGGGCAGGCCTCCGAATGTGCATGAGCCACGTGCATAAGAGAATGCCGCTGTTTGGCCCGCTGGCGCAGTGCCCGGGCTGCGGCACCCCGCTGGACGGCGGACCCGTCCTGTACCGCTGCCAGGCCTGTCACCGGGCCGTGCCAGCCGCCGACGTCGACATCGAGTACCACGCCCCTGCCCTGACGGCCGCCGCATGAGGCTGGTGCACCGGCCCGCGGCCCGCCCGTAACCGAACGGAAAACCCGGTCAGCGGACCGGAAGCTGAAAGTGACGGTCATGACGGACGGCCGGGTATATATCGACTTCCTGGCCGAGGCCGGGGTGCTCGCGCTGGGGTACAACCATCCCGGGCTGGTCGCCGCGGTGCAGAGGACTTCTGACATCCGTGCAGGCGACTGCGGATATCGACAGTAGGGGAAACGACCGTTACCCCTACAGGGATGCACAGTGCGGCGCCGCATTGCGCGTGACTTTCGGCGGTAAGCGGCAAGGGATCCTCGCGGCTACCTGGCGCTTGCGGGCGGTGCTTCCGCTGTGGGCGCTGCAGCGTCTCCTGCCGCCGGGCGGGGGTCGCCGGGACCTTGTGCAGTTGCCGGTTCCCGGCCGGCCAGGCGGTCTTGCAGGCGGGCGTGGCGGAACTGGTAGACGGGCCCGACCGTGCGCAGGACGCTGCGGCTGCGGGCGTCTTCGAGGAACCGCATGAGGCGAACTGGAGTGCGGTCAGAGGCAGCGAGCTGCGCAAACGCGAGGGAGGATGACCACGTCTGCGGATACACGAGCCCGACCGTGATCCCGACGAGCCCACCGAGCCCAAACGAGAGCCCGGCCGACGAGCCCGGACCGAGAGCCCGCCCGGGAGCCCGAACAAAACCCCGACCGAGAGCCCGAACACGAGCCCGGACACGAGCCCGGCCACGCGCCCGAACGCTCGATCGCTGCGCCATGAAGAGAGCGGACTGAGGGGACTGGTGTTGTCAGTTCCTGGCCGGGACATTCCGGCGACGAGCCCGGCCCCGAGCCAGGCGACAAACCCGATAACCAGCCCGAACCCAAGCGCGTCCCTTAGCACCACCAGATCCCAAAACGAGGGCGAGAGCCCGGCCGACGAGCCCGAACACGGTCCCGGCCACGGTCCCGGCCAGGAGGCCCACCACAAGCGGCCTGCGTCGAAGCAGTTGCCGCCACCGCAGCGGCGTCATCCGTTTAGGCATCTTGTTTCCCCGGCCGAACGCGATCCCAGCCACGATCCCGGCCCCCAGCCCAAACAAGAGCCCGGACGAGAGCCCGACCGAGAGCCCGACCAGGAGCCCGGCCAGGAGCCCGAACAGGAGCCCGAACGCGAGCGCGGCGCCGAACCAGGTCGCGATGAAGCGAGGGGCGGCATGGGCCCAGGCGGGAGCATGCCACCATTGCAGGTCGCGGGTGCCGTCTTCGTTCATCCGCGCGGCGATGCACCGCAGCGCGCGTTCCGCGGCTGGCAGGTCGTAGCGGGGCGGTGGTTCCCCGGGCTGCGGGGTGTAGGCGGCGGGTAGTACCCGGTCCAGAAGATAGTCGGCGATGTCCTGGCTGGATGCGGGATGCCCGGCCGCATCCCGCAAGCCGAGGAGCTCACCGATGTCGTCGCCGGCGCGGTAGGTGTCGCGGACCAGGGTCAGCATCAGCGGGTTGCTCAGGGCCTGCGCCAGCGGGCTGCCTGGTTGCTGGCGCAGCCGGCGGGTCAGCTCCTGCCAGCCGTGCGGCGGGGGGTCGAGCTGGGTGCGGGTGAGGTAGTCGGCGGCGGCGCCGGGGGCGATGTCTTGCAGCTCGATGGCCGCCGCGCCCTGCAGCACGGCCCGGGCCGCGGCGTCGGCCATCTCGGCGCTGCGGGTCAGAAGGACCAGGCGGAAGGTTGCCTGCTGGCTCAGTGCCCGCAGCGCGGTTGGCCGCAGGTCTTCGGGGATCTCATCCAGCCCGTCCAGGATCACCGCGATCCGGCCCTCGTCGAGCATGCCCCGCGCTGCCCCTGCCCCGTGCCTGCCCGCGAACAGCGGGTAGGTCTGCCACAGGCGCTCAGCCAGCCAGTCGCGGGCGCGCTGAGCGCCAGGGTCCCAGCCGTGCAAGGTGAACATCACCGGCACCGGCACCTCGGGCCGGGCCTCCTCGCGAACGCCCCGCCGGTGGCGCAGGGCGGCGAGGATCAGCAGCACGGCCGCGCCGCTCTTGCCCGCGCCCGGGCCGCCGGCGATCACCAGCCGTCCCGACCCCAGTCCCCCGTACACCTCATGCAGCTCGCTGACCTGGCCCGCCTGCAGCAGCTGCTCCCCGGCCGCGGCCAGCCCGGGCAACGGCGCGAACCGCGTCGAGGCGACCGCGGCCGCCGCAGACCCGGCGAGCGGCCCGGCTGGCCGCTGCCACCGCACCGCGATGGGCTCCGGCTCCAGCAGCCCCCGCTCACCAGCCGCCCGGGTCCACTCCGCCTCGACTGCCCCGGCCAGCAGGTCCGCGAGCCGCCCGAGTTCCTGCCCGGAGGCAACCTCGCTGCCCTGGCTGGTCTTATGTCGCCATACCCAGGCGATCCAGCCCGCGGCGATACCGGCCACCGAGATGGCAAACCCCGCAAAGCCCTCCAGGTCCGCGCGGTTCCGGGACCGCCACACCGCAACCAGGCCTGCCACGGTGACCAGCGCGATCACCGCAGCCGCAGCTAATGGCCAAAAACGGCGAGCTCGTCCGCTCATAGCCACAGTCTGACAGCAAAACATCAGCATTTGACCTGCTCGGCATCTTCCCGGCGTCCGCCAGGCGGTGTCCGCAAGGGGATCGCTTGCCGGACACGTCGGAGCACCATCCTGCCGACCACGTTGCCTGCAGGGAACGCTGTCTCGTAAGACCAGTCCGCTCAATAGTCCGGTAACCAGGGGATAAACGGCGCGCCGCAAGGACTATTGCGCGGCATTGATCATCGAGGGGGACGTCAGCCACGCGGGTTCCTGGCGAGCCCGGCGCGGACCTCGGCCTGGCCGCGGGACACCGACGATGCCAGGCGGCTGGAATGACGCACCAGGCTCTCTGGCGAGCGACCAACAGTGCAGTCCGGGCCAAGACAAAGCGGCTGAGAGATGGTTCCGGTAGCTCGCGCCAGGCGAGGTGGCCGCCGTACTCCGCGAGCAGCGCCGTGTTCTCGTGGAATCATGTTGGCAGTTCGCTCCTGAGAGTGCATGTTCTAAGGAGTACCGTGAGGTCGCTTACCAGCTCGGAGCGACCGTCGGCGCCGCCGCGGCGCGGCCGGGGCCTCGGGATCGGCATCAGTCTGCCGGGGCGAGCTGCCGTACGCGGGCTGGTCGTACCCGGGCTGGCCGTACCCGGAGTCGGCGTACCCGGAGGGGGTGCCGTACCCCGGGGAAGAGGAACTGGAATCAGGCGGCCCATACGAGGCGGCCGCGGCCGGGGCAGCCGCCTTCCTGGGATCGGCGGCATCAGCCTGCCGGGGCGAGCTGCCGTACCCGGGCTGGCCGTGCTCGGGCTGGTCGTACCCGGGCAGGCCACGGCCGTGCCCGAGCTGGTCGTACCCGGGCAGGCCGCGGCCGGGCCGGCCGTACCCGGAGTCGGCGTACTCGTAGGGGGTGCCGTACCCCGGGGAAGAGGAACTGGAATCAGGCGGCTGGGGCGGGGCGCCGTACCCGGAGACGTCCCGGGAGTAGCCGGGAACAGCCCGATAATCATGGGAGTCTGTCGCAGCGGGAGCTAGATCGCCGGGGTGGGCAGCCTTCCGCTCCTGTGCTTTCAGTTCCTCTGTGAGTTCCCTGACCTTTTCATACAGCCGCGCGATTTCGTTTTGATTTTCAGTAAGCTTCCGCTGGGTTCGTTCAAGCTGATCCAGTGCCTCTAGCCGACCTTCTTCTGCATCCTTCGTGGCAGTAGCAAGCTGAGCGCGCAGATCAGCCTTCTCGGTCTGCGCCTTCTCCATATCCGCCTCTGCGCGGAGCCTGACCGCTTCCGCGCGGCGATCGGCCTTCTCGGCCTGCGCCTTCATCTCTGCGAGGAGCCTGACCGCTTCCGCGCGCAAACCAGCCTCCTCGGCCCGCAGCCCGTCCACGGTGAGCTGCTCCGCAGCGACTTCTGCGTGAAGCCGGGCGACTTCCGCGCGCAGCTGGGCAAGTTCTGTCTGGGCCTGGCCGGCTCGTTTTACGTACTGCTCAGAGAGCCGGTCCCAGGCTTGTGCCCACTGCGGGTCGGCTGCTACATCGACCCCGCAGGCTTCCACGAATGTGAGCAGGAACGCCTTCTTCGGGAACGTCGATCCGCGGAGCAGCTCACCAATGGCCGACCGGCCGAGCCTGACCCGCTTCAGCCCCGTGCCGGGAAGCTCGCTGCCGCTCAGGCGGCCAGTCCGCTGCTCGAGGTCCCGGTACGACGGGCTGTCCGCCCGGATATAGAGCCGGTCCAGGCACGCGACCAGCTCGGCGTGAGTAGCAACCACGGCAAGATCAGCCTCGCTCACCGATGGCCTCCGAGAAGCCCAGGGGACTGTCCGCGAGTGTCCGCGGCTGTCCGTCAACGGTACCTCAGCGGCTGCCGCGCAGCGTATCCCTGTCCGCGCCCTGTGCAGTTTGACCGGCTGCGGATCCGATGTGACCGCGAGATATCGGACAGGCCAGCCGTTCGCCTTTGCTGGATATGGCCGGTCCGAAAGGGGCCTGGCCACGCATGAGCAGCGCCCGGCCGAATCTCTGACGAAGTCCCGGCCGGGCGCTGCAGCGGCCCTCCTGTCTCGAAGGGACCTGACTCCCATGATGAACGACGTGAGCCTCGCGACGATCCTGGCCGCCGCCGGTTTCGTAGCTTTGGCGGCGGTGTACCTGTGGTCGAAAGATCCAACACGACAGGCCCGCGCCCGGGAACTGCTCAAGCTCCTTTTCGGCCGCTGACCACTCAGCTCCGTAACCAAGGCCAGGAATCGGAGGAGCCGCCCTAATAGTGCTTTGTTAGGTCGGGTATGGTTGCGGGGTTCCTCGGGGTTATCCCGGTATGACTCTTGAGGAGATCGCCGAGGTCCGGCCCCGGCTGGTGGATTTCACCGCGGAGATGCTCGGCGGGCTGGCGCGCAAGGATCAGCGGGCGGCCGGGGAGCTGTACGTGCGGGGGCTGCTGACCGACGGGCAGCGCAAGTCGATGGAGCCGATGGCGGCGCGGCTGGGGATCGATCATCAGCGGCTCCAGCAGTTCATCACGTCCTCGACCTGGGATTACGCCGCGGTGCGGCGGAACGTGGCGCGGTGGTTCGCAGCCAGCTTCCCGGTGGAGGCGCTGGTAATCGACGACACCGGCTTCCCCAAGGACGGGAGCGCGTCGCCGTGCGTGGCCCGGCAGTATTCCGGGACGCTGGGCAAGACGGCGAACTGCCAGGTCGGGGTTAGCGTGCACCTGGTGAACGAGCGCGCCTCGTGCGCGGCGGACTGGCGGCTGTTCTGCCCGGCCAGCTGGGATGATGACGCCGCGCCCGATGAGGTGGCCGCGACGGCGATCCGCCGCCGCCGCCAGCGCGCCGGGATCCCGGACAATGTTCGGCACCGCGAGAAGTGGCGGCTGGCGCTGGAGATGATCGATGAGATGACCGGGCCCGGCGGGCGGGGCGTCCTGGACGTGATCACCGCGGCCGGGCACGCCCGGCCGGTGGCCGTGGCCGATGCTGGTTATGGCGACAACACGACCTTCCGGCTGGAGCTGGAGAACCGCCACTGGCAGTATGTGCTGGCGGTCAAGGGCACCACCAGCGCGTACCCGGCAGATGCCCGGCCGGTGACCCGCACCGGGCGCGGCGGGCCCGGCCGGCCTCCCGGGCCCGCCTATCCCGGCCCGGCAGTAAACCTGCGCCAGCTCGCCCTCGCCCACGCGGACACCATCGCCCCGGTCACCTGGCGGCAGGGCACCAAGGCCACCACAGGCAACCCGGACGCCGCCATGACCAGTCACTTTCTGGCCATCCGGGTCCGGCCCGCCAACCGGGACATCCCCCGCGGCCCCGACGGCAGCCTGCCGGACTGCTGGCTGCTGGCCGAATGGCCCCCCGAAGCAGACGAGCCCGCCGATTACTGGCTGTCCAACCTCCCGGAAGACACCCCCACCGGAGAACTCGTCCGGCTGGCCAAGATCAGATGGCGGATCGAGCACGATTACCGCGAGCTGAAGACCGGCCTGGGCCTGGACCACTTCGAAGGCCGCTCATTCACCGGCTGGCACCGTCACGTCACCCTCGCCGCCCTAGCCCAGGCGTTCTGCACCTTGCTCCGGTCAGACCCAAAAGTGCCTGCGCCGGGATGAGCCTTTACCAGGTCCTGCGTGAACTGCAGGTCGTCCTGGCCCTCATCCTCGGCGCCTGCCCCCTGTGCTGCCAGCCCGTCACCCTCGACCGGCTCGCCGCCGCCCTCACACCGACCTAACAAAGTACTACTAATGCTTTGCGGCGGCTCCTCCGTTAAAGGAACGCCGCCTGTAGGAGATGCGGGCTGATCTGCCCGGCGGACTTCCAGCCGAGCAGGCTGTCATGCCAGGTAGGCGGCGACGGTGTAGGCGGCGTTGCGGTCCAGGCTGTCGCGGGAGTGATCGTACCGGCGGGTGGTGCGGGGATCTTTGTGGCCGGCATAATCCTGCACGTCGCGCAGGGGGGCGCCGGCGTCCAGGGCGAAGGTGATCGCCGAATGGCGCAGGCTGTGCGGGGAGAGCTGCTCCCACCCGCCGATCCCGGCGGTGCGGGCCAGGCGGCGCACCAGCTCCCACAGGTGGCCCTGGCGGAGCCGTCCGCCGGTGGCGGTGGCCAGCAGCGGCCCGGTCAGCTGCCGCCAGTCGGCCACCCCGGCCCGCTGAGCCCGGGCGGCCAGGTAGGCCTCCAGGGCGGCCACGGTGGCCGGGGTGAGCGGGATCTTCGCCTTCCGGGCGCCCTTGCGGACCACGCGCAGCACCCGGTGGCCAGAATCCTCGCCGAGGTCGGCGATGCCGGCGGCGCAGGCCTCATCGACGCGCAGGGCGTTGTGCAGCAGCAGCCGCACCACCGCCGCGGTGCGCAGCGCCTGGGCGCCGGTGTCGGCGTCAGCGGCGGCGACCAGGGCCCGGGCCTGGCCCCGGTCCAGGCCCACCGTGGCCGTGTAATCCGGATCCACCACCGGCCGCGCCACACCCTCAGTGGGAACCCGGCCCACCAGGTCATGAGCCGCGCAGTACCGGTAGAACGACGACAGCGCCGATAGGCGGCGGCGCACGCTCGAGGCCGCCGCGCCGTCATCCAGCCAGGTAGCGGCCCACAGGTCCACATGCACCCGCCCGGCCGCCAGCACATCGGTGTCCCGGCTGGCGAGCCAGCCTAGCCAGGCCACCACGTCACCGGCGTAGGCAAGGCGAGTCCGCGCCGATCGCAGTCCGGTCAGCCACGCCGACACCAGGACCTGCTCCCGCTCCCCCAGGCCGCCGACCCCCGGCAGCTCGGCCCGCACCTGGCTCAGCAGCTCGACCGCCAGTACCGCCTGGCCCGTACCGGGCGCTATCGGCAAGACACGCGCGGGCAGTGGTTCGAGGTCACCTGGCATGGCCCGGATGGTAGCGCGGGGCACTGACATTGACCGGGTGATAAAGCGGGTTATCACCCGGTCAAGCGCGCGGGGGGCAGGTCGCGCGGCGTCTCGCCGAGAGCTGCCCCTGGCCATCGCGGCCGCTCAAGGGATATGCGGAGGAGGGGCGGGTGCCTCACGACAGCTTGACAGAGAGGGGTCAGGGGCAGGCGGATGTGACGGCTAGGTTGGTGACGGTGGTCAGCGGAATGGCGACGGGCTCATATGTGCCGGCGACGGTCAGGCGCAGGATGCCGCCGTCGGCGGAGTTCAGGGTGCCGCAGACAGTGCCGCCGGGGCGGGTGACCTTCAGGTAAGCGGGCGGGTTGGCGGGGGCGGCTGGAGCCCACCAGGTGAGCAGGACCCCGATCAGGAGTAGCCCGAGGGCTGCGGCGACCAAGATCCGGGCTGTTTGCAGGCGGCGGCCGGCAGCGAGGGCCTGGCCCACCTGGTAGGCCTGCACGCTGGCGTACTTGGCGTAGATGCCGTCCAGTGAATTCAGGCGGGTACGGGCGCCGACCTCCGCCGCGAGGGCATGCCACAGCCCCACGATCGCCAGGGCCAGGCCAGCGCCGATGGCCAGCGTGACCGCGATCCGCCACGGGACGGCCAGGCTGGTCGTGTCGGTCCGGCCTTTCAGGATGATCCCGGTGGTGACGAGCGTGATCAGGGCGGTCAACCCGGTACGCCAGGCCGCTGCCATCGACCGGACTGCCGGAAGCGCCTCCTTCGCCATCACGTCGAATGCTTCCTGGTCCGCCGCGCTGACTGGCGGGGGCCTGCCAGCTGGCGTCGCCGCAGGGGTGGTAGCCGCACCTGGCGCCGCCGGGGCAGGTGCCGGGGAATTGTCCGCGGCGGTCATGAGGAGGTGCGAGGGAGGCCGGGCGGGCTGGTCGGCAGGCGGAAGCTGACTCCGCAGCCGGTGGCCTGCCCGGGCGCGCCGGGATGGGCGTGCCCGCAGCCGCAGCCCACGTCCACGGAATCGGGGATACCGGCAGCTGCCGGAGCGTCGCGTCCGGTCAGCGCCGACCACAGGCCACGGCCCCCACGCACGCTGGGGAGGACGGTGGTGAGAGTCTGCTGGACGTTCAGTTCGTGGCCACACCGCGGGCAGGGTCCCCACACCTGGGCTGAGACGACCCCGTCGGTATCAAACGCACGTACCTGCAGCTCGCGGCGCTTATAGAGGTCGAAGGCATTCCGGGCCCAGGCTTCGTCAGCGGTGTTCTCATAGGCCACTTCGGCAGCTGGCGTATCACCGGCATCATCCACTTCTAGTCGTCTCCCCTCCGGTTGTACTCTTTCCCATTACGGTAATAGCGCCCGTTCATCTGTCATCACGGGATCACTGCCATTGTGCTGGGGTTGAATTGTGCCAAGTGGAAGATCTGGTAGACACGGGAACAGGGATCGGCTGATCAAAGATCTGTCCGAACGTCTCCGGACGAGGATCGAGTCTGGCGATTCGGCTGTGCTGCTGGACGCTGAGACCCTTTCGCTGGCCCAGAGCCTGGGCGAGAACCTCACCCAGGACTACAAGGGGGTACCTCCCGCCGAGTTCGTTCAGGCCCTGAGTGTGCTGGTTGCGGTCCACTGGGCCCGATATCAGCTCTTGCCCGAAGGGCGGGATCGGAATGACTTGCAGGCCTGCCTGCAATGGTCGGCCGCGCTGCTGCCGATAGCACCGCATCTTATCCCCCAGCCCGTGCGGGCTTACCTGGCCGACTCCGACACGTCCGCTGTCCCGGCCGAAGCTGCCGCTCGTGCGACCGCCCTTCGCAACGACTACGAGCGGACTGGGGACATCCAGCTCCTCCAGAACGCCATCACCCTCTTCAACCGCGCGGTCGATGCCACCCCGGCTGACCACCCCAGCCGGCCTGCAATGCTGTCCAACTTCGGGAACGCGCTGCAGACCCGGTTCGAGCGCACCGGGCAGCATGGCGGACCTGGACCAGGCCATCGCCCTGCACCATGAGGCCATCACCACAGCCCCGGCTGACCACCCGGGCCGGCCGGCGATGCTGTCCAACCTCGGGAGCGCGCTGCGGACCCGGTTCGAGCGCACCGGGCAGCAGGCAGACCTGGACCAGGCCATCACCGCCCTTCAGGAGGCTGTCGCCACCACCCGTCCGACCATCCCGACCGGGGCGCGGTGCTGTCCAACCTCGGGAACGCGCTGCGGACCCGGTTCGAGCGCACCGGGCAGCTGGCAGACCTGGACCAGGCCATCACCTATTTCCGGGAGGCCGTCGACGCCACCCCGGCCGGCCACCCCGACCGGCCCATGTACCTGTCCAACCTCGGGCGCGCGCTGCGGACCCGGTTCGAGCGCACCGGGCAGCTGGCGGACCTGGACCAGGCCATCACGGTCGGCCGCGAGGCGATCGACGCCACCCCGGCCGGCCACCCCGGCCGGCCCGGGCGTCTGTCCGGTCTCGGGAGCACGCTGCAGACCCGGTTCGAGCGCACGCGGGCAGCTGGCGGACCTGGACCAGGCCATCACCGTCCACCGGGAGGCTGTCGACGCCACCCCGGCCGGCGACCCCGACCGGCCCGACCGGCTGTCCAACCTCGGGAACGCGCTGCAGGCCCGGTTCGAGCGCACCGGGCAGCTAGGCGGACCTGGACCAGGCCATCACCGCCTGCCAGGAGGCGGTCGACCGCCTCCCCGGCCGACCCCGACCGGCCCGGTCCTGTCCAACCTCGGGAACGCGCTGCGGACCCGGTTCGGGCACACCGGGCAGCAGGCGGACCTGGACCAGGCCATCACCGCCTACCAGGAGGCCGTCGACGCCACCCCGGCCGACCACCCCGGCCGGCCCTGGGTACCTGTCCAACCTCGGCACGCGCTGCAGACCCGGTTCGGGCGCACCGGGCAGCTGGCGGACCTGGACCAGGCCATCACCCTCTTCCGCGAGGCCGTCGACGCCACCCCGGCCGGCCACCCCGACCGGCCCCTGATACCTGTCCAACCTCGGGTATGCGCTGCGGACCCGGTTCGGGCGCACCGGGCAGCAGGCGGACCTGGACCAGGCCATCACCGCTGTCCGGGAGGCGGTCGACGCCACCCCGGCCTGACCACCCCGACCGGCCCGTGATACTGTCCGAACCTCGGGATCGCGCTGGAGCTCCGGTTCGGGCGCACCGGGCAGCTGGCGGACCTGGACCAGGCCATCACCCTTCTCCACCGAGGCCGTCGACGCCACCCCGGCCGGCCACCCCGACCGGCCCGGATACCTGTCCAACCTCGGGGACGCGCTGCGGACCCGGTTCGGGCGCACCGGGCAGCTGGCGGACCTGGATCAGGCCATCACCGCCGACCAGGAGGCGGTCGACGCCACCCCGGCCGACCATCCCGAGCGGCCCGGGATCCTGTCCAACCTCGGGGACGCGCTGCAGGCCCGGTTCGAGCGCACCGGGCAGCTGGCGGACCTGGACCAGGCCATCACCCTTCTCCGGGAAGCCATCGACGCCACCCCGGCCGACCACCCCGACCAGCCTGGATACCTGTCCAGCCTTGGGGGTGCACTGCTAGCCAGGTTCGGCGCACCGGGCAGCTGGCGGACCTGGACCAGGCCATCACCGCCGATCAGGAAGGCGATCACCGATCCCGGCCGACCACCCCCACCGGCCCGCGATGTTGTCTAACCTCGGGAACGCGCTGCAGGCCCGGTTCGAGCGCACCGGGCAGCTGGCGGACCTGGACGAGGCCATCACCCTCTTCCGTGACGCGGTCGCCGCCACTCCGGTCGGCCACCCCGAGCGGCCCGGCCGCCTGTCCAACCTCGGGGCCGCGCTGCGGACCCGGTTCGGGCGCACCGGGCAGCTGGCGGACCTGGACCAGGCCATCACCGCTCGCCAGGAGGCGGTCGCCGCCATCCCGGCCGACCACCCCGACCGGCCCGTGATACTGTCTGAACCTCGGGGACTCGCTGCGGGCCCGGTTCGGGCGCACCGGGCAGCTGGCGGACCTGGACCAGGCCATCACCCTTCTCCAGGAAGCCGCTCGCGCCACCCCGGCCGACCACCCCGACCGGCCTGGCCGCTTGTCCAACCTCGGGGACGCGCTGCGGACCCGGTTCGGGCGCACCGGGCAGCGGACGGACCTGGAGCAGGCCTCGAGGTGTTCCGGGAGGGTGCGGGGGTGCTGACCGCGTCACCTGGGCTGCGCGTGGCGGCGGCCCGGGGATGGGGCCAGTGCGCGTTGCTGGCTGGGAATCCGGAGAGCGCGGTAGAGGGGTACACGGCGGCGATCGAGTTGCTGCCGTTGGTGGCCTGGCATGGGCTGGACCAGGCGACGCGGGAGCATCACCTGCGGGAATGGGCTGGGCTGGCGTCGACGCGGCAGCGGCGGCGGTCGCCGCAGGCCACCCAGCCCGGGCGGTGGAGCTGCTGGAGGCGGGCCGGTCATGTTGTGGACTCAGGCCTCGCACCTGCGCCAGGACCTGGCCGCGCTGCAGGACCGGGCTCCCGATCTGGCCGCGGTGCTGGAGGCATCCCGCGCCGTCCTGAACAAGCCTTCCGCCAGCCTGACCCGTGACCCGGATACGGCCGGCGACGTCGATCAGGTCCAGCGCTGCCGAGCAGCAGATGCTGGAAGAGCGGCGGCAGGCCGCCCGGGACTGGGACGCCGCCGTGGACCAGATCCGCCAAATCAAGGGCTTCGAGCACTTCCTGCGCCCGGTCCCGTTCACCGAACTGCGAGCGGCTAGCCAGCGGCGGCCCCGTGGTGATCGTGAACATCAGCCAGCACGGCAGCCACGCCCTGATCGTCACCCCGGCGACAGGACCGGACGCCCGCCCCGCGGTGCTGGTCGTGGACCTGCCCGCCGCACCCATGGACACCGTCATCGACCAGGCCAGCACCCTGCTCGGCGCCCTGGCCAGGGCCGGCGACCCCGCCACGGACTGGCAGACGAAGGAGGACGACCGGCACGCGGTGTTCGACGTCCTGGCCTGGTGCTGGCAGGCGATCACCGAACCGGTCCTGACCGCCCTGGGCCACACCCACACTCCGCGGAGAACGGATCGAGGACTGGCCGCGGGTGTGGTGGTGCCCGACGGGACCGGCGACGGTGCTGCCGTTGCACGCCGCGGGCCGCCACCCCCGCACCACCATCCAGTACAAGGCGATGGGCGAGGCGGCCGCACTCGCCGACACCGTGGCCGGGCGGGTGATCTCCTCCTATACCCCGACCCTGACCGCGCTGACCCGGGCCCGCGACCCGCCCCGCACCCGGCCGGGTGCGGCAGCTGGCCGTCGGGGTGCCCGAGGCCCCCGGCTATGTCCCCGGCGCCAGCTCACTGCCCGCCGTCCCCGACGAACTCCAGGTCCTGGCCCGCTACCTATCCACGCCCGAGCACGCCACCCACCTGCTCGGCCTCACCGCCACCCAGCAGGCCGTTCTGGAGGCGCTACCCGCCCACTCATGGCTGCACCTGTCCTGCCACGGCATCCAGCACCCCGCCGATGCCGCCTCTGAGCGCCTTCCTCCTGCACGACCAGCCGCTGACCTTGGCCGACCTTGCCGCCCTTAACCTGCGCGAGACCGACCTGGCCTACCTGGCGGCCTGCCAGACCGCCACCGGCGACCTGCGGCTGCTGGACGAGGCGCTGCACTTGGCCGGGGCGCTGCAGTTGATCGGCTACCGGCACGTGCTGGCCACCCTGTGGAGCATCTCCGACGCCGCCGCCCCCGCCATGGCCGACATCACCTACGCCCACCTCTTCCACCCCGACCCTGACCACCCCGGCCCCGCCGACCAGCCGGAGGCGGCCCGGGCCCCGTACGCCCTGCACCACGCAGTCACCCACCTGCGCCAGGCCACCCCCGACGAACCCCTGCTATGGGCGCCCTACATCCACCTCGGCCCCTGAAACCGCACCATTTCTACTGGGCCCGCTGCGTCACGACCGGCCAGTTATGGCCTGACGTGCGGTCCAGCCGCAGCAAGAATGGCTGGACGTGGCCTGGCGTAGCCCGGGGTCTGCGGTCGTTGGCTCCCCATTAGGCTCCCCGGATTCTTGTTAGCAGCGCTAACGTTTGAATGCTCGAGACCTGATGCGGTCACCGATCAAGAGTTCCGGAGGCATGCCAACCGAGCCCGTTGAATTCGACCGCGCGGCTCGTGCGGCCAGCCGACCACTCAGACCGGGCGCCCAGTCGCGGAGGATTTTCCCGGTTCGCCTTGACCGTGGAGTTCCTGGTAGGTCACGGGTGCTGATCAGGTCAGGCTGCTTCGGTGCCGGGTTCGGTGAAGGCGAGCCGCTGGTCGCCGAAGTCGGCGATAATCTCCAGGCGACCGCCGAGGGCTTCGACGTAGGCGGCCAGGGTGCGCAGTTCGGTGGTGCCTGGCTTGGCGTGCTCGATGGCGGACACGCGGCCCTGGGTGATGCCCATCCGGGCAGCGACCTGGGCCTGGGTGATGCCGAGGCGGCGACGCATCTCGGCGAGCCGGAAGGCGCGCTGCTCGGCGCGCAACTGCTCCATCCCGGCGGCGATGGCGGCCTTGTCGACAGGATCGGGATAGAACTCGCCGAGGAACTCATCCCGGGTGTAGTGGTGGAACTCACTGCTGCTCATCGGATGTCCTCTTGTTTCAGGTAGTCCTCGTAACGCTCCTCGGCCAGCGGGATCGCCTGCCGGTACCAGGCCTCCCATTCACCAGCCTTATCTCCGGCTACCAGCAGGACCGCGTTTCGCCGGGGATCGAAGATAAAGGATGCGGATCTCGCTGCGCCCGGCGGAGCCTGGCCGCAGTTCCTTCAGGTTGCTCAGCCGGGAGTGGCGGACGCGGTCGGCGAGCGGGCGACCCAGCTCCGGCCCGGCTTCGAGCAGCATGCCGATGGCCTGGCCGACCTGGATCGCGCTGGCCCGGTCACGCTTACGCAAGTCGTGCAGCCATGCCCGGACCTCCGGAGTCATGACCAGGGCATAGGCCACGTAGCTGCCTCCCCGGAGCGATAGCATTACGCAAGTATAATATCATATCAGCGTAATATTATACGGCTTGCGGAGCCGGTTAGCCATCCGTGCTGGCGCTGGGAGTGAGTGCGAGCCTGCGCGGGTCGGGGAAGCCGAGGCCGGTGTAGCCGGGGGCGCGTTTGGCGAGCATGGCGGCGAGGACGCCGGTCCGCTCATCGAGGTAGTCGTGGACTTCGGCCGTGGTCTTGTTCTCATGCGAGCGCAGGATCCGGCCTGCGTACTGGGTCAGGCTGCCCTTATTGGCGACCGGCGCGGCGAGGAACAAGGTATCCAGGGCCGGGCAGTCGAAGCCTTCGCCAGCGTACGGGCCGGTGGCCACGACCAGGAGCGGCGGCCCGCCGGGCTGCGGCTGCAGGCGGGCCAGCGCCGCCGCACGGGTCTTGGCACCCATCCCGCCGCGGAGAGTAACCGGGTCGTGCCCGGCCTCGCGCAGCAAGCCGGCGAGCTTTTCCAGATGGCTGATCCGGTTGGTGAGGACCAGGCAGTTGCGGTCCTTGCTGAGTGCGGCGAGGACATCCGCGATGACCTGCCGGGTGCGCTGCTCATCAGCGGCCAGGTGCCGGTAGATGGTCGTCATGCCGCCAGGGCGGGACGGGTCGGCATCGCCGTCGTACCGGTACGCGGTCGGGTGAACGTACAACACGGGGGTGGGTCGGCCGGTGCCCAGAAGCGTGTCCTGGCCGGCTGCGTCACGGGAGAGTGCGATGGTGTGCCGGACCGGTCCCACCTGCATGGCGATCAGGTCGTCGAGCTTGTCGCGGCGGTACGGGGTGGCGGTCAGCCCGAGCCAGCGCCGTGCCGGGACCTGCTTGACCGCGTGCTCGAACGCAGCGGCCGGGACATGATGGCATTCGTCGGCGACGATCAGGCCATACCCGGCAGTCAGCTCCGCGACGTCGTCGCGGCGGGCCAGGGTCTGCAAGGTGACGACATCGATCGAGCCGCGCAGCTTGGCCCGGCCGCCGCCGAGCTGCCCGGCTTTGACGCCGAGGAACTCGGCGATCCTGGCCCGCCACTGGTCCGCGAGCGTCTTCCGGTCCACCAGGACGAGAGTGGAGACCTGATGCGCGGCGATGACCGCGCACGCCATCACGGTCTTGCCCGCTCCGGGCGGCGCGACCAGCACCCCCAGATCATGCCCGGTCAAGACCTGGACGGCCGCCTGCTGCGCCCAGGTCAGCACGGCCGAGCAGGTGAATGCCTGCGTGGTGCCGGCCGCGCGCTCATCGGTCAGGTCCAGCTTGCTGCCTGCCTGCGCGGCGAGTTCGGTCACGGCAGCGAGCATGCCGCGCGGCACGATCAGCCCGCCGTCGATGGTCTCGTCGAAGAACTGCAGGAACCGGGGGATATCCCAGGTGGAGGCGCGCATCCGCTGCTTCTCGTAGAACAGCGGGTTGTGCATCGAGGCAGCGTGCCGCAACGACGCGGCGAGCGCGGGCGTCAGGTCGGCCAGGTCGACCCGGATGCCCGCGCCGAGCCGGGCCCGGACCACAGCCGCCGCCTCCGGCCGGATCTTCGTGGAGACTGGCGCGGCAAGCCTGGTGACCTCGCTGCCCGCCGGGACCCGCCCGGCCTTGTCCGCGGCCCGGCTCACCTCCTTGGGCGTCATACGGCCAAGCGTTGACAGGTAAGACCACTGATCCTGGTGCGGTTCGAGATTCTCCAGGTTCAGGAACACCGTCGCGTTGCGGTCCCGGGCCGGCCGGAACAGCGGCAGCGCAATCAGGTTCCCGACACCGCCGGCCGGGAGCAGATCCTGGGACGGGAACAGCCGGTCATAACTGGCCAGGTTCACCTTCCCGCGAATCGCCATCGCCTCACGCAGCAGGCCGGTGCCCAGTCGCCGCGCAGTCTCCGCCGGCACTGGCGCAGTGAAGAAAACCCACGCGTGCATACCGACCCCGGAACGCGACACCTCCAGCGCCACCGGCACCCCGAACGCCCGCCCCGCCTTGACGTACATCAGCGCCTCGGTCAGCGCATCCTGCCCGTCGAAGTCAGCGGCCAGCCACCAGCACCTGTCGCCGTCCAGGAGCGGATAAACGCCGACGTGCACATCGCCCTTCAGATGAGCAGCCAGCACATCCGTGGTCAGCGGCAGGTAGTCTCGCTTCTCATGCGGGATCCCGCGCTGCCACCCGCCGCGGACCGCCGGGAGCCAGCCCTTCCAGCCAGTACGGGAGTTCTCGATCCGGGTGGCGTAGATGTCGGGGCGCGCCGCGAACAGCGCCCGGAAGAACGCCACCTTCGCGTCATTGGGCGAGTCTTTATGGACCGGTCCCGGCGGCGCATCGAAGAAGCCGGCCTGCGCCGGACCGGGCGGCGCGGCCTGCCGCGGGCTCAGCTCCAACATCTTCAGCAGGCGCGCGTTCTCCGCCCGCAGCCGCGCCAGCTCCGCGGCCACAGCCGCGGGAATCTCAGTCACGCCGACACCATATGCAACCCGTGGCCATGTAGCTCATGCCGGAGTGCCAAGCGGCAGCCGGGCCACGCACGGAGGTCTCATTCCGGCGGCGGCACGCTCGCCGACTTGCCTGACCCGGTCTCTTGGCGTGGTGTGTGAAATGACCACCTCACCAAAGACGCAGCCCGGAGGGCTGATCGCGGAACATGGCGGATCCCCGCTGCGGCGTTCGCGAACGGTAGAGCAAGGCCGCCGGAGAGGTCAAAATCGATGCGTCTCTCGCTCAGCCGCTCACCGCCCGGTTGGCTACCAACGGGCCGGCCAACAGACGGCCAGAGACAGTTCCGAACGGAACGTTCTGCGCGCGATCAGGCCCGGCATGGACTCCGGGGTCAGCCAGGCGCGTAATCGGCAGGCAGGCGCGTATTACAGCCGATTGTTCACAGGTTGTTCGTTGCGCTCCGTTAGCGCCCATGGCCCACGTCGAGCGGGAGCAACGGATGGCGGAGGTTGCCGCTGCGGTGCCTTCGCCTAGCACGTGCGAGAAGGCGGTACCGGCGGCTAGCGCTGCCGCGACCCGGGCAGCGCCCGGTGCAGGTCCTGTGGCCTACCGCGGGCGAGTCAGGGAAGTAAGCGGCCACGGTGATCGGCTTCAGCGGATGCCGTTGGCTCCCCGTCTGGCTCCCCAATGGCGGACAGTCTCCGCGACACATATCTGGATCGCAGTTCTGCCTGGTGAGCGGGTACCCACCTGCGCATCCGCAAGGTGGCGTTTCGGCTTGAGTTATTGCCTGCGAGCAGTAAGTCATTAGACCGGTAATAATTTCGAATATAATAGTCTACCTGTACTATCTGCGCCCCGACCGCGACTCGAACGCGGGACCTACTGCTTAGGAGGCAGTCGCTCTATCCGCTGAGCTATCGGGGCCTGCCGAGCCTCTAGCGTACCTGGACGGACGCCCGGCTCGCGACGAGGAACGATCCGGGCGGCTGGGTTAACGCGGCGTGCTGCGGTCCGGGCGGAACGCGGCGCCGTGACCGGGCACGATCACCGAGGCGAACGACAGCAGCAGGTCCCGGCTGGCGTGCAGGGCGCCGGCGTCGGCGCCGAGCGGGTCTTCGGCCGGGCCGTCAGCGGCCCACCAGGCGTGCGTGCACGCGAACACGCCGGCCGGGGTGGAGGCCACCGTGGAAATGTCCTCGGCGGTATGCCCGGGGGTGCGCAGCAGCCGGACCGACGACCCGAGTTCGGCCCCGTCGGCGTCGCGGCTGACCCACCGGTCACCGGCGTAGACCGCCCAGTGATCGTGAATCCGGGCGGCGGGGAACAGCGCCGCGTTGACGGTGTGGTCCGGATGATGGTGGCTGAACACCACGTCGGTCACGTCCCCTGGCTGGGGGCCGTGCGCGGCCAGCGCGGCCAGCAGGTCCGCGCGGGAGGCCACCATGCCGGGGTCGACCACGATGACCGCGGCCCCGTCCAGGATGAGGGTGACCGTCCCGGCCACCCGCTCGCCGTCGCCGTCCCGGCCAACGTACCCCTCATGCAGCACATGCACCGACGCGGACCCGCCCGGTGCGATCTTGAGGTCAGTCACGCAGCCGACACTACCGGCCGCCGCAGGGGAATCGAAGTGCTAGGGAAGGTCGAAGGGCAGGGCGATGCCGTCCAGGGCGTGGGCGCACAGGTCGTCCTCGCGGTCCGCGGGCAGGACGGCGATGATCTTGGCGACCAGGTTGCGCAGGCGCTTGATGTTGGCCGCGAAGACCTCGAAGACCTCGGCCTGGGTGACGCCCTCGCCTTCCTCGACGCCGGCGTCGGTGTCGGTGACCAGCGCGAGCGGGGTATAGCAGAGCGCGAGCTCACGGGCCAGGACCGCCTCGGGGTGCCCCGTCATCCCGACCAGGGTCCAGCCCTGGGCGGCAAACCACAGCGACTCGGCCCGGCTGGAGAACCTCGGACCCTCGATGACGACCAGCGTGCCGGAGCCGGCGGGCACCCAGCCGGACTCCCGGGCGGTCGCGATCACGGTCGACCGGACCGACGGGCAGTACGGATCGGCGAAGGGCACGTGGCAGGCGCCCTCGTCGAAGTACGTCTGCTCCCGGGTCCGGGTCCTGTCCACGAGCTGGTCGGGGATGACCAGCGTGCCCGGCCCGTAGGAGGGGGTCAGCGAGCCGACGGCGGTCGGGGCGAGGACCCGCTGGACGCCCAGTGAGCGCAGCGCCCACATGTTCGCGCGGTAGGGAATCCTGTGCGGCGGGAACCGGTGGTCACGGCCGTGCCTGGGCAGGAAGGCGACCCGCCGCCCGGCGACCTCCCCGACCGCGATCGGGTCGCTCGGCGGGCCGAACGGGGTGTCGATCTTCACCTCTTCGGCGCCTTCGAGGAACTCGTAGAAGCCTGAGCCGCCGACGACAGCGATGCTCGCCAGGTCCGCCATCGCGGGTCAGGCGACCTTCTCGCTGGGCGAAGAGGACTTAGACGGTGTACTCACGGCCTCGGCCGGCTTCTTGGCGGCCGGCTTGTCCGCCATCCCGTTGCCGTTGGAACTCGGCTCGCTCGAGGTAGCAGCGGGAGCAGGGGAAGAACTGGCATCGCTCTTGGCGCTCTTCCTGCTGTCGTTGCGGTAGAAGCCCGATCCCTTGAACACGATGCCGACCGGCGAGAACACCTTCCTGAGCCTGCCGTCGCAGGCAGCGCATACGGTCAGCGGCTCATCGGTGAACTTCTGCAGCGCCTCGACGGGCTCGCCGCAATCGGTGCAGGTGTACTGATACGTGGGCACGGACCCTCCTTCACGCAGGCATCCAGGCCCGCGCGGGCACAAACTTCGGTGGCTCAGATTAGCACTCGCGATATCCGACTGCTAATCATATCCAACCGCGCCGACGGCCCCGGGATTCCGCTATCCGGCCGGGTGCGCGTCAGTTTTGTAGGTGACTGACGGGTAACTTGCTGCCGTCGGCGTTGCATGGCCGGTCAGGGCCGGGTCAGGCGGTGGCTGTCTGGTTGGGCGGTCGCTGCCAGATCTGTTCCCGCAGGCCTCGCGTCGGCGCAGGGCTACCGGCCGTGAGTGTCTCACCTCGTCGGTACGCTCCCCTCCTGCCCGAAGGCGGGTTCGCCGCTGATGCGGGCGGGCCGCGCCCGGCCGGGTCTGGCCGGGCGCGGCCCGTTGGGTTGACGGTCACGGGGTGAGGTGGATGGTGACCGTCGGGGTGTTGCCTGGCACGACGGTGGCGTAGCCCTGGGCGTCCTGGTAGTTTCCGGTGCCTCCGGTGACCGCGAGCTGGAAGGTGCCAGGTCCGGCCGGCGTGGAGGTGACCAGTCCGGCCAGGTCGATCTGGCCGTGGGCGAGGACCTCGACGGCCGAGACCAGTTCGTCGGCCGAGCCGTTGCCGAGCCGGGTGACGGTGTAGCTCTGCCCGTCGTGGCCGATCTGCTTGCCGCCTTGCATGAGCTTGCTGGCGACCAGTTCGACGTAGCCGACGGCGAATCCGTGTCCTGATCCGAGGTTGAAGGTCTGGTCGCTGATGTTGTGCTCGGTGAACGAGATCGTCGTTCCGGCCGATGCCGGAGCCGCCGCTGCCGTTACCGCCACGATGGTCCCGCCGATGGCGGCCGTGGCGAGCGCCGCGGCCGCGGTCCGCCTGCGAATGGTGGTCATGTCCCGCCTCCTGGTGGAAGTGCCGCGCGACCTGGGATGGCCTTGCGGTCTGGCCAGAACGCTACGGATCGGGGCTGCCGCCCCGCCTCCGGCTGCAGCGGGTTTCTCGGTCCTTTCGCGGGCGGAACGGGAAGACAGCCCGGCTCCGCCGCGGGGCGGAGGTGAGCCGCGCTGCGCTCCGCTGTCGGGGGGAGGCGCCAGCGCGAGGGCGGGCGTATGGTCCAGGCATGAACCGCGCGCTGCGGCTATGGTCGGCCGTTTCCTGGTGGCTGGTGCCGCTGGCCATCCTGGTTTTCGGCGCGGTCGACCTGGCGCAGAACGGGAGCATGTCGTCGGAGGGGGGCAACGTGACGTTCCCCGGGCCGGTCGCGGCGCACGCGGTTTTCCTGCTGCTGGTCACGGTCCCGCTGTGCTAGCGGTTCCGGGCGCCGGCGACGGTCGCGATCGTGGTCACCGTCGCCGCAGCCGCCTGGGTTCTGGTCATGTTCAGCGCGAACGCCCAGCCTCCCGTCGAGCCCTGGCTGGCGATGCTGGTGGCCGTGTTCGCGCTGGCCAGCCGGGTCGACGGCCGGCGCCTCTGGATGGCCACGTCGATCGCCGGCGGCCTGTTCCTCGCCGGGGAGATCAGGGGGGAACTGGCCGGGCAGGGCACCGGGAACGTGCTGCCCGCCGTGGTGTTCTACGTCCTGATCTTCGTGCTCGGACGGATGGTGCACGCGCACCGGCGGCGTGCCTCGGGCCAGCAAGACCGTGCCGAAAGGCTGGAACGCGAGCATGATGCCCTGGCCGCCCGGGCGGTGGCCGCCGAACGCTCCAGGATCGCCCGCGAACTCCACGACGTCATCGCGCACAGCCTGAGCGTCATCGTGGTTCAGGCCGCGGCCGAGCGGCGGGTGCTCGGGCCGGGCCGCGACTCCACCGCGGAAACACTCGAAGCGATCGAGCAGGCCGGGCGGCAGGCCATGACCGAGCTACGCCGCCTGCTGGGCCTGCTCCGCAAGAGTGACGGCGAGCTGTCCCTGGCACCCCAGCCGGGCCTGGGAGAACTCGGCGACCTGGTGGCCGAGGTCCGCGGGGCGGGAGTGGAGGTCGACGTGCGTACCGACGGCGACCTGGCCGTTCTGCCCCGCGGGCTGGACCTGACAGCCTACCGGATCGTTCAGGAGTGCCTGACCAACGTGCTCAAGCACGCCGGCGCGCACCGGGTGGAGATCTCGCTTCGCTGTCTGGGCCGCTGCCTGGACATCGACGTGACCGACGACGGAACGTCCGACGGCGCGCAGGCGGTAGCCCGGGCCACCGAACTGGCACCCAACGTCGTCCTGATGGATATCCGGATGCCGCGGCTCGACGGAATCGAGGCGACCCGCCGGCTGACCCGGTCCACGAGTGTCCAGGTGCTCGTGCTGACCACCTACGACCTCGATGAATACGTCTTCGAGGCGCTGCGGGCGGGAGCCAGCGGATTCCTGCTGAAAGACTCCCCGCCCGACACGCTCATCTCCGGCATCGCCACCGTCGCCCGCGGCGACGCGCTGCTCGCCCCGTCGGTGACCCGGCGGCTGATCACCGAATTCGCCCGGCGGCCTCCCGCGAACGCGCCGCGCGCACTACCCGACCTGACCCCCAGGGAGAGGGAGGTTCTCATCCAGGTCGCCCGCGGCCTGTCCAACCGCGAAATCGCCAGCCAGCTCTTCCTCGGCGAAGCCACCATCAAGACCTACGTCGGCAACATCTTGATGAAACTGGGCTGCCGCGACCGGGTACAGGCCGTCGTCGCCGCCTACGAGGCCGGACTCGTCCAACCCGGCCATCACGGCTAACAACACCGGCGACCGTGGAAGGGGCAATGATCGACAGCGTCTTGTGCCGAGGGTGTGCGACACGAATGCCGGGATGCCGGGGAGTTCCGGCTGGCCAGCGGGAACAGATCTGGCAGCGGCCCCGCAACCAGACAGCCACCGCCTGACCCGGCCCTGACCAGCCACGCAATGCCGACGGCAGCAAGCTACCCGTCAGTCACCTACAAAACTGACGCGCACCCTATCCGGCCGGCAGCGCGGTGATCCCGTGCCCGGGCCTGGCCACGGCCCGCACCGGCACGTCATGGGATTCCGCGGGCAGGCGGTCCACCAGTTCCTCGTCGTAGACCAGCGCGATCACCGGGATCAGCGGCCCGACGCGGGCCAGCGCGCGATCGTAGCTGCCGCCGCCCCGCCCCAGCCGGTTCCCGGACCGGTCCACGGCCAGCGCAGGCACGAGCACCGCATCGGCCCTGGCGACCGCCTGTGCTCCCCGCGGCGGCTCCCCCGGCTCGAGCAGGCCCCTGGGCCCCGGCACCAGCGAATCGGGGCCCTCGTAAGAGGCCCAGTCCAGATCCCCGTCTCCGCGCAGCACGGGCAGCAGGACGTACGTGCCGCGCTTCCACAACCCGTAGACGAGCCCGCGCGTGCCGGGCTCCGTCCCCACCGAGTAATAAACAGCCACCGTCCCCGCCATCTGCAGCTCCGGGAGCAAAAGCAGCGCGTCCCTGATCCCCCGTCCCGCCGCCGCCCGCTCGTCGTCGGAAAGCCGGGACCTGGCCCCGAGCAGCCGCGAGCGCCACCCGGCCTTCTCTGCGTGAACCTCGGGCATGCTCACTACCGTATCGCCGCCAATCCAGGCCGATTTTTTCACCGGAAGCGCAGGTCCCGCGCACCTGACGCCAGGAACACACCGCGGAGTTCGCTAGTGTTCTGGCATGGCCGATACCGCCGCCACCGCCAGGGCCGTCACCAAGGCCGTCATTCCCGCCGCCGGTCTGGGCACCAGGTTCCTGCCTGCGACCAAGGCGACGCCGAAGGAAATGCTGCCGGTCGTCGACAAGCCCGCGATCCAGTATGTCGTAGAGGAAGCCGTCGCGGCCGGCCTCGACGACGTGCTGCTCATCACCGGGCGCAGCAAGCGCTCCATCGAGGATCACTTCGACCGGGCCTACGAGCTCGAGGAGGCGCTGGCCGCCAAGGGCGAGACCGAACGGCTCGAGCAGGTCCGCGAGTCCAGCGACCTCGCCACCGTGCACTACGTGCGCCAGGGCGACCCGAGAGGGCTCGGCCACGCCGTGCTCTGCGCGGCCCAGCACGTGGGCGACGAGCCGTTCGCGGTGCTGCTCGGCGATGACCTCATCGACAGCCGCGACTCGCTGCTGACCAGGATGATCAAGGTCCGCAAGTGCTACGGCGGCAGCGTCGTCGCGCTGATGGAGGTCGATCCCGAGCAGGTCTCCCAGTACGGATCCGCCGCGATCGCCCCGACCGGGGAAGAGGACGTGGTCACGGTCACCGACCTGGTCGAGAAGCCGGTGCCCGGCTCGGCGCCGAGCAACTGGATCCTGATCGGCCGGTACGTGTGCGACCCGGCCATCTTCGACGTGCTGCGGGAGACCCCGCCCGGGCGGGGCGGCGAGATCCAGCTCACCGACGCACTGATGACGCTGGCCGGGCAGCGGCCGTCCGAGGGCGGCGGAGTGCGCGGCGTGCTATTCCACGGCCGCCGCTACGACACCGGCAACAAGCTCGATTACCTGCGCACCCTGGTCCAGTTCGCATGCGAGCGCTCCGACCTGGCCGAGGAGATCGTGCCTTGGCTGCGCAAGTACCTGGACAGCCTGGCGTGAGCGAAGCTGAGGGGGGCGGCGACTCGCTGACCTCGGTCGAGGCGCACCTGGCGGACATCTTGAGCACGATCAGGCCGCTCGCGCCGACCCAGCTGAGCCTGTCCGACATCCTCGGCCTGATCCTGGCCGAGGACGTGGCGGCGAGCCAGCCGCTGCCGTCCTTCGACAACTCGTCCATGGACGGGTACGCGGTGCGGACCGAGGACGTCGCCGCCGCGTCGCCGGAGACCCCGGTCACGCTGCCGGTGGTAGCCGAGGTCGCGGCCGGCGACACCGGGGCGTACTCGCTGCCCGCCGGCACCAGCATCCGGATCATGACCGGCGCGATGCTGCCGCACGGGACCGAGGCCGTCGTCCCGGTCGAATGGACCGACGGCGGCGCGGTCAGGGTCACCATCCGCGGCAAGCCGGAGTACGGCCACGCGGTGCGCCTGGCCGGCGGCGACGCGAAGGCCGGCCAGGTGCTCGTCAGCGCGGGCACCCGGCTCCGTCCGATGCACATCGCCGTCATCGCGGCCGCGGGACGCGGCACGGTGCGGGTCCGGCCCAGGCCGCGGGTGGTGGTGCTGTCCACAGGCAACGAGCTCGCCGAGCCAGGCGCACCGATCGTTCCCGGCCGGATCTGGGATTCCAACAGCTTCATGATCGCCGCGGCGGCGCGCAAGGCCGGCTGCCTCGCCTACCGGCAGGCCATCGTCCCCGACAACCCGGACGAGGTGCTGCCCGCGATCGAGGATCAGCTGGTCCGGGCCGACCTGATGATCACCACCGGCGGGGTCAGCATGGGCGGCGAGCACAACGTGGTCAAGGCCGCGCTGCAGCAGCTGGGCACCATCGCGTTCCGCAAGGTGGCGATGCAGCCGGGGATGCCGCAGGGCTTCGGCACGATCGCCGTGGCTCCCCAGGCGGCGCAAGAGGAAAGGCGGACCCGGCGCTTCCGGCGGGACACCTACGACACCGGGCCGGAAAGCGCGGCCGTGTCGGCGAGCAAGAACGAGCAGGTGCCGATCTTCACCCTGCCCGGCAACCCGGTCAGCGCCTACGTGTCGTTCCAGGTCTTCGCCCGGCCGGCCATCGGCGCGCTGCAGGCCTACGACGGGCTGGGGCTGGAGACGGTCAAGGCCGAAGTGACCGGGCCGCTGCGCTCGCCGCCGGGACGGCGGTCGTTCGTCCGCGGCGTCCTGGACCGCGCGGCCGGGCGGGTGACCCCGCTGACCGGCCAGGAATCCCACCAGGTGGCCACGCTCGGCAAGGCCAACGCGCTGATCGTCGTGCCCGAATGGGTGGTTCAGGTCGCCGAAGGCGAGACCGCCGATGTCCTGGTCCTGCCGGATCCTGATCGGTAAACCCGGGACCGTTCGGAATAAAGGGCGTTGGCCTTGTCTTACGGTCGTCTTAACGACCGAACCGCTGCCATGGCCGCCCGCGTTCCATCGGGGTGACGGGAGTCCACGCAGAACAGGGGAGGCTAGCCGTGTCCGACGTCAACGTGAGCTACGCGGATATGCAGTCCGCCAGGCAGCTTCGGCCCGGGGACCAGGCATTCGAGGGTGACCTGAGCAAGCTGAGGAGACTGGTCGACAACCTGATCGCCGGCGGTTACGTGACCGGCGTGTCGCGCGGGCAGTCCGGCACCGGGGCGACCAAGGCCATGCCGCGGTAACGAACCCGGTCCGCGCAGGCCGGCGACCGGACGCGGGGAGGCGAAGGAAAAAGTAGGGTGACCCCATGAGCGAAGTCGCGACCGCGGGCGGGCTGACTCATGTCGACGCCGCCGGCCACGCGCGGATGGTCGACGTATCCGGCAAGGACGTCACGGCCCGGTCAGCCTGCGCGTCCGGGCGGGTGCTGCTGTCCGCGCGGGCGGTCGCGGCGCTGCGAGCCGGGGAGGTACCCAAGGGCGACGCGCTCGCCGTCGCCCGCATCGCCGGGATCGCCGGGGCCAAGCGGACGCCCGACCTGATCCCGCTGTGCCATCCGATCGGCCTGCACGGGGTGACCGTGGACCTGGCCGTCACCGATGAGGGCGTGGACATCACCGTGGTGGCCCGCACCGCGGATCGCACCGGGGTGGAGATGGAGGCGCTCACCTCGGTTTCCGTGGCCGCGCTGGCCCTGATCGACATGGTCAAGGCCATCGACCCGGCCGCGACGATCACCGACGTGCGGGTCGAGTGGAAAGAAGGCGGGAAGAGCGGGCGGTGGACGCGACCGTGATCAGGGCGCTCGCGATCACGGTGTCCAACCGGGCCGCCGCGGGGGTGTACGCCGACAAGTCGGGGCCGGTGCTGGCCGAGCTGCTGCGGTCGGCGGGATGCACGGTGGTGGACGGGCCGCTGGTCGTCCCGGACGGCGACCCGGTCGAGACGGCGCTGCGGGCCGCGGTCGCCGCGAACTACAACGTCGTCGTCACCACCGGGGGCACCGGGCTCACCCCGGCCGACCTGACCCCGGAAATGACGAAACGGGTCATCGAGCGGGAAGTCCCCGGGATTGCCGAGGCGCTGCGTTCGGCCGGAGCCGCGGCCGGGGTGCCGTCCGCGATCTTGTCGCGCGGCCTGGCCGGGCTGGCGGAACGGACCCTCATCGTCAACATGCCCGGCTCGGCGGCGGCGTCAGGGACGGGATGGCCGTGCTGGCGCCCGTGCTGGGGCACGCGGTCTCGCAAATACACGGGGGCAACCATGTCAGGACGGATTCTGATGCGAAATGCTTACCCAGTATCGCGTAGCGTCAGCAGCGATACAGGGGAATGATGGGATCGTGGCACGCATGCGCGGCTGGCCAGTCACTCTCACCGAGCCAGGCCTGCTCACCGAACCGGTAGAACTTCGCCCGGTGCGGGTGAGCGACGCCCGCATGTGGCGCGAGATACGGGTCAGGAACGCGCCGTGGCTGCGGCCCTGGGAGCCGACCAACCCGGAAACGCCGCTGTACCGGTCCAGCCTCGGGCCGTACATCGCGATGGTGCGGGCGATGCGCAGGGAAGCGCGGCAGGGGCAGGCGGCGCCGTGGGTGGTGACTTACGGCGGGGAGTTCGTCGGGCAGCTGACGGTCGGTTCGATCACGTGGGGCTCGGCGCGGTCCGGCCAGGTCGGGTACTGGATCGACGAGGCGTACGCCGGCCGCGGCGTCATCCCCACCACGCTGGCCATGGCCGTCGACCACTGCTTCGGCGTCGTCGGCCTGCACCGCCTCGAGGCGTCCATCCGGCCGGAGAACCACGCGTCCCGGCGGGTGGTGGAAAAGCTCGGCTTCCGCGAGGAAGGCATCCGGACCAGGCAGCTGCACATCAACGGGGCCTGGCGGGACCACGTGTGCTACGCGCTGACGGCCGAGGAAGTGCCGCAGGGCCTGATGCCGAGGTGGCGGAGCATCCTGCAGTCCTCCCGCTCGAACGCCAGCTGAGGCGTCCCCTCCTCCCCTCCCCCTCGTTGTCTGGATGAATGTTGCGACACACCGATCTGGGTCCTCGTTTATACCCTCTCCAGCTATTACTTTGCGTCACATGAGCATGCTCGGCGGGAGGAGCATGCCCGCACCCGAGGCCCGCCGGGCCGCCCGGCGTCCAGCACGCCGAGGGGAGGACCGTTGAGCAGCGCGATTCTTTACGTCGCCATCGTCGTCATCTGGGCTGGTGTGCTCATCCCCCGGTGGATCAGGCGTGATTCGTCGTCCAGCGAACAGGTCAGCGACGACGCCACGGTCACGGTGGCGCCGCCCGAGCAGGAGCGGCCGACCCCGCCGCGTCAGCGGGACGACGCGGCCGCGGCTCGTCGAGCGGGACGACGCGACCGCGGCTCGTCGTAAGAGCCGCCCGGAGGTTAGGCAGGGGCAGGCTCGCCCGGCCCGTTCCGAGGGCTCCAGGGCGGAGGATGCCAGGGCGGAGAGTGCCAGGGCGGAGAGTGCCAGGGCGGACAGCGGCGCGGACTTGGAGCACGCCCGCGTGCTTTCCGCGCGCAGGCGCCTGCTCGGGCTGCTCGTGGTGCTCAGCATCGGGTCCGGCGCGCTCGCGGTCACGCGGATGGCGGCCTGGTGGGTGATCGTGCCGCCGTCCGTCATGCTGCTCGGCTACCTGGCCCTGCTCAGGGAAGCCGCCGGGGCCGACGCCGAACGGCGGGAGCGGGCCCGTGCCCGGGCGGCCGCCCGGCAGGCCAAGCCCGTGGCGCCCGCCGCTCCCGCCGCTCCCCCGGCGCCGGCGCGGGACGCGGAGATCATCAAACTCACCGCGGGCCAGGGCGGCGAGAAGTTCTACGACCAGTACGAGGACGCCAAGCTGCGCGCGGTCGGCGACTTAGCTCGCGCGGAGCCGCTTAGCTCGCGCGGAGCCGCTTAGCTCGCGCGGAGCCGCTTAGCTCGCGCGGAGCCGCAGGACCTGGGGCCCGCGGAACGAGATGTTGGGGTGGAAGGTGAGCCGCTGGTCCGGCGCGAGCCGCAGCCGGGGCCAGCGCCGGGCGAGTTCGGCCACCGCGATCTGCGCCTCCAGCTTGCCGAGGTTGGCGCCCAGCCAGTAGTGCAGGCCCTGGCCGAATGCCAGGTGCCGTTCGGCGTCCGGACGGTGCAGGTCGAACTCGTCGGGCCGGGCGAACGCGGCCTCGTCGCGCATGTAGCCGCGGTAGGCGGCCATGGTGGTGGCCATCTTAACCTGGTCCTGCGCCGCGGGACGCCCGAAACTCAGCGCCGCCCGGTACCCGCACCACTGCTTGACCTGCGCGTAGTCCTGCTCGGGGACGCCCATCAGGGAGAACACGACGTTGGCAGGGAGCGGAAAGGCCAGCGCGGCGACTAGGTCGAATTCAGGCTCGGCGCCCACGGCGTCGAGCAGCCGGGCCGTGGTGGCCTCGATGGCGGGGATCATGGCGGTGACCCGCTTCATGCTGAACGTAGGGGTCGGCGAGGAACTCGGGCGAGAGCGGGTCGAACGACTCGTCGACCGGGCAGCCGGGCATGGTGGCGGTCGTCGTCATCGCGCGCCTCCTCCGGGGGTTTGGCACATGATGCCTATGATGTCGCCCGGTCGCGTCGCTGTCACCAGGTCATCTCTGACGGAAGTTAGGCGGGACGCAAGCGGTGATGCGCAGACAGGGCGCATCGTTTGCTAGGCTGACTCAGGTTCTCGGGGCTGTAGCGCAGTCCGGTAGCGCACCTCGTTCGCATCGAGGGGGTCAGGGGTTCAAATCCCCTCAGCTCCACCCAGGGTCATCGGCCGGTTCCGATCATGGAACCGGCCTTTTCTGACGTCATACAGCAGCACGGTACAGCTTCCTACCTTGCCTCTAGCCGCTTGAGCGCCCGTCGTGTGGCTTCGGATGAGACCTCGCTGTATGCCGCTGACCGGCATGAGTTCGCATTCGAGTGGACCGAGCCGGACCCCTCCCAGAGCCAGCCGGTTCATGTTGCGGCTGGCCCAGCGGGTGGCTTCGGTGGTGTCGTGCCGCCCGGCCAGGTGGAGGGTTCCGATAGCGAGGTTCCTGTTTCAACCAGGATGTCCCGTGCCAACGAACCTTCCTTTTTGTCATTGAACCGTCCTCGCCGGGCAGGCCGGCCAGCGTCAGGGTGTAGGCCGTGACCACCCACTGCAACGCGGCGAGCCCGACGCCGAAATTGTGTCCGATGGCCGGCAACGCGATGCCGACTACGGTCGCGTCGATGGAGGCGATCGCGGACCCGAGTACCGTGGCGAGTAGCACTCACCGGCCGCGGGCGCTGGCGTACGTCAAGCCTGCCTGCTCACGGGGCACGACGGTGGTGTGGCTCATTTCTGTCACTCCCGGACGATGAGGACCGTCTTGCCTGGCGGGCGGGGGTGCCCGCCGCTTTGGAAGGCGCGCCGTCCCTCGGCCAGCGGGAAGGTCTGGCTGAGCACCGTGCGCAACTGGCCCGCGTCAGTCATCTGGGCCAGGTTGGTCAGCCCGTCCGGGTCCTGCGCCACGACGAAGAACATGGCGTGGATCTTTTGCTTCGCGGCCAGATCCGGGTCCGGTGGTGCGCTGAGGGTCACCAGCCGGCCGCCCTCCCGCAGCAGGGCGTACGAGCCGTCCAGCGCCGCGCCGCCAACTGTGTTGATGACGACGTCGAGCCCGCCCAGGGTCTCGGCGGCATCCGGGGCGTCGAAGCTGATGAAGCGTTCCGCGCCGAGGTCCCGGACGAGGTCAGCGTCTGCCGCATGGCCGGTGGCAGTGACGCGGCCGCCCAGGACCGCCGCGATCTGAACGGCGAACAGCCCGACTCCGCCCGCGCCGCCCAGGACCAGCACCCGTTCGCCGGGTTCCATGGCCGCGTAGTCCACCAGTGCCTGCCAGGCGGTCAGGGCCGCCAGCGGGAGCGTCGCCGCCTGCTCGTGGGAAAGCGAAAGCGGCTTGCCGGCCAAGGTGGCGGCCGGGACGGCCACGTACTCGGCGGCCGCGCCGTCCCGGTCGAAATCGATCAGCCCGATCACCTCATCACCTGCCGCCAGGCTCGTGACGCCGTCGCCGAGGCCGGCGATGACGCCGGACATCTCGTGTGACGGGATGACCGGGGTGCGGTCTGCGCCGTCCCGGGTGGTCCACGACAGGTCCCAGGTCAGCTCGGCGAAGGTGATCGCCGCCGCGTGCACGGCGACAAGCACCTCGCCCGGGCCGGCGGTCGGCTCTGGAGCCTGCTCGTAGACCAGTTGCTCGGGACCGCCGCGGACGTGCGCCCGCAGCGCCATCATCGTGCCCATCGTGGACCTCCCTCGAGGACGTTTACAGGCCGTACTTGCTCAGCCAGGTCAGGCAGGTCTCGGCCACCTCGCGCCAGCCGGAATCGATGACCAGGGAGTGACCGCGGTCGAACTCCTCCAGGTCGGTGACGGCGATCGAGTGCCGGTACTGCTTGAGCGTGGATTTGGTGATGACCTCGGGCACGGTGTGGTCCTGCTTGCCCATGGTAAGCAGCAGGGGCCCGCGGTCGGGATCCTTGGTGTTGACCGCATCCGGCGAGTGCAGCGTGAAGTTCGCGGTTGCCGCCTCGAACAGCGGCCTGGCCGGAGATGGGATGGCCCAGCGTTCGTACAGTGCGTTGGACTCCTCCTCACTAACCGCGTTCCCGAAGCTGTAGCGGAACTCCTCGGCGGTCAGTGACACGGCCTTGTGCATGTTGGCCGGGTTCTTGAACACCGGCAGGGTCGAGCGCAGCGCGGACAGCGGCAACGGCAGCACGCCCTTGATCTGGGCGGCGTCGATGCCGATGGCGGCCGCGCCCTGGTCCAAGCCGAGCAGCTTCTCTGCGATCATGCCGCCGAAGGAGTGGCCGATGAGGATCGGCCGGGTGGGCAGCTCGGCGATGAAGCGCGTGTAATGGCCGGTGACCTCGTCGATGCCGTGGTTTGCGATGCTGTCCGGGTTGGCCCGGGCGGCTTCGACAGTGTCCGGGTCGCCCGGCCAGCCGGGCGCGAACGACTGATAGCCCGCCTCGGCGAACAATTGCTGCCACGGCCCCCATGAGGATGCGTGCAGCCACAGGCCGTGGATGAAGACGACGGGAGCCCCTTGCGTGACCGGCTCGGCCACGCCCAGCGCGGCAAGGTAGCGAGGATCACGGGCCGCGTCTGGGACCTTATGAAGGATGTCCACGAGGCGGGCCCGGGCCGCCGGGCCGGTGTCGGCCCACCAGCACCGCAGCGCTGCACCAAGCAGCAGGTTAAGAGCCAGATGAGAGTCCCCGGCGACGATGGCTCGTTGGGCTACGTCGCAAAGACTGAACACTTGGCCGGCGTCACCGGGCACGCCGTCGTTGAAGATCTCTCGCAGCCATTGCATCTTCGCCTGCTGCAGGTCGGACAGGTCCGTGCGATCTGCCTTGGCGAGCAATTCGTCGACCAGGTCAGCCCGGCCCAGGCTGAAGGCGTGCTCGGCGGCCAGCAGGAGGCGGCGGCCGCGTTGCGCCGAGTCAGTGGTCAGCTGGGCCGACCGTTCGAGCGCCCAGATCGCGCCGGTGGCCGAACCCCGGCGCAGCGCGATGGTGTGACTGGCTTCTAGTTCGGCGGCGACGTCATCGTCCGGGCCGACGATCGATTGGGCGCGGTGCCAAGCGCGCCGGTAAGGCTCGCCGGTGAGGACTTCGGCCAGCGCGGCGTTGGCCGCATAACGGCGGGTGACCGCCTCGAACTGCAGCACACCCGAGCGCACCAGCGGGTGACTGAACCGCACGTGCAGGTCGTCGAACCGGAGCAGGCCTGCCAAAGCGGCCAGTTCCAGCACGCCCTCCTGGCCTGCCAGAACCGCAGTGGCGGCGAGAATCTCCGGCAAATCGTCGGAATAGTCGACCGCGGCGACCAGCACCGCGTCGCGGGCCAGCGGAGACAGGTCGGCAATCCGGGCCGCGAAGGCGCGTTCCAGCCGGGCCGTCAGCGGCATGGTGTCCTGACTGGCCTCCGGTGTGCCCCGCAGCGCGATCGGCAGCTCGACCAAGGCGAGCGGGTTACCCTGAGCAGTGGCGAGGATCCGTTCCCGACCGGCGTAGCTCAGGTCGCCGGCGTGCGTCAGCATGACCTCGCGGGCGGCGGCGTCTTCGAGTCCCCGTACCGTGAGCTCGGCCAGGCCGGCCTGGCCGAACGGCGCGTTAATGCCCGAGCGCAGGCTGCCGATGAGCACGATTGGATCAGCGCTGACCCGGCGGGCGATGAAGGCCAGCACGTCTTGTGTGGGCCCGTCCAGCCAGTGGACGTCGTCGGCGATCACGAGTAGCGGCTGTCGCGCGGCCGCCTCGGCTATGAGGCTCAGCGCCCCGAGCGCGATCATGAACGATTCCGGCTGGATGGTATCGGCGGCGCCGAAAGCCGCCAGCAGGGCCTGGCGTTGGGTGGCTGAGAGCCGGTCGGCGGACCCGAGCAGCGGCCGCAGCAGCTGGTGCAGGCCGGCGAACGGCAACTGGGCCTCAGCCTCGATGCCGGTAGTCACCAGCACCGTCAGACTGGCCTGCCGGCCGTGTTCGGCGGCCGCTTGCAGCAGTGACGACTTCCCGATCCCGGCCTCGCCGACCACTACGATCGCCCCGCCCTGTACGGGGATGTGGTCAATGAGATCGGTCAGGACCCGCAGTTCCCGGTCCCGGCCGACCAGGCGAGCTGTCGTCATGGGAGTCTCCAGGGGCTTGGCTATAGGGGACTCGGCTGCCTCGCTGTGGCGGCGCACAGCTCTGCTCTGGCCCGGTCAGTCCAGATCGCCGCGCCGATCCCTGTGAAGGCACCCTGGGCCGCGCGCAGCATCTGCCAGGCTTCCGGGTATCTGCGCTGGCGGCGCAGC
Organism: uncultured Actinomycetes bacterium; assembly: GCA_963739615.1. GTDB lineage: Bacteria > Actinomycetota > Actinomycetes > Streptosporangiales > Streptosporangiaceae > Palsa-504. The sequence continues at coordinate 38,021 of CAVUBD010000018.1, forward strand.
CAGCTACCGTAGGCCAGCTGGGCCCGCGCCCGCGCGAAGGGCCAGCGACTGAGATCATGACCCATGAGAACAGCATAAAACGGGGCGGCGCCGCCGTCATCGGCCAGCACCGCGCGGGCGTACCGCAGGTGGACGTGCAGCATGGGAGACGGGGTGGCGGCGGCCACCGCCTCCAGCGCTGCGACGACCTCGCGAGCGTCGTCGCGCTGGCCGGCCGCGACGGCGGTCTCCGCCAGGAACATCAGGCCTCCGAAGCGTTCCCGCTGGTGGAAGCTGGGGTCATTCGTCTCGAACAGACGCCGCAGCTCCCGGTAGGCGGCGCGGTACTCGCCCACGCCGGCCAGCGCGGATCCGCGCACCAGGGTAGTGGCGGCTCCCAGCGCCGCCACTCGGCGGGCGCTGTGCGGGCTGGCCGTGGCGATCACCGTGGGGCCGCGGCGGGTGGCCAGCTGAACGAGCAGGCCCCCGGTGACCCCGCCGGCGCCGTGCATCAGGACAGTCTGGCCGGGATCGACCTCGAGCGCGTCGCCGATGACCTGGTTCTGCGGTCAGCGCCGGGACCGGCAGCGCCGCCGCGGCCTCGAACGGCACGGCCGGCGGCACGATGGCCACGTAGTCCGCGGCGGCGATGTGCCGCTCGGCCCAGGCGCCCTCCTCGCGCAGCGGAAGTGAATGCACGGTCACCCGGTCGCCCGCCCTGATGCCGCTGACCTCGCTCCTGGCGGCGGCACCGGCCGCCTCGACGCCGAGCGCGATCGGCGGGCACCGGCCGGTGGCCCATCATGAGCTGCTCAGCCAGTCGCTTCGGCTGCTCGGATGATGACCCGGGTCACGACGCCAGGGTCTGCAATCAAGGACAGGTGACCAGCGGCGACGTCGGTGATGCGGGCGCCGGCCCGCTTGGCCATGGAGGCCTGCTCGGCGGGCGGGATCACCCGGTCGGCGGTGCCGATTACCGCCCAGGACGGGATCGTCTTCCACGCTGGCTCATGGACGTTCCTTTCTCCGGGACTGAACTATCCAGCCGATCGGCGCGAGACGGTCGATCCGGCATCGCCGTCATCGTGTCGCGCGCCCGACAGGCCCGGCTTCCGTCACCCGACTGCAACCGCTCCGGCATACCGTATGCACCTAGAGCGCGGCGTAAGCACTTTCAGTCGCCTGACCCAAGCCCGCGAAGGCCCGGGCCGGTTAGCGTCACCTCACCACAATAGGAAGGAAAGGAGTCAGGCCATGGACCTGAGCATGGGCGGGCGGACGGCTGTCGTAACCGGCGGCAGCAAGGGAATCGGGCTCGCCGTGGTGCGTGCGCTGGCGGGCAGCGGGGTGCACGTGATCACTGGCGCCAAGGAATCCTCCGACAGCCTGGCCGAGCTGGCGCGGTCAGGGCAGGTGGAAGCGATCGAGGTAGACCTCGCGGACCCAGCGGGACCCTCGCGGCTGATCGCCGCAGCGGGCGGCCGCGTTGACATCCTGGTGAACAACGTGGGCGGCGCGCCGGCCCGTCCCGGCGGGTTCCTGAATATCACCGACGAGGACTGGCTGGCCACGATCAACCTCGACCTGATGGCCGCGGTCCGGGCTACGCGCAGTGCGCTGCCGTTCATGCTGGCGGCCGGGACGGGTGTCATCGTCAGCATCTGCTCGGTGAACGCGCGGCTGCCCGACCCGGCCGTCCTGGACTACAGCGCCGCCAAGGCGGCCCTGGCGGCCTTCTGCAAGGCGTTGTCCAAGGAGGTCGGCCCCAAGGGGATCCGCGTCAACACCGTCAGCCCCGGCCCCGTCGCGACTGATCTGTGGCTCGGTGCCGGAGGGGTCGCGCAGACCGTCAGCCACGCCACCGGCGCCACGCCAGCCGACGTGGCCAGCCAGGCCGCCAGCCAGATGGTCACCGGCCGGTTCACCCAGCCCGCCGAGGTCGCCGACGTCGTCGTGTTCCTGGCCAGCGACCGCGCCGCCAACATCACCGGAGCCGACTTCACCATCGACGGCGGCCTGGTCCCGACCTGGTAGCCGGTGAGGGTCAGGCGCGCGGATGGTCCGGGTCGAGGGACCGAGCACCCGAGCCCGGTTGCCCGCCATGGAATACAGGTGGTATGCCCGGGTCACAGCGTTCGCGGCCAGTCCCGACAGGGGGATGTGCAGCGGGTTCGCGGCGGCCGCCAGCCCGCCCAGGAAACCCAGGTCGGGATGCTTGTACGGCCGGGCCGCGCCGATGCCAAGCGAGGCGGCCAGCCTCCGTGAGATCATCTCACCTGCGAGTTACGCCCTCCAACGCCCGGTGTCGTCACCTTCGCTGTAGCCGTTGACGGCGACCGTTCCCGCCCGGATGCCGCGGGCGGTGCGCAGTGCAGCGTCGATGTCCTTGGACCAGATGGTGGCGGCGAGCCCGTAGGAGGTGTCGTTAGCCAGGCGGAGGGCGTCGGCCGGATCGTCGAAGGGCAGCACGGTGACGACTGGTCTCCCGGTGCTCAGGGGTACGGGCGGATGGCCGGTTCGGCCTGCGCGGCGAAAGACGGGAAGACGGCGGCGCGCACGGACTCCCAGTGCTGGCGCAGGCCGGCGTACACGCCGGCCGCCTCGGGATCAGTATGCACGGCCGGGGCCAGTTCGAGGACGACGGCGAGCCCGTCTTCCACGACGCGGAACAGGCCCGCGCCCAGGCCGGCCAGGATCGCCGCGCCGATCGCGGGCGCCTCCACCCGCAGCGAGGGGATGATGTCCTCGCCGAGGACGTCGGCCTTGATCTGGTTCCAGTGCCTGCTGCGGGCTTCCCCGTCGGAGATGGTCATGGCCTTGACGTGGTGGCCGCGGTCGCGGACGATGCCGAGCAGCGCGGGGTACTGGTAGGCGATGCCCTCGAGGGTGGCGCGGGTGAAGTGGACGCGGCGGTGGTGGCCGCTGATGCCGTAGTAGACACCGCGGGCGGCGTCGTCCTGGAACGGGACGGTGGCGCCCTCGACGTAGGGGAAGCAGAGCAGCCCCTCGCTGCCGCGCGGGATCACCGACGTGCCGGTGATCAGCTGCTCGTAGCTCATGCCGTCGCCGAAGGCGGCGCGGAACCAGCGCAGGGTGGTGCCGGTGCCGGTGGCGACTATCTCGTGCAGGTAACGGCCGGGCGCGACGTGCGGCATGAGGCCGATCACGCCGGTGGGGTCGAACATCGGCGCTGCGGCGACCACGCGCCAGCTCATCGAGGATCCGGTGCCGATGCTGAGGTCGCCGGGATCCACGACGCCGGACCCGAGCGCCGCGGCGGGGTCATCGCCGCCGCCAGCGACCAGGATGGTGCCGGGGAGCAGGCCTATATCGCGGGCGGCGACGCCGAGGACGCCGCGGGGCTGCCACGGGCGGTACCGGACGTCCGGCAGGATCTCCCGGGGGATGCCAGCGGCGTGGCAGGTTTCGGCGCTCCAGTTCTCGGTCCGCCAGTCGTTGAGGATGCTGCGGGTGGGGCTGGTCGGGTCGGTGCCTACGTCCCCGGTCAGCCGGTAGGCCAGGAAGTCCTTGGGCTGCAGGGCATGCCGGACCCGCCGCCACACGCCCGGCTGGTGCCGCTTGGTCCAGGCCAGGTTCGGCAGGACCAGCCCAGGTAGGTGATGACCTTCTGCCTGATCTCCAGGTGCGCGATGGACATGGTGGCGGGTTTCCTTTCCTTAAGCGCCGGGTGCGGCGGCGGGCGGCCAGGCCGGCCAGCCCGGTGACGATCATGGCGGCGGTGGTCACCGCCGCCGGCTTGGCCAGCAGGCGGGCGAGGGCGGGCAGGTCGCGCGCGTCGATCTGCACGTGCGCGGGCCAGGCGCCCATCGCTCCCTCGATCTGGATGCCGCCGGGGCGGATGGTCACCTTGCGGGGCTCGAACGGCAGCTCGCCGATGGGGGAACCTACTTTCATTGCGGGTTTAGCCTTCCCGGTAGGTGCGCAGCCACCGCCGGGCGGCGTCCTGCGCGGCGTGGAACCGGCCCACGGGGTCCAGCGGGACGAGCGGCTGCACGAACGTGACCCCGGCGGCGCCGGGGAGCACGGCGCCGTCGATGTTGCGGGCGGGGACCGGGTCCCCGGCCAGGACGACGCCGTCGCAGCGCAACTCGGTCGCGCCCGCTTCGCCCTCGAGCCGGATCCCCGTCACCCGGTCGCGGCCGGTGATGCTCCACTGCTTGGGCCGGGAATGGCGTTCGTCGGCCCAGCCGGCGTCGTCGCTGACGGCGATGACCCAGGTGCCCAGGCGGCGGGCCGACCGGGCGACGGATGCCGCCCACGGGCCGTCGCCGACCACGACGACGGTGGTCCAGAGCCTGACCCCGGTCTGCAGCAGGTGCTCGGCCTCGGTGGCCGGCACGACCCCGGCTGGGCGGTCGCCGGTGACCCGCCAGTCGGCCAGAGTGGCCGGCCGCAGCCCGCAGGCGACGACCAGGCCGGCGGCGTCCAGCCAGCCGGCGTGACCAGGAGAGGCGAGGAGCAGCCTGCGGCCGTCCCAGCGAAGGGCGGTCTCCCCGAGCCGCATCCGGGTTCCGAGCCGACTCACCCGGGTCACGTAGCCGCGGATCTCGCGGCTCTGCCAGCCGGCCCTGCCGCCTGGGACCGGGATCCGGTCGATCAGCACGACGGGCAACTGGGCGGCCAGGACCGCGGCGCACCCGAGCCCGCTGGGGCCGGCGCCGACCACCACGACGGGGGCGGTCATGATCCGACCGTCCCGCGGGCGGTCTGCCGCACGGCAGCCGGGCCGGCGCCGGTGTGCATCGCGGTCATGAACGAGATGCCAGCCATGCACAGCGAGCCCTGGCAGCGGCCGTAGGCGGCCCCCGTGCGCTTGCGGACGCCGTCAACGGAGATGGCGGGGACCGGGCCTTCCAGGGCGCGGTTGATCTCCGCGGCGCTGACGTGCTCGCACAGGCAGACGACCTGGCCGAAGAGCGGGTCGCGGCGGATCAGCGGCCCGGGATCGGCAGCGCCGCGCAGCCGGGGCGCTGGCGGCAGGCCGTCAGCCGCGCCGTGGCGCGGGATAGCGTCCAGTCCGGCCGCGTTCAGCAGGTCCAGGACGTGATCGGCGGCGGCCGGGGAGATGCTGACGCCGGCCGACCGGTTGGTGCAGTGCAGCAGGCCGGGGACGCGCGCATCGAAGCGGATCCGGTGCTGCTCGTCGCTGGCGGGCCGGTTGGCGGCGAAGTACTTAATGACCTGCCCGGCCGTGATGGCCGGCACGAGCCGGGCCGCGCTGCTGACCACCGACTCGATCGCCGCCGGGTCCGTGGACATGTCCCCGGGGTCGCGGTGGTCGGCGGCAGTGGGGCCGAGCAGCGCGGAGCCGTGCGTGGTAGGAACCACATTGACTCCCTTGGTGGCCGTCGTGTGCGTGCTGAACACGATGCGCGACAGGCGCTGGGCGAAGACCCGGTCGAGCACGGCGTACTGGCCCTTGCGAGGCCAGTAGTCCAGTGGCTCGCCGCCGGCGAGGCGGCTGATCTGCCCGGCGGACACTCCCGCCGCGTTGACGACGAAACGCGCCGTTACCGTGGTCGTGCCCGCCGTAATCCGGCTGCACCCGCCACTGGTGGCGATGATCGCGCCGACCCGGGAGCCCAGGAAGATGGCCGCGCCGTTCACGGCGGCGAGGCTGGCGTAGGCGACGGTCAGCGCCATCGGGTCGATGACACCCTCGTCCGGCATCAGCAGGCCCGCCACGCACCGGTCAGTGACCAGCGGCTCGGCGTCCATGACCTGGCGCGGGGTGAGCAGTTCGGCTCGGGCGCCGCAGGCCCGGATCTCCTCGCGGGTTTGTGCCAGCCGCACCGCCTCGTCATCGTCCAGCGCCACCATGACGGCGCCGGTGCGGCGGTACGGGACAGACAGCCGGCGGCACAGGTCTTCCCAGCCTGGGTTGCTGGCGTTGATGAGGGCGGTCTCCGGCGTGCCGGGCGGCCCGTAGTAGGCGACGGCGACGCCGGCGTTGCCCTTGCTCGCCCCCTCGCACACGTCGTCCTCGGCCTCGAGCAGGCACACCGATGCGGTGGTGCGGGACAGCCGGGCCGCGACCGCGGTGCCCAGCACGCCGCCGCCGATGACCGCGACATCAACGTCACAGGCAGATGCCGGGCGAGAAGGCATGCTGCTCCCTCCTGACGGGGGTCTCGTGGCCATCATCGCCGTCGGCCGGATGGCCGCGACACCCGCCGCGCCCGCGGGATTCGTATTAGGGTAGAAGAGTGGGACATGTCATTCTGGCGGCGGACCTGCTGCGGGCTTCTCATATGTGGGCGCGGGATGACGGGCGGGCGGCGGCAGCTGCTTGAGAACCGGCCCTTCCCGCCCGCGGGTCCCACGCGTCCCGCGATCAGCGCGAAGACGGCGGACGCCAGGGCTATTGACCCGGCGACGGTATAGACGGTGACCAGGCCTGCGGAGTCGACGAGCAGGCCGCCGACGGCTGAGACAGCGCGGTGACCAGCATCAGCGACCGGTGCGCGTAGGCGTCGATCTGCGCCCGGTGGAGTTCGGTGCCGTCTATGCAGTACTGGCGCAGCTTGCCGCAGGCGTCGCCCAGGATCGTGTCGTCGCCGATGGAGAAGTGGATCGGTCAGGGCAGCCGGAGCGGCCGGGATGTGGGTGCTCATGTTTTCTCCTTGGGCGGGCGTACTGGCTACGGTCCCCCACCTGGCTGCTCTTGTCCTCGTCGCTAGCGCCTATTCCGCCTACCGGCTACCTGGAATCCGGGGTGCTGCGGCTGACCGAGCAGCTGCGGTCCTCGGTACTGACCCCGAAGGTGCGCCTAGGCGCACCTAGGGTGGCCTCATGCGGGTACGGCTGTTCGGCGAGCTCCAAGCGGAGCACGAGGGCGTTCCGGTGCCGGTCCGCGGGGCCAAGCAGCGGGCCCTGCTGGCCCTGCTGGCGCTGCGGCCGGGCCAGCCGGTCAGCGCCGACCGGCTGATCGACGTGCTGTGGGGCGACGGGCAGGCGGCCAACCCGGCCAACGCCCTGCAGGCCCAGATCGCCCAGCTGCGCCGCACGCTGGGACCCGCGGCGGTCCTGACCACCGAAGCCGGCTACGCCCTGGCCCTCGATCCGCAAGACGTCGACGTCGTCCGCTTCGAGCAGCTGGTCGCCTAGGGACGCCGGCTGGCCGAGGCCGGCGAGGCCGCGGCCGCGTCCGCCGCCCTCGGCGACGCGCTCGCGCTGCGGCGCGGAGAACCGCTGGCCGAATTCACCTATGCGGGCTTTTTTGACGCCGAACGAGCCCACCTCGACGAATTGGCCCTGGTGGCGAGCGAATCCCGGGCCGACGCCGAGCTGGGACTGGGCCGCCACGGCGAGCTCGCCGCCGACCTGGAGGCACTGTGCCGGGCACATCCGCTGCGCGAGCGGCTGTGGGAACTGCTCATCCTGGCCCTGTACCGGGCCGGACGCCAGGCCGAGGCCCTGCACGCCTGCACCGAGATCCGCGACGGCCTCGCCGCCGAACTCGGCATCGACCCCGGCCCAGCCCTGCGGGAACTCCAGGCCCGCATCTTGGCCCAGGACCCCTCGCTGGCGCCGGCGAGCGCCGCGGCCAGCCCGGCTCCGGCTCGGGCGGCTGCGGCTCGGGCGGCTGCGCCGCCGAAGGCGGCCGGCAACCTGCGGGAGCGGCTGAGCAGCTTCGTCGGCCGCGGCGCCGAGCTGGAACAGCTACGCGAGGCGCTCCGATCCAGCCGGCTCGTCACGCTGACTGGGCCCGGCGGGGCGGGCAAGACCCGCCTGGCGGTGGAGGCGGCCGCCGCGCTGCGCGACGAGCACCGAGACGGCGCCTGGCTCATCGAGCTGGCCAGCGTCGCCGAGGCCGGCGAGGTGGCGCCCGCCGCGGCGAGCGCGCTGGAGGCGTCGGCCCTCGCGGGCCCTCAGCTCGCGGGATCGGCAACGCAGCTCATCGTTCGGCAGCTAGCCGGCCGGTGGCTGGTCGTCGTCCTCGACAACTGCGTGCACGTCATCGCCGAGGCGGCCGGGCTGACGACACCCGCTCGGAGCGGTACCCGGCCTCGGGCTGATCGCCACCAGCCGGGAGCCGCTCGGCATTTCCGGGGAAGTCCTGGTGCCCGTGGGCGGGCTGGCCCCGCAGGCCGCCGTCCAGCTGTTCACCGATCGCGCCCGGGCCGTGCGGCCCGGCTTCCTCGCGGACGGGCAGGCCGGCGACCACGATGACATTGCCGTCGGCGACCTGCTGCAGGGCGGCGGAGAAATCGGTCTGGCGAACGTTGAGTCCTGCCGCGACGGCGGCGCTTGTCCAGGTGGCCAGGTGCACGTCCCACATCGGGCTGTAGTCGAACTGGCTGCTGGGCTCGGGGATTTCCTGGAGGATGTTCAGCGGCGGCGGCCCGTCGAGGATGGCGGCATTGAGGCCCTGGGGCCGCTCAGGATCGGCCTACCGCTCCCTTACCGACGAGCCCGATGTGGCCGCGCTCGCGGCCCGCCTCACGCTGGCCGCCGGCTGAGCGGCCGATCCCGCGGCGAATCCCGGTAGTTACGCGTAGGTGGGCAGGTGTCCGGTTTGCTCGGCCGTGGCGGCCCAGCTGGCCAGCAGCTTGAGGTTATCGGCGGCGGGGGTGGCGGCGGCTGCGGTGTAGACGAGCAGCGTGAGTCCGGGCTGGGAGGGGAATTCCATGGCCTCGAAGTCGAGGTCGAGGGTGCCGATGACGGGGTGGTGGAGTCGCTTGCGCCCCGTGCGGTGAAAGCGGACGTTGTGGGCCGCCCACCGGGCGCGGAAGTCCTCGCTGCGGGTGGAAAGCTCGCCGATCAGCTCGATGAGCTGCTTGTCGTGGGGGTTGCGGCCCGCCTCGGACCGGAGCATGGCGGCGATGTCGTCGGCGGCACGGTCCCAGTCGGCGAAAAAGCCGCGTGCGGCCGGGTCGAGGTAGACGAAGCGGGCGTTGTTGGCGGGCCTGCGCGGGTCGGCCAGGAGCGGGGCGTACAGGGCGCGGGCTATGCGGTTGGCGGCGAGCATGTCCCGTCCCTGCTCACGCTCTCGGACGTCTACGGCACCGGCTACCACGCCGCTCTCAGGGCCAGCGTCAGCCCCCGGACCTCGGTCACGGTCATCGGCGAGGGAGCCGTCGGCCTCATGGCGGTGCTGTCGGCCCGGCGACTCGGCGCCGAGCGGATGCCTCTTCCGGCCCAACATCACCCTCACCGGCGGCCCCGCACCCGCCCGCGCCTACATCGAGACCCTGATGCCCGACGTCCTCGCCGGCAGCGTCGACCCCGGCCGCGTCTTCGACCGCGAAGTCGCCCTCGACCAGACGCCGCGGGGATACCAGGAAATGGATACCAGGCAGGCCCTCAAGGTCCTCGTCCGCCCCTAACCGCCGACTTCCGCACCGCTATTCCGGCCCCGTCGTGGGTGACTTAGCCCCGCTTGCGACCTGCGGTTTAAACGGGCCGGGAACCCGGCCGGGCGCTCTTGCGGGCCGGTAAGGGGGCGACGGGCCTGCCTGGATGACGATCGTTATTCAGGCGGCATCGCGCGGAGCGAGTGAAAGGCCGGATCCGGATCAGCTCAGATGATCGAGGCAGGCACAGGACCTGCCGAGCCGGGTGATATCCGCGAGAACGGCCTGCTGGCGGATCGCGGGCAGGACCGCTGTACCGGCCCTGGGCCGGCCCGGGAGCTGCCGGGCCGGGCTGCTGCCCGTCCCGCGGCATTGATATGGATGTGGCAGCCTGCCCGAAAGAGCAGGTAGGGTGCCACATCCACGGGTTCCCGCGGTGCCGCTAAGGCGAACAAAGGGAGCAAACCGGGCGCGAATGGCCGGGCACCGACAGGACGCCGGAATCACCTGATCCAAGGGGCGAAAAACCGGTGCGGAAACCCACGCTAAGGAAGAATCGCGCGCACCCATCGCTATCTCGCTCGCGTACCGCCCCAAAATGTCGTGATGGCCCGTTAGGGTCTCGCTAGAAGTAAGGCGGTATCCGGAAATAACGGAGGATCAGCGCCATGGCGACTGCAGCGCGGGACCGGCTGGCCAGGACGCTGCGCGGCGACGCGCAGACCGCGTTCAGCGTCGAACTGACGGCAAGGACCGGCGACCTGAGCCTGGAGGTCGAAGGCTTCGGGCCCGTCAAATTTCCTGTGACCCCGGCGAAGGCCCGCAAGCTTGCCGCCCTTGGTCAGCCGGCCCGGTTCGGCCGGGGCGAGGAGACGCTGACCGACCCGGACGTCCGCGACACGTGGGAGGTCCCGAAACACCTGGTCCGGGCCGAGTGGGACGACGCCACGCTGAAGGACGTCCTCGGCACGGTGAAAGAAGAGCTAGGACTGCCGAACGGTGCCGGGCTGACCGCCGATCTTCACTCCCTGCTTGTCTATGAGCCGAACCAGTTCTTCCTCGCCCACCAGGACTCGGAGAAGGACGACTCGATGGTCGGGACCCTGGTGGTGACCCTGCCGTCCAGCTACGCCGGCGGCGAGCTGATGGTGGGGCACAACGGGGAGTGGAAGGCCTACCGGGGGTCGAAGACGGCACTGTCGCTCGTCGCGTTCTACGCCGACTGCCGTCACGAGGTCCTCAGGGTGACGTCGGGCTACCGGATCACGCTCACGTACAACCTGCTCCTGCACGGCGGCACCAGCCGCCCGGAGGGCGATGACGGCACCGCCGCCGAACTGGCCGATCTCCTCCGCGAGCACTTCAGCACGCCAGTACCCCGGTATTACGGCGGACCCGCGACCGATCCGCCGAACCGGCTTGTCTACCTCCTCGACCACGAGTACACGCCCCGCGGGCTGACCTGGCGGCGGCTGAAGGGCGCGGACGCGAGCCGGGTGAGCTTGCTGCGGACCGCCGCGGACAAGGCAGGCTGTGAGACTGTCCTCGCGCTCGCCGACATCAAGACGACGCACGGCGCGTTCCCGGCCGATGAGGGCTACGGATACCGGGACCGGGGCTGGCATGACTACGACTACGACGAGGACGAGGACGAGGATGAGGACGACGAGGATGCGAGCGGCAGCCAAGGCGAGTACGACATCCAGGAACTGATCGACTCCGAGGTCACCCTCACGCACTGGACCGGGCCGGACGGCACCCGCCTGGAGGAGACCTCGCTGTACGTGGACCGCACGCAGGTGTGCGCGTCCACCCCGACGGGCGACCTCACGCCGTACTCCTCGGAGTACGAGGGCTACATGGGCAACTGGGGCAACACCCTGGACCGGTGGTACCACCGGGCGGCGGTCATCGTGTGGCCTCGTGAGCAGGCCTTCGCGAACCGCGCAGAAACCTCGCCGGCCTGGGCTCTCGACGAGATCGCCGCCATGGCGTCGGCGGGCGACGTGCCGGGAGCACGGGCCGCCGCGGTGACGCTCGCGCCCTTCTGGGACACCGCCCTAGGCGGACGGATGCCGCAGGACAGGGGACGGGTCTGGAGGATCTTCGGTCCGGCGCTGCGGGCAGCGGACGCCGTGGCGGACGCGCAGACCGCGGCGATGCTGCTCCGCCCGTTTCACATCGAGGACCTGGACCACGAGTCCGTGGACTCGTTCGGAAAAATCGCCGGCCGATACGGTCAGCCGTGGACGGCGGAATTGCTACGGACGTGGTTCGGCGGGGATCAGCCAGCGTGGGCCTACGGCGGCGGACAGGAACGGCCGCGGTGGGTGGCGGACCGGCTTCCTGGCCTGTGCGCGCGGTTGCACGCCTCGGGCAGCGCCGGCGCGGTGGCCGCGCAGCGGCTCGCTGACCTGGCGTGGGAGTGGACCGCCAAGGACATCGGCACCGGGATCGCGTCGTCGTCGCCCAGCCGCCGCGATACCAAACTCGGCGACCTGGGTAGACCGCTCGCCTCGGTGCTGACGGCCGCCGCCTTGATCGGGGCGGCCAGCACACGCGACAGCGTTTCCGGATATGTCCGGCAACTGGGGGACGCGGTGACCGCGTTGGAGATGTCCGCGCTGCACGCCGCGGCGGATTTGCCCCCGGGCGCAGCACACCGCGAGGACGGCTTCGATGACCTCGCCGCCGACTGCGCGGCACGACTCCGCGCCCGGCTCGCCCGCCCGCAGCGCGCGTCCGGCGACTGGTCGATCGAACTTCCCGCGGTCGGCTGCGCATGCGAGCTGTGCGGCACACTCCGCGGCTTCCTGGAAGACAAGAGCCGGCGCACGTTCGAGTGGCCGCTCGCCCAGCAGCGCAGGCAGCACGTCCACTCCCGGATCGACGCCGCGGAACTGCCCGTCACCCACGTGACCAGGCGGCAAGGCCGCCCCTACACGCTCGTCCTGAACAAGGCCGACGCGCTGTTCGCCCGTGAGCAGGAGGCGCGGACGAGAGACGAAGCGGATCTGGAATGGCTCGCGGCGAAGCGGAATCCCGGCGGTATTCCCTGGCCGCCCGTCGACCAGTGAGATTCCCTGGCGCGACCCGGCAGCTGGCGCCGCGAGCATTGATCCTGGGGGGACGCCCGCTTTCGCGTCGTCCCCGGCCCGAGGGAATGAGGCAGTCATGTCCAATCAGTCGCTGGACGGAGCGGTCGCGCTCGTCACCGGCGCCAGCAGCGGTATCGGCGCCGCAACGGCGCGCCGCCTCGCCATCGAGGGTGCGGCGGTCGCCCTGGTCGCCCGCCGGCGCGACCGCCTGGATCAGGTCGCCGACGACATCGCCAGTGCTGGCGGCCACGCGGTCGCGGTGGAGGCTGACATCACCGAGGCGGATCGCGCCTACGACGCGGTACAGAGCACGCTCGACCGGCTCGGGCGGCTCGACATCCTGGTCAACAACGCCGGGGTCATGCTGCTCGACACGGCGCTGCACACCACCGTCGAGGAGTGGGACCGGATGATCTCGCTCAACGTGGCGGCGCTGCTGCATATCACGCACGCCGCCGTCCCGTACCTGATCGACGCGGCGGTGACGTCCCCGCGGCAGGTGGCGGACCTGGTGAACGTCAGTTCGACAGCCGGGCGAGTCGCCCGGCCGGGGAGCAGCGTCTATAACCTGACCAAGTTCGGCCTGAACGGGTTCGCCGAATCGCTTCGCCAGGAACTGCTCAGCGAGCATGTCCGGGTCAGCGTGGTGGAGCCAGGCACCGTGGACACGGAACTGGTGAACCACCTCGGTGACGCCGTCCGGGAGGCGGCCCGTCGGCAGGTCGGCGGGATTGAGGCGCTGCGCGCGGAAGACATCGCGGACGCGATCGGCTACATCGTCACGCGAGAGCGGCGGGTGGCCGTCAACGAGATATTGGTCCGGGCCGGCGACCAGACGTGGTAGCGGCGGTCACGAGGTATGCCATGGGTGACGCCTTCCGGGTTCCGCGGGGCCAAAACGAATCTTTGTGTGTTACCGTCACCCCTATCAGGGGGACGGTGACACCAATGCGACAAATGGCGAAATGGGTGATAGTGCGGGCGGCCGGGGTCGGACTACGGGCGATCTTCGCGAGCAGCCAGAACGTAACCCCGATGCCCGCGCCGTAGGCGAGGTGGCCGCTCAGGTCGCTGGCCAGGGTCTTCGCGTCATACTCCCAGATCGGCTTGTAGATCCCGGCGGCCGGAGAACGATGTAGCCGACGGCCCAGACCGCGGTGCCGAACGGCAGGCCGTACAGGGCGTGCGGCCTGCGCAGTGACCCGGCCAGGATGCCGTACAGTGCCGCCGCGGATGATCCGTAGGTCCAGTGCATGACGGTGCTGGTGAGCCAGGCCCAGCGGTCGGGAAGCGCACGACCGGTGAATCCCTCGATCAGGCGCTTGGCGACCTTCCCGGGGTCGGGGGCCTTCTCCCAGCTCTCCACCGGCCCGAACTCCCACGTGAGCGGGCCGTCCTGGCCGCCTTTGCGGCGGTACCTCACGTGCTGGGCCGTGTCCAGGCAGACGGTGCCCACGGCACCGGCCAGCAGACCTGCGGCGACGGCGGCGAGCGGTGTCATCGGGTGCTCTCGGGTTCGCATTGCGGGTTCCAATCGTCGGGCGGGCCCTGGTCAGCTGAAGATGCCGCGCGGCAAGGTCGCGGCCGCCTCGCCCATGGCCGCCCGCTGTACCGGTCCGCCGCTCCCAGAGTGGACAAAACACATCGTCGCCTCCTCATGCCAGCTTGCCGAGCTTGCCCGCGTCCACCGCCGCTCGAGCCGCGACCGTGAGACAAAGGCGCCGACACACGAGTCGGCGGGAAGGAGCAGGCCATGGCGACCACGGTGGCTGACGTGATGACCCAGGTCCTGAAGGCGTCCGGGGTGCGGCGGGTGTACGGGATCCCGGGGATTCGCTGAACGGGTTCGCCGACGCGCTGCGGCGGTACTGAAGGCTCCGGTGGTGCACGCGTTCCGCGGTAAGGAGTTCGCCGAGTACGACAACCCCGTACGACGGGGGATGACCGGGCTGATCGGCTTCAGCTCCGGCGACCGGGCCATGGAGCACTGCGACGCCTTGGTCATGCTGGGCACCGACTTCCCGTACCGCCCGTTCTATCCCGACGGCGTTCCCGTTATCCTGGCCCCGGGCTGCTTCCTCCCGCACCGGCTTGCCCGGCGGCGCCGGCAGCACCCTGGCCAGCTCACGGATCACCCCGCCATCATCCCAGGCTCCGGCCCCCTACCTGGGCCAGCCCGGCCACCGAAGCCAAAGACCCGCCACCCCTGCCGGTAGCCACAATCCGCACCCGCACCGGACGCGCTTGCGGTCTGTGCGCTCGGTCCGCGACGCCGAGTGAGATCGATCACCATAAACCAGGAACGCCCTACTAGATATTCTGAGCCGCCCGGGCGGTCGATTGACCTTCTGCGGTTCGGCGAGCGATGGCAGTGGTTCTGCGATCATTGACCAATGCCGTCACGACGTATGGAGTGGGCGGTGGCCGGCGCGCTGGCCGGCTGGGCGGCTGCCCGGCTGGCGGGCGCTGATCGCCTCCGGTTCGCCGAAGCGTGGGCCGTGCCGTTGCTGTCGCTCACCCCGCAGGTAACCGCGGGAGCGTGGGCCAGCGCGCTGCTGCTGCGCGGCGCGGGCCCAGCTGCCGCGACCGCGGTTGCCGGGACTGTCCTGACCGCCGCGGTGGGCCCTCGCGCGGTACCGTACCGCCAGCCGCACGCGGCGGGGCCCGTGCTGCGGGTCCTGACGGCGAATCTGCTCTTCGGCCGGGCCGGGGCCGAGGTGATTGTTGAGCTGGTACGCCGGAAGCACGCGGACGTGCTGTTCGTGCAGGAACTCACCGGCGAGGCGGCAGCCAGGCTCCAGCAGGCCGGGCTGGGCGACCTGCTCCCGCACCGGGTGACGCAGCCGGCGCTGCACCGCACGCGAAGCAGCATCTATGCCCGCTACCCGCTGCGCAGCGGGCTGTTCGCCGCGCCGGCGTCCGCAGCCCGGTGCACCGCCCAGCTTGACCTTCCGTCCGGGCAGTTCGTGCAACTGGCCTGCATACACACGGCACCGCCGAAGCCTCCCTGGTACCCGCGCGCCACGGCCCGGTGGCGCAGTCAGCTGGCCGCGCTGCCCGCACCCGGTGACAGTCCGCGTATCCTCGCCGGAGACTTCAACGCCACCCTCGATCACGCGCAGTTCCGCCAGTTGCTGCGCCGCGGCTACGCGGACGCAGCCAGCCAGGCCGGCAACGGGCTGTCCCTTACCTGGGGCCCACGACCGGACCGGCGCCTGACCCTGCTCGCAATCGACCACGTCCTCATCGACCGGCGCTGCGCGGTAGTCACCACATCAGCCCACCGGCTGAGCGGCAGCGACCACCGCGCACTCTACGCCGAGCTCCGGCTCCCCCACGCCCCGCAGCCGGCGGGACCAGGCATCGCCGGCCACAACAGCGACCGCCGCGAACAACCGTCAGCGGGCCCCTGGCCCAAGCCCTCCTAGTACGGTCGCCCGCTCATGCCGCGCCGAGTCGTTCGCTCTGCGGCGAGACCGCACAGAACCGGAGCATCCGCACGCAGGTGCAGCGGTGCGACACTGCCGACATCAGCTTAATCGCTCGCGCGCGGATCACGCTGCTGCTAGCTTCACGGGGCATGGTGGCAGCGGCGCTGGCGGTATCCCGGATGCGGCCGGCGCTGACGTGGCGCGCTGTCGACGGCGACCTGGTAGCGGGCGAGGTGAGCGCCCGGCTCCGGCCCGATAACCGCTGGTTCTTGTACTTCGACACCTGGCGTGCCGACGCCTGCCCGCCGCTGGCCGACGCTGTTGCCCGCGATCTCGGCCGTGACCTTTACGTCACCCTGGAAGACGCGGAGTATGACGCGCTGGACGCCTGCGCGCAGGCCGGATTCGCCGTGCACCGGCGGGAGAGCTACTACCGGATCCCGGCCGATCCTGCGGTGACCGGGCTGGCCGGGGCCGTGCTGCCGGCCGGGCTCGGCGTCCTTTCCGCCGCCGATGCTGATATCACCCGGCTGCGGCTGCTGGACGACGCGCTACGGCAGGACGTTCCCGGCTCCGGGGGCTGGCGATGGGATGCCGGACAGTTCCGCGCCGAGACGTTCAGCCCGTTCTTCGATCCCGCCACCTACCTCGTCGCGGCCGACCGGGCCAGCGGAGAATACGCCGGGCTGGTGCGAATCTGGCGCAACCGCGCCGGCCCGCGCCTCGGCCTGATCGCGACGCTCGCCCCGTACCGGCGGCGCGGGCTTGCCAGCGCACTGCTCGGCCAGGCGCTCGCCGTGCTCACCGCCCGGAGAGATAGGAGCGTCGTCGGCGATGCCGACGACACGAACGCCGCGGCTGTCTCGTTGCTGACCGGACTCGGCGCACGGCGGTACGGCGGCAACGTGGAGCTGATCAGGCGGCAGCCGGACCGATCGGCACACGGCTAGCCAGCAGAGCGCCGTGCAGACACGCCCCGATCCGGCGCTCAGATCGTTCACGTTCTGGAACACGAATCGCACAGCGTTACGATCGCGGTCGCGGCAGTCCCGCGAGATCCGCCTATGGACGAGCTGCGACGGCGTTGCGGCGCTGGTCAGTGCCGCACATATCGGCTTGTCAGGGGTGCTGGCGCGCTTTGCTCTTACGGCTGTCTCGGGGAAGGAGCTGGGTTTGCTGACCTTGGCTGCTGCCTGTCCGCCTTGTGTTACGTGTCCCTGATGGATCGGTTTGGTATTGCCAGCTGACGGACTCGAACTCGCGGCCGGCAAAGAGCGATCGTTGCTGCGGGCCCTGGTTGCGGGCATTCAGGCGGCCGGCGCAGTGACAGCCTGGCCGTTCACGTAAACGGCCTGGACGGTGGTGAGGGCGTGGATGTCGGTGCGGGGATCACCACCGATGACGGCTAGGTCAGCGTCGTAGCCGGCGCGGAGCCGTCCTTTGCGGTCGCCTAGGCCGCAGGCGTCAGCCGCGACCGAGGTGGCTGAGGCGAGGGCGTCTGCAGCCGGGATGCCACCGGCTACCAGGTCGGCGATGGCGTTCGCGAGGATGCCGTGGGGTTTGCTGCTGCTGATGCCGGCGTCAGAGCCCGAGGCGATGATGACCCCGGCCGTGTGCAGCTGGCCGGCCATCGCCTGGCGGGCCTCCCAGGTCAGCCCGGTGCGTTGCTGTATCGCCACCAGTGCTGGCGGGGGCGCGGCGCCCGGGTTCCTGCCCAGGGTCGGGCACACGATGATCCGGTTTGCGGCGAGCCGTCCGGGCAGGTCCTGCGGCACTTCGATGCCGCGCTCGGTCAGGCAGCGGCAGTGCTCGATCCCGTCCGCGCCGGCGTCGACGGCCTGGATCACCGCAGGTAGTCCGTGCGCGTGCGCGGTCACCGCGAGTCCGCGGATGTGCGCCTCGTCGACCACGGTCCGCAGTTGCTCCAGGCTGTACTGGCACGCGAGCACATCGGTGCCGGCCGTCATGACCCCGCCGCTGGCCATGATCTTGACGATGTCCGCGCCGCGTTCGGCGCGTTCGCGGACCGCGGCGCGGAGCTCGTCCAGGCGGGCGGCCTCGCCGCCCATGTGCCAGCAGTGGCCGCCCGGAGTGGTGATCGGCGGTCCTGATGCGACAATCGCCGGGCCCGGGAAGCCGACCGTGCCAGCTGCGGCACGCTGACGCCAGTCCAGGACGGCCCAGCGGCGGTCACCCAGGTCCCGCACGGTGGTGACGCCGGCTGCGAGCTGCGCGCGCAGGGCTGCCCCGATAACCTGGCCGAGTTCTTCGTCACTGTAGCCCGGCAGACGGTCGAGAGCTCCGTCGCGCGAATCCCCGCACAAATGGACGTGACAGTCGATCATGCCCGGGATCACGGTGGCGCGCGGGAACTCCGCCACCGGCCAGCCATCCGGCACCGGCGCCGTGGCGGGCTCGACTCCCACGATCCGGCCGCGAGCGCACAGGACCAGCGCCCCGCCGGGAATCATCGCACGCCCGTCGAATGCCCTGTCCGCGCGGATCGCCAGCCTGCTCAAGCCCTGGTTCACGGCGCATCTCCCATTGCCTTCTCCACCATCCGCGAACCAGGGATCGTTGATCATTCCGGCGATCCTGAGTTCCGAAGCAGGGCAAGTACGCCAGCACCTCGCAGAGCACTCGGAGACCAGAACTGGTGATCTGGGGCAGGTAGCAGCAGCTAGCCAGACTACCTGGCAGCCGCGCGTAATCGGCAGGGCAGACCACCAACAGGCCAGACCACCAACAGGCCAGACCACCAACAGGCCACACCCAAGCATCCCGGCAGGAAACCCCGTACGCCGAACTGGACAACCTAAGCAGCGCCTCCCACGAATCCGCACACACCTGGCCGCTCAGACCCGGCGATCAGGACGCTCGCGTCCTGGAACAATAGTCGCACTGCGTAACGGCCGCTGGCCGTGGTCATCGTACGAGATCCGCCGATATGCTCGGCAACCTGGTTGCCCGGCCGGTCGGTTCGCGTCACCCCGAACGGATGTTCTGCGTGCCCCAGGCAGGCCCTCGATCTCCTTGCGGGCTTCCCGTGCGACGTCTGCGACGGGCCTCGGTCCCGTGGGTGGCTCCGCCTGGAGTTGACCAGCTGCCGTTTCTCCTGAACGTACGCAGAGCGCCGTGACAGCAGGACGTACTGCCCGCCGTAAGCGGTCATGGCGTAGAGCAGAGGGCCTGCTGGGCAAGCGACCTCAGGAGCTGGAGGAGTTCCCGGCCGCGGTGACGGCGGTGGGGCTGGGCCGGCGGTCGCGGTGGGGCTGCCGGCGCGTACAGGCCGTACAGGCTGGTCGCCGCCCTCCTCCTCTGGCCGGGTCATGCTTGCCTGGTTTGCACTATTCTGCTTCGTGGTGCCGAGAGGAAAGGGTCGCCGTGCCGCAGGACGGCAAGGAGCGCGAGCTGCCGGGTTTCGACGTGAAAGTGCCGACCTCGGCGCGAGTGTGGAACTACTGGGTCGGAGGTAAGGACAACTTCGCCGCTGACCGGGAGGCGGGAGAACAGATCCTGGAAGCCATGCCGACGCTGCGGAAGATCGCGCAGATGTCGCGGCGGTTCCTGATCGACGTGGTGTATGATCTCGCGGCGAAGCGCGGTATCCGGCAGTTCCTGGACATCGGTACCGGGCTGCCCACCGCGGACAACACCCACGACGTGGCGCAGCGGACCGCGCCCGACGCGCGGATCGTGTACGCAGACTACGACCCGGTGGTCCTCACGCATGCCCAGGCGCTGCTGACCAGCACTCCCGAGGGGAAGACTGATTATATTCAGGCGGACGTGCGGGATCCAGGGGTGATCCTGTCAGCGGCCCGGCGAACGCTCGACTTCAGCGAGCCGGTAGCGGTGATCCTTATCTTTGTCATGCACTTCGTCCCGGATGCCGAACGTCCGTACGATGTCGTGCGGAGACTGATGGAACCTCTGCCGGCGGGCAGCTATCTCGTCATGGCTCACGCCGCCAGCGACATCGCGGCGGACTTCATGGCAGCGGGTGCCGACGCTTACAACGATCGCGTTTCGGCGCAGATCACGCCGCGGGATCGTGCGGGGGTCAGTCGTTTCTTCGACGGGCTGGAGATGATCGGCCCTGGCGTGGTGCCGCTGGCTCAATGGTCCAGTGCCTCCGGCGACCGCGGGCTGCAAGCCTACTGTGGCGTCGGCAGGAAGCTGTAGGCCCAGCGTCGAGCGGTGGCTCGCCACGGCGGCCCGGTGACTTCAGCGACCGCGATGTCCCCGGGCAGGCCTCCAACCCGATCAGGCCTGAAGCCCGAATCAGCGCAAATAGCCCCGTTCTGATCGGGCAGGTAGCCGGATCCTCTGCTGCTGTTCTGGTCACAGAACCGGCCATTTTGCGCGGGGCGCAGATCATGCCGGTCGGTGGAGCTGCCGGCGAAGCGAAGGCGCACGCTGATCGGCCGGATGCGTGTTGTGGGGATCTTTGGGTTGCTGAGACGCCGGGCGTGGGCAGCAATGTTTATGCCGGTGCGGGTGTCGAAAGGCGGGCCGCGAGGTCGGGGGCGGCTTCGCCGGACAGTTGCGGCAGGGCGGCGAGGCGGCCGCAGCAGACCAGGAGAAGCGCGGCCATCGGCGCCCGGACCTCCGGGCCGTCACCGGCGGACCACGGCGTATCGGTGGCGCTGAGCCTGACCCCCGCCATTTTCCGTGCCGAGGGAAGCGGCGGCGGCCAGCGCATCGACAGCACCCGGCTGGCCGCGACCGCCGCGGCATCCGGCGGCATGCCGAGGCGGCGGCCGAGGGGCAGCGCGATATCCTGGCTGTGCACGAGGATGTCGGTGAGGGTTTCCAGGTAGGTGACGCCGAAGGTGTGCCGCCGTGAACCGGTCGTCCCCCGGATCCCGGCGATGATCTGCCGGGTGGTCAGCGTGACGGCGCGGAGGCGGGCGGCGTGCTGGATGGTGCGGTCGAGGCTGCCCTGCCACTTGAACATCATGCCGAGCGCGGCGCCGGGACCGAGCTGCTGGAGGGTCAGGTGCGCGGCGACGTCCCGCACGGTCCAGCCTGCGCACAGTGACGGCTGGAGCCACTCGTCGTCGGCGAGGTGTCCGAGCAGGTCGGTCAGGCTCGTTCGCTGCGCGTCGATCGCCTGCCAGATCTGGTCGCGGTTCATGACGACGGCGCTGGAGACTGGTTTGCCGGTCACGACGGAACCTCCGCGGGGTATGGCCGGACGACGGTCGTGACGATCGCCGTGATCTGTCCGGACGGGTTGAACGCCGGGTCCGGGTTGGCCAGCTGGTGCAGGATGAGGCCGGTCCAGTGGTTCATGATGATCGGCGCGTCGCGCTCGGGATCGGTGGAGCCGGCGATGCGCAGCCAGTTCATGAACCAGGCGTTGACCCGGGCGCCGGTGGCGGTCAGCTTTGCGCGGAGCGAGGGGCGGATGCCGGCCTCGACGAGGATCGCGTACCGGGCCAGGCTCACTGCGCGATGCGGTCCGGTCGCGGCCTGGGCGGCGAGCGTCAGGGCTTGGGCCAGTTCCTGCGGCGTGGTGGGGTACAGCCGCACCGCGATGTCCTCCCAGATAGCACGCTCACGGGCGGCGAACCGCTCCACAACCGCGTCAAGCAATGCGTCGCGGGTGCGGAAGTGGTTGGATGCGGAGCCCGCCGGCAAGCCGGCGGCGGTATCCACGGCGCGGTGGGTCAGCGCGTGGATGCCGCGCTCGCCGAGCACGGCGATCGCGGCATCGAGGAGCTCCTCGCGTCGGCCGGTCATGCTCTTATACTAAGATAGTAGTGCAATAGACTGCAATAGCTGCGCCAGAGACTAATGACGTAGTACCGTCCGGCCTATCGCACAGGGGAAGCTCGGGTACCGCGCGGACATCGCGTTCGATGGTGGGCAGACGATCATGGGCGGCGCCCTGGTGCTTGTCGAGGACGGTGTCATTATCGGCGTGCAGCCGGGTTCCGCGCCGGCCCCGGACGGCGGGCAGGTGACCTGCCGCCCGGCACCACGATGCTGCCCGGCCTCACCGACGCCCATAGCCATCTGGGCGGCAATGGCCAGCCCGACGCACTGGACCGGCTGCCCGGCCTGAGCCCGGACGACCTCGACGAGGCCGTCGAGGCGTCGCTCACGGCGCAGCTCGCCGCCGGCGTGACGGCGGTACGGGACCTCGGCGATGACCGGCGGGGCCGTCGCCGACCGGCACCGCAAACTGCCCGGCGGGCCGACCGTCGCCGCCGCCGGACCACCGATCACCCAGCGTGGGCGGCCACTGCGCGAGCATGGGCGGCGAGGCGAGCAGCGCCGGCGAGCTGCGCCGCCCGTGCCTGCGGCCTAGCGGACCGCACAGGCCGGCTGCGGACCGGGCTCGACGTCGACCTGCTCCTCGCCGACGGCGTTCCGGCAACCGACATCACGGCAATCCGCAACCTCCGCACCGTCGTCTCCCGCGGCCAGGCCGCCTACGTCGCCGGCGCCGCCCGGTAGCCTGCAACTGTCGGCAATTCCGCCTGGCGGCTATGGCCGCCAGGCGACCGGCCCGTAGCACCCAAACGCCAGCAGCGCGCGGCGGTAACTGGCCGCGATGCCAACGATGCACGCGAACCGCCGCTATGCGCGCGCGCCTTGGTGGTCGGACAGCACGATCGTTCACTGCGCACCCGAACGAATAATCTGCCCGGGCGGGTCGGAGCCATCGGGGCTGGAAGCTGAGGGCGCCTGGGGCAGGAGGCGTCGACCAGTACGCGGGCAGCGGCCTTGGCGGCTGTGGGTGTGGCCGGGTCGGCGTCGAGGACGCCGGCGGCGAGGCCGCCGTCAAGGAGCAGGGTGAGCTGCCGGGCGAGCTGGCCGGGGTCGGCGGCGTTGGCGCGGCCGGCCAGGTCGCTGAGCCACGCGCGGACGAGGTGCTTATGTTCTACGGTCCGGACGTGCACGCTGGCGCCGGGCTCGCTTTCCGCGGCGGCGTTGATGAACGCGCAGCCGTGGTAGCCGTCGCGGCGGCAGGCGGAGGCGAGCGCGTCGAACGTGCCGACGAGCTGGTCGCGGGGGTCGTCGCCGGCAGCGCGCGCAGCGGCGCGGAGCTGGCCGAACCAGGCCTGATCGACCTGGTCCAGGTATGCCAGCACCAGGTCGTCCTTGCGCGGGAAGTGCTTGTACAGCGTGGCCTTCGCCACCCCGGACTCGGCGATCACGGTATCGACGCCGACACCACGCGGGCCGCGGGCGTAGAACAGCCGGAACGCGGTGCCGAGGATGCGCTCGCGGGCAGGCTGGCGGGCGTCTGGCTGGGGCATCTGGTTCACCTCCGGGCCCGCTCAATATTACAGACCAGTCTGTCTGCCAGCAATCACAGTCGTGTGCTGGCCAGAGTGAGGCTGGCTGCTCATCCACGCCGGGTGATGAGTACTAGCCATAGACAGACCCGTCTGTTAGTTTGGTCCTCGCGCGGGTCATGTGCCCCGCCGAAGACCGGGCAAAGCCGAAGACCGGGCAAAGGAGCACCATCATGAAGATCGCAGTTCTGGGTACCGGCATGGTTGGGCAGTCCGTGGCAGGCCGCCTCGCCGGCCTGGGCCACGAGGTGACTGTCGGCACCAGGGACGTGGCCGCGACGATGGCCCGCACGGCGCCGGACGCCATGGGCAACCCGCCGTATCCGGCCTGGGCCGCCGCCCACCCCCAGGTGCGCCTGGCCACCTTCGCCGGCGCGGCCGCCCGCGCCGAGCTGCTGGTCAACGCCACTTCGGGCGGCGTGTCGATCGCGGCGCTGGCCGTCGCGGGCACTGAGAACCTCACGGGCAAGGTGCTTATCGACATCGCCAACCCACTGGACTTCTCCCGCGGCTTCCCGCCCAGCCTGTTCGTCAAGGACACCGACAGCCTCGCCGAGCAGATCCAGGCGGCGCACCCGGAACTGAAGGTCGTCAAGGCGCTCAACACGCTGACCGCGGCGCTGATGATCAACCCGGAGCAGCTCGCCGGCGGCCAGCACAGCGTGTTCGTGGCCGGCAACGACCCCGATGCGAAGAAGACCGTGACCGGCCTGCTGGAGTCCTTCGGGCACACCGACGTCATCGACCTGGGCGACATCAGCGCCGCCCGCGGCACCGAGATGCTGGTGCCGCTGTGGCTGCGCCTGATGGGCACACTGAACACCCCGATGTTCAGCTTCCAGGTCGTCCGCTGACCGCGCCGGTGCACAAGCACTCTGGAAGATCGACTTCGATGACCGCCACCCCGGTCTACCTGGCCTCCCGACCTGAGGTCGGGGGCGTCACCGGCCGCTACTTCGCCAACCGCAGGCCGAAGAAATCCAGCGAGCCCTGCTACGACACCGCCGCAGCGGGCGGCTCCGGCACTGCCGATCCGCAACAGAGCCAGCGCGACCAGGTACCTGCGGAAGGTACCTGCGGGGGCCGAGGCGACCGCGTCCTGAGCACCCTCACGACAGCGATGACCGGTATCGGCCATGAACAGCGCGCTCCACCAGAAGGTACGCATCACCAGACGCCGGTCGCGCACTCTCCGATGCTTTCATCTCCTGGCTAGCTGGATGAGGCCTGTGCTGGAGTCGTTGATCAGCGTCCGCGGATGACGTTGCGGGCCAAACCGCTGGCCCGGGACTACTGGACCCTGTCGGTCTGGCAGGACGAGACGGCTCTTCGCGCGTTCATGCGCACGCCACCGCACGCGGGGCTGGTGACCTCCCTGCGCCCTTCCATGGGGCCGACGAAGTTCGTCACGTGGAAGATCTCCGCAGCCGACGGCCGTCCGAGCATGGCCGGCGCCCTCCAGTGCCTGGCGTCCACATAGCACTCGATTTCGCTATGCAGGTGAGCGGCCTTCCGCCACGGGTAGTCCGCTCACCCGGCAGGCCGGCCCGTGGCGAGTGATCCCCGGAGGTCCTGTCCTGAATCCAGGCGCGTCACCACCCGCTGAGGTCATCGTGGCGCCGCGACCGCGGTCGCAGCAGCCCACCGCTCTGAGCAGCCCTCGCCCCAGGCATCACGGTCATCGGCAGCAGCCCCGGCCAACAAGCTCAAGTCAAAGGCGAAGACCAAGAGCAAGAGCAAGCCCGCGGGGAAGCAAGGTCGACGCGGAACCCAACGCATGCGACAACCGACCGAATGCCTCCGGCGACATCTAGGTGTGGATGCTCGTCCCCGGCATCCAGGCCGAAGCGCAGGAACTCGGCGGCGAATGGCGATGGAACTACGCCAGCAACAAGTCCCTGACGTCGGTACAGCTGACGCTCGCTTCGCGGAGCTGCCCCCCAGTGGATGGCCTTGGCGAGCTGACCGGCGCGCCGGGGGCAGTAG
This sequence comes from uncultured Actinomycetes bacterium, assembly GCA_963739615.1. Classification (GTDB taxonomy): domain Bacteria; phylum Actinomycetota; class Actinomycetes; order Streptosporangiales; family Streptosporangiaceae; genus Palsa-504. The sequence goes on from CAVUBD010000018.1 coordinate 63,145, forward strand.
CGGAGTTTGGTGAGGATCTTCCAGGTCTTGAGCTGGGCGTTCACCCTTTCACCAGGTGCGCCCGCGACGAAGGTCACCCCAGCGAAAACCAGCGACTTGGCTGCCAGTACCCGGCCTCGCTTCGGGACGGCGATCAGGCTGGTGCGGATCATCCCGGACGAGTACTCGAAGCTGATGCAGAGCACCCCGAGCACGGCGATGGCCAGCTGGGCGATGGCCATCCCCGCCCCGCTGACCCCGGTCGGGTCCCAGCTCAGCTTTTCGGAGACGCTGAACTTGGCGTAGCCGTGGGCGGTGGCCGCGCTGATGACGGCCCCCAGGGCGATGCCGAGCACGACGGTCACGGTCAGCGCCCAGAAAGTCGATCGGACCGAACGGAGCTTGGTCCACTCCGAGCGCAGCACGTCGCCGAAGGTGGATGCACGGAAGGCCGCCCGGTGGTCCGGGCCGGTGAGGGCGATCGTGGCGCCGGTCATCGGGTCGCCCCGGCCGCCTGGTACTCCACGCTGTCTCGGGTCAGTTCCATGAACGCCTCCTCCAGCGAGGCCCGGACGGGGATGAGCTCGGACAGGGCGATGCCATGGGCGGCGGCCAGCCTTCCCACCTCGGCGCTGTCCATCCCGGTGATCTCGATGACGTCGGGGCCGGTCCCGGCGACGGTGGCACCGGCCTGGCGGCATAGCGCGGCCAGCTCGGCCGCCTGGGGGCTGCGGACGTGTACCGACTGCCGGGAACTGGACCGCACGAACTCGTCCACGCTGGTATCGGCGATCAGTCGGCCCTTGCCGATTACCAGCAGGTGGTCGGCGGTCAGGGCCATCTCGCTCATCAGGTGGCTGGAGACCAGCACGGTGCGGCCCTCGGCGGCGAACGCCCGCATGAGGGTCCGGACCCAGTGGATGCCGTCGGGGTCGAGGCCGTTCACCGGTTCGTCGAAGATGAGCACGGCCGGGTCCCCGAGAAGCGCCGAGGCGATGCCGAGCCGCTGACCCATGCCCAGCGAGAAGCCCTTCGCCCGACGCCTGGCCACGCCCTCGAGACCGAGGATGCGGAGCACCTCGTCCACCCGGCTGCGGGGGATGCCGTTGCTCTGGGCCAGGCATGCAGGTGGTCGCGGGCCCGGCGGCCACCGTGCAGCGCCTTGGCGTCGAGGAGGGCGCCCACCTCGCGCATGGGCGCCGGCAGGTCGCGGTAGCTGCGGCCGCCGACGGTTACCGAGCCCTGCGCCGGCGCGTCCAGGCCCAGGATCATCCGCATGGTGGTGGTCTTCCCGGCGCCGTTCGGGCCGAGGAAGCCGGTGACCATGCCGGGCCGGATGGAGAAAGAGAGGTCATTGACGGCCGTGGTGGAGCCGTAGCGCTTGACCAGGTCGTGGGCTTCGATCATCGCTCTACGGCGAACGGGACGGCGACGTCGCAGTCGGGGGCGGTGACGGGTCCGGTCGCGAGATAGGTAATGCGCAGGCCGAGGTCTTCGGGCGTGAGGGCAAGACGCTCATCCTCGTGCTCCTGCTCCTGCTCTTGCACCCAGGCCTGCAGTGACTCCATAGCGAGCTGCCAGTGCACCGCTGAATCCGGCCCGGACCAGTCTGGCAGCGCGACGAACGCCTCCCGGTGCGCCGGCTCGGTTCGCAACGTCAGCTCGGGATAGTGCTCTGCGAGGGCATGCGCCTCCGCTTGCGGAACCGGCTTGCACCATTCGACCGGGCCGTCGCTGTCAGCGCTCACCCAGCCCCACTGGATGGAGAAGGCCGCGCCTTCTCGTCCTTCGATCTTCGGGAGCGGGCGCTCGCGCAAGATCGCGATGAACTCCTTGCCGAACGCCCATTGCCCCTGCTCGTCGACGTTGCGCTTCAAGCAGAGCAGGCTCCGCTCGGGCATCTCCCGCGTGGCGACTTCGTACATGACGGACCTCTTTCCGCGCAATCGGCTGACGAGGTAGCCGGCGAGATCGCGCCGCGCGTCGTGTGCCGCTTCAGCGTCGCGCCAATGCTCAGCGATGCGTGTCGCCGCATCGGCCGGATCGCACGCGAGCAGCTCCTTGACCGCCGCGAGCGGCAACTGCAACTGGCGCAGCATCACGACAAGGCGTGCCTCCTCGAGCTGGGCTGTGTCGTAGTAGCGATAACCAGACCCTTGATCGACGCGCGAAGGCACCAGCACCCCGCGTTCGTCGTAGAGGCGCAGTGCCTTCAGTGAAAGGCGGGACCGTCGTGCGAACTCTCCGATGCTGATCTCTTTCACGCTGACTCCCTCGTCGCCGGGCCGATCGGGCCCGGCAAGATGAGTGTGCGGCCTCCCCCAAGGTGAGAGTCAAGGCTGCCGGCCGCCAGCCATCTCCCGGTAGCGGACGAGGGTTCTGCAACGGCGGGAACGCTGCGCGCTCAGCGACGTTCCGGGACGCTCAACTCACGCCAGCGGCGGCGAGGCCGGGCTTCGGGCGGGCCGGGACCTTCCACCCCCCGGGCGCGCCAGTCAGCTCGCCAAGGCCACCCACGTACTGCAGCTACGCGAAGCATAACCAGGATGGAAAAGGCTCACTGGCAGCGTCGCTGGGCATGGGAAACTGCGCGGGAGTGCTCATCCACTGCAGCACAGAAATCCCGCAAGTCCGGCGCTGGACTACGGCGAATCCGCGTGCCTGGCCGAGATGCTGGAACGGTCACGAGTCGCCTGTGTCGGAAGTGAAGGTCGGCGTGGCGCCGCTCAGGCCCCGCATCAGGTAAGAAGTGATCTGCTCGCCGGAGGCCTGCTCGTCGCGCGGATTTTCCGGGAGAGGCCAGCGCAAGCTTCGGTGCAGGAGGCCGCGGTGGACGTCGAACGCCGATTCCAGCAGGTCGGCGAAGACCGTGGCCCGGTCGGGGATCCAGTACAGGTAAATGGCGAGCGCCACGGCTATCGCGGCGGGCAGTGCCCACCACGCCACGGCGGTGAAGCTGGCGAAGAGCAATCCCCAGATAAGGGATGCCACCGTGGAATCCAGTGCTGAGCGGGCCTGAGACAATTCGCCGCAGGTGTCGGCTGGCAGCAGCAGCCATAGACGGGGCCAGACCACCAGGGCATCAAGCCCGTACTTTTCTGCCGGGCGGCGCTCACCCGCCCGCAGGATGTTGCCGGTCTTCGTGGGCAGGTAATCGCCATCGGCTGGGACGCGTCGCAGCCGCTGGTCGATGTCGGCGAACTCGGCGCGCTGGGCGGCGGTAGCGGACTTGAATTCGAGAACAGGTCCGGCGAGGTCCTGGAACCTCCTTTCCAGGCTATCGGCTTTCGCCGTGATGGCCCTGGTCCGCCAGCGGGACAGCCGGCCTGCGAACGGTGGCCAGTATCCCTCGATCAGGCGCAGCCCCACGGCAGCGAGCCGCTGGACGATCACGCCGGACGCCGCGACGCCCAGCAGGGCCGTGAGCAGGATGACGAGTTGCACGGGGCGGACTGCCTGCCCGCGTAGTCCGCCAGCTTGCGCAGGTCGCTGAGGCCCCCGTGACCTGAGATCCAGCACAGCAGCCCGCCCAGCCAGAAGATGACCGCGGGCACCGATGTGCTCGCCCACCGGTCGGCGAGCTTCTCGCCAGCCGCCTCCCAGAATTTGTCAAGCATCGCCGCGGTCAGGGGCAGGAGACGAGCGCGCCATGGGTCGGGCAGGGCGGTACCACTTGCCCGGCGGACCTGCGCCACCACACGAAATCGTGCTCGGGGCAGCAGTACTTGGCTGCCTGGACCGGGCCGGCCGCTCCAGGCAGCGGCTCGAACCCCAGCTCGAAGGCCGGCTGAAGGTCCGGTGGCCGGCGCAGGTCGTCTTGCAGCACTTGCGCCGCCCACGCGTGCACCCCACTGGACTGCTGGAGCAGAGCGGCCAGTTCCTCGTCAACGTTCTGGCCAGACCAGGCGGCTGCGAGCAGCCCGGCGATTCGCTGGTCGTAGGATCGTGCCTCGCTACCCACGAGGTCGGGCAGGTAGGACCGGATGACCCGGGCTACCTCAAGGAGATCTTTGTCCATGATCCTTCCCAGGTAAGCCGGGTCACGCTCCGGTGTAGGTGAATCCGGCCCACCAGTACGGGTGCTGATGGGTTCGGGCGGCCAGCCACATCCGGTGCGCGGCGCCGCCAGTGCGACCGCAATACGCGCCACCGTACCAGGGGTAATCCGCGGTCTTCTCGCCGTTGGTGCTGTCCCGGACCCAGCGCTGCGCCTGCCGAAGCGCCTCTGCGGGCGGCTGGTCATCCACCTGCCAGAGTTCGTAGAAGCGGGCCAGCAGTACGGCGGTGACCAGATGATCCGGTATGGCCCACGCGGACGCGATCACGCCCGTCAGGCCGGCCGCTAGCAGTGCCGTGGGCAGTCCGAGGGCCTCGTCTGGCAGGCTGCCTCCTGCCACCCCGGTCTCACAGCCGGCCAGCACGCCCAGCCGCGCCTGGCCGGCCGACGCGCCGAAGAGGTCCCGGACCGTCATGCTGTCGTCACCCGCCAGCAGGAAGGCGCTCTCCATGGGCCTCGTGACGTTCGCCGCAGCGTGGCACGACAGGTGGATGACGTCGCAGCCGCCTTCGGCGATGATGCGCAGCACTGTCGCGCGGGTGGCTTGCGGGCCGCGGACGGCAATGCACTCCCTGAAATAGCGCGTTAGCATCGCCTGATCCAGGCGGGCCTCCCGGATCGGCAAGGTCGACGGACGCGGATCATCGACCAGGAAGACTCTGGAGGGATGCGCGGCCCCCGTGCCGGGTTGGCCCAGCCGGACCGAGGCGATGTTAGGTGCGTGCCGAATCCGTATCTGGTCGAGGAGGTACTGCGGCCCGGCCTGAGTGGTACCGGGCAGCCGCGAGGCGTGCAGCGGAAGCAGTCCCAGCGCGCCGCCGCCGATCACCACGATCTCGGAACCGGCGGGGATCACCTCCATGAGGGCCTGGCCTACCTCGCGGCCAAGCCAGCCGGCAACGTCGTCGAGCGCCGCGTGCCAGGCTTCCGGCGCCGTCTGCCGCTGCTCGGAGCCTGCCCGGAAAACGGCGAGTTGCTCCTCCAACGCTGCCTCCGAGGCCCCGGCGAGCGGGATCAGGGTGACCTTCTCCGCGGCTGGCGGCGAGACCAGCGCGATGCTGGACTGCGGTCCCGGGGCGAGCCGGACGATCCACGCGTCCGGCAGGTAACCGGGCGCGCTGTCCGGCCGGCTGCCCCTGTCACTGGTCTCGCTGACAACCGACTCGACCTGTGAGATCACCTCGTCAAGTTCCCGGTACACTCGCTCGGGCTGGCCGGTCGCCAGAGGGCAGGCCAGGGTCCTCGGCGTTACCGTGCGAACGGCGCCGGCCATCACGTCCGCGGCCGCGATGGCGCCTCGGAGCCGGGCGTACAGGTCAGGGTGCTCTTCCTGGAGCCGGCGCCGCCACTCGCCGGTCTCGTTCAGCAGGAAGCCGCGTCCCTGCTCGAACAATGCCGCCGCGGTGACCAGGTCCCCGGCCATGGCGTACGCGTACGCGACCCGCGACGGGACCTCGGCCGCCGGCTCCAGCCACGCCTCCTTGTGGTGCCGGGCGACGTTCCCGGCCAGCAGCACGATGATGCTCTCCAGGCAGCGCCGGTAAGCCAGCGCGGATTCCTGCCACGCCTGACGGTCCAGCGCCCAGCGGCCCCATTCCAGGGCGGCCTCGGCGATATGGCCTGGCCCCTGGCCCTGGCCGGGCCGGCTCGCCCGCTCATACATCTCGACTGACCGATGAAGGTCCTCGTCATCGTGCCGGTAGCTCCAGCGCAGCCGGCAGGCACGCGCGAGCCGGTCAGCCAGTCCCCCTTGGCCGGTCACGCTCGACGATCGCCCTGCCTGGCTGAGGAGTTCGATCGCCGTGTCGAGATCGGCCGGATCGCCGGTTCGCCGGTACCCGGACAGTCGCGCGTCACCGAGCGCCCCAAGGTACTGCGGCCGCATCGCGGCCTCGCCGGGGATGAGGCTGAGTGCGGACTCCAGCAGCTCGATGGCATTGCCGATGTCGTTGTCCTCGGCCTGGATGTCCGCGGTGAGCGCGGCGAGTTCGGTGCGGAGGATCAGGGCACCGGCCAGGCTTGCCTGGCAGTCCGGGCGCCCGGAGGCACGTGGAGACAGCGCCGCGACGGCCTCGGTAAGATCGCCGATCCCCTCGCTGACTGCCGCGACGATGCCGGTCTGGTTGTAGGCGTCGAGACACAGCATGCCGCGAGTGGTCAGGAAGGCACCCCAGTTCGGTGCGTTCGGCTCCGTGAGGGCGATCGCCTCGTCCACGCTGGCGATCGCCCGTTCAAGATCGCGGAGCTGTCCAGTGCTGAGGTACCGGAGCCGGTAAGCCATGCCCAGGTCCGACAGGTAGACGCTGCGCTGCGGCGCCGCGGGCGAGCACGCCTCCAATGCTCGCGAGTACAGATCAAGGGCGGCCTGCAGGTGCGCGGCGTCACCGCTGCGGCGGTAGCGCTCGATGCCCACGGTGCCTTGGCCGGAGAGAATGTGGTCCTGGTCGCCGCCTGTAGCCCGTACCGCAGCCCGCGCGTAAACCTCAGCGCATTCGGCGAGGTCCCGCTCGTCTTCCTCGTAGGCGTACCGGTCATGCAGTGCGTGCCCGTACATCGCCAGCCAGGTGGCGGCGTCGGGCGCGCCTTCGGGAAGGTCTGCCACCGCCGCCTGATGGCAGCCGACCGCCCGGTCGAGATCCGCGGGGTCCCCAGCCTGGGCGAACCGGGTCCGCAGGGCGTTGCCCAGGCTCGTCTGCGCGGCGCGGTAATCCACCGAGCCCGCCGGGTTCCGCGAGCTCGCGGACTCCAGCAGCCCTATCGCCTTAGCCAGCTGCTGCGTCCCGTCGTGCTGGTACGCGTCAAACAGGGCGGCGCCGTAGCTCAGCGCGGCCCGCGGGTCCTCCGGCAGGCCGTCCGCGGCGGCGCGCAGGTGCCCAAGGGCGCTGGCCAGGTCCTGCGGATTACCAGAAAGCCCGAACCGGGAAATGAGCGCATCCCCGATGTTGATCCGGATCCGCAGCGACTCGCGCACTCCCGGGCCGCTGTCTAGGGCCTGCCCGTATTCCGCTAGCGCGCTGCCCAGGAGTGCCTGGTCGCGCGTCAGCCTCCATTGGTCGAGGTAGGCGCAGCCAAGACCGTCCCGGTACCTGGCTTCCGCTCCCTGTCCGTCCGCAGCGCTCAGGGCGACCGCCTCGCGGAACGCCTTGAGCTCCTCGCGGGCGTCGTCGGCGTCGCCGCCGCGCCCGAACCGGGTGGCGAGCGCGACACCGAGGGCATAGGCGCGCTCAGCCGCCACCGCCGCCGTGGTCAGGTCGGCGGACGGCGTGGCCGCCTTGAGGACCTCAATCGCCTCATCAAGGCCAGGCTGGCCCGCCGCGTCAAGTGCCAGCAGGCAAGCCGCGAGCTCGACGCTCGCCGCCACGACATCGGTCTCGGCCGGGTGATCCCTGACCTCCCGCAGCAGGTCCGTCGCCTGGCGCAGCCCGCCTGCGTCACCCGTGAGGTCGCAGCGGTCCTGCAGCACCATCGCGAGTAGCCGCGTTGCGTCCCGCCAGTCCTCCGCTTCCGCGGGAATGAGCGTCCGGGACTCCGCGAGCAGGGCAATAGTACGGTCGGCGCTCTGGAGGCTCTGCTCGTACAAGACTTTTCCCGCCGCGCACGTGCGAGGTTGAACAAGACCCGGGCGCGCATGACTGGTGCGAGCTGTCCGGCGCACTGCGGCTGGAGCACGGCTTCCCAGGCGGCGACCAACTCGTCCCGTGTCCGCGTTCCCGGATCGTCCTGGTAGTGGTCCCAGGCTCCGCTGGCTCGCTCAATCGCGGTCCGCAGACGGTCGGCACCGTCCTGACTGGCGTGATTATCGCTTGCCACGTGACCCCTCGATAGAGAGCCCTAGGCCACGACACCATACAGGCACCGCCTGGATTAGGTCCCGGCCGATGGGCCAGATCGCTTTGCGTCCGCGGATTTACGGGTACCGCAAGGCCTGAGCGTCCGGGGCTTTCAGCGGCGCATCGGCAGCTTGCCCGGCCACCTGGCCTGCGCGCGGCCGCACATCCGCATGGTGCTGCAGGCGGCGAGCCCGGCGGCGGCCGGGCTGCGCGGGTCAGTCCCGACTACCATCCGTTAGTTCACCTGCGTGGCGGTCCGGGACAGGACGATGGTCGTGAGCCTCTGCTTTCACGCCCTGGAAGGTATCGGTCCCGCCCATGTCGGCAACGATCAGCGGGCACACCGCGCACGCGGCCGGCCCGCGCTGGAAGTACCAGCGGCAGGAGTGCCGGATCCCGCAGGCGGGTAGCGTGCGGGGCGAGGCCGGGAGCCCGAGGTTCACCGGGCCGGCCGCCATGTCCGCGATGGCGCACCCGCACCCGGTCCACTGCGGGCAGCCGCCTTCCAGGCACGGGCCGACGAACCGGTACCGGCGTTCGGGGGTGCCCCGGGCCGCTTCGCGCGCGGCGAACACGGCGTCCACCGGCACCGGCGGGTGCAGGTAGGCCAGCTTTCCGCTGCTGGTCATGACGCCGAGCAGCAGCGTACCCTCGCCGCAGGCGCTGCTGGGGCAGGTCTTCGGCGCCCCGGCGGCGGCGCCCGGGGCGCTGGCCGCGGGCGCCTGTGCCGGCGGCGCGGCCGGCTGGTGCTCCACCGTCCTCAGGCTCCCTCAGCGGCCCTGAGTCCCTCGGGCAGCTCGATCACCGGGGGAATGCCGCACCAAAATCGCGTGAAGCGCAGATCCTCGGTCTCGACTGGCGCGGTCACCGCCTGCGGCGGCAGCGCGTCGCTCAGCTCGGCGGCACCGGCCAGCGCCACCGCGCGGCCCACCCTGCGCCGCTGCTCCTCCGACAGCTCGACCTCGGTCACCACGAACGAAAACTCATACCGGCTCATGCCGCCTCCCCGAGTCCGGCCCGCGAGTCTGAATCCGCGGGCCCCTACTCAAGCGGAGGGGGCATACCGGCCGCTGATACATCCGCCATCACCTGCGTGCTGAACACGATCGACGACGCTCTGGATCGTTCGGACCCGGGCGGCACGCAGTGGGGCGCCGACGCGGTCAAGCACCTCGTGCCGTTGCTTGACCGGGCCAGGCACGCGGGGAGGGTCGTCGTGCTGACCGCGGACCACTGGCACATCGTGGAACGCCGCCAGGGCAGGCAGCGCGGGTACGCCAGCGTCTCAAGCGGCCGGTCCCGCGCGGCGGCCGAGCCCGCCGGCGACGGGAGGTGCTGGTCACCGGCCGGCGGGTGCTGCGGCACGAGGGGCGGGCCGTGCTCGCCGTCGATGAGCACCTGCGGTACGGGCCGCTGAAGGCCGGCTACCACGGCGGGGGCGCCCCGGCCGAGGCCGTCGTCCCGGTGGCCGTGCTGGTGCCCGGCGCGGTCCCCGAGAACGCCAGCCTGCAGCTGGCGCCGCCGCAGGAGCCGGCCTGGTGGATCGACCCGATCGCTGTTGCGGCTGTTGCAGTGGCGCCGGCCGCTGAGCTGAAGGCACGGCCCTGGGGATCTTCGCAGGCGCCGCCTTGACGCGGCGCCCACCCTGTTCGATGAGCCGGACACCTCGCCCGCGCCACCCCCACCGGGCAGCCCGGTCCCTGGGGCAGTGCTGAAATCGGCTGCCTATGCGGCGCAGAAGAAGGTCGCCGGGCGGGTGTCGGTGACGGACGAGCAGGTCCGCGGGCTGCTCGACGCGCTCAACGAGGCCCCAGGCCACCGGCTGGTGCCCGCGCAGGCGGCGGCGCTCGCCGTCTCGCCGGTCATGCTGCGCGGCGCCGTCCTGCACGTCCAGCGACTGCTGAACGTAGAGGGCTACCCGGTGCTCCGCATCGACGCGGACGGGGTCACTGTGATCCCGGATGAGCTCCTGCTGCACGAGCAGTTCGGAATCCGGATCTGGCTACCTCCGCGCCGCAGCTGAGCGGGTCACGCTGCTGACGCTGGCGGCACTGGACCAGCCGATCCGTATCACCGGTGGCCATGACCGTTCTACATGCTCACGCGGCGTGGGTTTCGAACCAGACCGAACCCAGGTCGTGTCCGGCCGTGAGGCGGACGTCGGCGTCGAGTGCCGCGGCAAGCCGGCGGAGTAGAGCGATGGCGGGTTCGGTGCCGCCTTCTTCGATGCACTCGATCTCGTCGGTGGTCATGCGGGCCGCGAGGTGCGCGCCCGCCCCAGGGCGTCGTGGTCATGCCGGGGTCAGCGCCCGGGGAAGGCTGAGCCGCCGCGGCGGCTCAGGCCACGGTGACACCGCTACCTGCAAGATGCGCGGGACGCGCTGCTGTGGAAGCTCGAAAGCCTGTCCGAGTACGACCGGCCCAGGGCCGGTACAGCGGTCCTGCCCGCGATCAGCTGAGCTGATCCGGATCCGGCCTTTCGCTCGCTCCGCGCGGTGCCGCCTGGATGACGATCGTCATCCAGTCAGGTCCCATCGCCCCCCCGTACCGACCTGGAGGAGCGCCCGGCCGGGTTCCCGGCCGTTTAGACCGCAGGTCGCAAGCGGGGCCAAGTCACCCACGACGAGGCAGAAATAGCGGTCCGGAAGTCCGCGCTGACTGATTTAATCGGGGTACCCGAAGGCCAGCGCTACCTAATCACGCCGATGATCGCTCCGCCGGAGCCGGCGATCAGGATCCCGGCCATGGCGAGTCTCGCCGCTCGTGAGCCCGGCGCCGGCATCTTGAACAGCCAGATGCCGATGCTGGCATTGACCAGCAGGCTGAGCTGGGCGATGGTGAAGCCGACGCCAGTACCCACGCGCGAGACCAGGCCCAGCAGGGCCAGGTTCCCGATCCCGAACAGGAACCCGGCCGCCAGGTGAGCGGTCATGCCGGTCGCATGCAGCCTGACCGGCGCGCCGCCCGGCAGGATCAGGGCCAGGCCGCCGACCAGAATGCCGACCGCCAGCGGGAAGTTGCTGACCTGGGCAGACACGCCGGCCCACTGCGCCGGCACGAAGTAGCTGCCCCACAGCACCCCGGCGGCGGCCGCCCATATCAGGCCGTGGTGATGCTGGCCGACCTCGCGCGAGGCGGGCAGGGGCGGCGCGGCCCGGGCGCCCGGCGGCGGCGCGGCCCGGGCGCCCGGCGGCGGCGCGTCAGCGGGGCGCGCGTCCTGCGACCTCACGATCACCAGGACACCGCCCACGACCAGGGCGAGCGCCCCGCCGAGCAGGGCGAACCGGGTGCCGCTGAGGCCGTCAAGCTCGCCGAACAAAGCCGCGCCCCACGCGAACGCGACGATGATGTTCAGGGGCGTCCACGAGCCTGCGGCGCGGGCGAGCCCGATGGCCTCGGACGCCCGGAACGCGCAGTAGTTCCCTGACGTCCATACGACGCCGCCGGCCGCCGGCAGCCAGAAGCCGCGCCAGCCCCAGGCCAGATGGCCGCCCGCGACGGCGAGGGCGGCGCCGGCGAACAAGACGTTGCCGGCCGTTATGTAGAGCGTCCGCGTGCGCTGCGGCACGCCGCGGACGGCCTGGGCCAGCGGTATCCAGGTTCCAAACGACGCCACCATGATCAGCGACAGAAGTGCGACCATACGTCAGCATTATACTCGGCTTACGAGTATAATAAGAGGGTGGCGGCGATGACGGAACAGCGCAGGACCCCGGCGGCTGTCGCGGTCCTGCGCGCGGTGCATCGCCAGCCCGGCATCGAGCGAGCCGCGGTCGCCCGCGAGCTCTCGATGACCAGCGGCCTGATCACCGAGACCGTGGCCCGGCTGAGCCGCCTCGACCTGCTCAGCGAGCATCCGGCGCCGCCCACCGGCGCCCGCGGCAGGCCCACGACGACCCTCGGCCCGCACCCGCGCGGGCCGCTGGTGATCGCCGTCATCATCGGGCACGAGACGTGGCGGATCGCCGTGGCCCAGCTCGGCGGCACCGAGCTTTCCCGCACCGGACGCCCGCACCAGCGGGACCCCGGCGACGTGCTCGCGGTCCTCGCCACCCACCTGCGGTCCCTGCGCCGGCGCCACGGCCTGCGTATCCGGGCGGTGGCCGTGTCCGTCCCCGGCACCGTGCGCGACAACCGCCTGGCCCAGGCCGCCAACCTCGGCTGGAGCGACGTCGACCTGTCGATGCTGTGGCCGCGGGACCGCGGCGCCCGGCCCTTCCTAGCCGGCAACGACGCGACGTTCGCCGCCGTCGCCGAGGCCCGGCGGGGCTCAGCGGCAGACTCGGCGTCGATGGTGCACCTGTTCATGGAGGCCGGCCTCGGCGGTGCGGTCATCGAAGACGGCAGGATCGTGCTCGGCGCCACCGGAACCGCCGGCGAGTTCGGGCACATGCCGTTCGGGGACCCGGCCCAGCCGTGCCGCTGCGGAGCACGGGGATGCTGGAACACCGCCATCGAGGGCGCCGCGCTCGCGCGCCTGCTCAACCAGCCGGACCCCGCCGACGAGGTCACCTACAGCCGCCAGGTCTTCGCCGCCGCCCGGGCGAGCCTGGCCCCGGGCGCGCCCCCGCGAGCCGAGCTCGACGCGGTCCAGGCCGTCGCCCGCTCGGTCGGGAGCGGAGCCGCCGGCCTGGCCAACGCCCTGGACCCGAGCATCATCACGCTGGGCGGGCTCGGCCCCGACCTGCTGGACATCGCCGGCGACCGCGTTTACCCGGCGTACCTGGCCGGGCTCATGCAGTTCCGGCGCGCGAACCCCCCGCCGCTCCGGCCGGCCCGCTTCGGCGACGACGCACCCCTCGTCGGCGCCATCGAGGACGCCTTCTCGGCCGTGCTCACCGACGAGGGACTGCGCGCCTGGTCCGCAGCCAGACAGCCGTGACCGCCGGACATCAGTGAGTCCCTGCGCCGACCCCGACGCGCTGATCTCGCTGCTCGCCCTCAACGCGCTGCGGGTGCCGGAAGCACCGTCGTCTTCCGCGAGACGGCGCTGCGCGGCCTGGCCCGCATCCGCAGCGAGGACAAGGACCCGTTCACCCGCACGCGCTAGGCCATCATCCTGCTCGCTGACCAGCCATACCCCGGCAACGCCGTCGCATGGGGCGCCACAGGCATCTACCGGCTGCACGCTGGCAGCATCCGGATCCTGTACGAAGTCGACGCTGGACTAGTGCCGCAGTAGATTACCTCCGCCCGCCTCTGGTTTCTCACCAGCCCGTCAGGTACCGCGATCCGGTCGCGGGACCGCCTGACCGACCGCAACGATGCGACATCGAGGCGGTTGCAACCGCACCGATGCCACATCGCTGCGGCTGGATCGGCTTGATCGGCTGGCTGAACCGCTGGTCACACGATCAGCCGGCCGAGCAAACGTAACCCGGTACTAGATCCAGATCCGGGATTCGTTGCGGGCTTCCTTGGCGCGGAAGGCGTCTTCGAGGTTGATGCCGTGGACGACGCCTACATCGGGGAACTCTCGGACGCGGTGACCGGGTCGCTCGGCGGCAAGGTCGGGGTCGCGCCGCGGGTGTTCCTCAAGAAGCTGGTCACCGACATCCTGGACCGGGTCGACCAGTTCGGCGACTTCGACCCGCGGCGCCACTACGCGCTGACGCTGGCGGCGGGCGAGCTGTCCCAGACCGAACGCAACGCTCTGTCGGCGCCTGCCGCGGTCCGCGCCGACGACGTCGACCTTGACCTGCCGTGACCGCGCTTGAGCGGCTGCGCCCGGTCATGGTGCATCACATCGTCAACACCCTGGGCTGGCCAGCGCCGCCAGCACCCCGGCGCATCGTCGCTCAGCAACTGCTCGCCTTGTGCCTGCAGGAGCACCGGATCGGCAGCCGCCTGTGGACCCGGGGAGGCTACCGCGCCAACGCCACCCTCGCCGCCACCTTGTCCCACCTGACCGTCCAGCGCTTCGACGACGCCAGCCTTCGATTGCGTTCGGACCTGACGCCCGAGATGTGGAAGGCGGGAACGGCTGACGAGGCGGAACGGATATGCCTGCCTGATGTGGATCAGCGGGCTCTGGCTGGCCTCAAATTCAGCGAGGCGCTGCCCGAACGGCTGGCGGCCGCTACGCTCGCCGCTCGCATGGCCGACGTCGACTCCGCCGCGCGGGTCCCAGATCTCCGGAAAGGGTGCCTCTGACCTGCGCTGACTGTCCGTATTACTTTGCATAATATGTTAGATACTGGTAGGCTGCGGGTATGTCCGCAGCCGCCTCCGCCATCCTGGACGGGATGCCTTCGCCGCGTGATCTGCGCCGCCTGGACACTGGCGGGGAGACGGTGATCTTCGCCGGGTCGGTGCAGCTGTTCCGGTTCGCCGAGGACGATGCGGCGATGCGGCACATCGCGGCGGCCGGGCTGCGGCAGCTGGGGTTCGCGGGGAAGGACGTCGCCGCGGTGCTGGGGCTGACCCCGAGTTACGTCGCGACGCTGCGCCAGCGGGCGCTGCGGGAGGGGACGGCGGCGCTTGTCCGCCCGGCCGGGCGGCCCCGGGAAACCGGGGAGGACGCGTGGGAGCAGGCGCGGGCATGGCGGGCGCAGGGAGCGCGGGACGCGGAGATCGCGCGGCGGCTGGGGGTGAACCAGTCCACGGTGCTGCGCCGCCTGGGCCGGGCGCACGTGCAGGACCCGCTGCCGCACGACGGGCCGGAACCGCGGCCGGAACCGGATACGGAGGAAAAGCCGCAGCTCACGGCACCGGAACCGCGGGAGCAGCCAGAGCCCCCGCAGGCGGTGGCGGAGCCTGCGGGACCCGTGCCGTCCGGGTTCGTGCCGGGGGACGGCGGGCCGCCCGCGGGGACGGTGCGGTCGCGGTACGCGGGGGCGATGCTGCTGCACGCGTTCGCCGCCCGGGCCGGGGCCGGGGACGTATTCGCCGCCGCAGCCGGGCAGGATGCCGCGGCGGGGGACGTAGCGCTGCTGGCGGCGGTCAGCGCCTGCTTCGCGCTGGGTGCCGCGACGACGGAGGCGTTCAAGCACCTGGCCGCAGCCGAGGCCGGGCCGCTGGCCGGGCTCGTCACGCTGCCCGCCCTGCGGACTCTGCGGCCCCGCCTGTCCGCGATCGCGGACCGGGCCGACCCGCTGGAGCTGCAGCAGATGTTCGCGTCGGCGATGCTCGCCGCGGACCCGGTGGTCTCGGACGTGTACTACGTCGATGACCATTTTGTCCCGTACACCGGCGCGAAACCCGTCGGCAAGGGGTGGAACAACAAGCGGGGCCGGGCAGAACGGGGCCGTGCGGACACGCACGTGACCGCGCACGACGGGCGGGCGGCGTGCTTCGTGACCGGCGACCCGTCCGGCCTGTCCGTCACGCTGCCGAAGGCACTGGCCGAGCTGAAGAGAGCCGTTCCCGGGGGCACGAGGATCATGCCCGGCTTCGACCGCGGCGGTGCCTGCCCCGCGGTCTTCACGCACTGCCGCGAGCAGGACGTGCACTGGGTCACCTACCGCCGGGCGCCGCTGGCCATCCCCGCCATGCTCCCGGTCATCACTGCCGTCACCGTGGGCGGCAAGAGGCGGCAGATCACATGGGCGGAGGAGAAAGTCCAGGTCAAGGACTACGGCGAAGCCCGGCAGCTCACCCTGTCCGAGCAAGGCCGGGTCGTACTCCAGGTCCTCACCTCCGACTTCGATGCGTGCCCGGCGGACATCCTGTCCTGGCTGAAGTCCCGGTGGCGGGAAGAGAACTTCCTCAAGTACGCGTCCGAGAACTACGGGATAGACAAGATCTGCGACTACACCGCCACCATCGAAGTGAACACCAAGATCACCGGTAACCCGGCCCGCAAGGCAGCCAACGCCGCGATCCGCGACGCCCGCAACGAGATCACCGCCGCCCAGGGCGCCCTCGCCGCGCTGCTCACCGACCCGGACACCACCGCCGCCGCGAAGAACAAGGCGATCCCCGCCGCCAACCGCGCGATCACCGCCGCGAAGAAGAAACTCAAGGACGCCACCGCCGCCCGCGACCAGATCCCCGTCAAGCTGCGCGCCGACCAGATCGATCCCGGCGCCCGGATCGCGGTGCTGCGCGCCGGGCGCCGCGGCCTGCAGATGGTGCTGCGGCTCCTCGCGCACAACGCCGAGCACTGGCTCGCCAACCGCCTCAACGCCTACCTGCGCGACAACGACGAATACCGCGCCATCACCCGCCAGACCATCATCCGCGGCCTCGCCGGAACCATCACCTGCACCCCCGCCGCGATCACCGTCACCCTCGAACCCCCCGGCGATCCCCGCGTCGCCCGCGCCCTCACCCTGCTCACCGGCGAGATCAACACCCAGCCACCGTCAATCCCCGGCGACACCCGGCCCATCACCTACCGCATCACACCACAGCCCGCGATTTAACTCGCCCTCAGCAGGCCCTTCCGGAGATCTGGGTCCTCGCCGAACCCGTTCGCTTCACCGTGGTCGATGACCTTTGATGCTGATGAGGTCATATAGACGACTAGCGTTCAATAGGCTGGCTGCCGAGATATCCGAGATCAATCGATGAATATTCTTGACGATTTCCTGATAAGCTTCTTCCCTGTAAAACTGCCTTTGCGATTCGGCACTCGAAATCCTACCCGGTTCGCCAATATCGGTAACTGACCATATAAGCGGGCTAGCAGGAAAGGTCACGCACCGCAGGGACTCGTCGTAGACTCGTTGATTCATGCAGACTGTAATATCAGCTTCCCCCAGACGCGACTGGGTGAGCTGATCTCCATATCCGGCTTTGGCGAATTCTCGTATGCCGTGCTTCTCAAGGAGAGCGAGCGTCACTCCGTAGTAGGTCAGGTTCCTCGCCTTATCCGATGCTGCAGTCGTCCCGCTCGACAGAACCCTCGAATCCTTAATCTCGAGTGAGTTCAGATAGGCCTCGGCGATAATGCTTCTAAACGAGTTTCCCCGGCATATGAAGTGGGTAATCATCCCGCTACGCTAGCAAACCTGGTGTTTCCGGCACAACGTCGTACTGGTTAATTAATGCTTGCTATTTGCAGTCAGGAGACAGTCTCGATCCCGCATACCGCCAAGACTGGTCCCGTCCGGGCTCAGCCGCCCCGGCGCCGACATGCCTTCGGCCTGCCCGGCCAGATGCATGCCATCACTGATCCGGGGCTTGGCCGACACGCGCTCCAGCAGGCCGTGGACCCACCCGTCGGACGGCCGGGTACCGGACATCGACTCGATGATGTCCGCGCAGCGTTCCACCGGGACGTGGTGCATCACCAGCAGGAACACGCACCAGGCCTGGAAGTTCAGCCCGCAGGTCACCGTTCCCGGTGCGCCCGCCGCTTCCGGCGGGGCATCCGCGACATGAGTCCGGCCGCACGCGCACTGCACTTCGTGCCGGCCGCGCTGGATGGCCACTGCCCGCGCCTCGGGCAGGCCGGTGACCTGACGGGAGTACCGCACCCCCAGGTCGCAGGCGCCGCCCAGGTCAGCGCCGCACGGGCAGATGCCCTCCGGGAACACGTCCCCGGTCTTGTCCGGATGCTCGTTCCAGGCCAGGAACGCGCCCGGCGCGCCGGGCTGCTTGCCCGGCTTCCGCTTCATCCCGCCCTGGCCGGTCCCGCGCTGCGGCGGCTTCCTCCCCGGCAGGTCATCGGTGCCCGGCGCCATCGAGGAGTTCCCGCTGCTACGGGAGACCAGCCGATCCAGCCGCGCGATCTTCCCCGCCCGCAGCCGCGCATTCGCCTCCTGCAGCGCGGCAACCACATCAGGCGCATCCGGCGTATCACGCACACCGGTACTACATCACAGTGCCCCTCTGCACTTCCGGCAGTGATCAAATCGACACCATCAGCCAGGCCAGCGCCGCGTTCAACCTGCGCTCGACAACGGGAGCTAAATGTTTGCAGCTAACCGACTGGCAGAAGGAATTCTGCACCCAGGTCAATAAGATCCGCTGGGTGATCGAGCAAGCCTGAATAAGCCTCAGTTCATTGACCTGGGCTGACCTTGCCGTTCCGGGATAGTCAGGAAACCGTATCGTGGGTGGCCAGCCACTCATAGCCAGCATCACGGTCAGCCCGCACCTGATCGAACTCCGCGTTGCTCCGGGTTGCCCATCCGAGCTCGAACTCGATCACACCGCAGGTAGCTACTGCACCTGACTCGATCAGTGGCACCAGGATCCCTGCTACCTCCGGATGGTGCAGGCGGGCGAGTGCGCTGGTGTCTGCTAGGTAGCGTGCTACCGCCGCCATGCGGCTAGATATATTCACGTGCGCCGTCGAGGGACACCAAGGCCGGGGAAGCCTGCGGCCGTATCGCGCCCCGCTGCGAGTACGAGTTCAGCGCAAGGCCAGGAGCAGCCGGGCTCCCCTCCAGCCCGGAATGAAACCGCGGTCTCATAGCGCCAGGACAGCGTCGAAGCGCGGTTTCACCACCCCGCGGACGCTCCTCGCGGACATCGCCGTGCGAGGTGCGGCCCAGGGCCCAGCCCGCCGCGTGCACTCGCCTAGAGTCGGGATGTGACAGATGACGAGACGAAGGTCTACGCGCTGAACCTGTTCGACATCGCCGACCGTGAGGAATACCTGGCCTACTCACGCCGGTCGGCCCGCGAGGTCGCCCAGCACGGAGGGCGCGTGCTGGCCCTAGGCCGGTTCCGGGAGAGCGCGGCAGGTGACATCACTCCCCGGCAGGTGCTCATCCTCGTCGAATGGGAATCCATGGCTGCCTTCGAGAGCTACCGTCAGGACCCCGCACTGGCCGACCTGCACCCGCACCGGGAACAGGGCACCTCGGCGTACGTGTGGCACCTGTTCGACCGGCTCGACGACCTGCGGCCACTCCTTGGCCCGTGAAGCGGGCCGCAGGAATCTGCGCGGCGATTAGCCGGCTGGCTGACTGGCTGGGTGCTGGGCGATTCGTTCGGCCCGAAGCGCCGAACGGCGGACCTTGCCGGCCTCATCGCGCAGCGGCGTCGTGGCGCGTTCGATTACGCGGGGAAGTTTGTACCCGGCGAGCCGCTGGCGCAGATGGGCCATCAGATCCTGATCGGATGCCGGTTCGGACAGCTCGACGATGGCGTAGGGAATGCTGCCCAGTTCTTCGTCTGGCAGGCCGATCACGCAGCAGGACTGCACGGCGGGGTGCTCGTCGAGGGCGGCCTCGATCTCCGCCGGGTAGACGTTCGCTCCCCCGACCAGGATCATATCCGCGAGGCGGTCGGTGATATAGACGTACCCGCCGGCGTCTACGCGGCCGATGTCGCCGAGCGATTCCCAGCCGCCGGGGGCGCTGCGTGCCGTGGCGCCGATGTACCGGTACGGGGGCGGGGCGCCCGGGCCCCGGCGCATCCAGATCTCCCCTTCCTGGCCAGCAGGAACGGGCCGACCGCGAGAGTCGCGTACCTCGATCTCGCCCACCACCGGCCGGCCGACCGAGCCTCGGTGAGCAAGCCATTCGGTCCCGGTGATCACCGTGGCTGCCTGCAGCTCGGTGCCTGCGTACAGTTCATGCACCTTCTCGGGGCCAAGCCAGTCAATCCAGGCCTGCTTGAGCCACGGCGGGCACGGCGCGGCCACGTGGAAGGCCACCTTCAGCGAGGAGACGTCGGCGGCCAGGCGGACCGCCTCGGGCAGACGCCAGATGCGAAGCATCATGGTCGGCACCAGGTACAGCCAGCTCGCCTGGTGCTTCCCGACTAGGCGTAGTGTCTCGGCCGCGTCGAACCTGGACATCAGCACCACGTGGTTGCCGAGCAGCAGCCCGGCTGCGGTGGCCACGAACGGCGCGTTGTGGGACAGCGGCCCGGTCATAAGGGCGCACTCGCCAGAACGCAGGCCCACCAGGGGGGCGAGGCCGGCCACGTTCTCAAACAAGGCGGGTGCGGTGGCCGCGATCAGCTTCGGCCGGCCCGTGCTCCCGCCGCTGGTAACGACCTTCCACACCGGCGACACGCCCGGCGTGAACGAGCCGCCGGGCAGCCGCCGGGGCACCGACTCCATCACCGGCCATGCTCCCGCCTCTGACTGCGGCATTCCCACGACGAGTGCTGGACTGGCCAGGTCCATGATGGCGGCGCGCTCCAGTGCCGGGAGCCGGGGGGAGACTGGCTGCGGCACGCCGCCCGCAGCCCAGACCGCGAACATGCTCTCCACGAACCCGATCGAGTTGGGCAGGCTGATCGTGACCGTCGAGCCCTCCACCACCCCGCGAGCTGCGAACAGCGCAGCCAGGCGCTCAACGCGCTCCACGAGCCCGGCGCGGGTCACCATCACCTCTCCGCACGTCAGCGCGGGCCGGTCCGGATCGGTTTCAGCCAGCTGACCAAGAACAGACAAAAAGGTATTGCCGCCGACGCTGCTCATCTCATGCTCCTACCCTGGCGCAGTAGTTGCCCTCGGGTGCTGCCGGGCCGTACGCGGGTCCGTCACACCGCTCACGTATCCACCGTGTTGGTTGCCGGGCGCGGGCCGGTGCCTGAGCCGTCGGCTGGACCGGAGATGCCGGCGAGGAAGTGCAGGACCTCCTGGTTGGCTGCCTGGGCGACGTCGGTGATGTAGTTGTGACCGGCGTCGGGGAACATCACGAGCCGGGCTCCGGCGATGCCGTCGGCGAGTCGCTGAGCGTTGGCGGCGGGGACGATGCGGTCCTGGGCTCCGTGCATGACCAACGTCGGGATGCGGATCTCCTCTAGCCGGCCTGTGACGTCGAAGCCCGCGGCGCCGGTGAGCTGGCCGCGGCGTCCCCGTCCGCTGGACCGGGTGCGCCGGACGATCTGCTGGTCTTCCGCCCGGAGGCCGGCGCGTGTCCGGCCCGTAAAGCAGCTTCCATGCCATCCGGTTGAGGGCGGCGGCGGGCAGCATGGACCGGACTCGTGTGAGTAGTGCGCCACGCGACGCACCCTCGGCCGAGGCGGCGGTGCACCCGAGGGTCAGCGACCGGACCCGGCCGGGATGGTCAAGGGCGAGCTGAAGGGCAATGGCTCCGCCCAGCGACACGCCATAAACGTGGGCGGACGCGGCGCCGGCTGCGTCGAGGACAGCCAGCGCGTCGTCTGCCATCAGCTGCATGGAGTAGGGCCCGGGCGGGTCGGAGCTGCGACCGGCCCCCCGGTTGTCGAACCGGATGACGCGGTAGGACGCGGCCAGTTCGGGGGCGGTGCGATGCCACATGTCAGCCCCGTAGGCGTGGCCCATGATGAGCAGGATCGGGTCGCCCGTCCCGCTCTGCTCCCACCAGATCCGGGCGTCAGGGCGGTGGGCGAGTGGCATGGCTCCCCTTTCACGTCGGTGCCAGCCAGTGTAGGCTAACGATCGGCCGGTAGGCAACGACAGCAGAGATTCCTTCTTATCCAGTCGAGGAAGTGGCGAGACTGCCTACCGATCAATCGGTAGGCAACTGGAGATTCCTTGTGACTGAATCACCTCGGGTGCGCAGAGTCCGGGCCGACGTGCCGGCGCTGCCGCCGCGGCCTGCGATAGATGGCACACGGGGCCGGATCATGCTCGCCGGGCTGGGCCTGTTCGCCGAGCACGGGTTCCACGGGACGTCGATCCGTGACATCGCCGCCGCAGCAGCCGTTCAGTCCGCCTCGCTGTACGCCCATTTCCCTTCGAAAGAAGCAATCCTCGCGGAGCTGGTCCTGGCCGGCCACGAGGAGCACCACACCCGCCTGGTGACCGCGCTGCTCCAGAGCGGCACTGACCCCCGCGACCGCCTCGCGGCGCTTGTGCGCGCCCACATCCGGGCCCACACCGACTACCCGATGCTCGCCGTGGTGGCCAACAACGAGATGCACGCGCTGTCACCCACGGCCGCCGCGTCGGCGGCTGCTGTGCGCCGCCGGTCCGAGGCACTGCTGGCGGAGGTACTGGCCATGGGCCACCAGCAAGGCGTGTTCAACGTCGTCCACCTCGAGGCGACCGCCGCCGCGATCGGCGGCATGGGCATCCGGATCGCCAGCTGGTACCCGGCACCCAAAGGCGACCTCAACCCCTCCCAGCTGGCGGACGTGTACGCCTCCCTAGCCCTGCGCATGGCCGGAGCGAGGCAACAGTGACCCGCGTGGCCCGACCGCTTGAAGCTACGGCGGGCCGCTCTGGATAAGTGTCGCAGGGACCGGCCCGGTGGTGCTGCGCACCACCAAGCGGGAGTCGAGGAGGATGTCGCGCGGCGGCATGCCGGGCTTGCCTTCCAGCCGCTCGATGACCGCCTCGACGGCGAGCCGGGCCATCTGTTCCGGGTCCTGGGCGACGGTGGTGAGGTTGATGTGGGTGAGGCGGGCTAGCCGCGAGTCGTCGTAGCCGATTCGCCGCGCGGCGGCCGCCACCGGCGCCACCGTCACCCTGGCCGCTCCGCAGCCGGGACGTGTTTGAGGCCGCCTTCGATCTCCCTGGACCCTTCGCGGCGGCGGTGGGTAGCGTGGCACGAAACGGGAACGGGTGGTGCGGCATGACCGATACGGGAAGCACGGAACCGGCAGTGGCCGTGGCCGGGGACCAGCAGCGGCGCCCGGGCGAAACGGTGCTGATTACCGGCGCCTCGTCTGGGATCGGGCGGGAACTGGCCAGGCTGTTCGCAGCCGATGGCGCGGAGCTTGTGCTCGTCGCCCGCAGCGAGGGCAGATTGCGTGAGCTGGCCGACGAGCTCGCCGCGGAATACGGAGTCCAGGCGCGGGTCGTGCCCGCGGACCTGAGCCTGGCTGCCGGTCCTGGCGAGATCGTGCAGGCGCTGGCGGACCAGCACATCGACGTGGATGTGCTGCCCCCGGGCCACCTCTCTTACCAGCCCGGTCAGCAGCGCAAGCTCGCTCTCGCGGCCGACCAGCACACCAGCCGGGGTCACCGGGGGCAGTCCTGCTGCCCGCAGATCGACACGAGCAGCCGCCGGGAGTTCTCGCGGAGGGGCCGACCGGCTGTCGTCCTGCTCAGCTTCTGCCGGACTAGCGGGCATGAAGATTCGTGACCACAGATCAAGGAGATGCTCCGCGGCGATGTCCTCCGCGGCGAGAATCTCAGCCAGCCTCCTGACCGCATTCCGGGACGGCATGGACTGGGCATTAAGCCACCGCCCCCATTGCGATTTGCTATAGAAGGACGGATTATCGGCAGCTGGCTTAAAAGACGAGGTCAATTCTTCTAGCGCGCGACAAGTGAATCCAGCCACATCGGTCAACCGTCGCAGCTCGAGGAAGAACTCCTGCTCGGGCTGTGTCAGCCCGGCAGGCAGCGGCAGCCGGCCTCGACCAGGATTCCTCATGCGAAACCCCCAGCCACACTGGTCACGCCAGTGTGATCCCCGCTACGGACTAAGGGTTGTCCCTGTACGTCCCAGTGCGGCCCAACATATCCCATCCCAGAGCTGGCCACAGCCGAGATGTCACCATTCCATAAAGGGACTTCACAGTGCCTGCGGCCGGGGCCTGGCCAGGCACTCTTCGAGACAGTAGTGAGGAACCGACCGGCGAAGACGGGACAGGCGACAGCCGGCCCGAACACCGTTTTCTTGACTCATTCCTTTGCGAAAAAAGGAAGATTCGCTACATCGGACAAGCTTATTGGGGCTGGAGGCATAGTGAGCGGGAAGCTTCCGGGGAAGGTGAGCGTGCCTGCGAGTGTTCCGGTCGGCTCGCAGATCGCCGGGTACCGGTTGGAGGACCGGATCTGCGCGGGCGGGATGGCCGTGGTGTTCAGGGCGGTGGACGAGCGACTGGGCCGCCGGGTGGCACTGAAGGTCTTGCCCCCCGAACTGGCGGCGGACGGGGAGTTCCGGGAGCGCTTCATCCGGGAGTCCCGGGCTGCAACCGCAGTGGATGACCCGCACCTGATCCCGGTGTACCAGGCCGGCGAGGCCGATGATGTGCTGTTCATCGCGATGCGATACGTGGCCGGCGGGGACGTCCGGTCGCTGGTGCGACGCGAGGGCCCGCTATCCCCGGAGCGCATGGCCGCCATCGTCTCGCCGGTAGCGTCGGCTCTCGACGCGGCACACGCCGCCGGCCTGGTGCACCGGGACGTCAAGCCGGCGAACATGCTGCTCGATGTCCGCCAGGGCCGACCCGACCACGTTTACCTGGGAGATTTCGGGATCAGCAGGCAGATGCTGCCGGCGGCCGGACTGACCGGAACGGGGCACTTCCTGGGGACCGCCGATTACTGCGCCCCGGAGCAGATTCAGGGCTTGCCGGTGGACGGGCGCGCTGATCAGTACGCGCTGGCGTGTACGGTGTTCGAGCTATTGTCCGGTCAGCCGCCGTTTCGCCGGGACGAGGCCGCGGCGGTGATCTGGGCACAAATGACAGAGCCGCCGCCGTCGCTGACGTCACGGCAGCCAGGCTTTCCGGCTGCGGTAACGGCGTCCTGGCGAAGGCACTGGCGAAGAGGCCAGAGATTCGCTACGCGACGTGCCAGGCATTCGCTGACGCACTGCGCGCGGCGCTCGGCCTTACGCTCTATAACCCAGGCACCCCGCCGATCGCCGAGGCCGACCGCCTGCAAGCCGGGGCGAGGCATTGCGCCGGAGACGCCATCGGGCGGCTTGCTACCCAGAACGGGCCGACCGAACCAGCCAAAGACGCCAGCATCTCACCTGTTCGAATCATCTGCGATGACCACGGCCACCGCTCCCGGCATCGCAGCCCTCGACGCCGACGCTCTGTCCCCTTGACCTGGATAGAAGGGATCGGCGCGCTGGCCGTGGCGAGCCTGGTGGCCTGGCTCATGTTGGTCAATCCGGCCACCAGTCGCAGCCCATCCCGGTCCCCGGGAACTCACGGAGCCGTAACTTATTCCGAGACGGTCGGCGTCGGGGCGCACACATGGAACGATTACTTCCAGGCCAACGGGGTCCAAGGGCAATGGATCAGCGCCGGTCAAACCGTGCAAGTCAGTTGCAGGGTCCAGGGCTCCTGACATAACGGCTTAGTGACTGTTTGTCATATCTGGTCTGGCCTGCGATTTTGCCTTGTTTTTCATGCGTTCCGGCCTGCGCGGGCGCCTTGGCCCCGATAGAATTACACCAGTGTAAGGCGGATCCCGGGAGGCGGCCATGGCGATGCGGCTGGGCCAGCTGCCGCTGCCGTGGCTGCCCGAGGGCGCGGTCCAGGTCGCGCCGGGTATCGGGGTCGTGCTGGATGCTGAGGGCGGCGGCGCCGTCTGGGTGCACGGGATGGCGGCGTACTGGTGGGCTGCCGGGGACTGGGCGGGCCGCAAGCTGGCGGCGGTCCAGCTGGCTGAGCTGACAGGGGCGGATAAGAAGGACATCGCGGCGGCGTTCGGGACCGATGCGGCGACGTTCTGGCGGTGGCGCCAGGCCTACGCCGAGCACGGGCTGGCCGGGCTGCTTCCGGGGAAGCGGGGGCCGAAGGGACCGAGCAAGCTCACGCCGCAGATGACAGCCCGGATCCAGGAGCTGGCCGCGGACGGGTCGCTGTCGCAGGCGGAGATCGGCCGCCGGTGCGGGGTGTCGGAGTTCGCGGTGCGCACCGCGCTGGGCCGCGCCGGCGTGCGCAAGGCCGCGGCGCAGCCTGACGCCGATGATGGCGGTGCCGGCTGGGAGCAGGACGAGCTGCCGGTACTGCCGGATCCGGTGCCGCGGGACGGCGAGCGGGTGCTGGCCCGGTTCGGGCTGCTCGGCGAGGGCGCCGTCCCGGTGTTCACGCCGGGCGCGAAGGTCCCGCTGGCCGGGCTGCTGCTGGCGCTGCCCGCGCTGGCCGGCACGGGGCTGCTGGCCTCGGCCCGGGCGGTTTACGGCCGGCTGCGGGACGGGTTCTACGGGCTGGAGACGGTCCTGGTGCTGCTGGTGTTCCTGGCGCTGCTGCGCGAGCCGCGCGCCGAGGGCGCCACCCGGGTCCCGCCCGCCGCGCTGGGCCGGGTGCTCGGGCTGGACCGGGCGCCGGAGGTCAAGACGATCCGCCGCAAGCTCGGCGAGCTCGCCGCCGCGCGGGAGAGCCGCGGACCTGCAGCTGGCCATCGCCCGCCATCATGCTGCCACGCGGCCTGATGACCTGGGATTCCTCTACATCGACGGGCATGCCCGCGCCTACTTCGGCACCAGGGACGTGCAGAAGATGCACCTGGCGCGGATGAAGCACCCCGGACCGGGAACCGAGGAGACCTGGGTCACCGGCCAGTCCGGGGACCCGGTGCTGGTGGTGATGGCCGAGCCGTCCGCCTCGCTGGCCGCCCAGGTCAAGGACCTGCTCCCGGACCTGCGCCGGATCTGCGGCGACGGCACGCAGCCGGTGCTGTGCTTTGACCGGGGCGGCTGGTCCGGCGACCTGTTCGCCGAGATCATCAAGGCCGGGTTCGGGCTGCTCACCTACCGCAAGAACGAGGCCGGCAAGGAGACCCCCCAGGTGGCGGACGACGCGTTCACGGTCATGACATGGCGCGGGGACGACGGCCGCGACTGCGCCTATGACGTCGCGGACACCCGCGTCACGCTCACGATCGCCAGCGGCGAGCACAAGGGCGAGGTGCTGGACCTGCGGCAGGTCACCCGCCGCGACAAGGGAAAGCAGGTACACATCCTCACCACGAGCGGCAAGGATGAGCTGCCCGCCCCGGGCGTGATCTACCGGATGACCGGCCGGTGGCGGGAAGAGAACTGGTTCCGCTACGGTCGCGCGCACTACGCGCTGGATTCCCTCGACTCCTACGCCGTCACCCTCGATGACCCGGATCGTAAGGTGCCGAACCCGGCGAAGAAAGCAGCATCCGCCGCGGTCAGCGCCGCGCGCAAGGCGCTCGCGAGCCGCCGGGGCGACCCGGCAGCAAAAGCTGGGCAAGCTCCGGAACCCGGCCCCCGGCGAGGAGATCACCATCACCAACGCGATGCTCGCCAGGCTGGACGCACCCGTCGATGCCGCCCGCCGCAAGCTCCAAGAAGCCCAGGCCGCCGCCAGACAGGTCCCCGCCAAGATCCCGCTGCGCGAGCACAACCCGGACATGGTGCGGCTGGAGGCCGAGACCAAGCTCATCACGCACGCGGTCAAGATGGCCGCGTTCAACGCCGAGACCGCCCTGGCCCGCGCCCTGCACGGCAGCTACGCCCGCGCCGCCGACGAGGCATACGCCCTGATCCGCGAAGCACTCACCGCCAGCGGCGACATCATCCCCGGCGACGGCACCCTCACCATCCGCCTCGACCCGCTGTCCGCGCCTCGCCGCACCCGCGCCCTCTTCGCGCTCTGCGAGCAGCTCAACGCCACCGCGACCCGCTACCCCGGCACCCAGCTGACCCTGCGCTACGAGGTCAAGGACCACCCAGGCGCTGCATAAACGATCTCCTATGTCGGGAGTCCTGGGGTCCAGGGGTACCAAGTGCAGGACGGAAACCTTTGGTGGTACCGGATTGCCTCGCCGCAATGGAACAACAACTTCTACGCTTCAGCCGACGACTTCTGGAACAATGGCAAGACTTCCGGGAATTTTCACGGATCGAGCCTAGTCGACTTCAACGTACCCGCCTGCTAAGCGGGGCGAGCTGACCTCATGACCATAACATCGCGGATCGGTAAGGCTCCCGCTGACCTAGTACATGCCCAAGCAACCTCATCTCAGCTATTGACTATTGACGGCTCTGACCAGCACTGGTACCGTCGGAAGTCGTTGCCCAGGCCCCGATTGCACCGGTGACCGGCTCGGCTGCCCCTGCCTGCATATTTACACATCGCGGCCGTGCGCGGAAATGCGCGCTCATGCCGCGTTGGGCGCGTGGGCGATGGAGATCTCGGCTTAGATTGCCTGGGTCCAGAGCAGCTCTAGCATCCTCACAGTGGGCCCGGACCGGCTCAGGCTACGGATACCGGATGTATCAGGTTCCGCGCCGGGCCCTCCGTCTTTATGGCGACGGCTAGCCCAGCTTCTGCGCCTGGTTCGGCTGGATCAGCGGGCCACTTGAAGGCTTCATCAACTGATTTTACTGGAGGTCCCCATGTCCGATCCGACGTCGGTCGCCCAGATCGATCTCACGCCGATCCCTGGGAAGAAGTATTTCAGCATCGACCGCGAATGGCGCGAGGAGTTCATTTACTTTCTCATGGTCGACCGGTTCCAGGACGAGACCGGGAGGCCAGTGACCGGCGGCGCCGGCCGGACCTCCGGTGTCGATACCCCCGATGCATTCTTCGGCGGCAAGATCGCAGGTATCACGAACAACCTCCCCTACATCGCCGGCCTGGGGTGCACGGCGATCTGGCTCACACCGGTCTTTGAGAACAACGGGGACTCTTACCACGGGTACGACATCAACGACTACCTGAGCATCGACCCGCGGTTCGGGACGAAACAGGACCTGATTGACCTGGTCGACGCGGCGCACAGCTTCACGAAGAACGGGAAGCCTTTCCCCATCCGGATCATCCTCGACGTGGTGATCAACCATTCGGGGGACAACTGGTTCTACCCGGGCGGTTTCCCTTTCTTCTACTCCAACAACCAGCAGTTCGGATTCGGAGGGTTCCGGCGACCCGACCGGCCAGTGCCCACCGAGTTGAGGAACCCCGACTGGTACCACCGGAGGGGAGAGATGAGCAACTTCGATACGCCCCCGGAAGACCAGTTCGGGGACATAGCGACGCTCAAGGACTACGCCAACGACGACGACGCGGTCGGCTCCGACGTCATCAATACTCTCATCAAGGCACACGCCTACTGGATTCGCGAGGCCGACGTCGACGGCTTCCGGGTCGACGCCGTCAAGCACATGGGGGAGCTGGCTAGCTCCCGGTTCTGCTCGAACATCCGCGAGTACGCCTACAGTCTCGGCAAACGTGGATTCTTTTTGTTCGGTGAGGTGGCCACTCCCTCGGACGACATATACAACCAATACATCGGCCAGAACACTTCCCGGCTCGACGGCAATAACACGGTCTTCTTCGGCCTGGACTCGGTGCTCGACTTCCGCCTGGCCGAAGGTGTTTTCGCCGATCCCGGTAATGCCCCGCTCCGAGACGTCCTGACGGGACGCCAAGGTCCGCAGACCTTGTTCAACCGGCTCGAAGCACAGCGTGATCGCGCCCTGAACCGCGGTGAAATCGGGCGCTATCTGGTGACCTTCGTGGACAACCACGACTCCTTCTGGCAACCCACTGGCCGCTTCCCCGCACACGCTAACGACAACCAGGTCATCGCAGCTATCGGATTCCTGCTCTGCGCCCTCGGGACGCCATGCATCTACTACGGGGACGAGCAGGGCCTCGCCGGCGCCGGCGGAGACAACCAGATGCGCCAAGCCCTATTCGACAAGGCCGGCAATAGAAGCCTGCTTAACACGCAGTGCCGCATCTACCAGGAGATCGCCGCGATCGCGGACGTGATGCGGGCCCAGGAGTCCCTGCGCTTCGGGCGCATGTACTACCGTCAGATCTCCGGTAACGACCAGAACTTCGGCTTCCCGTTCGGTTCGGCCTACACCCTCGCCTTCTCCCGGATCCTCTACCCGCAGGAAGTGCTCGTCGCCTACAACGTCTCGGACCAAGCGCGCCACGACGCTATCGCAGTCGACTCGGTGCTGCACCCCGATGCGTCAACGATGTCATTCCTGTACGGAGGCGCCGGCGCCGTGCCGGTCCAGACGGCCGCCGACGGCACACGTTTCGTACACCTCGACCTGGGGCCGCACCAATTCGTGATCCTGCATTAGTTCCTCCGCCACGCCCTGACCCGTATGACCGCGGACGGTGACCTATAGCTACTGTAGCTTACACACCGTTCTCAACGGTAATAGCCAGTACCGACGCCACCCACGAGAACGTACTCATTTGCCGCTGTGAGATTTGCCGAGCCGTTGAGAGCTATGCGATCTTGGGTGCTGGGCGGCCGGGCTCGTATCGAGCCCGGAGCGATAGGTCATGGGCTGCCCGGAACGTGATCAGGCACGCGGCACGCTACAGCGCCAGGCCCATGATGACAGAGTCCCACAGCTCACCGCTGGCTCGCCTGTATTGCCCGGTGCGCCGCCCCTCCTCGATGAAGCCGGAATGACGGTACAAGGCGATCGCGGTCGTATTGTGCGCGAATACCTCAAGGCAGAGCTTGTGCAGCCCCTGGCCGCGCGCCCGGCTGATCGCCGCCTGGACAAGCGCCGAGCCGACCCTGCGGCCCCGCCAGCCGCGGTCGACCAGCATCCCGAGCTCGCCGAAGCCGTGTCGGCTGGCCTCGACGTGGAGCATCCCGACGATCTGGCCGCCGGCCACCGCGACGAGCGATCCGGCGGCAGTACGGGCGAACTGCACGGCACGCTCGTCGATGTCGACCGGCGGCTCTGTCGCGATCCCGGTGCGTTCCCCGGCCACGGCGGCGAAAAGCTCCGCCATTGCCCGCGCATCGTCGGCCGCTGCGGGCCTGACCGTGAATTGTGCCACCGGCATATGCTCTCATTTTCAGCAAGTCATGCCGGGCCAGACCCCATCGCACGCTGTACGCGGGCCAGTTGCGGCCGGTTCGCAGATCCGATCATGCCGGGTACAGCGTGCCGGGTCGGGGCGTGACATGGCCGGTCGGCGCGGGAAGTGGTTCCGGCGAAGTCCTGAGGTTCAGATCCGGGCGTTTGGCGGCCCAGGGGAAGAGTCATGCGAGGTAGTCCGGGTCGAGGCAGAGATAGTTCCCGGTCAGCCGCGCCGCATCCGGCGGCATCTGTTCCGTACCTTCGGCCCCGTCAGCCACCCGGCTGGAACATGGGTGCGCCGGGTGACCGTGGAACGCGTCTTTGACTGGGCACAACGGGAAGCCGGACGGTGCGCGGAGCCCTCCGATCCCGGACCGCCGGGTACGGCCGCGACGGACTTCCGGCCGCCAGGCCACCCGGATCTAACATGAGGGCCGACCTTGGGAAAAGGCGCGCAGGTGATCGGCCGACCGCCAGCACGGCTGATATGCGGCCTGAGCATGGTTGCTTCCGCGGGGGTCAGCGGGCCATGTAGCCGCCGTCGATGTAGAGCTCGAGCCCGGTGACGAAGGAGGCATCGTCGCTGGCCAGGTAGGCGACGCCGGCGGCGACCTCGGCCGGCTGGCCGCAGCGGCCTAGCGGGGTCAGGCGGGTCATCGCGTGCTCGGCCGGCGTCCCCCTGACCGGGTCGAGTATGGGGGTGTCGATGAATCCGGGATGCACCGAGTTCACCCGGACCCCGCGGTCGGCCCAGTGCAGGGCGATGTTCTTGGTCAGCGTGCGGATGGCGCCCTTGGCGGCGTGATAAGCCGGCGAGGTGCCGAACCCTCCGCTGGCGCCGAAGACCGAGCTGATGTTGATCACCGACCCGTGCCCGGAGGCGGCCAGCGCTGCTGCCGCCGTCTTCATCCCCAGGAACACGCCGGTCTGGTCGATCTCGATCGTGCGGTGCCAGTCCGCCAGGGTCGTTTCCTCGATCCCGGCCAGGTCGACTATGCCCGCGTTGTTCACCAGGATGTCCAGGCCGCCGAACTCCTGAATCGCGCCAGCAACGGCAGCCTCCCACTCATCCTGTGAGCTCACGTCCAGATGCGCGTAGGCCGCACGCCCGCCGCCTGCCGTGATCTGCTTGGTAACGTGCGCTCCTGCGTCGTCCTGCACATCCGTGACCACCACCGCCGCACCCTCGCTCGCCAGCCGCCGCGCGGTCGCCGCGCCGATGCCGCTAGCCGCGCCCGTTACCAGCGCAACTCGCCCCGCCAGCCTGTCCATGGCACACCCCTTCCCTGCCTACGGTCACTACTGCCCGATCCTGCCTGACGGCCAGCCCGCCGCCAGGGCCGTAAGTCGCCAGTGCAGGCATCTCAGGTCCTCCGGGACCGCATTCCCGGGGCAGGTCCCAGGCACGCGCGTAAGCTGCGAGCGGCGGCCAGCGGCGGCGCCCGGCCGGATTTCACGTTCGGAGGTGCTCTTGTGATCGATCTTTCCGGCCGCGTCGTCATCGTCACCGGCGGCAACAGCGGCATCGGGCTCGGCATCGCCCGCGGCGTCGCGCGAGCCGGCGCGTCGGTCGCGATCTGGTCGCGCCGCGCCGAGCGCAACGCCGAGGCGGTCGCCCAGCTTGAGGCGCTGGGCGCTACGGCGATCGGCGTCCGGTGCGACGTCAGCGACGAGGACAACGTGACCGGCGCCATGCGGGCCACACTCGACCGGTTCGGCCGCCTTGATTGCCTGGTCGCCAACGCCGGAACGGCCGGCAGGCAGCCGTTCACGGACATGTCGCTCGGCGAGTGGCACCGGGTGCTGCAGGTCAACCTGGACGGCGCCTTCTTGTGCCTGCGGGAGGCGGCCCGCGTGCTGGTCGGGCAAGGCCACGGCGGGTCACTGGTCGGCGTGTCATCGACCAGCGCGATCGACGGGGCCCCCGGCCAGCAGCACTATGCCGCCAGCAAGACCGCGCTGCTCGCGGTGATGCGCGCTCTGGCCGTCGAGCTGGCCCGGCACAAGATACGGTGCAACAGCCTGCTGCCCGGCTGGACCGACACCGAACTGCTGGCCGAGGCGAAAACGCACGAGAGGTTCGTGGCTGCCACGACCGGCCGGACGCCGGTCCGCCGGTGGGCCACGCCGCACGACTTCGAGACCGTCGGGGCGTTCCTCGCCGATCCCTCGCTCGTCTTCCATACCGGGGACAGCATGGTGGTCGACGGCGGCTACACGATCTTCTGAGCGGCGCCGCGGCCGGGGCGGTCACGGCGTCAGTTACCGCTGTCTCATTGTCCGCGGCTGTCAGTCTGCCCGTCCTGCAGCCTGAGTGCACTCGTGTCCGAGATACGGAAGCCGTGCTTGCCCAGCAGCGATCGACTGTATCTGAACGCCTGCATCGGCCTCTGGATAGCAGGGGAGGAGACCCTCCCTCGCAGCGTCAGGCTCATGGAGCGCATCGTGGCGGGTAGCGCAGTTCAGGTGGTTGATGCGGTCTGCCCGGCTGTTTCGGACCGCGGCCGTGAACCGTCTCGCCGGAAGGCCGTCTTCGGGCAGCTACGTCAAAGCGGCCTCTGTCCAGTCTGCCCGGCCCGCGAATTGCTAGCAGGAAGATATGCCCGATGCGGTACTCAAACGGCAAGATGACCGGATCAGTTTCTCAAGCGACCGCAGGCGCCGCCGCCGGCAGCGCGCTTGCGCCAGGCGGGGCCGTGTCCGACATCATTCTGGCGGTAACCGAGCGCCAGATTGCTCCTGGCGAGACGGCATGCTTTCCATTTGCCGCGCGCACGGCGTACGGGATTCCATCCGTTCATGACTTCAATGTCATCTCGGATAACCCGGATTTCAGCCCGGAGTGGGTCCGCCTCCGCCGGTCAGCTGGCGACAGTTACGGCCCGCACTACATCCTCGAGATCAGCCCCGGTGATATCGGGCGTTCTCAGTATGGCGCTTATCCGCTCCGTCTGTTGTGGGGGGCAGCCGGGACGTACCGCTATGCCGCAGGCCGGTGCACGCTCGTCATAACGCCGTGCATCCGTGCCGTCACAGAGCCAGCCGTGACAATCTGGCCGCCGGCCAGGTCTGCCTGCTGCTGGAGAATCGCGGCAGCACCGGCATAGATGTGTCAGTCTCGATAAGGCGCAACGGCTCGGACTGGTCGAAGGAGTGGGAGTTCGAGCTGCCAGCGAAGGACAACCCGGTCAGTTTTTCCGGGCGGTTTGATCCGCCGGCCGACAAGCGCAGCGGAGACTTCGAGCTTGCCGTCAGCGCGGCCGGCCTGCCCCTGGTCCGCCGGACCGTACGCGCGAGACGCTCGCTGATTCCACGCAGGCGCATCGCCGCGTAGCCGCGGCACGCCGGTGCCGCCATCGGGTGCGGTGGCCCGCAAGGACTTCGTGTTCCCCGCGCACGCGCAGATCGGGCAGGTAGCAGATCGGGTCGGCATCGCGGTGTGGCTGATGCGTGGCTGCGGCATCGGAGCATGGCCATCACGCTATGTTACTTCGGTTAATGGGGACCCTTATAGACCGATATGAGCCGATTCACGGTGTCATACAGGGTTCATACTTATATCACCAATCGAAGTAGAAATGTATACGATAAGACGGGTTGCCCAGTCTGGTCATGGATTATAAGCTCTCAATCGCACCATCGATAGCCATCGGCGGTGCTCTGGGAGGGGAACCATCAGCAGGAGAGCTATGGCTAGATTCATCAAGACGTGCCAGTTTGTATTGCGATAGTCGCAGAGCGTAAATCCGTTTACGGTCACACTGTTGGTGCAAGAGTGGCTGAACGAGTTAGATGCGTCTCTTTTTACCAGGTAACCAGCTTTTTTGATGAATCGTTCAGACAGTCGGACGATGGGCTCGACCCAAGAAGATCCTTGACGCTGAGGGACGTCGTGTTTTCGAGAGATAATGGTCAAGAGTTGTCCTTTGGACGGCTGAAGAATGCGCAGCCTGGAGGCGCCGATGGCTACAGGCTCGGCACGTGGACCCATAACGGCATCGTTTCTGGGCCGCTCGGTTGCGCTTACGAAACCGGCAGTGATTTCCGGATTGTATGGGTTATCGACAACTCTCTCATCGGCGTCATTGCTGACGGCTCCAACGGTCCGGCAATGACCGAATGGTCGGAGAACTCAGCTTATGTCGTGTACGGCGGCTAATGATTTGATCGCAAATGAGGTTGGGTGCGGCTCTTGTGAGGTGAGCTGGTTACGCTGCGAGGATGAGGTCTTCGCGGTATATGATTCCGTGGATGCGCTTATGCTCCTGGCGCAGGTGGAAGCGCCAGTAGTCCTCGAAGTCGCCGCTGGCGGTGATAGCGCGGAGCTTCAGGATGGCCTCGGCGCCTTCGAGTCCCCATCTCGCGCCCGTTATGTCCATTCTGTCCTTGACGATGTGCCTGCAGGCACCCTCGATGATCCCGGTGGCGATGGGCCAGCCCTTGCCCAGCGCGGTGGCGTAGTCCAGGTAAGCCTGCTTGTTCTCCAGGTAGCGGGCGCACTCGTCGGCGCCGGCGCGCTCGGGGCCGGAGTAACCGTAGGCGGTGGCGCGGCGGCGGATCCCGGCCGCGACCTGGCGCGCTTTCCCGTGCAGGATCTTGCGGGCCTGGTCAGCGACCCATTCCTCGGCAGCGCGCTCGCCTTTATCGAAAAAAGACCAGGCGGCCTTCCAGGTGTACTCGAGCACGTGGATGAAGTCGATCACGATCGTCACGGTGACGCCCCGCCGGGCGGCCTCGGCGGTGACGGCCTCGATCTGAGTGTTGTTCCCGTCGATCAGGACCGCCCATTCCCGGCTGTGGCCGGGGTCGCGGCGCTCGGCCTCGTCGAACGCGGCGGCGATGACGGCGGGGATGTCATCGGTGACCGAGGCGGTCAGCCACTTGCCCCGCGCCTGCGGCTCCCGCCGCTTCCGGCTGCCCTCCGGCTTCGCGGCCTGCGCTTTGTTCTTCCTTCTCTTCTGCGCCGGGGTGGCGATGACGTCCTCGGGGGCGCGCGGGACCGGGGCGGCGTCGTAGACGCAGGCCAGCTCGGCCATCCGCTTGCGGCCGTTCTTCTCCCCGGGCGACAGCCGGGTCGCCAGCTTGCCCTCCGCGGATGCCGCGGCCTTCGCGGTCGCCGGCCGCAGCGCCCGGGGCAGCATCACGATGCCCTTCCCGTCGAAAGTCAGGATCAGCGGCCATTCCTCCGGCGCGAGCCCGGTCACCCGCTGCAGGTAAAACGCCTCCGCGTGGGCGGCGCAGCGGCGGGCCAGCTCCTCTACCTGCCGTTTCCCTATCGTCACGCCGGTCGCGCGGGTGATCGCGGTGCCCGCGGCCTCCATCGAGCCGCGCGCCGCCTCGATCGCGGCGAGCTTCCGCAGCCCGTGGGAGTGTTTCTCCTCCGGCAGGTTCAGCGCCGCGTCCAGCGGGCACACGTTCGGCCGGCCCGGCGACCGGTAGGCGATCCGCGACACCGTGACCTGCCCGAACTTCGTCATCAGCGGCCGTTCGCGGCCTCTCTCGGCGCGCGTGCGGACCACGCCGTCCGCCCCGGCCACGTCCTGCCGCCGTTCTTCCTGCGCCGCCGTCAGGTCCAGCCGGTCCTGCAGCAGCCGCAGCAGCAGCCCCCGGCCGCGCACGTCCACCTGTTCTTCCAGCTCACCGTGCTGCAACCCCGCCGCCTCCGCCGACGCCATCCAGTCCTCCAGCTCACCGAAGCACTTCCTGGACTCCGCGAACGCCTCGTCCTGGCCAGGCACGTACCCTTGCATCGGGCTCCTTCTTTTACGATCCGGTCCTCAGATAACCGGGACCGTAACGAGAAGGAGCCCTTTACGCACGCACCGACACAGGCAAACCAGACACAGCCGCAACGAACACCCTAAAACTCTTCACACGCCATCACCCCAGAAGAGCCGCACCCAATGAGGTTCTTACGTCCGATTAGCTGCTGCCTGTTCCGCTTGCGGGTCGCGCCAGTGTCACGCCTAACTAACTATCTTAACTAAGCTGAGGACACTTAGCGTTCTTTCCATCGCAGGTGCTTGTCGATTCGGTAGGCGGGCAGTTGCCATTCATGCCATTTCTCGCGGACGGCGCGTTAGGGGAAGGCGAGTATCGCGGCTGCATCGCGCGCCGAAAGCATCTTGTTGGAACCGCCGAGGGTGCCTGCGCCGGGCTTTGCGCGCCCGCGGTTTGCGTCATCGGGATCACGACCCCCGCTGATGACGTCCAAGGCCGGCTCATCAGGCATAACGCCAACGTACCCGCGCGGCCCATCCCGGCTGCGGGCTAACTCAGCCGCAGCTGTAAAGAACTGAGAAGCGATCTGGATCGCTGGAGAAGAACGATGGAACCGACGCCGACGCTCGGACCTCACGAGACCATCGAGGAGCAAGACATGGTGCACAAGTGGCGGGTGGCTCGACTGGCGCGTCACTCCGCATCCTGCGCTGAGGCGGCGCCGGCGCAGCTCCGAAGAAGGTGAACGAGCACGTGACTGCCCCGTTTCCCCGATCGCCGGCCCGGCTTGACGCCAGCCTGGGCGGCCCGGACGCCGATCAGGCATCGTGGGCCCGGCTCATCAGGCAGGCACGGTGCGCGGACAGCGAGGTGGACGCAGATCAGTGGTTTCCGGTCAGCGTCGACGCGGAAACCGCCCGCCGTGAGGCTGCCGACGCGATCGCGGTCTGCCAGGCCTGCCCGGTACGCAGCCTATGCATGGCCCTGTCACTGCGGCACTGGGACATCGGCCAGCATGGCATCTGGGGCGGCCTGGTGGCGGCCGACCGAGCGAGCTTGCGACAGCAACTGCTCACGCACACGGCAACCAGCCTCTGGTATTCCCGCGACGCAGGAGGGGCGCTCGGCGGCGGGCGGGCAGTGCCTGGCGGAGTCGCCCGCGGGAGGGGCTGAACCAGGGCAGCGGCCAGGGTCTTCCACGGGCGCGACCGGCCGCCCGGTGCGCGACCGTGATGCTATGGACTATCTCGTCACGATGGCCGACCATGTTGGGCGATCAGCAGGGCCTGACCAGTCATGAGCGGCAAGGAACCGAAGGTCGCCATCATCACCGGCGGCTCTCAGGGCATCGGCGCCGGACTGGTCACCGCATACCGACGGCAGGGCTGGTCCGTCGTGGCCAATGCCCAGACGATCAAGCCGTCGCAGGACCCAGCCGTGCTCGCCGTCGACGGGGACATCACCCAGCCCGAGACCACCGACCGGATCATCAGCGGAGCACTCGAGCGGTTCGGGCGCATCGACACCGTCGTCAACGACGCCGGCATCTACATCTCCAAGCCGTTCACTGACTACACCGCCGACGACTACGCCCTGGTCGTCGGGGTCAACCTCACCGGGTTCTTCTGGCTGACTCAGCGCGCCATCACCGAGATGCTGAAGCGAGACGGCGGCCACGTCGTCAACATCACGACCACGCTCGTCGATTACGCGGACTCCAAGGCACCGTCGCTGCTGACCGCGCTCACCAAGGGCGGCCTGGCCGCGGCGACCAGGTCACTGGCCATCGAGTACGCCTCGCGCGGCATCCGGGTCAACGCCGTCTCGCCCGGCATCATCCAGACGCCGATGCACCCGCAGGAAAGCTACGACGCGCTCGGTGACCGGCTTCCCCCGCTCGGGCGCGTCGGGCACGTCAGCGACATCGTTGACGGCATCCTCTTCCTCGAGTCATCGCCCTTCATCACCGGCGAAATCCTGCACATCGACGGCGGCCAGATCGCCGGACACTGACGCCCGGCACAGGACAGGTTGCGGCCAGCCTGACCTCCGACGAGAAGCCACGTATTCCCGCCGCCCGCATGCTGCGTCTTGCCATGCCCGTTCCTCTCAGCTCGTTGTGGCCGCCGGTCCGATGCGGTCAGAACGGCTAGCGCGACGGGCGGCGTCGGCTGGGTCACTCGGGAGCGTGGCTGAGCATCGTGCTCACAGGTCCATGATCTTGGCGGCATCCCACGGCTGCTCCCAGCCGGCGAGCGCGAGCAGGCGGTCCACGAGGGCCGCCGTGAATCCCCAGATCAGCATCCCGCTGACCTGGAAGGCCGGCATCATGAAGCCACCGGGCCCGCGCGTCATCAGCCGGGCGGAGGGGTCGGCAAGTTCGGCGACGCTCACCCGGGTCACGGCGGCTACCTCGTCCGTGTCGGCGGGCGCGACCACGCACGGCTGGCGCCACCAGGCGAGTACGGGCACGACCCGGAAGCCGGTCGGCGGAATGAACGCCTCGGGCATGGTGCCGACCACGTTGACGCCGGCCGGGTCGAGACCGACTTCCTCAGCCGCTTCCCGCAGCGCCGCCGCGACGGGCCCCTCGTCGCCGGCGTCGACGGCCCCGCCGGGGAAGGCCGGCTGGCCCGCGTGCAGCCGGAGCTCTTCGCTGCGCACGATGAACAGCAGATCAGGGCCTCCCGGACCGTCGCCGAACAAGATAAGCACCGCCGACGCCCGGCCGCCGGCCGCGGGCGGCGCGAGCAGCGGGGAAATCTCCAACGTCTGCGCCGCGGCCGCCAGCTCGCGCAGCCACGCCGGCACGGCCTCAGCGATCACGATGCCAGCTTAGGTCCGAGTGCGGTGGCCGGTGACTGCGCTCAGCGATCACGGTGGTCCTGGGAGGTTAACGAGGGGCCCCGGCCGTGTCCTGGTCTCCCATCCAGGGACGCCCGTGGCCGAGCGCACCCGGGCGGCCGGAGACCACGGACCCGGGTCTGACCGGGGCCTGGCACGGGTGCGATCGGGCCGCTTAAGCGCCACGATGGAGGCCGGGAACACGACATTTTCGTGGCGGATCCGGAAGGGAGCAGATGATGGCGGGCACAGTGGCCGACGTCATGGTCGCGACGTTGCAGGAGTCCGGGGTGCGGCGGGTGTACGGGATTCCCGGGGACTCGCTGAACGGGTTCACCGACGCGCTGCGCCGGGACGGAGGGATCGCCTGGGAGCATGTGCGTCACGAGGAGGCCGCGGGGTTCGCGGCCGCCGGGGAGGCGGCTCTGACCGGGGAGCTGGCCGTGTGCGCGGCCAGCTGCGGGCCCGGGCAACCTGCACCTGATCAACGGCCTGTTCGACGCCAACCGCAGCGCGGTGCCGGTGCTGGCGATCGCCGCGCATATCCCGCGGACCGAGATCGGCGGCCAGTATTTCCAGGAGACCCACCCGCAGGAGCTTTTCCGCGCGTGCAGCGTCTACTGCGAGCTGGTCAGCGTCCCCGAGCAGCTGCCCGCGTGCTGGACTTCGCGATGCGCGCGGCGCTGGCGCGGGGCGGGGTCGCCGTGGTCGTGGTCCCTGGCGAGGTGTTCCTCGCGGACGCGCCACGCGACGCGAAGCCAGCGTAGATACGGGCGACGCTCGCCCGTCGTGCGGCCGGACCAGGAGTCACTGGCGGCTGCGGCGCAGGTACTGAACTCCGCCAGCCGGGTGACCATCGTCGCCGGAGCCGGGTGCGCCGGGGCGCACGACCAGCTCATCGCGCTGGCCGGGGCGCTGAAGGCGCCCGTCGTCCACGCCTTTCGCGGTAAGGAGTTCGTCGAGTACGACAATCCTACGACGTGGGCATGACAGGGCTGATCGGGTTCAGCTCGGGTTACCGGGCGATGGAGCATTGCGACGCGCTGGTCATGCTCGGCACCGACTTCCCCTACCGGCCGTTCTATCCTGAAGGCGTCCCGGTGATCCAGGTCGACGTCCGCGGCGAGCAGATCGGCCGGCGGGTACCGGTCGACGTGCCGCTGGTCGGGACGGTCAGGGACACGATCGACGCGCTGCTGCCGCTGATCACGGCCAAAGCCGATTCGGCGCACCTGGACCGGATGACGGCGCATTACCGGCGGGCCCGCGCCCGGCTGGACAGGCTCGCCGGGACCGGCGGAGCGACTCGCCGGTGCACCCGCAGTTCATCGCCGCCACGATCGACCGGCTCGCCGCCGGCGACGCGGTGTTCACCGCCGACGTCGGCACGCCGTGCATCTGGGCCGCCCGCTACCTGCGCATGAACGGCGCGCGCCGGCTGATCGGCTCGTTCAATCACGGCAGCATGGCCAACGCGCTGCCGCACGCCATCGGGGCGCAGGCCAGCCAGCCCGGCCAGCAGGTGATCACCCTGTCAGGCGACGGCGGGCTGGCGATGCTGCTCGGCGAGCTGATCACGCTGCGC
The DNA here is from genome assembly GCA_963739615.1 of uncultured Actinomycetes bacterium. Taxonomy (GTDB): domain Bacteria; phylum Actinomycetota; class Actinomycetes; order Streptosporangiales; family Streptosporangiaceae; genus Palsa-504. The sequence continues at coordinate 103,513 of CAVUBD010000018.1, forward strand.
CAGCAGCAGCTTCCGGTGAAGGTCGTGGTGTTCAGCAACGGCGCGCTTTCGTTCGTGGAGCTGGAGATGAAGGCCGGCGGGATCATCACCTACGGCACCGACCTGGTCGATCCTGACTTCGCCGGGATCGCCCGCGCGGCCGGGCTGTTCGGAGTGCGGGTGACGAAGGCCGACGAGCTTGAGGACGCGCTGAAGGAGGCGTTCGACCACGACGGGCCGGCCGTGGTAGAAGTCCGCACGGCCCGGCAGGAACTTCGCTGCCGCCCAAGCTCAGCTACGGCGAGCTCAAGGGCTTCAGCTTGTACGCGACCAGGACGATCCTGTCCGGCGACGGAGAGGAACTCATCGACCTGGCCCGGACCAACCTGCGTGAGCTGGACATCGAATGACACCGTGACCGCGCACGCCCGCGATCCCGGCGGGTGGCGTACCCGGCGGCCGCGAACCGCTGGTCAATGCGCTGGCCTGCGGGTCCGGGCCGCCCCGGGGTGGACCAGTGCGGACCGTGACACCACTGCCCGTTCGGAATAATCAAAATTCTTACCCGCTGGTCCGCTCGGCGATCTACCAGGCCGCGAGCATCGCCGAGCGGCACGCCGCGCACGCGGCGCTGGCCGAGGCGCTCGCGGGCGACCCCGGACCGGCGGGTGTGGCACCGGGCGGCCGCCGCCGTGGGCCGCGACCCGGCGGTGGCGGCGGAGCTTGAGCAGACCGCCCGCCGGGCACGAAACCGCGGCGGACTCATCACGGCGGCCGCGGCGTTCGAGCGGGCCGCCAACTTCGCCAGCGACCCGTCGCAGCGCGGTTCGCTGCTGCTGCAGGCGGCCGAGGCCGCCAGCGAGCTCGGCCGCGCGGACATGGCGGAGCGCCTGCTGCGGATGGCCGGCGCGTGCCCGCTGGGGCCGCGGGAGCGAGCACTGTCCATGTGGCTGGGCGATGCCTTCCACGAGGGTCCCAAGAGCGATCCGGCGCACCTGCACGCGCTGGTCGAGACGGCCAGTCGCATGAGCGCCCTCGAGGATACGGACCTGGCGCTGAACCTGCTGCTGACAGCGGCCTTCCGCGGTTACCGGGCCGGCATCGGGGAAGACCTGAGCCGGGACATACTCCGGGCCGCCGACCAGGTCGCGGTCCCCGCGGCGGATCCGCGGCTGGTGCAGATCCAGGCCTGCACCGGCCGATCGAACGGGCCGCGGCTATTTTCGGCTACCTGCCGACCCCTGGCCCTGGTCAGGACGCCGACAGCCTGTATCTTCTCGGTGCGGCGGCTGGCCAGGTGGGCGATTTCGGCCAGTCGTCGGCGCTGCTTGGGGCATCGGCGGCACGGCTGCGCGAGCAGGGCCGTCTAGGCGTGCTCGCCCAGGTCCTGGAGACCAGGGCCTGGGCGGCCATCTTTGCCGCCGACTCGGCGTGGCCATGGCCGCGGCCGAGGAGGCAGGCAGGCTGGCCGCGGAGGGCAACCAGCAGTTCTGGCTCACCGCGGCGCGGACAGCGCAGGCCGCGCTGGCGGCGCTGCGCGGCGACGAGGCGGCGGCCGCTGACCTGGCGGGCCGGGCCGAGCGCGCCGCGTTGCCTGCCGGTGATTCCTGCCTGCTCGCGATGGCCCAGTACGCCCGCGGGCTGTCCGCGCTCGGGCAAGGGCGGCACGCGGACGCCTACGGCCATCTGCGGCGGCTGTCCGAGCCCGGCGACCCGGCCCACCACCGGCTCATCCGCTACTTTGCCGTCGGCGACCTGGTAGAGGCCGCCGTGCGCAGCGGCCACCGCGATCACGCCGCCGAGACGGTACAGCGGCTCGAGCCGCAAGCCCGGCAGACCCCCTCGCCATGGCTCCATGTCATGCTGGGCTATGCCCGGGCGCTCCTGGCTGACGATGAAGCGAGCTTCACGCAGGCGCTGCGCCAGGATCTGACCGCGTGGCCATTCGTCCGGGCCCGGCTGCAGCTGGCGTTCGGCGAGTGGCTCCGGCGGCAGCGGCGCCCGGCCGAGTCGCGGGCACCGCTGCGCACGGCCAGGGACGCCTTCGACGCGCTCGGCGTCGCCCCGTGGGCGCAACGGGCCCGGCAGGAACTGCGGGCCGCGGGAGAAAGCAGCCAGCAGCGGCCGCCGCACACGTTCGAGCAGCTCACCCCCAAGAACTCCAGATCATTCAGATGGCCGCCGAAGGACTGTCCAATCGCGAGATCGGGCAGCGGCTCTACCTCTCGCACCGGACGGTCGAATCACACCTGTACCGGGTATTCCCCAAGCTCGGGATCACCTCCCGTGGCCAGCTTTCCAAGGTGCTGCCCGGCAAGAGCATGAATGGCTGACGTGGATACGCGAGGCCAGTGATCGTACTCAAGGGGCTCCCCTGCTGACCGCCGCGAAGCAGTGATGTCACGGGCGCGGTTCCGGTGCTGGCCCGGCTAGAGCAGAAGTGCTGCGGTTGCGACGGCATCTGCGATCACTGCCTGCCAGCGCGGACTACGTGCACACGTAGCGGTTCGGGCCTGAGCTCAGCTCCAGGCGCAGGTCGCGGCCTTGGCTGCGCGCATCGCTTAAGTGTTTCCACTGAAGCAGGCCAGTTGGCGGCCGCGGCAAAGCAGTGATGCCACGGCAGCGGGCCAGGTAGCGGGCCACGTACAACGGAAACCGCAACGGTTTCGCAGGTCCGGCCACCCGGAAGGAAAGGCATCTCCCATGTCCCATCACCTCGATACGCCGCTGGCGGCCAAGAACGGCCAGCTTTTCATCGATGACCTGTACGTCTTCCCTGGCCACGACAGCACGGTGTTCGTGATGGACGTCAACTCCAGCATCACCGGCGTGTACGCCCGGCCGGGCTTCCACCCCGAGGCGCGCTATGAGTTCAAGGTGCACTTCCACGGCGCCGCTTTCGAAGCCCTGACCTACCGGGTGTCGTTCGCCGAGCCGGGGCCGGACGGACGGCAGGCGCTGCGGCTGCACGCCCTCACCGGCGCCGACGCGCGCGACGACTCCGCCGCCGGCGAGCTGGTGCTGGAGGGCCGGACCGGCGAGGCGGCCAGCGCGGGCGGTACCCGGATCTGGGCCGGGCGGATCGCCGACTCGTTCTACATCGACCTGTCGCTGCTCGCCATCGTCAACGGGGCGGTGGCGAAGGGCACCGCGGCGGACCTGTCGGCGTGGCGGCCGGAGAACGCGCAGAACAGCTTCGCCGGCACGACCGTCGAATCGATCGTGCTGGAGGTCTCCCACCCGCACCCGCAGCTGCGGCCCGGGGCCCGCACCGGCGTGTGGTGCGCCACCAAGCTCGCCACCGACGCCGGCGGCTGGCGGCAGATCAACCGCGCCGGGCACCCCATGATGTGGCCGATCTTCTGGCCGGACGACACCGACTTCACCAACCCCGCCAACACCCGGCACCCGTCCGAAGACTACGGCGCCGCCGGCAATTACATCGCCGGGCAGGTCGCCGCCGTCGTCGCCGCCGCGGGACCTCGGGCGACCCCAGCGGCTACGGCCAGACGGTGGCCCGGGACCTGTTCCCCGACGTCCTGCCCTACGTGGTCGGAACCCCCGCGACCTCGGCTTCGCCGGCCGCAACGGCCGCACGCTGGCCGACAACGCACCCGAAGCGATGCTGTCCCTCGTCACCGGCACGGCCGTGCCGTCGGGGCTGAAGCCCGCCGTAGCCCAGCAGCAGCGGGACAGCAGCTTCCCCTACGTCGTGCCGACATGACCACGCACCCGTCCGCGGGCAGCAGGCGAAACTGCGCTTCCGTGACCGGCGCAGTGAGACGGAGCATATCGTGACGCACCAACCCGCCAACCTGACCGTGGTGACCGGCGCCTCCTCCGGCATCGGCGCGGGACGCTTGCGCACGGTCGCAGACTCCCTCGACCCGGCCGCACCGGCGGCCGAACTCGTGCTAGCCGACCTGGCCGATCCGGCGGGCGTCGAGGCGGGCGTCGCCGCCATCGGTGCCCGCCCCGGTTGACCTGCTGGTCAACAACGCCGGCTTCGCCACGTTCGGCACTCACCCCGGTCTTGACCCGCGGGCCGAGACCGGGGTCATCGCGGTCAACTGCACCGCGCTGGCCGCCCTCACCCGGGCCGTACTGCCCGCCATGCTGGAGCGCGGGCGTGGATTCGTACTCAACATCGCTTCCACGATCGCGTTCCAGCTCGCCCCGGGGCAGGCCACCTACGGAGCTTCAAAGGCATTCGTGCTGTCCTACAGCGAGGCCCTGGCCGAGGAACTGCGGGGCACAGGCGTGCGAGTCGCGGTGCTGTGCCCGGGCCCCACCGATACGGTCTTCCTCGGCGCGATGGGCCGGCCGGTCATGCGCCGTATCAGCGGCCGCATGCTGCGGCCCCGCCCGGCAAACACCGGTTATCGTGGATCGCTGCTACCCGCCGGGGGGTAGCAGCGATCCACGATGACGTGATCTTGAACAGGAAGGCTCACCCGATCGCCCTGAACTGCGTCGTGGCGGCGTCTGTGCCCGGCAAGGTATTCCGGTTCACCGCGGCCGGCCGCGGTCTGCGCGCCGATCACACTTTCACCCTCGCCGAGACACCGCACGGCACCCGAGTGCTCAGCGAGGAGACCCAGTTCGGGCCGCTGCCCGCCGTCGGCCGGGCACTGCTCGGACCGTCCCTGCACCGCGCGACGCAGCGCTGGCTGGAAGACCTCGCGGCAACAGCGCCCGCCACGCAGGCCGCCGCGCTCACCAGCCCGGCCTGAGGGGCCGGCACCGGCCCCCAGGAGCATGTCATGATCGTCAGGCAGCGAACCACCATCGACATCCCGGCCGAGCAGCTCCACGTGGCCCGGGTGATCACCGGCACGCCGTTCGCGCCGGCCCGGCCCGGGCCCGGCGGGCGAACCGGCCGTGCGCCCCCGCGGCGCAAGCACGGGAGACGCCCTGCATTGCCGAATAGAGTGCGACCTCCTGACCGGCACTGCGCTGAAGTTATGCGTCAATGATGGGGCGGGAGTGTTCTATGAGGCCGTGGCATCCCACTAGGGGCTGTGCGCACTAAATGGACGTATTCTCGCTATCCGGTGACGAGACGATAGCTGCGACTGTGCCGCCTGTCGTATTCGGCGGGAAATCCCATTGACTGGTCTACCAGAGGGATCAGGGCTCCTGACATAGCGGCTTGGTTACGGGGTGTCGCAGGCCTGCTGATCTGGTCGTTTATCCCTTTTCCTGCTTGCCGGGGCTTGTTTTAGCACCACATTTCCGCAATAATAGATGAAAGGTTTGCTGTCGCTGGCGGGGGTGGGATGATGGCCCGGATGCTGACCCAGGTGCCGTTGCCGCTTCTCCCGCAGGGCGCGGCGGAGATCGCCCCGGGAGTGGGCGTAGTCGCCGGCCCGGACGGCGGCGGGGTGGTCTGGGTGCACGGGCTGGCCACGTTCGCGTGGGACGCGGAAGATGAGGCAGCGCGGCGGCTGGCCGCGGTCCAGCTGGTACAGCTGAGCGCCGCGACCCAGGTGCAGGTGGCGCAGGCGTTCGGGGTGATCCCGGTGAGCGTGTGGCGGTGGGCGAAGGCGCTGGCCGGCGGCGGGGTCGCGGGCCTGGTCCCGGCCGCCAGGGGACCGCAGCGCGCCTCGAAGCTGACCCCGCAGGTCATCGAGCAGATCCGGGAGCTGGACCGCCGCGGCGCCGGCAAGGCCGCGATCGCCGCCGCGGCGGGGGTGTCGGAATCCTCGGTCCGCAGCGTGCTCCGCCCGGCCCGCCCGGCTGCGGACGGCGTCCCCGCAGGCCAGGACCCCGCAGGCACCTCAGGCGGCGCGGACACGGACAGCGCGGGCACCGAGCTCGCTGGCGCGGACGCGGGCGCGGGCTTCGCGGAGCCGGAGGTGCTGCCGGTGCTGCCGGACCCGGTGCCCAGGGACGGGGAGCGGGCGCTGGCCAGGTTCGGGCTGCTGGGCGAGGGCGCGGTGCCGGCGTTCACGGCGGGCGCGCGGTACCCGCTGGCCGGGCTGCTGCTCGCGCTGCCGCCGCTGGCGGGCACCGGCCTGCTGGACTGCGCCCGCCAGGTATACGGGCGGCTGCGGAACGGGTTCTACGGCCTGGAGGTCATGCTGACCGTGCTGGTGTTCATGGCGCTGCTGCGCGAGGCCCGCGCCGAGGGCGCCACCCGGATACCGCCGGCCGCGCTGGGCCGGGTGCTCGGCCTGGACCGGGCCCCGGAAGTCAAGACGATCCGCCGCAAGCTCGGCGAGCTCGCCGCCGCCGGGAAGGCCGCCCAGCTGCAGCTGGCGCTGGCCCGCCACCACGCCGCGGCCACCCCGGATGCCCTGGGATTCCTGTATATAGACGGGCACACCAGGGCGTACTTCGGCAAGCGGGACATCAGAAGATGCACGTGACAGGCTGAAGTTCCCCGGGCCCGCGACGAGGAAACCTGGGTCACCGACGGCGACGGGGACCCGCTGCTAGTCGTGATGGCCCAGCCGTCCTCCTCCTGGCCGCCAGATCCGCGGGCTGCTGCCGCGCTGCGCGAGATCGCCGGGCCCGGCCGGAAAGCGACGTTGTGCTTTGACCGGGGCGGCTGGTCCCCGGCGCTGTTCGCGGACATCACCGACGCCGGGTTTGACCTGCTGACCTACCGCAAGAACAACGCCGGCACAGCTATCCCCGACCTGCCGGGACCGCGTTCGCACGGCAGCTGTGCAGGCGACAACGGCCGCCCCGCAGCTACGACCTCGCCGACACCACCACGGACCTGGCATCAGCGAGGGCGAGGCGTAGAAGGCCGCGTGCTGAGCCTGCGGCAGGTCACCCGCGCAAGCGCGACACCCGCAGGTCCACATCCTGACACCGCGAGCCGGTGACCTGCCGCGCGCGGTGATCTACGGATGACCTCACGGTGGCGGGAGGAGAACTACTTCCGCTACGGCCGCACCCACTTCGCACTCGACGCCTCGACACCTACGCACACACCGAGGACCGGCCGGATGGTCCGAACCCGGCGAAGAAAGCGCCGCCGCCGCGTAAGGCCGCGAAGAAAACCCTCGCAGCGCGGCAAGGCCGTGAGGGAAAACTCGCCGCCTGGGCAGCCCGCCCCGGCAGGCAATCGTCGTCGCCAACAGATGCTCGCCCGGCTCGAGGCCCCGGTCGCTGCCGCCGCCGCGACCTGAGAACCGCCAGGCCGCAGCAGGGCCGTGCCGCGAAAATCCCGCTCGCGGAGCACAACCCCGCATGGTCAAACTGGACACCGAGACCAAGCTGATCACCCACGCATCCGGATGGCCGCCTGCAACACCGAGACCATCCTGGCCCGCGCCTGAACGGCCGCTACGCCCGCGCCAGCGACGCAAGCCTACGCCTGATCCGCGAAGCCCTGCACGCCAGCGGCGACATCACCATCCGCGGCAGCGTCCTGCACATCCGCCTCGACCCGCTGTCCGCCCCGCCGCACCAGTGCCCTCGCCGCGCTCTGCCAGCAGCTCAACACCACCTCGGCCTGCTACCCCGGCACCACGCTCACCCTTCACTACGAAGTCAAAGAACACCCCGGCACTACATGATCTATGCGCAGAGGAGCCTGGGATGGACACTGGAGCGACGGGGAGTTAGCTGGGGGGCTTTGACTGGAAACACAAGTTTACAGCTGGAGTGGCCTATTCTTGGAACAGGCCCATCCTCCCTCCTCACGCCAGTGGTCGCTGGATGGTGACCGCATAGCGATCGGCCGCGACCCTTCGTCTGTTCTCTGCGTTGAGGACACAAGTATCTCGTGGCATCACGCCGACCTCATACGTCACGGCCTGTCCTGGTCGATTGTTGATGCACGCTCGACCAACGGGACGTTCGTTAACGGTACGAGAGTAAACGAGGCGGTCTTGCACGCACATGACCGGATACGTCTAGGCCAGATCGAGCTAGTGGTGAGGCAACCCGGTCCCGGCGCGCAGAGTCGTCAAGCCAGCGCCGTTAGCTACGATGTGGGATCGCAGCAAGGCAACATCAGTAATATCGCAGGCAACCAGTCGAATTACAATCACGAGAGCAATCTGCGATATATTGCCTCACGGCGCGGCCGGGCGCGGCTCCTCATCGTATCGGGGATCCTGTTGTTCCTGGCCGGAAACGGCCTCGGAGTCTATGATGTACTTAACTTCGACAAGACAATCTTCAATTCCATCAGCTCGAACAGCTTTAACCCACCTCAGCTTCCCGCGCTTTTCATTCCGTTGTTCGGGGTTGCTGTATTCATGAACCTGCTGGGCATTGCACTATTCATCTTCGGCCTCATCTCCCGAAGCGGCGCTAAGAGAGAGGCCCGGCGCTTGGGGGCTGACTGGTCATGACTGACGAACGTCCTAACGCGATCTTCAACATCGGCAGTCAGCAAGGAAACGTAACCAATGTCGGCGGTGATATGACCGTATACGGCGGCCAGCACTACACCGCTCTTCCCGTGGACATGATCCGGCAGGAAATAGGAAATATTCACAGGATCATTTCGGCAATGGATCTAAATCCGGCTGCCGGAAAAGAAGCTGCAGCGCTTCTGGCGGACGCCAGCCGCGAACTCGGCCAGCCCGACCGTGACGCCGAAAGGGTGGCACGGCCAATCAAGCGTCTTGCCGAGCTACTAAGAAACATTGGCGCTATCTCTGCTGCTGGGGCAGCTCTAATTAATCCCCTTCAGCACATCGCCTCCGGACTGGGCGCAGCCGGTCTGGCTATCCTGCAGCTAATAACGTAAGCGGTGACGGATAACGGATTACGTCAGGTCGGCAGGCGGGCCCCGGACGTCACAGTTACGATTACAGGGCAGATATGCTGCCAAGACTTACAGCCCTCGGTTCCGACGTACCGGGGCTACCCAAGGGGGGTGCAAGTGGCTGGCCTCGACTCGATCGACCACGTGGTACTTGTAATGCTGGAGAACCGCTCCTTCGACCATATGCTCGGGTTCCTGTATCCGAAGTCCGGCAACTTCGAGGGCCTGGACGGCACTGAGTCGAACCTCGACGCCGACGGGAACGAGGCGAGGGTGTTCGAGATCACTCCGGGCATGCAAAACGCCTACTATTTCCCCCTCGCCAACCCGGCCGAAGGCTACCAGGCAACCAATGACCAGCTCTTTAGTTCGGCCACCCCGCCGGCCTCCGGCGAGGCCGCAAATGACGGATTCGTGACGAGCTTCGCAAGGGAACTACAAGCGCCAGCGCACCCGCTCGACCCGAAGCTCGCTGGGGCGGCGGCCGCCTCGATCATGGGCATGTACGCAGCCGAGACCTTGCCTGTGCTCTCAGGACTCGCGAAGGGGTTCGCCGTGTGCGACGGGTGGTTCGCCTCGGTGCCGACCCAGACCTTCCCGAACCGGGCCTTCGCGGTGGCGGGAACCTCGCGGGGGTTTACCGACAATTCCGCACGTGGCATACCTGCCTTCCGTACTCCCTCGGTGTTCGGGAAGCTCGCCGATGCGGGGCAGACGTGGAAGATCTACGGGTATTCGGGGGAGCCGCTCACGGCCCACGATTTCCCGGACACTGTCCAGCCCGGTCCCAACGGCGAAGTGGTCACGGGCTTCGCGAGGTTCCAGTCCGACGCGGCCACCGGGAAGCTCCCCGGCTTCTCGTACATCGAGCCGGAGTGGGCGACCTATCCCCGCCCGGGAGCCTCTCCCGTTGTGACACAGGCCGACGATGAGCACAACTTCAACGTTGAGAATGACCAGCACCCGGTCTCGAACCTGGCCGTCGGCGAGAAACTGCTCTACGACGTCTACGAGGCCCTGCGCAGCAATGGCCCAGCCTGGGAGAAGACTCTTCTCATCATCACCTACGACGAGCACGGCGGCAACTACGATCACGTGCACCCGCCGACAGGGGCAATCGCGCCGGACCACATGATCGGACATTCGCACTTCGACTTCACGCGCTTCGGAGTCCGGGTGCCCGCGGTCCTCGTCTCTCCGCTTATCCCGGAAGGCACGATCTTGCACACGCCCACCGACGGGCGGCCACCCTTCGACCACACGTCGATCATCGCGACCCTCCGCGCTCGCTTCGGCATCGGGGCGCTTGGAAAGCGCGACGCCGCCGCTCCAGATCTGGGCTCCATCCTGACCCTGCAAATGCCCCGGACCGACGATCCCCTGGCCGCCATCGAGCCCCCGACTGCCGCAGCCCCGGTCCTCCAGGCCGGCTCACCTCCCGTCGGCGCGGCTCCGAGCGCCTTCCTTGAAGCAAAGGCCGTGGCCGCCGCGGCTCTCCCCGTCCCGGCGGACCCGATCGCAGACCCGCAAGCCAAGGTGAAGACGCTCAGGACCGCGGCCGATCAGTACAACTTCATTCAGGAGCGTCTCGCTGCATGGCATGCGGCCGGCGGGCCGGGACTGCCGGCCTAGCCCTGGTCCGGGCCCTTGGCGTTCAGTATTGCGTAGCCCGGCAGCGAGGTCGGGCCACGGGCGGGCGGGCCGGTGCGGGACCTGGCCGCGCTGCCGCTGGTAGCCGGGCACCGCCGGGGGCATGGCGCGGTGTATGACGCGCTGAACGCGGGCCAGGCCGATGTGGCGCGGCTGCGCTGGGCGGCCGGGCCGGGGCTTGACGCGCCGTTACGCGGGTTGCCCGGCGGGTCGCCGTGGCCAGGCTGGCGGAGCCGGTCGATTCGCCCTCGGGCAAGCATCAGTTCCGGCTCGGCATCGGAGCGCCGGACGGCACCGTAACGCTGCTGTCCGGCCGCCGGACGCATTTCCTGAGCGCGGCGTCCCGGGCCACTTGCCTGCTGGAGATCCCGCCGGACATCACGCGTCTTCCGGCGGGCGCGGGCTGTGCCCTGTGGCCGCTGGACTGACCGGCGCAGCTGGACTGACCGGCGCTGCGCCGGGGGCGGGCAGCCGCGGGCGGATGACGCGCAGCATGAACCAGGCGGTGGCGACGCCGACAGCGACGCCGATGACCGTATCGGCGAACCGCAGGATGGGCTGCCGCCAGTCGCCACGCGGGCTGACCGCCGCGACGACCAGGATCACCGCCGTGGTGATCCCGGCCGTGATCGCGTCACCGGGCAGGCCGGCCAGCGTGACCGCCAGGGCGCTGAGCCCGACGCCGGCAGCCAGCGCCCAGGCATGGAACGGCAGGACCAGCAGGTAGGCCAGCACAGGACGAAGCTCACCAGCGTCGCCGCCATCCGGGAGACCGCGGCGGACACGCTCTGCGCATAGCTGTCCCGGACGACGAACACGGTGGCTATCACCGCCCACATGCCGCTGCGGCAGGCAATCTCAACAGAAAGGCAGTCCCATGCCCAAGGTCACCGTCGGCCAGGAGAACACCGGGGCCATCGAGATCTACTACGAAGACCACGGCGCCGGCCAGCCGTCGCTGCCCGTCCGGGCTCATGTGACGGCTGAGGCGCCGCTTCTCGATGGGGCAAGCGTCGCACACGAGTGGGGACCCGCGGCCCGGCTGGCATGTCCTCGGGGAACCTTGGCTGCCGGAGCCGGGCGTCAGAGCTTCTGGACGAAACTCACCCCGTCGCCGATCGGGAGCAGCACCACCCGGACCCGGGGATCGGCCGCCACGGTGTCGTTGAAGGCGCGGATCGCGACGGCGGACTCGTCGCCGGCCCCGGCGTCAAGGACGGATCCGCCCTGCAGTGTGTTGTCGGCGAGCAGCAGGCCGCCGCGGCGCAGCCGGGGCACGATCTCGGCGTAGTAATCCAGGTAGCCGGTCTTGTCCGCGTCGAGGAAGGCCAGGTCGAACTGCTCCGCGGGCGGCAAGGCCCGCAGCGTGTCCAGCGCCGGGCCCAGGCGCAGCTCGATCCGGTCCGAGACACCCGCCCGGTCCCAGTACTCCCGCGCGATGGCCGTCCACTCCGGGCTGACATCGCAGCACAGCAGCCGTCCCTCGGGCCCCATCCCCCGGGCCAGGGCCAGGGCCGAGTACCCGGTGAACGTGCCGACCTCCACCGCCCGCCGCGCTCCCATGGCCCGGGCGATGATCTCCATCAAGACGGCCTGATCGTCGCCGATCTGCATGCCCGCGGCGCCTCCGGTCCGCTCCCCGGTGGCGTCCTGCAGGGCGAGCTGCACCTCATCGGGCCCGCTGGAGCGGGCCGATGCGTACGCCGCGACGGCAGCGTCGACGAACTGGCTTCGTGTCCTGGCCGCCATGGCTGCCTCCCCGAGGTTGTCCCGCTGGCGCCGGGCCCGACGGGTCCAGGGCGGCCCGGGCGTCAGGCGGAGCTGGCGGCCAGGATACGGGACGCCTCTTCGGCTGACATCGGCGGTCCGGCATCAGGACCGGCTGCTGAACCGCCGGTCACCCAGGTCTTGGCCGCCCCATCGACGTGGGCGGCAGTGAGCAAGCACCGCAGCAGATCCAGGTCGAAGGTCAGCGAACACGGTTGCCGTCTGGTAATAGCTGGCCACGTCGTCGCAGCGGCGCGGGCCGGCCGGGCCGGCCGCCGGTTAGGAAGGTCAAGAAGGCCAGGAAGACGAGCGCTGCCGCCGCGAGCGACAGGGCCAGGCCGGCCAGGAAGAGCGGCGGTGTGTAGCTCCAGGTGACGACGCCGGGTCCGGGCGGGACGTCGACGGCCTGGACGAGACCGTCCCGATGGACGGTCAGCGTGGCCGCCGGGCCGTGCCGGGGCTGCCAGGCGGCGCTCCAGCCGGGGATCGCGGCCACCGAGCGGACGACGCGGGCACCGTGCGGGGAGAACACCGTGGCCGAGGCCGGCTCGGCGGGCGCGCCGCTGACCTCCTTTATCCACGCGCCAGCGGATGACCGGCCCGGGAGCGACTCGAGGTGGAGTGGCCCCTGGGCGAGGCGGTTGGCGAAGACCGCGAACGAGCCGTCGAAGCCGCCGGATATCCAGTGCGGTGACACGAGCGCATTCTGGAGCTGACCATCGGCCACGAACACGCTTCCGTCCGCCGCGACGACAGAGGGTGGCCCCAGCTGGGCCGACGCGGCGTGCGCCTGGCTGATCACCGCGGTGCCCGGCACCGGCTTGGGCAGGGTGATGGCCAGGGTCGAGGGCGTCATCGCCCGGGCACGGAACCACAGCGTCGAGCCGTCTGGCGTGGTGAGCCCGATCTGGGTCCCGGCGGCCGCGTCTTGGCTGGCGTCGGCATCGGGTATCTCGACCTTGGACACCTCGAGCGGCGTGCCCAGGTACCAGGTGGCGCGCTGACCGGCGGCGAGGTCGCGCTGGCCGGTGCCCGGCGGGCCGGCGCCGGGGCCGCCGGCCCCGGCCTGGGTGATGAGGTACGCGGACAGGGTCAGCAGGACCGAGGTATCGAGCTGGTCGAGCGTCCCGTCCGCGATGGCACGCGGAGCGAGCGCGCCATCACCTGCACCCGTGGCCTGGTGGGTGCCGGTGGCCGCCGCGTAGCGGCCGTCGACGATGGACGTGTAGCCCTGGATGGAGGGCATCGTGTTGGCGCCGACGCCGTTGAGGTCGGGCTGGCCGAGAGCGGGCAGGTCACCGGAATCGAGCAGGTCAGGATCGTAGATAGCGAAGCGCCCCGGGTATCCGAGCGCCGACACCGGCCGCAGCGCCGACGTGACCACCGCAGCGGTCCGGGCCGCCGAAGTCCGGGCCTCCGAAGCCTGAACCGCCGGAGCCTGAAGCGCCGGAGCCTCAAGCGCCGGAGTCCGGGCGGGACTGGCGATGCTGCCGGAACCGCCGAAGCCGCCTGGAAGGACCTCGACCACGCCGAGAACGGTGAATACGAGCAGGTCGACGACGACGAAGCCCGCCAGCAGGCGCGCGCGTAGCCCCGGTCCCAGGCGCGGCCCGAAGATCACCAGCGCGACGGCGCCCGCGCCAAGCGCCCCGTAAGGGACAAGGAACGGTTTGAGGTGCCCGATGGCGCTGGCGCTGGTGCTGGCGCCCACCCCGAGCCACTTGAGCAGGCCCGCGCCCCAGGTGAGGCCGGCCGCCACCAGGGTGATCGCGGCGAGCGGCGGCACCAGCGCGAGGGCGGCCTGCACGGTGCTGCGGGACCGCGACGCCCGGCCCGCGGGAAAGGGCTGGTCGGCCCAGTACGCGAGCAGGATGGCGAGCGCCAGGTCAAGCACGAGGACATTGCGGCTCTGCAGCCGCTGGTCACCGAACAGGGGCAGCCGGTAGAGCAGGCCTCCCAGCGGCGTATTGCTCCCGAGCGCCAGCACCACGCCGGCCAGGGCCGTCAGGTGCCAGACGAGCCACTCCGGCGGTCGCGCGCGCAGCCGCAGGCGCCCGAGCAGGGCGAACGCGGCGACGAGCGGGAGAATGCCGACGTAGCTCGTTACCTCCGTCAGGTTGTAGCCGGTGAGGAAGCTGGGCTGGCCAAGCGAGCCTGACCCGCCGAGGATGTCGGGCACTAGCGCCAGCGTCAGCCACCTGGCCGGAAGCGAGCCGGAGCTGAACAGGAACATCGAACTGGCCCCGCGCTGGGAGGTGCTGATCGCCGCCAGGCCGGGCAGCCACTGGACGGCAGCCAGGCACACGCCGAGCGCCAGGCCCGCGGCGACCGAGACGGCGGCCCGGCCCGCGCGCCGCCCCAGCCGGCTGACCCGCCAGGCCGCGTAGATGGCCACGATCACGAAGGAGTCGTCGACGGCGCGCGGCTCGCCCGCGAGGATCACCAGGCCGGTGGCGGTGGCGAGGACCGCGGTCCAGCGGAGCCGCGACGCGGCGCGGCGGTCTTGCGCGAGCCGAAGGACGCTCAGCAGTTGCAGCGGCACCCAGCTCATGCCGGCGATCAGGCCGAAATGGGTCACCTGCGCCGCCATAGCCCCGGCGAAGGCGAATGAGAATGCCCCGAGGAAGCTGGCCAGGCTCGACAGCCGCAGCGCGCGCAGCAGGGCGAACATTGAAGTCCCGGCCACCGCCGAGGTGGCGATCAGGTTGACCGTCCACGCGGCGGTGCCGGGCAAGATGGCGAACAGCCAGGTGAACGGGTACGCGGCCGCCGCGTTCCAGCCCGCGAGCAACGGCGCGCCGCTCCAGATGTACGGGTCATACAGCGGTAGCTGGCCGACCCGGATCTCGCGCCCGGCCAGCACGCGCAGCGGGAAGTTCTGACCCAGATCGTCGCCGGGAAGAACGGCGTGCCCGAGCAGGGCGGGGAGGCCGAAGATGACGGCCGGCAGCGCGATGAGCAGGACGACGCCCACGACGTCGCCCCATCCGCTCCGGGACGCCGGCACGTCGCGCGCGTCAGCCGCTATCTCGCCTGCCGTCAGCGGCGACTCAGCCCTCATCAATTACACCGTCGCAACTCAACCTGAGGAAATCCTTGGAAGTCTGGCTGGCGTGCCTGAATCTCTGTCAGAACTTAGCCGATGACCTGCCCGGATACCGGCGGAGGAGGAAAAGGAGCATTTTCAGCCGAACGAGCCGGGCTGCGTGCCCGCGGGATCGGTGACACCCACCGCGGCGTTGAGTGCGTCGAGCGCCGATCCCTGGCGGGCCGCGTCGGCGCGGTCGAACGGCCCGCTCCAGGCCAGCCCGACCTGGTTGCGCCGGTTCCGGCTGTGGCGCCACAGCGAGGTCGCGTTGGCCAGGATGAAGTCGCGGTATCCGGGGCGCGGGCGGTGCTGGTACAGCTCGTACAGGTGCCGGACGAAGATGCCCTTGAACTGCGGCCGGTCGCCGTCGCGGCGTGCCGTGGCCTGTTCGCCTGGCTCGGCGAGGATGCCCGGCGGCACGGTCAGGTCGCGCAGCGCGGCCGCCGCGATGGCTTCGGCCTGCTCGAGGTCGCCAGGCCTGGCCGGTAATCTCGTGCAGCACGGTGAGCCCGCCGATGATCACGCCCTGGTTGTAGGTCCAGGTCGTGCCGCCGTTGTTCGCGCAGCCGGCGGTCAGTCCGTCGTTGACCAGGCCCGCCGGGCCGATCATCTCGCTGGCCCGGAACCACTGCCACTCGCGCAACGCCCAGTCCAGGCAGCCGCCGGGATCGGGGCTGCGCTGATGCAGGCGCCCGGCGATGAGCAGGAACAGTTCGTTCGGGATCGCGTTCTTGTAGGTTTTCCCGCGCGTCCACCACAGGCCGCCGCCGCACGTGTCGTCCCAGCCCGCGGCCATCCCGGCGAACAGCGCGCGCGCCAGGTCCAGGTACTTCTCCTCGCCGGTCAGGTCGAACGCCGCGATCCAGGCCAGCGCCCACCAGCCGTCGTCGTCGTAGTACTCGTTGCTGAAGCCCGGGTTGACCCGCTGGGCCTGGCGATGAGTCGTCTCGATCACGCCGGTGTAGCTGCGCTCGCCGGTCCGCTGGCTGTGCTGGATCAGCGCGGTCAGCGCGTTCGCGCCGTTCCACCAGCCCGCGGTCTTCCACAGCCCGGTCCTCGGGCGGTACCAGCGCTGCAGCGCGCGGGCGGCCGCGCCGGCCCAGGCCCGGTACTGCTCTGCCGCCAGCGCTGCCGCCAGCGCTGGCTCCGGCGCTGGCTCCGGCGCTGGCTGCGTGGCCACCGGGCTACGGGACCGGGGCGGCCGGCGGGTTCGTCGGATGCCCGGCGTTGAAGTGCAGCAGCGCGGCCGCGCCGGTTACCAGCGTGAGCCAGCGGGTGAGCGAGTTGCGCGGCAGCAAGGCGAGCGTGACCCACGCCAGCGCGGTGTACCAGGGCAGCGACCAGGGGGCCACGAGCACCCAGGCGAAGGTCAGCGCGCAGGTGGCCGCGAGCACGGCGGGCACGTCCGGGGACAGCCGGTTGTACAGGTACCAGGCCAGCGCGAGCAGCAGCGGCGGCCAGAGCACCGCGATCAGCGTCGAGGTCGCCGACGGGCTCAGCAGATGGAAATGGTGGCTCAGCATCTGGACCAGCCGCCAGATCGACGGCGCGATCACCCACCTCGACGCCTGCGGCAGCGGCTTGAGCGCCGACAGGCCGTAGCTGACGTAGTACAGCCCGAGCGTGACTACCGCCGCCATGGCGCCGGTGCGGAGCAGGCGCACCCAGGCCCGGTCGCGGATCAGCGGCACCGCGATGCCGAGCCCGACGAACGCGGCGTTTATCTTGATCCCGCCGGCCACGCCGATGATCGCGCCGACCGCGAGGTCATGCCAGACGGTCGCGCCCCGGCGCGAGATCAGGATCGCCACGATCCCGGCCAGCGCGACGAAGGTGTCCAGGTGCCCGCTCATCACGAACAGGTACATCAGCAGCGGGTTCGCGACCCAGATCAGGCCGGCCCGCACCGGGTTGGCCGCCGAGCGCAGCAGCACGTACCCGGCCGCGAGGAACCCGATCCCGGTCACGATCATCAGGATCCAGATGGTCAGCCACGCCCGGCTGCCGCCCGCGAGCGCCGCGGCCAGGTGCATCCAGGTGGCCACCGGCCCGTACACCGAGGGGGTCCGCACCCACTGGATGCCGACCAGCACGGTATACGGATTGTGCAGGCCGCCGGGCAGGCTGGCCGGCAGGAACACGTACGGATTGTGCCCGAGGGCGGCGATGCGCCCGTACACGGCGTAGCTCGCCACGTCCGATGAGCCGACCGGGGTGATGTTCACCAGGACCGCGACCACCGCGGCCGCGGTCCAGAAGACCCGCCGGGGGTTCGGGCTCCAGCCGCGGCTGTTCGCCCACAGCATCAGGGCCAGGCCCAGGCAGCACAAGATGATGCCGGCGTTCATGATGAAGTTGGTGGGCCAGGGAGACAGCGCCGGCGCGCCCAGCCGGTGGGCCAGCGCGGTGAGCGGCAGCAGGACCGGCAGCGTCGAACCGCCCGTGGCGGGCGCGGTCGCGCACAGCCCGGTGAAGGCCACCAGCCCGAGCCCGAGCGCGGACAGCGACACCGCGGGTCCCGGCCGGGCCAGCGGGCTGTGCGCGAGCACCCTGATGAGCACGCCCATCATGGCCTCGACCCGGCCGCCGGGTATCGGCGGTTCGGCGAGCCTGGGAGCCGGGGCCGCGGCGGCGCCCGGCGCCGGGGGGGCCGGACCCTGGGTCTGGGTCATCGCATCATCCGACGCGCGCCCGGGCCTCCGCAGCCCGCCAGGTGCCGCCCGTCAAGCCCGCGGTCAGCCGCATCGCCTCATCCTCACCTGTGGTCGTCGTTAAGAAGGGTAGCGTGGTCAGGTTCCTGCTGCCGGCGGTCGCCGTTATCGCCGGGGTCGCTCGGGTCTGGCCGGGGCGGCGGGTAGGCCGCAGTGGCGGGTAACCGGCACATCGGGTGACGGGATGGCACTAGCTTAGACGCCATGCGTCCGTCCTACGGGTCCCGCCTGGTCATGCCGGTGCGCACGCTGGCCCGGCGGGTCGGGCCGACGATCGCCGGAGGCTGGCGGAGCGCGCTGCGGCAGCACTGGCCGCTGCTCGTCGTGCTGGCGGTGGCCGCCGCCCTGCGCGTCGTGGTGCTTGAGGCGTACCACCCGGCGCTGATCTTCCCCGACAGCGAGCGGTACCTGCAGTACGCCCAGCAGTACCTGGCCGGGCACTGGTCTCCGGACTGGCTGCGCACCAGCGGCTACTCGCTGCTGCTCATCCCCGCGGTGCTGGTCCATAACCTGATGGTGGTCGCGCTGGCGCAGCACCTGCTCGGGCTGGCGACCGGCGCGGCGATCTACGCCGTTCTCGTCCATTTCGGCAGCCGGCGCTGGATCGCCGCGCTGGGATGCATCCCGGTGCTGTTCGACCCGCTCCAGCTCGACATCGAGCAGTATGTCCTCACCGACGTCAGCGCGACGTTCCTGATGACCGCCGCGCTGGTCGCGCTGGTGTGGAAGCGCGGCGCGATCGGCCGGGCGGCGCCGGTGGTCACCGGGCTGCTGCTCGCCGCCGCCACCGACATCAGGCAGTCCGACCTGATCGTGATCGTCCCGGCCGTGATCTACCTGGTGGCCGCCGTCCGTCCCTGGCGCCGCCTCGCGGTGCGGGCGTCGCTGCTGCTGGCCGGCTTCCTGCTCCCCGTGCTCGGCTACATGGGGTGGTTCCAGGCGACCCGCGGCCAGTTCGACTTCGTCAGCTACAACGGCGAGTTCATGTACGGCCGGATCGCGCAGTTCATCGACTGCACCGGCGTGCCGATGCCCTCCTATGAGCGGCACCTGTGCCCGACGCAGCCGCCGGCCCAGCGCAACCTGGACTTCTACATGTGGGCGCCGCAGTCGCCGCAGGTGACGCTCAAGGCGCCGCCCGGGATGAGCAAGGACGACATCATCATCGACTTCGACCGGCGGATCATCGAGCACCAGCCGCTGGCCTACCTCAAGGCCCTGGGCGGCGACGCCCTGTACAGCTTCTCCCCGGTCCGCGGCACCGGACCGGAGCGCTACCCGACCTGGTACCTCACGTTCCACCCGTACTACCCGGTCTACCCGGACGCGGTCGCGACCCTGCGGTCGGCCGGTCACACCAGCCCGACCATCGAACCCGCGCTCGCCGGTTTCATGTCCGGCTACGGCCGGTACTTCTACGTGCCGGGCCCGCTGCTGCTGGCCGGCCTCGCCCTCGGCGCGGCCGGGATGGCCGGGATCGGCCGGGCGCGGCGCAGCGGGCTGCGCGCGCCCTGCCTGCTGTTCACGCTCGGCACCATCGCCGCGGTCGAGCCCCCGTTCATCATCGCCCCCTTCGACTGGCGGTACGAGCTGCCGCAGTTCTCGCTGATCCCGATCGCCGCGGTGCTCGGCATCACGGCCCTGACCAGTCGCCGCCGCGAGGCGGCCGCCGGTACGCCGCCGGAGCCGGATCCGGCGGCGGTGACCGAGGATATGGGCGCGGCCGCCGCCACCACAGCCGGACATCCCGACCTCACCAAGGGGCAGTAGACGCCAGGCCAGAGACAGAACGTGCGCGCATATCTATGCAGGCTCTGGCATACAGCCAAGGAAAGGCAGATCGAGTACGTGCGGCCGTGCTGGCCGTGCCGATCTCGGTCTTGGCGTAGATCGTCCTGTTCAGTACGGGCCGGACCGCGGCAGCGGAGGCTGCGATATGGTGCCGGTTGGGACGAGGGCCGCTGACGCCGGGGATGGCCGCCTCGTCCGGATCAGCGGCCCGCCCTATGATCAGGCGGCCAGCGGGAGGACGCATGGATCCGCTTACCGCCCATCGACGGGGCCAGGACGTCTTCGCCTCGGTGCTGGCGCAGGTGCCTGCCGATCAGGCCGACGCTCCGACGCCGTGCACGGAGTGGTCGGTGCGTGAGGTCGTTGCCCATGTTATCGCCGGGAACTACCGGCTGGCGGGCAGTGCGCCGCCGCAGGTGCCCGGCGACATCGACGGCTTGATCGCCGCCCACGCCGCCTCGGCGCAGGCCGCGCACGCGATGCTCGCCGCCCCGCATGGCCTTGACCAGCTTTACGAGTTCCCCATCGGGTCGTTGCCCGGTGCTGTCGCCGCCCGCATGCGGGCCAGGGACGCGCTGGCTCACGGCTGGGACCTGGCGAAGGCAACCGGCCAGTCCACCGACCTCGATCCGGAGCTGGCTGCGGATCTGCTCGAGTTTTCCCGGCAGCAGAACCTCGCAGCCCACCGTGGGCCGGGGCGCCGTTTCGCCGCCGAGCAGCCCTGCGATCCGGGTCGCCCGGTGGCTGACCAGTTCGCGGCGTTCCTGGGGCGGGCTGTCGGATGACGGCCAATCGCCCGCCACGGGGTTAACTCGCCGCGCGGCCGGCCGTGGCGGCCGGGAAAATCGGTCGCCGTCGAGGCCCTCCGTCGGGCACCATAGCCAGGCTGGCTGCTCGGAACGGGGGAACAGATGACTACGCCTGAACTTAGTCGCGGCTCACCGGCCAGGAAACGGGCGGTGCTGCTCGTGCTGCGCTACTACGGCCGCCAGATGGTCAGGCTCCGGCGCTTCACGGTGCCCGGGATGCTGCTGCCCGCGCTGGGAAACACGTGCATCTTCTATATCGCGCCGCTGATCGTCGCTCAACTGGTCGGCCGCCTGGCCAGCCACGGGTCCATCGGCATCGGCGCGGCGATGCCGTATGTGCTCGCCTTCGCAGGGATTCTGCTTTTCGCCGAGATCCTGTGGCGGATCGGCCTGCACTGCATGAACCGCCTCGACGGCCGCGGGATCGAGAACCTCTACATGATCGGCATGGACGAACTGCTGGCGAAGGACGCCGCGTTCTTCCACGACAACTTCGCCGGTTCGCTGACCAAGCGGGTGCTGAGCTTCGCTTCCCGGTTCGAGGATTTTACCGACAACCTGGTGTTCAACATCGTCGGCAGCCTCGTGCCGCTGGTGTTCGCGTCGGTGGTGCTGTGGCGCTACGACCCGTTGCTCGTCGCCGGGCTCATCGGCCTGATCGCGATTACCGGTGCCGGTATCGCACCGCTGATCCGCCGTCGTCAGAAGCTCGTCGACCAGCGCGAGGAAGCGGTCGCGCGCGTGTCCGGGCACGTCGCCGACAGCCTGATGAACATGGACACGATCCGCGCGTTCGCGGCCGAGGACGGGGAGGCCGCCGAGCACAGGTCGCGGGTCGCCGACCAGCGGCGCAAGTCGCTGCGGTCATGGGACTACGGGAACCTGCGCATCGACGCGCTGGTCGGGCCGGCGTCCGTGCTGACCAACGTGCTCGGCCTGCTGCTCGCGGTCGCGCTCGGCGGAGGCGAGCACGGAATCGAGGCGATCATCGTGGCCTTCACCTACTACTCCAACGCGACGCGGATCATGTTCGAGTTCAACCAGATCTACCGCCAGCTGGAGAGCTCGCTGACCGAAGCCGCGCAGTTCACCGAGTTGCTGCTGACACCGCCGGCGGTGGTCGACCCGGTCGTGCCCGAGCCGCTGCGGCCGACGGCGAGCGACGTCCGCTTCGAGCGCGTGTCGTTCGCGCACGCGGGCGGACCGCCGTTGTTCACCGGCCTCGACCTCGCCGTGCCCGACGGGACCAGGCTCGGCCTGGTCGGCCGGTCAGGCGGCGGCAAGAGCACCCTGGCCCGCCTGCTGCTGCGGATGATGGATGTCCAGGAGGGCCGGATCCTGATCGGCGGGCAGGACATCGCCAGGCTGCGCCAGTCGGATCTGCGCAGCCTGATCGCCTACGTGCCGCAGGACCCTGCGATGTTCCACCGGACGCTGCGTGACAACATCGCGTTCGCGCGTCCGCGTGCGACCGACGCGGAGATCCGCCAGGCGGCGCAGGCGGCGCACGTGACAGAGTTCGCCGGCGCCCTGCCGGACGGATTCGACACGATGGTCGGCGAGCGTGGCGTGAAGCTGTCCGGCGGGCAGCGGCAGCGAGTCGCGCTGGCCCGGGCGATCCTGCGTGACGCGCCGATCCTGCTGCTCGACGAGGCGACCAGCGCGCTGGACTCCGAGAGCGAGCTCCTGGTCCAGCAGGCGCTGTGGCGGCTCATGCAGGACCGGACCGCGCTCGTGGTCGCGCACCGGCTGAGCACGGTCGCGCGCATGGACCAGCTCGTCGTGCTCGACCACGGCCGGATCGCCGAGAAGGGCACGCACCAGGAACTGCTCCGTCTCGGCGGGACCTACGCCCGGCTGTGGCAGCATCAGTCCGGCGGCTTCCTGGACGAGGACATGACGACCGCGGCGCTTCCGGAGGCCCCGAGGCTGAGCGCCTGAGCCCTCGCCGCGGACCTATGCCGTTCACCGGTCACCGCATCGCCGCGGTCGGCAACCTCGTCCGTGTCAGTGACGAGGCCCGCACTGGCGGGACCGCCCGCAGCCTGCTCATACGTATTCGCGTCGGCGCATCCAGGCCAGGGTCGCCCAGCCCCAGACCGGAGGCAGGTAGGCGGTGAAGAACCGCTGGATGAGCACGGCCGCGACGGCCTGATCCTGGGGAATGCCTGCGCTGGTGAGCCCCGCGATCAGGCCGGCCTCCACGACGCCGAGGCCGCCCGGCACGGGGACGGCGCCGCCGAGGATGGCGGCCAGCGTGTTGACGGTGATCAGCGTGGCGATGCTGACATGCTCTCCGACCGCGTGCACCGCCGCTCCCAGGGCCAGGATGACCAGCAGCTGGGCCACGGTGGAGCCGACCAGCACATAGACGATCTTGTGCGGCTCGGCGGCGATCGTCTTGACGTTGGCCCAGATGTTCAGCAGGACCGGGCGGATCCTGCGGCTGACCAGCCGGCGGAGCCTGGGTACCAGGGCGATCAGCGCGAGGGCGATCCCGGCGGCGAGGATGACCGCGAGGATGATCCAGACCGCGGCCTGGCGGTCGCCGGAAGGCGAGGGGGCGTGGAAGGACCCGGTGGCGAACGGGAGGGCGATGAGGAAGAGCAAGCTTTTGACAGTCCAGCTGGCCGTGGTCGCGATGACGCCGGCGCTGACCGCGGCCTCGGCGGCATACCCCTGGCGCTGGAAGAACCTGACCCGGAGGGCGAACACGGCGACGTCGCCGCCGACCAGCGCGGTGAAGGTGTTGGATGTCTCCAGGGCGACGCACCGGCCGAACGGGAGCTGGCCGGCCGCGGCGCCGAGCAGCGCCCAGCCCTCGGCGACCACCGGGAGCTCAGCGAAGACGAACGTCAGCGCCACCCATCCCCAGCTGGCGCCCTTGATAGCGGCCACGGAGTCACCGGCACCGGACAGGATCCCGATGATCGCCCAGATCCCGATCAGCGAGCCGACGGCGAACAGCAGGTTGGCCCAGCTGACACGTTTGGCCTCCGCGAGCTTCGGCACCTCGATCCCGGTCCCGCTGGCGATGCCTTCCCGCAGCCGGGACAGCAGGTCCTTGTGATCCTTGAGCGCGGCCACGGTGCCCGGGTCCAGCGCCGAGCGCTGCAGGTGCACCAGGGCGCCGCGGGCGGCGGCGGCATCGAGGACCCGGACGGCCGCCGCGGCCGTACGTTCGGCGCCCGCACGAACGGCCAGCGCGCCCAGCGCGGCAGCTTGGTCGGTGTCGAGGCGGCTGGCCGGAGCCGAGGCGGACGCGCGGCGGAAGTTCCGGATGCAGATGCCCCGATCCGACACGATAATGGTATCGCCGCCGAGCGCCCCGTGGGCGAGGCGGGCGTCGCGCAGCCGTAGCGCGGCCAGCAGGATCTCATCTATGGTGCCGTCGGTAAGGTCGGCGCCGTCGGCCTGCGAAAGGGCATGACCCGCGGGCACCCTGGTGACGAGCGCCGCGTCGTCGCTGGGTCCGAACCGGCCGGCGGCGAGCACGTCAGGCACGAGTACTCCGGCGCGCCCGGCCATCAACGTGAGGTAGGCCTCGTGCTCGACCTGCTGCAGGCGATCCAGGATCAGGGTGGGCCCCGAATCCCGGTAGACGGCAAATCGCCACAGTTTGGCCAGCACCCGGGCGTCGGACGCGTCCCGGCCGTAGACAGCCAGCCCGACCGGCTCGCCCGCCGGGTCCCGGCCGGTGAACTGCTCGACGCCCCAGACCTGGCGGGAAGCCCGGGTAATATCCCGGACCGCGATGTTCAGGTCCGTGATCCACGCGGTGACCTCCGCCGCAGACGGCAGGCCCAGGGGTGAGCCCACGGCCAGGTGCAGGCCCGCGGCGACGCCCCAGCCGAGCGCCATGCTGGAGACGGCGTTCACCGGCAGCGCATAGCCGCCGGAGACCGCGGTCAGCACGGCCACGGCGACCAGGAACCATACCAGCCGGTGCAGCGGACGGCTCAGATAGGGAAGCGCGGTGGCGGCCACGGCGACCGCGACCGCGATCTGCGTGACCGGGTAACCGGTGTTCAGCCCGGAAAGCTCACCGACCGGCGGACGCCCGGCCGCCGGGCCGAGAACGGCGCCGAGCACGATGCACACGCCCCAGGTCACCACGGCGGCCGCAGCTGTCCACCGGACCGCGGTCAGCCGCGGCACCATCAGCCCGATGATGACCAGCAGCACGCTAACCCCGGCTGAACCGAGCCAGAAGACCGTGGTGACCAGCCAGCTGATCGCCTCGGGCGGCGGGTGCACAGCGTGCACGATGCTCAGCTCGGCCGCGGAGTTGGCCCGCATGACCGGGATGGACACCGCTACTACTATGACCGCGAGCCCCAGCCGGAATGCGTCAGATGCCCGCCGCCTGGTGGTGCCCCCGCCCCGCGGTCCCAGCACCGCCGCGCGCAGCCGCTCCGCCAGCTGATGGTGCGCCCCGGGAGCACCCTCGCTTGTCGCTGCGGCCATCAGGCTCCTCCTACGCGGTCCGACCCGATGGACAGGTCACCCCTTATCCTGGACCATCACCGGCTGGCGGGGAATCGGGTTCTGACGAAGAGCCCGGCGCGGCGAGGAGGAACTCGGCGCGATGCAGAAGACCGTGCCGCGTGCGATGTCAAACGCCAGTTGCCGTCCTATTGTGGCTGCAGGATGGCATCCGCGGTCAGCCAGCCGGGGTGGCCGAAACACGCCCGATCGGGGTCCCGCTCGATGATCTCACTTGAATCATGGTGGTGGCCGAAGCGGCCGGCCCGGGTTCCGGGGGCCTGGACGGCCGGACTTCTGGCTGGCCTGGGAGCAGTGCTATTCGGCGTTTCGGCGGTCTTGCTCAAGATAGGAACGGCCGGCTGGGATGAGAGCCTGTTCCGGCTGCTCAACAGCGTCCCGGCGGCCGCCGCATCGGTACTGACACCGTTGTCGTATCTGTTCCGGCCGGCGGGCATCATCATCGTCGTCGCGCTGACCGTCGTCTACGTCCTGGCCAGAAACCGGAGCATCCTGCCGGTGGTGGCCGGAGCCGCGGCCGCCGGCGCCGCATGGCTGCTGGCGCATGCGGCGAAGGCCATTGCCGACCGGGCCCGGCCCTACCAGGTCATGGCCGACGCGGTGCTGCGGCAGCAGCCTGCGCACGGCACGAGCTTTCCCTCCAGCCACACCGCCGTCACCCTGGCGGTCACGATTGCACTCGTGCCGTTCCTGGCCCGGCCGCTCGCCGCGGCGGGGATCGGGTATGCCGTCCTGGTGGGCTGGTCCCGGATATACCTGGGGGTGCACTATCCCCTGGACGTCCTGGGCGCAGCAGGTATCGGCACGGCCACGGGAGGTGTGATCTTGCTGGCGCTCGGGACACTGCTCCGCCGCGCAGGCCGGGCAGCGAACGGTCACACGTCGCTACGGGAGCCCGGGCCACCGGGGCCGACGCGGGAGCCCCGCCAGGGACACAGCAGCCAGTTAGCGGGAGCCACCTGGGGGTAAGTAATCGGTGAACCTGTGGAGGCATGCGGATGTAACCATTCGGCGCAGGGCTTGGAGCCGGGGTGCGGCGACGGGTTGCTGGATGCGGGCTGGCGTCCTGAGGTTACGGATCGTCGGCGGCGCGGCGGGCGCGGCTGGCGGGGGTCCAGGGCAGGAACGGGTCGAGCTGATCGCCGGCGGGGGGCTTGCCGCTGTTGCGTGCGCATGCCGTGAGGTAGCCGGTGAGCTGGTGCAGGGACTCGATGTCGTTCTGGGCGGCGGTCGCGGTGATGGTCCAGATGTCGGCGGCGAGGCGGGCGGCCCAGGCGGCGCCGGAGCCGTAGAAGTTCTTGCGTCCGATGACGGGTGTCCGAAGCGCGCGTTCTGCCCCGTTATTGTCCTTATGCCGATATCGGCATAAGGATAATTATGCCGTTGTCGCGGTTATGCCGATGTTGACGGTTCCCGGCCGTTCCGCTGCTGGTCAGGGCGGTGCTCTCGCCGCGTAGTGCGGCATAACTGCCGTGTGAGTGATGCTCTTCTCATTCCGCTGTCGTGGAGAGGAGATCGTCATGGGACGTCTGGCGTCAGCAGAGGGAAGACCGGGGCTGGAGCAGTATGCGGACGGGTTCGTCGCGGAGCTCGGCCGGCTGGGGTACTCACCGCGGACTTGCGGGGCGCAGGCCGCGCTGCTGCGGCACCTGGCACGGTGGCTCGATGCCGGGCACGTGCCGCTGTCCGGGCTGAGCAGCGGGGTAGCGGATGAGTACATCGCCGCCCGGGACCGGTCGTTCCTGCGGTCCGGGCGGGCGCTCGGCCCGCTGCTGGGATACCTGCGCGGGCTCGGCGTCGTTCCGCCGGCAGAGGCCGTCGTGCCGGCGGAGCCTGCGGGCGTGCTGCTGGCGCGGTTCGGGGAATGGCTGGCCGGCGAGCGGGGCCTGGCCCCGGCCACGGTCCGCAGTTACCTGTGCCAGGCACGCCCGTTCGCGGTGGCCTGCGCCGGGCAGTTGCCCGCGCTGACTCCTGCCCTGGTCGCGGACCTGGCAACTGCTGGTGCCGCCGGGCTGCGCCCGCGGTCGGCGCAGGTCCGGGCCGGCGCCGTGCGGGCGCTGCTCCGGTTCCTGTGGCTGGAGGGCCTGACCGGGGTCCCGCTCGCGGGGGCGGCCGGGTCGTTCGCGGCCCCGGCCGGGGCGGATCCGCCGAAAGGCCTCAGTCCCGGGCAGGCCGGCGAGCTCCTCGCGTTCGTGCGGGCCAGCCCGGGCGGGATCCGGAACGAGCCAGTGATCGCGCTGATGCTGCGGCTGGCGCTGCGGGCTTCGGAGACTGCCGCGCTGCTGCTGGACGACATCGCCTGGCGGCAGGGGACCGTGACCGTGCGGGGCAAGGGAAACCGCGCCGACCAGGTTCCCCTGCCGGCCGACGTCGGCGGGCCGCTGGCCCGTTACCTGCGCGACGGCCGCGGCCGGAACCGGGCACCGCCAGGTGTTCCTGGCGCTCGACGCGCCGCACGGGCCGCTGACCGGGCCGGCGGTGACGAGCGTCGCGGGCCGTGCCCTGCGGGATGCCGGCATCAGCGGGGAGGGGGCCGCGCACCTGCTGCGGCACACCGCCGCATGCGGCGTGCTCGCGGCCGGCGGCGGGCTCGCCGAGGCCGGGCAGCTGCTGCGCCACGCCGGCCCCCAGGTGACCGCCGTCTATGCCAGGTCCGACATCACGGCGCTGCGCTCGATCGCGCGGCCCTGGCCGGAAGGGGCACGCTCGTGAGCACGGACCTGCGCGCCGCCGTCCCGGGCTACCTCGAAGCGCGCCGCGCCCGCGGCTACCAGCTCGACGGGCACGAACGGCTGCTCGGATCGTTCCTGGACAGCCTGCAAGCCCGCGGGGAGACCCGCATCACCGTTCCCGCCGCGGTCGCCTTCGCGACCGCCCCGGCCGGGACCGCCCAGGGCTGGCACGCCCAGCGGCTCGCGGTCGTGCGCCCGTTCGCCGGCTACGTCCACGGCCTGGACCCGGCCGCCGCCAACCCGGTCCCGGACGGGCTCATCCCCGCCAGGACCGTCCGCCGGATCCCTTACCTGTATTCCGGGGAGGAAACCGCCCGCCTCATGGCCGCGGCCGCCGCGCTGTCCCCGGCGATGCTGGCAGCCAGCATGCAGACGCTCATCGGGCTGCTGAGCAGCACCGGGATCCGCAGCGGCGAGGCATTCGCCCTGAATGCCGCCGACCTCGACACCGCGGCGGAGGTGCTGGCCGTGACCGGCAAGTACGGCAGGACCCGGCTCATCGCGCTGCACCCCACCACGGCCGCCGCGCTCGCCTGTTACCTGCGGATCCGGGCACGGCACGCCGCCGGCGGCACCACCGCCCTGCTCATCGGGCGGGCCGGGCGCCGCCTCGGCTCCAGCATGGCCCACCCGGTCTTCCGGTCGCTCGTCGCCGGGTGCGGACTGGCGCCCCAGCCCGGATGCGGGTCCCCGCGGCTGCACGACTTCCGGCACACCGTCGCGGTGAGTACCCTTACCGACGCCCTGCGGCATGGCCGCGACGTTGACGCATGCATCGCGGTTCTGGCCACTCACCTCGGCCACGTCAGCCCGGCCCATACCTACTGGTACCTGACCATCACGCCCGCCCTCGCCGACGCCGTCTCCGAACGCGCAGCCCTCTACTACCAGGCAGGAAACCGCCGATGACCGCCTTTGCCCCCGCCGTCGAGTCGTTCTTCACCGACTGCCTGACCGCCCAGCGCGGAGCGAGCCCGCACACCATCGCGTCCTACCGCGACACGCTCCGGCTCCTGTTCGCCTATATCCAGCAGCAGTCCGGCATCCGGCCGTCCAGCCTCGACTTCGCCGACGTCGATGCCGCGACGGTCAGCGGCTTCCTGGCCATGCTCGAGCGGGAACGGCACAACACTGGCAGGACCCGCAGCCAGCGGCTCGCCGCCATCCACTCCCTGTTCCGCCACGCGGCCCTGCGCCACCCCGAGCACGCCGCGGTCATCGCCCGGGTCCTGGCCATCCAGCCGCGCAAGGCATCCCGCAAGACGATCGGCTACCTGACCGAGGACGAGGCCGACGCGCTCCTGGCCAGCCCGGACCTCACCACCTGGACCGGCCGCCGCGACCATCTCCTGATGCTCCTCATGATCACCAGCGGCCCCCGGGTCTCCGAGATCACCGCACTCACCTGGGCAGACATCGCCCTGGAAAGACCAGGCGCGCGCGTTCTCTGGCACGGCAAGGGCCGCAAGGAGCGAATCTCCCCGCTCCAGGCGCCCGCCGTCACCGGGCTGCGGCTCTGGCAGCGCGAGAACCCCGCCGCCCCCGGCGCATTCGTGTTCACCGCCCGCGGCACCGCCAGGAAAATGAGCACCGACGCCGTCGCGGAACGGATAAAGACCCACGCCGCGACGGCGGCTGCCGCCTGCCCCGGCATCGCCGCCAAGAACGTCGCCCCGCATGTCCTGCGCCATACCTTCGCGATGCGCCTGCAAAGCGCGGGAGCCGGCAGTCCTTCTATCGCGCTCCTGCTCGGTCACGAGTCCCCGGCATCGACACGTCCCTACCTGCACGCCGACCTCGAGCTCAAGCAGCGGGCGCTCGACCGGACCGCCCCGCCGCACACCCGCCCGGGCCGTTACACGCCCCCGGACAAGCTCCTCGCCTTCCTCGAAAGCCTGTGAGACTATGCCGCACTACGCGGCAAGAGGACCGCCCTGACCAGCAGCGGAACGGCCGGGAACCGTCAACATCGGCATAACCGCGACAACGGCATAATTGTCAAGGTCCAGGTGCGGCAGGTCGCGGTGGCGGCGCAGGCCCTCCCACTCGCTGTCGAGCGTGGCGAGGACCTTGGCGGCGGCCGGGTGCAGCAGGCCGGCTTGCGCGGCCTGCTGGGTGCGGGCTGCGTCGATGTTGTCGAAGGCCCGGTGGTAGCGGGCCAGCGCGCGCTCGCGTGCCTGGTTCCCGTCCCCGCCCTCGTCCTCGTCGCGGGCGGGCTGGGTCATCGCGGCGCGCAGGACGGCGTGGGCGCGGTACAGCAGCGCGAACCGCTGCGTCCAGTCGTGGCACCATTCGCCCAGCGCGCCGGGGTGGGCGGCGCCGGCCCGCAGGAAATACCGCCGGATATGAGCAAAGCACCACAGCGGGTCGATGCCCTCGATTGCGCCCAGCGACTGATAGGCGCCGTAGAAGTCGGAGGAGATGATCAGCCGGCGGCCGGCCTGCAGCGCTGCTTCCTTGCGGTCGATGCCGAGCACGGCGGCGGGCACGTTCGCGCTGCGGGACGGGTCCATCACGAACACGCTGGCCTCATCGGTCAGGAACACCCACAGCCACCAGCGGTTTCCTTCCTTGCCGGGGGTGTCGGCGAAGACCTGCCAGCTGGTCTCGTCGGCACGCACGTAGCCGGAGGCCGCCACGTGCGCCTCGATGGCCCGCGCCCACGGGTCCAGCAGCGGGGCGACCTGCGCCAGCGCGCCGACCAGGGTGCCTTCGGCGACGTCGAGGCCGTCGGCGGCCAGCGCGGCGATGATCCGGTGCAGCGGCCGCCCCAGCACGTGCTTCTCATACGCCAGGCGGGCCAGGAACTGCGCGGTGAACAGGCCCTTGCCGATCACCTTCGGAGCCCGCGGCGCACACACCGTCCTCGCCGGCCCGGCCAGCTCCGGCGGGCACTCGCAGCGCCGCCGGTAACGCCGCCGCCGGTACACGATCCGCAGCAGCTTGACCAGCCAGTCGATCTGCTCGGAGTCCTCGGTGCCCAGGAACTCGTACTCGGCTCCGCAGCAGCGGCACCGCCGCAGCTCCGGGTCCACGTCGATGAACCGCTCCTCGGTTTCCAGGTGCGCATACGGGCGGCGGCCGTGACCGCGCGCGCCCGTGCGCTGCCCCCGCTTCCCCCGGCCCGGCCGTCCCTGTCCCTTCCGCTGTCCCCGCCGCCGCTGTCCCCGCCGCCGCTGTCCCCGCCGCTGTCGCCCGGCTGCCGCGGCGGCTTCTTCTCGCTGGAGGCACCGAACAGCAGTCCGCTGAGCGTCGCGACCGTCTGGGTCAGCTGCTCCACCTGCGCAGCCAGCCCCGCCACCCGGGCGTTCAGCGCCGCCTTATCCGTGCTCAGCTGCTCAGCCAGCGCCTCAGCCCGCAGCGCACGGGCACGCCACAGCGCAACGTCAGCATCCGCACCGGCGGTCGCTGGAGCCGTGGGCACGCACCAAGTTCACAGCACCGCAAGCCGCATGTCACGCACCAAATCCGGCGCGTCGCAACATCTCCGCCAGAACCACCTGGAACAGGCCACCAGCCCAGGCCGTGCCCAGGTCGGCTCCAGACCCCTGCTCCCACGGGTTCACCGATTACTTACGTTGCCGTGGCTACGATAAGAATTGCTTGCATGAGCCGGTTTACTGAGCACTCCCCGGTTTCTTCCAGAGGTTGGCCCAAAAGGGGCTCGATCGAAGCTTGTGGGTGCCGAAAACTATGTCACCTACGCGGCCTGGGCATACTCGTGGATTAGGCCACCCAGCCGGTCCCGGCGCAGAACCTGGATACCTGGGCCTGCGGCAGGCGGATCCGGACGTCCGGCGGGCGGCCTCTGGCGTAGTGTCCGGTGCGGGCGGTGGGTGTTGTAATGGTCGGCGTACTCGCCGAGGACCAGCTGCAGGTGCCGTTCGCCGGTGATCAGTATCCGGTCCAGGCACTCGCGGCGGGCACTGGCGATCCAGCGTTCTGCTATAGCATTCGCGCGAGGCGCCTGGACAGGAGTCTTCACGATCCGCATGCCGATCGCGGTGAACACCGCGTCGAACGCCGCAGTGAACTTCGTATCCCGGTCCCGGATCAAGAACTTCACGCCGTCAGTGCGGCCCTCGAGGTTCATCAGCAGGTTGCGGGCTTGCTGGGTTACCCACGGGCCGGTTGGGTGGGCGGTGATGCCGGCTAGGTGCACGCGGCGGGTGCCGTGCTCGATGAGGAACAGCACGTACAGGCGGCGCAGGAACACGGTATCGACGTGGAAGAAGTCCGCCGCCAGGATCGTCGTGGCCTGCCCGGCCAGGAACTCCCGCCAGGTCTGCCCGGTACGCCGGGGTGCGGGGTCGATGCCCGCGTCTTTGAGGATCTGCCACACCGTCGACGGCGCCACGTTATGGCCCAGGCCGGTCAGCTCGCCGTGGATGCGGCGGTATCCCCAGGTCGGGTTGTCCCGTGCCATCTCCAGGACCAGCGCGCGGATTGCCTGTGCCGTGCGCGGTCTCCCAGGGGCGCGGCGCGGGTACGCCCAGCGCCGCCTGACCAGGTCGGCGTGCCAGCGCAGCAGGGTGCGCGGGGAGATGATCAGGCGCAGCTGGCGGAGATGGCCGCGGGGCAGCAGCTGGGCCAGCGCGGACAATATGGCCCGATCGGCCCAGGACAGCTTCGGCGTCCCGGCCTGGCGCTGGAGTACGGCGACCTGGTGGCGCAGGATGAGGATCTCAGCGTCCTTGGCCCGGTCGGAGCGGGCAAGCAGGGCAAGCCAGCCGAAGACGCGGAGCACCGCCAGATAACCGAATGGGTGTAGCTCTTCTGAAGGGAGCTATGACCAGGGGTTTTGCCTGATCTCCGGTTGATCGGTGCGGTGTTCTTCTACCGTCATGTACGGGGGAAGGAGACCGGGGATGGGCTCGCTGATCGAGGAACTCAAGCGCCAGGAGGAGGCTGCCCGGGCCGAGGCGGACCGGTTGCGCGCCCGGATCGAGGAGCTTGCGGGGGACCTGGCCAGGGCGGAGGAACAGGCGTCGCGGCTGGTGATCGCGCGGGAGGAAGTCACACGGGTGCTGGGAGAGCCTGCCGGTCCGGCGGGCGCGCCCGCGGGGGAACCGCGGCCGGCGTCGCCCATCGGGGCGGTGACGGTCCCCCCGTGGCAGGAGGGCTTGGAGGCGTCGGTGTTGCCGGGGCCGTACCAGGACCTGCTGGAGGTGGCCGCCGACGCAGGGCGCCCGCTGCGGGCGGGCGAGTTCGCGGCCGCGGCAGGACTGAGCACGGACAAGGCGAAGGTAGAGGGCCTGCGGTCGAAGCTGAAGCTGCTGGCCTCGCGGGGCTGGCTGGCCCCGGTCGCCGGCGGGCTGTTCACGCTGCCCGATCACGCAGGGAAAACACTGAAAACCGGACGGTAATGGGTTCTTCTTCCTTAAGTTCGAAGGTGCTACCTCATCGGCCTCAAGGAAGAAGAACCCTCCATGGCAGCGTACTCCGCAGTCCCCCCTGAAGATCCGTTCGCGGCATCCGCGGCCCTGTTCGCCGCGCTGGCCGCCGAGCTCGCCGGCCCCGCCGCGGCGATGCTCACGGCCAGCGGCCTGGAAGAGCTCCTGGACGAGCGGGGCCGGGGGGTGCTGAACCAGCTGCAGCAGGACCACTACGACCTGCGGAAAATGCGGGAAGAACAGCAGGCCCGCGAGCATCCCGCCCCGGTGACCGGGCCGGACGGGGTCACCCGGACCAGGCTGGAGACCGGGCACGGCCGGGCGCTGGCCACCTTGTTCGGCACGGTGCAGGTCACCCGGTGCGCCTGGCGGAGACCGGGAACGGCGAACTTCTGCCCGGCGGACGCTGCCCTGTCCCTGCCGGCCGGGCGGCACTCCCGTACCCTGGCGAAGCTCGCCGCCATCGAGGCCGCCCGCGGCTCCTTCGACGCCGCGCACGCCGCGATCGCCCGCCGCTGCGGCCCGGTCATCGGCAAGAGGCAGCTCGAGGAGTCCGTCGTGCATTCCGCCTCCGACATCCCCGCCTTCTACGCCGCCCGGATCCCGGAACCGTGCACGCCGCAGGTGCTGCTGATCATGCAGGCCGACTGCAAGGGCATCGCGATGCGCCTGGAAGCACTGCGCGCGGCCACCGCGAAGGCCGCCGCGAAGCTGGGGAAGATGCGCACCCGGCTGGCGTCCGGGGAGAAACCGAACCGCAAGAGAATGGCCGCCCTGGTTGCCGTCTACGACGCCGAGCCCGCAAAGCGCCGCCCGCACGACGTGATCGCCCTGCCCGGCGGCCGGAACGGCACCCGGGAGCCCCGGCCCGGGCCGAAGGCCCGGGCCAAGTGGCTGGCCGGCTCCGTCCGCAAGGACCCCGCGGACATGATCGCCGCCGCGTTCGACGAGGCGGAGGCCCGCGACCCCCGCCATCTGCGGACCTGGGTCGTCCTGGTCGACGGGG
Organism: uncultured Actinomycetes bacterium; assembly: GCA_963739615.1. GTDB lineage: Bacteria > Actinomycetota > Actinomycetes > Streptosporangiales > Streptosporangiaceae > Palsa-504. The sequence continues at coordinate 137,679 of CAVUBD010000018.1, forward strand.
CCGAGCACCAGCTGGACCTGATCCGCGCCGAGGCCGCCCGCCGCGGCGTCACGATTCACATCATCATCGACATTATTCACGTTCTTGAATATTTGTGGGGTGCGGCATGGAGCCTCCACGAGGCCGGGGACCCCGCAGCCGAGGACTGGGTTGCGGTCAAGGCCCTCGCCGTCCTGGCCGGCGGCAGTGCCCGGGCCGCGGAGGAGATCGCCGCCGAGGCCGACGCCGCCGGCCTGGCCGGGAGCCAGCGGAACGGGACCGCCGCGTGCGCGCGCTACCTGGAGAACAAGCGGGAGTTCCTCCGCTACGACCAGGCCCTGCAAGCCGGATGGCCGATCGCGACGGGCGTCATCGAGGGCGCATGCCGGCACCTCATAGCCGACCGTCTCTCGGTGGGAGGGGCCAGATGGGGCCTGGACGGCGCCGAAGCAGTCCTCACCCTGCGCGCGGTCATCAGCAACGGCGACTTCGAGGAGTACTGGCGCTTCCACCTCGAACGCGAGCACCAGCGGCTCTACCCGGGCATTAAGCAGGGACAATACACGCTCGGTGCCTGACCGGCCTGCTCACTCCAAACGAGCTACACCCTAACCGAATCGCAGTGACATGAGTACTGACAGTCCCTGAGCCTGCTGTGCTTGCGCAGCCAGAAGCCGAAAGTTCGTGAACCGACACACATCAGCGAAGACCAGGTCAGCGGCAGTGACACCGTTCTCGGCACCCACAGGGTCCGCAGTGGGCGAAGCACTGGCCTGCGGACAGTTAAGTGCAGTCGCCGTGGATGCCAAGACATCCCGCGGCGGCTGCCGTGTCGACGGCTTCGGTCCATCTCCCAGGCGTCGCCTGACACTGGGGGCACCTCGCGGACTGTCTCGGCGCGCGCTGGCATGCAACTAGATCACGCCGTGCTCGCCGCCTTGGCGCTGGGCGTGTAGGGCAGCCGCCGCGGATCAGGAAAGCCTAGGCTGACGTAGCCGGGTGCGCGCTTGGCAAGTGATGAGGCAAGCACCCCGGTACGTTCGTCGACATCGTCGTGGACCTCGGCCGTGGTCTTGCTGGCATAGGGGCGGAGGATGCGTCCGGCGTACTGGACGAGTTTGCCCTTGTAGGAGATGGGGGCGGCGAGGAAGAGCGTGTCCAGCGGAGGACAGTCGAAGCCCTCGCCGGCGTAGGGACCGGTGGCCACGACGAGCAGAGGTGACCCGCCTGCCTCCGGCCGCAGACGGGCGAGTGCTGCGGCGCGGTCTTTGGCGCCCATGCCGCCGCGCATCACGACGGGATCGTGGCCCGTAGCCCGCAGCCCGTCCGCCAGCTTCTGCAGGTGCGCGATCCAACTGGTGAGGACGAGGCAGTTCCCGCCCTGCTGAAATGCGGCGGTCACATCCGCGATGACCTGGCAGGTGCGTGCCTCGCTGGCGATCAGGTCACGGTAGATTACCGTCATGCCGCCGGGCACGGAGGGGTCGGCATCGCCCGGGTAACAGTACGACGTGGCGTGCAGGTGCAGCACCGGCGTCGGTCGGCCACCCGGCGCACTGCCCGGCAGCATCGGTATCCCGGCGGAGGCCTCGCGGGGACCCGAGATGGTGTGCCGGACCTGCCCGGTTTGCATGGCGATCAGGTCGTCGAGCTTGTCGCGCCGGTACGGCGTGGCGGTCAGCCCGAGCCAGCGGCGCGCCGGGATCTGCTTGACCGCGTGGTCGAATGCGGCAGCCGGAACGTGGTGGCATTCGTCCGCGATGATCAGCCCGTAACCGGCGGTCAGCGCGGCAACGTCGTCCCGGCGGGCGAGCGTCTGCAGGGTGACGATGTCGATAATCCCGCGGAGCTTCGTGCGCCGCCGCCAAACTCCCGGTCTTCACGCCGAGGAACTCACTGACGCGGCTCCGCCACTGGTCGGCCAGCGCCTTGCGGTCCACCAGGACCAGCGTTGACCTCTGGTGGGCCGCGATAACAGCGCAGGCGATGACCGTCTTGCCCGAGCCGGGCGGCGCTACGAGCATGCCGAGGTCGTGCCGGGTCAGTTCCGCGACGGCCTCCTGCTGCGTCGCGGTCAGCGTGGCGTCGCACGTGAACTCTTGCGGCGTGCCCGCTGCCCGTTCGTCCGTTATCTCTACCCGGCTGCCCGCCTGTTCGGCGAGCGATGTGACGGTGCCGAGCATGCCGCGCGGCAAGATCAGGCCGCCGTCGAGGGTTTCG
>CAVUBD010000019.1:0-176384 GCA_963739615.1 uncultured Actinomycetes bacterium
CTAACGGCGCGGGGGACGTAACCGCGCTTGCGGCGGCGTACCGGTGACCAGGTGCCGCACTCTACGAGACTGATCACCTCGACCCGGGCCCAGGGTTCGTACTCGGCCCGGCTTGTCATCGGGAGCAAAGCTATGACTGTCGAAGGTCCCCGGCACGCGCTAGTTCCAGCCCAGGTGGCCGATCAGCCGGACCGTGACCACTGGCGGGCCGCGCCGTACCGGTGCCCGTGCGGCTTCGCCATCGACAACGCCGGACGAGTTCGACCAGCACCTTGATGCCTCCGAAGGGGCCGACCCCGAGCACTTCGAGGTACTGGCCGGGTGGACCCTCCAGCAGGTGAGGCGGTGGCAGGCCGCAGCTGTACCGAACCGTCCTGGTACTGCCATCGCTGGCCCTGTCCTGACGGCCGGGTCGGGCTTGTTTGGCGGCAAGGGCAGGCCGTTCGTGGTGCAGATGGAGGTGCCGTTGTCGGCTAGGGAGATGGTAGCCGTGCCCGGTCTGCGGCACCGGCCTGGTCCTGGTCGACACCGGCGGCCCGGTGCTGCGGGCCGAATGCCGCCTGTGCGGCTACGCCGGACCCTTCGACACCGAAGATCCGGACGGTGAGTGGTGACCGGGACGGCGGGCCGTACGACGCGGGCGGAGCGGCTGGCGGTGCCGCTGGCCCGGGCCGTGGTCAAGGACCTAGCGGCCGAGCACGGCGCCTGCTTGCGCCCGGTGCAGCTGCGCCGCACCGAGATCGACACCGGCTACGTCGAGCAGGTCCTCATCCCGTGCGGGCACACGCTCGGATCGGTGTGCCCATCGTGCGCCGAGCGCGCCCGGATCCTGCGGGCCGCGCAATGCCGCGAAGGCTGGCACCTCGACCGCGAACCCGTCATCGACCCGGACCCGGCCACCCAAGAGCAGCGAGCGAAGGTGACCGACCGGGCCGAGGCGCAAGCCGACCGGGACGCCTTCGCCGATCAAGGCCTCGACACAGCGAGCTGGACGAGACCATCAGCGAGCTGGACCAGCAGATCACCGATGCCGGGATGCGCGGACAGGTGCTCCCGGCGCGGCCGCGCCGCCACCGCTCCACCCGGCGCAGGCACGACGCCGCTCCTCTACCACGCCGCCCGGTCAGCGCCCAGACGGTCGGCAAGACCTACACCGCCCCGGACGGCAAGACCTTCCGGCCCTCGCTGTTCGTCACGCTGACCTGCCCGTCCTACGGCCGGGTCGGCGAGGACGGAGCACCCGCCGACCCGGACAGCTACGACTACACCCGCGCCGCGCGGGACGCGCTGCACTTCGCCGCGCTGTTCGACCGGTTCATCCAGAACCTTCGCCGCTACACCGGCTATGACCTGCAGTACTTCGCCGCCATCGAACCCCAGCGCCGGCTCGCCCCGCACGTCCACCTCGCCATCCGCGGCACCATCTCCCGCGCCGAACTCCGTGAGGTCATCGCCGCCACCTACCACCAGGTCTGGTGGCCCTCCACGCAGGCCGTCAAGTACGACGGTGACTGCCTGCCGGTCTGGGAGGAGCACACCGGGACCTACCTCGACCCAGATACCGGCGAGGTACTCCCAGCCTGGGACCAGGCCCTCGACGCCATCGGCGACCAGGACGAGCCCTTGCACGTGGCCCGGTTCGGCGCCCGGTTCGACGCCCAGGGCGTGCTCGCCGGATCACGGGACGCCAGCCGGTGCATCGGCTACCTCACCAAGTACCTGACCAAGCACCTCGGCGACTGCCACCACGCCGAAACCGGCGCCCAGGCCGACCACGCCGCCCGGCTCGCCGACGCGCTGCGGTACGAGCCGTGCTCGCCGACCTGCGCGAACTGGCTCCGCTACGGCATCCAGCCGCGCAACGCCCGGCCCGGCCTGCGCCCGGGCGCCTGCAAGGGCAAAGCCCACCGCCGCGAGTACCTCGGCTACGCCGGGCGCCGCGTCCTGGTCTCCCGCAAGTGGTCCGGCAAGACGCTGGCCGACCACCGCGCCGACCGGCGGACCTGGCTCACCAGCGCGCTCGGGCTTCCGGCAACCGATCCGCGCCGCTACACCTGGGAACCGGTCAAGCCCGGCGACCCGGACCACATGCCCAACGGGCAACGGCTCCTGCACGTCGTCGCCGACCGCATCCAATGGCAAACCGCACTAGCGGAGGCCAGACGCAGAGCCGCAATGCCTTCAGATGGTGATCATCTGGCGGCTGGGAGGGCGGCGTGAGAACAGAGGCCGTCGAAAACGAACTTCCTGTCTTGCTCGTGCGTCCCGAGGACGCTGCCCGCGTGCTGGGAGTCGGCCGGACCAAGGTGTATGAGCTGATCCGATCTGGTGCGCTGCGCTCGGTGAGAGTTGGCGGCCTGCGCCGTGTTCCGGTCGCGGCGCTGAACGAGTTCGTGACCCGGCTTGAAGAGGAGGCAGCATGACCAGGCGCCGGGGAAGCGGCGAGGACTCGGTTTACCGGGACGGCGACCGGTGGCGAGGCGCGGTCTCGCTCGGGTATGACGAGCACGGCAACCGGGTTCGCAAGAAGGTCTCGGGCCGTACCCGCGCCGAGGTCACCGAGAAACTCCGCAAGCTTCACCAGCAGGTAGACAGTGGCGTTGTCCCAGATGACAGGCTCACGGTTCGTGCCTTCCTCGATCGCTGGCTGACCGTCAACCTGCCCGGCTCCGTGGCCGAGTCGACGGAGGACGATTACGTGGACACGGTGCGCCTGCACCTCGTCCCGGCACTCGGCCGTAAGCCGCTGGCCAAGCTGACCGTCGCTGATCTTGACCGGTTGTGGAAGGCGAAGCGGGACGCGGGTTACAGCTCCAACAGTGTCCGGATCATGCGGACCGTGCTGCGCCGCGCTCTCGGGCAGGCCGTGCGCGAGGGAATCGTGGCCCGGAACGTGGCCGGGCTGTCGGCTGCGCCGCGCATCAGGGCCAAAGACGGCCGGACGCTCACCGTGGACCAGGCGCGGCAGCTCCTGGAGGCTGCGGCCGGATACCGGTTCGAGGCGGCGGTCGTGCTGGCCCTGGCCTACGGGATGCGCCGCGGTGAGGTGCTGGGCCTGCACTGGTCGGCGCTGGACTGGAAGGCCGGGACGCTGGGAGTGACACACGGCGTCAAGCGGGTCAAGGACCGCGACGCCTCCTCGGGCCGCCGGACCCGGCTGGTGGTCAGTGAGCTGAAGACACCCAAGTCACGGCGGACGCTATCCCTCACTCCCGAGCTGGTGGCCAGGTTCCGGCAACACCGGGCGCGCCAGGCCGAGGCGCAGATGGCGGCCGGGACGCTGTGGCAGGATCACGGGCTGATCTTCGCCAGCGAGGTCGGGACGCCGATGGACCCGGACAACTTCTCGCACTCCTTCGTCCCGGTTGTGCGAGCGGGCGGGCCTGGGTCACTGGCATCCGCACGAACTGCGCCACTCGGGCGCCTCGCTGATGCTGGCCCAGGGCACGCCGCTGCACGTGGTCTCCGAGGTGCTCGGGCATGCCAGCATCGCCATCACCAAGGACGTGTACGGGCACCTGCTCGAAGGTGACAAGCGGGCGGCGGCCGAGTCGATGAGCCGGGCTCTGTTCGGCGGCTGACGTGTGCGCGTGGCTCCCAGCGTGGCTCCCAAAGCGACAAGAAAGCCCGCTGCCGGGCGGGCAACGGGCCTGTGAGCTGGGCGCGCTCGGAGGGACTCGAACCCCCAACCTTCTGATCCGTAGTCAGATGCTCTATCCGTTGAGCTACGAGCGCAGGTGCCTCGCTAGTTTACGACACTCTGAGTGCCTGTTGTGCCAGCCGCCGATGACGGCCTGGACCAGGCCGACCTGGCTGATGCGGATCAGCAGGTTCCGCAGCGTGTTGGGGTAGAGCACGTTAGCGTCGTACACCACGTGAAGACCATCGGTCAGTACAACCCCAGCTCCTCACTCAACTGGGTAAGTTCGTCCGCGCCCGTCGGCGCTTCAGGTCATCCCGCCGCCGGTACTCACGAAGATCCTCAAACCTGATCCTGCGGTGAGTGCCGACCATACGGTAAGGGATCTCATCCGCCTCCAGCAGCCCGATCAGGTATGGCCGGGACACGTTCAAGAAGTCGGCAGCCAGGCCAGCCGGGTCTGCTTGCACAGCACCGCGTCCGCCAGCTCGAACAGGGCATCGCGCCGCTTCCCCGGGCACCGGTACAGCTCACCGCGGAACCCCGCGAGCATGCCGCGGGCCCGCTCCCCGCCGGGCCCGCCCTGGTCCGCGTCCTGCGGCCAGGCCATACTGACCGCCACGGCCACCGCCTCCACCGCCGATTTCCCTTAGACAGGAACCGAAGGTGTCGCAGTGGCCGCCTGCTGTCACGGCGCACGCCAGGCAACACGGACAAAATCAGCCAACAAACACCTCAGAGGTCGCGGTAGGGACCGCCCTTGCGGGCGGCCCCCCGCGCAGATCCCAGCGAGCGGGACTACCGCACTGGGCTCCTGTTATGAGTACCTGGCAGCGAACCGCTTGTCAGGCCATGGATGCACTGTCCTGGTCCGGGGGAGGTAACGGCTGGCGATGCGGTTCATCCGCTCCCATGTGACCCGGCCTTTCTGGCTGCGGCGGCTGAGCGCGTGCCGCCAGTGGCGGGTGACCTGGTGACGGAATGTCCCGACTGCCTTCGCGTTTCCCGGGACGGCGTAGTACGCCTGATGCCCGGTTATCACGCTGGCCAGCCATCTTCCCTGCTCAGGGACGGGGAGATGCCGCCTTCCGCATCAGCTCGGCTTTCACCGGCTTCAGCTTGGCCGTCATCTTCTTCCTGTCTGTGATCCGCTGGATCCAGAAACGCCCCCTGGTCATCCGGGCGATGTGCCGGAATCCCAGGAAAGTGAACGTTTCCGGCTTCCCCTCGCCCCGGGCCGTCCGGTCCCGGGCCGCGTGCGGCCCGAACTCGATCAGCCGGGTCTTGCCGGGGTGCAGCTCCAGGCTGAACTTCGCGAGCCTGCCGCGCAGCTCCGCCAGGAACCTTTCAGCGTCGTCCTGGTACTGGAACCCGACGATGAAGTCATCAGCGAAGCGCGTGATCACTACGTTCCCGCGCGCCCGCGTTTTCCTCCACCAGTCAGCCCGCAGGTCCAGGACATAATGCAAATACACATTCGCCAGCAACGGTGACAGCGAACCCCCTGGGGGGTTCCCTCCCCGCTGTCGGACCAGGTCCCGTCCTCGATCACTCCCGCGTTCAGCCATTTCATGACCAGCCGCAGGACCCTCTCGTCCGCAATCCGGTGCCGGAGGAACTTCGCCAGCCATTCCCGGTCAAGGTGGTCGAAGAAGCCGCGGATGTCCGCGTCCAGCACCCAGTTCACCCGCTTGCGGGTCAGCCCGGCATACAGGGCGTCCAGTGCATCATGCTGGGACCGCCCCGGCCGGAACCCGTAGGAGAAGCCCTTGAAGTCCGCCTCGCAGACCGCGTTCAGCACCTCGCAGACAGCGCGCTGGAGAACCTTGTCCTCCAGCGACGCGACGGACGGTTCATACTGCCCCTCCTGTCGTGGCGTGTGGGGATTTTCCTGTTTCTTGGTGTCTAGTTGCTGCTATGAGAAGAGCATGCCAGGGGGTACTGACATGGGTGCACGACAGCTTTGTTGGAGTTGATCTTGGCGGCCGCCGCGGCCTGGGCGTCTGAGTCTTGCTGTCTGTCAGATGGCGGCGTGCAGCCGGGCTTGCGGGGTCGCGGGGGCTGGCCAGAGTTCGTCCCAGCGGCCGCTGGCGTGCTGGGTGCGCAGGGCGATGATGCTGGCGGCGCCCTCGGTGGTCCAGTGCATGCCTGACTGCTTGGCGCGCCGGACGACGATGGCCTTGATTCCGCCTTCGATGGCGCCCGAGCCGGTGAACATGCCGAGGTCGCGGAAGTGCTGGTAGCGCATCCGGTGCGCGTTGCGCTCGAAGTAGCCGAGCTTCCTGTCCAGGTCTTCGGCCTTGACGCCGGCCAGCGGGTACTGCCGGGCGGCGGTGATGACCGCGCCGGCGTTGCCTGCGTCGAGCTCGGCGCTGCGGTCGGCGAGCCACCGGGGCGGGTCGGGGGTGATGAAGGCCAGGTGGCCCGCGAGGTCGTGCAGGTGCTCGCGGGCGTGGTAGATGTCCACGATCTGCGTGGCGTGCGTTATCTTGAGCCGCTGACCCGGCAGCACTGTGACCTGGGCGGCTGCGTCGAGGACGGTGTTGTCGACGCAGCCGCGGCAGGGTTCCGGTCTTGTCTTACCGGGGGTTGATCGTTACCGAAGGGTGACGTTCCAGGTGGTCAGAACGGCGGTTCGTAGCTGGGTTTCGCGCCAGCTCTCTGGCGTTGTTCGCCGAGGGCGCGGGCGACCCGCCGGCCGGCTCGTGCGATTTCCTGGCGGAGCCGGGTGTTTTCCTCCTGGAGCCGGCGGCGTTCGGCGTGGGCGGCTTCCAGGCGGCGCAGCAGGGAGGCATCGGTGGTGCGCTGGGCGGCGGGGACCGGCGCGGCCGGCGAGCGGCTGGTCGCCTCCCGCAGCCGGGCAATCTGATCGCGGATGTCGGGCTGGGCATATAGCCATGAGCGGGACACGGCGGCCTTGGCGGCGACGGCTGCGAAGGTGACAGGTGCTCCGGTGCGGTCGAGTTCCCGCAGCGCCTGGACCGCCCGGGCGCGGGTCAGCTCGTGCCGGTGCCTGGCAGCGGCGACGATGGGGGCGGCGTTGTCAGGACGCATCGTCCTGGGCCTCCTGGGTCTTGTTCTCGTCTTTGTCCGGGGCTTCCTTCTCGTCTTTTTCCAGCGACGTGATGATGTTCTGGAGGTTGGTGGCGACCTGGCGGTTCATCTCGGCCACGCGGGTCTGCCCGCGGGCCTCGGCGGTGGTGATGATCTGCAGGGTGGCGCGGTGCTGGGCGCGGTGCTGCGGCAGGAACTCGGCGGTGGTGACGAATACCGGGCAGGGCGCCAGGCAGGCGTTGGCGTGCGGGCAGGACTGCTGGATCGGCAGCCCGCAGTAGCCGTTGGGCAGTGCCTGGGTCGCGCGGCCGACCCGCTGCTTGGCCCACGCGGCGTCGGCGAGCGGCCCGTGGGGGTCCAGCGTGACGTCTTCGCCCGTGGCGTTGACTTTCCGGGCGTTGTCCCAGTGGCGGCGGATGGTGGTGTCGGACAGCCGGGCATAGTGCGCGGTCATCGCGTGCGAGTCGTGGTCGAGGATCCGCCGGACAACCTCTTGCGGGACATCTTTGTTGATCAGGGCGGTGCCGAGGGTGTGCCTCCACTGGTGGGGGACGAGCTTGATCGGTCTGCCGTGTTCGTCGCGGATGTCGCAGAGCTTCAGCCACTTGTAGAGGGCGGGCCGGTAGGTGCTGCCGTCGACCGGCTTGTGGCCATCGAGGTTGGCGGTGGGGCGGGGGAACAGCACCGGCACCTGCGATGGCCAGCGCTGCAGTGCTCGCTGCTGCTGGAGGATCAGCTGGTGGAGTTCGCCGTCGATCGGGACCAGCGCCTCCCGTTTCATTTTCCGGTTGAAGTACCGCAGGTAGGGGGCGCCGTCGGCGTCGGTGACCAGGCAGGCGGACGGGATCTTGCAGGCGTCGGAGATGCGCAGGCCGCAGCGCATCAGGATCATGGTGATGAGCCGGTAGTCGGGCCTGTCCCACCTGTCCAGGTTGTCGCGGCGGTCCAGCTGGGCCATGACCTGCGCGGCGAGCGCGCGGGGCAGTCCTTGGGCGCGCCGGGGGTAGTCCTCGGTGAAGAGCATCGCGCTGGCCGGGAGGGCGCTGTCGTCCCAGCGGTGCTGGCGGATGGCGGTCAGGAAGCCGCCCAGCGCGGTGAGGTGCTGGGCATGGCATTTTCTGCCGCCCACCGCGGTGTGCAGGTCGGCCAGGTATGCCTCCAGCAGCGGCCGGTCTACCTGGGCCAGGCCGTCGATGCTGGCGGGCTGGGCGGCGAGGAACTGGCTGAACCGGGACAGGGCCGCGGCTGCCCTGGCGGCGGTGCCGCTGCTCCGGCCGGTGGTCAGCTGCCACCGGGCCCACCGCTTGGCCAGGGACTTCAGCCAGGGCTGGGTGATCTGCCCGAAGCTGATCGTGGCCGCTGGCCGGTCGATGCCCAGTTTCCGCAGCCGCCAGGTGTCTCGCGGGTACTCGATGTCCCAGCCCTGCCCGAACGCCAGCGTCTCGATCCGGTCGTAGGTGCCGAGGGTGAACGCGCGCCACCCGTTCCCGGTCCGGGGCGGGTTCGGGCACTGCCGCCAGTGGTGTTCGGGCTTGTCCAGCATTGAGGACACCTGCTGCGCGGCCAGGCCGCGCAGGATCGGCTGGAGCTGGGCGGGAAATATCCTCGCCTTCTGCTCATCGTGCCGGCACTGCAGGGCGTACTGGACCTCCAGGCGCAGATGCGGGGCCAGGCACCGCAGGTCGACGCGCTCGCCCGCGCCGGGTCCGGGGTCATCGCGGGAGGTGATGAAGTCCTCCAGGTCCGGCCGCCCCTGCTCGATCCAGCGGTTGTGGTGGGTCCGGCACAACGCCGAGGTGCCGCGAACCCACAGGTCGCAGTAGCCGACCCGGCAGGCCGGCGGTTGCGTCGCCGGCGGCGGCTGTGATCCGCGCCAGGCGGCCGGCTCGGGGCATCCGGCGCGCTGCCACTGCCTGGCATGCCGCCTGCACAGCCCATGGCCGCCGTCCCCGCCGTAGTGGCAGCCGGCGACCTGGCACGACGGCACTGGCAGGTGCCCCCGCCAGTCCGTGCTGGTCGTGGCCGCGAACTCGGCAGGATCGGGCCGGCCTGCTTGCACCCAGCGTCGCCGGTGTGACCGGCACATGCCGCGCTCGCGCTGGGGGCGGTCGCAGCCGGCGATCGTGCACGGCGGTCCGCCGAACACCGGGTCGCGCGGGTCGAACACCAGCACGTCGCCACGGAACTCGGGCCGGACCGCGGTCATCAGCCTGGCCAGCAGCCCGGCCGGGCGGGCACCCGGCTCACCGTCACCGGCGGGAACAGCCGCCCGGTCATCGCGGGCGCTCACTGACCGGTCTCGACGTCGTCGAAGACGGTGGCGGTGAGCCGGACCTTCACCTGGTGGCGGCGGGCGGCGGCGTGCAGCCACATCGTCCCGCCGCTCATCTGGTGCTCGCGGTAGTCCTCCAGGACCAGTGCCGACTGCCAGGCGCCGAAGGCGGCCCGCACCTGAGCAGCCGGGGCCAGGCCGTTCACCTGCCCGGCCAGCACCGACCCGGCTGGCCCCACCGTCCAGGAGATACACGGCAGGCCGGGGTGGGCGGCCAGGATCGAGGCGAGCTCGGCTGCGGCCCGCCGCTGCCACCAGGCCCGCTCTCCCTGGGTGATCTCGCAGGACCCGGTCACAGGGTCACCTCGCTGCCGGTGGCGCTGAACCAGCCAGCAGCCTCCATCGCCTTGCGGGCGTCTTCCACGGTCAGGTGCCCGTAGATCGAGGAGGTGGTGGTGATCGAGGAATGGCCCAGCAGCTTCGACACGACCTCGATCGGCACGCCGTCCCGCAGCGCCCTGGTCGCATAGGCGTGACGCAGAAAATGGGGGTCGACGTCGATTCCGGTCTTCTTCCGCAGCCGCAGCACCAAGTCATAGACGGCCGCGTAACTCCAGGCCTGGCCGCGGGGCTCGGCGAACAGGTTCACGAATAGGTAGTCACTATCAAGATCGCCGTATTCGGTGGCCAGATAGTCGCCCCACAACCTGATCAGCGGTGCGCTGACGGGGATGGTGTGCTGCTGCCGGGACTTGCACCGGGCCCCGTTGGCGTTGTCGCGGGGCACGATCGTCACCGTCCGCCCGGCCGCGGCGATGTCAGCGTGCCGCAGGCCCAGGGCCGCACCGATCCGAACGCCCGAATCCCACAAAAGCGCGAAGAGGAAACGGTCCCGCAGATGCTCACACGCGTCCAGGATCGCCTGCATCTCCGCCGCCGTCACCACCCGCGGCACCTTCTTCGGCACCTTCAACGCGATGGTCCGCCGGGCCTGCGGCTTGTCCTTCGCCACGTGGTGCAGGAAGCTCTTGAACCCCCCGTTCCGGCGGCCGCCGGCCTGCCAGGTGATCAGCAGCTCCCCGACATCCACGCCGTGGCGCACCTGGTGGGCGTAGAACGCCGACAGCGCCGACAGTTTCCGGTTCACACTCGCCGCACCCACCTGCGGGCCCGCCGAGGGCAGCACAGCCACCTGCCCGGCCCGCCCGGCCGGCGGCAACGCCAGCCAGGCCACGTAACCGCCCAGGTCCTCCAGCCGCACCTCCCGCCAGTCCAGACCCCGATGATCAAGAAAGACGAAGTAATCCTTCAGATCATGGGCATAGGCCTTGACCGTGTTCGGCGACCGCTCGACCGCGGTCAGGTAGGCCAGGTATCGCTCCACCGGCCCGATCGGGACACCGTCATCACCCAGGACAGTCCACGACTCCACCCGCGAGCCGGGTACCTCCACCCGCTGAACCTGCATCGCTCCTCCACTTCATCGACGTACTGGATGAAGCGGGAGATAACCATGTCCATCAGGCAGACGCCAGGGACCCACGTGCCGCTGCTGGACGTAGAAGACGACCCGCAAGGAGCTTCAGATAACGTGCGGGTAAAGCTCCTCCGCCATGGTCCAGATCCAGGCGGCGCCATCGCCGAGGGCGACGACCTGGCGGAAGTGGTCCCCGCCGCGGCGCAGGTACTCGGCCCGCACCAGCCGGGCGAGGGCGTCCCTGCCGTCGAAGGTGGCCACGTAGGTGGAGGAGCCGGGATCCATCACCGGCCTGCCGTCGTCATCCAGGGCCGAGACGGTGAACAGCCGGGCGAGCTTGACCTCGCGGGTGCCGGCGCTGCCGTCCTCGCCCTTGCCCTGGCGGCCCTCGGTCTCGCTGGCGCGGACCGGCACGCCGGTGCCGTCGGTCTCGACGTAGAGCATGTCCGGGACCGGGGCCGCCGGGGCCAGCGGCACGATCTTGCGGGCGCGGAGCGCGGCGGCCTCGGCCTCGCCCGCCGCCCGGGCGGCCGCGCCGGACGCCTCGGCGGACCGCTCGACGGTCCTGGCGCTGACGGTGATGCCGGCCAGCCCGGCGATCAGCCCGGCGGCGCGGGCGAACGACGTCTCGGCCCCGGCCAGCGCGGTCATCTCGGCCAGGCCGGGCGACAGCGCGCCGGCCGGCAGCAGGCCCAGCCGGGCGTCGCGGGGCGCGAACCCGCGCCGGCACGGCGGGCAGTGGTACCACGCCCGCTGCAGCGTGACCGCGCCGAGGACCGTGGTGACCGTCTTGGGCCGCCCGCCCGCGTAGGCAGCCTGCCCGCCGCAGCCGGCGCACCCGGCGTGCGGGCCGGCGTAGCCGTCGTCCTGCTGATCCAGCACCGCCTGCAGCAGCGCCGCCCCGGAACTGGCCAGCGCGGCGCGCATCGCCTCCTCCAGCACGCCCAGCCCCTGCCCGGAGCCGAGCAGGCCCGCGGCCAGGCCGGCCAGCCTGCCTACCTCGGCGGCGGCGGCCTCCTCGAGCCGCGCCGCGAGCCCCCCCTTTCCCCTTCCGGCGGAGGGGGCGCCGTCCCGGCCGTCACCGGCCGGGACGCGCAGATCGCCTCGCTGACCTGGCTCACCTCCTCCACCAGGCCGGCGAACCGCTGGTGCTCGGCCACCTCCCGGCGCGCCTTCTCCAGCTCCGGGCCCGGTTTCAGGTGCACGTTCACGGTCCTGCCGCCGACCCGGCGGGTCAGGTTGTACTGCGGCCCGTGGCCGCGGTGGCCGGGCTGCGCGCAGGCGCAGTTCGGCTTGCCGCACTTGCGCCACACCGTGTTCAGCGCGCCCCGCCGGAAGTCCCCGGCCTGCGAGATCAGCGCGAGCAGCTCGGCGCGGCGGCGCTCCAGCCACGCCAGGTCACGCCCGGGGAAGTCAGCCACGGGATACCTCCACATCTGAGTGTCAGCATCACTCAGACTACGCCGCTGACGTGCCCAGGCAAAGCACCCTCACAATTCAGTCGTGCACCCTACTGACATTCCGCTGGCGGGTTCAGTGGTGCTGGCGGGGCCTGGTGCGCCGGGCGGCCGGGTTGAGGTGCCCTGAGCTGGTGATGCGGGCGCGGCAGCCTGCCTCGGTGGCGGGGGTCCAGGGGATGCACAGCTTGCGGCCTGGGCTGCGGCGGGCGTCTAGCTGCCCGGTTTCGATCCAGTAGTAGACGACGCCGGGGCTGCAGCCGAGCCGGCGGGCTGCCTCAGCGACGCTGATCTCGGTGCCGTGGTAGGGAGAGGGGGCGGGGATCTGGTAGGCGTGGCGGACCCACTGGACGGCTTTGATGTCGAACGGGCGGCCCGCGCCGGTGCGGTATCCGCGCTGGGCGAGGATGGCGACCAGGCCGGTGTTGCTGGTGACGGGGCCGAGTTCGCGGATCAGCTCGGTGGCCGGGGTGGGCGTGGGGGCGGGTACCCCGGTGGGCCTGGGACGGTCGATAACGATCTCGTCGGCGGCTCCGGTGTGCCAGCGGATCCCGATCCGGGCCTTGGCGCGGTCGGCTTCGGGCAGCAAGGTGACGTCGGCGATGAGGGTGCGCAGCAGCCGCTTGCGGTCGCGCGGGGTGGTGGTGGCGGCGTGCCACAGCGCGGGCAGGCCGGCGGCGAGTTTTCCCAGGCTGGCCCGGTCCGGCAGCGGCGGGAGGGCATCCTGGGCGGCTGTCAGGGCCTGCCCGGCGTCGGCGAGCGCGGCGAGCCTGGCTTCCCAGCGGGCCTCCAGGGTGCGGGCGACCAGCCGGTTCTCCGGCTCGACCTGGCCGAAGGCCCGCTCGGCGCGGTCGGCCTCATACCGGGCACGCTCCACGGCCAGCTCGGCCGCGCGGCTGGTCCGCTGGTGCTGGCCGGCCACCTCATCAGCGGCGGCGAGCGCGAGCGTGACCTGCTCGGGAGTCAGCGCGTCCAGCAGCACCCCGGCAACGGCGTCGTCGACCACGTGCGCGGCGATGCTGCGGCAGCCGGGGGTTTTCTTGCCGTCGCGGTGGGAGTGGCATTCATAGCTGGCCCGGTCATCGCCGTGGTAGTTGGCGGCCACCGGCCCGCCGCAGCCGCCGCAGAGAATGATCCCCTGGCACAGCGCGGTGCCTTCCCGCACTGGCCGGCCGCCGCCCCCGGTGTGGTTGGCGGCCAGCCGCGCCTCGATCGCCAGGTACTCCTGCCAGGTGATGTACCCGGGGTGATGGTCATTGATCAGCACCGGCCACTGCGCGCGGGGAAGGTCTGCCGTCACCGTGCGCACGTTCCCGTCGGCGTCTATTTTCTTGCGGGTCACGCACCGGCCGTAAACATAGGCGCCGGCGTAGGCGGGGTTCTTCAGCACCTGCAGCACCCGGTGGTGGGTCAGCGGCGCCCAGCGCAGCTGCCCGGCCCAGGCGCCGCCGTAAGCCCGCTGGGGGAACTTGCGGCCGGCGAACGCCGCCACGACGCCGTAAGCGCTCGCGCAGAAACTAAAGGGAGTTGTCCGAATAATCCCCTGGTCGTTTGTGGTATGTCGAATGGATGCTGACTGACGCGGAGATAGCCGCCCGGTATGTCAAGATCCGTCCTTATCTCGATGAGCGCCAGCGGCGGCTGTGGCTGGGCGTGGAGGCTCAGGCGCTCGGCAGCGGCGGCGTGGCCGTGATTGCCCGCGCCACCGGCGCGGACGTGAAGACGGTGCGCCGGGGCACGGCCGAGATCGAGTCCGGCGCGGAGCCCGGCGGGAGGGTGCGCGGTCCCGGCGGCGGGCGGCCTGGCCTGCCGGAGCTGGACGCCGGGCTGGTGCCCGCGCTGGAGGCGCTGGTCGATCCGGCCACGCGGGGCGACCCGATGTCGCCGCTGCGCTGGACGACGAAGTCGACCGCCCATCTGGCCAGCGAGCTAACCGGTCAGGGCCACGCGGTGACGGCGCGGACCGTGGCCAGCCTGCTGGCCGGGGCCGGGTACAGCCTGCAGGGCAACGCCAAGACCATCGAGGGGAAGCAGCACCCCGACCGTGACGCCCAGTTCCGGTACATCAACGCCCAGGTCACAGCGTTCCAGGACGACGGCAGCCCGGTGATCAGCGTGGACGCAAAGAAGAAGGAGAATGTCGGGAACTTCAGGAACGGCGGGGCGGAATCGGGCGCCGGCCGGGCAGCCCGAGCGGGTCAGCGTCCACGACTTCCCCGACGAGGAGCTGGGCAAGGTCACCCCGTACGGGATCTACGACCTGACCGCGAACACCGGCTGGGTCAACGTGGGCACCGATCACGACACCGGCGCGTTCGCCGTCGCCTCGATCCGCTCCTGGTGGAACGGACCCGGCCGGGCCGCCTACCCCGCGCCCGGCGGCTGCTGGTCACCGCCGACTCCGGCGGGTCCAACGGCTCCCGGCTGCGGCTGTGGAAGACCGAGCTGGCCGCGTTCGCCGCCAAGGCCGGCCTGGACATCACCGTGCTGCACCTGCCACCGGGAACCAGCAAGTGGAACAAAATAGAGCACCGGCTGTTCTCCGCGATCACCATGAACTGGCGGGGCCGGCCGCTGGTCTCCCACGAGGTCATCATCGAGACGATCAGCGCGGTCACCACCAGAACCGGCCTGAAGGTCACCGCCGTCCTGGACACCGGAATCTACCCCAAGGGCATCAGGATCCCGGACAAGGACATGAAGGCATTCGAGGCCCGGCACCTCCAGCGCCACCAGTTCCACGGCAACTGGAACTACACCATCCCAGCAGACCCGCCCGGCGACACGACACGCCCGAATGAAGGGAATTAATTATTGCGCGAGCGCTAAGCCGACCCGGCCGCGAGAAAGCAGGCGAAGATGTCAGCGACGGCGGCCTGGACCTCGGCATCGGGGTCGGTCACCGTCGCGCCGTCGGCGTCGTAGACCAGCCCGACCGGCAGCGGGGCACGCAGCTCGCCGCGTTCGGCGGCGGCCCGCTTGGCCGCCTGCAGCCGCCCGGCCATGATGTGCAGCTCCGCCTGGCTCATCGTGGATTTCAGGCCCAGCACCAGCCAGTCGTTGAAATCCGAAAGGTCGTAGAACCCCGTCGCTGTCGATCAGCAGCGTACCGGTCAGCCGGGCCATCTCCGCCAGCCGGGCCAGGTCCGCGTTCGAGCGGCCCAGCCGGGAGATCTCCAGCCCGAACACCGCCCCGATCTCGCCCAGGCACACCCGGGACATCAGCTCCCGGAATCCCTGCCGGTGCGCCGCTGACGTGCCGGACAGCCCCAGGTCGCGGTCGATCACCTCCACATCCCGCGGTGCCCAGCCCAGCGCCACCGCGGTGTCGGCCAGCGCGTACTGCCGCCGCGTCGACTCGGTGTGCTCGCGGACCTGCATCAGGGTCGACTGCCGCAGGTAGATTAGCGCCGTCCTGGCCCGGTGCCCGCCGGTGATCTTGTGCTCGCCGTTCACGCATGCCTCCCAGCGCGCAGATCGTCATGCCGGCCACGGCCGCCACCGCCTCCGCCCGCGCGGGGCCGGCCAGCATGACGGCGGCGGGCACCGGCTACTCCAGTTCCCGGCGGGCCAGCAACTCGGCGTTGACCGCCGAGATCTCCGCCAGCACCGCCTCGACCTGCTCGCCGCGCTGCAGGTAGCGGCGCACCACCGCGGCCAGGGCAGCGGGAACGTACCGTGCCCGGCCGCGGCCAGCCGGGCGCGGGGTGAAGTAGGCGTACGGGCCGTGCGGCTCCCCGTCCGCGCACCGGCAGCCAGCCCTGCCGCACCGACGCGATTGCTCGGTCAGCGACCCGGCCAGCACCTGCTGCACGTCCCCCAGCCGCGCGGCCAGCGCCCGCCGCCGTGCCCGCAGCTGCCGGGCCGGCAGCCGCGCGAGATCGTCGTTGTGTGCATTCATCACACAAGATAATGCCGTGACCAGCCACCAGGATCAACGACCCTGCAATGAACGGATCAGCGTGTCGAGCGCGGCCAGGCCCTCCGCCGACACCCGGCACTCCAGCGGGGCTGGCCCCCGGTCTGTCCACGACTCGCGCACCGTCACGCGGCCCAGCTCAGCGCTCTCGCCGACCAGCACCACCGCGCCGGCGCGGCGCTTGGCGAACAAGACCTCCAGCCGCTTCCCGCTCAGCGGATGAAACGGATGCGTGATAAGAACAGAACCCGAAAGCTCCCTGGAAGCAACGGCACTATGCCGCCTCCGCTGCGATGCCGAGCGGGCGCTGCCGCCCGTCCGGCTTCGGGATGTACACCCGCCGAGAAGGGCTCGCCCGGTATTCCCCGCTGCGGACACGGTCGGAGCAGGGCTTCCAGGCTGGCTCGCGATCCTGCGCTCGTAGGCGCCGCCAGCGTCACCTGATCGATCCCGGGCCGCGGCCTTCGGGTTGAGCCGCCGCATAGGCCGCCCAGCAGGCGATCCCGGCGTGACATGGTGCAGCAGCGCGGTGAACCGCGCATCCTTGTCCTTCAGCGCGACCTCGCGCACACGGCCCAGCCCATTTGACACGCCTGGCCCGGCACTGCGTCCGGGACGTGTTTCACCGTCCGTGTTCCCCGCAACTCAGTTCCTTTCCTCCCCTGCCTCCTCAGCTCCTCACCTCGTTCGGCAGGCTCGCAGGTACTACGAACTGATCCGACTTCCCGCGCCCGTTCATCCGGGGATTACCGCCGAAGCGTTCCCCCGGCGGCCCGCCCGCTGACCACGCGGACGGGCGGGCACGGGACCTCCCGGTTCTCGCGCACGAAGGTTCCGCACATGCCATGGTTCTCCGACCGCGCGGGGCCCCCTGACAGCTCGCGCGTAACGCTGCCAGCGGTGTTGCCTTCCGCTTTTAACAGAGCGTGGGCACCCCGGTCTTCTGTCTTTCGCGGCTCAATAGCCCGGCCTGCGCGTACCCCTGTCAACGCTTCACCACGTCCCTCGCAGGACGCAGCGCATGACTCGGGGCCGCCGTGGGTTCGCTAGCCCTTCGGCGTGGAGCTCTTCCATCTCCTCCTTCGTGCCGGTTTATCCCGGCGCACGTTAAATAACAAGCTTAGCGGACCGGAGCCGGAGGCGCTGCCCGGCGAGGTGCCCGGGACGGCCGAGCCTGCCGTCGGCCGGAATGCCCGCACTGGCGCCCGCGGACACCAGTTGGACCCCTGGC
The DNA here is from genome assembly GCA_963739615.1 of uncultured Actinomycetes bacterium. GTDB lineage: Bacteria > Actinomycetota > Actinomycetes > Streptosporangiales > Streptosporangiaceae > Palsa-504. The sequence goes on from CAVUBD010000019.1 coordinate 17,051, forward strand.
CCGTCTGGCAGCTCTGCGCCCGCGGCCGGCCAGACTCGCGGAGCGCTCGGCATCCTCACGCTTGCCACGTGAGCTGCGCCGAAACTGACAGGTCGACGAACCGGCGGACCAGGAATCCGGGCACCCGGATGCCCATGTCGCGCAAGTCCAGCCGCGTCGTAGCGCTCACCTGCAGGCGCGGCGTGGTCGCATCGCCTGCCAGCCGCCTGCGGTCGGGTCGATCCGATCCGCGACGATCTCCATCAGCGGGTACGCGTCGACGGCGAGGAAACGCTTGCTGCGCAGGTCGGTGTCGCGCCGGGCGTTGCCGGTGCCGAGGGTGGCCGGTCCCAGCCGGTCCGTCGAGGCCCGCTGTTCCGCAGCCGCCCATTCCTCGGTCCCGAATCAACGAGTAGCACGGTGACACGCCGTAGCAGATGCCTGAGATCAGGGTCTCCCGCTGGGATGATTGGGCGTGACAGCGCCGGAATCTCTCAGGAGGCAGGTCACCCGGATGGTTATGACGTCAGGCGGTCAGGGACGGACCCGCGGCAAGATCAAGATCGGCGCGGCGGACCCGTCGCTGACCGCCGCGGGCGGGATGCTCGCGGTCACCGAGCTGTGCGGCAGGCTCGGCCTGATCGAGGCCCTCGATGAGGCGATGGGGCCGGTCAAGCAGCGGGCGCGGGGGTTCACCGGCGGGCAGGTGCTGGCCGGGATGGCCGCCGCCCAGCTGGCCGGGGAGGACTTCCTGGTGGGCCTGGACCGGGTGCGCGCCGACGCGGCGGGGCAGCAGGTCACGCTGGTGCCGGGGCTGGCCACCTCGACCGCGGCCGGGATCGCGCGCCGGTTCACCGGGAAGCACTGGCGCGGCGCCGAGGCCGGGCTGGCCGCGGCGACCGCCCGGATGACGGGCCTGCTGCCCGCCGAGCGCACGGCGGAGCTGGCCGAAGGGCCGGTGACCATCGACATCGACGCCACCGACGTGGAGGTGTACGGCAGCAAGAAGCGCGGCGTGGCCTGCACCTGCCAGGGGCAGCGGGCCGGGCGGCCGCACGTGGCGGCCTGGGCGGAGACCGAGATCCCGCTGGCCGCCGACCTGCTGGCCGGCGACCAGGACCCCCGCTCGTCCGTGGTGGCCCTGCTGGGCCGGGCGCTGGCCGCGCTGCCGCAGGCGGTCCGGGACGGGGCGGCGGCGGCCGGGCGGAAGATCGCGCTGCGCGCCGACGCCGGCGACTTCGCCGGGGACCTGGCCCGCGCCGCCGCCGCCGCGGACATGGCCTTCGCCATCGGCGCCAAGCGGATCACCAGCATGTGGAAGGCGCTGGCCGGCATCGCCGAGGACGCCTGGCGGGATGCGATACAGATGCAGGGCGCCCAGGTCGCGGTCTCGCCCTACCATCCCGCGGACTGGCCGGACGGCACGGTGCTGCTGGTCCGCCGGGTCAAGCTGGACCCCGATCAGGTCTCCGCCGACCCCCGGTCCCGGCGCCGCCGCACCCTGCACCCGGACCAGCGGGCGCTGCCGATCCCGGAACTGGAGCTAGAGCCGGTCATCTACGCCTACAGTTTCATCTGCACCAACATGGATGTGTCCACCCCGGCCAAGGCGGCCGCGGTGGAGCACTGGTACCGGCACCGCACCAGCATCGAGAACATCTTCCGTGACAGCAAGCACGGCGCCGCGCTGCGGCACTTGCCGTCGGGCTCCACCGAGATCAACACTGCATGGATGTGGGCGTCGCTGATCGCCGCCGCGATCGCCGCCTGGCTGCACCAGCTCACCGGCCTGATATCCGGCGGCGAGCTGGTAGAAGGCCACGGGGTCCGCGGCGGCAAGGCCATGATCGCCACCTTGCGCCGGACCCTGATCGCCACCCCCGCCCGGCTGGTCCGCCACGGCGGGCAGCTGATCATGCGGCTGGCGCCCGGCGCGGACCTGCTGCCCGCCGTCCTGGCCACGATCCGCGCCCTGCCAGCCCCCGGCTAGCCGGCCGCAGGCCAGCACCACCCGCACCCCGCAGCCGCCACAGGCACACCGTCCCCAGGCCCCGGCCACCACGGCCCGCACCCGCAGAAAGACCCCCGAACCCGCGAGCCCGGCGCGACACCCGGGCCATCATCATGCCCCCAGGCAGGGGCCGGCCGTTCCAAGATCATCTACTCGGTTGTGGATAACCTGCGGCGCTCTACTCGCGGATTCGGGTCGGTACGAGGGCCGAAGAACTCGACAATTTGCATATATGTGGCCGGTCCGGAACTGCGACCCATCCGGGTCTCGATCATGTGATACCGGCCGGGCCCGCTGTCGGGCCATGCGACCAGCATGATTCCGTCGCCGGGGGCCAGTGGCCGCCCGACCAGGGCACCGAGGGGATCCCCGGCGGCGTAGGCGCCCGCGAGCGCGTCGTCTATCCACTCAGTCTTGACCGGGTGGGCATTGGGCTGTGGGTGTACGGAGATGTCCACGCCCGTCAGCATCGCGTGCGGGCCGGCCAGGAACATCCGGGCCAGTACTGAACCTCGGTACTGAATCCTGGTACGCAGGCCTGCGCGATACTTAAGCCGTGTCCGCGGTCGCGCCGGGTATCGCGTTCGTCGCGTTGATGGGGCACGAGTGGCGGATCCACGCGGCGTACCTGTCGGCCCGTTTCGATGTCGTCGATGCGGCGGTCACCGCCATCGAACGGCTCGCCCGCACCTCCGCATTGCCGCTGGCACGATGGCACCCGCACCGGCTTTATGCGGCCCGGACGCGAACGCGAGGTCGCCGCCCTGCTGGCCGAGGCGCTATCCAATCGGCAGATCGCGGCCCGGCTGGTGTTGTCGGAGCGGACCGTGGAGTCGCACGTACGCAGCATCCTCGCGAAGACGCAGTGCGCGAACCGGACCGAGTTCGTGGCCAGATGGACCCCGTCATGAGCATGCTGGCCGCCAAGGTCAGGTACGCTACGGCGTTTCTCCCGGCCGGGAAGGTGCCGGTTCGTTAGCATGACTGCCGGTAACAGCCTGACGGGCAGCTATCCGGTGGGACGAGGCAAACTACGAAGACGCGCACACGCGCGCCTGGCCTGGACGGGGTGCGGGCGCTGGCCGTACTCGCCGTCATGGGTTTCCACGAGGGCGCGTCGGGTCTGCCGGGCGGATTCCTCGGCGTGGATATCTTCTTCGTGCTCAGCGGGTTCCTGATCACCGACCTGCTGGTCGCCCAGCATGACCAGGAGGGCCGCCTTGACCTGCGCGCCTTCTGGACCAGGCGGGCCAGGCGCCTGCTACCCGCGCTAGTGGTGATGCTGGTCGTCGTCGCCGCCGCGGCCACCGTGATCGAGCCGGGGCAGGAGGCGTCCCTGCGCTCGGCGCTGCTGGCCGCGGTCACCTACACCAGCAACTGGTATCAGGCCCTGCATCACGTGTCGTACTTCGCCGCGCTCGGGCCGCCGCCGCCGCTGGATCATCTGTGGTCACTGGCTATCGAGGAACAGTTCTACCTACTGTGGCCCCTGATCCTGTGGCTTTTTATTATCAGGCCGAACGGGCGGCGTGCGTGCGTCGCGGTCACCTTGCTCGCTGCGGCGGCGTCGGCGCTGGTCATGGTGCTTCAGTACACGCCAGGCGCAGACCCGTCCGCCGTCTACTACGGCACGGATACGCACGCGTCCGCGCTGCTGATCGGGGCCGCGCTGGCCCTGGCCTACCCGCTGGCGACGCTATCGGCTACCTCCGAGGCGCAGACCAGGCGCCTTGATGCCGTCGGTATCGCCGGGCTCGCCGCGCTGGCCTGGGCCGTCGGGCACTTTTCCGGCAGCGACCCCGTGGTCTACCCGGTGGGGCTGATCCTGGCCGCCCTAGGCGCCGCGGGCCTGGTCGCCGCGGCCGCGAGCAACGGCGTCATCGCCGCCATCACCAGAGCGCCCGCGCTGCGCTGGGTGGGCATCCGGTCCTACGGCATCTACCTGTGGCACTGGCCGGTGATCACCCTCACCACCGCGCTCACCGGGGCCGGATCCACCTCGGCCTGGGTGTGGCTCATCGAGACCGCGGTCACGATCGCCCTGGCGTCGGCCTCGTGGCGGTTCATCGAGGCGCCCATCTTGCGGGACGGCCTGCACGCTACCTGCCGCCGCTGGGGCCGGTCGCTGGCCGCCGTGCGGACCAGGCCAGCCGACCGCCTCGGGCGCGTCGTACCGGTCACGGTGAGCGCCGTCGCCGTGCTCGCCGTCGCGGTAGCAACCTACGGAGTCGCCCGCCCGCCCGCGCCGGCGGCCCCGGCCGGACTCTTGCGGCAGGTCGCGGAAGGCCAGCGGATAGGCACGGCCTCCCAGTCGGCCCAGCCAACCCAGCCGGCCCAGCCAACCCAGCCGACCGGGGTCAAGACGACGGCCCCGCCGGCCGCGAAGCCCGCCGCGGGGTGCCGCTCCAGCCGGTCACCGAGGATCTCCGGCCGCCAGGTCACCGCGGTAGGCGACTCGGTCATGGTGGCCTCGGCGGCGGCGCTCGAATCCGCCCTGCCAGGCATTTACATTGACGCGCAGGTCGGGCGGCAGATGCAAGCGGGCCTGGCGGTAATACAAGGCCTGGCCACCAGCGGCGCGCTCCGCCACGTGGTCATCGTCGGCCTCGGCACCAACGGCAGCGTCACCGCCGCCCAGATCCGTCAGCTGCGGCGCGCGATCGGGCCGGGCCGTGACCTCATCCTGGTCAACACGTTCGGCCCGCAGCCATGGGAGCACGCGGTCAACGCGGTGCTCGCCGCCGCCGCCAGGCAGCCGGGACACGTAGAACTCGCCAACTGGGATCAGGCGATCGCCGCCCGCCCGTCCCTGCTCTGGCCGGACGGCATCCACCCCAAGCCCGCCGGGGCCAGCCTCTACGCGCGTGTCGTGCTCGCGGCCATCCAAGCCGGCCTGTCCCGCAGCCAGCCGTCGCCCTGCCCGCGGCCCAAGGTGTAGGTTCTCAGACTGCGCGGCATCTGACGTGTCCGATGGTCGGCACGTTGCGCGCTGTGGTGCTCGACGCACCCGACGCCCGGCGGCTCCCCGCGTTCTACACCGCCCTCGGCGGGTGGACCGAGCGGGACGCCGACGACGACTGGATCACGATGCAGGCCGGGGAGGGGTGGCGCGTCGCCGCCCAGCGCAGCCCCGGCCACGTACCGCCGCGGTGGCCCGGCCCCGCGTATCCGCAGCAGTTCCATCTCGACGTCACGGCCGGCGACGTCGACGCGGCCGGGGCGGCGGTGCTGAAGCTCGGCGCCGCCTCGCTGTCCTCCGGCGGGGTGAAGTGGCGGGTCTACGCCGACCTGGCCGGCAAGCCGTTCTGCCTCTGCTGGGACTAGCCCTCGCGGCCAGGAAGCTGATTTCAAATCTTTGTGTGACAAAGTACCCCCTATCGGGGGTGGAATGACACACGATAATGACCAATGCCCCTTTTGCCGGGCCAATCCGGCGGGCGAGGGCTCGTCCGCAGCGCGGTCTGACGCTTACTCCCGGCAGTCGGGCCACAAGCTAGGTGGCATTGCGTCTGGGACGCGCCGCATGCCGCCCGGATGCCAAGATCATTGGGAAAATGCCACTGAGAGTGGACGCTACACAAGGCCGGATTAGCCGGGCGCCATGTCGACGAAGCGGCTGTAGTGGCCCTGGAACGCCACGGTCACGGTCATGGTCGGGCCGTTCCTGTGCTTAGCCACGATCAGGTCCGCCTCGCCAGCCCGCGGCGACTCCTTCTCGTACATATCCTCGCGGTGCAAAAGAATAACAACGTCGCTATCTTGTTCTATACTATTGTGGCTGATCAGACCATCCGCGACGAAGTTGTGCGTGCCTTTCACGGTCGCGTCGTAGACGGGCTGCGGCCCCAGCGGCTCGACACTCACAACCCGGTCCCAGTAAAGGTCGCTGGTGGCGATCTCGCGGAGGAGCTCAGAACCGAGGACATCCGCGCAGCGCAGCAGCCGCTCTCTCGACGGGCAGGACTTGTAGAGGGTCGCGCCGCAGTAATGGGTTCCGATGGCGGCCTGGAACTGGCGCTCGGTCTGGCCGACCCGGACGCGCTCCTCCTTGACCAGGGCCCAGACGCCGATCGGGATCGTATCCACGTTCGTGTTGACCGCTCGCCCAGAGACCATGGTGGCCAGCTCTTTCGTCGTCTCGCCGCGTCGGCCGTGCACGCCGACCCGGTCGCAGAACGTCCGCAGGCTCGGCCCGTCGGCCACGATGACGTGATAGCCGGACCGGTAATCCGCCTTCTGAACTTGCCTGACACGCGCGATTATCCCCAGCCGGGCGAGCAGGTACGCGACGCCGTAGGCGAGGTCTCGGCTCGAGGAGGCGTAGTACACCTTCGGCGCGGACGTACCGCTCCCAGTCCAGACACAACCGTCGGTCGCCCACAGATGGCGCAGGAACAGGCAGATCTCGTCGTCGTCCGCCGAGAACATCGCGGCCGGAAGGTGCTTCTCGTGCGCGCGCAGGTCCTCGATCCCGAGCTCGCGGAACCAGGCGTGCAGCGGGTTTCCCCGGCCGTGCGTGCAATGGTGCGGAGCAGGCAGGTAGGTATGCCACCAGGTCTGCTGGGCTACCCGGCGCGGCGCGATGCCGAACTCGGCCGCGGCCGCCGCCTCCACGAACGCCAGGTTCTGCTCGTCGTTTGACGTGTAGTGCACCGGCTGGCTGCGAAGTACGCAGCCGTCTCCGAGCAGGTGCGCAAGAAGCCCTATCCGGTATTCAGACCAGCCAAGGCCGGCAGCGATCGGCTCGGGGACATGACGCGGTATAGCGAGCCGGTCGCCGATGCGGAGCTCTTCCAGGGGGGTCCAGCCGGAGAAGGTGAGGAACGGGTGGTTCGCGGATGCCTTCACCTCGCGCCCGGACGCAAGCCGCAGCCGGTACACCTCCTTGGTCCCGGACGCGAAGACCTTGGTCACCGGCGCCGGAACCAGCCGGTGCCGTTCGTCCACCGACCAGACAAGCACCCCGTCCCAGCCGTCGCGCATCAGCTCGCCGAAGGTAACCGGCGCGCCCGTGTCAGCGCGGAGAAGAGCCGTGTCCTCGGTCATGCAGCCTGACTCGCGAAGGTCGGACAGGAGCGGCTTCTTGTCGGTGCGCTGCTCCGGACCGCGGTTGAGCTGGGACAGGGCGACGACGGGGACGTCGAGTTCCTTGGCCAGCAGCTTGAGGGACCGGGACATCTCCGAGACCTCCTGCTGCCGGTTCTCGACCCGCTTGGGCGAGGACATCAGCTGCAGGTAGTCGATGATGACGAACTTCAGGTCGTGCCGCTGCTTCAGCCGCCGGCACTTGGCCCTGATCTCCATCATCGACATGTTCGGCGAGTCGTCGATGAACAGCGGCGCGTCCGCGACCTCGCTCATCCGCCGGGCCAGCCGGGCCCAGTCGTCGTCGTTCATCTGCCCGGTGCGCATGGTGCCCAGGGGCACCCGGGCTTCCGCAGAAAGCAGCCGCATCGTGATCTCGTTCCGCCCCATTTCCAGGCTGAACAGGACCGTGCTCATGCTGTTCCTGATCGCGGCCGCCCGCGCGAAGTCCAGGGCCAGCGTGGAGTTGTGGGTCGGGATCATGCCCCGTCCGGCGAGGTACAGGTGGTCCCGGCTGTCCACCTGGACGCACCGGACCGGCCGGGGGAACACGGGCCTGACGTCCGTGATGTAGCGCCACGGCGGCCGGTCAGCGGGCAGGCGCTCTCCGCGCACCGCGGCCGCGGCCGCGGCGTAGGCGGGAACGGGCAGGCCGGCGTGCGCCAGTTCCGTCCGGGCGGTGAGCGCCACGGCATGGCTGGACGGGCCGAGCATCGTCCGGATGCGCAAGGTGCTGGCGATCTGCCCGGTCGTCACGACCTGAGGCGGAACGAGCGGACGGCCAGCGTGCGGGCTGCTCCAGGTGAGCCACTGGTGGTTCTCGTCGGCGACGATGACGGTCCCGTCGTCGAACTCGACCTCGTAGCAGGGGCGGCCGTGCAGGACCTCGGTCGCGGCGACGACTTGCGTGGGCTTGCCGTCGGCTCCGATCAGGTGATCGCCGACGCGGACCTCGCCCATCGTCGTCCACCCGCCCGGCGTGGGCAGCGGCGTGTCGAGCGCGAGGGCCTTCCCCACCGCGGGGCGGGCCGCGATGACGACCATCTGGCCGGGGTGCAGGCCGTTGGTGAGGGCGTCCAGGTCGGCGAAGCCGGTCGGAACGCCGGTGAGCCCGCCGCCGCGGCTGCCGATGGCCTCGATCTCGTCGAGGGCGCCGGGCATGATCTCTGACAGCGACTGGTAGTCCTCGCCGGTCCGGCGGTCGGTGACCGCGTACACCTCGGCCTGGGCCCGGTCCACCAGGTCGTCGGCGTCGGCGTCGCCCGCGTAACCGAACTGGACGATCCGGGTGCCTGCCTCCACCAGGCGGCGCAGGACCGCGCGCTCCCTGACGATGCGGGCGTAGTAGCCGGCGTTGGCGGCGGTGGGCACCGAGGAGATCAGGGTGTGCAGGTAGGGCGCGCCGCCGACCCGGGCGATCTCGCCGCGCCGGGTGAGCTCGTTGGCGACCGTGATCGCGTCTGCGGGCTCCCCCCGGCCGTACAGGTCGAGGATCGCCTCGTGGATCAGCTGGTGCGCCGGCCGGTAGTGGTCGGTCTGCCTGATCACCTCGATCACGTCAGAGATGGCGTCCTTCGAGAGCAGCATCCCGCCGAGGACGCACTGCTCCGCCGCTACGTCGTGCGGCGGGGTCCGCTCGAAGTCGCCGTCCCTTGGAGCAATCTCGGTGACGCTCACCTGCCCCTCCTCCCCCGTGCGAGTGGCCGTGCCGCTCCGTGAACAGAGCACGACTGCGTTTTGAACCGCCGCCTGGCACCGTTCTAACCGATGCCACTGACATTTTCCGGGCCCGCCGCGCCGGATACCAAGTCGCGCGGTGCACGAAGGTGTGGACAAGATGTGCAACACGCCGGCTACGTTGTGCGCAGCCTGGGGAAAGAACTGTGGAAAGAGCCGATCGAACCCACGCTAGACGTCAGCTAGCTGGGAAAACGTGATCCACCGGCTGTGCGGAAGAAATACCTCGCGAGTATTTTCCCGCAGGTTATCCACAGCTATAATCCACAGGCCGACGGCATTGGCCTGTGGATAACCGAGCTTCTGGAAGCACGCACGAGGACATCGCCGAGCTGATAATCTTCGACGGTGTGTTCGATAGACGAGTCCGCTCTCAGGCGCGTGACGCAGGCCATAGACCAGCTCGACGCCGCCCGCAAGAGCGCGGATTCCTCTGGCCTGGAGGCACAGGTCGCCGCCGTCTGGGCGATGGTAAGCGAAATCGACCCGGAGCTAGCACGGCTAGTGTCGGGTTACACCAGTCCGCCCGCCGACGCCGGGTAGGCGGCGTCGGCGGCGGGGTGACTAGCTGGCGGTGATCTCGATGTCGACCGGGGCGCTGACTTCGGGGTGCAGCCTGACCCGGACCTGGTGCGAGCCCACCGTCTTGATCGGGTCGCGGACCTCGATCCGGCGCCGGTCGAGCTCCGGGCCGCCGGCTTCGCGGACCGCGGCGGCGACGTCGGCGGGGCCGACCGAGCCGAACAGCCTGCCGTTGGTGCCTGCCCGGCGCCGCATGAGCACGTTCAGGCTCTCAAGCTGCGCCGCGACGACCTTCGCGTCCTCCAGGCCGCGGATCTCGCGCGCCGACCTGGCCCGCTTGATCAGGTCGATCTGCTTCTCCGCGCCGCGCGTCCAGCCCATCGCGAAGCCGCGCGGGATCAGGTAGTTGCGGCCGTAGCCTGCCGCGACGTCTACTACGTCGCCGGGTGCGCCGAGACCGCTCACTTCCTGCGTGAGGATGAGCTTCATCGGGATACGACTCATCTGCCTGACTCCCTAGCGCGCCGTGCTCGTATACGGAAGCAGCGCCATCTCGCGGGAGTTCTTTATCGCGGTCGCGACGTCCCGCTGGTGGCGCGTGCAGTTACCGGTCACTCGCCGGGCGCGGATCTTGCCGCGGTCGGAGATGTACTTGCGGAGCAGACCGGTGTCCTTGTAGTCGACGTAGGCGATCCGCTCCTGGCAGAACACGCAAACCTTCTTCTTCGGCTTGCGCAGCGGTGGCTTGGCCATCGTGGTGCTCCTTAGAGCCCCGCCTGCGGCGGGGATGGTCGGTTTCTGGTTATCTGGCTATCTGGCTGGTACTTAGAAAGGTGGCTCGTCGGAGTAGCCGCCGGGGCCGTCGGTCGCCCACGGGTCGGACTCCCCGCCCCCGGAGCCCCCCCCCGTAACCGCCGCCGCCCTGGCCGCCGCCGCCGGAGGAGGAGGAAGAAGAAGAGGAGGAGGAGGGCCGGCCGCCGCCAGAGCCGCCAGAGCCGCGCTGGCCGCCGAACCCGCCGCCGCCGCCGCTGAACCCGCCGCCGTCACCACCCGACCGGGCGACCCGGTTCACCTTCGCCGACGCGTTCCGCAGCGACGGGCCGACATCATCGACCTCCACCTCGTACACGGTCCGCTTCTCGCCCTCCTTGGTCTCATACGACCGCTGCCGCAGCCGCCCCGACACAATCACCCGCATCCCCCGCTGCAGGCTCTCCGCCACGTTCTCCGCCGCCTGCCGCCACACATTGCACGTCAGGAACAGGCTGTCGCCGTCCTTCCACTCACCCGACGCGTTATCACGGAACCTCGGCGTCGACGCCACCCGGAACCGCGCCACCGGCTGCCCCGCCGGGGTAAAACGCAACTCCGGATCATCAACGAGATTCCCCGCGATCGTGATCTGGGTATCGCCTGCTGCCATCGGGGTGCTCCCGCTCAGTGGTGGTGTTCGGGCCGCATGACCTTGGTCCGCAGCACGGCTTCGTTCAGGTTGAGCTGACGGTCGAGCTCGAGCACGGTGGCCGGCTCCGCTGTCAAGTCGACGACCGCGTAGAAACCTTCTGACTTCTTCTCGATCTGGTACGCCAGGCGGCGCTTCCCCCAGATGTCGACCTTCTCGACCTTGCCGCCGCCGCCGGTCACGACCGTGAGGAACTGGTCAAGTGACGGCTGAACGGTGCGCTCCTCGAGGTTGGGGTCGAGGATGATCATTATCTCGTAATGGCGCATGGGCGTCCTGAGCCTCCTCTGGACTGATGCGGCCACGGTCTCTCCGTGGCAGGAGGTGTCGCGGTCACCAGCGGGCGCGTATGCCGCCCGGGATCGTCCGCAGCGCGATCAGCTTACCAACATCGGCAGACCCGCGGTGACCAGACGGCGGCCCGCCCGGTCAGGAAGCCGACAGGAAATCGGGGGATTCCCCGGTGCCGGGTGGGGGAAGACTGTCCGGTGAATCGTAGTGCTCATGGAGTGGCAGCCAGGAGTGTGGTCACCATGGCAGGCACCGTCAGGTCGCGCCAGCGCCAGAACATCCTGAACTCGGACGGGCAGCCGCACCGGCTTGAGAACGCCCTGACCGTCTTCACGCTGGTGGTCGGCCTCGTCTCGTTCGTGCTGGGCATGATCGTGCGCAACGTTCATACCGGCGCCGCGGTGTACATCACCGCGACCGTCACCGGGCTGGTCGCGCTGCTCGTCGGGCTGTACGCGCAGATGGTCTCGGCCACTCGCGAGCAGCGGGTGCTGATCGTGACGGGCATCATCGCCGGGTTCGTCGGCCTGGCCATCGGGCTGAGCCGCGGCGGCTTCTAGCGCTAGCCGCCGCGTGGCCGGGGCGCCGGGACTAGGCTCGGGGCATGGTGCGTATCGGAGCCCACTTCCACGTTGACAACCCGCTGGATGAGGCGGTCGCCTGCGGAGCGGACGCGGCTCAGTTCTTCCTGGGCGATCCGCAGGGCTGGAAGGGACCGGTGATACCGGGCGGTGATGCCGCGGCCATCCGGGCTGCCTTCGCCGCCGCGGACGTGGACATCTACATCCACGCGCCCTACGTCATCAACGTGGCTACCAGCAATAACCGGATCAGGATCCCCAGCAGGAAGCTGCTTGACGCCCAGCTCAAGGCGGCCGCGTCGGTCGGGGCCAGAGGCCTCATCGTGCACGGCGGGCACGTCACCGCGGGCGTCGATGCCGCCGACGGGCTGGAGAACTGGCGTAAGGCGGTGGAGCGCATCGAGCGGCCGGTGCCGATGCTGATCGAGAACACCGCCGGCGGCGACGGCGCCATGGCCCGGTCGCTGGACGCCATCGGCAGGCTCTGGGACGCGGTGACCGAGGCCGCCGGGGACGGCGGCGAGAACATCGGGTTCTGCCTGGACACCTGCCACGCCAACTCGGCCGGCATCGAACTCGCCGACGCGGCCGACCGGATCAAGGCCATCACCGGCCGGATCGACCTGGTGCACTGCAACAACTCACGCGATGGGTTCGGCTCGGGCCGTGACCGGCACGCCAACATCGCCGCGGGAACGATCGACCCCGCGCTGCTGCTCGGCGTGGTACGCGCGGCCGGCGCCCCCGCGATCTGCGAGACCCCCGATCAGGACGGCGGCCTCGCCGCCGACGTCAGCTGGCTGAAGGAGCACCTGCCCGGCTGAGCCTCATCCGTCTCAGCAGGGGGGCGAGCCGGATCCTGAAACGGTCTTCGGCGTGATCGAGGACACCCCCGGCCGGGTCATCGGATCCGGCCGCACGCACGACGTCTCGTTCGGGAAAAAGAATGTCCCGCATCACGTAGGCGGCGAGCAGGGCTACGGCGAGCAACCTGGCCGCCAGAGCGGCGAAGTACCAGCCGGTGCTGATGCCCGCGTAACCGGTGACCTGATTGCCTTCGCTGGCGAACACGAAGATGAGATAGCCCCAGATGGCGAAGAAGTAGGCGATCTCGGTGAGCTGCCAGAGCAGGTAAGGCCACAGCCGGGGGCGGGCCAGGACGGCGAGCGGTACCAGCCAGACGACGTACTGCGGAGACCAGACCTTGTTGGTGATCAGGAACGCGGCCGTCACCAGGAAGCACAGCTGCGGCAGGCGGGGACGGCGAGGCGCGGCCAGCGCGAGCAAGGCGATCGCGGCGCACGCGACGATGAACAGGGCCGCCGACATCTCGTTGAGCGCGCTGAGCTGGGCGTTGCCGAGCACGGGCAGGTTGAAGTGCTCGAACAGGTACCAGACGGAGCCCCAGTCGGCGCCCCGCTCCTTGCTGAACACGTAGAAGTACGCCCAGCCGGACGGCGCGACGATCATCACGGGCAGGTTCACCGCCAGCCAGGCGAGCACCGCGGCCACGAGCATCTTGGCATATTCCCGCATCCGGCCGGCCCGCAGGCACAGCAGCAGCAGGGGCCCGAGAACCAGCAGCGGGTAGAACTTGACCGCCACGCCGAGGCCGAGCAGTGCGCCCGCCCACACGCCGCGGCGGGCCGCCCACGCCGCGATGCCCAGCGCGGTCAGGGCGAACGCGATCAGATCCCAGTTGATGAACGCGCTCAGGATCAGCGCCGGGGACAGGGCGACCATCAGCGCCTGCGCCCGGGCGGCCGGACCCGCCGCCCGGGCGGTCGCGAGCACGCCCGCCACCGCGCAGACCGACAGCAGCACCACGGTGACATCGAAGAACTCCCGGCCCCTGATCACCGGGCTGACGTTACTGACCAGCCAGGCCGCCGCCTGCATGGTCCCGCCGATCAGCACCGGGTACTCGACCGGATGACCGGTATAGGGAACCTTTCCCGCCGCCAGCCCCTCGTTGTAGTACAGCGGGTAGATATCGGTGTAGCAGGAGTCCTGGAACTGCTTGGCGTAGTAATTCCAGGCGCCGGAACGGCACGGGTATTTCTCCGCGAAAGCGAGCAGCATCCCGAGCACGGACGCGGCGAACAGCACGCTGGTGCTGCCCAAGGCGAACACGAGCGTCGAGGGCCCGGGGCGCGCTTCGCGGCCGCCGAACCGCGCGGCGGCCGGCCCCGGGGTGTCTTCCACCCCCATATCTAACCGCGCCTGGAGCCTCGTCGGCGCATCCGGCGCCGGACCCACGCTGCGGTCGGGGGCAATGCGGCGAAGCCGCCGCCGATGGCGGCGCCCGTCCGGGTGGCGGTCACGCTCTGGGTCGTGCCCGCGGCGCCGCAGGTCACCACCGACGGATCGCAGCTGTAGGTGGGGAAAGGATTGGGGTTGCCCCCGCCCGGCTGGCCGCCGCCCTGGTTCCCGTTGCCGTGGCCGTTGCCCTTGCCATGGCCGTGTGTCGGCTTCTTGTGCTTCTTGGCGACTTTCCGCAGGTTGGGCGGTACGTTGTTCCAGGCCGCGCCGGTGAACACCGGGGTGGGGAACGGCTCGATGCCCAGCGGCACGAACTCGTTCTCCGCGTAGGTGTGCCAGATCAAGGCCGGCCAGGTGCCGCCGTAACCGCCCTGCGCGTTCCCGCCGAGGTCGGCCGGGAGCGACTGAGCGAACTTGTCGGTGAAGATGCCGACCGCGAGCGCCTGGGTCGGGATCGCGCCGATGAAGAACGCCGACTGCGCGGTGTTGGTGGTGCCGGTCTTGGCGATGATCTCCTGGCCGTTGCTCAGCGCGGCTCCCGGTGCCGTGCCGTAGGAGGCGGTGTCCTCGGACATCGCGTACTGCACCTGCGATGCCTCCTCCTCGTTCATCGCCGGGTCCGGGTTGAACACCAGGTGGCTGGTGATCTTGATCGGGGTGGCCACGTTGTTCTGGGTGATCGACGTGACCACGTGCGCGTCGTGGTAGACGCCGCCGTCATCGATGGTCGCCAGCATCGTGGCCTGCTCACCGACGGTCAGCGCGGCCTGGCCGAGCGCGACGCCTGCCTCGTCCCGCATGGCCGGCGTCGTGCCGCAGTTGGCCGTGATGCAGGCCGCGGCGGTGTTCACGCCGAAGGCCGCCGCCATGTTGGCCACGGCGGCCGCGCCCGCGTGATGCCACAAGTCGGTGTAGGCGGTGTTGACCGACGCCGCCATGGCCACCTGCGCGGTGAACGGCCCGTTCTCGGCGCCGGAGTCATTGGTGACCTTGTACCACCCGCCCGTGAGCTGGGGGGCGCTGCTCGAGAAGATGGAAGTCGGCAGGCTGGCGGGCGGGATCCACAGCGGGTCATAGCCATTCAGCGTGCTGGTCTGCACGTTCATCCCCTGGGAGACGGCGGTGGACAGCACGTAAGGCTTGAATGAGGAACCCACCTGCTCCCGGTTGTACACGGCCATGTTGACCTCGCAGTGCAGCAGCGTGCACTGGTTGACGGTCATGGTGCGCTTGGTCCCGAGATGGGTCACGTACTGCGAGTTGGGGTATCCAGGACCCGGGTACATGGCCTGGATGGAGCCGTCCGCCGGATTCTCGAGCACCGCGCCGACCTGAGCGTAGTCGGGCAGCGCCACGCCGCCCTGGACCATCTGCTCTTCGTTCTGCTGTACCGCCTCGTACAGCGCCTTTATCTTCGCGTCGTCGATGCTCGTCCTGATGGTGTAGCCGCCGTTGTCGATCTGCGACTGGCTGAGGTGGTAGACGTCGGTCAGCTCGTTGTAGACCACGTTGAGGACGTAGGGGTCCCAGACGTCGCTGCCGACGGTCTGCGGGATGTAGTCGCCGGGAACGGGGAACTTCGTCGTGTTTGCTTGCTGCGCCGTCAGGGTCCCCATCTGCACCATGCCGTCGAGCACGTAATGCCAGCGGGCCTCGAGCTCCGGACGGTACTGCGCCAGCGGGTAGGTGCTCGGCTGCTGGATGATGGCGGCAATCACCGCGGCCTGCGCGGCCGTGAGCTTCGACACCGGCTCGTTGTAGTACGTCTGCGCCGCCGCGCCGATCCCGTAGGCGCCCTCGCCCAGGTAGATCGTGTTGAGGTAGTTGGTCAGGATCCACTGCTTGGATTTGTCCTTGCCGACCTTCATCGCCACGAAGATCTCCTTGATCTTGCGGCTCAGGGTCTGCCGGGTGCCGATCCCGGAGTAGTAGTTCCTGACGAATTCCTGGGTGATGGTCGAGCCGCCCTGCAGCGAGCCGTTGCTGCCCCTGACGTCTTGGTAGGCGGCCCGCACGATGCCCGTGGGTGAGATGCCGCCCTCGTTGAAGAAGTTCCGGTCTTCGGCGGCGAGCACCGCATCGACGACCCATTGGTTCTGCTGAAGCTGGTTGTAGGTCAGCATCTGGCGGTTGGTGGTGCCGAACCGGCCGATCAGCGTCTTGCCGTCGCTCGCGTACACGACGGACTGCGTGAAGCCGGTCGCCGCCATCGCCTCGGTGGGTACCGGCGTCTGGTTGTAGACCATCACGACCGCGATGGCGCCGAGCACCACGATGCCGCCGATGATGGACAGCAGCAGGCCCAGGACCTTGCGCAGCGTCCAGTGGCGCCACCAGCTGCCCTTGACCTTGACCTTGACCTTGGACCGGCTCGGCCCGCGGCGGCTCGGCCCGCGGCGGCCTGGCCCCCTCGGCCCTTGCGGCCCGCCTGGCCCGCCTGGCCCGGGTTCCAGCTGCAGCGGCGCGATCTCCTGCGTGCCGGCCAGTTCGGTTCGGTACGAGCCGGTGGCCGCGCTGGCGGTGGCGGTCGCACTGGCGCTGGCGTGGCCTGCACCGACGGTCGCGGCACGACCGGCGTCGTGGCTGTCTAGATAGTCGGCCTCCGGGCTGCGGAAGCCGTTGGTGTCCCAGCCGTTCGCGTCATAGCCCAGGTCGTAGTCAACATTCCCCGTATAGCCGCCACTGGCTCCGGGGTGGCCGTGACCCGTTTCCCCCGCATCGCGATGCCGAACGTCAAAGTTATCAGCTTTGCTGCTCACGCGTCCTCGCTGGTGGCTCGGAGGTCGCGGCTGATGGTAATGCGACCTCTACCCGAAAGGCGGGCCCAGTCGTCGCAGGAGCCCGCCAAAGTCAAACGTTACCTCCTGAGTCACATGTTCACTGGCTAGTCCGCGCACGCCGCCTCCGGCGTACGGCAGGCTCACCAGTGCCGAGGACGTAAGAGGAAGCGAGGTGGTTCCACCCGCAACTCTGGCAGACCTCGACCACATAGACCCGGAATTCGCCGTATTCGGCCGCCATTTCCGCAAGTTCGCGGGCTTGCTTGACCCGGCCCTCGTACTGGCCGAGCTCGTCGCCGTACACGTAGGTGACGTGAGTCAGGTTGGTTTTCCTGCAGATCGGACAGCGGTCGCTGGTGGCCTCACCATGGAACTTGGCGGCCCGCAGCAGGTAGGGGTGAGCATCGCAGACGTCGGTGAGGGGCGTATGCCCGGAGTAGACGGACGCGAGCATGGCCCGGCGGGCCAGCCCGTAGTCCACGACGGAACGCCTTGACGTCATATCCGCCAGCGTACGTCGGAACCGCGCGTGAGCCGAGCCCAGATCCGCTCATCTTTGCCTCACGCTGGCCGTCACGGCCCGGCTGCGCAGCCGGAACGGCCCGCCACTTGCCGCGACCCGAAATACGGCATAGCATTCTCGATGTATCGGGCCGATACATCGAGGCGATCTAACTGATGGAAATATCGCCACGAGGCATCGGGCCGGCACATGACCGGGATACAGCCACCTTCTGGGGGAAGCGTGGGACGGAACCGCTCCGGCGTACTCGAGTTCGCCGTACTCGGGCTGCTGCACAGAACGCCAATGCACGGCTATGAGCTGAGCAAGCAGCTCGCGACCGTACTCGGCGCGTTCCGTGCTCTTTCCTACGGGTCGCTGTACCCCTGCCTGAAGGAACTTCGCGCCGACGGCCTGATCGCGGAGGAGCATGACGAGGCCGAGCCGGTCACGAACCGCCGGTCACGGAAGGTGTACCGGCTGACCGCGGACGGCAAGGAACGGCTGCACGAACTGCTCGGCGAAGGCGGTCCCGCGGCGTGGGAAGACGACGAGTTCGGTGTTCATTTCGCGTTTTTCGGCCAGACCAGGGCCGACGTTAGGCTCCGGATCCTGGAGGGCCGCCGCAGCCGGCTGGAGGAGCGCATGGAGGCCATCAGGGCCGCCTTCACGCGTACCAGGGAGCGGGTCGACAGCTACACCCTCGAACTGCACCGGCATGGCCTGGAATCAGTGGAGCGGGAAGTCCGCTGGCTGAACGAGCTGATCGCATCGGAGCGGCAGGCCGGAGGACCAGACAACTTTTCCGATAAGGAGCATCCTGATGGGTAAGGTGCGCATCGCCATTGTGGGGGTGGGTAACTGCGCCAGTTCCCTCGTGCAGGGACTGGAGTACTACAAAGACGCCGACGACGGCGCCCGGGTTCCCGGCCTCATGCATGTCCGGTTCGGGCCGTATCACATCAGTGACGTGGAGGTTGTCGCCGCTTTCGATGTGGACGCCAAGAAGGTCGGCTGCGACCTGGCCGAGGCGATCAACGCGAGCGAGAACAACACCATCAAGATCGCCGAGGTGCCCCCGACCGGGGTCACCGTCCAGCGCGGGCCGACTTTGGACGGCCTGGGCGAGTACTACAGGGAAATCATCACCGAGTCGGACGAGCCGGCCGCGGACGTGGCCCGGGCGCTGCGCGAAAGCGGTGCCGACGTCATGGTTTCCTACCTGCCCGTCGGCTCGGAGCAGGCCGACCGCTACTACGCCCAGTGCGCGATCGACGCGCGCGTGGCGTTCGTGAACGCGCTGCCGGTGTTCATCGCCTCGGACCCCGAGTGGGCCGCGAAGTTCACCCGCGCTGGCGTGCCGGTCATCGGCGACGACATCAAGTCCCAGGTCGGCGCCACCATTACCCACCGCGTCCTGGCCAAGCTGTTCGAGGACCGCGGGGTTGAACTGCTCCGCACCTACCAGCTCAACTTCGGCGGCAACATGGACTTCATGAACATGCTGGAACGCAAGCGGCTCCAGTCGAAGAAGATCTCCAAGACTCAGGCGGTCACCTCCCAGATCCCGCACGAGATGGAGCGCGCCGCGGTGCACATCGGTCCCTCTGACCACGTGCCGTGGCTCGATGACCGCAAGATGGCCTACGTCCGGCTGGAGGGGCGCGCGTTCGGCGATGTGCCGCTCAGCCTGGAGTACAAGCTCGAGGTCTGGGACTCGCCCAACTCGGCCGGGGTGATCATCGACGCGGTGCGCGCCGCGAAGATCGCGCTCGACCGGGGCATCGCCGGGCCGGTGACCTCGGCGAGCTCGTACTTCATGAAGTCGCCGCCCGAGCAGTTCGGCAACGACGTCTGCCGCGACCTGGTCGAGAAGTTCATCGCGGGCGAGGTCGCCCGCTAGGGGACGGCCCCTAAGCTGGACAGGTGGGCCAGCAAGACCAGCCAGGCCAGGTGCGGTCATCGTTTCTGGCTGATCTGCGGGCGGTGCTCGCCGAGCATGGCTTCCGCCGCCTGTTCGCTACCCGGCTCGGCTCGCAGGCCGGCGACGGCATCGTCACCGCCGGGGTCGGGACGTACGTGTTCTTCAACGCCACGACGTTCCCGAGCCCGGCGGCGGGCGCGGCCGCGTTCACCGTCCTCTACCTGCCGTACTCCCTGATCGGCCCGTTCGCCGGGGTCTTCATCGACCGCTGGTCGCGGCGCCAGATCCTGGTCCGGTCGGCCCTGCTCCGCTCGGTCTTCGTCGCGCTGACCGCGCTGCTCATGGCGCTGGGCAACCGCGGGGTCCCGCTCTACGTCGCGGTCCTGCTCATCCTCGGCGTCAACCGGTTCTTCCTGTCCGCGCTGTCCGCGGCGCTGCCGCACGTGGTCGCCGAGGACAAGCTGGTCATGGCGAATTCCGTATCGCCGACGGCCGGCGGCATCATGGCGATCATCGGCGGTGTCGTCGCCCTCGGGCTCAACGTGGCCACCGGCAACACCGAGCGCGGCGCGGCCATCACCTTGCTCGCCGGGGGCGCGTGTTACGTGGCGGCCAGCCTGATCGCGGCGACCATACCGCGCGACCTGCTCGGCCCGGTCCGCGCGCCCGGGCAGCCGCAGCCGGCCCGGTTGCGCAGCGAGATCGTATCGGTCGCGGCCGGACTGGCCGACGGGGCGCGGTACATCCTGCGCCGCCGCGGCCCCGCGGCGGCGCTCGGCGTGACCGGCGGCTACAGCTTCCTGTTCGGGCCGCTGTTCCTGATGTCGATCCTGCTGTACCGCAATTACTTCTACCGGTCCAGCGTGGGCATGGCTGAGGGTCACTTCGGGGCACTCGTCGTGCTGTCCGGCATCGGCTACGCCTGCGCGGCGCTGGTGACGCCCCCGGCCACCAGGCGGCTGTCCAAGCCCGCCTGGATCACGCTGCTGCTCGCCGCGAGCGCGGCGGTGACCCTGGCGCTAGGCGAGTCCTTCATTCAGGTCGCCTACCTGGCCATCGGATTCTGCCTGTACCTCACCCGGCAGGGCGTGGCCATCTGCGCCACCACGATCTTGCAGGAAGAGGTGGAGGACGCTTACCGGGGCCGGGTGTTCGCCTTCTACGACGTGATGTTCAACGCCTTGTACGTGGCCGGGGCCGCGCTGAGCGTGGTCCTGATGCCGGCTAACGGGCACGCGCCTGCCCTCATCGCCGTGGTGGCGGCCGGCTACGCGATCCTCGCGGTGCTGTACTGGCTGGGCGCCGGCCGCCGTCAGTCCTCGTCGTCCGGGTCAGGCATGATCCCTTGGCGGGCGGCCCAGCGCAGCAGTTCCTGAGTCACCCGTTCCCGGCCGAGCTCGCCCTCGGTGATCCGCAGCTCGAGCAGGAAGTTGTAGGCCTTGCCCACCAGCGGGCCAGCCGGGATGCCGAGGATGTCCATGATCGCGTTGCCGTCGAGTTCCGGCCTGATCCTGGCCAGTTCCTCCTGCTCGCTGAGCTCGGTGATCCGCCGCTCGAGAGCGTCGTACGCGCGGGCCAGCCGCTCGGCCTTGGCCCGGTTCCGCGTGGTGCAGTCGGCCCTGGTCAGCACGTGCAGGCGAGTGAGCAGCGGGCCGGCGTCACGGACATAGCGGCGGACCGCGGCATCGGTCCACACCTCCTCGCCGTAGCCGTGGAACCGCAGGTGCAGCTCGACTAGCCGCGACACGTCCTTGACGATGTCGTTGGGGAAGCGCAGCGCGGTCAGCCTGCGCTTGGTCATCTTGGCGCCGACCCTCTCGTGCAGGTGGAACCCGACCCGGCCCCCCGGCAGCAGGACCCGGGTCCTGGGCTTGCCGATGTCGTGCAGCAGGGCGGCCAGCCGGACGGTCAGGTCGTCCTCGAGCTCGTAGCGCGGCTCGAGCTCGATGGCCTGCCGTAGCACGGTGAGGCTGTGCTGGTAGACGTCCTTGTGCCGGTGGTGCTCGTCGGCCTCCATCCGCAGCCGGGACACCTCGGGCAGCACCTCCTCGGCGACGTCGGTCTGGACCAGGATGTCGATGCCGAGCGCGGGGTCAGGCGCCAGCATCAGCTTGGTCAGCTCGGCGGTGATCCGCTCCACCGACACGATCTCCAGCCGGGGTGCCTGCTCGGTCATCGCGGCCCGCACATCGGCCGCCACCGTGAAACCCAGCTTGGCCGCGAACCGGGCCGCGCGCAGGATGCGCAGCGGGTCATCACTGAAGGACCGCTCCGGCGATCCCGGGGTCCGCAGCACCTTCTCCTGGAGCGCGTCGAAGCCGTGATAAGGATCGACGAAGTCGTACCCGGGCAACCGGGCCGCCATCGCGTTGACGGTGAAATCGCGGCGGCCCAGGTCCTCCTCGAGGATGCGGCCGTACTGCACATCGGGCTTACGCGAGGCCCGCTCGTACTGGTCGCTGCGGTAGGTGGTGACCTCGAAAAGCGAATTTCCCTTGCGCAGCCCGACGGTGCCGAAGGCGATCCCGACCGTCCAGGTCTTATCGGCCCACCCGTCGGCCATCGCCAGCACCTGCTCAGGCGTCGCGTCCGTGGTCAGATCGAGATCGCCGGCTGGCAGCTGGCCGAGGAGAACGTCCCTGACCACCCCGCCGACCAGGGCAAGCTCGTGGCCGCGGTCGGCGAACAGGGAGCCGAGTCCGGCCGCGGCGGGGACCCGCTGGCGCAATAGCGCGGCGGCTGCCGTTCGCTGTTCGTCACTCATGGGCACGGCCACTGACATTATCGATCGCACGGGCTTGGCGCGAACGGCAATAACATTCCAGTTGTGCACGGCTTCCTAGCGGCGAAGGTCAGGCGACGGGCGATGGCGCTCGCCGCCGCGGTCGCCATACCGGCGGCGCTGGCCTCGGCCGTGCTCACGCTAGCCCCTCCAGCGCAGGCCGCGCCAGCGCAGGCCGCTTCACCGCAGGCCGCGGCCCACGGGGCCGCTGCCGCGCGTGTTTCGCTGACGATCAGCTCGATGACCCCCCAGTTCGCCGCTCCTGGCAGCACCGTCACCGTGACAGGGACGGTCAGCAACGGCACCAGACAGACCCAGGGCGGCCTGGAGGTGCAGCTGGCCACGTCGCCGTCCAAGTTCCTCACCAGGGACGGCATGGATCTCTTCCTGGCCAGGGGCAGCGACGGCCTGCTCCAGGCGGCCGGAAACCCGTTCCTCATCCCGGCCAGCGTCAAACCTGGCGGTACCGCTAGGTGGAGCGCCTCATTCCAGGTCAGCGCCCAGGGGATCAGCGCGTTCGGCGTGTACCCGGTGCTAGCCCAGCTGCAGGACAGCTCCGGCGGCCTGCTGGCGTCCGGGCAGACGCTGCTGCCATTCTGGCCGGGACGGCAGGCGGCGGGCCTGCTGCAGCCGCTGAATATCTCCTGGCTGTGGCCGCTCGTCGATCAGCCGCGTCATTCGGTGTGCAATGCCGCCCTGACCAACAACGGCCTGGCCGCCAGCCTGAGCCCGGGCGGACGTCTGTCCGCCCTGCTCGAGGCCGGGATGAGCTACCGCGGCGCCGACCTGACCTGGGTCGTGGACCCGGCCCTGCTCGGCGATGCCGCCACGATGAGGAGTTCCTACGTAGTGAACTCCCAGCCGGACTGCATCAGCGGCCCCTCCGAGCCGTCCAGCAAGGCGGCCGCGAGCTGGCTTTCCGCGGTCAAGACGGCCACCTCTGGCCAGCCGACCGTGATCACCCCCTACGCCAACGTGGACATGACGGCCCTGGTCCATCAGGGCCTGAACGCCGATCTCGCCAGTGCCTATACCACAGGCGACGCGGTGGCGCGCGACGTGCTCGGCCGCAATCTCAGGCCTTCTGTCGCGTGGCCGGCGGGCGGGAACGCGGACCTCAGCACGCTCACCGGCCTGGCCACCGCCGAGGGCATCAAGACGGTGGTGCTGAACAGCCGCGAGATGCCGCCCGCCGACACCGCGGTCTTCGAAGACAACGCGGTCACGTCGATCCGGACGATGGCGGACACGACCATGAACGTCCTGCTCGCCGACAACACCCTTACCGGGGTCCTGCGGGCCGGGGACGCCAGTTCCGGCTCCCGGTCGCCGAGCAGCGAGTTCGCCGTCAAACAGCGTTTCCTCGCCGAGACCGCGATGATCGCCGCGGAAGCCCCTGACTCGGCCCGCTCGGTCGTGGTGGCCCCGCCGCAGGACTGGAGCCCCTCGCAGTCGCTGGCCGGCGGCTTGCTCGCTGAGACCGTCGGCACGCCGTGGCTGAAGGTGGCCACGCTGGCCAGCCTGGCCACCGCGCCGGACAGCCAGCGCCAGGTACACCGCCAGCAGCCGCCGGCCACCAGGAAGAGCCCGGGTGAACTCAGCCGCGGCTACCTGGAGCAGGTGAGCTTGCTCAGTGACGGGCTCGGCGTGTACAAATCCGTCCTCTTTAAAGTCGCGCCGTCCTACCTGCAGTCACTGAACGAGGCCCTGTTCGCCACCGAGTCCGCCGCCTGGCGCGGCGGCGCGGCGGCGTCAGGCCAGGCTCTGGTCAGCAGCTTGAACGAGTACCTCGCCGGCGCGGAAAAAAAGGTCAGCTTCATCACATCGGCCCAGGAGGTGCCGATGGCAGGCTCGTCCGGGCGGGTACCTGTGTCGATCCAGAACGGGCTGCTGCGCCAGGCCATCGAGGTCAGGGTGAATGCCAGCGCGGACAACACGCCCAACCGGCCGTCCCAGCTGACCATCGGCCGCTTCGACAACCTGGTCATAATCCAGCCCGGCCAGACCGTCACGGTCAAGCTGCCTGTCAGTTCGGCACCGCAGGGATCCACCGTCATCGGGCTCAGCCTCACCAGCGCCAACGGCACGCCGCTCACGTGGGCCGACAGCTCCCTCACCGTGCATTCAACCAGGTACGGCCGCGCGATCCTCTTCCTTATCGCCGCCGCGATCGGCATCTTGATCCTCAGCTCGGTGTACCGGGGCGTCCGGCGGTCGCTGCGGGACGACCCAGATGTGGTCGACGAAGAGGCCGACCTACCAGGTAGCGTCGTGACTGGCAGCAGTGCGCGACACCCGACGGAGGCACCGGATGACCTGGCCGATGCACGGCGCTGGGCCGACGACGCCTGACCCGGGCCGGGATGAGCCCGCAGCCGCGCAGCCATGGCGTGACGAGCCGTGGCCCGATGAGCCATGGTCCGACAAGCCCGGGTCGGGGGAACCCGACGGGTCCCGCCGGGGACGGCATGCCGCGCCGGACCCGCTGCCGCCGCTAGAAGGCCCGATGCCGGGCGGCGGTCCCAGTCCGGCCGAGACCACGCTGCCGCTCGCCCTTAAGTGGCCTGCGCCGCCGGGCCGTCCGCTCAGGCCGGTGCGGCCGGGGCCGCCCGGTTCAGCGGTGCCGGCGGGACCGGCCGACTGGCGCCGGGTGCCCAGGCCGAACGAGCGGCCAGCGCCCGGCCGCGTCCAGCCGCGCCACCCGCAGCCCGGTCACAGGCCTCCAGGCGGAGCCGAAGGTGCCGGCGCCCCAGGAGACCCCGGCGCCCCAGGCGCCCGGCCCTCTGGTGTTCCCGGGGGGTCTCAGGAAACCCAGCGCTCGAGCCTGGTGCGGTCCGGCGCCGGCATGGCGGTGGGCACCCTGGTCTCCCGGGGCACCGGCTTCCTGCGCACCCTGGTCCTGGTGTACGCGGTCGGTACCTCGTTCCTTGCTAACGCGTACAACAACGCCAACACGCTGCCGAACACCGTCTACTACCTGATGCTCGGCGGCATCTTCACCAGCGTGGTGGTGCCGCTGCTGGTCCGGGCGGCCAAGCGTGATCCCGATCACGGCGAGGCGTACGCCCAGCGGATGTTCACCCTCGGCGCGATGGCGCTGTTCGTGGTCACCGTGCTGGCGACGCTGGCGGCGGGCCCGCTGGTCACGTTGTACGCGCCGAATATCGGCGGCGCCCAGCGCCACGTGATGGTGGTGTGGGCCTACTTTTTCATCCCGCAGATCTTCTTCTACGGCATGAGCTCGCTCATCGGGGCGGTGCTGAACACGCGCGGCCGGTTCGCCGCGCCGATGTGGGCGCCGGTCCTGAACAACCTGGTCGTGATCGTCATCCTCGGCCTGTACGTGGTGACGGTGGGGAAGAACAAAGAGCCGTGGACCATCTCGCCGGCCGGCGTTCAGCTGCTCGGAATCGGCACCACGCTCGGCGTCGTGGTCCAGACCGTCGCCCTGTTCCCGTCGCTGCGCGGAGCCGGTTTCTACTGGCGCCCCGTGCTCGGCTTCCGGCGCGGCGAGGTGACCGAGATGGGCCGGATGGCCAGCTGGATGTCGGTCTACGTGGTGTCCCAGTGGGCCGCCAACCTGATCGTCCAGCGGGTCGCGAACCAGGCCTCGCCGGGCGTGAACGGTTATTCGGCGTTCTCGATCGCCTGGCAGCTGTTCCAGCTGCCGTTCGCGATCGTCGGCATCTCGGTGATCACGGCGCTGCTGCCGAGGATGAGCGATCACGCAAGCACGCGCCGGTATTCGCTGGTCAGAGACGATTTCTCGATTGGCGTCCGGCTGGCCGCCGTGATCGTCGTGCCCGCCTCGATCTATCTCGGCCTGCTCGGCGGCCCGGTCGCCGAGCTCCTGTTCTCCTACGGCAGCACCGACGCGGCGCGCGCCAGGTACATCGGCGTCGTCTTCGGCCTGTTCTCCCTGGGCCTGCTGCCCTTCATGCTGACTCAGCTGCAGCTGCGGGTCTTCTACTCGTTCCGGGACAGCCGGACCGCCGCCTTCGTCGGCCTGCTGATGATGTGCGTCGCCATCGTGGGTGATTACATCGCGCTGTCAATGCTGCCGCCCCTTAATGTGGTGGCCGGGCTAGCCATCGTGTACGGGATCGCGAACGTGACCGGGGCGGTGACCGGGTGGGCGCTGCTGCTACGCCGGGTCGGCAGCCTCGACGGCTGGGCGATCTCCCGGAGCCTGACCAGGATGCACCTGGCCACCGTGCCCGGGCTTATCTTCGCCGTGGTCGTCATGATCGGCGCGGGGCACGTCGTGCATAACCCGAGTGCGGCCTACGGCCTGCTGGTGACCGTGGTGGGCGGCGGCGGCGCGGTCGCGCTCTACGCGGTCTGTGCCCGGGCACTGCATGTCACCGAGTTCGGATACCTCGTCAACACCGTGGCCGCGAAGTTCGGCGGGCAGAGCAGGCGGCATTAACATGGGTGACAACCTATGAGCACATACACGTCGGAACCAGGAACCCGGCTGGCGGGGCGGTACCGCCTCGTCGACCAGGCGAGCGCGGGCGTCGGCTGGACGCACTGGAAAGCCACCGACGAAACCCTCGCCCGCTCCGTCACCGTGCTCACCTTCGCGGCCGACTTTCCCCGGGTGGCCGAGACCGTCACCGCGGCCCGCGCCGCCAGCAGGCTCAGCGACCCGCGTTTTTCCCAGGTATTCGACGTGGAAGACGCCGACGACTCGGCCTACGTGGTGATGGAGTGGGTGGTAGGCGACTCGCTGCTCGACATGCTGTCGGAGGGTCCTCTCGACCCCCCGCGCGCGGCCGCGCTGGTGGCCGAGGCGGCGCAGGCGATCGCGTCCGCCCACGCGGCCGGCCTGGTGCACCTGCGGCTGGATCCGGCCTGCCTGCACTGGACGCCGGGCGGCGGAGTGAAGATCACCGGGCTCGGCATGGACGCCGCCCTGGCCGGCACGGCGCTAACCGAGGGCGACGACGGCGATGGCCCGGAGATCACCGATACCCGCGATCTCGGCCGGCTGCTCTACGCCGCCCTGACCGGCTACTGGCCCGGACATGAAGGTTCAGGGCCGGGTTTGCTCCCGCCCGCTCCGGAGACCGACGGGGCCCCGTGCACGCCGCGCCAGGTCTCGGCCGGCGTGCCTGCCGGTATTGACGCCGTGACCTGCCGGGCACTGTTCCAGCGGCCGGCCAGGAACGGTGCCGCGCTCAGCACGGCCGCTGAGTTCGCCGATGCCCTGGTCAAGGTGGCCCCGCCGGTCCCGCTTGCGGTCCTGACCGCGCCTATCTCAGCGGGCGTGCCCCGGGGCCGCGGTAGCCATCCGGCCGGGTCCACCAACCCGTATCCGGCGTCGCCGTCCGGTAACGGCAGCCGCAGGCCGCCCCGCGAACGGTCCGCCCCTATCCGGGCCGTCATCGGCGTCGTGATCGTGCTCGTCCTCGCGGCAGCAGGCGTGACCGCATGGACACTCAGCCATAACGGCCGGTCTAACCCGGCCGCCCCGCCCTCGGCCCGCCCCCAGCGCAGCGCCTCCCCCGGCACGGCCGCGGCCGGCGTGATCAAGCCGGTCAGCGTCGGCACCTTCGAGCAGAGCGGCACCGATGACCCCGGTGACGCGCAGAACGCGATAGACGGCAATCCGAGCACGGCCTGGCATACCGACTACTACCGCGGCTACTCCACCTTCGGGAACCTGAAGAGCGGCGCCGGGCTGATCCTCGACATGGGCAAGCAGGTACGGCTGAGCCAGGTGGTAGTCCTGTTCGGCACCAGCTGCTGCACCCACGTCGAGATCGAGGTCGGCAGCAACCCGTCCCCTTCGGCGCTGAGCAGCTTTACCGAGGTGCAGAGCTCGACCACCGCGGCGGGCAGCACCACGTTCAACGTGACCAAGAGCACAGCCGGCCGGTACGTGCTGATCTGGATTACCGACCTGCCGCCCATGACCGGCTTCGCCGGTCAGTACGAGTCGCTGATCTACGAGATCACCGTGCATGGATTCGCCGTAAGCCAGCCGGGCTGATCCGCCATGCGGGACGCCGACGGACCGGAGCCCTCGGACGCCGAACTGCTCCGCCGGCATGTGGCCGGAGATAGCGAAGCATTCGGCGAGCTGTTCCGCAGGCACCGTGACCGGCTGTGGGCGGTGGCGCTGCGGACCGTCTGCGACCCGGAAGAGGCCGCCGACGCACTGCAGGACGCGATGGTGTCCGCGTTCCGCCGGGCCGGGGACTTCCGCGGCGAATCGGCCGTCACCACCTGGCTGCACCGGATCGTGGTGAACGCGGCCCTTGACCGGATGCGCCGCCGGACGGCCCGGCCCGTCCCCGCAGCCGACGACGAGCAGGCGTTCGAGGCCCTGGTGGCACAGGACGGGGATCCCGCCCGCGCCACCGATACCAGGCTGGACGTCGATGCCGCGCTGCGGTTCCTGCCGCCGCAGCAGCGGGCCGCGCTCGTGGTAGTCGACATGCTCGGCTTCTCCGTCGCCGATGCCGCCGTCATCCTGGACATCTCGCCAGGCACGGTGAAAAGCCGCTGCGCCCGGGCCCGGGCCCGGCTGCTTCCCCACGTATCGCACCTGCGGGGGAACCGATCGGCGAGCGAGAGCGTCTCACCTTCGCAGGGAGGCGACACATGAGCGAGCCGGGGGACACCCGGATGAGGGGGCAGATGGCCCACCTGGACCCCGACGTCCTGGCCGAGTTCCGCGCGGGCCTCATCACCGGGCGCCGCGGCGCCCGGATCAGCGCGCACCTGGGGACCTGCGATCGCTGCGCGGCGCTTGGCGCTGAACTCGCCCAGGTTTCCGCGCTGCTCGCCGCGGTCCCTGGCCCGGCCATGCCGGACAGCGTGGCCCAGCGGCTGGATACCGTGCTCGCCGCCGAGGTGGCCAACAGGGATTATGCCGAACGGACCGACGGCGACAGCCCGCGGAAACCCGCGTCGCCGGAGCGGCCGGGCGGCAGCCGCGGTTTCCGCTGGATGGCACTGCGCGTGCTCGCCCCCGCCGCCGTCGTCGTCCTGCTGGCCGCAGGCGGGTACGAGCTCACCCACCTCGGCGGCTCGTCGACGCGGTCCACGGCCGCCTCGGCCGGCCAGGCCGCCGCCTCCACCGAGGGCGGGGCCGCGAAGGCACCCAGCCGCACCGGACTCGCGGCCCCCGTCAGCAGCACTGCGCCGACGGCCCGGGCGCAGCGGATGTCGCCGGCGGCCTTCCCGGTGGTGGTCAGCCCCACCGTTTTCCAGCCCGCCACCTTCAAGCAGCAGGTCGAAGCCGCCCTGGCGGCTAAGTCGGCGAGTAAGACGCAGACCTCGCCGGCGGCGCTGCGAGCGTGCGTGCAAGCCGTGGCGCGCGGCGTCCAGCCGGTTATGGTCGAGAGCGCTCGCTACCAGAGCCAGCCAGCCACCCTCATCGTCGTGCCGGCCGCCCGGGACGACATGGCGTGGATGGTGGGCCCGCGCTGCTCAGCCGCCGACCACGACGTGCTCGACCGCGCCACCGTCCCGGCGGGAATCTCCGGGCCCTAGTATCGGTTCACTGGAATGCCAGTCAGATGAGGGGTTGATAACGGTTGGCAGAAGTGACCGAAGTCCGGAACGTCATCGTCATCGGATCCGGCCCGTCCGGTTACACGGCGGCACTTTACGCGGCTCGCGCTGAGCTGAAGCCCTTGGTATTCGAGGGCTCGGTCACGGCGGGGGGCGCGCTCATGCAGACGACAGACGTCGAGAACTTCCCCGGGTTCCCGGACGCCATCATGGGTCCCGAGCTGATGGACTCGATGCGAAAGCAGGCCGAGCGGTTCGGTGCCGAACTGGTCCCCGACGACGTTGTGGCGGTCGACCTGACCGCGAACCCCAAGGTGGTCAAGACCGACAGCGAGACGTACCTCGCCAGGGCCGTGATCATCGCCAGCGGTTCCAGGTACAAGGAGCTCGGGGTGCCCGGCGAGAAGGAACTCGGCGGACACGGCGTGTCCTGGTGCGCGACCTGTGACGGGTTCTTCTTCCGCGGCCACGACATCGCGGTCATCGGCGGCGGCGACTCGGCGCTGGAAGAGGCCATGTTCCTGACCAGGTTCGGCAAGTCGGTGACGGTGGTCCACCGGCGCGACACGCTCCGCGCCTCGAAGATCATGCAGGAACGGGCGTTCGCCAACCCTAAGATCACCTTCCTGTGGGACAGCGAGGTAGCCGAGGTCCTGGGCCCCGATAAGGTCACTGGCCTGCGGATCAGGAGCACGAAGGACGGCACGGAACATGTGCTGCCCGTTACCGGGGTGTTCGTCGCCATCGGTCACGACCCGCGCTCCGAGCTGTTCTCCGGGCAGCTCGCCACCGACCCCGACGGCTACCTGCTGACCGATCAGCCGTCGACGCGCACCGCCATCGAAGGCGTCTTCGCCGCG
The DNA here is from genome assembly GCA_963739615.1 of uncultured Actinomycetes bacterium. Lineage (GTDB taxonomy): Bacteria > Actinomycetota > Actinomycetes > Streptosporangiales > Streptosporangiaceae > Palsa-504. The sequence continues at coordinate 47,356 of CAVUBD010000019.1, forward strand.
GGCGATGTCGTGGACCGCACGTACCGGCAGGCGGTGACCGCGGCGGGTACGGGCTGTGCGGCGGCGCTCGACGCCGAGCGCTGGCTGGCCAGCAAGGAACACTGACGTAAGACGTATTACTCGGTGCTAGTTACTCAGCGCAAGCTACTCAGGGCAAGCTACTCAGGGCAAGTTAAAGGATGTGATCGCAGTGGGCGCGACCAAGGTCGTCACGGACGAGACCTTCGAGGTAGAGGTCCTGAAGAACGACAAGCCGGTCATCGTCGATTACTGGGCCGAATGGTGCGGCCCGTGCCGCATGGTCGCTCCGGTACTCGAGGAGATCGCGACCGAATACGCGGACAAGATCGACGTCGTCAAGCTCAACATCGACGAGAACCCCGCCATCTCGCAGCGCTACGGGATCATGGCCATTCCGACCATGAGCGTGTTCTCCGGCGGCCAGGTGGTCAAGCAGATCGTCGGGGCCAAGCCCAAGTCGGCCCTGCTCCGCGAGCTGGCAGAGTACATCTGAGCTAGCTCTCCCCGCCGGTTTACGGTGGTGCCGTTTACGGTGGCCGGACGCCCCGCGCTCGGTTTACACCGGCCGCAGGGCGCCCTGGGGAGCGGCCGGGGTCATAGAGCCGAGCAAGCGCTCAAGTGCCACCTCGACATCTTCCCGCCAGGTGAGAACGGTTCGCAGTTCCATCCGCAGCCGCGGGTAATGGTGATGCGGGCGAATGGTCTTAAATCCCACCGCGAGCAGGTAATCCACCGGCAGCATGCAGGCGGGCGACTCCCACCGCCGGTCGCCGAAGGCCTCGATGGCCCGCACGCCGCGCCGGGTGAGGTCCTTGGCCATGGCCTGGACCAGCATCCGGCCAATACCGCCGCCCGCGAATTCGCTGAGCAGGTGAGCGCTCATGAACAGCACCGCATCGGCGCTCACCGGGCTGGTCGGAAAGGCTATCGAGCGGGGTACGTACTGCGGGGGCGCGAAAAGCATGTATCCGGCGGGCACGCCATCGACATAAGCGATCTTGCCGCAGCTGCCCCACTCGAGCAGCACGGAAGAAACCCACGACTCCTTCTCAAGTTCAGGGTCGCCGTTTTCTTCGGCCCGCGCCCGGCTTACCGGGCCAAGTTCCCAGAAAACGCATTTACGGCACTTCGGCGGCAAATCGCCGAGATTATCCAGAGTAATGTTGACGATACGGCGCGACATCCCTGTTCCCCAGCTGAGTGCCCCGGCTGAAATCCACAAGCGTTCCCGCGAGATACCCCTTATCCTGGCATGATACTCGACTACTTCGGGAGAGTCCGTGACTGGCGAACAGCGATCGACATCGCAGCCGCAGCGTACTGACCGCTATGTCGGTCAGTACGCTCAACGTGCGGTTGACATGGTGGCTTCGGAAATCCGGGCCCTGTTCGCCGTAGCCGCCCGGCCGGAGATCGTTTCGCTGGCCGGCGGTTCGCCGTACGTGGCCGCGCTCCCGCTCGACGCGGTCGGCGAGATGATCGGCCAGCTCATCGCCAGCCAGGGCGCCACCGCGCTGCAGTACTGCACCGCTCAGGGGGATGCGGGACTGCGCGAGCGGATCTGCGATGTCATGGCACTCGAGGAGATCAGGGCCCACCCGGACGATATCGTGGTCACGGTCGGTTCCCAGCAGGCGCTCGACCTGCTGACCAGGATATTCATCGATCCAGGCGACGTGGTGCTGGCCGAGGCGCCCTCCTACGTGGGCGCCCTCGGGGCCTTCGCCGCCTATCAGGCCGATGTGGTGCACGTGGCGATGGACGACGACGGGCTCATTCCGGCGGCGCTCGAGGAAGCTATCCGGCGTACCACGGCGGCGGGAAAGCGAGCCAAGTTCCTCTACACGGTGCCGAACTTCCACAATCCCGCCGGGGTCACGCTCGCCGCTGGCCGGCGGCACCAGATCCTGGACATCTGCCACCGGGCCGACCTGCTGGTCGTCGAGGACAACCCGTACGGCCTGCTCGGCTTCGACGGCGACCCGATGCGGGCGCTGCGGGCCGATGACGAGGAGGGGGTCGTCTACCTCGGCACGTTCTCCAAGACGTTCGCCGCGGGCGTGCGGGTGGGCTGGGCCCTCGCGCCGCCTGCCATCCGGGACAAGCTGATCCTGGCCGCCGAATCGGCGGTGCTCTGCCATTCGAGCTTCTTGCAGCTGACCGTGCGCGAATACCTCAGCACCCAGCCGTGGCGCGAGCAGATCAAGGACTTCCGCGAACTCTACCGCGAGCGCCGGGACGCGACCATGACCGCGCTGTCCGGGATGATGCCGCCTGGCTGCCACTGGACCAAGCCGGCCGGGGGTTTCTACGTCTGGCTCAGGCTCCCCGACGGGATCAACGCCAAGGCCATGCTGCCGCGGGCGATCTCCTCGCGGGTCGCCTACGTGCCGGGAACGGGCTTTTACGCCGACGGCGCGGGCGGCCAGTACGCCAGGCTCTGCTACTCATTCCCCGACCCGGACCGGATTTCTGAGGGTGTCCGCAGGCTGGCCTCGGTGATCGAGACCGAGATCCAGCTGCGTGACGACTTCGCCCCGCCGGGTCCGACGACCGCCACACATTGACCATCCCGACTAGCCGATCCTGGCCAAGAGCAAATTTGGAAACCATGCGTAATCTTGAACGTGTCGTCATACTGGCCGGCGGCCTTTCTCCCGAGCGGGAAGTTTCGCTGCACTCCGGTTACCGGGTCCGCGATGCGCTGGCCAAGGAGGGCATCGACGCGGAGGTCGCGGACGCCGACTCGGGCCTGCTCTCGCATCTGCGCGCCGACCCGCCAAGCGCGGTGTTTCCCGCCATCCACGGCGCATGCGGGGAAGACGGCGCCATCAGGGAGGTGCTCGGGCTGCTCAGCGTGCCGTATGTCGGCTCGGTGGCCAGCGCGTGCCAGATGGCGTTCGACAAGCCCACGGCCAAGGCCCTTGTCGCGGCGGCCGGCCTGGTCACGCCGCTGTCGGTGACGCTGCCCCGGGAAACGTTCCACGACCTCGGGGCCAGCGCGGTCATCGACCTGATCGTCGCCAGGCTCGGGTTGCCGCTGTACGTCAAGCCCTCCCGCGGCGGTTCCGCTCTCGGGGCCGGACCGGTCTGGGCCGCGCCTGAACTGCCCGGCGCCCTGCTGAGCTGCTTCGCCTACGGCGACACCGCGCTTATCGAGCAGTTCATCACCGGTACGGAAGTCGCGGTCGGGGTGATAGACCTCGGCCACGGCCCGCAGGCCCTGCCGGCGGTCGAGATCGTGCCCGGCGAGGGCGGTTACGACTACGCGGCCAGATATACCGCGGGCAAGACCGACTTCTACGTGCCCGCCCGGCTATCCGACGAGGCCGCCACCGAGGTCGCCAGGATCGCCATCGCCGCGCATTCGGTGCTGGGCCTGCGCGACCTGTCCCGCACCGACCTCATCGTCGACGACACCGGCACGGCATACTTCCTGGAGGTCAACGTCTCGCCGGGCATGACGGAGACCAGCACGCTGCCGCTGGCGCTCGAGGCGTCGGGTCACCCGTTCGGCAGCACCTGCGTCAGGCTGCTGGAGATCGCTGCCGCCCGCGGCGCCTAAAGCGCCGCTCAGGTAACCGGCTCCGGGCGCTGTACCCCCGTCTGCGCACGCGACCTCCACGTGGCGGGGCCGCTCCCCACGGTTGCAGGGAGCGGCGTGGCTGCCGCTTCCATGCACGAGAAATGCGGTCGGAAGGCCGGCCCGTGGCGCTCGTCTAGGCTCGTGGGCATGACACAGGTTCCTAAGACACGGGGCAAGAGCTTCGGCAGCGACAACCACGCGGGCGCGCACCCGGCCGTGCTGCGCGCGATGATGGACGCCAACTCAGGCGATGCCGTCTCGTACGGCGCCGATGGCTGGACCGAGCAGGTGACCGCCCGGCTGCGCGAGACGTTCCGCGCGGATGACGCCTTCCTGGTGCTGAACGGCAGCGGGGCCAATGTCCTGGGCCTGAGCGTGCTGCTGCGCAGGCATGAAGCCGTCATCTGCGCCGAGTCGGCGCACATCAACACGGACGAGTGCGGGTCCAGCGAACGCCTGCTCGGCACCAAGCTCTTGACTGTCCCGGCCGCCGACGGGAAGCTCACGCCGGAGCTGATCGCGGAACGGCTGTCCGGCCGCGGCGACGACCACCGCGCCCAGCCCGGGGTAGTCGCCATTACCCAGTCGACCGAGTACGGCACCTGCTACTCACTGGCCGAACTGCGGAAGATAGCCGATTTCTGTCATGCCAGCGGCCTGCGCCTCTACCTGGACGGCGCACGGCTGGCCAACGCGGCCGCCTACCTCGACTGCTCCCTGGCCGAGCTCGCCGAGCACGCCGACGCGCTCAGCTTCGGCGCCACGAAGAACGGCGCGGTCGGCGCAGAAGCTCTCATCGTGATGCGCTCCGGCCTGGCCGCCGACATCCCGTACCTGCGCAAGCAGCAGACCCAGCTCACCTCCAAGATGCGCTTCGTCGCGGCCCAGTTCGACGCCCTCCTGCATGACGACCTCTGGCGATCCAACGCGGCCCGCGCCAACGCCATGGCCCGCCGCCTAGCCGACGGCGCCAGCACCGTACCCGGCGTCGACATCGTCCACCCCGTTCAGGCCAACGGTGTCTTCGCCCGTCTCCGCCCCGCCCACATCGCCGCCCTCCGGCAAGACTGGACCTTCCACGTATGGGACGAGCAGGCTTCCGTCGTCCGCTGGATGGCCGCCTTCGACACCACCGAAGCCGACGTAGACGCCTTCGTAGCCGCCATCGGAGCGACCCTCTCGTCATAGCCGTGCGGTCTCTGTTTCCCGTGTAACATGACGGTGAAACAACTGGGAGGCTGCCATGCCAACGCAGTTCGATGTCGGAGCCCTCGTCGGCCTCTTGGTTGGAGAGGGTCACTTTGGCGGCGACGGCCGCCAACCGCACGTGACTCTCCGCATGCACGTCCGACACGAGGCGATATTCCGCTGGCTAGAACGGACGTTTCCCGGAGGGCGCGTCTACGGCCCGTATCACCATGGGGGCCGGCATTACCTCCAGTGGATGGCGCGCGGCCCCTTCCTGCGGGACGAGCTCGTGCCGATGCTCGACGGACTTCTGTCGCCCAGCCTGGACGGTCATAGCTTCGAGCGGTATCAGCTCATGAAGGCCCGCTATCCGCAACTAGCTGGCGATCTCCCGGCACGCGGCGAATCCGTATCCTCGACTTCGGCTCGCCCGCGCCAGGATCGCGCTGCCTCCGTGCCATCCTCCCCAACTGCCGGGAACAGCGATAACCGCAGCACGGCCGCTAAATCAGCGCCCTCCGCAATGCCGGCCGGGGATCCTGCCACCCTCGATGAGGTATTTACCGAACTCCGCGAGACGTGGCCGCCCTGAGCTACAGCGACCCGGCTGCTGTCGAAGACTCAGGCCCGGATACGTCGGGACTCATCGCCTTTACGATGCGCTCCAGGTCATCGATCGTCGCGAACTCAACAACGATCTTCCCCTTGTGTCGCCCTAGTTCCACTTTGACCCGCGTTTCAAAGAGGTCGGAGAGGCGGTCGGCCAAGTGGCGGAGGCCAGGAGCAGTCGGTGGCTGGGCTGTGGTGCGCGTCGAGCGGCGCGGCGGCGACTCGTCGGAGCCGACGGCGACGATCTCCTCGACGGCGCGGACCGACAGGCCCTCGGCCACGATCCGGTTCGCCAGGCGCTCCTGCGCGTCAGGGTCCGCCACGCTCAGCAAGGCCCGGGCGTGGCCCGCGCTGAGCACGCCCGCCGCGACGCGTTTCTGGACGGCCGGCGGCAGGTTCAGCAGCCGGAGGGTATTGCTGATGTGCGGCCGAGATCGGCCTATCTTGCGCGCGAGCTCCTCATGGGTGGCGCCGAAATCATCGAGGAGCTGCTGGTAGGCCGCGGCCTCTTCCAGAGGGTCGAGTTGCTGGCGGTGCAGGTTCTCAATCAGGGCGTCCCTGAGCAGATCGTCGTCTTGCGTCTGCTTGACGATGGCGCCGATCTCGGTCAGCCCGGCCCGCTGAGCGGCGCGCCACCTCCGTTCGCCCATGACGAGCTCGTATCGGCTGGGCCCGGCCTCACGAACCACGACCGGTTGGAGGAGGCCGACCTGCCGGATCGATTCCGCGAGCTCGTCGAGTGCCTCCTCGTCGAACGCCCGCCGCGGCTGCCGGGGGTTCGGCGTGATCGCAGAGACCGCGATCTCCTTGTAGTGAGCTCCGAAGACCTCGACGGGGTCACCAGGGGAAGCTGACGGTGTCCCGTTTGCCGACGAAGAAAAGGCCAGGTCCGTACCCCGTGCGGCACCACCATCAGCCAGCAGAGGAGATTCCGGGATAAGAGCACCGAGTCCCCGGCCTAGACCTCGCCTTTGCTGAGCCACTACCCCTCCCGACTTACCGCGCTACCGAGCGCCTGCCGACTGCATAGCCAGTTCGCGTGCCGCTTCCGTGTAGGCGATCGCGCCGCTCGACGCTGGGTCGTAGGTGATCACCGTCTGGGCCCGGCTCGGCGCCTCCGACAACCGGACGCTTCTCGGGATGATCGTGCTCAGCACGGACGTGCCGAAATGCGCGCGCACATCGTCGGCCACGTCTGAGGCGAGGCGGGTGCGCCCGTCATACATGGTCAGCAGCACGGTGGAGACGTGCAGTCCCGGATTGAAATTGACCCGGACAAGCTCCGCCGTATTCAGCAACTGCTGGACGCCCTCCAGCGCGTAGTACTCGCACTGGATCGGTAGCAGGACTTCCTCCGCGGCCACCAACGCGTTCAGCGTCAGCAAGCCTAGTGACGGCGGGCAGTCCACCAGCACGTAGTCCAGGTGCGACATGTCATAAGCCCGCAGCGCCTTCACCAGCCGCAGCTCTCGCGCCACCACTGGCACCAGCTCAATCTCCGCGCCGGCGAGATCAATGGTGGCGGGGGCGCAGAACAGGCCGGGCATGGCTCCGGTCTGCCGCACGACCTCGGCCAGCGGCCGGTCATCGACCAGTACGTCGTAGACGGACGGCGTGCCGGAGCGGTGCTCCACGTCGAGCGCGGTGGAGGCATTGCCCTGCGGATCGAGATCAACCACTAGGACACGCGAACCATGCTGGGCCAGGCTGGCGGCCAGGTTGACCGCAGTGGTCGTCTTCCCGACTCCGCCCTTCTGGTTCGCGATGGTGATCACCCGGCAGCGGGGCGGACGTGGCCACGGCTGGCGGTCGCCCGTGCCGCGAACGATCGCGGCCTCCGCGGCGCGCGCTATGGGGGTATCCGCCCGATCGGGCGGAATCTCCGGGATCACCACCTGTGAAACCGCCGCGACCGCCGGGTCCGGGTGCTGGGCATCGACCCCAGAACGCCCGAGCGGCCCGCGGCTAGCGGTGTCCGACCCTGCCTCGTTCACCTGAACGCCTCTCGATTCTCGGCCTGCGACAGGCCAGCCCAACCCTACGACCGTGACGGTTCCGCCCGCCGGGGCAACACCGTGCGGTTTGTCCATCAGCGATCCGCCCGGCCAGCCCAGGCCCACTGGCATCAAGCTCGCTGTGTTCAAGGTTCCGTACCCAAGCTCGCCGCGCCCGGCCAGAAAAGGCTGAGCCGGCAACCACTGAGCCTGTAAAAGCTGAGCCCCACCTATGCCCTGCCTCACCTAGCGAAGAACCGCACGACGGTAGTCGCAGGAATGACCTTACCTTGCCCCGCCCGGACAACCTCGGCGTTACGAGCGCCAAGTCGCCGCAGGACGGATCGCGCTCTCTTCAACTCCTCCGCAGCCGTCCGCCCCTTGATCGCGAGTACCGTTCCCCCCGGCCGTACCAGGCCGGCGGCCAGCTCGGCGAGCCGGTCCAGCGGCGCTACCGCACGCGCCGTCACGACGTCCGCGCGCATCACGGTGTCCTCCGCCCGCCCCCGCAGGACGGTCGCGTTCGCCAGGCCAAGTTCCGCTACACCGTCGGCGAGGAACCGGCACCGCCGCTCCATCGGCTCGAGCAGGGTGACATCGAGATCCGGCCGCACCAGGGCCAGCACGATGCCGGGCAGCCCCGCGCCCGACCCGATATCGACGAGCGTCCCGGCCCGGGCGCCGATCAGCTCAGCCACCACCGCACAGTTCAGCAGGTGCCTGTCCCACAGTCTCGGCACCTCATGCGGCCCGATCAGGCCCTGCTCCACCCCACGGGTGGCCAGCATCCGCGCGAACACCAGAGCCCCGTCCAGGGCAGTCCCGAACACCGCTGCCGCGCCTTCCGGCGGCGGGGGACAAACTGCCGGTTCTGATCCAGCAGGGCTGTCCCCGGTCACAGCAGGGCGGGGCGTCACTGCGCCGGGTAGACCACCACACGCCGGTTGGGCTCTTCACCCTCCGACTCGCTCCGCTGGCCGGCTGCGGCCACCGCGTCATGCACGATCTTCCGCTCGAACGGCGACATCGCGGCGAGGGTCTTCGGCTCGCCCGTGCGCGCGACCTCCTCGGCTACCGTCCGACCATAATCGGCCAGTTCCGAGCGCCGTCGCGCGCGGTAACCGCCGATGTCGAGCATGAGCCTGGCTCGCGTCCCGGTCTGCCGGTGCACGGCCAGCCGGGTCAGCTCCTGCAGTGCCTCCAGGACCGCGCCGTCCTCGCCGACCAGCTCGTCCAGGGTCGCGCCGACCACCGAGACAACAGCGCGGTCGCCTTCGACGTCCATGTCGATGTCGCCGTCCAGGTCGGCGATGTCCAGCAGGCCTTCCACGTAGTCCGCGGCGATATCGCCCTCAAGCTCAAGGTCGTTCAGCTGGGCGGCGGCGTCTTCGACTTCCTCGAGCGCCTCCTCCGCGTCAGTGACCTCGACGTCCTGCTGGCTCACGACCGGACCTCCCACTTCGCTATGCGTGGCCGTCATCGCTTGCCCGACCGCTTGCTTCTCGCCTGCCGAGACGGCTGCTGCCGCACCACCTTAGTGGCGGGCACGTCGTCCTGCGGCTCGGGTTCTGGTTTCGGCCGGCCTAGCCTCAGCCGTCCGCGAAGTCCCGCGTCATTCTGCCCGCTAGCCGCGGCCGCGCCGGATGCCGCGACCGCCCCGGATGCCTTGGCCGCCCCGGATGCCTTAGCGGCCGGGCGGGACGCGGTACCTGTCCGCGCGGCAGATCCGTTACCGGCGGCCGCGGGCCGCGTACCCGCCGAGCCGGCCTTCTTGACCTGCGTGGTACTGCCCGCAGGCCGAGCGCTGGCCGATCCGGTCCGGGTCCCGCCGGCGGCCGGCTTGGCCGCGCCTGAGCCCGGCCGCAGCGCACTCTGCGTGGTCCGGACCGAAGTCCCGGTAGCGGCTGCCGCCGTGGCGCCCGCGGGTTCGACGGTCCAGTTCCTGAACATGAAGAACTGCTGGCCCAGCGTCCACAGGTTGGTCGTCACCCAGTAGAGGACGAGCCCGTACTGCCAGTACAGACCGGTCAGCGAGAAGAACGGGACGATGTACATCATGTACTTCTGCGACTGGGCCATCGGGTTGTCCGGGTCCACGTTGGTCTGCATCAGACCGCGCTTGGAAGTCTGCCGGACGGTCATGAACGTCGTGGACGCGCTGACCACCACGGTCAGGGCGATAACGATGGCCACGTGGATCGGCACATGCTGGTGGGAGAACAGCAGCTTGTCGCCTAGGTGCACGCCGAAGATCGTCGCCTGCTGCGCGCTCTCGACCACTGGCTTGGTCAGCCCGTAGGGCAGTGCGGTGTGCCCGTTCCAGCCGGCGATGGCGCGCAGCACGTTGAACAGCGCGAAGAACACGATCATCTGCGGGATCATCGGCAGGCAGCCTGCCAGCGGATTGACCCCGTTTTCCTTGTAGAACTTCATCGTCTCTTCGTTGAGACGCTGCTTGTCGCCCTTGTACTTCTTGCGCAGTTCCTGAAGCTGCGGCGCGTGCTGGGCCATCTTCCGCTGGGCGTGCACCTGCTTGATGAACAGCGGGACGAGCAGCAGCCTGATGAAGACGACCAGGATCACGATGGACAGGCCCCAGGCCAGCCCCGTGTCAGGACCGAAAAGACCACCCAGGACGGAGTGGATCCGCATGATGACCCACGCCACCACGTTGTTCAGCGGATCGAGCGCTTGCACCGGCTAGCTCCTCGCGACCTTGGCGGGATTCCTGGTCGGCACCGGATCGTAACCGCCTGGATGAAACGGATGGCACCGGGCGATGCGCGCCACCGCGAGCCAGAGCCCGCGGGCCGCGCCGTGCTCGGTGAGTGCGGTGATCGCGTATTCGCTGCACGAGGGCGCAAACCGGCAGCGTGGCCCGAGCAACGGGCTCACGAACCGCCGGTAGCCCGCGATGGGTAGCACTAGCAGCCGCGCCGGCACCGTCATGGTGCGGGCCGGACTGTTAGCAGTACCACTATCTGGCATTACCGACACGCGCCCCAACCTGCCGCCGCAACAACCTGCTGATCACCGAGTCCAGATCCGCGACGAGATCCGGCTGGCTCGCGTGCGCGGCCGCAGCATTGGCACGCACCACAAGAAGGCTACCGCCAGGAAGCGAGTGAAGGTACCCGCGCATCAGCTCGCGCAGCCGCCGCTTGACCCGGTTCCTAGTCACCGCGTTGCCAACGGCCCGGCTGACCACGAACCCTACCCGGGCCGGTTCGGCCTCAGCAGGTCCGGTCCGCACCAGCAAGTGGCCCACCACACTGGGCCTGCCCGCACGAGTCCCGGTGCGCACGGCCAGCGCGAACTCCGCGCCGCGGCGCATCCGGGACTGGGGTGGCAGGATCAGGCGCTCAGCCGGTCGCGGCCCTTGTGCCTGCGGGCCGCGAGGACAGCCCGGCCGGCCCGGGTGCGCATGCGCAGCCGGAAGCCATGGGTCTTCGCCCGGCGCCGATTGTTCGGCTGGAACGTGCGCTTACTCACTGGAACTCCAGGTAAGGGATCTTGACTACGCGCACGCCGACGACAGGCGTGCGGTTCTCGGATTCGCTACAGGCTACCATCCGGAACACCGCCGTTTGGCAGGCGTTCCCCGCTGCGGCGACTTAGGCTGTGGAAAGCTATACCCCCCGGGCGGCCGCAGTGACGGTGTGCAGCGGGGATGCCACGTGCACAACATGTGGATAGATCTGTGGATCGTGAGCCGTCGGCTCACGGCGAGGGGAGCACACGGGTGGCAAATTCAGACCTGGCAGATGTATGGGCGCGATCCCTCGACGGACTGGCCGATCTCCAGATACAGCCGCACCAGCGAGCCTGGCTGAAGCTCACCCGCCCGCTCGGCCTGGTGGAGAACACCGCCCTCATCGCGACCCCGAACGAGTTCGTCAAGGAGCAGCTGGAGACCCGGCTGCGTGCTCTGGTGACCCAGGCCCTATCCCAGGAACTCGGCCGCGACATCCAGCTCGCCGTCACCGTCGACCCGGTACCGCAGGCCCCGATGACCTCGGGCGCGGACCTCGCGCCCGAACCTCCCGCTGCGCGCCTGCAGGCGCCGGAAGCCGATCACGGCCCGCGGCTGGCCCCGCCGCCCGTTCCCGCTCATGAAGGCGGGCTCCACGAACACGAGCTTCACGAGCACGGGCACCAGGACCCGGCCCGCCACAGCGCGATGCCGCCGGGCCCCCGGCTGGGCGGCACCCGGCTCAACTCCAAGTACACCTTCGAGACCTTCGTCATCGGATCCAGCAACAGGTTCGCGCACGCCGCGGCCGTCGCGGTCGCCGAGGCCCCGGCCAAGGCCTACAACCCGCTGTTTATCTACGGCGACTCGGGACTTGGCAAGACGCACCTGCTGCACGCGATCGGTCATTACGCCCAGACCCTCTACTCCGGCCTGAAGGTCAGGTACGTCAGCTCGGAGGAGTTCACCAACGATTTCATCAACATGATCAGGGACGGCAAGCAGGACGGCTTCCGGCGCCGTTACCGCGATGTCGACGTGCTCCTCGTGGACGACATCCAGTTCCTGGAGAATAAGGAAGGCACGCAGGAAGAGTTCTTCCACACCTTCAACACCCTGCACAACGCCAGCAAGCAGATCGTCATCTCCAGTGACCGCGCCCCCAAGCGCCTGGTCACGCTGGAAGACAGGCTCCGCAGCCGGTTCGAGTGGGGCCTGCTGACCGATGTCCAGCCGCCCGAGCTCGAGACCCGCATCGCGATCCTGCGCCGCAAGGCCATCCAGGAGGGCCTGAACGCGCCGCCCGAGGTGCTGGAGTACATCGCCAGCCGGATCTCCACCAACATCAGGGAACTGGAGGGCGCGCTGATCCGGGTGACCGCGTTCGCCAGCCTGAACCGGCAGTCGGTCGATCTGCAACTGGCCGAGATCGTGCTCAAGGACCTCATCCCCGAGGCCCAGGGCCCGCAGATCACGATCGCGACGATCATGGGCCAGACCGCGTTCTTACTTCGGCCTCTCCATCGAGGATCTGTGCGGCACCTCCCGGTCACGGGTTCTCGTCACCGCCCGGCACATCGCCATGTACCTGTGCCGCGAGCTCACAGACCTGTCGCTGCCGAAGATCGGGCAGCAGTTCGGCGGCCGCGACCACACCACCGTCATCAACGCCGACAGGAAAATCCGGTCCCTGATGGCCGAACGCCGGTCGATCTACACGCAGGTCACCGAACTAACCAATCGCATCAAGCAGCAGGCCCGAACGGGCTGATCCGGCCGGCTCCTGGCTATGCGCACAGTTTGTGGACAACATTGTGGAAGACATTCGGATAACCGGGGGACAACCAGTGGCAAGCTCGAGCGGGACCGGCCCGGGCCACAGGACGGCCTCTCGCGTCCCCCGGCCAGGCACCGCCCCCTGTGGGCAGAAAACAACCACTGAACTGCGGGAACGAAAGTTCTCCCCAGAATCCACCGCACCTATGACTATGACGTTTCTCTAAATAAGAAAAGAACAAACACCAAGTAGGCCCTGTGTGTGGGGACAGCGCTCGGCTCTGCGCCCCCGATGAGCACACTGAGATGTGCACACTGATAAGTAGGAGGCAGTCCCCGTGAAGCTCCAGGTTGAGCGCGATCATCTGGCGGAAGCCGTGGCCTGGACCGCGCGCGCCCTGCCGGCCCGCCCGACCGCCCCTGTGCTGGCGGGCATGCGCCTGAACGCGGGGGCCGACCTCACGCTCTCGACGTTCGACTACGAGGTCTCGGCGCAGGCCACCGTGCCGGTGATCACCGACGAGGAAGGCGCCGTGCTCGTCTCGGGCCGCCTGCTCGCGGAGATCGTGCGGTCGCTGCCCGCCCGCCCGGTCGACTTGGTCACCGACGGCACCCGCGCCACCCTCAAGTGCGGCAGCGCGACCTTCACCATGGTCCTGCTGCCCGAAGAGGAATACCCGACGCTGCCCGAGATGCCGCCGCTGGCGGGCTCGGTGGGCAGCGACGCGCTGGCCTCCGCCATCAGCCAGGTGGCGATCGCGGCCGGCCGCGATGACACCCTGCCCGCGCTGACCGGCATCAGGATCGAGATCGCGGGCGACACGCTGACCCTCGTCGCCACCGACCGGTACCGGCTGGCAGTCCGCGAGCTGCGCTGGAACCCGGCGGATGCGGACCTCAGCACGGCGCTGCTCGTCCCCGCCCGGGTGCTCGGTGACACCGCGCGCGCCCTCACCTCCGGCGCCGAGGTGGCGATTTCACTCGGCGGCGACAGCCTCATCGGCTTCGCCGGCGCCGGGCGGCAGACGACCACCAGGCTGCTGAGCGGGGAGTACCCCAAGTACCAGGCGCTGCTGCCTAGCGAGTTCAACGCGACCGCGGAACTCGCGGCCAGCTCGTTCGCCGAGGCGGTCAAGCGGGTGGCGCTGGTCGCCGAGCGGAACACCCCGGTGCGCCTGGCCTTCAGCTCGGGTCAGCTGGTGCTGGAGGCGGGCGCCTCGGAAGAGGCGCAGGCGGTGGAGGTCCTCGAGGCGGCGTTCGACGGCGAGGACCTGCAGATCGCGTTCAACCCGCAGTACCTGCTCGACGGCATCGGCGCGATCGACTCCAACACGGTCAGGATCTCGTTCACCTCGCCGACCAAGCCCGCGGTCGTCACGGGCAAGAGCGAGCGCGAGCCTGACTACCGTTACGTCCTCATGCCCATCCGGTCGGCCGGCTAGTAGCTGTGCTAGCCGGGGGGACGACCCCCCAAGACCCCCCCGCTCCTGGGGGGACCCATCCCCCCAGACCCCCCTTGGGAGGGGCTGCCCGCCCCCCCAGGCCGTACGCTCAGATCGTGCACCTCACCCGGCTATCGCTGACCGACTTCAGGTCCTACCCCGAGCTCAGCCTCCTGCTGGGCCCGGGCGTGACCACGTTCAGCGGGCCGAACGGGGAAGGCAAGACCAACCTGGTCGAGGCGATCGGTTACCTGGCCACCTTGGGCAGCCACCGGGTCGCCACCGACGCGCCGCTGGTGCGGCGCGGGGCGGAACGCGCCGTGCTCCGGGGGGCGGTCACCGGCGCCCAGGGCAGCGCGCTGGTCGAGATCGAGCTCAACCCGGGCCGCGCCAACCGGGTCAGGCTGAACCGGGCCCCGATGCCGCGGCCACGGGACATCCTGGGCACGCTGCGCACGGTGCTGTTCGCGCCGGAGGATCTGGCCCTGGTCAAGGGGGATCCCGGTGAACGGCGCAGGTTCCTCGACGAGCTGCTCGTCGCCACCGCGCCGCGCTACGCCGGCATCCGCGCTGACTACGAACGGGTGCTGCGGCAGCGCACCGCCCTGCTGAAATCGGCCGGGACCAAGGGAGGTCTGCGCGGCCCGGCCCGCGAGGCGATGACGGCCACCCTCGATGCCTGGGACGGGCAGCTGGCCCGGGCAGGCGCGCCGCTGCTGGCCGGCCGGATCCGCCTGGTGGCCGCGATACGGCCGCATGTGACCGCGGCGTACGAGGCCGTGTCCGGCGGCCCTGCGGGCGAATCGACCGGAATTTCCTACCGCGCTTCAGCGTTTAATAATTCGGGTCCTGATGACGCCGGGACCGCTGATCCCGGCCTGGATTTCGACCTCCCCGGGCTCGAGACGGCGTTGCTCAAGGCGCTGGCCGCGGTGCGGTCAAGCGAACTCGACCGGGGCGTCTGCCTGGTCGGCCCGCACCGT
The DNA here is from genome assembly GCA_963739615.1 of uncultured Actinomycetes bacterium. Taxonomy (GTDB): domain Bacteria; phylum Actinomycetota; class Actinomycetes; order Streptosporangiales; family Streptosporangiaceae; genus Palsa-504. Next base: position 62,427 of record CAVUBD010000019.1, read on the forward strand.
GACGAGCTTGAGCTCTCCATCGGCGCGCTGCCGGCCCGCGGCTACGCCAGCCACGGTGAATCCTGGTCGCTCGCGCTCGCGCTGCGGCTGGCCAGCTACTCGCTGCTGAGGGAGGGTTACGAGGATCCGGTGCTGATCCTGGACGACGTGTTCGCCGAGCTTGACACCGGCCGCCGGGACCGGCTGGCCGCCCTGGTCGCAGGCGGTGAGCAGGTCCTGATTACCGCGGCCGTGCCGGCCGACGTCCCCGACCTGCTGGTCGGCGCGCGGTTCACCGTCCGTGCGGGCGTGATCTCCGGTGCCGGCTAACCAGGCGGGCCGGGGGAGGCCAGGCGATGGCGCGGCCGCGGCCGCCAGCGCCCGGCTGGCGGCGCAGGCCCTGGCCCAGGCCCAGGCGGACGCGCGGGCCAGGGGTGATCTGCCCGCCGGCTTCCAGCGCCAGCCAGGGCCGGGTGAGATCAGGTATCCCGAACGGTCCGGCCTTACCGCGGCGGGCCCCGACGACTCGCCGGACCAGGGCGGGCGTGGTCCCGGGGCCGGGCCAGGGCCGGCCGGTCCCGCTCGCGGGCGCCCCCGCAGGGAGGATCCGCAGCCGCTGCTCAGCGCTATCGGCGGGCTGCTCGATACGCGCGGCTGGCAGCGGCAGGCGGCCATGGGCTCGGTGTTCGGCCGGTGGGCGGACATCGTCGGCCATGACCTGGCCGCGCATACCCGCCCCGACAGCTTCGCCGACGGCGAGCTGGCGGTGATCGCCGACTCGACCGCCTGGGCGACTCAGGTGCGGCTGCTCGCGTCGGTGCTCGTGCGGCGGCTGAACGACGAGCTCGGGGACGGCTCCGTGCTCCGGGTGAAGGTCCGCGGCCCGGCCCCGCCGCGCCAGCGCGGCGGCTGGCGGGTCCCCGGCAGCAAGGGCCCAGGTGACACCTACGGCTAGCAACACGTGGCGCAACACGGCCATGGCAATAGGTATTCGCAGCTAAAATGGATGTGCGCAGGCATGGCGAAACTAGAGGGGAGCCTGGCTGCGCGCTTCTGATGCAGGATGGAGTCCGGTTTGTCCTATGATGCACGCTCGATCACGGTACTCGAGGGGCTTGAGGCCGTTCGCAAGCGCCCAGGAATGTACATCGGCTCGACTGGCGAGCGCGGACTGCATCACCTCGTCTACGAGGTCGTGGACAACGCCGTAGACGAGGCGCTGGCGGGGTACTGCGACACCATCGACGTCACGCTACTCCCCGATGGCGGGGTGCGGGTACGCGACAACGGCCGCGGCATTCCCGTGGACGAGCACCCGGTGGAGCACCGCCCGGCGGTCGAGGTCGTGATGACCACGCTGCACGCGGGCGGCAAGTTCGACGGCAAGTCCTACGCGGTTTCCGGCGGCCTGCACGGCGTCGGCGTATCGGTGGTGAACGCGCTGTCGGCCCGGCTCGACGTGGAGATCCGCCGGGACGGGTACGCCTGGTCGCAGTCCTACGAGCGCGGCGATCCGGCCGGCCCGCTCGTCCGCGGCGCCGCCAGCACCGAGACGGGCACCACGATCACGTTCTGGCCCGACCCCCAGATCTTCGAGACCACCGAGTGGTCCTTCGAGAACGCTGTCCCGGCGCATGCAGGAGATGGCCTTCCTCAACAAGAACCTCGCCATCTTGATCAGCGACGAGCGCCAGGACGAACCACGGGACGCGGTGTACCAGTACGCCGGCGGGATAGCCGACTTCGTTCGGTATATAAATGCGTCGAAGGAGCCGGTGCACAACTCGGTCATCGACTTCGAGGAAGAAGCGGACGGGATCTCGGTCGAGATCGCGATGCAGTGGAGCGGGGCGTACACCGAGTCAGTGCACACCTTCGCGAACACGATCAACACGGCCGAGGGCGGCACCCACGAGGAGGGGTTCCGCGCCGCGCTGACCACGATCGTCAACCGGTACGCCCGGGACCAGAAGCTGCTCCGGGAGAAGGACGACAACCTGACAGGAGACGACGTTCGCGAGGGCCTCACCGCGATCGTCTCGGTCAAGCTGGCCGAGCCCCAGTTCGAGGGCCAGACCAAGACCAAGCTCGGCAACACCGAGGCGAAGTCGTTCGTGCAGAAGGCCTCCAACGACCACCTGCGGGACTGGTTCGACCGCAACCCCGGCGAGGCCAAGGAGATCATCAACAAGGCCAGTCAGGCGGCCAGGGCCCGGATCGCCGCCCGCCAGGCGCGGGACCTGACCCGGCGCAAGTCGCTGCTCGACTCGACGTCGCTGCCGGGCAAGCTGGCGGACTGCCAGTCCACCGACCCGGCCAAGTCCGAGATCTACGTGGTCGAGGGTGACTCGGCCGGCGGCTCGGCCAAGGGCGGCCGGGACCCCAAGTTCCAGGCCATCCTGCCGATCCGCGGCAAGATCATCAACGTGGAGAAGTCGCGGATCGACCGGGTGCTGAAGAACAACGAGGTCCAGGCGATGATCACGGCGCTCGGCGCCGGCATCTACGACGAGTTCGACATCACTAAGCTCCGCTACCACAAGATCATCCTGATGGCGGACGCCGACGTGGACGGGCAGCACATCCGCACGCTGCTGCTCACGCTGCTGTTCCGGTTCATGAAGCCGCTGGTCGAGTCCGGGCACGTCTACCTCGCGCAGCCCCCGCTTTACAAGATCAAGTGGGAGGGGCGCGGCGTGCTCCCGGGGTACGCCTTCTCCGATGGCGAGCGGGACCGGGTGATCGAGGCGGGCATCGCGGCCGGGCGCAAGGACCCGCGGCCGCGTGACGGCGTGCAGCGGTTCAAGGGCCTCGGCGAGATGAACCCGAACGAGCTGTGGGAAACCACCATGGATCCGGCGCGGCGGGTCCTGCTGCAGGTGACCCTCGATGACGCGGCCCAGGCCGACGAGCTGTTCAGCGTGCTCATGGGCGAGGACGTCGAGGCGCGCCGCGCGTTCATCACCCGGAACGCGAAGGACGTCAGGTTCCTGGACATCTGAGCTGCTGGCCCGCTCGGGCCAGCTGTTTCCACCGTTTTAAGTAGGGATTGCGAAAGTGACCGAAGTTACCGATCTGCCCCAGGGCGGCCACGACCGGACCGAGCCGGTCGACATCCAGTACGAGATGCAGCGCAGCTACATCGACTACGCGATGTCGGTCATCATCGGCCGTGCGCTGCCCGACGTGCGGGACGGGCTCAAGCCGGTGCACACGCGGATCCTGTACGCCATGTACGACGGCGGGTACCGCCCGGACCGCGGCTTCTTCAAGTGCTCGCGGGTCATCGGCGACGTGATGGGCAACTACCACCCGCACGGTGACAGCGCGATCTACGATGCGCTGGTCCGGATGGCCCAGCCGTGGTCGATGCGGATGCCGCTGATCGACAGCCAGGGCAACTTCGGCTCGCCGGGCAACGACCCGCCCGCGGCCATGCGGTACACCGAGTGCCGCCTGGCCCCGCTGGCGATGGAGATGCTGCGGGACATCAACGAGGACACCGTCGACTTCCGTGAGAACTACGACGGGCGCTCGTCCGAGCCGGTGGTGCTGCCGAGCCGGTTCCCCAACCTGGTCATCAACGGATCCGAGGGCATCGCGGTCGGGATGGCGACCAAGATCCCGCCGCACAACCTGCGCGAGGTGGGCGCCGGGGTCGCCTGGTACCTGGACCACTTCGACGCCTCCGACGAGGAGCTCCTCGACGCGCTGATGGAGCGGGTTAAGGGGCCCGACTTCCCCACCCGCGGCCTGATCGTGGGCAGGCGCGGCATCAGGGACGCCTACCGCACCGGCCGCGGCTCGATCATCATGCGGGCCGTGGTCGAAGTCGAGGAAGACGCCCGGGGCCGCGCCCAGCTCGTGGTCAAGGAACTGCCCTACCAGGTCAACCCGGACAACCTGGCCCAGAAGATCGCCGAACTGGTCCGCGAGGGCCGGGTCAGCGGCATCGCCGACGTCAAGGACGAGAGCAGCGGCCGGACCGGCCAGCGGCTGGTGATCGTGCTGAAGCGGGACGCCATCGCCAAGGTGGTGCTGAACAACCTGTACAAGCACACTCAGCTGCAGGACACGTTCGGCGCCAACATGCTGGCGCTGGTCGACGGCGTGCCGCGGACCCTGCGCCTGGACCAGATGATCAGGTACTGGGTCACGCACCAGATCGAGGTCATCGTCCGGCGCACCAGGTACCGGCTGCGCAAGGCCCAGGAGCGGCTGCACATCGTCGCCGCGCTGATCAAGGCGATCGACCGGATCGACGAGGTCATCGCGCTGATCAGGGCCAGCGCGTCGGCGTCCGAGGCGCAGCAGGGCCTGATGGGGCTGCTGGAGATCGACGAGATCCAGGCCCGCGCGATCCTGGACATGCAGCTCCGCAAGCTCGCCGCCCTGGAGCGGCAGGAGCTCACCAACGAGTTCGAGGAGCTGACCGCCAAGGTCGCCGACTACGAGGACATCCTGGCCTCGCCGGAGCGGCAGCGGCAGATCGTCGGATCCGAGCTGGCCGAGATCGTCACCAAGTTCGGCGACGAGCGGCGGACCGAGATCATCGCCTACGACGGCGAGGTGGCCGACGAGGACCTGATCGCCGAAGAGGACGTCGCGGTCACGATCACGTACGGCGGGTACGCCAAGCGCACCAGGACCGACCTGTACCGCGCGCAGCGCCGCGGCGGCAAGGGGGTCCGCGGCGCCCAGCTGCGCACCGACGACATCGTGGACCACTTCTTCATCACCACGACCCACCACTGGATCTTGTTCTTCACCAACAAGGGCCGGGTCTACCGGGCCAAGGGATATGAGCTGCCTGACGCCGGCCGCGACGCCCGCGGCCAGCACGTGGCCAACCTGCTGGCGTTCCAGCCGGACGAGCGGATCGCCGAGGTGCTCGCGCTGCGCGACTACCAGGTGGCGCCGTACCTGGTGCTCGCCACCAAGTCCGGGCTGGTGAAGAAGTCCAGGCTGACGGACTTCGACTCGCCCCGCTCCGGCGGCATCATCGCGATCAACCTGCGCGAGGACGACGAGGTGATCGCGGCCCGGCTGGTTTCGCCGGAGGAGGACCTGCTGCTGGTGAGCAAGGGCGCCCAGGCCATCAGGTTCCACGCCTCCGACGAATCGCTGCGGCCGATGGGCCGTGCCACCTCGGGTGTCATCGGGATGCGGTTCAACGACGGTGACGTGCTGCTGGGCATGTACGTGGTCCGGGAGGGCGAAGACGTGCTCGTGGCCACCGGCGGCGGGTACGCCAAGCGGACGCCGTCCGGCGCGTACCCGGTGCAGGGCCGCGGCGGCCGCGGTGTCGTCACCGCGAAGATCGTGGAGGCCCGCGGCGAACTGGTCGGCGCCCTGATGGTGCGCTCAGACGATGAGATCTTCGCCATAACCTCGGGGGGCGGCGTGATCAGGACCCGGGCGGGTGAAGTCAAGCAGTCCGGCCGGCAGACCATGGGCGTCCGGCTGATGAACCTGGCCGCCGGAGACAGCGTGGTAGCCCTGGCCCGCAACGCGGAGTCGCTCGCCGACGGCGATGCCGAACCGGCGGATGAGGACGATGACCAGGGCGATTCCCTGGATCAAGCGGACCTGACGGACCTGACGGAGCTAGCGGACGAGGCCGTCCTTGAGGACCTGGAGGACCCCGAGGAAGATTCAGAAGGAGATGAGGAATAATTCCGTTTACTGGGCGAGAATGATCGTTACAACCGTCTTCGCAGGTAACGGGAACGATTTCGGAGGCAGAAGCGTCCCATGAGTAAGCGGTGGTTCGGCGAAAAAGGCGCCTTCTTCGCATGAGTGGTCAAATGGGTGTCTAGTCCGGAGATAACCTCATGAGGGTCTGGATCAGAGGGAGGACCGCTTGGACAGGCGCACGAACAGGCCCGAGGGCTCAGGCGTAGGCACGCCTACGGTTGTGACCTCAAGGGCTGGCGGCGAAGACCTGGACGCTGAAGTCGAACGGGGAACCCGGCCAATGGACATCATGCCGGCGTCCAGGCAGACGCCACGTCAGCCGTCGGCCAGCTCTGCTCCGGTTAAGACGGCACCGCCAAATGGTAACGGATCCGACCATACGCCGCGCGGGGTTCTCGCGGCCAGCGACGCGCCGGCCGAGGCGATCGGTACCGGCGGGGTGCAGGATGACACGGCCGGGCCGGAGAACGGCCATGGCCCGGGGGCGGATGCCACCATCGCCGACAACTCCGTCACGCTCAGCTTCAGCCGGCCGCAAACGGATCCGGTACCGCCTGCCGCCGACGGGGCCCCCGAGCCGGCCGCGGCTGAGCCGCCGCCCACCGCGGCGTCCAGTGCCCAGCCCTCTGGTACCAAACCATCCGGTCCGGGGGCGTCCGACGCAGAGCCGCCTGCCGTGTCACCGGCTGCGTTCGCGTGGGAGATGCCTGACCCGCCGTCGGCCTCACCATCATCGCCTCCGCGGAACTTCCTGCGGTCCGGGCCGGGCACGAAGAGCCCGGCCGAACCCGTGTCACCGGCTGCACCCGCGGCCCCGGCTGCCGCCGACAGCGCCGAGAAGACCGGACGGGGCGAGACGTCGGCCGCGATGCCGGGCATGCCGAAGAAGGCTCCGTCCAAGCGCTCGGCGCGGCAGGCCCACCTGACCGTGGCCCGGGTGGAGCCATGGTCGGTGATGAAGTTCAGCTTCGTCGTCTCGCTGGTCGCGTTCGTCATCTTGTTCGTCGCCGTGAGCGTCCTCTACGGCGCGCTGTCCGCGCTCGGCGTGTTCGCCTCGCTTCAGCATGTGGTAAGCAGCGTGACCTCGAGTCAGAGCTCGACCGGCGTGAACGCGGCCAAATGGTGGTCCGCTTCGCGGATACTCGGGTACACGGCCCTGCTCGGCTCGCTCAACATCGTGCTCATCACGGCGATGTCGACCATTGGCGCGGTCGTCTACAACCTGACCTCGCGGCTGGTGGGCGGGGTGGAAGTGACACTCCGCGAGACGGAATGACCTGGCGGGGCAGGCGGCGCGCCTGGTGGCAGACATCAGGTGCGCCTGAGCTCTGAAAGCACGGCGCAACCCGCCGCACTGGTACGGTAGGATGATTGTCGCTCCTGTTTATGCAGGTCAGACAGCTGTAGCATGGGGTTATAGCTCAGTCGGTTAGAGCGCGTCCCTGATAAGGACGAGGCCCGTGGTTCAAGTCCACGTAACCCCACAAATTACTCCCTCACCAGCGGCGACGCTTCCTTCACAATCATCTGGCGGGCGCGGCGCACCGGCTGCCGGCCCGGGCAGTCCGGGCATCTTTGCTAAGCTGCCCTACACCTGCGGTCCGCGGAACCTCGTTCCAGCGAACCGCTCCGACGTCATCAAGGTGGAGGGTTCTTCGCTGTGAAGAAGCTAATGGTGCTGGCCGCGCTCGGGCTCGGCGCGTTCGCCGTCTGGCGCAAGGTCCAGTCCGACCGGGCCGAACTCGACCTGTGGACCGAGGCCACCGCCGCCGACGAGGACTGAGCCGACGAAGACTGACCTGCGCGAGGCCGGTCCGGCGCTGGGAGGCAAGCCGGTGAGCGATGCATCCGCCGTATCGCTGGTCTGCTGTGACGTGCTCGGAGTGGCCGCGGTCGAAGGCAGCGTGCTCGAGCGGGCGTTCGCGGAGGCGATCGCCACCCAGGGACTGGTGACCGGCACCGCCGCTTACACCAGGTCGATGGTGCAGTTCGACCGGACCCGCGGCTGGGCGCCGGCCAACGTGCTGCGGAGCCTGTTTCCGGAGGACGAAATCCGGGCCCAGGTCGCGAACCTGGCCTTCGAGCGATCCTTCAGGGCTGCCGTGGACCGGTTCGGCGCGCTGCCGCTGCCCGGCGCGAACGAGGCGCTGGCCAAGCTGGCCGCGGCGGGTATCAAGGTGGGCCTGGTGTCGTCGCTTTCGCGGCCCGCGCTGAGCCTGCTGCTGGAACGTCTCGACTGGTGGCAGCGCGCGGACCTGGTGCTGTGCGCGGACGACGTGGCCCGCGCGTTCCCCTGGCCCGACCTCGTCCTCACGACCGTCCTGCGGCTTAGCGTCGACGACGTGCGGGCCGTCGCCGTGATCACCGCCACAGAAAGCGGGGTGCTGGCCGCCCGCCGCGCCGGGGCAGGTCTGGTCGTCGGCATGCTCAGTGACGTCGATGACGCGAGCAGGCTCCGCCGCGCCGGAGCGACTCACCTGCTGGCCGATATCGGTGACCTGCCTGATCTGCTGGCCTCCCAGGCCGGGATCATCGCCGGAGGCCTCAGCGCCGCGGGGTGCTAACCTCGCGTGTCACGTGGCAAACTTTGAAGCATGCCGGAACTGCCGGAAGTCGAGTCGCTCGCCGCCTTCCTGCGCGGCCACGCGGTCGGTCACGCCGTGGCGCGGGCCGACGCGGCCTCGTTCTCGGTGCTGAAGACGTTCAACCCGCCCCTGACTCACCTGACTGGTCAGGTGATCACCGAAGTCGGCAGGCACGGCAAGTTCCTCGACATCTCCACCGACCAGGGCCTGCACCTGATCATGCACCTGGCCCGCGCGGGCTGGCTGCGCTGGCGCGAGGAACTGCCCTCGGCACCGCCGAAGCCGGGCAAGAGCCCGCTGGCCTTCCGGCTGGCGCTCGAAGGCGGTTCCGGGTTCGACCTCACCGAGGCGGGCACCCGCAAGCGCCTGGCGGTGTACCTGGTACGCGACCCGGCCGAAGTGCCCGGCGTCGCCACGCTCGGCCCCGACCCGATGGCCGCGGACTTCACCGCCGAGACGCTGGCGGCCCTGCTTTCCGGGCGCAGGACGCAGGTCAAGGGCGTGCTCCGCGATCAGCGGATCATCGCGGGCATCGGCAACGCGTACTCCGACGAGGTGCTGCACGCGGCCAGGATGTCGCCGTTCAAGATCGCGTCCAGCCTGACGCCGGCCGACGTGGCCACCCTGTACGACGCGATCAAGGCCACGCTGGCCGAAGCGGTCGAGCGTTCGGCAGGCCTGGCCGCCGCCGACCTGAAGAGCGAGAAGAAGAGCGGCCTGCGCGTGCACGGCAAGGCGGGCCAGGCCTGCCAGGTATGCGGCGACACGATCAGGGAGGTCTCGTTCGCCGACTCCGCGCTGCAGTACTGCCCGACCTGCCAGACCGGCGGCAAGCCCCTCGCCGACCGCCGCCTGTCCCGCCTGCTCAAATAAGCCCCTTCGAGGACCGAACGAGCCATGCTGCTTGCCGCTGCACCGCCCCCGGCCACCGGGTACCCTTGGGGAAACAACCTGGGGCTATAGCTCAGCTGGAAGAGCGTCTGGTTTGCATCCAGAAGGCCAGGGGTTCGAGTCCCCTTAGCTCCACAGGTCAGAGGCCACTTGCGATCTTGAAGGCCTCGAAGCAGAGCCAAACCAAGAGCCAAAGTCGGCGTACTATCCGGCATATGACGGCTACTGCGCGCCGTGGGCACGGCGAAGGTTCGGTCTACCGAGATGCGGCGAACGGCACCTGGGTCGGTGCGATCTCGCTCGGCTGGCGTCCGGACGGTTCGCGAATCCGGCGCAAGGTCACCGGACGGACCAAGACCGAGGTCCGGGAGAAGCTGAAGAAGCTCCAGGCGGAGGCGGACGCTGGCCTGAAGACGTCGGCTTCCTACACGCTGGCCAAGGCGGTGGCTGACTGGACCGCTGAGGCGCTGGACGGGCTGGCGGACAAAACTGTCCGGTCGCATGTGGACCTGCTCCGGCCGGTCACGATGCCGATCGGTCAGGTCCCGCTGCGGGACCTGACCGCCCACGACGTGCGCCGGCGCTGAACAAGCTGGCCGAGACGCGGTCGACCCGGACGATGGCGAGCACGCACAACGTGGCGGCAGGCGGAAGCCCGGCTGGCCGCCGGGCCGCTGTGGCAGGACACCGGCTTGTCTTCCCAGGTCACCGCCTGATTTTCTACCCGTTTACACCTCTTCGGCTCATCGCTGCCGACGATCTTGTGCCGTCTTTTCTCACCATGGTTCATGTCGCCGCAGACCGTTGCATTCATCGAAATGATCATGGTCGGTCCTGCAGCCGCGCGATCCCGTGGGAAAGGAGGCAGCCGTTTGGCCGTGGTCGTTACCGTCGCCAAGGGCTACGACCTCGGCTACATGTGGAAGACCCAGGCAGGGCCGCCGAGCGCACGACCGGCGGGTATTACATCAACGCCGCCCGCCGGGGAACCACCCGGCCGCTGGTGGGGGCCAGGAGCACAGGCCCTCGGCCTCACTCACCTCGGCCCGCACCGTCGAGGTGAGCACCGGGCCGTCCGGCACCGGCAAGACCCGCGTCCTGGCCACCGCGAACACTACGCGGCTGCTCGGCGACATCCAACGCGGCCGGATCCCGCCGGGCTCGCTGATCGCGGCCGACGAAGGCTCCATGATCTCCCTGGCCCACCTGGCCGCGATTACCGAGTACGTGGCCCGCCACGGCTGCAAGCTGGTGCTGGCCGGAGACCAGGAGCAGCTCGCCGCCACCTGGGAACGCTCCGCCTCGCTACGGCTGCGCTCCGGGGATGCCACCGCGCTCGATGAGTATGACCAGCACGGCCGCATCCGCGGCGCCCCGCCTGACCAGGAGATGCCGTGACCTGCGCCGACTTGCCTAATCTTCCGTGAGTGACCGTGGTTGACCTTTGCTGCCCATGCTGACGGGCACGTAGCGGGCCCGCCTCGCGCGGCATCTTGGGTCCGGGATGGCACTCTGGACCCCGAGGTGACGTTCGACCCGGCGTGCTTGCTGATGGAGTGGGCACCAGTCAATCCGGTCGTCCGCGAGCTGGCCGAGGAAAGCGTGGAGGGAACTGACCTTGGCAGCCTCGCCGATCTAGCGCGGACGCTGGCGGGATCGGGGTTCGAGCCGGGTTTTGAGCTGGAGCCTGGGCTGCGTACCGGGCTTGAGCGGGCACTGGAGGCCGTCCAGGCTGCCATGCGCGCAACCGGCCTTGCCGGGCCTGTCCGGCTAGTTGTCCAGGATGGCAATGAACCGGCACATGCGTTTGTCTCATGTCTGGGCTCAGCGGGCAGGGTGACTGTGCTCCATATCACGCTGGAAACGGGTCCAACATCACGCTGGAAACGGGTCCAACGCCTCTAATGCCAGAACGTCCGGAGTGGTACGCGTGAAACGGAAGGAAGGGAGGCCGTCATGGACCTTCATCCGCACAGGCCGCACAGGACGCACGTTGTCCGCCACCTCTTGGAGCGGTGGCACCGCTGGTCGCCGTACGCATAGCCGCAGTCGATGCGCGAAGGGAGGCGAGAGCCTATGGAGCTAGGACCCGAATCTTGACACGGAGTGAGAGTGCCTCGGTAACCTTTCGGGCCGGGGCACTCGCTGTCTCTGGGGTCGCCAGGCTCCCTGTCCCGCCTGGCCGTCGCGAAGGCTCGCGGGGACAAGATCGCTAAGCTCACCTCGCCCGCGAGCTGTGGCCGGTTTGGGGCCTGCTGGGTTGGGCGCCAGAAGAGTGCCTTGATCGACTCTTGACTCGTCGCGATTGCCGTAGCGCTCGCGCAGTGCTCGCCAGGCCGCCAGCTTCTCCGGGCGCATCCGCTGGCCGTCATACAGTTCGTGCACGTAGCTGTCACGCTGCCGGCGGGAGGGGTTGGGGGGCAGTTGGTCCGTTAGCAGTCATGTGCTGGGCGCGGTAGCGCTGGTGGTCGGCGCGGGCGTCGTAGGTCCAGGGCCTGGCGGTCTGGTTGTAGCGGATCGTGAAGCTGGTGATCTTCGGCGCCGGGTGTCGTAGTAGTCGACGCCGAGGTCTTCATAGCGCATGCCGGGGGTGGACAGCAGCTTGTGGTAGACCTTCAGCTGGGTGTTGCCGAGCGCGACGCCTGCTTTGGGTTTGCCGCGGCGGCGGGCGATCCGCCGGTAGCGGGCGCCTTCGCGGGTCTGGGTCTTGCCGGCCGCGACGGCGGTCTCGCCGGTGATGGCGGCCAGGTACCGGTTGCCCTTCTTGGATTTCGCGCGTCCGCTGCGGCTTCCGGACTGGTTGTCCAGCGGGGTGCGGCCCGCCCAGGAGGCCAGGTGGCCGCCGGTGCGGAACCGGGTCATGTCGACGCCGGTCTCGGCGACGGCGTCCTGGGCAGAGCGGCGGCCCCAGCCGGGCATCGACCCGGCTTGCTGCAGTTGTTCCTCATACGGTTCCAGCAGGGTCTCGACCACCGCGGTGAGCTCGCCGATGCTGGCGTTGATCTGGTCGATGCGCGCGCAACTGCATACCCTGAACATCCCCGGCCGGGAACGGCACTCACCGCGGGTGCAGAAAGCACGCCCGAAATTCGGGCACACATCCGCGACCAAGCAGACCGTCACCGGAAAACACCAGGTCATCACGTACGCGCCCGGCCGCTGCTGAACGCGCGCCCCGCCACTGCGCGAGGAAGGAGGAAACCGCCCCGCCCGAGACGGGGCCGCGGCCCGCGGAACCGCGCGCCAGACCCGCCGCGACACGCGGGCTCCCGCAATGCCCGCACGTCATCAAGAAAAGGACTTCAGGGAACACGAGGAGCGCTCAGACGATAACACCCCGGCAGGGCTGAAACACCTAAACGACATGGTGTTGAGAGAGATTGGCGGACCCCGGGAGGGGAAAGCTATACTCTGCGCACCGATTCGGGCCATTGAGCGCAGGGGGTTGATGCGGCGATGTCGATTCGCACTTTAGTCCGTTGTTAGTTCGTCTCCTGGCCCAGTGGCCGCTGACCTTGATCGTTTCCATGTTGCTGTTGTTCGTGGCGAGCTATTTCTATGTAACGGTCACGCACGCTCTCAAGAGCGTCGATTCCAGGGCGTGTGGTGCGCTAATCGTTGGTCGCAGGACTTCTTGCATTGCTGAAAGACGCATTGGTCAATGCGTTGTTCCTGTTCACCTTGAACCTCCCGCTGTCGCTGTAAACCTCCCGAGCATGGAAGCAAGGCATGAATGCTGACTGGTGGTCTGAGCGTCCGCCTGGTCCTAGCTGGGAGCAGCAGCCCCCAGCATTTCCGCCGGCCACTGCTCCGCCGTGGCCGCCACCGTCGCGTGCCCCTCGTCGCCCCTCGCCGCTGCGGGCACTGCTGCGAGGCTTGGTTTACGTCATCGTTGCGTTCTGCTGCCTCGACCTTGCCGCGGAGTGCTACTTCATCAGCCTCAATTGGATGAACCCTCCGGTCACCGCGTACATGCTGGAGGGCGGCCGTGAGCACCTGCACGACTACGTGGCCCTCAGGTACGTCTCCCGGTTCATGATCGCTGCGACCCTCGCGCATGAGGACGCCCAGCTTCCGACCCGGTCCACCGGTGTCGACTGGGATCAGTGGCTGAGCCGGGTCAGCGCGTACCTTGACGGAGAAAAGGACCCCTACGGCTCCGCGATCCCTGAGCAGCTCAGCAAGAACCTGCTGCTATGGCCGTCGCAAGACCCGTTCCGCAAGACCATTGACGCCCTTCTGGCCCAGCAGTTGGTCCACGCGATCTCTAAGCAGCGAATTCTGGAGCTGTACCTGAACGACGCCCAGTTCGGCCCGCACATTTACGGCATCTGCGACGCGGCCTGGTACTACTTCGACGATCCACCGGACCACATGAGCTGGGACGACGCGTATCAGCTCATGGGCGTCCTGCCCAGCCCCATCCACGCGCACCGGCTGCCCGGGGGTGGCATCGACATAAATCCCGCCACCCACGACGGCCTGGTCGAACTCGGCCTGATCCGGGGTGCGCGGATATACGTGCCACAAGAACTCAGCGCGGACGGGTGGCTCAAACTGGCGGGGGAGATGGGGATCACCGGCCAGGCGCACGATGAACCGAACGGCCCCGACTCCTGCCGGACTATGCCGCAGGATATCCGCGACTTGATCGCCACCGGCCAGTAATCCAGCGCGACCGCTCGCCGGGTTGGATCCAGGGCTCGCGGGACCGCTCAGCCGCGCGCAGGCTTACGGCCCATCCCGGCATAGCAGGGGATCGGATGCTCCGACCCCGATGCCCGCCAGTCGGGTACCGGGACGATGCCCGGCTCCACCATCTCCAGGTTGTCGAAGAACTGCTCGAAGTCGGACCGGGTACGCAGGGTAAGCCGCGTCTGGCCCATGCGCTGGTTAAGCCGCGCCGTACCCTCGGTCACCCGTTCGGTGTCGATGTCGCGAACAGTGTCGGAGACCGTCAGGTAGCTGCCCGCCGGAAGTGGCTCAAGCAAACGCCTTACGATCCCCCATGGGTCGTCCGCGTCCGGGACGTACTGGAGGACCATCAGGGCCATGACCGCGACCGGTTGGCCGAAGTCGAGAGTTTCCGCCGCCCCAGCCAGTACCTTCTCGGTGTCCCGGATGTCGGCCGGTACATAGGCGGTGATGCCCTCGGGGGCACTGGTCAGCAGGGCCCGGGCGTAGGTGAGCACTATCGGGTCGTTGTCGACGTAGACGATCCGGGCATCTGGGGCGATGGCCTGGGCCACCTGATGCGTGTTCTGCGCGGTCGGCAGCCCGGTGCCGAGATCCAGGAACTGCCGGATCCCCGCCTCCCCGGCCAGGTAGCGCACAGCGCGGCCGAGGAATGCCCGGTTGGCCCGCACCCCGGGCAAGACCGTCGGGTTGGCCGCGATCACCTGCTCCGCGGCCTCCCGGTCGGCGGCAAAGTTGTCCTTCCCGCCAAGCCAGTAGTCGTACACCCGGGCGGGATGTGCCACGCTGGTATCCAGCGTGACCTGCAGATCTCCCTCCAGGTCCGGGTCGTCGGCGTGGGACAAGCCCTCAGCCATGATCTGCCATCCCTTCCGCAGTCCGCGATCTGCCGCCCGGCATCTGGAATCGCCTGTAACTCCCGTAGAGCGTAACGCTGCCATGCCCCCGCGCAACACCTCGCCGTGGGGTGCCAGTTTTGAGGCCCGGGCCATCACGGGACGAACCGCAATACCGCCCGGCTGCCGAGCACGCCTGACCAGGGGGCGCCGGGATCGGCGCGGTGCAAGATGGCGACCCGTTGCGCACCGGGGCAGACTTGCAGCCGGGACCACCTCAGGTCCGGCTCCTCGCACGCCGCGGTTGCGGCCATGACCGCCGCCTCGATCGCGGCCGGAGCGATCCCGTGGGACGGGGGGAACACGGCGGTCCATAGGTCGGCGGCGGTGACGGCGGGCAGCCGGGCAGTCCGCTCCCCGGCTGGGTCACCCTGCCACCGGATCGGCCCGATCGCCAGCTGCGCCCACGACCATCGGCCGGACCGCGTCCGCGGCGGATCGGCCGGCGGGAGGTCAGGCACCGTCACCTCGCCCAGACCGGTCACGGGCTCCGGCCGGTAGAGCAAGGACAACTTCGCCACTGTGCCGGCCGCCGTGGTCATGGTGACGTGGACGGTCCAGCCATCTGGTTCCTGGCGGCCCGCTGCGGTGACGGTGAACGCCAGGCCGCCGCCTGCGGGGAAGCGCAGGTGCGGCAGGTGGACGGTGACCTCCCGTAGCTCGGTCAGATGCTGGACCGGCCAGCCCGGGGGCATCAGCCAGTCGGCCACCGCGCAGGCGTGCTCAAGCAGGACGCTGACTGGCACCGCCGGATCGCCGTCCACCTGGAAATCCCCCAGGCAGGGGTCGGACCCGGCCCGGTAGGTCCGGGTGCTGCGGATCCGGCGGAACGGCTCGAAGACCTCGACCCGGCCCAGGAAGTGCGCGAGCGCGTGCAGCCGGGGCAGGTCGGGGTGGCCGGTGAACAGCCAGAAGCCGCGCAGCTGGCTGGGCACCAGGGCGGCCCCCACCTGGCCGATGAACATCGCTTCGCCGGTGTGCGCCGCGGCCAGTTCCCGGTACCAGCGTTCCACTGCGTCGGCAGGTGCGATGGTGGACACGTACCGGACGGCGGCATCGTAGTTGGCGATCACGCCCAGCCGCTCCCAGGTGGGCCAGCATAGGGTCTGCACCGGCAGGCCCAGGGCGTCACGGGCCCAGAAGCCGAGCCGGGCCAGCGCCTCGTTGCCGGCGGCGTAGTCGATCTGGCCGATCATGCCGCCCATGCGCCCGGCCAGGGACCCGACGTTGCAGAACACCTTCAGCGCAGCACGGCGGGCCGGGTCCGCCTGGATCTCCCAGACCAGGTTCGCGAAGCCCGCGACCTTCACGGCGACGGTCCGGACCACCTCCTCCGGGGTCTTGCGGTCCAGCCGCCTGGGTTCGTCGACACCCGCGTTGTGCACCACGACCGTGGGCGCGCCGACCCGGCTGAACAGCTCGCGAACCTGGGCCGGGTCGGTGACGTCACAGGGCTCGTAGCGGATCCGCAGCCCGGCCGCCGCGGCGCCGGCCAGGTTGGCCGCGACGTCGCGCAGCTCGGCCTGCCGGCGCTGCCGGGCGCGGATGATGCGCAGCTCGGCCGCTCCCTGGGCGGCGGCCACCTCGGCGGCCCGTGCCTGCGCGCCGGACGCCTCCGCATCCTCCCTCTCCCCGGGGAGGGGGCTGCGGCCGGTGACCACGACCTGGCAGCCGGCCCGATCGGCCAGGCCCCGGGCCAGCGCGAAGCCCACACCGCGGGCGCCGCCGGAGATCAGTACGAGGTCGTCGGGGCCGAGCTGCAGGCGCGCGGGCGGAACCGGCGCAGGGCGGGCCGACAGGGCATGCCGGACGCCGTCCCGCACGCCGATCTCGAACAGGTCCCAGCCGGCCAGCTCGGCCAGCACGGCGGCGGCGACCGCCTCCGGGGCGGTGTCCTGCACGTCTACCACCTTGATCGCCAGGTTGGGCAGCTCCCGTGGCAGGCACTTGGCCAGGCCGGCCCAGATCCCGCCGAGCGGCTGGCCAGCGCCGGCGTCCCGGTAGCCCATCAGGCCGCCCATCGCGGTGACGGCCAGGTAGCAGCAGTAGTCGCTGCGGACCTCGCGTTCCCAGTCAGGGTAGCGCTGCTGGATCATCCGGACGGTGCGGGCCAGAGCGTCGCGCCAGCCGCCGTCGCGCAGCCCGAAGGCGAGGCCGGCGACATTGAGGTCGACGATGCCGTCCCAGTCCCCCGCCGCCGGGTCCTGCCCGGGGACAGCCTGCTGGACCACCGCGCCGGCGTCCCGCAGCGCCTGGGCGACCGCGGCCACCAGCGCGTGCACCTCGCCGGCCACGAGCAGGCGGCGGCCCCGGACCGGACGGTCCCCGCGGTGCACGTCCCCAGGCGACGGCGGAACGGGCGTCGGGTGCCAGGCCAGCCGGTGCACCGGCCGGACGAAGGAGCCGGTCTCGAAGCTGGCCAGGTGCGGGCGGACGGCAGGGGCCAGGGTCACGACCGTTCCCGGACCAGCATGTGCACGCCGTCGGCCGGGGACAAGGTGATGTAGTAGGCGCTGCGCACCGGCAGGTCCGCGGTCAGGGTGAGCCGGTACCGCTGGCTGATCATCGCTACCGCCGTGATCAGGGTAGCCATCGCCAGGTTCTTGCCGATGCACTGCCGCCGCCCGCCGCCGAAGGGAAAGAAGGCGTGCCGGTGCCGGGTCTGCGCCGACCCGTCGCGGAACCGGGCCGGCTCATAGGCTTCCGGATCCGTCCACAGCTGCGCCGAGCGGTGAGTGCCGTATGTGCTCAGCAGCATCGTGGAACCACCGGCGATGTCCCGGCCGGCCACCACTTCGTCTTCGATCGAGTCCCGCGGGAACTGCCATACCGGCGGGTGCAACCGCAGCGACTCCTCCACCGCGGAGCAGGTGACCGGGAGCTGGTCGCGGGTTCCTGCCGACGGCGGACGGCCGCCGAGCACCCGGTCGACCTCGTCCTCGACCTCCTGCCGGGCCTGCGGGTGCCGGGCCAGCTCGTACAGCGTCCAGGCCAGCGCCTGGCCGGTGGTGTCGGTCCCGGCCAGGATCAGGGTGCGCAGGTTGTCGGCGACCGCCCGGTCGTCCAGGTCGGAGGCGAGCAGCAAGCCGGCCGCGTCCTGGCCGAGGTCGCCGCTGCGCCGCCGAACGGTGACCACCTCGCCGATCACCCGGTCCAGGATCCGCTGCGACCAGCGCTTGGTGCGGTTGTAGCGGGTCGGCACGGCGTCGGGGATCAGCTCGTTCAGGCCCATGATGGTGGCCGTGTACATCGCCCGGGAGCCGAACGCGGCCGCCTGTGCGTACCCGAGCCCTGGTACCGACAGGTCGCGGCCGAGGATCGCCTGGCCCATGGTGCGGGTGGCGATGCTCATCGCGTCGGGGGCGATGTCGATCGGCTCCCCTCGCCGGGCCGCCTCCTGCCAGCGCCGGAGCACTTCGGCGGTGGCCGGTACCGCCTCCTTGGCGTCGGCGTCCAGCCGCTGCGGGGTGAAGGCCGGCTGCACCACCTTGCGGTGGTCGCGCCACTGGCGGTCGTCAAGTGTGAGCAGCCCGCGTCCCATCCACCCGGCGAACCCCTTGTACAGCACGCCACGCACGTAGTTGTCCGGGTTGACGCGCAGCACCTGCTCGATCGCGGCGGGCTCGGTGACCTGGACGAACGGCTTGGGCAGCGAGACGCGGACCATCGGGCCGTACATCCGCTGCATCAGCAGGGTGTATGCGGCCGGATCGCGGAAGTAGGCGGGCGCGTCGCCGATCACTGGCAGCCCCTTAGGGCCGTGCGGGACCGGGCAGCGACCGGCCCGGGCCCCGCTGACGGGGCAGCCGGCGCCGGGCGCGGGCTGCGGCACGGACGCGGCCGGGGCGTGCTTAGCGGTCATGGGGTCTCCTCGGGCTGTACGGGATGCGGCGGGTCAGCGGACGCCCCGGTCGAAGCTGCTTCGGTCGACAAACCGCCCTGTCGGCTGGTCGAGGTAGCCGACGACGGCGCCGATGATGTCCTTGACCTGCAGGATTACCTCGCCTCCCGGGAGCGCCGCGAGGGCCCGGTTGTCAGGCTGCCGGGCCTCCAGGTCGATGTCGACAGGGGTGACGTACAGCTCGACCGGCTCCCCGGAGGCGGCCAGGCTCGCGTCGGTGTGGGACTGGTACAGGTCGATCCGCCGCACGTACCTGGGGATGGCGACCGGCGTCCAGCGGCCCTCGTGCCGATCCAGCACGGCGACCCGGACCAGGCCGTCGAGCAGCACGGCGGGCACTACCAGGTCAGGGAACCAGCGCCGCACCGCCGCCGGGTCCAGGTCAAGCGCGGCCCGGCGCCCCAGCGGGTGCAGGCGGGTGTCCCGAGTCGAGCGGAAGACTTCCCGGAGCAGGACCGGGGACCCCGCCACGTGGTAGGGGTCGACGAGCGGTTCGGCGCCGTCGTCGTCCCAGTGGGTCCAGCACGGTGCCGGAACCGGTGCCTCGCGCATCCGGACGGTGACGCTGAAGTGCAGACGGTCGGCGGCCAGGACGACGCCGTTCGGGGCGATCAGGTCGCCGAGCACCCGGACCGCGATGACGGACTCGACCTCGTCATGAGAAAGCAGCCGGGCCTGGATCCGCTTGACCTGAGGGCGGTCTGTCCGGTAGATCCGCAGGAACGACTCCAGCCGCAGCTCCTCGAACACCACAGGGACCCGGTTGGGCACCAGGGCCAGCGCGGCTTCCGCGGCGAGTTCCGGGACGAACGTGCCGGGCAGGGTCGGGTACCCGTCCACCTGGTGCATCGTCAGGTAGCCATCCCGGTCAAGGTCGAAGACCCGCTCCGCGGTCAGCTCACGTTCGCCGCGCCGGATCCGGTCCACGAACGGCAGCGGGCGTGTCGCCGGGGCCGCGCAGAACGGCAGGTAGTCCGGGACGGCGGCGCTGATCGCGGCCCGCTCCTTGGCCCCGAAGAACACCGTCGCCCGCCGGCCGCGGGAGTCGGCGAGCTCAGCCAGGAAGTGGGCCACCCCCTCGCTGGTCGGGGTGGCGCTGTACTGGCCGGACTTGTCCAGGAAGGCCCGCATGACCGGCGAGGCCCCCAGGCCGGTGTCCCGCCACAGCGTCCAGCCGACCGTGAACTCGCCGTCGCCGCTTGCCGCCGCGGCGCAGGCGAGGAAGTCGTTGGCGGAGGCGTAGTCGGTCTCACCGAGCTGGCCCGTGAACCCGACGAAGGAGCCGAAGTTGCACCAGCGCCGCGGCGGCCGGTCGGCCAGCGCTGCCTTCAGGTTGAGGTAGCTGTGCACCTTCAGGTCCCGTACGGCCAGGAAATCCTGCCGCGACTTGGTGGTGATCTCCGCGGCGCGGTTGGTGCCGGCTACCAGAAGCAGCAGGTCGGGCGGCCCCGGCAGGTCAGCCAGGGCGGCCAGCACCGCATCGGGGTCGCGCAGGTCGCACGGCAGGTAGCGGACCCGGTCCGGGCCGCACAGCCGGCGCAGCTCAGCGAGATTGGCGGCCGCCGTACGGGCCTGCTGCAGCCGGTCGAACCTGGCATTGGCCTGTTTGGCCGCAACCTGCTCCGGGCCCGTCACCAGGCGCCGGATGAACGCCGCCCGGTCCTGCGGGCGGATAGCCAGATCCTGCTCGGTCCAGGCGTCCAGATCGGTGCTGCCCAGGACGACCAGCCGGGGCCGGCAGGCCCGCGCCAGGCCGGCCAGCACGGCCGCGCCGATCCCCCGGGCCCCGCCCGCGGCGACGACCAGTGCGTCCGGCGGCAGCACGGGCGCCTCGCCGCTCACCGCCGGTTCGGCGGCCGCACGAAGGGTCAGCCGCCGGCCGCCGGTGTGCAGCACCACGGGTAGCAGGTGCCTGGCCGCCAGCTCCGCCGCGGCCACCTGCAGCGCGCCGGCGTGCTCGGCGTGCTCGTGCAGGCTGGCCGCTATCGCGGTGCGCGGGTACTCCAGGGCAAGGCTCTTAACGAAGCCGCCGAACAGCCCGGTGAACGGCTTGGGCACCTGACCCGCCACGCCGTCCAGGACAGCGACCAGGATCGAGCCCTGCGCGTCCAGCCGCGACGCGCAGGCCTGGACGGCCAGGAAGGTGGCCTCGTGCAAGTGCAGCAGGGCGCGCAGGGCCGGCGACCAGGCTGCCCCGGCCAGGTGGGGGTGGCTGCCGTCGGCCAGCACCCGGACGTGGCCAGACGCGGCACGGCGGGCCAGCTCGCCGAGTTCCTCGGCGGTAAGCAGCGGCCCGTCCGGGCCGGCGCTGATCCCGCGCTCATCGGCCACGAGCACGGTGGCGTCCGCGGGCACCGGCAGGTCGGCGAGCAGGCCGGGTGCGTTGGTCAGCAGCAGCACGCCGTCGGGCAGCAGCGGAACCGGCGGGCGGGCCGCGGTCCAGGCATACGGGGCGTAGTCGAGCACGTGCCGCCGCACCACATGGTGGCCAAGCGGAGCCGCGGCGTCCCGGTCCGCGTCCGGCCGACGCAGGGACAGCACCGGGCGCCAGTGATCGTCCAGCTCAAGCTCTGCGCTGCCGCCGGACAGCCAGCCGATCAGCTCTCGGGCACCGGTCGCGCCCAGGTACGTCGTCACGGTACCGCCGTTGCCCGGTCCGCGGCGTCGGCCAGTTCTGCGATCACCGGCAGGCCCTCGGCCTGCGCGATCGCGCGAGTGGTCACCGCGAACAGGAACGCGCCCTCGCTGATGTCCCGGCCTCCTGCCGCGACTGCTCGCAAGGACGGCAGGCTGTTACCGCTGACGCCGCCCACCAAGGCCACGTCGAGATCCCCGAACTCCAGGTAGCGGCCCGCGGTGGCGAACGCCGCCGGCAGCGAGGCGTCGCCCGCGTCGACGGCGATGCTCAGGCCGTGCAGATCAAAGTAGTTGCACAGCCGGGCGGCGATCACGTTGGGCATCTCGCCGGGGAAGGAGTCCTCGGTGGGGGCATCTACTTGCTCGGCGGCGTACTGGCGCAGCTCCTTCAGCAGCACGGTGAGCTGCTCGGAGCCGTCCTGCGCGGCGGCGGCCCGGTCCAGCTCGTCCAGGTAGGCACGCAGCGCGTAGAGGGTCGCATTGCGGGTCGGGCCGGTGTGCCCGACCACGACGCCGGCCCGGTCCCGGTGCCGATCGCACAGAGCGCGGACGGGCGGTGTCAGCCGCTGCATGCACTCCATGATCATCAGCTGGGTCCGGTCGGTAGCCCGGACGGTGCCGGCCTGCAGCCGCAGCCGCTGGAACGGCGGGCGCGGGTAGCTGCGGCCGAAGGATTGCGGTACGTCGCGGACGCCGCGCGCCCACTGCGCCACCTGCTCCAGGTCGCCATCGCCGGGCAGATGTGCCGCCCAGCCGACGATCACCGCGCTACCGGTGTCCCGTCGGCCACCTGGCTGGTACGGGTGGCCGGGCAGGCACTCCTGGACCAGCAGGTGCGCGTTGGTGCCGCCGAACCCGAACCCGGACACCGCCGCGGTGCGCGGCCGGCCCGGGCGGGCGGGCCAGGGCACGGGTTCGGCCGGGATCGTCAGGTTGGTGGCGGCCAGGCCGAAGCTGCCCGGGGCCCGGTTGAACCGGTGCTGGGCGGGGATCCGGCCGTGCTGAAGGGCCAGCAGAGCGTGGATCAGGGACACCACGCCCGCGGCCCAGCCGGTGTGGCCGATCAGGGACTTGTTGGAGGTGACCTGCACCGGCCGGTCCCCGCTGTAGGCCGCGCGCAGGGCCAGGAACTCCGCCTCGTCTCCGCCAGGGGTGCCGGTGGCGTGGGCGATCACCCAGTCCACATCGGCGGCGGCGATGCCGGACCGTGCCAGCGCCCGGTCGATCGCCATCCGCTGACCCGAACTGGACGGCGCGTAGATGGCCTTGCCCCGGCCGTCCGCCGACAGGCCGATCCCGGCGAGGACGCCGAGCACCCGGTCGCCGTCGGCCAGCGCCCGGGACAGCCGCTTCAGGGCGACCAGGCCGGCGCCGTCAGAGAACAGGACGCCGTCGGCGGCGCGGTCAAGCGCCCGCACCTCCCCGCGGCGGCTGAGCCCCTGCACCTTGGAGAAGAGCACCGAGCCGGCGGGAGCGAGGGCGAACGCCCCGCCGCACAGCGCCACGTCGGCGCGCCCGGACAGCAGGTCGCGAACGCCAAGGTCGACGGCGTACAGCGAGGAGGAACACGCGGTGTCGACCAGCAGCAGGGCCGCGTCGTCCGGCACGATGCCGCGGATCGCGGCCCGGCCGACCAGGCATGGCGTGGGTACCAGGTCCTGGGTTCCGCCGGCCGGCAGGGCATCCCGGGTGAGCCTGTCAAGCGCGGCAGCCGGGACCTTGCCCGGGTCGGCTTGCACGAGGGCGTCGAGCTCGGCCCGGATCAGCGCCTCCTGCAGGTGCTGGCTGCCGTCCGGGGTATATCCGATGCACACGCTGAACCGGTCGCCTGCGGCGCTGGCCACGCCGTCCAGCGCCTGGTAGGCGCAGTGCCGGAGCCAGCGGGCGGTGAACTCGCGGCCGGAAGCCCATTCCGGCTCGCCGGCCAGCCGGGGGTGCGGCCGGAAACTGGTAATGAACCCGGACCGGGTTCTGGTAGCTCTTATCCGCTGCGCGGGGATCCGGGTGGTGGAAGCCGGCCGCTGACCAGCGGTCCGCGGGGGCGTCCACGAACAGGTCGGCGTCCCGGTTCAGCAACTGCCAGAACTCCTCGGGGGAGGACGCGCCGGGCACCGCGATCCCTGCACCCACCACCACGACCGGGTTGTGCTCAAGCGGCCCGGGCCGGTCCCGTTCGGCCATCAGAGCCTGGGTAGGTGAAGCGGCGGCGTGCGGGACCTGCGCCCGAGGGGACGCCGGCCGCGGCGGCCGCGAGTCCGCTGGCCCCTGCGGTGACATCGTTGCCCGCATCAGGGACAACCCGCCGTCGGCCAGCACCGTCTGGCCGGTCACCCAGGCCGACTGGGGCTGGGTCAGCATGAGCACCACGCCGGCCAGGTCGGCCGGGGTGCCGATCCGGCCTAGCGGGGTGGCCGCTCTGGTCCGGGCAGCGACGGACTCCGCACCGGGGAACCTGCGGCCCACGTCGTTGTCGATCAGTGCGGCGGAGGCGGTGTTGACCCGGATCCCTTCGGCGGCGAATTCCGCGGCCAGGTACCGGGTCAGTGCCTCCAGGGCCGCCTTGGAGATGCCGACGGTCAGGTAGTTCGCGGGGGCGTGGCTGGCACCGATCGAGGAGACGTTGACGATGCAGCCGCTACCGGTCCGGGCCAGCAGCGGCCGGGCCGCGCGGGCGCACCACAGCGCGCCCTTGACGTTGACGGCGAAGGCCCGGTCCAGGTGTTCCTCGGTGAGCTCGTCCCAGCCCGCGAACGTGCCGGCGGCGGCGTTATTGACTAGGACGTCCAGCCGGCCGTACCGCCGCTCGACCTGCGCGAACATCCGCTGCACCTGCTCGGGCCTGGCCACCGAGGCGCGCAGCACTGCCACGTCACGACCGGCAGCGGTCAGGTCGGCGGCCAGCCGTGTGGCGGCGGGGTAGGAGTGGAAGCAGTTGATCAGCACGGTCGCCCCGGCGTCCGACAGGGCCCGGACGATCTGCTCGCCCACGCTGCCGGCCCCGCCGGTGACCAGCGCGACCCGGTTGGCGGGCTCCCCGGCGGTCATCGGTGGCCGTTGCCGACGGGCAGCGCGTCACTGACGAAGTTGACCAGCCGGCCGAAGGTGCGGTAGTCGCCCGTCCGCAACCCGTCAGGGCGAGGGCCGAGCGCGAATTCCTCGCCGAGGCGGGCCAGCAGTTCAGTCTGCTTGACAGAGTTGACGCCGAGGTCGGCTTCCAGCTCCGCGGTCGGCTCGAAGACCTCCTCTGGGTACTCAAGCGCGGCGGCGTACAGGGCCCGGATCCTGGCCTCGATCTCCTTCCGGGACAGCGGAAGGTGGCCGGTGCGTGCCTCCGGGGCCGGCTTCGGCGCGGCGTCCACGGCTGCGGGCGGCTCCGGCACGGCTGCGGGCGGCGCCTGGGCGTTGTCAGCCGCGGTGGGCTGCGGCCCGGGCTGGCCGGTCAGGAACGCGACAGCCTCGTCCAGCGCAGCCGAGGGCCCGGCCAGCGGGGTGAGCAGCGTGTCCTGCGGCCGGATCGAGCGGACGAG
The DNA here is from genome assembly GCA_963739615.1 of uncultured Actinomycetes bacterium. GTDB lineage: Bacteria > Actinomycetota > Actinomycetes > Streptosporangiales > Streptosporangiaceae > Palsa-504. Next base: position 87,235 of record CAVUBD010000019.1, read on the forward strand.
GTTGGTCAGCGTCCGGCCGGCGCCCAGCTCGACCCAGACCCTGGCACCGGCGGCCTGCGCCCGTTGCAGGGCCGGCCCGAACTGGACCGGGCTGGTCAGGTGGCTTGCCAGCAGCTCACCCAGGTCGTCCTGGCTGCGGTAGTACCGGCCGAGGACCGGGGAGAACACCGGGATCGCGAAGGTCCCGCCACGGTGACCGCGGACCCGCTCCGCCAGCGCGTCCCTGGCAGCCTGCAGCATGGCGTTGTGGAACGGGTGCGCGGCCTGCAGCCGGGTCGACGGCACGCCGATCGCCTCGGCGATGCGCTCGACACGCCGCAGCGCCTCGGCCGGGCCGGACACCGCGGTCTGCAGCGGGCCGTTATCGACGGCGACCACCACCCCGGCGGTGGGTAGCAGCTCCAGCATGAGCTCGGCGCGTTCCCGCCCGCACGCCAGGGCGAGCATGCCGCCGCCGCTGAGATCGTGTTCGCGCAGCACGGCCAGCCGGTGGCAGAGGATGCGAGTGCCCTCGACGACGCTCAGCCCGCCGGAGCAGACCAGTGCGGCGATCTCGCCGAGGCTATGTCCGATCAGCGCCGAGACCTGGGCGCCCCCGGCCCGGAACACCTCGAAGACGCCGACCGAGGTGGCGAATACTGCCAGCTGGAACAGTTCGGGGTCGGCCGCGAACAGATCCTCGTCCCGCAGCGCGGTGTGCTCGGCCAGGGTGGCCAGCAGCGACCGGCCGAGAACCTCCGATGTCGTCTCGTCGACGAGCGCGACCACCTCGGCCGCGCGCGGGTGGGCACCCACCGCATCCAGGGCTCCCCGGCGATAACCACCCTGCCCCGGGCAAAGACCGACCGACACCTCGAATTCGCGGACCATATGCGCCGCTCCTGTGATGAGGCTTACCAGTACGGTCATGCTCGCGTGACGGACCTGGCTACCGGTTGTCGCATGCCTTACCAGCGGTTGGTGCCGTGCTTACGTCAGTGAACGGCCTCACCCCTCAATGGCCGTCTGGCCATCCATACGGTCCTCGCGGCGCGGACGGAGAGATCCGCGCGTTGCCGGACGCCGTCGGGCCCGTCGCTGTCGATGAGGGTATCGAGCGTGGCCAGATCCTCGGCGTTCAGCTGGCCGTCGAGGCCGGACCGCATACGTCGCAGCGAGGCCTGAGCGTAGCGGCCGGTCGCGGGGGGAAGCGGGGGTTTCAGGTCGATAGCGAAGTGCCGTTCGGCTTCGATGGTGAATCCGGCCTTGGACAGGCGCTGGCCCCAGTCGGAGCCGAGGTGAGGTACCTGGTCGGCCAGTCGTTCGGACATCGCGGCATGGCAGCGTGCTTCCAGTCCGAGACGGCCGGTGCCGAGGTCGTCGGGCAGGAACCGCGGGAAGGAGTCCATCTCGGCCACCACCAGCAGGCCGCCGGGTTGGATCGCGGCGAAGACGTCGGTGAGGACGCGATCGGGATCGGCCATGTGGTGCAGCGATGAGGATGCCCATGCCAGGTCAACAGCGTTGATGGCCGGCCGCGACGAGTCCAGGTCCGCCTGTACGGCGTGAACCCGATCGGCCACGCCGAGAGCACGTGCTTTTTCGCTGAGGTGGTCAAGCAGTTCCGCGGACAGGTCGAGGGCGACCACGTCGGCATCCGGGAAGCGCCGGGCCAGGGCGATAGCACCAGTGCCGGTTCCGCTACCTAGATCAAGGATCCGGCGCGGGGGCAGACCGGCCGCCAGCTGGTCAACCCAGTCGATGACCTCCGACAGGTACGAGTGCAGTACCTCCGCATCAAGGTCCAGCAGCTCGGCCATGGCCGCCGGGTCGGACTCGGCGGAGTGATGGTGGTGATGGTTATCCATGTCCCGATCCTACCGGCACCTTGCATCATTGGCATAGAATCTTGCGTATGACGCAAGATGGTGAGCTCGACGGCCTGGTCCGCATGCGGATCAGGGGGCTGCGGGTGGCCCGGGGCTGGTCGCTCGACGACCTGGCGGCCCGCTGCTACCTGAGCCCCTCCACCCTGAGCCGCATCGAGACGGGCCACCGGCGAATCGCCCTCGACCAGCTGGCCCCGATCGCCCGGGCCCTGGGGACCACCCTCGACCAGCTGGTGGAGTCCGCCGACGACGACGACGTGGTGATCCGGCCGCAACGCGATGTAGCCCGCGGGGTGACCACCTGGATACTGTCCCGGGAGCCAGGGGCGCATGGCATGACCGTGGCCAAGATGCGGATCACCCAGCCGGAACCCCGGCATGACCCCGACGAGTCGCGGGTTCATCCTGGCCACGACTGGTTCACCGTCCTGTCGGGAACGGTGATGCTCCGGTTGGGCGAGCGGGCCATCTTGATCGAGACGGGCCAGGCGGCGGAGTTCTCCACCATGATCCCCCATGCCTTCTGGGCCCATGACGGTCCGGCCGAGATCCTGTGCATCTTCGACCACGACGGGCAGCGAACCCATCTCTGGCCCTCGTCGTGAGCACTCCGGCCCCGCCCGGTCAGCGCACGGCCCCGCCCGGTCAGCGCACGGCGCTGTCCGGGCAGCAGCATGGCGGTGCCCTGGTTCCGCGGGAACGATAATGGTGCAGGTTGGATCAGCTGCGAGAGGAGATCGCGGATCATGACCGACCGCCAGGTATTCACGTCCAGGCTCAGGGGCCGTCCGCTACTGGACAGCGAGGGCCTGGCCATCGGCCGGATCCGCGATGTGGTGATATTGCCTGCCGCCGGGACTGACCCGCCTCGTGCCCTGGGGCTGGTCGTGACGTTGCAGCGCCGCCACATCTTCGTCAACCTCGGCCAGATCGCCGAGATCTCCGTCGATGGCGCACACCTGCGCGGCGCCACCGTCGACCTGGATCGCTTCACCCGGCGGACCGGGGAAATCCTGGCATCTGAGCTCTACGGCCGGCATACCGACGCCGGGACGGTCGTGGATGTTGCCATCGTCTCCCGGGATCAGCGGCGGGTCGGCTGGGAGGTCTCCGCGTTCGCCGTATCGCACGGCCTGGGCCTGCGGAATCGCGGCACGACGATCGTGCCATGGGATAAGCAGCCGGAACTGTTCCGCGCGGGACCGCTGGCTGAGCAGTTGGCCAGCCTGCGCGAACTGGAGCCAGCCGATCTCGCCACCGCCGTCGAGGGCATGTCGCCCAGCCGGCGCAGCCAGCTCGCCGCCGCCCTCGACGACGAGGAACTGGCCGACCTGCTGGAGGAGATGCCCGAACAGGACCAGATCAGGCTGCTGGCCAGCCTGGAGTTCGAGCGCAGCGCCGATGTCGTGGAGGAGATGCAGCCCGATGACGCCGCGGATCTGCTCGCCGAGATGCCAGCCGACCAGCGCGAACGGCTGCTGACCGCCATGGAGGCCGTCCAGGCCGCAGACCTGCGGCGGCTACTGCGTTACGATGCGACGACGGCGGGTGGCCTGATGACCTCCCAGCCTCTGATCGTCACGCCGGGCATGCCGGTCGCTGAGGTGCTGGCCCGGATCAGGGACCCGGACATGCCGGTCACCTCGGCCATGCAGGTGTACGTATGCGAGCCGCCGATAATAACGCCCACTGGCCGCTACCTCGGAAGCGTGGGGTTCCAGCGACTGTTGCGCCGGCCGCCCTCCACCGAGGTCGGCGAGTGCATCCAGGCGAGCGTCTTCGTCCGGCCTGATCTGCCCGAGCGCGAACTGGCCGCCCGGCTGGCCGCCTACAACCTGGTCAGCGTGGCGGTATGCGACGAGGTTGGCCGGCTGCTCGGCGCGGTTACGGTGGACGATGTACTAGACCACCTGCTGCCCGCGGGCTGGCGGAGGACGGGAGGGTAGCGGTGTCACGCTTTCCCGCCCGCCGCCTCAGCGAGCGGGACGACCTGTCCGTTCCGCGCGGCTCCCCGCGGATGGGCGCCCGGTACGACGCCGACGCGTTCGGGCGGATATCGGAGGGGATAGCGCGGTTCCTCGGGACCGGGCGCTTCCTGGTCGGCCAGACGGTCCTCGTGTTCGCCTGGATCGTGCTCAACACCGTCGGCATCGTCAATCACTGGGATCCGTACCCGTTCATCCTGCTCAACCTGGCCTTCTCGACCCAGGCGGCCTACGCCGCGCCGCTGATCCTGCTCGCCCAGAACCGGCAGGACGACCGGGACCGGGCGAACATCGAGCGGGACCGCGAGGTAGCGGCCCGGACCCAGGCCGACACTGAGTTCCTCGCCCGCGAACTCGCCGCCGTCCGCCTCGCGCTCGCGGGCGTGGTGACCACGCAGGACCTTGAGGACTCGCTGTCGCGGCTGGCCAAGCTGATCGCCGATCAGCCGCTGCCCGAGCGCTCCGGCCCGAGCGCGCCGCCCGAGGAGCAGTAGCCCCGACCAAGAGCCGGGCCTTCCCGCTGGCAGGCCGCGGGGCGGTGTCCCGGTTCAGGGCTGGCGCGAGCGGCAACCACTTCATCGCCGCGGACCACGGCGCGCGCAGCCGGGCGGATGTGCTGGAGATGACCTTCAGGCACCTTGGAGTTTGTTAACGGAAGGTGACGCGGCGTAAAGAACGCGCCGTCTGTTATCACATGTTTCGATATATAGTGATACCGGTGTCTCCTGAATTCGGGGTGAAAAATGGGGCTCGTGGCGGGACTTCAGCCGGGGGACCCGCGCGAGATCGGGCCCTACCGGCTTCTCGGGCAGCTGGGCGCGGGTGGCATGGGACAGGTGTTCCTGGGCATGTCCGCTGGGGGCAGGCCCATCGCGGTCAAAGTTATCCGCGCCGAGCTAGCTGACGACCCCGAGTTCCGGACCCGGTTCCGGAGCGAGGTCGAGGCCGCCCGGAAGGTGAGCGGCCTATTCACGGCCCTCGTCGTCGACGCGGACCTAGATGGCCGGGTCCCGTGGCTGGCCACGGCCTACGTCGCCGGGCCTTCGCTGGCCGATGCGGTGCGCACTCATGGACCGCTGTCGGCCCGGACGGTGCTGGCCCTGGCCGCCGGCCTGGCGGAGAGCCTAAGCGCTATCCATGACGCCGGGGTCGTGCACCGCGACCTGAAGCCCTCTAACGTGCTCCTGGCGGAGGACGGGCCACGGGTGATCGATTTCGGTATTTCCGAGGCCGCAGAGGCGAGCGCGCTCGTCGGCACGAACGTGATCGGCTCTCCCGGCTTCATGTCGCCCGAGCAGGTCATGGGCCTTAACATCGGTCCGGCCAGCGACATGTTCAGCCTGGGTGCCGTGCTGGCCTTCGCAGGCACGGGCCAGGGACCGTTCGGTTCCGGGTCGAACGTCGCGCTGGTCAACCGGCTCGTCAACAGCCCGCCGAACCTGGGCGGCCTGGCGAACGAGGTCCGGCCCCTGGTCGGGAGCCTGCTGGCCAAGCACCCGAGCGACCGGCCCACCGCCCGCGAACTGCTGGCCACGGTAGGCGCGATCCAGCCTGCGAGGGGCTGGCTAGCTGAGTCGATCATCTATGGCCCCGCCGTGGGCCAGACGCCCGCCGACCTCCTCAGCTCCGCCGCTGCGGGGAACGTCGTCCAGTTTGCCGCCCCGGCAGGCGGCCAGCAGGGACTGGCCGGCAAGGCGCGGCACCGTCTCTCGCGACCGGTGGCGTCGGCGAGTATCACCGGCGGACTGGTCGCGGCCTCCGCGGCCGCGGTTTTCGTGCTCACGGGGGCCGTTCCTCACTCGCTGGCTCCGCCGGCCCAGCCGCACGCCGGCGCGGCGCTGACCACACCCACCGCCTCGTCACCTGCGCAGGTGACCCCGCGCCCGTCGTCGCCGCCGTCCCAGCTCGCGCCCGCACCGAACACGGCCGTAAGCCCCTCGCTATCGGAGTTCCTGAGCCCGTCCACGGCGCCGACGGTGACGCCGTCCATCACTCCCGCCCCGGCCGAGTCCCCGGTCGCGTCAGCGTCCCCGTCGGCATCAGGATCCTCCTCCGCGTCGGCATCGCCATCCGCCTCGCCAACCTCGTCCGCCTCGCCGACCTCGTCCGCCTCGCCAACCTCGTCCGCCTCGCCAACCTCGTCCTCCTCGCCGACGACCAGCCCGTCGCCGTCGCCTTCCCCGTCGGCGAGCACATCGCCGTCAGCGTCGCCGTCGCCCTCTCCCACCCAGAGCGCCTCGCCGACTCCTTCCTCCTCGCTGACGACCAGCGCGTCGCCTTCCTCCTCCGTATCGGTGACCCCTAGCGCGTCGGCGTCCTGAGCGCGCGGACCAGCCGGAAGCCGCCTCGCCTGGGGCGTCAGGGCTTCGCGCTGCGGACATCCCCGTCACGGCGGCCTTCATGTCCTTGGCGTTCCCCCGGAAAAGTGATATCACAATAGTATTACCGGACGAACCCTTGCCGCGGGCGGCGAATGCTGGAGGTCAGGTCATGGCTGGTGCTGGCGATGATGGTAGGGATGCGAGCGGATTGTCTCACCTGGGGAGACCTGACGCCGCGGATACGGTCAGGGTGTCGCTGCCGCCCGTGCCCGGGTCCCTGGACGGGAGCGGAGCGGCCACGTCGGCGCGGCCCAGGGCCGCGGCGCAGATCACCGAGCGCGCCGCCGCTACGCTGCCCGGCTGGCCGGTCACCTGGGGTGCCGCCGTCGGCCTTATCGGGGGGATCGCGCTGGCCACGGCGGGCGGATCGGTGCTGCGCGTGATCGGCGCGGTGGTCATAGCGGCGGCCGCCGTCATGGCGGGAGGCCTGACCGCGGTGGCGCCGGGCGAGGCCAGGGTGGTTCAGCTGCTCGGGCGCTACACCGGCACGATCCGGACCCAGGGGCTGCAGTGGGTGAGCCCGGTGACCAAGCGGCACAAGATTTCGACCAGGATCCGCAACCATGAGACCGGCCTGGCGAAGGTGAACGACGCGGAAGGGAACCCGATAGAGATCGCGGCCGTCGTCGTCTGGCAGGTCGCCGACACCGCTAAGGCGCTCTTCGGCGTGGACAAGTTCACCAGCTTCGTTGCCATCCAGGCCGAGACCGCGGTCCGGCGGGTGGCCGGGAGTTATCCCTATGACAGTCACGACGGGGAGATGTCGCTGCTCCAGAACGCCGAAGAGATCACGGCCGCGCTCGTCGCGGAGATCGCGGACCGGGTCCGCCCGGCCGGCGTGGAGATCATCGAGGCCCGGCTGACGAGGCTGGCCTACGCGCCAGAGATCGCGACCGTGATGCTGCGCCGTCAGCAGGCCGGCGCGGTAGTGGCGGCCCGTCAGCGGATCGTCGACGGTGCGGTCGGCATGGTGGAGGCTGCCCTGGAGCGGCTCTCCTCCGACGGCACCGTGGAACTGGATGAGGAGCGCAAGGCCACCATGGTGAGTAACCTGCTGGTCGTCCTGTGCAGCGAGCACCCGACTCAGCCTGTCATCAACACGGGAACCCTTTACCAGTGACGCTGCGGGAAACCCGCGGCGCTAGCAGCCGGCCTGGTCACCGTGGCTGAGCGTAAGCCGATCCTGCTGCGGCTTGACCCGGCCGTCCACGATGCGCTGGTCAAATGGGCGGCCGACGAACTGCGCAGCACCAACGCCCAGATCGAAATGGTGCTGCGCCGGGCGCTCGCCGAGGCCGGACGGCAACCCGCCAAGGTCTCACCGCTGCGCCGCCCTGGGCGCCCGCGCAAGAGCGACGGCGGCCTAAGCGCCGGCGGCGAGGTCAGCGGCTCCGATACCCAGGGAACGCCGTAGCCGCTGGCCGGCGAGGTTCGCGAACGCCGGGTCGATTTCCGCCGCGAAGGCCCGGCGGTCCAGCATGACCGCGGCGACGGAGGCCGAGCACAGTCCCCCGAACGGTTCCCACACCACGTCACCGGGCTCGGTCACGGCCGTGATCAGGCGTTCCATGAACTCAAGGGGTTTTTGGTTCAGGTGCGCCGAGCTCGCGGCCGTCGGGTTGTGCACCCTGGGCGCGGCCCGCCGCAGGGTCCCCTTCAGCCGCTCCCCGTCGTACAACGGCCGCCGTGACCAGACGTTGGTCACGCCATGGGCATGCCGCCACCGGTACCGCAAGGCGTCCCATTCCTTGGCGGTAACGGGCTGCTCGCCGTTGAGGGAGTAGTAGGGCCAGCCAGACGGGCGGCCGTGGCTGTTCGCGTAGGCGGCGAGGCGCTCGGTCATCTCACCCGACGGCCAGTACCAGAGCCAGTCCGTCGTCAGGTACTTGCGGCTGGCCGCGTTCTTGACCCCGCAGGCCTCGTTCGCCTTCTGCAGCGGGAGCCCGGACCTGGCCCACTCATGCCTGACCCACCGCTTCACCGGCATCGGGCCGTCGGGACCGGTGACCGTGCATGTCCGCTGATAGAACGCGCACACTTCCGTCACGACAGGAAACTGCCGGATGGTCCGCCCGTTTACGTTCCCGGCGATGTGGGCCACGCCCTTGTCCCAGACCACCAGCTGGACATAGTCCCAGCCGTGCTGCGTGAGCACCGGGTGCACGCTGGCCCAGCCGATCTCGGTGTTCCAGAACCACAAGGTGGTGGCGGGCCCGGCGGCCGCCGACCAGGACTCGATATGCGGGCGGTACCAGTGCGGGAGAGTGTCCGGCCCAACGGTGTCGCCGTGAAATCCGCGCACGCCGTAGGCGCCGTCACTGACGATGGTCGCGGGCGCCGGCCAGCTGGAGTAGGCGTCGAGCACATCGCCGTGAAACAGCTCAAACCATCCCATGGGCTAGCACTCTATGACGTTGACGGCGAGGCCGCCACGCGATGTCTCCTTGTATTTGTCCAGCATGTCGCGGCCGGTGATGCGCATGGTGGCGATGGCTTTGTCGAGGGAAACGAAATGGCGTCCGTCGCCACGCAGCGCGATGCGGGCGGCGTTGATCGCGGTCATGGAGGCGACCGCGTTCCGCTCGATGCAGGGCACCTGAACCAGGCCGCCGATCGGGTCACAGGTCAGCCCGAGGTTGTGCTCGATGCCGATCTCCGCGGCGTTTTCCACCTGCTCCGGCGTTCCGCCAAGCACCTCGGCCAGCGCGCCCGCCGCCATCGAGCAGGCCGACCCGACCTCGCCCTGGCAGCCGACCTCGGCACCGGAGATAGAGGCGTTCTCCTTGAACAGCACGCCGATGGCCGCCGCCGTCAGCAGGAACCGCGTCACTCCTTCGGCTGACGCGCCCGGCACGAACCGGTCGTAGTAGTGCAGCACGGCCGGGATGATGCCGGCCGCGCCGTTGGTGGGCGCGGTGACGACGCGGCCGCCGGCCGCGTTCTCCTCATTGACGGCGAGCGCGTACACCGTCACCCAGTCCATCGCGCGCAGCGGGTCGTCGCCGTTGCGTTCGCAGGTGAGCTGCCGGAACAGGCGCGGGGCCCGGCGCGGCACCTTCAGGCCGCCGGGAAGCAGGCCGTCGGTGACGCATCCCCGCTCCACGCATGCCCGCATGACCTGCCACAGCTCGGCCAGGCCGGCCCGGACCTCGGCGGCCGTCCGGCCTAGCGCCTTCTCGTTCTCGAGCATGATCGCGGAGACGGGCAAGCCGCTGCCGGCGGCGTGCGCGAGCAGTTCGGCACCAGTGGTGAACGGATAGGGCAGGACCGGGAGGCTGGGCCCGGCGGCAAGCGCCTGCGCCGATCCGGTTCCGCTCTCTTCGGAGACGAAGCCGCCGCCGACCGAGTAGTAGGCGCGCTCGCGGATCACGGTCCCCTGGCCGTCGTAGGCGGTGAAGCGCATGCCGTTCGGGTGGTAGCTGAGCTTCTTGCGACGGTTGAATTCCAGGTGCTCCGCCACGGTGAAGCGGATCTCGTGCTCGCCGAGCAGCCGCAAGGTCCCTTGCTGCGCGATGGCCTGCAGCCGGGCCGGTATCGCGTCCACGTCGACGGTGGCCGGCCGTTCCCCTTCGAGCCCGAGCAGGACCGCCTTGTCGCTCCCGTGTCCGGGCCCGGTCAGGCCGAGCGAGCCGTACAAGGCCACCCGGACCGTCCGCACTCGCGGCATCAGGCCGTCGTCGCGCAGGCCCGCGGCGAACATCCGGGCCGCCTTCATCGGCCCGACCGTGTGCGAGCTCGACGGGCCGATGCCTACCTTGAACAGGTCAAAAACGCTAATCGCCATGATGCGCTCCACCGGAGGCGGGTATCAGTGGAAGACTACGGTCCTGTCGTCGTTGAGCAACACCCGGTGCTCGGCGTGCCAGGTCACGGCGCGCGCGAGGACCTGTGCCTCGACGTCACGCCCCGCCTCGGCCAGCCGGTCGGGCGGCAGCGTGTGATCCACCCGGATCACGTCCTGCTCGATGATCGGCCCTTCGTCCAGGGACTTTCCCCGTACTGCTGGCTGGCCAGGATGTTCCCTGAATGCTGGACCAGGAAGCTGGACACCGCGTACACGATCCCCGGCTTGTCCGGGCAGGACAGGGTGAGCACGTACTCCCGCCCCATGGCTGCGCCCATGGCATCCACCTAATGTTGCGTATAATGCAACCTAAAGCGTTATATGCAACAAGGATGCCTCGTGATGCCGATTATGGTCAACCTGGTGCCGTCGCCCGGGATCGTGCGACGCCACACCCCCTATCAGGGGGTCCTTGACACACGATGCTGGCGGGCCCTGCTGTGGGCGTCGTTCGGCGTGAGTTCTGGCGCAAATGAAAATAGTGAGGGAAAAGGTGTCACGTAGCGAAGCCGGGTCCGGGGAAGCCGGGCCGGGGCCGGTCCAGTCGGTCGACCGGGCGGTGGCGATCCTGGAGATCCTGGCCCGGGACGGGGAAGCCGGGGTCACCGAGGTGGCGCGGGAGCTTGGCGTGCACAAGTCGACCGCGTCCCGGCTGTTCGCCGCGCTGGACCGCAGGGAGCTTGTGGCCCAGGATGCCGCGCGTGGGAAGTTCCGGCTCGGGGTGGGCCTGGTGCGGCTGGCCGGGGCCGCCGGCCGCAGGCTGGACGTGGTCCAGGAGAGCCGGCCAGTTGGCCGGGCGCTGGCCGCCGAGGTCGGTGAAACGGTCAACCTCGCCATTCTTTCCGGCCGTGAGGCGCTCTACCTGGACCAGGTGGCGGGACCAGCGGCACTTTCGCCGCACAACTGGGCCGGGCAGCGCATTCCCCTGCATGCGACCTCGGACGGCAAGGTCCTGCTGGCCTACCTGCCCGACGCGGAAGACGCGGTACGGGCCGGCTACCTGACGCCGCCGCTGCGGCGCTTCACCGAGCACACGATCACCGACCCTGGCGACCTCCTCCGGGCGCTCGCGGAGGTCAGGCAGCTCGGTTTCGCCACCGCGGCCGAAGAGCTGGAGGATGGGCTCACCGCTGTCGCGGCCCCAGTGCGCGACGCCGACGGAAACGTGATCGCGTCGGTCAGCGCCTCGGGCCCGAGCTTCCGCATCCCGGCCGGCCGCATCCCCGCCCTGGCCGATTCCGTCCGCCAGGCGGCCGCCGCGATCTCCCGCCGCCTCGGCTGCGTGGACCCGGACGCCCGCACCCGCTAGCCGGCTACTGGCCCATTTCTAACCCATTGACAATGGCGGGGGGCAACGACGGGGCAACGACGGGGCAACGACGGGGCACGGTTCGGGGCGGGGTTAGTCGCCGAGCTCGCGGCGGCGGCGCTGGACGAAGTCGTCGAGTTCGGCGCGGATGGCGTCGTCCAGGGGCGGCGGCTCAAACGAGTCCAGCTTGGCCCGCCAGATCTCGCCGGCCCGGGCGGCGGTGTCCTTGGCCCCGAGCTTCAGCCAGCGCTCGAAGTTGGCGGTGGAGGACAGCATCGGGCGGTAGAAGCAGGTCCGGAAGCGCTCCATGGTGTGCTCGGCGCCGAGGAAGTGCCCGCCGTGGCCGACCTCGGCGTGCGCGCCGAACGCCAGCGAGGACTCGGTGATCTCCAGCGGGGTGAACTCGACGCGCAGCTCGCGCAGCAGCTCGATGTCGATGATGAACTTCTCGTAGCAGCTGACCAGGCCGCCTTCCAGCCAGCCGGCCGCGTGCATGACGAAGTTGGTGCCGGCCAGGAAGGTCGGCAGCAGCGTCATCAGCGCCTCGTACGCGGACTGCGCGTCGGCCGTCTGCGAAGAGTTCAGCCCGCCGCCGGTGCGGAACGGCAGCCCGTAGTGCCGGGCCAGCTGCCCGGTGCACAGCAGGCCGATCGCGGATTCCGGCGTCCCGAACGAGGGCGAGCCCGACTGCATGTCGATGTTGGACAGGAACGAGCCGAAGATCACCGGGCAGCCGGGCCTGATCAGCTGGGCCAGCGCGATGCCGGACAGCGCCTCGGCCAGCTGCTGGGCCAGCGCGGCCGGGATCGTCACCGGAGACATCGCCCCCATCAGCAGGAACGGCGTCAGTACCACCGGCTGGGCCGCGGCACAGTACTCGAACTGGGCGTCCAGCATCCGGTCGTCCCAGCGCAGCGGCGAGTTGCAGTTGATCAGCGAGATCGTGGCCGGCACACGCTCGATCGCGGCGCGCCCGCCGAACAGGATCGACGTCATCGCGATCGTGTCGGCGGCGTTCGGCCCGGAGACCACGTTGCCCATGTAGATCTTGTCGGTGAGCGTCTGCAGCGCGTAGATCATGTCCAGGTGCCTGGAGTCCAGCGGCGCGTCGTTCGGCTCGCAGATCACGCCGCCGGCCGAGTCGAGCTCGTCGTAGCCCTGCGACAGCATGGCCAGCTGGCGGAAGTCGGTCAGGGTGGCGTCCCGGCGCACGTCGCCCTCTCGCACGAACGGGCAGCCGTACACCGCGCTGAACACCATGTGGTCGCCGCCGATGTGCACGTTATGGGCCGGGTTGCGGGCCTGCACGTCGAACTCGCGCGGGGCCTTCGCGACCTGCTCGAGCACGAACTCCGGGTCCAGCTTCACCACGTCGCCGTCCACCTGCTGGCCCGCCTTGGCGAACAGCTCGAGGGCCTGCGGCTTGGCGAACTGGATGCCGATCTCGGAGACGATCCGGCGCCAGCCGCGGTCGAGCACCGCGATCGAGTCGGCGGAGAGGATCTCGTACCTCGGCATCGTGTTGACGAACATCGACTTTCACCGTGCCTTCAAGAGCTCGGGCAGGAACTTGACCGATCTTAAACCGGACCCTTACGATTCACATAGTAGAACTCGGTCCCATAAAGTGGAACATGGCGGTAATGAGCAACCAGAACGGCACCCAGGCGGTCGACCGGGCGGCTCGCTTGCTCTCGGAGGTCGTGCACTCGACGGACCCGATGACGTTCACCGGGCTGAGCGCGACCACCGGGCTGGCCAAATCCACCACCTCCCGGCTGCTGCTCGCGCTCGAGCGCAACGGGCTGGTCCGGCGCGATGACCATGGCCGGTTCCTGCCCGGCGAGATGTTCGTGAGCTTCGCCTGGCGCGGCGGCGCCGAGGCGGGCCTGGTCGCGGTGGCCCAGCCGTTCCTCGGCCGGCTCGGCAAGGCGACCGGGGAGACGGTCAACCTCGGCGTGGCCAGCCACGGGACGGTCGAGCAGATCGCCCAGGTCGACAGCACGTACCTGATCGGCGGGACCAACTGGATCGGCATGTCCGTCCCGCTGCACTGCTCGGCGCTTGGCAAGGTGCTGCTGGCCTACGGCACGACCCAGTTTCCGCGGCAGCTTGAGCGGCGTACCGACAAGACGATCACGACCGAGGCCGGGCTGCGCGCCGACCTGGCGGGCGTGCGGGCCCGCGGGTACGCGGTCACCGACGAGGAGCTCGAGCCGGGGCTGATCGCGGTGGCGACGCCCGTCCGCGGTTACGACGGCTCGGTGGTCGCGGCGTTGTCGGTGTCGGCCCCGGCGAACAGGATGACCGCCGAGGGCGCGATCACCGTCGCCGGGTACTGCGCGGAGGAGGCCGCGGGCCTGTCCGCCGTCCTCGGCTACCGGCAGCGGGCCAGCAGGCAGAACCGGAAGGCAGGAGCGGCATGAGCGAGCGGGAGGCAGAGCGTGACACGTGAGGAACTGCTCGGCCAGCTGTACGACCAGACGCTGGTCGGCAACAAGCCCGCGGTGCTCGAGCTCACCAACGCCGGGCTGGCGATGGGCCTGGGCCCGGAGATGCTGCTCTACGAGGCCCTGATCCCGTCGCTTGAGGAGGTCGGCGCCCGGTTCGAGCGCGGCGACTTCTTCGTGCCGGAGATGCTCATCGCCGGCAAGGCGATGGCGGGGGCGCTGGAGATCCTGCGCCCGCTGCTGGCCGAGACGGGCGCCGAGACTATCGGCAAGATCGTGATGGGCACGGTCAAGGGCGACGTGCACGATATCGGCAAGAACCTGGTCAACATCATGTTCGAGGGTGCCGGGTTCGAGGTCATCGACCTCGGCGTGCAGGTCGCGCCGGAGAAGTTCGTGGCGGCCATCCAGGAGCACAAGCCCGACATCGTCGGGTTCTCCGCGTTCCTGACCACGACGATGCCGATGTTCAAGGCCAACATCAACGCGCTGCAGAAGTCCGGGCTGCGCGATCAGGTCATCGTCATGGTCGGCGGCGCCCCGGTCACCCAGGAGTACGCCGACGTGGTGGGCGCGGACGGCTACGCGGCCGACGCGTCCGCGGCCGTGGTCCGGGCCAAGGAACTGATCGCGCGCCGCCGCGCGACCGTCAACGTCTGATCAACAGAGCGCCTGAGCGCAAACGCTGAGGGGAAGCCAAAATGCACACCATTGTGTCCTCGGCGACCAAGACGGTCCGGATCGGCGATGACCAGCCGTTCGCGATCATCGGCGAGCGGATCAACCCGACCGGCCGGAAGATCTTCCAGCTGCAGTTGCGCAACGGCGACCTGTCCCGGCTGGAGATCGACGTCAAGGAGCAGGTGGCCGGCGGGGCCATGCTGCTCGACGTGAACATGGGCGCCCCGCTCGCCGACGAGGCTGAGCTGATGACGCGGGCCGTCGCGCTGATCCAGGAACTGACCGACCTGCCGCTGGTCATCGACTCCTCCATCATCGAGGTGCTGGACGCGGGCCTGGCCGCCTACCAGGGCAAGGCGCTTGTCAACTCGGTGACGGCCGAGGACGAGCGGCTGGACGCGATCTTGCCGCTGGTGAAGAAGTACGGCGCCGCCGTGATCGGGCTGCCAAACGACGAGGAGGAGATCCCCGAGGAGCCGGGGCGTCGCCTCGACCTGGCCCGCAAGCTCATCGGCGTCGCCACGGATAAATACAAGATCGCCATCGAGGACATCGTCATCGACCCGCTGGCCATGCCGGTCGGCGCGGATACCATGCACCCCGAGCGGACGCTCGAGACCATTGCCCTGCTCAAGGCCGAGTTCGGGGTGAACATGACGCTGGGGGCCTCGAACGTGAGCTTCGGCATGCCGGACCGGCACTCGATCAGCGCGGCGTTCCTGCCGATCGCGGCCAGCTACGGCCTGACCAGCGCCATCATGGACGCCCGCTCGCCGCAGGTGGTCCGTGCGGTCAAGGCCGCCGACCTGGTGCTGAACCGCGACGAGTGGGGCGCCGCCTGGATCGCAGGGCACCGTGCTCAGCTAGCAGAGCGGGCGCAGCTGGCCGCGCAGAAGGCGGCGCAGGCGCAAGAGCCGGGTGCCACGTGAGCGTGGGCGAGGAGCACGCACCGGGGCCCGTTCGGATCAATCTTCTTTTCAATGAGCGGCCGGTCCGGGTTCCGTACGGCGTGACCTTGTTCGACGCGGCCAGCTGGAACGGCATCGCGATCGACTCCACCTGCGGCGGCCACGGCACCTGCAAGAAGTGCCGGATCAAGATCGCCGCCGATCCGCCCGCGCCGACCAGCCTGGACATCAGGGCCTACAGCGCCCAGGAAATCAAGGACGGCTGGCGGCTGGCCTGCCGCACCCCGGCCACGCGGGACGCGGCAGTCGAGGTGCCGCCGCTGACCACCCGGCCGAAGGCCGCGACCGTCGGCGTCGGTCGGCAGGTCATCCTGCGCCCGGCGGTGCAGAAGCGCTACCTGGAGCTGGCCGAGCCGAGCCTGGCCGACCAGGCCAGCGACGTCGAACGGGTGCTGGCCCAGCTTGAGGACCTGGAGCCGCGCGCCGAGCTGGCCGTGCTCAAGACGCTGGGCCGGACGCTGCGCGAGGCGGATTACCAGGTCACCGCGGTGGTCGTGGACGACGTGCTGATCGCGGTAGAGCCAGGCGACACCACCGGGCGCCGGTTCGGCATCGCCTTCGACCTGGGCACCACCACGGTGGTCGCGACCCTGCTCGACCTGTCCACCGGCACGCCGGTGGCGGTGGAGTCCATGCTGAACAAGCAGCAGCCGTTCGGCGCCGACGTGATCACCAGGATCAGCGCCACGATGATGGACCCCGGCGCCCTGGACAAGCTGCAGCAGCTTGCCCAGGAGAGTCTCAGCGAGCTGGCCCGGCAGGTGTGCGAGCGCGGCGGCGTCGCACCGCACGAGGTGTACGAGGTCGCGCTGGCCGGCAACGCCACCATGACCCACCTGGTGCTCGGCATCGATCCCGAGCCGCTCGGCATGGCCCCGTTCATCATGTCCGCCCGGCTGTGGCCCGAGGTGCTAGCGGCCGACCTGGGCCTCGGCCAGGCGGTGCACCCGCGGGCCCGCGCGGTGGTGTTCCCCTCGTTCGGCGCCTACGTGGGCGGCGACATCACGGCCGGCCTGCTGGCCAGCGGGATGGACCGGGACGCCCGGGTCCGGCTGTTCGTCGACATCGGCACCAACTGCGAGATCGTGCTGGGCAACCGGGAGTGGCTGCTGGCCACGGCCGCGCCGGCCGGGCCCGCGTTCGAGGGCGCCGCGATCAGGTGCGGGATGCGCGCCGCCGACGGTGCCATCGAGGTCGTCACCATGACGCCCGAGGACCTGAGCCTGAAGGTGATCGGCGACGCCGAGCCGCAGGGCCTGTGCGGGTCCGGGCTGGTGGACGCGGTCACCGGCCTGGTCAGCGTCGGCCTGCTTGACGAGTCCGGCCGGTTCATCGCCGAGTCCGAAGCCGCGGCCAGGGCACCCGGGCTGGCCGCGCGGCTGACCCGCGTCGGCCAGGAACGGGTGTTCGTGCTGCACTGGCGGGGGGCGGCCGCCGAGGACAGCATCTACCTGTCCCAGCGCGACGTCCGCGAGCTGCAGTTCGCCAAGGCGGCGATCGCGACCGGCTGGCAGATCCTGCTCGAGGAGGCCGGCCTGACCGCCGCGGACGTCAAGCAGGTGCTGCTGGCCGGATCGTTCGGCAGCTACCTGTCGGCAGCCAGCGCGATCCGGATCGGCCTGGTCCCGAAGGTCCCGGTGCCCCGCGTGGTGTCCGCGGGCAACGTCGCGGGCGAGGGCGCGAAGATGGCGCTGCTCAGCCTGCGCGAGCGGGCCGGCGGCCTGGCGCTGCTCGAGGAGGTGAGGTATGTCGAGCTCTCCGACCGCGCCGACTTCAACGACCGCTTCGTCGACCAGCTTGGCTTCCCGGGGGGTTGAGGTCATCGCCTGCGGGGCGCTGGCCGGGCACGTGCGCGACATCGCGGCGCGCCGCGGCTGGCCGGTCGCCGTCCGGTCCCTGCCCGCGGTGCTGCACAACCGGCCGCAGAACATCACCCCGATGGCCGAACGGGCCTTGGTATCAGCCCTCGCCGCAGGTCATCGCGTCGCCCTGGCTTACGCCGACTGCGGCAGCTACGGCGCGCTTGACGAGCTTTGCGCCCGGTACGGCGTGCGCCGCCTGCCCGGGCTGCACTGCTATGACGTGTTCGCGGGCGCGCCCCGGGTCGCGTCGATGTTCGCGGCGGAGCCCGGCACCTACGTCCTGACCGATTTCCTGCTGCGCAGCTTCGAGCGCAGCGTGCTGGCCGAGCTCGGCCTGGACAGGTACCCGGAGCTTTGGGGTGACTACTTCGGGCACTACCGGCGGCTGATCTGGCTGGCGCAGCAGCCCTCGCCCGCGCTGGCGGCGAAGGCGGGGCGGGTCGCGGCGATGTTCGGGCTGCCGCTGACCAGGGTCGAGACCGGCGTGTCCCGGCTGGAGCAAGAGCTGGCCCGGCTGGTCGAGGAGGCGCCGTGAGCAGAGTGCAGGCGCTGCTGCGCGGTTTCCTTTCCCGGCCTCGCTACGAGGTCTTCCCGTCCAAGGGCACCGAGCAGGCGGTCCTGGACTGGGTGCCGGCCGGGATGACCGTCACCGTCACCGCGTCGCCCGTCAAGGGCCTGGACGCCACGATCGAGCTCACCGAGCGGCTCACCGCGCGCGGCTACCGGGTCGTGCCGCACCTGGCGGCTCGTTCGGTGGCCGGCGAGGCCCACCTGGCGGCCATCGTGGCCCGGCTGCAGGCCTGCGGCGTGGACGACGTGTTCGTGCCTGGCGGGGACGCGCCGCATCCGGCCGGCCCGTTCGAGGGCGCGCTGCCGCTGCTGGAACGGCTGACCGAGATGGGCCGCCCGTTCAGCCGGATCGGCATCACCGGCTACCCGGAAAGCCATCCGAAAATCCACGATGACGTCACCGTCCAGGCCATGTGGGACAAGCGCAGGCACGCAAGCTACATCGTGAGCAACGTGTGCTTCGACGCGGCCGGCCTGAGCCGCTGGATCCGGCGGATCAGGGCCCGCGGCGTGACCCTGCCGCTGTACGTCGGGCTGGCCGGGCCGGCCGAGCGGACCCGGCTGCTGACGATGGCGGCGGTGGCCGGCGCGTCGGAGTCGGCCCGGTTCATCACCAGGCACCCGAACTGGATCCTGCGGTTGTGGGCGCCCGGCGGGTACAGCCCGGACCGGCTGCTCGACCGCGCGGCCGCGGTGATTACCGCGCCGGCCGCGGGCGTGGCCGGCCTGCACCTGTTCACCTTCAACCAGCTCCAGCCGGCCGAGCAATGGCGCCGCGCCGCGCTGGAGCGCCTCGGATATGACAAACCACTACTGGCAGGGTGACACCACCATGACCGATATCCCCGCCCGGGCCAGCGCCGTCATCATCGGCGCGGGCATCGTCGGCAACAGCCTCGTGCACCACCTGGCCCTGCTCGGCTGGCGTGACCTCGTCCTGGTGGACAAGGGGCCGATGCCGAACCCCGGCGGCTCGACCGGCCACGCCTCCAACTTCATCTTCCCGATCGAGTACTCCAAGATGATGTTCGAGCTGACCGAGGACAGCACCGCGCAGTACTCCGGGCTCGGCGTGTTCACCCAGAGCGGCGGGATCGAGGTGGCCCGCACCACCGAGCGGATGACCGAGCTGCGCAGGCGGTGCACCCAGGCCAAGTCGTGGGGCATCCCGGCCGAGCTGATCACGCCGGGCGAGGTGAGCAAGCTGGTGCCCTACCTGGACGAGTCGGTCATCCTCGGCGGCGCGCACTTCCCCACCGTGGGCGTGGTCGACTCGCTGCGGGCCGGCACGCTGATGCGGGAACGCGCGCAGCAGGCCGGCGCGCTCACCGTGCTGGCGGGTACCGAGGTCCACGGCATCTCGGTTTCCGGCGGCCGGGTCAGCGGCGTGACGACCAGCCAGGGCGAGATCGCCACCGATAACGTCGTCATCTGCTGCGGCGTCTGGTCGCCGCGGATCGCCCGGATGGCCGGGGCCAGGCTCGCGCTCACCCCGACCGTGCACCAGATGATCAGCGTGGGTCCGATCGCGCTGTTCGCCGACACCCCCGGCGAGATCTCCTACCCGATCGTCAGGGACGTGGACACCAACATGTACGAGCGGCAGCACGGCGGCGACATGGAGGTCGGCTCGTACGCGCACCGCCCGATCATCGTCCCGCCCGATGAGATCCCGTCCATCGAGGAGTCGGTGCTCTCGCCGACCGAGATGCCGTTCACCCAGGAGGACTTCGACCCGCAGCTGGAGCAGGCGCTTGAGCTGATGCCCGAGCTGCTCGGCGACGAGCGGGCCGGCATCAGGTACGCGATCAACGGCCTGATCTCGATGACCCCGGACGGGCACCCGCTGCTCGGCGAGATGCCGGAGGCCAGGGGGCTGTGGGCGGCGGCGGCCAGCTGGATCAAGGAAGGCCCGGGCTGCGGGCGCGCGGTGGCCGAGCTCATGTCCGGCCAGGTGCCCACGGTCGACGTGCACGAGGCGGACGCGGCCCGGTTCTACCCGTTCCAGGCCACCGCGGCGCACGTCCGCGGCCGGGCCCGGGAGGGCTTCAACAAGATGTACGGCATCGTGCACCCGGCCGAGCAATGGGAATCCGGGCGGCCCGTGCGGGTCAGCCCGGTGTATGAGCGGGAACGCGCGCTCGGCGCGGTGTTCTACGAGACCGCGGGGTGGGAGCGGCCGTTCTGGTACGCCTCGAACTCGGACCTGCTCGACCGGTACGCCGGGCGGCTGATGGAGCGGTCGGCGGAATGGGAGTCGCGCTGGTGGTCGCCGGTCATCAACGCCGAGCACCTGGCCATGCGGGACGCTTGCGCGCTGGTCGACCTGTCTGCCTTCGCCGTCCTCGAGATATCCGGGCCGGCCGCGCTCGAGGCGGTGCAGACGCTGTTCGGTCGCCCAGCTGGACGTGCGGGTCGGCCGGGTGGTGTACACCTCCTGGCTGGACGAGAACGGCGGGTTCCGGGCCGACCTGACCGTCATGCGGCTGGCCGCGGACCGGTTCCGGGTCGTGACCGGCGGCGCGACCGGGAGGTCCGACGCCAAGTGGGTCAGCGACCACCTGCCCGCCGGGGCGTTCCTCGCCGACCTCACCTCGGCCTGGACGACGATCGGGCTGTGGGGCCCGCGGGCCAGGGACGTCCTGGCGGCGGTCAGTGCCGACGACGTGTCGCACCCGGGGTTCGGGTTCGGCACCTGCCGCGATATCGAGATCGACGGCATCGTGGTGCTCGCCTCGCGCATCTCCTACGTCGGCGAGCTCGGCTGGGAACTGCACGTGCCGATCGAGCAGGGCGCCCGGCTGTGGGACACCCTGTGGGCGGCGGGCCAGCCGTACGGACTGGTGCCGGCCGGCATCGGTGTGTACGGCACGACCGGCCGGCTGGAGAAGGGGTACCGCGCGTTCGGCGCCGAGCTCACCCCCGACTACACGCTTGTCGAAGCAGGCATGACCCGGCCCAGGGTCAAGCCGCAGCCGTTCATCGGCAAGGACGCCTACCTGCGGCAGCGGGCCGAGCCGCCGTGTGCGGTGCTGTGCACCCTCACCGTGGACTCGCACGAGTCGGCGGACGGGGCGTTGCGGTACATGCTCGGCGGCGAGCCGATCCTCCTCCCGTCGGGCGCGCGCCTGGTGGACGCCGAGGGGCGGCCGTCGTACGTGACCAGCGCGGGTTCGGGCCCGTCGGTGGGCAAGCACCTGCTGATGGCGTACCTGCCCGCGGACCTCGCGACCGAGGGCAGCTCGCTGCTGGTGGAGTACATGGGCGAGCAGTACCCGGTCACGGTGGCGGTGGCAGGCGCCACGCCGCTGTTCGATCCTTCGAACGAGCGGATCAGGAGCTGAGCCAGCTATGGAGATACTCGTCTGCGTCAAGCGGGTCCCCACCGTGGGCGGCAAGATCGCGGTGACCCCGGACGGGCAGGAGGTCGACACCCGGATGTCCGGGTTCTCCATCAGCCCGCACGAGGAGTGCGCGGTCGAGGAGGCGGTCCAGATCACCGAGCGCGCGGGCGGCTCGGTGACGGTGGCGACCCTGGGCCCCGAGGCCGCGATCGAGCAGCTCCGCGGCGCCCTCGCGCTCGGCGCCGGCCGGGCGGTGCTGCTTGAGACCGACGGCCGCGAGTTCGGCCCGATCGCGACCGCGGCCGCCATCGCCGCCGAGGTCCGGGCACACGGGTATGACCTGGTGCTGCTGGGCAACGAGGCGGCCGACACCGGCGACTACCAGGTCGGCGTCCGGCTGGCGCACGAGCTCGGCTGGCCGGCCGCCACCGGGATCAAGAACCTGTCGGTGGCGCCGGGTGGCGTGGTCGCCCGCCGCGAGTACCGCGGGGTGGAGGAGGCCTACGAGCTGCCGCTGCCCGCCGTGATCACGGTCAGGGAAGGCATCAACCTGCCGCGCTACCCGTCGCTGCCGGGGCGGCTGCGGGCCAAGCGGGCTCCGGTCGAGCGCTCGTCACCCGCGTGGGCGGCCGAAGGCCTGCGCAAGGAGGCGCTGCGCGTGCCCGCGTCGAGCAAGCACCAGGCCACCGTGCTTGGCAACGGCGTGGACGCGGTACCAGAGCTGGTCCGCGTCCTAGCCGAACTGGGGATCCTGTCATGACCGTCCTGTGCCTGGTCGAACTCGACGGCGCCGACCCCGCGGACGCTTCGCTCCGGGCCGTGACCCTCGGCCGGAGCCTGGGTGATACTTCTCTCAGCGCCGTCATGTTTACGGACCCGGACGCCGTGCCGGTCGCCGCGCTGGCCGAGTGCGGTGTCACGGACGTGTACGTGATCGAGCCCGGCGCGCTTGGCCTCGTCCCCCCGGGCCAGCACTGCTACGCGCCGCAGGCCTGGGGCCGGGTGCTGGCCGGGCTGGCGGCCGAGACCGGCGCGACCGCCGTGCTGGCGGCCGGCACCGACCGGGGTAACGAGGTGATGGCCCACCTCGGCGCGATCACCTGTTTGCCCATGGCCGCGAACTGCACGCTGGTCACGCCGGACGGCGGCCGTACGCACCGGCTCGTCCGGCACCGGTGGGCCGGGCTGCTGTTCGAGGACGCGGTCATGGAGGCCGCCGTCGCGCTGTTCACCGTGGCCACCGACGCGGTCGCGCCGGTGCCCGCCGCTGCGGGGGCTCCCGTCCAGGTGCATGTGCACCAGCCTGAGCTGGCCGAGGCCGACCTAGTGGTGCGGGCGACCGAATCGGCCGGGCGGGCCGGCGGGGTGTCGCTGGCCACCGCGCGCGTCGTGGTGGGCGGCGGCCGCGGCGTCGGGGGTGCCGACGGGTTCGACTCGCTCGAGGAGCTGGCCGAGCTGCTCGGCGGCGTCATCGGGGTCTCCCGCGTGGTCACCTCCGAGGGCTGGCGCCCGCACCGGCAGCAGGTCGGCCAGACCGGTACCAAGATCACCCCGGAGCTCTACCTGGCCTGCGGCATCAGCGGCGCCATCCAGCACATCGCGGGCTGCGCGGGCGCCAGGCACATCATCGCCATCAACACCGACCCGGGCGCCCCCATCCTCGCCCACGCCGATTATGCCGTTATCGGAGATTTGCATAAGGTGATCCCCGCCTTGGTTGCCGCCCTGCGTGACCGCTGAGGTCGTACCCTTTCCGCAAGTGCGCAATTGTCTCAGTGTGATCGGCGCAGGGATGGGAAGGTGAGAATGGTCGGGACGCATCTTCACGCGCGAGGGATGGGGAACTTTTGGCGGCTACTGCCGTATGGCCAGGCGACAGCTACCCACTGGGCGCCACGTATGACGGGGCCGGGACCAACTTCGGCCTGTTCTCCGAGGTAGCGGAGCGGGTCGAGCTGTGCCTGTTCGACGAGGACGGCAAGGAAACCCGGGTCGGCCTGCACGAGGTGGACGGGTTCGTCTGGCATGGATACCTGCCCGGCGTCAGCCCGGGCCAGCGCTACGGCTTCCGGGTGCACGGCCCGTACCACCCGGGCGCCGGGCAGCGCTGCAACCCGGCCAAGCTGCTGATCGACCCGTACGCCAAGGCGATCGAGGGCAGCGTCAACTGGGGCCAGCCGGTGTTCTCCTATACGTTCGGGCATCAGGACCGGCGCAACAATTCCGATTCCGCGCCGTACGTGCCGCGCTCGGTCGTGGTGAACCCGTACTTCGACTGGAATCTCGACCGGCCCCCGCGCACGCCCTACTACGAGACCGTCATCTACGAGGCGCACGTCCGCGGCCTGACCAAGGAGCACCCGGTCATCCCCGAGGAGCAGCGCGGCACCTACCTGGGCCTAGCGCATCCCGCGGTCATCTCGCACCTGCACGGACTCGGCGTCACCGCGGTCGAGCTGATGCCCGTGCACCAGTTCGTCACCGACAGCCACCTCAACGAAAAGGGGCTGGGCAACTACTGGGGTTACAACACCATCGGCTTCTTCGCCCCGCACAACGCCTACGCGGCCAGCGGCAGCCGCGGCCAGCAGGTGCAGGAGTTCAAGACCATGGTCCGGGCCCTGCACGCGGCCGGCATCGAGGTCATCCTCGACGTGGTCTACAACCACACCGCCGAGGGCAACCACCTGGGCCCGACCCTGTTTTTC
Source organism: uncultured Actinomycetes bacterium (assembly GCA_963739615.1). GTDB lineage: Bacteria > Actinomycetota > Actinomycetes > Streptosporangiales > Streptosporangiaceae > Palsa-504. Next base: position 111,205 of record CAVUBD010000019.1, read on the forward strand.
CGCGGCATCGACAACTCCGCCTACTACCGGCTCGTGGACGACGACCGGCGCTACTACATGGACACCACGGGGACCGGGAACAGCCTGCTCATGCGGCACCCGCACGTGCTTCAGATGATCATGGACTCGCTGCGGTACTGGGTGCTCGACATGCATGTGGACGGGTTCAGGTTCGATCTGGCCGCCACCTTGGCCCGCCAGTTCTACGAGGTGGACCGGCTGTCGGCGTTCTTCGACCTGGTTCAGCAGGACCCGGTGGTCTCCCAGGTCAAGCTGATCGCCGAGCCGTGGGACGTGGGCGACGGCGGCTATCAGGTCGGCAACTTCCCGCCGCTGTGGTCGGAGTGGAACGGGAAGTACCGGGACACGATCCGCGACTTCTGGCGCGGCGAGCCCTCCGCGGTGCCCGAGTTCGCCTCCCGGCTCACCGGGTCCAGCGACCTGTACCAGCAGGACAGCAGGCGCCCTGTCGCCTCGGTTAACTTCGTCACCTGCCACGACGGGTTCACCCTGGCCGACCTGGTCTCCTATGACCACAAGCACAACGACGCCAACGGCGAGGACGGCCGGGACGGCAGCGACGACAACCGGTCGTGGAACTGCGGCGCCGAGGGCCCGGCGCAGGACAAGGCGGTGCACGCGCTCCGGGCCCGGCAGAAGCGCAACTTCCTCACCACGCTGCTGCTGTCGCAAGGCGTCCCGATGCTGCTGGCCGGCGACGAGATGGGCCGCACCCAGCGGGGCAACAACAACGCCTACTGCCAGGACAACGAGATCTCCTGGATCGACTGGTCACCGCGGGCCGAGGACGACCAGGCGCTGTTCGACTACGTCCGCAAGCTGATCCGGCTGCGGGCCGACCACGCGGTCTTCCGGCGCCGCCGGTTCTTCCGCGGCCAGGCGCTGCGCGGCGGCCGCAACCGGCTCGGCGATATCGCCTGGTTCACCCTGGCCGGCGAGGAGATGACCGACGAAGACTGGGACGCGGGGTTCGCCAAGTCCCTCACCGTGTTCCTGAACGGCCGCGCGATAAGCGAGCCCGACCGGCGCGGCGAGCGAGTCCAGGATGACTCGTTCCTGCTGCTCTTCAACGCCAGTGAAAATGACCTCCAGTTCGTCATCCCGCCGCGCCGGTACGGCCCGCGCTGGGCCAAGATCCTCGACACGGCGATCACGCTGGCGGAAGTTGGCGACGAGACGCCCGCCAAGCCGGGAGACGCGGTTACCTTGGTGAACTACTCCATGCAGTTGCTGCGCCGTGGCTGAGCACGCCCGGGCCCGCGGGGCCGCTGGCCCTCCGGTCTCCACGTACCGGCTGCAGCTCAGGGACAGTTTCGGGTTCGAGCGGGCCGCCGAGCAGGCCGGCTGACCTGACCGCGCTCGGCGTGACGCACGTCTACCTGTCGCCGATCCTGCAGGCCAATCCGGGCTCCGCGCACGGATACGACGTGGTAGACCATTCGCTGGTCTCGACGGACCTCGGCGGGGAGAACGCGTTCCGCGCGATGGTGGCGGAGTTCCACCGGCACCGCCTCGGGGTGGTGGTCGACGTGGTGCCCAACCACATGGCCAGGCCGACCCCTGAGTCGCTCAACCAGCAGCTGTGGTCGGTGCTCTACCAGGGGCGTAAATCCCCGTACGCGCACTGGTTCGACGTCGACTGGGACGCGCAGGACGGCCGGCTGCTGATGCCGATCCTGGGCGGCCCGCTGGAGAAGTGCCTGGACGATTTCATCATCGACACGGCGCTGCGCGACCCGGAGCATCCTGGGCACTCCGGACCGGTGCTGCGCTATTTCGAGCACGTGCTGCCGCTGCGGGACGGGATCGCCGACCTGCCCCTCGGCGTGCTGCTGGCCCAGCAGCACTACCGGCTCACCGACTGGCACGACGCGGCCACCCAGCTCAACTGGCGCCGGTTCTTCGACATCGACACGCTCATCGCGGTCCGGGTCGAGGATCCCGACGTGTTCCACGCCACTCACCAGGTGCTGCTGCGCCTGGTGAGTGAGGGGCTGATCGACGGCCTGCGGGTAGATCATCCCGACGGGCTGGCCGATCCGGCCGGTTACCTGCGGCGGCTGGCCGCGGCCACCGGTGACGCGTGGGTCGTGGTGGAGAAGATCCTGGCCTACGGCGAGGAACTGCCCGACTGGCCCTGCGCAGGCACCACCGGCTACGACACCCTCAACCTGGTCGGCGGCCTGTTCGTGGATCCTGCCGGGGCTGAGCCGCTGACCAGCGAATACCGCCGCTTCACCGGCGGAGCGGCGAGCTTCGCCGAGGTGGAGCGTGACGCCAAGCAGTACATCGCCGACGGCACCTTCGCCGCCGAACTGGCCCGGCTCACCCGGCTGTTCGCCCGCGCGGGCTACCCGGACCTGGACGGCTTTACCCCGGCGGACCTGCATGACGTCCTGGTCGTCCTGCTGGCCGAGTTCGGCGTGTACCGGGCCTACGTGACGCCGGGCCAGCCGCCGCCTGACGCGTCCCTGGCCGCGGCGACCGCGGCCGCCTCATCGGCTCGTGTCCGCCTGGATGAGCACCTTCATCCCGCTCTCGACGCGATATACGCCGCCGTGCTCGGCCTGGGCGGGCCGCCGGCGACCCGGAGCAGCAGGCCGCGCGCGACGAAGTAGTCGTGCGGTTCGGCCAGACCACCGGCCCGGTGCTGGCCAAGGGGGTGGAGGACACCGCGTTCTACCGGTGGTCCCGGCTGGCCGCGCTGAACGAGGTGGGCGGCAACCCGGATATCTTCGGCGTCAGCCCGGCGGAATTCCACGCCGAGGCCAGCCGCCTGGCCGCCCGGTGGCCCGCCACCTTGACCGCGTTGTCTACCCACGACACCAAGCGGCAGGAAGACGTGCGGGCCAGGCTGGCCGTGCTCGCCGAATGGCCGGAAGAATGGGGACATCAGGTCACCGAGTGGCACGGAATGGCGAGATGGCTCGCCGACGGCGCGGCGGCGCAGGCCACGGAGCGGGCCCCAGAGCCCGACCTGGAGTACCTGATGTGGCAGACCCTGGTCGGCGCCTGGCTGATCGGCGGCGAGCGCGCGGCCGGGTACCTCGGCAAGGCGATGCACGAGGCCAAGACCCGGACCTCGTGGACCGTGCCCCGGCCGGGATATGAGTCGGCGGTGCTCGGCCTGGCCGACGCCGTGACCAGCGACCCGGAACTGACGGCCGCCATCGCCAGCTTCGTGGCCAGGATCGCGCCGGACGCTCGGGTGAATTCCCTCGGGGCCAAGCTGGTGCAGCTGACCATGCCCGGCGTAGCCGACATCTACCAGGGCTGCGAGCTCACCGGCCTCTCGCTGGTGGACCCGGACAACCGGCGCCCGGTCGACTACCAGCGCCGCCGCAGGCTGCTGGCCGCGCTCGAGGCCGGCCCGGACCAGGCGGTCGGCCTGGACGCGGAGAAACTGCTCGTCACCTCCCGTGCGCTGCGGCTGCGCCGGGACCACCCGGACTGGTTCGCCGGCGGCTACCTCCCGCTCGCGTGCGACGGACCGGCCGCCGGGCACGCGGTCGCCTTCCAGCGCGGCGGGCACGCGGTCACCGTCGCCACCCGGCTGCCCGCCGGGCTGCGACGGCGCGGCGGCTGGGCGGATACCGTCCTGCCGCTGCCCGAACTCCACTGGCGGGACGTGCTGACCGGCGTCAGGCACGCCGGCCTGCGGCCGCCGCTGGCCGAGCTGACCTGGCGGCTCCCGGTGGCCCTCCTCATCCCAGAGCGGATCTACGTCTCCGAGCGCGATCGGATCGCGCCCGGAGACCTGCTATGACCGCATTCAGTGTCTGGGCACCGTCCGCTTCCAGGGTCGAGGTCGAGGTCGCGGGCCAGCGCTACCCGCTGAGCCAGGACCATGCAGGGACGTCCGCCGGATGGTCCGGATGGTGGGGCGCCGACGTGCCCGCGGTGTCCGCCGGCATCGACTACGGGTTCAGCCTGGACGGCGGGGAGACCCTGCCGGATCCCCGGTCGCTGCGGCAGCCGTCCGGGATCAGGGGCCTGAGCCGCACCTACGACCATTCGGCCTTCCGCTGGACCGACCGCAGCTGGCGCGGCGACCCGCTGCACGGGTCGGTGATCTACGAGCTGCACGTCGGCACGTTCACCAGCCAGGGCACGTTCGACGCGGCCATCGGGCGGCTGGACCATATCCGTGACCTCGGCGTGAACACGGTCGAGCTGATGCCGGTCGCGACGTTTCCCGGCGACCACGGCTGGGGCTACGACGGGATCAACCTATGGGCGGTGCATGAGCCGTACGGGGGGCCTGACGGGCTGAAGCGGTTCGTGGACGCCTGTCACGCGCGCGGCCTGGCCGTCATGCTCGACGTGGTGTACAACCACGTGGGCATCGGCAACCGGCTGGACGCCTTCGGGCCGTACTTCACCGATGCGCACGTGACGCCCTGGGGTCCCGCGGTCAACCTGGACCAGCCGGGGTCCGACGAGGTCCGTGCCTACCTGATCGGCAACGCCCTGATGTGGCTGCGCGACTACCACCTCGACGGGCTGCGGCTGGACGCGGTGCACGCGCTGGAAGACCACCGGGCCCTGCACTTCCTGGAAGACCTGGCGGTCCAGGTACAGGCCCTCGCGGCCTGGCTGAACCGCGAGCTGGTGCTGGTCGCCGAGTCCGACACCAACGATCCCCGGCTGGTCACCTCCAGGGAAGCGGGCGGCTACGGGCTGAGTGCCCAGTGGAGCGACGACTTCCACCACGCGGTCCACGCGGCGATCACCGGCGAACGGCAGGGCTACTACTGCGACTTCGGGTCACTGGCGACGCTGGCCAAGACCTACACCAGGGTGTTCTTCCACGACGGCAGCTGGTCCGGCTTCCGCGGCCGGACGCACGGACGGCAGGTCGACGTGTTCCGTGTCCCGGCCCACCGCTTCCTCGGCTATCTCCAGGATCACGACCAGATCGGCAACCGGGCCACCGGCGACCGGATCTCCGCCACGCTGCCGCCCGAGCTCGTCAAGGTCGCCGCCGGCCTGGTGCTGACCTCGCCCTACACGCCGATGCTGTTCATGGGCGAGGAGTGGGGCGCGGACACCCCGTGGCAGTACTTCACCGATCACATCGAGCCCTGGCTCGCGGAGGCTGTCGCCGAGGGGCCGCAAGGCCGAGTTCAGCGGGCACGGCTGGGGTCCGGCCGAGGTGCCCGACCCCCAGGACAAGGAGACCTTCCTGCGCTCCAAGCTGGACTGGAAGCAGCTCGAGCACGAGCCGTACCTCGGCCTGCTGGCCTGGTACCGGGAGCTGATCACGCTGCGCCGGGCTAGGTCCGAGCTGACCGATCCGCGGCTGGACCGGGTCCAGGCCGACTTCGACGAGGACGCGCGGTGGATCCTGGCCCGGCGGGGAAGGCTGCGGATCGCGGCGAACATCGGCCCGCAGCCCGCCCGGCTGCCGCTCGGGCAGCCCGGCACCGGCTTGCTCGCCGCCTCCAGGCCGGAGGTCGCGATCACGCAGGACATGGCCACGATGCCCCCCGCCTCTTTCGCCGTCATCGAGACCCGGGCCGTTCGGTCGGCGTCGGAGTTACGGGCTCAGGTGCAGCTTTGCTGAGCGGCGCTGACCACGGTGCCGAAGGTCCACGGGTTCTGCGGCGCGTTGCCGCCCTGCAGCGCCTTGGGCAGGCCGGCCGGGAACTCGAAGGATGCCCGGGACCAGAAATAGCGGGTGCCCGATGCGGAGCAGGCCTTCACCGGGTCGCTCAACGTGATCACCGCGGGCACCGGGTACACGGTGCCGGCCGCGCAGTTCGGATTGCAGCCGTCGAGCTTGTACGTGCCCGTCCCCACGGCCTCGGTGGCGGACCACGTGGTCCACTTCATCTGGTAAAGAAATGCGGTGGAATCACCGGAAAGCGCGCAACCCGAATTACAGGCCGGCTCGTTGAGGGGGGTCCCGTTAATGTCCTGGCCCGCGGCCAGGAACGTGCTGGATCCCGAGGCCGAGGCGGTCACGCTAGGCGAGACAGACGGGGCGGCCGAGGCGGGCGGGGCGGAGGGCGACCCGCCCGAGGCGGCCAACGCGGTCGGCGCCGCGGTGCTGCTTGCCGGGCTCGAGGGCGCCGACGCGGCGGTGCTCGTGGCCGAGTTGCAGGCCGTCAGCAGCAAGGCGGCACCCGCGAGCAGGCCTCCGGCTACGATCGGCCGGGCTCTTCGCGAATTCGCAGTCAACATCAATGTCCGCACCCTTTAAGTTCCTTAGCGGCTCGGTGAGCCAGGTCACCTATAGGACGTCCGGCTTGCCGCCATGGTTGGAACCGCGTGTTCGTGACCCCGCGCCGGGTCCGCTTCGTCGAGTCCGAGTACGCCGTTCCACGTGAATCACTGCGCCAGGTACTCGGCGAATTCCGCCGGGTCCGCGCCGAGGTCGATCCCGAAGCCAGATTCGGTAATTCCTACCTGACCCAGGTCTTCGGCGGAGACCATCATTTCGTTACCGATCGATTACGTAAAGCTACTCACTTGAACCGTCGCCGACCGGGGGCCCGTAGTCCAGGTTAGTGGCCGGCGCGCGCGGCCGCCGTGATCACCGCCTTCGTTCTCCAAGGCGGCCGCGGCACCGGTCACGCAGATGATCATGTTTCACGGCGAGTCCTGGTGATCCCGGACCGGAAGACAGGAGATGCGGATGCTAGCGCGGGAATCTGCGGCCGGCCTCGCGGCGATGACGCAGGCGGCTCACCAGGCGGCGGGCCGGATCACGCTGGTCGCCGTCGCGGTCGTCGCGGTGGGCGCCTTCACGGTGCTCCAGATCATGGCCGCCTCGGGCCGCCGTCCGCCGGCGGCCAGGCGGCGCCGTCCGCGGGCCGGACACGACTGGCGGACGCTGCCGCCTGCCTACGATTGACCCTGCCTGCGAGGACGTGGCCCACGAGGACGTGGCCGGGACCCGGGGGATGACGGGAACGGATCACGACGGCTACGGACCGCTGTGGCGGTACGGAGCGCCGCGGGGTTACGGCCGCGACTACGGCCCTGGTCACCGCCCCGGCTCCGGCCCTGGTTACCCCACTTCCTAATTGCGACCAAGCGTGCTTAAGGTATTTGTATCGGTAACTAGCCAAACGTGATGATCTGACGCGGGCCGGAGCGAGCGCGGCCGCTTCAGCGATAACGAGCGCGAAGTACCGAACGGCCCGGACGCGGCGCCGCGGCGGAGAGAGGGGCGTCGTGATGTTAGCTTGGGGCGGCCTGAACGACCTTGACGCTTACCGGGTCACGGAAATCCCGCGCCGCCCGGACACCGGGACGGCGCCGCCGGACCGCCCGAACGACCCGGGCCGCACCCAGCGGGTAGCGGCCCTGGTGGCGGCGTACCACGCCGGGGCCGGATCAGGCGCCGGCCACGCCGGTGCGGTAGCCATCGGCTGGATCAGGCACGACGCGGGCGGCCCGGTCCATTTTCTGGCCGCCGGGGCGGCCCTGGTCGGCAGCGGCGCGGATGACGAAGTGTCCCTGACGCTCCCCGGCGGGGCCAGAGCCCAGCCGCTGCCCCGCGGTTCGCTGGCCGGGCTGATGACGCGGCTGCCCTCGTGGCGGGCCATCGGCGGGATCAGCGACGGCCTGCTGCCGGATAACGAGCGCCGGACCGGCGGCCGGCCGCCGCCTTCGATGGAAGAATGCCTGCTGGCCGTGTGGCCAGGGCCGTTCGGCATGCTGCTGCTGGCCGAGCCCCTGAGCGCACCCGAGATCCAGCGGATCGCGGCCGAGGTGGCCGGGCGCGAGCAGTATGCCACCGGCAATTCAGATCGGTTTCCCGAACGGGCCATGGCCACTCGCCGTCTGCACCTGCGGCACGCTGAGATGCGCAAGGGCACCTCGACGGGGCTCTGGCGGGTGCGGCTGCTCGCCGGCGGCAGTGATCCTGGTGCGGCCGCGCGGGTGTCCGGGCTGATATGCGCCTCGGCTGACTTGGCCGAGCTGCCCTACGCGATAGCCCCGGCCGGCGATAAGGCCTGCGGCCTGCGGGAACTCCTGGAGGAGCTTGAGGGGCCGGGTCCGGCGCCGGCGGACGGTGACGCGGTACTCGGCTACCCGTTTCATGCCAGCACCGAGCTCGTCGCCGCGCTGTCCCGGCCGCCCGAGCGCGAGGTGCCCGGGGTACGGCTGGTGCTGAGGCCGGATTTCGACGTCACCCAGGAAATCGCGGCCAGCCGTCAGGCGCTGGCCGTCGGCGAGATCCTCGACTCGGGCCGCCGGTCGGCCGGGTCGCTTGTGCTGCCGCTCGACTCGCTGAACCGGCACGTGTTCGTCTGCGGCGCTACCGGTTCGGGAAAGTCGCAGACGGTGCGGACGCTGCTCGAGGCGGCTACCGGGGCCGGGATTCCGTGGCTGGTGGTGGAGCCGGCCAAGGCCGAGTACCGGCTGATGGCCGCCCGCCTGGGTGGCGCAAGTCCGGGCGGCGGCGCCGCCGTCAGCGTCGTGCGGATCAGGCCGGGCGAATCGGACGCGATCGCCGCCGGGCTCAATCCGCTGGAGCCCGCGCCGGACTCCGGCGGCCGCCGGTTCCCGCTGCAAACTCACGCCAACCTCGTCAAGGCGCTGTTCATCGCGTCGTTCCGTTCGGAGGAGCCGTTCCCGCAGGTCCTCAGCGCGGCCCTGACCAGGGTCTACGAAGAAGCAGGCTGGGACCTGGCCCTGGGCGAGACCGTCGCGCCTGACCCGAACCCCGGCTACCCGAACCTCACCGATCTCCAGCGGGCCGCGGTCAGGATCGTGCGGGAGGTCGGCTACAGCCAGCGGATCACCGACGACGTGCTCGGCTTCATCAAGGTGCGGCTGTCCAGCCTGCGGCTCGGCACGACCGGCCGCTTCCTCGAGGGCGGCCACCAGCTCGACTTCGGCAAGCTGCTGCGAACGAACGCCGTGCTGGAGATCGAGGATGTCGGCGACGACAGCGACAAGGCCTTCCTGATGGGAACCGTGCTGATCAGGCTGGCCGAACACCTGCGGATGGCGAACCGGGCCAGGCCGGCCAGGTCACGCTGCGCCACCTCACGGTCATCGAGGAAGCACACCGGCTGCTGCGCCGCCCGGAGGCCGCCGGGGGCGGCGCGGGGGGAGCGGCGGCGCACGCGGTCGAGATGTTCGCCGGGCTGCTCGCCGAAATCCGTGCCTACGGCGAGGGGCTCGTCATCGCCGAGCAGATCCCGGATCGCCTGGTCCCGGACGTCATCAAGAACACGGCGGTGAAGATCACTCACCGCCTTCCGGCAGCCGACGACCGCGAGGCGGTAGGCGCCACGATGAACATGACCGCCGCGCAGAACCGGTTCCTGGTCACGCTGACGCCCGGTGAGGCCGCGGTGTTCACCGACGGCATGGACTATCCGGTGCTGGCCCGCATGCCGGACGGCACCGGCCGTGAAGCAGCGGCCGAGGCCGCCACCGCCACCCCGGCCGGCGTGGTGGCCGCGCGGAGCATCACCTGCGGCGCCGACTGCGCCGAGCGGCCGTGCACGCTGCGGGACATGCGCATGGCTCAGCGCGTCCTCGACGATTACCCGGTGGTCAGGCTATGGGCCGAGCTGTCGGTCCTGGCCCACCTGACCGGCTGGCCGATGCCGGTGCCGCGGACCGCGCTGCTTTCGCTGCTTGAGACGATGCCGGCCCGGCTGCGGGACTGCGCGATCTCGCACGGCGTGGACGCCGCCCTCGCCGCCCGGGTGCCGGTCATCGCCGGGCGGGTCAGCCCGGTCGGGCTGGCGGCGCACGTCAGCACCGCCATCAGGTCCAGGCTGTCCCGGGGAAGCTGGCTGTGCCAGCGCGAAGAACCCAACTGGCTCGCCCCCGCCTACCAGTGGACGCTCGTCCTGGACGCGCTCAAGTCCGCCGACAGGAAGCAGCCGGGCTCCGGGCCGCACCCGCGTAGCCCGGAATGGGAACGGACGTACGGTCAGCTGATCCCCGGAGACACCTGCGCGCGCCAGGTGGGAACGGTGCAGCGGTGGTACGACAGCGCGCAACGCGATGACTGGGAGGTGCGGGCGGTGGCGTTCGGCGTCGACAGCCCGTCCCGCATCGAACGATCGGCCGGGGCCTGCGCCGAAGACGACGACTTCGAGGAACGGCTGACCGGGTATCTCGACCAGTTCATCGACTGCCGCTGGCCGCGGCTGTACCTGACCGCCGATCCGCTCGGGGATCCGCCGGAGCGGCGGTTAACCAGCCCCGGCCAGGCACAGGGTTATCCACAGCAGAATCCACAGAAGTGGGCATCGGCTTGCCAGCTGCACCGTGCATCCTGGGCAATTGCGTTAAGAGTTATCCACAGTGCGTGGTTGTGGAGAACCTCGCTCAGGGCTGGCGTCGTTTAGGGCTGGCGTCGTTAAGGCTGGGGCAGCAGCTCGGGCTGCCGTCCGGAGATGGCCGCGGACTGTGAGCGCCATCCCCAGCGGCCGGTAACGCAGAGCCAGACGAAGGCTACGGCCGCCAGCAGGCGGATGCCCGGGGTGAGCCAGGCTCCGTCGAACTGCCCGGCGTCATAGAGCCAATGCGGCTCCGCCGGGCTCTGGATCGCCTGCACGTAGACGGTCGCGCCGGCCAGCAGCCGGAGCAGTACCACCCAGTCCAGCCAGGAGGCGGAGTACAGCGCGAGCAGGCCGAGGGCCATCACGTCATACCAGGGCCGCTGGAAGCCCGTGACGAAGAGCCAGGCCAGGCTCAGCGCCAGGGCCGGCGTGACGGCCGGCCTGCCGGGTACCCGGTCTGGCATTCGCGCGACGGCCACCACCGCGACGGCCGCGAACAGCAGGTACGCGATCAGCTCCAGGTGCGGCGGGACACTGGACACGCTGAACTGGGTGTACCCGAGCACCGGGCGCCAGAAGAGCTGGTACATGGTGTCCCAGGTAATCCCGGGGCTGCGGGTGAGGAGCACCTTGATCGCGGGAGCTCCGGCCGCGAGGTAGGCGGGGGCGACCACCACGGCGAAGCCGGCCGCGGCGGCCGCGAGAGCCTTCAGCGACCTGCGGCTGGCCCAGGCGACGGCCACGCCGAACAGGGCATATTCCACCTTGATGCCGGTCGCCACCCCGATCAGCAGACCAGACGCGGCCGCGCCTGCGACCCCGGTGCCCGGCCGGCCGCGTGTCCTGAGCACGGCCACGCCCAGCAGCCCGAACACCGCGGCCAAGCCGTCGGTGTGACCGCTGGCGACGATCTCCCACAGCAGCAGCGGGTTGACCGACCAGAGCAGGTGGGCTCGCAGCCGCATGGCCGGGTCGGACCGGAGCATGCGGTCCAGGGCCAGGACCACGGCGCCGAAGGCCAGGGCCTCTTCGAGTTTCAGCCAGAAGGTGACACGGGCGAGCGACGGCCCGCCGAGCTCGGCCGCGGCCCACTCCGCCCCGGTGGCCACCGGACCGTACACGGACACCGTGCCGGTCCAGCTTGACGGTATCTCGGCGAACGGTATCTGCCGGCCGACCGGATCACCGGCCTGCTGCAACTGCCGGGGGGTCATGACGTACGGGCTATGCCCGATCACCGCCATCCGCCCGTTGGCGGCGTAGGAGATCGAGTCGGTGGAGCCCGCCGATGGCAGCACGGTCAGCGCCGCGACCGCGAGGAACGCGAAGGCGATAACCGCTCGCGTCGGCGGCCGGGCGCCGCGCGCGACCGCGACGAGGCCGGCCAGCACGCCCGCGCACCCGAGCACCAGCGAGACCCACAGGGCCAGCGTCACGAACGTGGTCGTGAGGTGAAGCGAATGCCACCACGGCGGCCCGCTAGCGGGCCGCGGCACGGACGGGACCGACACGCTGGGCCCGGCGGCTGAGATCACGATCATGATCAGGGTCGACGCCGCGATGGCGGCCGCGGCCAGCCAGGCGAGCAAGCGGGCTAGTTCGGGCGAGCCCGGGGAAGCCACCGGGGGCGCGCCGGAGCCCTCGACCCTGTCCCTATCACTCACCCATTCACCCGTCTGCTGGTCACAGTCACGTTGCCGATCGTGCGCGGCCGTGATTAGACGGTACCGGATCCCGGGCCGCGCAGGTCTGCACTCTGATCTGCGCTCTGGCCGGCCCGGGCCATGTCAAGACGCCCGCGGCTGCCGTCGCGCTGTCGCGTCGGGCGATCAGCACGGCATGCGATGCCGCGGGCGCCTGGCTGTCCTATCCGGGCCGCGGGTCCGGGCCCGGTCTGGCTATCTGCCGGTGGAGCTGACCCGGCCGTTCGCGTCCGAGTGCTGGGCCGCGTCGCCGGCCTGATCCGCGCCGTCGGCCGGCCGGTCGTGGTCGGACGATTCGGTGGCGTCATTGGCCGCCGCAGTGGCGGTGGCGTAGCGGCGCCACGTGATGGCCGTCGTCGCGCCTGCCGCGGCGGCCACCGCTCCCAGGCCGAGCAGCCAGCGCCAGTCCAGTAGCCTGCGGATGCCGCTCGGGCCGGGTTTCACCGGCCTGACCTGCTGTGCCGTGGAACGCAGCGCCGACGACACCTTGGGAGCCACGGTGCCGGTGACGGCGTCCGCGGCGTCTTCCAGCCGCGGGGCGGCCCATTCCCGAGCGCCGAGGACGCCCTGGGCGACCGTGGCCGTGACGGCGTCCGCGGCATCCTCCAGCCGCGGCGCGGCCCATTCCTTCGCGCCCTGGACACCCTGGACGACTCCCTGAACCGCTATCGTTCCCGCCCGCTTCCCGGCCGGCAGCGCCTGCGCGGCGGCGTCCATCGCGCGGGCACCTATCTCAGCGGCGGCACCGCTGGATGTGCGTGTGGTCTTCATAAGGGACACAGTAAACCTCCCGAGCGTGATCCCGTTATCACTGACTTCCCGGCCTGGCTGGCTTCAACCATCGTGAGTGACCGGTACGGTGATGACTGGAGGAATTTACAACGACGAAATGTCCGGCCATTTCCTGGGCAGGACGAGGGGTTAAACGCATGACAGACACGCTGACCGCGACGCTGCGTACGAACCACGGACCGGTTGTTATCCGCCTTTTCCCCGATCACGCGCCGAAGACCGTGCGCAACTTCGTTGAACTAGCCGAGGGCGGCAGGCAGTGGACCGACCCGCGCACCGGCCGGGAAACCACGGGCAAGCTGTACGACGGGACCGTTTTCCACCGCGTCATCCCTGACTTCATGATCCAGGGCGGTGACCCCCTCGGTTCAGGCCGGGGCGGTCCTGGCTACAAGTTCGCCGACGAGATCCATCCGGACCTCAGGTTCGACCGGCCCTACCTGCTGGCGATGGCGAATGCCGGGCCAGGCACCAACGGCTCGCAGTTCTTCATCACCGTCATCGCCACGCCCTGGCTCAACGGCAAGCACACCATCTTCGGTGAGGTCATCGAGGGTACCGACGTGGTTGACCTGATCAGCCGGGTGAAGACGGGCGGCCAGGACCGGCCGGTGGAGGACGTCACCATCGAGTCGGTCACGGTAGAGCGCGGCACGACCGGCTGACCGGACTTAGTCGTGAGCACGCCCAGCGATTCCGGACCGGGCGAACCTGTTCGCCCGGACGGATTCGCGTCAGGGAGCCAGAGCGTTCCCGCCTGTTACCGCCACCCCGGCCGGGAGACGTACGTCTCCTGTGTCCGGTGCGGAAGGTACGCCTGTCCCGACTGCATGCGCTCGGCCTCGGTGGGCCAGCAATGCGTGGACTGCGTTGGTGCGGGGGCGCGGAGCACCCGTCAGGCCAGGGCCACATTCGGCGGCCGCCCGGCGGCCAGCGCCGCGGTTACCTGGGCGCTGGTCGCCATCAACGTCGCTATATTCCTGGTCACATGGGTGCGCCCGAGCATCGTCAACAGCCTGGAGATGCTCGGGTACGCCTCGTATTCCGACGGCGGCCCGATGCACGGCGTGGCCGCAGGCGAGTGGTACCGGCTGATCACGTCCGCGTTCCTGGCCCCGGCTACCGGCCTGAACGGCCTGGGTTTCATGGACATCTTGTTCAACATGTGGGCGTTGATCTTCGTGGGCCCCCCGCTCGAGGCCCTGCTCGGCCGGACCCGCTTCCTCGCCGTCTACCTGCTCAGTGCCGTCGGCGGCGGGGTGATGTACTACTTCCTCGTGCCGGGGAACCAACCCGCCGTAGGCGCGTCCGGTGCCATCTTCGGGCTGTTCGGCGCCTGGTTCGTGGTGTCGAGGCGGCTGCGCCTGGACACCCGCGGGATCGTCATGCTGATCGCCATCAACCTGGCCCTCGGCTTCTTCTTCCACAGCTTCATCGCCTGGCAGGACCATGTCGGCGGGCTGCTCACCGGTGCGCTGCTCACCGCGGCCTACGTCTACGCGCCGCGCAAGCACCGCGTGGCGGTGCAGGTGCTGGCGACGGTCGTCGTCCTGGCCCTCATCGTGGTCGCGGTCGCGGTCAGGAACGGCCAGCTCACCCGGGGCCTTTAACCGGGCCGGCCGGTCACCGCTCTGATCAGCGCCACCTAGTGGACAAGGTGACGCCCGCGATGATGAACGCGAAGCCCACCACGAGATTCCACGCGCCCAGCGCGGTCATGCCGGGGATAGAACCCTGGGTTATGTAATAGACCGCGATCCAGGCGAGGCCGACGACCAGGCAGGCCACGATGGCGGGACCGACCCATGGCGCACTGACCTTCCGCCGCGCCGTCTTCGGCGGCGGAGGCGTGTAGACCGTCCTCTTGCGGACGCGTGACTTGGGCACGACGGCCTCCTGCCTAGCAAAACCTGTGCTGCGGACCTAAGCGTAGCCGCTCCTGGGGGTGGTCGTCTCGAGACGCGTTTGGCCGACAGCTCTGATGACTAACCGGTATCATTCGGTTTCTCTTAGTGACCACAATCTGTCATAGATATCGTCATGAATGGGATGGGGACGTGCGAGCAGCTATCCGTGCCACCGGGGAAATCATGCTGACCGCGGGGGCGATCTGCTTGCTCTTCATCGGTTACCTCATGTGGGGCACCGGGCCAAGAGAAGCCTCGGCTCAGCGGCAGTTCACCAACGAGCTGAACCAGCAGTGGCAGCAGCCTTCGGGGCGCACCGGAAACCTGACCCCGCCTGAGGAGAGCACCCATGTATGGCTGGCTATGGCACCGGATGCCGGGCAATACCGCCGCCCGGGCCGCGATGATGACCCTGATCATCACGGCCCTGGCGGCGGCGCTGTGGTATTTCGTCTTCCCCTGGGCCTCGATCCACCTGCCCGTCGACTCGTCCGGCTTCAGCGGGTAGCTCCGCTTGCCTTAGAAGCCAAGGCCGGTGCCGCCGCTCCCGGTCGGAGTCGGCGTCGGCGTCGGAGTCGGGGTAACGGACGGCGAAGGAGACGCCGCCTGCGGCTGGACCAGGATCGTCACGCTGCTCCCTGGCGCCGCAGTGGTGCTGGCGCCGGGATTCTGCTGCCAGACGCTGCCCGGGACGCTGCCGGCCTCGCCGCGGTCTGCACGCTCACCTTGAAGCCCGCGCTCTGCAGCGACGTCTGCGCGCTGGCCTGGGGCAGGCCGACGACATTCGGCACGCTCGCCGCCCCGGAGACGTAGATGATGACCTTGGATCCGGGGCTGACCATGGTGCCGCCCGACGGGCTCTGGTTGACCACCGTCCCCGAGGGCTGGGTCGACGTCGTGTCCTGCTGGACGGAGACGGCGAAGCCGTCGTTCTGCAGGGTGGTCTCGGCCGCAGTCTCCTGCTTGCCTTCGACGTTCGGCACCGCCACCGGAGCCGCCCCGGTCGAGACGTAGAGCGTCACGACCGTATTCGCCGCGACATTGTTGCCCTCGGCCGGAGCCGAGCTGATCACATAGCCCTTCTTGACGCTCGCGTTAGCTTGACCGGCGACCGCGGAATGCAGGTGCGCGGCCTTGATCTGCGCCTGCGCCACGGCGACCGGCTCATTGTTCACGAGCGGCACGGCGTACGTCTTACCGCCGCCGGCCAGCAGGTAGTAGGCCACTCCGATGACGACGCCGGCCACCAGCACCAGGCCGAGGACCCACGGTACCCAGCGGCGGGCGCCGCCCCCGCCGCCCCCGTCACGGCCGTAGTCGCCGCCCGCGTACTCATAGTCGCCGACCGGCGGGATCTGCGCCGTCCCGGCCATCATCGCGCCGGTGCCGATCCGCTGGGTCCGCGGGTAGTTGTCGAGCCTGGTCGGCGGCGCCGACACAGGCATGCCTGAGGCGGCCCGCTGCAGGTCAGCCCGCATCTCGGCGGCACTTTGGTACCGGTCGCCCGGGGCCTTGGCCATCGCCTTCAGCACGATCGCGTCCGCCCAGACCGGGACGTCGGGGTCCACCCGCGACGGCGGCACCGGGTTCTCCCGGACGTGCTGATAGGCGATCGCGACCGGTGAGTCACCTGTGAACGGGGGCCGGCCGGTCAGCAGTTCATACAGCAGGCAGCCGGCCGAGTAGAGGTCACTGCGGGCATCGACCCGGTCGCCCCTGGCCTGCTCGGGCGACAGGTACTGGGCGGTACCGATCACCTGGGCCGTCTGGGTCATCGTGGCCTGGGCGTCACCCATCGCCCGGGCGATGCCGAAGTCCATGACCTTGATGTCGCCGTTGCGGGTCACCATCACGTTGCCCGGCTTGATGTCCCTGTGCACGATACCGGCCTGATGGCTGTACTCCAGGGCGCGCAGCACGCCGTCGATGATCTCGAGCGACCGCTCAGGCAGCAGCCGGTGGCCTTCTTGCAGCAGGTCACGCACTGTCCGGCCGTCCACGTACTCCATCACGATGTACGGCACGGGGACGCCCGTGGCCATGTCCTCGCCGGTGTCGTAGACCGCGACGATCGACGGGTGGTTAAGCGAGGCGGCTGACTGCGCCTCGCGACGGAACCTGGCCTGAAATATCTGGTCTCTGGCCAGGTCGGCGCGGAGCGTCTTGATGGCGACGATCCGGTCGAGCCGGATATCACGGGCCCGGTAGACCTCGGCCATGCCGCCGCGGCCAACCACGCCGTCAAGCTCGTAGCGACCGCCAAGTAGACGGGGCTGTGTCATATCTCGCACTGTGCCAAACCACCCTGCGTTATTTCTAGTTCTACGGCGACGACGAAGCGCTCACCGTCGGTGATGTGGTCACCGTCGGCGAACTCGTGGCCGTCGGCGAGGTGCTCGCCGAGGCCGACGGGCTCGTCGTCGGCGACGGCTTCCTGGTCGGTTTCGGTTCTGCGGACTTGCTCGGCAGCGGGCTAGTCGTCGGGCTGGATGAGGTTGTCGGCTGCACCGCCACCACTCTAGGCGTTGGCGGGGGCGTCGGCGTGGGGTGCTCGCCGACGGTCCGGGAAGGCGAGACGCTCGGCGAGTTCGAGTGCTGCGCCGTGGTATTACCTGCGTTTCCGCCGGCGATGTGACCGCTGAGGTACAGGCCGATGGCGGCGGCGAGAGCGCATAGGCCTGCGGTAACGCCCGCAGCTACCGCGCGGCGACGGCGGCGGGAGGGAGACGGGCGACCGGTCAGGGAGCCCGTCGCCGCCGCCCCCATCAGCGCGCTCGTGGCCGCGGCGGCCAGGTCCGCCCGGGTGACCTCCGGGTGGCCGGCGGAGTCACCCAGGGTCAGGGCATCTCGCAGCATGTCCGCGCGGTCGGCGACCGCCCGGACGTCGGCTGGGCGCTCGCCTGGGGTCTTGGCCAGCATGTGGTAGACGAGGTCGCTGACCGGCGGGGGCACGTCAGGCGGGAGCGGGGGGACCGGCTCGTGCTTATGCGCGAACGCGATGGCCAGCGGCTCGCTGGCGGTGAACGGCGGCCGCCCGGCCAGGCACTCGTAGGCGACCACGCCGAGCGAGTAAATGTCCGAGGCCTCGTTCACCGGCGCGCCGGTGGCCTGCTCCGGCGACACGTACATGGCCGTGCCCATGACCATGCCGGTCTCGGTCAGGTGCGACGCCTGGGCGGCCCGCACCGCGGTCGCGATGCCGAAGTCGGTGATCTTCGTGGTGCCGTCCGCGGCGACCAGCAGGTTGCCTGGCTTGATGTCGCGGTGCACGATGCCGGCCTGGTGCGCGGCGTCGAGTGCTCGCGCCGCCTGGCTGACGATATCCAGGGTCACATCGGCAGAAAGCCGGCCCGACCGGGCCAGGATCGCCGACAGCGGCTCGCCGTTGACCAGCTCCATGATCAGGTAAGCGCCGCCGAACTCCGAGGACTCGCCGTAGTCGTAGACGCGTGCGATACCTGGATGGGACAGGCTGGCCGCGTACCGCGCCTCGGCGCGGAACCTGGCCAGGAAGGCCTCGTCGCCGGCCCGGCCGGTGGGCAGCAGCTTGACCGCGACGGCGCGGTTGAGCAGTTCGTCCTGGCCGCGCCAGACCTCGCCCATGCCGCCGGCCGCGATGCGGCCGGTGAGCCGGTAGCGGCCGGCCAGCAGATAATCGCTCACTGTTGCCCCAGGGATGCCAGGTAAGCCTTGATGACCTGCACGGCAATGGGTGCGGCCGCGGTGGCCCCGTATCCGCCACCTTCAATTATGACGCCGACGGCGATCTTCGGGTTGGCGTAAGGGGCAAAGCCGGTGAAGACCGCGTTGTTGAGGGCGGAGTTGTTGACGCCGTTCTGCGCCGTGCCGGTCTTGCCCGCGATCTCTATGCCGCCCACGGCCTGCTTGTTGAACGCGAACGCGGTGCCGTTGGAGTCCTGCACCACAGCCCGCATCATCTGCCCGACGCTGCTGGCCGCGGACGAGGAGACCGGCTGGCTCAGGACCGTCTGCGGCGTCGTCTGCACCGTGCTGAGGTCGCTGGCGGTCACCTGCTGCACGAGGTAGGGCTTCATCAGCGTGCCGCCGTTGGCGATGGCCGCGGAGAACATGGCCACCTGCAGCGGGGTGACGGTGTCGCTGAACTGGCCGATGGCCGAGAACGCGGTCAGCGCCAGGCTCGGCGGCAGCACGTAATTGCTCTGGGCCACGCTGAGCGGGATCGTCAGGTTCGGGTTGTTCATGCCGAACTTCTCCGCCATGGCGTTGAGCGCCGAGGCGCCGAGATCGATGCCGATCTTGCCGAAGGTGGTGTCGCAGGACTGGGCGAACGCCGTAATCAGCGGGGCCTGGCCGCTGCCGTCGCCGCACACCTCGCCGGCGTCGTTGGTGAGCACGTGGGTGGTCTGCGGCAGCGTGAGCTGAGCCGGGGAGGTGAAGTTGGTGTTGATCGTGGTATCGGGATGCTGGGTGAACTGCGCGGAACTCGTCACGATCTTGAACGTCGAGCCGGGCGGGTACGTCGCATGCAGGGCCCTGTTGAGCAGCGGGCTGCCCGGGGTGTTAAGCAACTGGGCATCGGCCTTGTTGAGCTGCGTGCCGTCGTGGGTGGCGAGCAGGTTCGGGTCGTAGCTCGGGTAGGAGGCCATGGCCAGGATCTTCCCGGTACTCGGGTCGATCGCCACGACGGCGCCTGGTTTGCCTTGCGCCGCAAGCGCGCTGTAAGCGGCAGCCTGGGCCTTCGAGTTGATCGTGAGGGTGACGTTCGCGCCCTTGCGCTGCTTGCCCGTGAGCAGGTCGATGACGTTCCGCACGGTCAGCGTGGAGTCGTTGCCGGACAGCAGCGAGTTCTCCGTCCCCTCGATCCCGGTCTGGCTGTACAGGGTGTCGTACCCGGTCACCGGCGCGTACACGGGGCCCTGGGGGTAGTGGCGCTTGTACTTGAGCTCGTCGTTGCTCGGCGTGGACTCGGCGATCGTCACGCCGTCGGAGGTGACGATGTTGCCTCGCTGGTACTGGTTCTGCGCGTCGAACGCACGCACGTTGCCCGGCTCGTTGGCCAGGCTGGCGGTATGGAAGCCCTGCAGGTAGTTGACGTTAATGAGCAGCACTACGAACATCACAAGGACGGCGATCGAAATCCGGCGCAGCGCCCGGTTCACAGCGTCACCACCTGCGTGAGTCCCTCTTCCTGAATCGGCCGCGGCGGCGGACGCCGGGCGGCGTCGGAAATCCGGGCCAGCACGGCGATCAGCATCCAGCTCGCCACCAGCGAGGATCCCCCCTGAGACAGGAACGGGGTGGTGATGCCGGTCAGCGGGATCAGCCGGGTGACGCCGCCGACGATGACGAAGACCTGCAGGGCCAGCATGAAGGACAGGCCGCCGGCCAGCAGCTTGGAGAACGGGTCCTTGACCGACATCGCGGCCCGCAGCCCGCGCTGCACAAGCAGCCCGTAGATCAGCAGGATGGCCATCAGCCCGGCCAGCCCGAGTTCCTCGCCGAACGCGCTGAACACCAGGTCGCTTTGCACTAGCGGGGTGTGCCAGGGCTGGCCGCCGCCCAGGCCCTTGCCGAGCAGGCCGCCGCTGGCCATCCCGTACAGGCCCTGGACGAGCTGGTAGGCGTGGTTGTAGGGATTCTGCCCGGCGAACGGGTGCAGCCAGATGTCGAACCGCTCACCGACATGCGTGAAGAGCTTGCTGGCGGCGAACGCGCCCACCACGAACAAGACGAAGCCGAGCAGCAGCCAGGAGGTCCGCGAGGTCGCGATGTACAGCATCGCGACGAACAGGCCCATGAACACCGCGCTGGTGCCGACGTCGCTCTCGGAGACGAGCAGCAGCAAGCTGGCCGCCCAGGCCGCCAGGATGGGACCTAGATCGCGCGCCCGGGGCAGATCGATGCCGAGTACCCGGCGGCCGGCCAGCGCCAGCACGTCCCGTTTGGCCACCAGGTAGCCGGCGAACGAGGCGGCCAGCGCAAGCTTGGCGAACTCCTCCGGCTGGACAGTGAACGTGCCGAGCCTGATCTGGATCTTGGCGCCGGTTCCGGCGACCTCGCTGATCGATGCCGGCAGCAGCGCGGGCAGCGCCACAAGCAGCAGCCCGGCGACCCCGAGCGTGTAGGTGTAGCGCTGCAGCACACGCGGCTCGCGGATCAGGACGAGCACACCGACGAAGCAGCCGATGCCGATGACCGAGTAGACGATCTGGATGAGGGTCGCGGATGAGCTCATCGGGGTGGTGAGCAGTTTGTTCTGCTCGACCAGCCGGTAGGTCATCACGATACCCAGGCCGTTAAGCAGGGCCGCGAGCGGCAGCAGCAGCGGATCCGCGTAGGGCGCGAACCTGCGGATGGCCAGGTGGCCGACGATGATCAAGACAATGTAGGCGGCCATGTATTCAAGCAGGCCCGAGGGCAGCTTGCCGTTGAGGCTGAAACCCACATTAGCGAACGCGAACGCGA
This sequence comes from uncultured Actinomycetes bacterium, assembly GCA_963739615.1. Classification (GTDB taxonomy): domain Bacteria; phylum Actinomycetota; class Actinomycetes; order Streptosporangiales; family Streptosporangiaceae; genus Palsa-504. The sequence goes on from CAVUBD010000019.1 coordinate 132,337, forward strand.
CCAGCGCGAAGGCGAAGACGAGCATGATCAGCTCGGTGCGCCGCCTCCCGTGGGACGCCGGGACCAGCGGGTCGCCGGGATCACCCGTCGGCGACGGGGCGGTGATGCTGCTCACAGTGCCGCGCCGGTCATGACTGCCCAGGGATCGGCGCGGGGAGCGCACTGGCCGGGATCTCGAACGCCGTGGAGGGCGGGCACATGGGCCCGGCCTTGGGCGGCGGCGGGCCGGGCGGGATGATGTTCTTCGTCGATTTCCGCTGCTGCTTGGCCACGGCCAGTTTGGCCTGGTAGTCATTCTCTTGCGTGACCCAGGACGCGAGCGCGGTGTACGCCTGCTCGCAGGTGCTGACGGCGGCGCTCACGTTGTCGACTATCTGCTGCGCCTCGGCCAGGCTGCTGGCGGTGATGGTGGCCTTCACCGTCTGCTGGTAGTTGGACGGTACCTGCGTGAGCGGGATCGTGGTCACGTGATAGGGCTTGGACAGGCTGATCCCGGCGATCCGCTGGTTGATGCCACGATAGATAACGACTTCGCCCTTACTGTCGGCCGCGACGTAGTACTGCTCCTGGCTCCACCGCCAGGCTATGTAGCCGCCGCCGATGATGACGCCAAGCAGCAGCACCAGCGAGGTGGTCACGATGGGCCAGCGCCGGCGACCGGGAACCCGTTTCGGCTGAGCCCGGTGGCTGCGCCGGGCCCGCACGGAGTTCGGGCCTGTCCCGTTCCCGTTCCCGTTCGCCATCGCCAGCGAACCCGGCCCCATGTCGTCGATGCCCGCGGTCGGCTGCTCATGATCAGCGAAGTGGTTCTCAAGATGATTATCGAAGTGATCGTCGATGGCGGCGAACGGCCCGGTACCGTCGGCGAGCCGGGGGGCGTCGGCGCTCGCCGCGGCCCCGGCCAGCACCGGGGTCATGGTCGCCGGCAGCCGCGTCGTGTCCGTGTCCGTGTCCACGACGTCCGCCACGATGCAGGTGATGTTGTCCGGCCCGCCGCCGTGCAGGGCGAGGTCGATCAGCTGGCGGGTGACCGCCTCGGGATCGGCGATCGCGGCCAGCGTGTCGCGTAGCGTCTCGTCGCTGACCACGCCGGACAGCCCGTCCGAGCAGAGCAGGTAGCGGTCACCGGCCTGGCCGTCGTGCACCGACAGGTCGGGTTCGGCGATAGACCGGCCGTCCAGCGCCCGCAGCAGCAGCGAGCGCTGCGGGTGGGTGGAGACGTCATCGACGCTGATCCTGCCTTCGTCAACCAGCGACTGCACCAGCGTGTGATCGTGGGTGATCTGGTACAGCTCGCCGTCGCGCAGCAGGTAGCCGCGCGAATCGCCGATGTGGCACACGGCCGCGTGGCCGTCTGACCAGAACAGCGCGGTCAGCGTGGTGCCCATGCCTTCGACGGCGGGGTTGGCGACGATCATCTGCTGGAGCCGCGCGTTGGCGGTGGCCACGGCCAGGGAAAGTTCCGACAGCATGTCGGCGGCGGGCTGCTGAGCGTCGAGTTCCGCCATCGAGGCGATGGTCAGGGAGCTCGCCACCTCGCCGGCGGCGTGACCGCCCATCCCGTCCGCCACCGCGAGCAGGCTCGGCCCCGCATACGCCGAGTCCTCGTTTCCTTCACGGAGGAGGCCGACGTCAGAACGTACCGCGTAGCGGAGTACAAGTGTCATCTGCGCAGTTCCAGAACGGTTTTACCGATTCGGATCGGCACGCCCAGAGGCACTGGCATCGGCCGCGTCACCTTCTGCCGATCCAGGTAGGTGCCATTGGTCGAGCCAAGATCCTCGACGATCCACTGACCGTCCTGCGGGAAAATCCGGGCATGTCGGCTTGAAGCGTAGTCGTCGTTGAGGACTAGCGTGGCATCATTGGCCCGGCCCAGCGTGATCTGCTGCTGCGCGAGGTCCAGGCTGGTGCCCTTCAGCGCGCCCGCCGTGACCACCAGAATGCGCGGCGAGCCGCGCCCGGGCCGCTGCGGCCGGGCCGGGCGGCTCGGCCGCGGCGCCTGCGCCTGCCGCGCCTTGCCCCGCCTGGCGCCCGTGGTGGAGCCGCCGAGCAGGTCAGTGCGGACTACCCCGATGGCCGCTATGACGAATAGCCAGAGCACGGCCAGGAACGCCACCCTGATGATGGTGAGGGACAGCTCGTTCATTTGTGGCCACGCCCTTGGACCCTAGTAGCTGCTGCCTGAGTAACCACTGCCCTGGCCATCCTGGCGGTCTTGGCCGTCCTGGCGGAACACCAGGGTGGTCCGGCCCAGCGAAACCTGGGTGCCGTCCCTCAGCGCCACCCGCCTGATCGGCTGACCGTTGACGAAGGTGCCGTTCGTGGAGCTGAGGTCCACGAGCACGACCTGGTCGTTTTCCACCCGGAGCTCCGCATGGTGCCTGGACACACCCGGGTCTACCAGCCGCAGGTCGCAGTCGGTTCCCCGGCCGAGCAGCGTCACCGGCGTCTGCAGCTCGTAGGTGTGCTGATCGCCGCCCGTGGAACCGCCGGGCGCGCCCGGGCCCGAGACGAGCAGCCGCGGGTGACCGGCGAATCCCCGCCCTTGCGCCCGCGGCAGGTCGCTGGCCGGCTGCCTGATCTCGCCGCCCTCGATGGTGGAGCCCCGGATGACGCCCGAGCGGATCCTGAAGGTGCCCGTGGTCATGTCCGGCACGCCTTCGAACCGCATCCGCACCGGGCCCACGAACGAGTAGCCCTGCTCCTTGGCGTAGTCCCTGGCCAGGTTGGCTAGCTCGACGCCCAGGCTCTCGGCGTACACGTCGAGGCGTTCGTAGTCGCTGTCGGCCAGCTCGACGACGAAGTCGTTCGGCACCAGGGTCCGGCCCTTGGCCACGATGGCCGCCCGGTCGTCCATCTCGCGCTGCACTGCGCTCGCCACTTCGACCGGCTGCAGTTCGGACCTGAAGGCGCGGGCGAAGGCGCCCTCAACCATGCCTTCAAGGCGACGCTCGAAGCGCTGCAGAACTCCCAACGTGCCACCTCCCTTCGTGTCCTTGCCCCCGATCGTATCCGGGGCGCGGGAGCGCTCGCGGTCGTGCTAACCTACTCGTTGCCCGGGGCGGGTGGCGGAACGGCAGACGCGCACGGTTCAGGTCCGTGTGTCCGAAAGGACGTGAGGGTTCAAATCCCTCCTCGCCCACTTAGTTATACGTTGACGTGTCGCATCTGGACGTACCTCCGGGCTCGGCCACGATCAGGGCACGACGATGACGGGGCAGCGGGCGTGGCGGGCCAGCCAGCCGGACACCGACCCCGCCACCCGATGCCAGAAGTGGCTGGGCGCCCCGATGACGAGCGCGTCAGCGCTGAATTCTTCCGCGGCGGCCGCGAGTTCCCTGGCCGGGCTGCCCCGGCGGGTACGGACGTGCACTTCCACCCCGGCATCCTCCGTCAGGCCTGTCACCTGGTGGAGTTCGGTCAGCAGCCATCGTTCCAGCGCCTCGGCGTCCCGCGGCACGCCCACGACCTGCCCGGTCAGCGGCTCGCAGTAGACCCCGGAGGAACATACGTACAGGACGAGCAGCGGCCTGCCCAGGCGCCTGGACACCCCGGCCGCGTAGGCCAGGGCGTTACGGCTGGACGCGGAACCGTCGTAGCCGGCGATGACCGGATGCTCGAGCCGGAGCGCGGGCGCCTCGGGCTGGCCCCGCTCGGGCTGGCTCTGCGCCGGCGGGCTCTGCTCCGGCTGGCTCTGCGATGGGCTTGACTCTGCCTGGTCCATAGTCCGCGTCCTAGCGGAAGACCGTTTCCTGGACAGCCATACCGTCATGAATGCCCCGGATGAACGGCCTTACTCGTATTTGAAAAGTACTATAGGTCAGCGCGGGACCCTATGCTGAGCAATCACGGGCGCGCTCTTCGCCCCCTGGAGCACGTGACGTGGCACGATGTTCAGGTGACCGCAGAGCAAGCGGCGACGCTCAGCAGCCGGACGGACGCGACGGCGCGCACCGTGATCGAGTGCGCGGCTGATGCGATCGTGGCGTTCAGCACCGACCGGACGGTAATGCTGTGGAATCCGGCGGCCGAGCGGATGTTCGGCTGGACGGCCGCGGAGGTCCTCGGGCTTGAGCCGCCGATCATCCCCGAGGAGCTGAAGGCCGAGCACAACGCGGTCCTGGAGCGGGTCAGGGGCGGCGGCCAGATTTCCTTCGCGACCCGCCGGATCCGCAAGGACAGCACCGTCATCGACCTGCGCATCGACACCAGCGCGCTGATCGACGGGACCGGCGAGGTGACCGGCTGGGTGAATGTGTGCCACCAGACCGGCGAAGACGACGTAGCCAGGCATTACATGGCCGAACGCGCCCGGGTCGTGCGCCTGCTCGGCAACGTGGTCGCCGACATGAACGCCCAGCGCGACCTCGAATCGGTCCTGGACCGCATCGCCGCCAGCCTGCGCGAGCTGACCAGCGCCGACGCCGGGGGCTTCGTGATCATCGAGGACGACACGCTCAGGCTGGTCAGCACGGCCGGCCTGCCCGCCAGGCTGCGAGGCCGGACCGCCACCTTGTCCAGCAGCCTGGTCGGCGAGCTGATGCACTCGGGCAAGACGGTCATGATGGCGACCGGCGAATCGGGCGGCTTCGACGACCTGATCTGGTCGGCGCTGCCCGGCCTGCACACGATCGCGCTCAGCCTGTCACATGTGGCGGGCAAGCCCTACGGGGCCCTGTACGCGCTGTACAGCCGGCGCAAGCTCAGCCACGTGGAGCTTGAGCTGCTCGAGCTGCTCGCCGGGCACGCCGGCGTGGCGCTCACCAACGCGATGGCGTTCGAGGAGGTCGTGCGGCAGCGCGCGCACGAGCGGGCGGTCATCGACGGCAGCGCGGACGGCATCGCCGTGCTGGACGCGGCCGGCCTGGTGCGGCAGTGGAATCCGGCCGCGCACCGGATCACCGGGATCGCCGCGCCGGACGCGATCGGCAAGGCGCCGCCTTTCCCGCTGCCCGAACCGGGCGCGACCGTCACCCACAAGCTGCCGAACGGCCGCTGGCTGGACGTCCTGTGCACCGCGCTCGCGGACGGCGGGGAGCTCGTCATCGACTTCCGCGACGTCACCGCGGCCAAGGAGCTCGAGGAGGCGAAGGATCTGTTCCTGGCCACCACGAGCCATGAGCTGCGCACGCCGATCACGGTGGTACAGGGCTTCGCCAGCACGCTGGCCAGCCGGTGGGACCAGCTGGCCGATACCGAACGGCGGGCCGCGGTGCGGACCATCGCCGAGCGGGCGGGCTCGCTCGGCAGGCTGGTGGAACAGCTGCTGCTCGGCTCCCGGGCGGGCGCCGACCAGCTTCCGGTCCGAAACGGCCCGTTCGACCTCGGCGCGGTCCTCCGGGGCGCCGCCACGGGCTTCCGGCCGCTGTCCGACAAGCACGTCGTGGTGACCGACATCCCTGATGACCTGCCCGCCGCCAGCGGCGACACCATGGCCACCGACATCATCGTCGGGCAGTTGCTTGAGAACGCCTTCAAGTACTCGCCCGCCGGGGGGACCGTCACCGTCCGGGCCGAGGTGGCCGGGGGCTGGATCGAGGTCGCGGTGGAAGACGAGGGCATCGGCATCGCGGCCGGCGATCACGAGCGCATCTTCGACCGGTTCTTCCAGGGCGAGGCCGGTGACCGCCGCCGGTTCGGCGGCGTCGGCATCGGCCTGTTCATCGTCCGCCGCCTGGCCGAGGCGCAGCACGGCGAGGTCACCGCCCGCTCGCGCCCCTCGGGCGGGACGATCATGTCGCTGCGCCTGCGGCCCGCCGCAAGCTAGGACCTCACGCCGCGGCCTTCACCCGGCGGCCCTCATCCGGCGGCGCTGTGCTCGCTTTCCTGGGGCTTGTCGCGCTTGCGCGGCTCGCCGCCGGTGGCTTCCAGGTAGGCGTCGACGATCGCGGGCACGTCGTAGCCCTGCCGCATGATCTTGCCCTTTTCCAGCCAGATCACCCGGTTGCAGCTCGCCTCGATCTCGGCCAGGTTGTGCGCGACCAGGAAAACCGTGCCCGCTTCCCCGCGCAGCTGGACGATCCGCTGGTGGCTCTTGGCCCGGAAGTTCGCGTCGCCGGTGGCCAGCGCCTCGTCGATCATCAGGATCTCGTGGTTCTTGGCGGATGCGATGGAGAACCGCAGCCGCTGCGCCATCCCGGTCGAGTAGGTGCGCATGGGGTAGTCGATGAAATTGCCGACACCGGAGAAGTCCACGATGGACTGGTAGCGCTCCTTGGTCTCCTGCGGGGTCATGCCCATGGCGAGGCAGCCCAGCACCACGTTCCGCTCGCCGGTCAGGTCATCGAGCAGCGCGGCGTTGACCCCGAGCAGAGCGGCCTGCCCGCTGGTGTAGACGCAGCCCTGCTCGGGCGGAAGCAGGCCGGCGATCGCCTGCAGCAGCGTCGACTTACCCGAGCCGTTCCGGCCGATGATGCCAACGGCGTCGCCGTTGTTGATCACGAACGAGATGCCCCTGATCGCGTGCACCTCGCGAACCGAAGGGCGTCGCTGTCGCTTGATCACTCGCATGAGCGCGGTCGCCGCCGTGCCCTTGTCGCCGCCCGCGCCGTAGACGCGGTAGACCACGTGCAGGTCGTCGACGACCACGGTGGGCTCAGGCCCGTTATCCACGGCCGTACCTCGTTTCCGATTCCCAGAAGAACACGAACCCCACCACCAGCGCCACGACCGCCCAGCCGATGGCCCACAGCCACAGCCCGCTCATCGTCACCGACCCATGGCAGTAGGCACTGTATTCGAGGTAGGCCTTTTTCCCGGTGTGGTAAAGGGTGCAATTCGCCGCGCTGTACGGCTTGCTGCCGGGCCAGCCAAGCCGCTGCGACCGCAGTATCGCGTTCCGCACCAGGCTGATGTAAACCGCGGCGGGGTTGATCTGCAGCAGGTAGGTGAGTGTCGGACGACCCCGCAGCGAGCTGATCGTCTGGATGCTGAACATGACCCCGGAGGCATACATCCACGTCCGCACGAGGAACGGCAGCAGCTGGCTGAAGTCGTCCGCGCCGGCGCCCAGCCGGGCCAGGAACAGGCCCATCCCGACGTTGAACACGGCCTGCAGCAGCAGGGCCGGGAGGGCCAGCAGCCAGTACCAGGTCAGCGGCTCGCCGGTCGCCAGCACGATCGCGGTGAGCACGATCATCGACATGACGAGCTGCTCGAGCTCGATCAGCACGTACCCGATCGGCAGGCAGCCGCGCGGGAACGGCAGGGCCCTGATCAGCGGCAGGCTGTCCGGCATGACCCGGGACGTGGTGATGAACGCCCGCTGGGTGAAGTTGAAGACGAAGATCCCGGTGATGAGGAAGGCCAGGAAGTTCGGTACACCCCGGCTGGTGTCCAGGATGACGCCGAAGATCAGGTAATAGACGGCGGCGTTCAGCAGCGGGGTGAGCACCTGCCACAGCTGGCCGAGCCTGGCCTCGGTGTACATCGCGACGTTGCGTGCGGTGGCGAAGCCCACGATGAAGTGGCGCCGCTCCCATAGCTGCCCGGCGTAGGCGAATACGCCGGGCCGGGCGGCGCTCGGCCTGAGGCGGTACCTGGCGGCCAGCTCGGCGAGCGGCTCGTCGGCCAGGGCGGACGGATCGACCTCGGGAATCGCCAGGTCGTCGGTCAGCGTGCCGGGGCCGCCCTGGTCACGTGCTCGCTCCTTCATGCGGGCGAGCCTATGGCGCGCCGGGCGGGCCGCGCGCGGCGAACTGGACTGACAACCTTCACGCTGAGACGTTACCGTGCCGACGGCAGGTGCCGGAGCCACCGGGGTTTCTGCTGAGGCGCTGTTACCGCTGCGATATCTGCGGTGCTCTCGTGTTTCCGGAGTGCCTCCACGGGGCACTTCCGCTCGTAACGGGTTCGCTCGAGGTTCGGACAAACGGGCTGGAGCTGACATGGAGGTGACTGAGGCGAGCGTCCTAATGCTCCCGTTCGCAGCTTCCAGCGTCAGCGTGGCACGCAGGCGCCTGGTGTCGGACCTGATTGCGGCCGGCATCTATGATTCCGCGGTCTGCGACGCCACGCTCGTCCTCAGCGAGCTGCTCAGCAACGCCTTGCGGCATGCGGGCCCGCTGCCCGGCGCGAAGATCCGGGTGGCCTGGCATCTTGACGGCGGCCACGTCCAGATCTCCGTCAGCGATGGCGGCGGCCCGACCAGGCCCGAGCTGGGTGAGCCAACCCAGGCCGCGACCGGCGGCCGCGGCCTCAGGATCGTGGAAAAGCTCTCCGCGGGCTGGGGAACCAGCGAAGACGACGAGGGCACCACCGTCTGGGCGCAGATTCCGGTCGGCCTGGCGGCCACCGAGATGACGACGGTCGGTGTGCCTGCGGTAGCTGAGTTATCCAGGAACCTCTCCGGATGCGCTCAGCGTAGTTGCCTGGCTTCCGGGCGCTCGGCACGATAGGGTTCGGCTCGTGGAGCTAAATGTCTCAAGTCGGTATCACGATGATCACACCATCGTGACCATTTGCGGTGAGATCGACCTCTATACCGCTCCCCGGCTGCACAGCGAGCTGGCGGCCGTCCTGGGCGAGGGCATGCCGGCCCGGGTCGTCATCGACATGTCCGGCGTGGAATTCTGCGACTCGACCGGCATGAACGTGCTGCTCTCCTGCCTTCGCCGCGTGCGCGAGCGCGGCGGCGAGCTTGAGATCGCCTCGCCCAAGCCCGCGGTGCGTAAAATCCTCCAGGTCACGGGCCTTGACTCGGTGTTCACCCTGGTAGATGACACTCACCTGAGCCGGCCGAAGCCAGCGGTCCAGCAGTAACGGAAGCCGCCAGGGGCCGGTTGACCTAGGATCGGCCCCATGCCAGCACGGTCCGGGGTGGGTGATGTCGCGGTGGTCATCGCCGCGCGCAACGAGGCCGACCGCATCCAGGCGACGGCGGCCGCCGCGGCCGCCCTGGCCGGGGTCGGGCTCGTCGTCGTGGTTGACGATGGCTCCACCGACGCCACGGCCGCCGCGGCGCGGCGGGCCGGAGCCGTGGTGATGCGGCATGCGAGGAACCAGGGCAAGGGCGCCGCGATGGAGACCGGCGCGGAGGCGGTCCGGCTGATCGATCAGCGCGAGCACCGTGACCGGCCCCGGCACCTGCTGTTTCTCGACGCGGACCTGGGCGATACCGCGGGGCGGGCCGGGCCGCTTATCGATCCCGTCATCGCGGGAACCGCGGACATGACGATCGCCGCCTTCGCCGCCGCCGTCAAGCTCGGCGGCCACGGCCTGGTGGTCGGGCTTTCCGGGGCGGGCATCCGCCGTGCAACCGGCTGGCAGCCGAAGCAGCCGCTCAACGGGCAGCGCTGCCTGACCCGCGCGGCATTCGAGGCCGCCCGCCCGCTGGCGCATGGCTGGGGCGTGGAGACCGCCCTGACCATCGACTTGCTGCGGCAGGGACTGCGGATCACCGAGGTCGAGGTGGACCTCGCGCACCGGGCCACCGGGACCGGCCTGCGGGCCCAGCTGCACCGCGCTCACCAGCTCATCGATGTGGCCAGGGCGCTCGCCGTCCGCCCATGACCAGGGGGGCCCTGGGACCGCGTGACGCCGGCCTGCGCGTTCCAGCTGTTTAACCTTACGTAATCGGTATAGTGCGTCGCGTGATACCGGCTGCCCTGATACACCATGCGATCCACCATGTACCGTCAGTGCTGGGGCCCGTCGCGGGCGCGTTCGGCATCCTGATCGCGATCATGGCCCACCGGCGCGCCACCCGGGCGGTCGCCGAGTGCGCGGCGCTCGTCAACGGCAGCGTCGGCTCGCACGGAACGGTTGACCCACGCGCGCTGCGTGACCTCGCGGTGGTCCGCTATGACGCGCTCAGCGAGATGTCCGGCCAGTTGTCGTTCTCGGTCGCGCTGCTCAACGCGCTCGGCGACGGGGTCGTACTCAGCTCGATCAACGGGCGGTCAGAAACCCGGACGTACGCGAAGATCGTGCTGTCGGGTAACGGCACGCAGCCGCTGTCCCCCGAAGAAGAACACGCGGTCAGGGCCGCCCGGCTCGGCCAGGGCCTGCCGGCCGCCGCGCACGCCAGCGACGGCAGCGTGGCGGTCCGGACGGTCCGGACGCGCCCGTCGATGCCGGCGGCCTAGCGGTCTGGGTCATGTCTGGCTCCGGGTCAGTTCCCGGTCGGGCTGCGGCGTGCGGCCGGGCCGGGGGAGCAGCAGCGGGGTGGCCAGCATGAGGACGCCGGCGGTCGCGATCGCCGTGCGAGGGCTGGTCACGCTGGCCAGTACGCCCCACAGGGCGGTCAGGGCCGCGATGGTCGCGCTGCTGCTGACCGACCACGCGGACAGGGTGCGGGCGACCCGGTCCGTCGCGACCTGCTCGAGCCGGTAAGCGGCAAATACCGGGTTGAACACGCCGATGCAGGTGACCAGTCCCAGCTGGACGGTGACGACGAGCACAAGCCCGGCCGCGCCGGGCCGGATGAAGGCCAGCCCGGGCAGCCAGCAGGCGCGCAGGGACCCGGCCGTACGCATGACCGTAAACTGCCCGAACCGCGCGACGAGCCGCGCCGCCAGCCGCGAGCCGATGAGGCCGCCGGCACACGGGAAAGCGAACGCCAGGCCGTACTGCCACGGCCTGAACCCGAGGCGGCCGAGCATGAGGACGGTCAGCAGCGGCGCAGTCGCCATGATCAGGCCGTTGACCAGCATCGTGTTGAAGAACACCCGGCGCAGCACCGGGTGGGCCAGGATGTACCGCCATCCGTCGAGCAGTTCGCCGGGCGGGCGCTGCGCCTCGGGCCGCGCTTCCGGCCGCACCTCGCGCCCGCCGATCGCCCAGATCCCGAGGGCAGAAAGCAGGTAGCTGACCGCATCGGCCAGCACCGTCGTCACCGGGCCGAACAGCCCGATCGCGGCCCCGCCGAGCGGCGGTCCGAGCACGGTGGCGGTCCAGGTCGTGGACTCGAACCGCGCGTTCGCGACGAGCTGGCCGCCGCGTTCGGCCTCACCATCGACTCCATCGGCCCCAACTTCGGCGCCGAGCCCCTGCTCGAGGTGATCGCCGGATCCCCGGCCATGGCGACCTTCGTCGGCGAGCAGACCCGCCTGGCCTGGCCCGCCGACTACGACCTGAGGCGCATTGCCGTGTGCAGTCCGACCCTGGTCTACCCGCACTCACTGATCTGGCGCGGCGACAACCCGCACCCCGCGCTGACCGCACTGCGCCGCTACCTCGGCGCCACGCCGCCCGCCCAGCGCGACGCGGGGACCTGGACGCCGAACTGGGCGCAGCGCTCAGCACCCAGGGGTTTGCCAAAGTCGTGGGCGGTGTTTAGCCAGGCGAGAGGGCTGTGAGGTCCAGAATCTGGAGTGCGCGGCCGGGGTCCTGGGCGCAGCGGCGGGTCTCGGCGGTGTAGCTGGTTACTCCGTGTATGCGGAAGAGGCTGATGACGAGGTTCGCGATGGCGGACCAGACCTGGGGGGCGTTTCCGGTGCGGATGAGTGATTTGTCCTCTTTCCAGATCACGTCGCGTAGCCAGTGCGCGTGCTCAACGCGCCAGTGGCCGCGGACGTGGGCGAGCAGGTCTTCCGGCGTGGTCTCGTCTTCGGCGAGGCTGGTCAGGTAGAGGACGGCCTCGGCCCGGGTGTGCCACTGGCCTTTCTTCTTGTACGTGACATACCGCTCGATGAGCAGGGCCTGCTCCGCGCCCTCGAAGCCGGTGCCCCCGGGGCAGGGCAGGACGCGGAGGGCCCGGGTCTCGATCCGGCCCCGGGTGATCTCGCTGGTGGCAGCGGCGACCGGAGTGTCCTCCCAGGGCAGCGCGGTGAGCGTCTCGCTCAGGGTCGGCTGGTTGCCCAGGGCGGGCCACAGGTAATGCGCCTTCTTCACCTTCCGGAGGAACAGGGCGTTGTCCCGGTTCGCCTGCATCGCGTCGCTGGTAACCACGGTCCCGTCCAGCGGCAGCGGGGCCAGCAGCGGCCGGAAGTGGCTGATCTCGTTCGCCTTCCCGGACTTGGCGACCTTGTCCTGCGCGATCACGATGCCGGGGGTATGGGTGACGGCGGCGAGCAGGTGCACCTTCTTGTTCCCGCCGGCCTTGGCGCCCTTGCGCTCCTTGCCGTCTACGGCCACCGCGTGCCGGGCCGGGACATGCCCCGGATCCCCGGTGACCGCGGGATCCAGCCACGGGTGCAGCGGGTGCGGCCGGAACCAGCCGTCCTCCCGCTCCTGGCGGAAGCTCCCCGCCGCTGGCGGCTTCTGCTTCCGCTTCTTTTCCTTCTTCCCCAGCTCCTCCTGCCGCTTCGCGGCAGCCGCGGCCGTGACCTGCGGGGCCAGCGCCACGTCCGCCAGCGCCGCGGTCAGGGCGGCCTCCAGCTCATCCGCGTCCAGGCCTTCCGGAACCCGGTACAGCGTCCGCGCCGACGGCGCGACCCGCAGCCCCGTCGCCGGGCTGACCCGGCAACCGTGGGCGGCCAGCAGCTCCTGGTCCCAGCCCGCAGCCGCCTCCGCGATCGCCAGCGGCCCCCGGTACCCGCACGCCGCGCCCGCCACCAGCACCGATACCACCGGCGCCAGCTCATGGCGGATCCCCCGCCGCTTCCGCCGGTCCGTCAGCCGCGCCGCCAGCGCCCGCCGCAGCGCCCCCGGCTCCGGCGCCTCCCCGCCGCCCAGGTGGCGGCGGACAGCCTCGATCAGCGAAGATGAATCCACGGGCGCGGCCCTTCACGGTGACGTTTCAGACGGTTAGCACCCGAATCGTCACCACGGGCCGCGCCCCCATCGCAAGCACATCCGCCTCACCGTGCACGCGTGTCGCGCACACCCCCAAGGTTCGCTACGGAAAGTAACCGGCACTGCAGACTTGCGGCCCCGCTACTCAGCCCACCGGCAGGACAACAAACATCCCCATTAGTCACTCACCGTCACACCGACTTTGGCAAACCCCTGGCTCAGCACCCCGGTGATGCTGGCATCATGTGGCTATGCCGTATGCCTATCTGGGACCCGAGGGCACCTTTTCCGAGGCGGCGCTGCGCGCCGTCGACCCCGGGGCCGAGCCGCTTTCCTGCCCGACGATCCAGGCCGCCCTCGCCTGCGTGCGCGACGGCACCGCGGACCGGGCCGTGGTCCCCATCGAGAGTTCGGTCGAGGGAGTGGTCACCGCGACCCTTGATGACCTTGCCACAGGGAACGACCTGGTCATCCTGGCCGAGCTGCAGATTCCCATCGCGTTCGCGCTGCTCGCCAGGCCGGGGACGGGGCTCGGTGACATCAAGCGGGTGGGCGGTCATCCGCAGGCCATGCCGCAGTGCCGTGGCTGGCTCGCGGCGCACCTGCCCGACTGCGAGTGGATCCCGCTGGCCTCCAACGCCGAAGCGGCCCGTCAGGCTGCGGACGGCCAGGTAGACGCCGCGCTCGCAGGCGCATTCGCCGCGGACAGGTACGGCCTCGAGGTTCTCGTGCCCGACGTGCATGACCGGGCCAATGCGGTCACCCGGTTTGTCGTGGTGTCGCCACCCAGCCCGCTGCCCGCGCGCACCGGGGCGGACCGGACGTCGCTGGCCGCCTTCCTCGCGCAGGACCATCCGGGCGCCCTGCTTGAGATCCTCACCGAATTCGCCGTGCGCGGCATCAACCTGACCACGATCCAGTCCCGGCCCACCGGCGACCGGCTCGGCCAGTACTACTTCTTCGTCGACTGCGAAGGGCACGTCGACGACGCCCGGGTCGGCGAGGCGCTGATGGGGCTGCGCCGGGTCTGCCGGGAAGTCCGCTTCCTTGGCAGCTACGCCCGGTGTGACGGCGCGGCCACCCAGGTCCGGCCGGGAACCTCGGACGCCGAGTTCGCCGCGGCCGCCGCCTGGCTGGGACGGCTGCGCTTCGGCCGTCCGTAGGGGTCGTCCCGGGATCCAGGGGCAGCAACCGGGCGCGACGTCCGCCCCTGCGGCCGAGTCGTTCCTGGCCGCGGGAACCCCACGGTCCGTTCGGCCGAAAATGTCTTTTACAAGTACGGGCCTGAGCCTGGGCGCTGGTGCGCTGGCTCCTGTTCCTGCGGGGGCATCATCCCGGGCGGAAGCGCCCGGCGCATCTGCTCGAGCTGAGCCCTGGCCGCCATCTGCTGGGCGAACAGCGTGGTCTGGATGCCGTGGAACAGGCCCTCGAGCCAGCCCACCAGCTGGGCCTGGGCGATCCGCAGCTCGGCCTCGCTCGGCGTCTCGTCCTCGGCGAACGGCAGCGAGAGCCGCTCAAGCTCGTCGACGAGCTCGGGCGCGAGCCCGTCTTCGAGTTCTTTGATGGAACTCTGGTGGATCTCCTTGAGCCGGGCCCGGCTCTTCTCGTCCAGGGGGGCCGCGCGGACCTCCTCGAGCAGCTGCCTGATCATGTTGCCGATCCGCATGACCTTGGCCGGCTGCTCCACCATCTCGGTGACCGGTCGTTCGCTGCTTGCGTTCTCTTCCTGCTCGCCGGGCGAGGTCGCGATGCCGTCCGGACCCACCACCAGGATCTGCGGGTGTTCTTGTATCTGAGGATTCATCCCGTCGCTCATTCCCTTAGTCTGTCCGATCACGTTCGCTGCTGCGGCCCGCGGGGGTCACTGCGGATAGAGCAGGATCTTGCCGATGTGCTCGCTGGCCGCCATCGCCCGGTGCGCCTGCGCCGCCTGGGACATCGGGAGCTCCCGGTCGATGATCGCCGTGATCTGCCCGGCGTCGATGAGCGGCCAGACGTGCTCGCGGACGGCCGCCACCACCTCGGCCTTCTCCCGAGCCGGCCGGGCCCGCAGCGTCGTCGCGTGCACGCTCGCCCGCTTGCCCTGCAGGACGCCCAGGTCGATCTCGGCCCGGCTGCCGCCCTGCCGGCCGATGATGACCAGCCGGCCGTTGGTGGCCAGCGCGGCCAGGTTACGTGCCAGGTAGCTGGCGCCCATGATGTCGAGGATGACGTCGGCGCCCGCCCCGCCGGTGGCATCCCTGACCGCCGCCACGAAGTCCTCCTCGCGGTAGTTGACGGCCACGTCCGCGCCGAGCTCGCGGCAGCGGGCCAGCTTCTGCGGCGATCCGGCGGTGCAGGCCACCCTGGCGCCGAAGGCCTTGCCCAGCTGGATCGCCGTCGTGCCGATCCCGCTGCTGCCGCCGTGCACGAGCAGCATCTCGCCGGGGGACAGCCCGGCCACCTGGAAGAGGTTGGCGTACACCGTGCAGGTGGTTTCCGGGTACGCGGCCGCCTGGGTGACGTTCACCTTGTCCGGGACCGGGAGAAGCTGGCCCGCGGGCACCGCTACCTGCTCCGCGTAGCCGCCGCCGGACAGCAGCGCGCACACCTCGTCACCGAGCCGCCAGGTCGTGACACCGTCGCCGACGGCGATGACCCGGCCGGAGCATTCGAGACCGGGGTAGGGGGACGCCCCCGGCGGGGGCGGGTAGTGACCTTGCCGCTGCATCAGGTCCGCGCGGTTGACGCCGCTCCCGGCGACCTCGATGATCACGTCGCCGGGGCCAGGGACCGGGTCGGGAACCTCAAGCCAGCGCATGACTTCGGGCCCGCCGGGCTCGGTGATGACGACGGCGCGCATGTACTCTCCTTCGCTTGACGGCTAGCCTGCCAGTTGTGCCCCGAGGCGGCATCCGCTAAGCCGTCAGCCCGGTGTCGCAACTTAGTGCCACCGATCAGGTGCACTGGGTGTCGAAATCGCGCTTGCTTTGGCTTACTCTCGGATAGATGCGCGAACCCCGCCCGCAGGCGCCCCGCCGATGAGGACCAAGAGGGACGACCCGTGACCACCAACAACGATACGCCGCAGATCTTCGACCCAGGCGCACCCGACGATGACGTCTACCCCGGGGAGTGGCCCGATGGCGCCGGCCGGGCCGGCCCCGGGGCCGGCCCGGCCGGCCCTGGGGCCTTCGACGCCTGGGGGGAGGAGTTCGAGGGCGGGGCGGCGGACCGCGACGACCCGCAGCCGTCGTCCCATTCCCGCGCCGCGGAGTATCCGCAGGGCATCGGCTACACGCCCGATCCTGGGGATCAGCCGGTCCCGAGGAACCATCACCCGGTTCCGGGGGAGCCGGGTTACCCGCCGGGGCCCGGCGACGCGGCAGACGCGGACTACGCGCGGCAACTGGGGTACCCGCAGGATCCCGGGTACGGGCCCGGCCCAGCGGATGAGGCGGATCCGGCCTACGAGGCGGACTCGGCCTACGAGGCGGATCCGGGGCCCGGATACGCGAACCATATGGCCTACCTGAACGACGCCGGGTACGCCAAGGGCACGGACTTCCCTGGTTATCCGGCCGACGCGGACACCGGCCGCGCCGCGGACACGGGGTACTTCGCGCCCGACGCGGATCTCGTGCCGCCGATGGAGCCGCTGCCCGGCTTGGAGGTGCCAGCGGCGGGCGTGCGGCGGGATGCTGGCGTGGAGCCCGGCCAGGTCCGCGAGACTTCGGACAGCCTGACCACCGAGTCCCTGCTGCACGGAAAGCGAGCCGCGCCCGGGTCGGGCTGGCGCCGCAGCGTCTACCGGGCTACCGGCGGCCTGCTCCGGTTCGGCGAGTCGGCGGCCGAGATGCGCCGGCGCGATCTGATTAACCGGGTGCGGACCCCCGTCGCGGGCGGTCACCACCGGGTGGCGGTGCTGAGCCTCAAGGGAGGCGTCGGCAAGACGACCACGGCGGTAGGGCTCGGTGCGACGCTCGCGACGCTCAGAGGCGACCGGGTCATAGCCGTCGATGCTAATCCCGACCGCGGCACGCTCTCGGACAAGGTCCGCCTGGAGACGGCCGCGACGATCAGGGACCTCCTGAACGAACGGGAGCAGGTTCTGCGCTACGCCGACGTCCGGGCCTTTACCTCCCAGGCGCCGAGTCGGCTCGAGGTGCTCGCCTCCGACCGCGATCCGGGGGTTTCCGTCGCTTTCGGCGCCGATGATTACTGTGACGCGGCCCGCCTGCTCGAGCACTTCTACTCGATCTGCATCACGGACTGCGGAACCGGCCTGCTGCATTCGGCCATGTCCGGTGTGCTGCAGCTGGCCGATCAGATCGTCCTGGTCAGTTCGCCGTCGGTGGACGGGGCGCGAAGCGCCAGCGCCACGCTGGACTGGCTGGAAGCGCACCGATGCGGCGACCTGGTCCGGAACGCGGTCGTCGTGCTTTCGGCGATACGGCCGAAGAGCAAGAGCACCGTCGACCTGGACCGGCTCGAGCACCACTTCGCCGCCCGCTGCCGGGCTGTGGCCAGGATTCCCTACGATCCGCACCTGGAAGAAGGCGCAGAGGTCGAGCTTGAACTGCTCAGCAGTGAGACCGCCGAGGCCTACCTGGTGCTGGCCGCGACCGTCGGCGACGGGCTGGCCTGGCCGCGCCGGCTGACTTCCCGTTCGGCCTTACCGTAGGCTGTAGGGCACTGGAGGGCTCGCCTAGTGGCCGATGGCGATGGTCTTGAAAACCATTGTGGCGGTGACGTCACCGTGGGTTCGAATCCCACGCCCTCCGCTGGACCTCGTATAACAATGCCTGACCGAAATGCCGCCACGACCACCGGCTCAAACAGCACCCCGGCTGGACCGTCGAACAGGCCACCCCCGGCACCTTCCGCTGGACCACCCCCTCCAGCCGGACCACCACCACAGAACCCACCAGGTACCCCATCTGAGCGGACCACCACAGGACGAGAGCGGCTTAGGCAGGCTCATAAGGCGTTGCGCAAAAATCGCACCTGAACAGGCATTAAGCCCGGGCACCCCGTTGCCCGGGCGCGGGGCAGGCGGCGGGTAGTCTCAGCGGCATGGGAGACCAGGCACTGCCCCCCTTCGGCTTGCTCCAGATCGTCAGCCGGTGGCAGTTCGCGCCGGTGGTGACCGGTTTTGTGGTGGTCGCGGCCGGCCTCTACCTGTGGGGCGTGCTGCGCGTGCGGCGGCGTCACCCGGCGCGGCCGTGGCCGCTGCCGCGGACCGCCTTGTTCCTCGGCGGCCTGGCCGTGGTCGTGATCGCGACGCAAAGCGGTATCGGCAGCTATGACGACGTGCTCTTCTGGGATCACATGGTGCAGCATCTGCTGCTCCTCATGGTCGCGCCGCCACTGCTCGTCCTCGGCCAGCCGGCCACGCTGCTTTTGCACGCGAGCCGCAACCCCCTGCACACCTGGACCAAGAAGACGTTGCGCTCGCGGGTGGTGGCCGCGATCACGTGGCCTGCGTTCGGGGTCGCGCTCTACGTCGCCACGATCGTGGGTACGCACCTCACCGGTTTCATGAACCTGGTCATGACCAACGGGACCGTGCACGATGGCGAGCATGCCCTCTACCTGGCCGCCGGTTACCTCTACTTCCTGCCGCTTATCGGGCGGGAGCCGATCAAGTGGCGGATCTCCTATCCGACGCGCATCTTCCTGCTCTTCATCGCCATGCCGGTGGACGCGTTCACCGGGCTCGTCCTCGGCTCGGAGAGCGGCAACCCGTTTCCCAGCATGGCGCGTAATCGCCCGAGCTGGGCGCCTAGCCCCATCAGCGACGTGCATATCGGTGGCGCGGTGATGTGGGTAGGCGGAGCAGGCATCATGTTCGCCCTCGTGATGGCGGTGTTCTTCGCCTGGAGCCGGGAGACACGCGCTGACGGCGGTCTCGGCTGGCTTGAGTCCGCCCGCCGCGCGAATTTCGCCACGCTGGTCAGCTCACATCAGGATGCGGGCGCAACCAGCGGAGCGCGGCCGAGCGCAGCCAGCGGCGCGCCGCAGCGGGTCGCCTCGGCCAGCGACACGGATTCCGTCGATGACGACGCGCATCTAGCGGCCTATAACGACTTCCTGGCCCGCATTAACAAAACCCGCGAGCCGTGAGGCGGCCTGGCGCGCGACACGCCGTAGGACTTTCTAAGCAAATCTAGGGTTCAGGCTAGATCTGGCCATAGAGTCCGATGGCATGGACCCGGTACGCAATCCTTACGCCCCAGGCGCGGGGCAGCGACCACCAGAACTCACCGGGCGCGACCGGGAGATCAGGCAGTTCGAGGTCGTGCTCGAGCGGATCGCCCGCGGCCGCCCGGAGCGGAGCATGGTGCTCACCGGGCTCCGCGGGGTCGGCAAGACGGTGCTGCTGAACACCTTCAGGTCGATGGCCCTGCAGCGGCTGTGGGGCACCGGGAAGATCGAGGCCCGCCCGGACCAGTCGATCAGGCGGCCGGTCGCGGCCGCGATGCACATGGCCGTGCGGGAACTCGCGCCCCGCCATCGCGCCCCGGACCGGGTCGAGTATTTCCTCGGCGTCCTCAAGGCGTTTGCCCTGCGCGACCCCAAGGCGCTCAAGGGATCGTCCGTCACCATCTCGCTGGGCATCGATGTGCCAGCCCAGCGTGGCCGGGCCGACTCGGGCGACATGGAGGTCGACCTCACCGAACTGTTCGCCGAAGCCGCCTCGGTCGCGGCGGACCTCGGGGTCGGAATCGCCTTGTTCGTCGACGAGATGCAGGACGTGCAGGCGGCTGACGTGTCGGCCCTGTGCGCCGCCTGCCACGAGCTTTCGCAGACGGGCGGTCCGCTCATCGTCGTCGGCGCGGGCCTGCCCCACCTGCCGTCGGTGCTGTCGGCGAGCAAGAGCTACTCGGAGCGGCTGTTCAGGTACGCGCGAATCGACCGCCTGGAGCGGGAGGCCGCCGACCTGGCGCTGATCGCCCCAGCGCAGCGCGAGGATGTGACCTTTACCAGCGACGCGCTCGACGCGCTGTACGCCGCCGCCGACGGTTATCCGTACTTCGTGCAGGCATACGGCAAGGTCACCTGGGACGTGGCCGCGTCGAGCCCGGTGACGGCCGCAGACGTGAGCATGGCGGCGCCGGAGGCCGAGGGCGAGCTAGCCGTCGGGTTCTTCGGCAGCCGGTACGAACGGGCCACGCCCGCCGAACGTGAGTACATGCGCGCGATGGCCGCTACTGGTGATGACCCGGTGCCCACGTCGATCGTGGCCGACGAGCTGGGTCGCAAGCCGTCCAGCCTCTCGCCCGCACGTGACGGGCTGATCAAGAAGGGGCTGATCTACAGCTCGGAGCGAGGCCTGATCGCGTTCACAGTCCCGCACTTCGGCAAGTACCTGCGTTCCCAGCCCAGCTGAGGGTGCGCGCTCCGCTCTATCCAGCCATAGCGCTATCTAGGGTGGTTCCTAGAGTCTGCTAGATAACCACAGACTCGCGTGCCAGGGCCGGTCCGAGGACCTCGCCGGTGTCCGCGTCAAGAACCGCCACGCGAACAGCGGGCCCGCGGGCCTGCAGGTAGACAGCGAAGACGATGTCGACGCGCCGTCCGCGTACGTTTCCGGGATACACCACGAACCGCCAGCACCCCTCCCGCCAGACATCGGCCGGGTCCGCGCTGGTTACCTGGCTCGCGTGCTTGCGCCACTGCGAACTCGCGCGCAGGGCGGACATCGTCCGCCCGACCGGTAGCCGGCGCAGCTCGCAAGGCTCCGAATAGCCCAGCCTGACCAGGACCTCCCCGAGTTCAGGTGACAGGAAGGCCAGGAGGGCCAGCTCGAACGCCGCTCGCCCCGGTCGGTAAGGAGCACGAGAATATGCGGGCTGACGTCTAGAATTTTTCCGGTAACCGCGTACGCCAAAGATCTCTCTGTGACTCCAGCGTCGTCATCTGCCGCTATGACCGAAAGATCCGATTCGTTTCGCCGCCCGAGTACCGCCGCCTTGAGCAGCGATCGGCGGGCAAATCGGGCCGGATCAGCAGAGTCAGTGACATCGTCGCACCAACGGGAAATGTCAGCCAAATGCCGCACTTGCCCTCCGTGGGATTGCATAGGCCACAAATATGACCCTGCTTGCTGTCAGCAGTCACGTCAAGTGATTCGGTCACCTTCCTGCGTCAGGACACAGAGATACATCCCTGGTGGATAGGCGGCACGGCCTTGCCGACCGGCGATCTTAGACACGCAATGTAATTTGATGACTACCTTAAGTAAGATAGTCGGCATGAGCCGCGCCGGCAATCACGGGGAGTCGCGAGCCAGCGATGATGACGCGGCCTTCCGCGACTACGTCCTCACCCGGGGGACCGCGCTGCTCAGAATGGCGATCATGCTCACCGGCAACAAGGCCGACGGGGAAGACCTGGTCCAGGCCGCCCTAGCCAAGACCTATCTGGCCTGGGACAAGATCAACGATCACGCCGCGCTCGATGCTTATGTTCGGCGCGCGATGGTGAACACGCACATATCGTGGTGGCGGCGCCGCCGCCGCATCGAGGAATTCCCGACCGATGTACTGCCTGATCAGGTGGTTGCCGACCATGCGCGGGAAAGTGACATGGCCGAGGTCGTGCGGCGGGCGCTTGACCGGCTGCCGCAACGGATGCGGGCCGCGGTGATGCTCAGGTATTTCGATGACATGACCGAGCCGGAAATCGCCGCGGCGCTCGGCATCAGCCTGGGCACAGTGAAGAGCACGGTCTCGCGGGCCGTGGCCAGGCTGCGTATCGACGCCGAACTCGGCGCGAATTCCGACTCCTGACGCTTGATCCCGTCGTTCCGGCTTGTCCGCAACTTGTTCTGCGCCGTCGAAGGCCGGCTGGCCGGAGACGGCGGGACCATACTGCCCAGCGACGGCGAGGCGGTCGGCGAAATCGAGGTCCGCGGCCCCTGGATTACCGGCTCCTACTACCGGGACGACGACCCGGGCAAGTTCCATGACGGCTGGCTGCGGACCGGGGACGTGGGCACGCTCGACGAGCGCGGTTTTATCCGGCTGACCGACCGGTCCAAGGACGTGATCAAGTCCGGGGGCGAGTGGATCTCCTCCATGGAGCTCGAGAACATCCTGATGGCCCATCCCGACGTCGCCGAGGCCGCGGTCATCGGGGTCGCCGACGAAAAGTGGGGAGAACGCCCGCTCGCGGCGGTCGTGCCGCTTCCCGGCGCGGAGGTGACTGCGGAAAAGCTGCGTGTCTTCATGACCGGGCAGATCCCGCGCTGGCAGCTGCCCGAGCGCTGGTGCTTCATCGGCGAGGTGCCTAAGACCAGCGTGGGCAAGTTCTCCAAGCGGCAGATGCGCGAGGCGTATCAGCGCGGTGACTACGACATCATCGAGGTGTACTGAGCGACCTGGCGGGACGCTTTGCCGGGGCCGGGTCAATGCCGGTACGCTGTGGCCCACCGCACCGCTCGTGCGGGTGGAGGAGTCGCCTAGTCCGGTCTATGGCGCCGCACTGCTAATGCGGTTGGGTGGTGACACCCTCGGGAGTTCAAATCTCCCCTCCTCCGCACCACCTGACAGGCACTTCGCCGAACTCGGCGAGGTGCCTGTTTTCAGTTCGGCGCAGCCCGGCGCGGCGGCCGGAGGGCGGCCGCGGACAAGCGTTATGGTGACCATCGGTCAACGAACAGGATGCCGCGATGCTGGGTCACACTCACGCGCTTTCAGGCGCCGTCACCGGAGTGGCGGCCGGGACGCTGGTCGCGCACCTGCCGGCTGCTCGCCTCGCGATATTCACCGGGCTAGTGATCGCCTACGCCCTTGCCCCCGACCTGGACCATTGCGGCACCACTGAGGCCCGCAGCTTCGGGTTCGTCACCGAAGCGCTCGCATGGGTGGTGAGCAAGCTGTCTGGGGGGCACCGCCACGGGACGCACTCTGTCGCGGGCATCGCCGCTTTTACCGGGGTAGCGTGGCTCGCCTGCCTGTTCAGGGACACCTGGCCGGGCCGGATCGGGCTCGCGGTCATCCTCGCCGCCGGATTCGCCGCCGCGCTGGACGCCCTCCGGATCGGTGGCCACGCCGGGAACCTGCTCGCCTGCGCAGGGGCGGCGGCGATGTGCTGGACCGGGTACGGGCTCAGCTTCGTCCCCCTGGCGGCGGCGCTCGGCGCCGGGACCCACATTCTCGGTGACATGCTGACACGGTGCGGCTGCCCGCTGGCCTGGCCCGTGACCATGCGGGAGTTTCACCTGCTGCCCCGGCCGATGCGGTTCACGACGGGCAAGCAGGCGGAGCACTTGATCGTCACGCCCCTGCTCCTGGCTGCTTTCGCGCTGCTGGCATGGCATGACGCTGGGGGGTCGGCGCTCACCAGCCACCTCCACCTCATCAGCCCGGGGAAGTAGCGCTCAGCGCGATATTGCTCTTTGCCAAGGCATATCCCTAGACTGGGCAAGGCTCAGCGGCGGACTAGGAGGACGCATGCCAGTCGACTGGGTTGTCGTTGGCCTTGACAATGGCGGCACCATGAACAACGGCACGATCCTTGATTCGGATGGCCAGTTCCTCCTTGACGAGATGGCGGAGGTTCCAAGTAATGTCCGGGAAGGTCCGGACAAGGCCATCCAGTCGCTGGTCGATTCCGTGGCGCAGGTGCTCGCCCGTACCGGCGTGCCGATGACCTCCGTCCGGGCGGTCGGGCTCGATTCGCCCGGCCCGGCCAGCGGAGATGGCGTCATCTCGTCCAAGGGCGCGACGAATTTCGGGCATGCCGGCTGGCGCGGCTACGACATCCGGAGGGCGCTGGCCGAACGCCTCGGCATTCCGGTGATCTACAACAACGACGGGAACTCGGCTGCGCTGTACGCCCACCACATGCGGTTCGGCGCGGAATCCGGGCAACGCAGTTCCGTGGCCGCGATCGTGGGTACCGGGCTCGGTGGCGGGATCGTGGTGAGCGGGCAGGTAGTGAAGGGCGCGGCCGGGATGGCCGGAGAGCTCGGACATGTCCCGATCCCGCTGGACGGCCTGCTTGATACCGGCCAGTCGATGCCGGCCTGCAACTGCGGGCAGTCGGGCGATGCGGAGAGCGTGGCCTCGCTCACCGGCATCCAGAACAACCTGCTGCCTTACTGGCTCACCAAGAACCAGGGGCACGAACTCGGCGGCTTGCCGATCGGCCGGGCGGCCAAGCTCATCCGCAAGTACGCCGAGAACGGCGATGAGATGGCGCTGGCGATCTTCAGGCAGCAGGCGATGGCGATTGGACGGCTGTTCACCATCGCCGCGAACTTCCTCGATCCCGACGCCTACTTCCTCGGCGGCGGCGTGGTCGAGGCCGCGCCGCACTTCCGTGACTGGTTTTTCGCCGAGGTGCGGGCCAACACCGTGCTGCGTGCGGAGCAGGCCCGGGCCGCCGAAATCAGCCTGGTCCCCGACCTCGATATGGCGGGAGCTCGCGGCTCGGCTGTCGCGGCCCGCGACTGGCTCACCCTCCAGGCGCAGCAGGTCGGGCCCGGCAGGTTCTTATCCCGGGGGCCGCGTCATCCCTGGGTGGGCGGGACGACGACGACCATGGTGAGGCGGACCGCCTCTTCCCCCTCGTTGCTATAGCGGTGCGGACGGTCGGCCGGAAACCGGGCGCACTGGCCAGAGCTGACCGTGTGGCGCTCGCCCGCCACCGTCAGCGTGAGAGTGCCCGACTCGACCCAGGCCATCTCGCGCGTAGCCGGAGCGTGCGCATCGCCGCCGAACGTCTCGCCGGGCATCACCTCCCAGTGCCACAGCTCGACCGCCCAGGGCGGGTCGGTGGCGCCGAGGATCGTCCCGGTGCCGCCGGCCGGGCCGCGCCAGAGCACGCGTGCGGCGTCCGGGCTGCCGATCCTGACCGGCGGCTCGCCGCCCACGTCGACCAGGAGCGTAACCGGCACCCCGAACGCGTCGCCGATTCGGGCCAGTGTGGCCAGGTTGGGATTGGACCGCCCCTGCTCGAGCGCGACAAGTACGCCCTTGCTGACGCCTGAGCGCGCGGCCAGCCGATCGAGTGACCAGCCCCGGTCAGCGCGGAGCGCCTGCAGGGTCCGGGCCACGGCTGCCGTTATATCAGTTACATCCGCCATCTATCACCTTCGCAATGGCACCATCGGTCGGTATGATGAACTATACAGTTCAATATTCCGACTGTACTTCGCTCTTCTAAGGAAACTGACCGTGGTGACGATCCTGGCACTGGCCGCCGCCGTGCTCTACGGCACCGCCGACTTTCTCGGCGGGGTGGCGTCCAGGCGGGCGCGCGTACTGGCGGTGCTCGCTATCACCGTGCCGGCGGGCGCGCTCGTCGTGGTGATGGTCGCCCTGCTGGCCGAAGCCACGGGGCTGGGCGGACTCCTTGGGCACGCCGGCCTTGGTGCCTTCACCTCGGCGGGGGGCTGGGGGGCGGTGGGCTGGGCCGCGGTCAGCGGTGTCTGCGGGGCGTGCGGCCTGATCGCCTTCTACGCCGGTTTCGCGGCCGCCCCGATCAGCGTCGTGGCGCCGGTGGCCGCGCTCGCCTCCACGGTGCTGCCGGTGGGTGTCGCGATCGCGGCGGGGGAGCGTCCTACGGCCAGCATGGTCGCGGGGGGCCTGGTATGCCTGATCGCCATCGTCCTGGTCAGCGTGCCGCCCGCGCGGCGCGGGCAGGACCCTGGCAGTGTGGGCGGGCTGGGCTCGTCCGGGGAACACCAGCATCGCGCCGTGGGCCGGCTGCGCGCCGTCGGCTACGGTGTCGCGGCGGGGGCCGGTTTCGGCCTGTTCTATCTCTTCCTCAAGAACGCCGGGCAGTCCGGGGTGCTCTGGCCGGTCGCGATCTCACGAATGGCGGGAACCTTGGTGGCCTTCGCCGTCGCGCTCGCCACTAGGACCCGCCCGTGGCAGCGGGGCGGCGGGGTAGTGATGATCGCGCTGGTCTCAGGGGCCGTCGACGCCGCCGCCAACGTCTGCTACGTCCTGGCTACCCGGGCGGGACTGTTCGGGCTGGCCGTCGTGATCACGTCGCTGTATCCGGGCATGACCGTCCTGCTGGCCAGGCTGCTGCTCGGTGAGCGGATGCGCTGGCTGCAACGGGCAGGCCTGCTCATGGCCGCAGCCGGCGTGGTGCTCCTGACCGGGTAAGCCACGGCGTAAACCTGAGGGGCAGCCCTAGTCGGGGCTCTCGTCCTTGTCGCTCTCGTCCTTGTCCTTGAAGATCAGGCCGCATACTTCGAGGTAAAGCTGCTCCGGATAGGGGAGGTGATCGACAACCCGCAGCGCCTGGTCCTGCCCTGCCGACTCCAGGATGAACTCGCCGTAGCCGAGTATCCGGCCCAGTGAAGACCGCCGGAAGCTCATGTCCGTCACCTTGCTGAGCGGCATCATGTTGACCTTTTTGGTGACCAGGCCGGTCTGAAGCAGCATCCGCTGAGACGTGACCACAAAGTAGGTATCGGCCCACTCGAAGACCTTCACCGCGAGGCGCACCAGCAGCAGTCCCCACGCGATCCAGATGACGAGGATGACCGTGCCGTTGCCGTTGGCGATTGAGTTGCTCAGCCAGCCCGCGATAGCCAGGCCCACCAGCACCACGAAGATCGGCCCGATCAGCACAGCCGGATGCCGGTGAACGGTGATGACCTGGCGCTCATGGGGCAGAAGATACCTATTTACAGAGGCCGGTACCGTATCGGTGTTCGGAACCAGCCTCATTCCAGCGCCTATCTATTCGCTAAATCGATGCGACAAACTGTGAAAAACCGCTCGCCGCTGTGGCCAGGAACGCGCCGATGTTGTGCACGATGTGGCCGGCGGCCGCGGGCTGCTCTATCACGAACCAGACTATGAACGCGAGCGCGGCCCATCCGGCGATGGTCTTCAGATTCACGTCGCCTCCCACGGGCGCCTAAGACTTGCCCTAGTTGCCAGAGAACCTATGCTAACTCGCGCCGATTTCCCGGCCAATGCTAGCGGGGTGAAGCTGCCGTGTCGGCATGAGTATGCCCCGGTGCGGTCCTCAGTATGCCCGATCGGCGGAAGCAGTGCGTGACCGGGCATGCCGGGCCATGCCGGCACTGCTCGCAGAATCCTTGTTTTGCGGCCGTGATCGGCGATTTTGCCGCCGCGACCGGCAGCCATCTGACAGCATTCCCCCGTGCAGAGCATGCTGGTGAAATGACGGTGACAGACGTGGGTGAGACTGACTTCGCGGTCATCGTCTACCGCGAAGAAGATCAGTGGGAGGCCGACGTGCTGCCCACTGCCGTTACGGCGGACCTGGACGGCCTGGTCCAGGCGCTGCTCCGGCAGCTGAGCATCGGCGGCACCATCGGTTTCGCGGGCGTAGGTGATGACTTCTTCGTGGCGGTCCGGGTCCTCGGCGAAGACGTTTCGCTGTTCCTCTCCGACCTCACCGCGGCCGTGGACTACCCGCTGGCGCGCCAGGTGCTTGACGCCCTGGAGATCCCCGTCCCGTCGGATGACGAGCTTGACCAGGTGCTCCCGGCGGGTGACCTGTCCATCTTCGCGGACCTTGGCCTCGACGAGATGGAGCTCGGCGCGATATCGGCCGACCTGGACCTCTACCCCGAGGACGCGGTGGTCCACATCGCCGAACGGCTGCGTTTCGGGGACGCGGTAGAGCGCGCGCTCGACGCTGCCCTCGGCCCGTGACTGGATATACCACTGCCTTCGAGCCCGCGATGCGGCTCGCCTTGGATGAGGCGCGGCTGGCCGTGACCGGAGAAGGACCAACCGGAGAAGGACCAGCCGGGCCGGAGGATGTCCCGGTGGGCGCGGTCATCCTCGACGAAGCCGGCCTGGTCATCGCGCGGGCGCGCAACCGCAGGGAACTAGATCACGATCCGACCGCGCACGCCGAAATCGTCGCGATGAGGCAGGCGGCCCGGGCCTGCGGCAGCTGGCGGCTGACGGACCTGACGCTGGTCGTGACGTTGGAGCCGTGCACGATGTGCGCGGGTGCCATCTCAGCGGCCCGGCTGGGTCGGCTGGTCTACGGCGCGGAGGATCCCAGGGCCGGGGCCGTGGGATCGCTCTGGGACGTGCTCAGGGACACTCGCCTGAACCATCGCCCGGAGGTCATCGGCGGAGTCCTCGCCGAGGAATGCGGCGCCATCCTGCGCGACTTCTTCGCCGCCCGCAGGCGGCATGACGGCTGATTCGCGCCGCCGAGCACGCACCGCTTCGGGTAAGCTCGCCTGCGGTGGAGTCGCCTAGTGGCCGAGGGCGCACGCCTCGAAAGCGTGTGAGGGGGCAACCCCTCCGTGGGTTCAAATCCCACCTCCACCGCCGAGCAGGCCGCGTGCACGTTTGTCGTGCTCACCGGGAACTTAACGTCACATCTCGGACGTTCGCACTTGTGATCACGTAGCGCTGCGGGCTGCCCCCGTAAGGCCAGGCACCGGTCAGACGAGATTGCGGCGAGGAGAACCGAGTGTTCGGACCCCAGGGAACCGGGTTCTTCCTGCTTCTGATGGTGGTCTTCGGGGCGCTGCTCGTCTGGGTGGCCATGGCCAAGCAGGTCGTATTCCGCGTGCTGGCCGCCTGCCTGGCGTTCCTTCCGGCCATGTGCTTCGGAATAGCCTCGGTCAACAAGTTCTACGACTACTACCAGACCTGGGGCGGGATGATCAGCGATCTCACCGGCCAGGGTACGAGCAGCATCCCCAAGTACGCGGCGGGCGGACTCGGCTCGAACAAGCAGTTCGACAAGAACATCGGCCGGGTCACCAGCCTGGCCGAAGACGCTCAGGTCGGATATCTCTTCCAGACATCGGTTACCGGGGCGCACAGCCACCTCATCCGCGACGTATACGTCTACCTCCCGCCGCAGTATTTCCAGAAGCGTTACGCCCGCACCAAGTTCCCCGTCATCGAACTGCTGCACGGATCGCCAGGCAACCCCGAGGCCTGGGTCGACGTGATGGGCGTGATCCCCACTTTCCTCAGCCTGCTGGAGGCTCATCCGGCGGATGCCGCCGTGCTGGTAATGCCCGACACCGACGGCGGCATGCAGTACGGACTGCAGTGCCTTAACGACCCGGGCGGTCTTCAGGACATGACCTTCGTCGCGCAGGACGTGCCCGAGGCCATAGCGCGGATCGCTCGCGTGCAGCCGCCGGGCCGGGCCTGGGGCCTGGCTGGCTACTCGGAGGGGGGCTACTGCACCGCCAACATCGCGCTGCAGTACCCGGCGAACTGGGGGGCTGCGGGCGTTCTGTCCGGCTATTTCTATCCCACCCTCAGCTCGGTGCCGGAAGACGGCAAGCTCGGGGGAAAGCCAGTCCAGGTCAACGTATTCCGCGGGTTCCCGGCGCTGCAGCTGATCAACACGCCGCGGGCGTACGTCACCAGGGTGCCGGTCAACGATGTGCTCCCCGCCTTCTGGCTTGCCGCCGGGGCGCAGGACAAGCCCGATGTCGTCGCCGCGCTCAATTTCAAGCAGCTGCTCCAGACCCGGGTGGCGAACGTGCCGTTCATGACCATTCCGGGCGGCCATCAAGGCAGCGTCTGGCGCGCGGCGCTCGGGCCGATGCTCAGCTGGATGACGCCGCAACTGGCCGCCCAGGCGGCGCTGGCTGACGCCAGGGCGGCCCGGGCGGCCGCCGCGGCCGCTCGGGCCGAGGCGGCACGCAAGGCGCACGGCCCCACGCCTGCACCTTCAATTCGCCGCCCGGCGGTGCCCAAGAAGCGCTAGCGCACGGCTCCGGCCCGGCCATCGCGGGAACAGACCGTCACCATCGCTGCCGTTATAGGAAAGATATCTGCGCGGCAAAATTGGACAATTGTTGCCTGATCGCACCGCTGCCAGTGGCGGAAATTTATGGTCGAACCATGCCTAAATGGACTAACGCGCGGAAGCTCGAGCGCTGATCATCGTGCTGCTTGAAACATACTTCGCCGCGCAGACCTGGAATTTGTACGTGGCGACGCCGCCATCAGCGATAGCTGATCTTAATAAGAATCACACTGCGTAATCAATTTAATGTCGCGTAAACCGCCTTTCTAGGTACCGCGTCTCGTACATGTAAGGGGCGGGCATCGCAGCTTCGGAGGTCCGCTCGGGGGGTCGAGGCCTGACAATGGTCAGGTATTGGGAGGGCGCATCATGCTCAGAGACGGGATTAAGGCTGCCCGGATTCAAGCGCGGTATTCACCTCTTATTGGCAGCACGTGGACGGTTCGCGCCCTCCCCGCGACAACCGTCCTTTCCGCCATCAAGCACACGGCGGCCCGGATGAATCCCCACCGGCACGGCCGCAGGCAGCCAGGTCGGCACGCTGCGCCGAGCCGGACCCTCCTCAGCCGGCACCCGTCGCGCTTACCTGCTCCGGCGTAATCGGCAGCACCATATAAGGCAAGGACGCTTGCCCAAATAGAAATAACGGCCAGTTTTGGCATACCGTTATTTCGCCAGCAAGGAAGTACATCCCGAGAAAGGTAAGGCAACTCAAATGGATATCCGTAAAGTGGTCCTCGGTGCTCTCGTCGCCTCAGCCGCGGCGGCTCTCCCGACGACTGCCGCATTAGCATCAGTATCCGTTCCCGTCCCCGCGCCGTCCAGCACTTACACCACGCAGGACAGCCATAACCAAAGCCACCAGCCCAGCTGCAACCCCGGTCATGACCCCAAGGCCGGGGAAGAGAAGGGCAAGGGCAAGGGCGACGGCTGCACCTGCGACCAGAACGGCGGCGACAAGGGCAAGGGCAGTCCCGGCCGCGGCAATAAGAGCAAGGGCAAAGGCAAGGGCCAGAGCGACGGCTGCACCTGCGGCCAGGGCAACGACTCGCTCGCGGCGTATTACGACTTCTTCTTCCTGCCGCATCACCTGGCCCCGCTGTACTACGACTCTCGCACGCGGGGGACTCCTGCTCCGACGGTAAGAACCAGCATCCCTGACCCGGCATCACCACCCGGCGTCGAGGGCCTGATTTGCGGCGGTCGCCCCTCGGCCGCGCCCTGACTCCACGATGGCGTTCTGCCCGCGCTACCGCCCTTGGTAGCGCGGGCAGACGCGGGCGTGCCAGCCAAGGCCTGCTGGTCGTGACTCTATGACAAACTCACTAGCCGTCAGTGAGCTTCTTTCGGCTGACATTGGGACCTTTGCGTGATCGGTCTGATACGTTCAGTTCTTATCGCTGGTGGGAATGGGTCCGTTAGGGGAGAAAGTGTCGCAACTGCAGGTATACAACTTCTCGCATGGCTTCCTGAATCCGGGCCTCGGCTACCTAATGTCCTGCCTGGGCTCTTTTCTGGGCCTCCGGTGCCTCACCCGCGCCCGTGCCTACACCGGCTGGACGCGCGCCACCTGGCTGCTGATCGCGTCCGTGGCCGTCGGGGCCACCGGCATCTGGGTCATGCACTTCGTGGCCATGCTCGGCTTCGCGATCCCCGGGCAGCAGATTCTCTACAACATACCGATCACCGTGGTCAGCCTGCTGGTCTCGGTCATCGTCGTCGCCATCGGCCTGTTCATCGTCGGCTACGGCGGCGGCGGCCTGGTGCCGGTGCTGGCCGGCGGCGTAATCATGGGCATCGGCGTCTCGACCATGCACTACGTCGGGATGTCCGCGATGATCATGCAGGGAACCGTCCGGTACAACATCTTCCTGGTCGGGGTATCGGTGCTCATCGCGATCGTGGCGGGCACGGCGCCTGCGTCCCGCGGTTGACGTCAGCGGCATAGCCGGATATGACGGCGCTGGTTTGCGCCTGGACCAGGGTGCTCTCCAGGCCCAGGGTTCTCTCCAGGCCCAGAACGAACCAACGGACCCCGTTGAGGCCGGCAACTGACCCAGATCGCCGGTCATTCCGCCGAGCGGTCAGCCAGCGGCGAGGAACTGGCTGATCGCCGCGGCGAGCGCGGCGGCGATCAGCCGCTGGACACTGGGCCGCACCAGGAGCGCGGCGTCGGCGCCATTGTTCATGTTGCCGCACTCGACCAAGACCTTCGGCATCGTGGTGAGGTTCAGGCCGGCCAGGTCATTGCGGCTGATGTAGCCGTCATGACCGTAGTAATCGCTGACCGGCATCCTGGCATCAGCGAGCATGGCCGCGTGGACGTCGCGGCCGAACCGGATCGACGGATTGATGACCTTGTTGTTCGGGCCGTCCGCCACCGGCTCCAGGATCGTGAACCCGCGGCCGGAGGACGGCCCGTAGTCGGCGTGGATGTCGATGGACACGCCTCCGTGCGCCTGGTCGAGTATCCGGGCTCGCGTGTCGACGCAAGGCCCCTTGCCCTGGTTGCTGGTCCGGGTCATCACCACCCGCGCCCCCGCCTTGATGAGGTCGGCGCGCAGGTACACCGCGACGTTCCAGTTGAACCTGGCCTCGGTGTAGCCGTCGGCGGTCTGGGTTCCTGTGGTGTCGCACCCTTCCCACTCACGGCCGTTCCAGACCTGGTGATCGAGGAACGCCGGATCGGTGTAGTTCAGCCCGTTGTGCCCCGGATCAACCCCGATGATCTTGCCCGCCAGCGGTCCCCGGCCTGGCGAGGGGGCCGGCGACACTGGCCGACGCCGACGCCGACGCCGACGCCGACGCCGTCCACGGCGCGGCCGCCATGGCGAGCGCAAGCCAGGCGGCACCGAGCCAGGCGGCACCGAGCCAGGCAAGCGCCGGGCGGCGGGCTCGGCCGGGCGTCACTCCTGCAAGCCGACATCGAGGACGACCTCTTCGCCGAGGGCGCGCATGGCCTCGATGTAGGTGGGCTCATCCACGTATCGCCGGAGCTCTTCGGGCTCCACGTCGCGGCGGAGCCTGCTCGTCCGCGGTGTAGTGGACGTACATCTTGTCGTCTTCGCCGGCGTAGACGTTGATCGAGCCGTGGCCGCCGAGGTGCTGGGTGGCGATCAGCACGCCGTGCAGGCGGGCGGTGTAGTCGTCGGTGCCGCTGGGTTCCGAGACGGCCAGTTCATGGGTCGTGGTCTCGGCGGCCAGCGCGACCGAGGAGTCGCGGCGCCTTTTCTCGATCTCGACGGCCTCACGGAGCATGCGGGACAGGTTAAGGTCATGTTCCCTGGCCCAGCTGCCAAGCGCGTCGGGCAGGTACACGGTGATGTCCATGGGGCTCCCGGCGGGTATCGGATGCCTTTACCCGTGGACTCTACCCGTGGTCCGGCCGCGGGCACAGGGCAACGGGCACGGGGCAACGGGCACAGTGCAGCGGCGCTCGCCTTAACCGCCGAAGGCGGCACTCAGGACGGCGAGTCCTGTCCACGCCAGGAATGGTCCCGCCAGCATGAACGCCGCGCCGGGAACCCTGCGCGCCACCTCGATCACCTGCTGGCTGACCGCGATGTCCGTGGCACACCAGCTGGTGAAATGCTCGCAGTTGTTCCAGAGCAGGTTGTAGGCGCGATGGCCGATCTTCGACTCGGCGCGCCGGGCAGTTTCCGCTCGCTCTGGCGTGGTGGCATCCGACGGGAGTACCCAAGTCAGGCGGTTTCGCGCGAAGTCCGCGTGCGACTCCAGCCGGCGGCAGCCGTAGCGCACCGTGTTCTCGACGATCGCCCCGTCCGCAATCTCAGTGCCGAAATGCCGGAACGCGGGTAGGCCGAAGATCGTGCACTGGGCGGCGTGCGTGTCACCAATCATGCGCATCACGTTATCGGACGGCCGGGTCGGCCCCGTGAAAAGCCTGTGAATGCTGGATTGCGGTACCGGGCGCTGCCGCGTTGCCGTCCCGGTCACAGCTGGCGGAGGATAAGAGATTCGAACTCTTGAGGGGTTGCCCCCAACACGCTTTCCAAGCGTGCGCCCTAGGCCACTAGGCGAATCCTCCGCCGCGAAGCTTACCCGAATCCGGGGGCGTGGCGGTTGCGCGGGGCGTAACGCAGCATCAGGTCCCGCGGCTGACTACACTGGCCCCTGACCCCCCGCACGGCGTTATCCCGCCAACCCCCCCAGGGCCGGAAGGCAGCAAGGGTACGCGGGCTCTGACGGGTGTGCGGGGGGTCCCCCATTACCGGTGAGGATGAGCTGATGGCCGCAGCCGCGTCGGAACGCGAGGACACGACCCCGGCGAGCCAGGCCCAGCCCGGACCAGCCCAGCCCGGAATAGCCAATGGGACTAGCCAGTCCGGGCTAGCGCTGTACCGCAAGTACCGTCCGGCGACGTTTGCCGAGGTCAAGGGGCAGGAGCATGTCACAGGCCCGCTCCGGCAGGCGCTGCGCACCGGGCGGATCAACCACGCTTACCTGTTCAGCGGGCCGCGCGGGTGCGGCAAGACGTCCAGCGCGAGGATCCTCGCCCGCTCACTGAACTGCGTCAACGGCCCGACCCCCGAACCCTGCGGCGGGTGCGACTCCTGCGTCGCGCTGGCGCCTTCCGGGCCGGGCAGCATCGACGTGATCGAGATCGACGCAGCCTCCCATGGCGGCGTGGATGACGCCAGGGAACTGCGCGAGCGGGCCTTCTACACGCCGGTGTCCGGGCGTTTCAAGATTTACATCATCGACGAGGCGCACATGGTCACCCAGCAGGGCTTCAACGCGCTGCTGAAGCTGGTCGAGGAGCCGCCGCCGCACCTGAAGTTCATTTTCGCCACTACCGAACCGGAGAAGGTCATCCCGACCATCCGGTCGCGCACGCACCATTACCCGTTCCGCCTGGTTCCCCCGTCCGTGCTGCGGGAGCTGATGCAGGACATCCTGCGCCAGGAGGGCGTCAGGGCGCAGGACGCCGTGCTGCCGCTCGTGGTGCGGGCCGGGGCGGGCTCGGTGCGGGACTCGCTGTCCATCCTTGATCAGCTGCTGGCCGGGAGCGACGAGTCCGGGCTGAGCTACGAGCGGGCGGTGGCCCTGCTCGGGTTCACCGACGCCAGCCTGCTCGACGAGATCGTGGACGCGTTCGCCGCGTCCGACGGCGCGACGGTGTTCCGCGTGGTGAACCGGGTCATCGAGGGCGGCCACGAGCCGCGCCGGTTCGCGGCCGACATGCTGGACCGGTTCCGCGACCTGATCGTGCTGGCCGCGGTGCCAGAAGCCGCGCAGATCGGCCTGCTCGACCTGGCGCCGGACCGGGCCGAGCGGATGGCCGCGCAGGCGGGCCGGTTCGGCCAGGCCGGGCTGACCCGGGCCGCGGAGATCGTCAGCGCGGGGCTGGACCAGATGCGCGGCGCCACCTCGCCGCGGCTGCTGCTCGAGCTGATGTGCGCGCAGGTCCTGCTCCCGGCCGCCGCCACCGACGAGAAATCGCTGCTCGCCCGGCTGGAGCGGCTGGAGCGTGGCAGGCCGGCGAGGTCCCGCCGTCAGCCCCGCCCGCGCCGCACTCCGGTAGTGATGATCATGCCGAACGGTCCGGGGTTCCTCGTCCCGCTCCCCTGCGTGCTCCCGAGGGGACGGCGCCCGCCCCCGAAGCCGAGGCGCCCGCCATGCCGCCCGTGGCCAGCCCGGCGGAGCCGGGGGGCCTGTCCGCGGCGGATTCGCTCCGGGCGAACTGGGACGCGGTGCTTGACGCGATCAAGCGGGAACGCCGGTTCGCGTGGATGGTGCTCAGCCACGCGAGCGTGCTTTCCGTCCAGGACGGGATCTTGACCCTGCGGTTCGCCAGGGACGGGGACCTGAAGGGCTTCAGCACCAGCGGCTGCGACGCCGACCTCCAGCGGGTGCTGAGCAGCCGGTTCGGCCTGAACGTGATGGTCAAGGGAGTGGTCGGCGGGGACGGCGGCGGTGTGCCCGGCCCGCCGCCTGGGGGTCCAGGTCCTGGCTCGCCCGCGCCGGGGCCCGCGGGCCCGGGTCGCTCGAGTCCGGGCCAGGGCCACTTGAGTCCGGGCCGCCCGGCCGCGGCCGCCCGGCCCGAAGCGGCCAAGCAGGCCACCGGGCGGTACGGCGAGCCGCCGGATGAGATGCCATCCGATGACGATGAGATGCCGGCGGACGACGAGATGCCGGCCGATGACGGCCCGCCGCCGCACCGGCCTGGTCTGGCCGAGGCCGAGCTCACCGGCATGGACCTGATCCAGCGTGAGCTGGGCGGCCAGGTCATCGCCGAGCTCGAGGAATGAGCATCCAGGAGTAAGCCGCGGGCCGGATCGGGCGCGGGATGGGCTAGACCGCGGCGGGCTGGCCGTAGGCTCTGCGTAGGAGGGCGATGTGGAACCCCAGATGGATATGCAACAGCTGTTCGCGGCAGCACAGCAGATGCAGGAACAGCTCATGAACGCCCAGCAGGCGCTGGCCGACGCCGAGGTAACCGGGACGGCGGGCGGTGGCCTGGTCACGGCGACCGTGAACGGCCAGGGCGAGCTGATGGACCTCAGCATCAAGACGGCTGCGGTGGACCCTGACGATGCCGAGGAGACGGCCCGGACGATCGCCGACCTGGTGCTCGCCGCGGTCCGCGATGCCTACCGGGCCGCCGAGGAACTTCAGCAGCAGCAGATGGGACCGTTCGCCGCCGCGATGCAGGGCGGCGGCATGCCTGGCATGCCGGGCGGCCTCGACTTGCCCAGCGGGCTCGACCTGTCAGGCCTCGGAATCGGCGCTCCGGCGGCGCCGGATGACGATGACGAGGAAACCTAGGACCCGGGACCTGATGTGTACGAAGGGGTTATCCAGAACCTCATCGATGAGCTTGGGCGGCTGCCCGGGTCGGTCCGAAGGGTGCCCAGCGGATCGCCTTTCACCTGCTGGCCGTCGACCACGCCGACGTCAGGCGGCTGGCGGACGCGCTGATCGAGGTGACCGAGCGAGTCCGGTTCTGCCGGACCTGCGGGAACGTGGCCGAAGCCGACGAGTGCCGGATCTGCCTCGACCCGCGGCGCGACCCGGCGACGATCTGCGTCGTGGAAGAGCCGAAGGACGTCGCGGCGGTGGAGAAGATCCGTGAATTCCGCGGCCGGTACCACGTGCTCGGGGGAGCGATAAGCCCGATCGACGGGGTGGGCCCGGACGAGCTCCGGATCAGGGAGCTGATGACGCGGCTAGCTGACGGAACGGTGACAGAACTAATACTCGCCACCGATCCGAACCTCGAAGGGGAGGCGACGGCCGCCTACCTCGCTAGGCTGGTTAAGCCGATGGGCTTGCGGGTGACCAGGCCCGCGAGCGGCTTGCCTGTCGGGGGCGACCTGGAGTACGCCGACGAGGTGACGCTGGGTCGCGCGTTCGAAGGACGGAGACTGCTTGATGTCTGAACCGCCAGCTCAGGGGGGCGAATGGCGGCCGATAGCGGACCAGATCGCGGTGCACGTCAAGGATTTCGTCGACGGCGTCGAGGCGCTCGCGAGCGCCGGCGGCGACGAGACCGTGCCGATGCTGCTGCTTGAGGTGTCGCAGATCCTGCTGGCCGGGGCCCAGCTCGGCGCGAGCCGGGACGTGATCCTGCCGGGTAACTGGGAGCCGGAGGTCGGCGACGACCCGGACCTCGACGCGCTGCGCACCGGCCTGGCCAGGCGGCTGGCCGAGGTGGACGAGTACGCCGAGGTGTTCGACCCGTACGCGGACACGTCGTGCCTGTCGTTCCGCATCTCCGATGACATCGCGGCGGTGGCCGCCGATCTCATTCACGGGCTCAAGCACTACCAGGCCGGCCGGTTGCTTGAGGCGCTGTGGTGGTGGCAGTACTCGTACTTCAATCACTGGGGGACCCACGGTGGCGCCGCCCTGCGCGCGTTGCACGCCGTGGTCGCGCACGCCAGCCTGGACGTCGCCGAGGAACGCACTGTTTAGCCTCGGGGGACGATCCCCCCAGACTCCCCCTGCTCCTGGGGGGACCCATCCCCCCAGACCCCCCTTGGGAGGCCTTCGGCCCCCTGGTCGAGAGAATTAGGGGTCTTCGCTTAAACTCAAGCGTTCATCCACGTCCGGGGAGGTGCGGCGCATCCGTGGCGCTCGTCGTGCAGAAATATGGTGGCTCGTCGGTCGCTGACGCGGACGGCATCAAGCGGGTGGCGCAGCGGATCGTGGCCACCCGCAAGGCCGGTGACCAGGTTGTGGTGGTGGTGTCGGCGATGGGCGACTCCACCGATGAACTCGCCGACCTGGCCCGTAAGGTAAGCCCGTTGCCGCCGCCGCGTGAGCTCGACATGCTGCTGACCGCGGGCGAGCGGATCTCGATGGCGCTGCTGGCGATGGCGATCGCCAACCTTGGCCTGCAGGCACGCTCGTTCACCGGGTCGCAGGCGGGCGTGATCACCGACGCGGCCCACGGCCGGGCCCGCATCATCGACATCAAGCCCGGGCGGATCTCGGGCGCGCTGGCCGACGGGGCCATCCCCATCGTGGCCGGCTTCGAGGGCGTGTCCCAGACGACCAAGGACGTCACCACCATGGGCCGGGGCGCCTCGGACACCACCGCGGTGGCGCTCGCCGCGGCCCTGGCCGCCGACGCCTGCGAGATCTACACCGACGTGGACGGCGTTTTCACCGCGGACCCGCGCATCGTCCGGTCCGCCAGGCGGATTCCGCAGATCAGCTACGAGGAAATGCTGGAGATGGCCGCGTGCGGCGCGA
Source organism: uncultured Actinomycetes bacterium (assembly GCA_963739615.1). Classification (GTDB taxonomy): domain Bacteria; phylum Actinomycetota; class Actinomycetes; order Streptosporangiales; family Streptosporangiaceae; genus Palsa-504. The sequence goes on from CAVUBD010000019.1 coordinate 170,458, forward strand.
AGGTGCTGATGCTGCGCTGCGTGGAATACGCGCGGCGCTACGGAGTGCCCATCCACGTGCGGTTGTCGTTCACCAACCGGAACGGGACGTGGGTCATGGGGCACGCGCACGACAGGTCAGAGGAAGCCGGCATGGAGCAGGCCATCATCTCCGGGGTGGCGCACGACCGGAGCGAAGCGAAGATCACCGTGGTGGGCGTGCCCGACCGGGTGGGCGAGGCGGCCAGGATATTCAGGGCCATCGCCGAGGTCGGCATCAACATCGACATGATCGTGCAGAACGTCTCCGCGGTGGCGACCGGCCGGACCGACATCTCCTTCACCCTGCCCCGCGAAGACGGCCAGCGGGCGATGAGCACGCTGCTGGGACTGCAGGGGGCGGTGGGTTTCGAGTCGCAGCTCTACGACGACCGGATCGGCAAGGTGTCGCTGATCGGGGCCGGCATGCGCTCGCACCCCGGGGTGACCGCCAGGTTCTTCGGCGCGCTGGCGGACGCCGGGGTGAACATCGAGATGATCTCCACGTCGGAGATCAGGATCTCGGTCGTGGTGGACCAGGACGGCGTGGACCTGGCCGTGACCGCGGCGCACAGGGCCTTCGAGCTCGACTCCGATCAGGTCGAGGCGGTCGTTTACGGCGGTACCGGCCGGTGAGCGCGGGGGCCCGTGGGGGTCGGCCCGCGCTGGCCGTGGTGGGCGCCACCGGCGCGGTCGGCACCGTGATGCTCGACCTGCTGTCCACCCGGCAGGACGTCTGGGGTGAGATCAGGCTGATCGCCTCGCCGCGGTCGGCCGGGCGGCGGCTGATGGTCAGGGGGCGCCCGGCCGAGGTGATCGCGCTGTCGCAGGACGCGTTCGACGGCATCGACGTGGCCATGTTCGACGTGCCCGACGAGGTTTCGGCAGTGTGGGCGCCTGCCGCGGCCAGCCGCGGCGCGGTCGCCGTCGACAACTCGGGCGCGTTCCGGATGGATCCCGAGGTCCCGCTGGTGGTGCCGGAGATCAACCCGGAACAGCTCGCGAACCGGCCCAAGGGGATCATCGCGAACGCGAACTGCACCACGTTGTCGATGATCGTGGCCGTGGGCGCGCTGCACCGGGCGTTCGGTCTCACCGAGATGTTCGTCGCCTCCTACCAGGCGGCCTCCGGGGCCTGCCAGGCGGGCATTGACGCGCTCTACGCTCAGCTGGACAAGGTGTCGGGTACCCGCTCGCTCGGTCAGCGGGCCGGTGACGTCCGGTCGGCGGTCGGCGATCTCGGGCCCTTCCCCGCGCCGCTGGCCATGAACGTGGTGCCGTGGGCGGGCTCGCTGAAGGCGGACGGCTGGTCGTCAGAAGAGCTGAAAATACGGAACGAGTCGCGCAAGATCCTCGGCCTGCCCTCGCTGCGCGTCTCCGCCACCTGCGTCCGGGTGCCGGTCGTCACCACCCACTCGGTGGCGGTGCACGCCACGTTCTCGCAGCCGGTCGGCCGCGAGGAAGCCTGGCAGGTGCTGCGCGCGGCGCCGGGCGTGGTGGTGGCCGATGACCCCGCCGCGGGCGAGTTCCCCACCCCGGTCGACGTGGTCGGGACCGATCCGTCCTGGGTCGGCCGGGTGCGCCAGTCGCTCGACGACCCCTGCACGATCGAGCTCTTCGTCTGCGGCGACAACCTGCGCAAGGGCGCCGCGCTGAACACCGCGCAGATCGCCGAGCTGCTGGCCGCGGAGTTCGGCTCGCGCTCATTACCACCGTTGTCTATCCGTAACGGGATGGCTCGCCGGAGGTGAGCGTGCAGCGGACCTCGCCGAACTCCGTGTTCTTCACCTCGTACAACCTGCTCAACCTGTTCGCGGACGACTCGCAGGCCGCCAGGGAGCACTACGGCAACATCGTCAGCGTGATCCGCTCCCTCGGCACGGACGTGCTCGCGGTCCAGGAGATCCTGGCCCCAGACGGGCCGGCGGCCGGACAGCGCCTACGTCAGCTCGCGGACGATACCGGGCTGCGCTGCGAGGTGCCCGGTCCGGGAGGCCGTCCAGAAGCCGCGCTCGCGGTCGGCGGCCACGGCTACCAGGTGGGGTTGATGTGGCGGGACGGCATCGAGCCGCTGCCTGGCTCGCTGCGCTGCCACGGGGGCAGGGACTTCTGGCATGGCCTGGCCGTGGTGACCCTGGACGTGGGCGGCACGCTGATCCGGCACGGAGCCTTCCACGCCTCTGCCCTTCTGCCGGGTCCTGCGGGCCGACCAGAACGAGCGCCTGGTGGCCGCGATCACCCGGCCGGAAGGCGAGCCGCCCGCTTTGGTCGGTGCCGACTGGAACACCGAATGCGCGGACCGGGTCCCGTCGGACGACGTTTATGCCGCTCACGGAGTGCGGCGGCGCATCGACGGCGTCCGCGCGACCGGGCCGCTCGCCGACGCCATGAGCGCGCACCATGTGCTGGACAGCCCGCAGGCCATGACGGCCTCCGATCACCTGCCGGTGACGGTCGAGTACCTGCCCGCCGCCGTCGACGACTCAGCAGGGACCTTGCTGATTCGGCAGATCTGCCACGGTTGGGGCCTGTATAACAGGTCATGGAGCCGGGGAAGCTCGAGGAGGCACGTGCAGGGATATGCTGTACTCCGCTGATCCACGGCAGCTCAGGCTCCCGGCGGCTCGTCCGGCAGGGGTCATGACCGGCGGCCGGCCCACGATGCCGCGGGCCCGCGGCTGAGCCGGACCGCCAGGGGCCCGGCGGCGCCGCGCCCGCCTCGCCCGCAATAAATCGTTCATATACCATTTCGTCACCCAAGCGTTATTGTGCTGATATAGTGACTAGCCCCAAGCTAACGGACTAGGGATAACCGCCAGCGTTCGGGCGTCGCAATTGGTCTTCTCGCGTATATCACGATCCTGAGGAGGTTAAGCGTGCCAACGACCAACGGCCGTGCACGTGTCGTCAAGGGTGTGCACTCGGGGGCGCAGGGAGCGGCTGGGGACCACTTGCGGAAGATCATGGCCAGCATGGTCGCCGCGACCGTCATTATCGTATTCATGCTGGTCGCCACCGCGGCCGGCCTGTCACATCGCTGCTGCTACGCAGCATTTCATGCTTTTCTACGCGGGAGTATTCGCGCTGATCGGCCTCACCGGTTCGGTCCTCGTCGGCCTGGCGGCGACCGACCGGATCGTCATGACGCCGGGACATAGGGTAATGGCTCAGGCTGTGCACCGCGCGGTCTCCTTCGGCGCGCTGGCATTCCTTGTCATCCACATCGTGACCGAGATCCTGGCCCAGCGGGCGCATGTCATTGACGCGTTCATTCCCTTCCTGTCGCCATTCCGGACCTTCTACATCGGACTCGGGACAATTGCGTCGGATCTCATCCTGCTGATCGTGATAACGAGCATCCTCCGCAAACGGTTCACCGCCCACGGCAAGGCCTGGCGCTGGGGGGCCATTCACTACACCTCCTACGCGGCGTTCGTGCTCGGGGTCATGCACGGGCTGCTCGGCGGCCGGGCAGCTAAGCCGTACGTGGACTGGAGCTACGGGTTCGCGATCGCCGTGACGGCCCTCGGCCTCGCGGTCAGGTTCCTGGCCATCTCGCTGCGGCCGAAGGAGAACCTGAAGCTCGGCCCCTGCGGCGGACCGGTCCCGTCCCGGGCCCCGGCGGCCGCGCCGCTACGCGGCGGCCATGAGCATGGCGCAGGCTCAACTCGGCGGGACCGTCCAGGTGCTCCCCGTCGGCCCGGGCGCGCGAGGCACTGGCTTCGGCACGACGAGCACCGGCCCATGGGCCGCGATCCCGGCGGAGCCGGCCGGTCCTCTCCCTCGGGCCCGCTGCCCGCCCTGGAAGCCGCGCCGGTCTACGCATCCGGCGCTTACGCCTCGTATGCCCCGGCTGAGTCCTGCGCCTCCGCAGACGCCTACCAGGACCTCGGGTTCACGCCGCTTGGCGCGCCGCCATACGGCGACGACGCCCCGGCCGGCCAGCAGCCGCCCGTACGTTCCGGCGGTTTCGCTGCGACGGCCGCTGTATGAGCCCGGGTACGACGGGCCGCCCCGGTTCGAGGGAGCAATCTGCCGGCACGTGCCGCAGGATGAACTGTCCTCCTATCCGTACGTCCTGCCGGGTGATCGGGAGTTGCCTGGGACCGGCGGCTACGCCACCCTGCAGGAAGCTGACGGACCGGGCCGCTCGCGTCCCGGCCGCGCCATCGAGCCCCCTGGCCCCCGGCCGGGCCAGCCTCGCCCGGGGAACCGGAACTCGGGTCCGATGCCGCGGGCTGACACTGGCCCGATGCCCCGGGCCCGCACGGGTCCCATGCCGCGTCCTGACACCGGCCCGATCCCGCGCGTGGGACCTGGCCCGATGCCGCGTCCTGACACGGGTCCGATGCCGCGGGCCGGGACGGGTCCGATGCCGCGGGCCGGGACGGGTCCCATGCCGCGGGCCCGCACGGGTCCCATGCCGCGCCCCGATACGGGTCCGATGCCGCGCCCCGATACGGGTCCATGCCGCGCCCCGATACGGGTCCGATGCCGCGGGCCTGCACGGGTCCGATGCCGCGCCCCGAGACGGGTCCTATGCCGCGGGCCGGGACGGGTCCCATGCCGCGTTTCGGTACGGGCCCGGCGGGTCCGGGATCCCGTCCTGATGCCGGACTCGTCCCGTGGACAGCGACGGGCCCCAGCCCCATCCCGGCCCGCCAGGGCCGCCCGCCGACCCGGCTCCGGGACCGCGGTCCGGTCGGACGCCCGGGACGCGCGCCCCCGCCTCGCACAGAAAGCGTTCCGCTGACCCGAGGTACCGCGAGGTGCCCGAGGAAAATGGGGGCGACGAGTGGTGATGAGCCCGACCGGGAGCGTTGACGCGCCCGCGATCATGAGGATCGGTGCCGCCCGGATGACCGCGGGCCTGGACCGGATGCCCCGGCTTGACCTGGAAGCCCACCGCGACATTTCGGGCCCGCTGCCCCGGCTCTCCGCCGAGGAACTGATCTTGATGGCCGAAAAGGTCGACCTTCGCGGCCAGGGCGGTGCGGCGTTCCCCTTCGCGCGCAAGCTCAGCGCGGTGATCAAGACCGCCCAGGCGAACGACAGTCAGACGGTCGTGGTCGTCAACGCCACCGAGGGCGAGCCGGGCAGCGTCAAGGACAAGATGCTCATGATCCGCTCGCCGTACCTCATCCTCAGTGGCGCCGCACTGGTGGCTGAAGCCATCGGCGCCGAGGAAATCATCGTCGGGGTCGCTGGCCACGAGCTGGCCAACAGGTCGATTGAGGCGGCCATCGCGGCCGAACCGGGTCTGCGCAAGATGGCCCGCGTGGTTCAGCTGCCCGATCGGTTTATCTCAGGGGAATCCGGCGCGCTGGTCCGCGGCATCAACGGCAAACGCCCGGTCCCTCCGGGACGCAAGGTTCTGGCGAGCGATCTCGGCGTGGACGACCTGCCGACGCTGCTTTCGAACGCGTCCACGTTCGCTCAGCTGGCGGTGCTTGCCCTGCTCGGCCCCGAGCGCTTCGCCGCGGTCGGCACGCCGGAAGAGCCAGGCACCGTCCTGCTGAGCGTGGGCGGATCGGCGGCGCATCCGGCCGTGGTCGAGGTGCATACCGGTGTTCCGCTGGCCGCGGTCCTCGACATCTGCGAGGCCCCCGCGGGCGATGGCGTACTGGTGGGCGGCTATCACGGCATGTGGGGCACCCGCCGAAACGGCGTACGCCGTGCCGGTCTCCCGGGATGGCCTGGCCGCCGTGGGCGGCACTCTAGGTTCGGGCATCGTGCTTCCCCTCGGCGACGGGACGTGTCCGCTGGGCGAGGTATCGCGGATCGCGAGCTACCTGGCCGGAGAGTCGGCGGGCCAGTGCGGTCCGTGCTGGCTCGGCCTGCCCTCCATCGCACGGGCCCTGGCGGCGCTGATCGACGGGTCCGGCGGTATCGAGGCGCTCGATGTCGCCA
>CAVUBD010000020.1:0-242520 GCA_963739615.1 uncultured Actinomycetes bacterium
CCCTGGACCTACTCGCGCACAAGGAGCTCGAGGTAGAGACCCTGGTCACCGGGACGTTCCCGGTGGCGGAGGCCAGCACCGTATACGCCGACCTGGCCTCCGGCGCGATTCCGGCGGTCGGGGTGCTGCTCGAGTACCCCGCTCTACAAGGGGCTGCTGGCTCTGGAGCGCAGGACTCACCGGGCGGCGGATCATGTTTGATTCCTACCGGGGGATCGCGATGACGCGCGGTGGCAAGCGGGCCAGTAACGTGGCCTTGCGTGACGAGCTTGGCCTGGGGGTCACGTGGAGTTCACCGGCCGGGGCCCCGGACGAACTCGTCTCGCGCATCCTGTCGACCGCGGACGTGGGCCTTTCGCCGGATCCCAAGAATGCGCTCAATGACATGTCGACGATGAACAAGACGATGGAATACATGGCCTTCGAGCTTCCCGTGGTCGCCTTCGACCTGCGTGAAACCCGGGTGTCGGCTGGTGAGGCCGCTGTTTACGTCGTGCCCAACGACGAGCATGCGTACGCTGAGGCCATCGTGGCCCTGATGGACGACGAGCCGAGGCGAACTCGCCTGGGCAAGCTCGGCCGGGCACGCGTGGAGCAGGAGTTGGCCTGGTCCCACCAGGAACGCGCCTACCTCGGCGTCTACCGGCACCTGGTCCCCCGCGGCAAGGCTCGCGAGCGGACGAAGGCCTGAGCATGTGCGGAATCACGGGGAGTTACCAGCAAACCGACGGACAGAAGCTGGGCGACATCATGACCGACCGGATCGCGCACCGCGGTCCGGACGCGTCCGGAGTCTGGAGTCACGAGGACGACCGGGTTTCGATCCAGCTCGGCCAGAGGTGGCTGTCGATCATCGATCTGTCCGCCGCCGACCAGCCGCTGTCAAAGGGTGGCCTGACCCTCGTCTACAACGTTTGGACAAAGTTATGGCGGTAAGCCGCAGAACGCTCACCTGGGCGGCAGCCGTGGTCGTGGTGCTTGTGGCGGTTTTTGCAGGCGTCGTGATTAAGCAGCACTCGGGCACAACTGCCCAAGTGCACGCGCACGCAACTGTTCGAGTATCCGGTCAAAGCTCTCTGATTTGCAATCAACGGGCTCAGTACCTGACGAGTCCATGGAGCTACCACGACCTGGCCTCTGGTAGCCAGAGCTATACGGTTGCACAGTTCCGGGCGCTTCCGGGCTATGGAAAGACCTTGCCGCCCTTGCCTTCCTACATCGCCAACCAGAGTTCAGCGACTACGGCGGCTGTCATCTTCGCACCAGGCAGCGATGTCGGCCAGCCCACCTACAACTTCCCTGAAACGCCCATTCTCTACTTCTTTGAGGGCGGGGCCTACGGCGCGCTCACGCTGCAGTCAGTTAGCGGCGACATGTTCATTGGCGGGTCTGCCCCCGGTTTTCCTGAACCCACCTTTGATAATCACAATAGCGCGGGAGGTATTAGCGCTCAAAATGCCACCTACGGGTTCTCGGGTGGTGCGAGTACCCTGGCGGCCAAGGCCCCTGCCGGGGCGACGACAGTCACCGCAACTGCGCCCATCGATGGCTACATTAGCTACATCACCTTCGCCGACGGGTCAACCTACCGCATCGCCAGCCACACGAGAAACTCCATCACGCTCAGCTCTCCCCTGGTCGGCGCCAAGGCGGCAGGTAGCTCAGTGTGGGCCAATGTCCAAGCGCCGATCGCGAAAGTAGCCTCGCCTGCCCGGCAAGGTGCCGCCAGCGTCACGCTGACGAGCTCATCGATTCCGCTGGTTCCCTATGGCCAGATCAGGATCGGCGATCACCAGTATCAATCAACGTCGGTCTCCAGTAATCAATCCGGCTACACCGTCGGAGTAGGGGGCTTGGACATGGCTGTAGCCGCTAACACGCCGGTCTACTACGACGACCTTTCGGGCAGTGTAACCGTGTCGTACTTGGACATCTCTCATGATCTGCACAATACCACCGGCACCATTTACACCGGATCAGGCTGGACAGTCTCTCATAATAATATCCACGACGGTTACTCGACTCCTGGCAATGGAATCGCCATTTACGGCGGCGACCAGGGTGTAATCGAGTACAATTGCCTATCTAAAATGGGCACTTATGGCGTCAGTATTTTCGGTACCAATAACAAGTTCAGGAACAACGAAGTCTTTGAGTCTAATTATCTGGGCGATCCCGGTTGCGGCTGCTCCGGCGGGGGAAAATGGTGGGGCACGCTCAACGCCGACATCGTCGATAACGCATTCATCAACGACAGCCCCGGGGGCGGGAGCCCTGTGTGGCTCGACAATGGCAACTCCGGCACGCTGATATCGGGCAACTACTTCAACAAAAGCTACGGTTCAGCGGTCGTTAGTGAGACCGGCTTCAACCTTAACATTACCGGCAATCTGTTCATCAACGGTGGCTGGGGAAAAGGTACCGGCGCCTGCGGGGCCAACTGTAACGGCGCGGTGAACCTGAACAGCTCGGGGGGTTTCCACATTCCCGGCAGTCGCTACGACAACCAGGTGCTAGTCACGAAAAATCAGTTCATCAATAACTGGATGGGCGTTAACATCTGGCAGGCGGGCGGGCGCTCGTGCGAGAACAGCGGCGAAGGCTGGCCCGACGACTCCGGCTACTGTACGGGCGGTTACCCGTACACCCAGACCGCCGCGGCGGACGGTCATTACTACTTCTCGCATATCGGTGACGCCGCTCACGGCATCACGACCTCAGTAGTGCAGGGCGCATCGGCGGGCAGTTCTACCGTCCTGGTCAGGGGGGCCGTAGCGATAAACGACCAGATCGGTTTCGCCAACCCGGTCAAGACTACTACGAGCGAGACGACTAACGTCTCTGCCCTTACCGGTTCGGCTACCATTCGCGTCGCCTCTACCACGGGGTTCCCGTCGTCTGGTCAGTTGCGGGTCGGCACCTCGGCGGCCTGGGGCGACGCAGGGGGAAGCTTCACCGGCGCCGTCCTGTCCTACGCGGGGAAGACAGCGACGACCTTCACCAGCGTTTCGCTGGTTCGGGGTTCTGGAACGCTCGCCGGCCCGATCCTACAGGTCCAGCCGTACAAGGTCACGGGTGAGACCTGCTACGCCAACGACTGCGCCCTCACTATCACGCCGACTCTGGCTGCGTCGCAGGCCGCCGGGGCCACGGTGACCAACGCCGGCACCTGCCAGCTCTATGCGACCAGCGCGGCCCTCCCGTCCGGACCGCTCGCCCCGACCGGCGTCTCATACTGGGACGGCTGCCAGTGGCGTGCCCACCACATCTCCGTCACCGGCAACAGCTTCGTCTTCGACCCTGGGGCTATAGCGGCCGGCCATCCTCTGGCTGGCGGGACCAGCACGTCTTGCACGGCGGACCATGCCAATGCCTGCGGTACGAACTTCATGGCCTTCCAGCTCTCCGGCGAAGCGCCATTCAGTAGCCAGATCGGCGCCAACGCGCTGATGAGCAATTCTGCCTTCAAGAATATCAACGCGGTCACTAACCCGCCGGGAGCACCGGCCGGAAACGGCGAAGGATCAGCAAATAATGTATGGGCCAACAATAGTTATTCCGGTCCATGGCTCTGGAACGCTTATATCTTTGGCGATTGTGCCAGAGCGCCGATGCCGTCCGCCCAGGCGACCGGCAAGAGCCTGCCCTCAGACGCCTGCAGCGTGGACTTCGCCAACTGGCAGTCCTACTGGAAGCAAGACGCTAACAGTACCGGACAGCGTGCCGGTTAATACTCCAACGGGACTTCGTAATCTTCATGGTTGGCGGGCTTGCCGCTGGTAGTGGCAGGTTCTGGCCCGGTGCTGGTGGCGCCGCCGCACCCCAGCGCCCGGGCCCGGCGCCGCGCTCCACCCGGGCGAACCGCCCCGCGATCCGCCCCATCAGGTCATCGAACTGCTCCCGCCACCGGGCGGGGTCTACGCTGAGCCCAGCGGCCACCGCCGGATTGTCATAAGTCGTCACCAACCATGATCATCAAGCGGTGGCTGTTCCGCGTCCAGTACCCCTGCACCGCAGGTCACGGAGTCCGGTTGGAGTATTAGCCCGCCTCAGCTTTGGCCATCGTGGCGTGCAGTCGGCTGACCGCGGTCGTAGTATGCGGGCCGTGCCGGGTTAACTTAGGCACGGCTGCAGGCGACGGCCGCCACTAGGAATTCGCCGGACGTCGCCTGCAAGCATGCCAGCCGCAGGAATTCCGAATAACTAAGATGTAGGCTGCGGGCAGATCGCGGCGACCGCAGCTCCCCAGGAACCGGTGCTATTCGCGGTCTGCGTCCAGCTGTACCTGGCACCCGGGCTGGTAGCGAGCTGATAGCCGACCCAGAAGTTCTGGACTCCGCCGCCGATCTGCGTGTTCCACGCCCCGGACGGGGCGTTCAGAGGGACGTCGTAGATGTGCCCGAACCCGAAGATGATCTCCTGCGACTGGGTGATCGCCGGGCAGGCGCCCGAGGCGAGCGTGGTCACGGTACCGTCCGCCGACGACACGCCGCCGGCCGGGTCGAGCTGCGGGTTCGTACCGAGCCCGGCTACCTCGTAGGCGAACATGCCGAGCGGCGCGCCGGGAGACGGGATAGTGCAGTCCACGCGGACGAACGTCCCGCCGCCGGCCACGTCGGGCAGCAGCCAGAGGCCGGTATAGCCATAGCCGGGTGCGCCGGTCACGATCGGGCCTGTCCCCTCCAAGAGCAGCGTGCCCGGGACGGTGTTGCCCTTAGCGCCGAACTGCGGGTTGGATGTCGTGAAGGACCCGCTGCTGGCCGAGGTGTAGAGAGCGGGAACCAGGATGATGCTGTTACCCGACGTGACGTTGTTGTTGAAGTTGCCTTCGATGTTGAACGGGATGTACACGGACTGAACCACCGAGATGTCCACAAGCTTGGTGGTGCCGCCGAAGTTCTGCGGGAACGACGCTTCGAGGAAACACCACTGGGACAGAGAGGCGACGTACTCGAAGGTGAGGATGTCGGTCCCGTGGGGCGTGGTGCTCAGCGTGGGCGCAGTGTTGGGGGTGCCCCCGTTAGTGCCCCAGTTGAAGGCGCCGCCCCAGGAGACGGTCCGTCCGCCGTTGGCGTCCTGGCTGAGCCGGATCTTGATGACTTGCCCGTCGCCGACTGGGTTGGTCGGGTTGGCGATATTCCACCCCGAGGCCGAGAGGGTTAGCGCGAAGACGTTGCCTTGCGAGGCGTTGATCGCTACCGAGCCGCCCGACTGGCTCAGCGGCACGACGGCGGGGGCGTAGCCGCTGCCGAAAACACCGCCGTCCAGCGTTGCCGCCTGCGCGGTCGGCGCGTTCTTCAGCGAGTCGAAGGCGATTACCCCCAGCGCGCCGGCCGCCCCTGCCGAAAGCAGTGCCCGCCGGGAACGTCTTGCTGTGGCGTCATTGTCATGAATAGAAGTCGAGCGCGCCATCTTACTCCCCTATGTGGTCACTCTGCCTAGCGAGCAGGCAATGCAGCCTGTTCATCAAGTCGAGGTGCTGACGGAACGGTGATGGTGTCAGCCGAGCGTTCCGTCCTTCTCGCTACTGGGCCTCGTTATTAGTCGCCTGAGCTGCCCGAACGGTTTACTTACAGCTGCAACCGGTTGTCGCGATAGCCATCCAATTGGCTGTTTCTTGACTATCGATTTACCAGCGGTGCGAGCGGTCCGCTGCCCGGAGCGAGGACGGTGGCCGGATTGTTACGTTAGCAGGCTCGGTACAGCACCAGCGCCTTGACAAGCGCTCCCCACCCGTACGCGATCTCGTAAGGCCAGTCGTCCCAGGGAACGGATGCCGTGATCACGTAGACCGGGCCGCCGAAGCAACGCCCCAGCATGATGCGGGCCCGGGTGTCTTGCGTCCTGGTCGTCACCAGGACCACTAGAATTCCAGTGATATCGCTGGGCGAGCCTCCCGGCGAACTCCGCTTCGCCGCGGGTATTACCCGGGTCCGGCTCGAAGCAGATCAGCTTCACGCCAGGTACCGGAGGAGGGCACGGACCTCCGTAGCCCTGCCAGCCGCGCGAGACGACGAGCATGGGGGCCCGGTGCTCCCGGGCCAGCCGCAGCGCCACGGTCATGCGGTCACCCGGGCCAGCCAGCATCACGATCGCGCCGACATCGAGCCGGCATTCCTTCCGCTGGCCATACCAGTAGCCGCGCGGTGACCGCGCCCGAACGCGACGAACAAGGCGATCACGACGGCAGCACGTGCCCGCCGGGCCAGCGGAAACGCCCGGGCGCCGGCACGCTGCTCCAAGTCCTCGCCGATTATGCCGCCACGCCCATGGACCGCACGTTGCGGTACCAGTGCTCGAGCGTCAGCAGCTGCCATATCTGCTTGGCGTTGTCTTCGCGGCCGGCTGCTCGTCTCGGATCAGGCGCTGAAGTGAGTCAGCGCGGATCATTCCCAGCTCCACCAGCATCCCTCCGACCGGCGTGTCATTGATGACCTCGCGCAGGTCGTGCCGGACCCAGGCCCGGAGAGGGACGCTGAAGGAGGCTTTCGGCCGATACACGATCTCGCGAGGCAGCCAGCTCTCGGCGGCCCGCTTGAGCGCGATCTTGCCCTGCCGGTGCCGGATCTTGTCGCGGCCTCCGATGGAGAAGGCCGCACCGACGACGAACGGGTCGACGAACGGGACGCGCACCTCGACGGAAGCCGCCATGCTCGCACGGTCGGTGTAGGCGAGGTTGAGCCCCGGCAGGAACAGCCGCGCGTCGGCCAGGCACATACCGCGGCGGGATCGCCTATCGGCATCGCCAGGCCGAAACACGCGTCTCACGCAGGTCGAAAGCCACCACAGGCAGCTCGAACGCCATGTATTCCATCGTCTTGTTCATCGTTGACAAGTCATTGAGCGGATTCTTCGGATCCGGGGAGAGGCCGGCGTCCGCGGTCGACAGAATGCGCGTGACAAGCTCATCCGGTGCCCGCCCAGTGAACTCCACGTGACCGGCCCGCAGTCCCCGGTAAGGCAGCTTCGCGCCCCCTGGGAAACGAGACTCATAGAGCTCGGGACACAGGTCATGGTGATCGAACACGAACCGGGTGCCCTCTAGCTTGCGGAACGCGATGGCGAGAGGCCAGAAGATGTCAGGCGGATTACAGGCCTGGATTACCGCGAAGCGACCGGAACGCCTGGCCTTGAGCGAGGTCCAGGCGGTCGCCAGGACCGAGTACGCGTACTCGGCGAGAAAGCTGAACTTGCTGCCACCGGGCGCGTAGGGCCGGTACTTGTACAGCTCCACGCCGTCGACGCCTTCGTACGCCGGGTCGCCGCTGCCCTTGGGGCACACGACAGCAACCCGGTAACCTGCCGAAGTCAGCGCTTGGCACTCCAGCCATACCCGCCGGTCGAAGGGCACCGGAAGGTTCTGGACGATGATGAGTATCCGGCATTTCACCCCTGTAAGAACCCTTGACAGGGGATCGTGATACGACGGGCCCCTCACTGGGGATGTCTAGGCGGAACGCCCGCGGTTGGAGCACCCCGGTGTCGGCCGCTCAGCCTGGTCGGTGCTTCGAGCCTCCGACGCCGGACGTGACGTCGTTTAGTTGCAGAATGCATCCTGAATGTGACAGTGCGTCGACGACGGTACCCGTGACGGCCGGGATCGTAGCCTTGCTCAGTGTCCGCCGTATCACGGCGGCCCGGTCAGCGGTCATATGCACGGACTCCCCGCGTGGGCGGATCGATCGGATAACCAAGCGAGGTGACGCACATAAGAAGCTCAACGAACGGCCTGAGCTACGCGGGTATGGTCATGGCGGCCCGCATATCCTCGGATTCCCGTGATTTCGGGGCAGCTGGCCTGGACGTCATCGGATCCGGCGCGGCCGGGGCCGAGATCTTCTGCGCCGCCGGTGCGATCGGGCTGGCAAGCGGATGAGCTCAGCCGTCGCGACATTCCGCCTCCGCCGTAGCGTGCCGGCGCTGGTATCTGCGGAAGCGCGCGAACGCTGGGTGCGGCGCCGGGTCAGCGCGGTGTGGGGCCTGCTGATCCTCAACTCGCTCACGTTCTACGAATCGATAACTCTGGTCCTGCCGATCCCTCACCGGGTGGGCCAGCTCATCACTCAGGCAGCCCTGCCGTTGGCGCTGCTTCTCGCGCTGACCGTGAACCGCAGGGTCATCGTGCGCCCGAACGTCTTCCTCTGCCTGGTAGGCCTGCTCGTCCTGGACGTGGTGCTGACGAGCCTGCAGCCTGAGCACTTCGGCACCGTGTACCGGTCCTTCCGGTTCGCTGAGTTCGTGGCCGTGCTCTGGCTGCTCACGCCCTGGTGGGGACGACGGGACATGCTGCTGCTCCGTATTCACCTGAGGTGGCTATCGGTACTGCTCGGCTCGGCGCTTCTCGGCCTGCTGGTCAGTCCGGGGAACGCCATGGCCGGGGGCAGGCTCACCGACGTCTTCTGGCCCATCCCGGCCACGGAGATCGGGCACTACGGTGCGGTCGCCATCGGCCTGGTGGTCGTGCTCTGGTTCGGAGGGTTCCTGCGTGGACGGGTGACTGTTCTCGTTTGCGTAGTCGCGGGAGCCTTGCTCCTTCTCAGCCACACGAGGACCGCCCTGATCGCCATGATGGCAGGGATCCTCGTGGCGGGACTGAGCCTCTTCACGGCCAAGGACCGGGTACGCAGGTTCTTCGCAGCCGCGGTCGCTGTCGTGTCCGTCGGGGCGGTGACGGCGGCCAGCGTGGTGACGACCTGGCTGGCGCGCGGCGAGCAGACACAGGAACTGACGTCCCTCACCGGAAGGACTAACTTCTGGGGCATGGTTCTCCAGGAACCACGGAACAAGTTCCAGGAGATCTTTGGCTTCGGCCTGTCGAATGCCACCATCAATGGCCTTCCCATCGATAGCAACTGGCTTGCTTCATATATGGAACAAGGTCTCTTCGGAGTGATTGTCTGCGCCGCGATGCTGATCTTCCTGCTGGTCGCCGCCTTCTTGCAGCCGATCAGCATCAGGCGGACTCTCGCCCTCTTCCTCATCGTGTACTCACTCGTCGCCTCATTCACTCAGGTCGGGTTCGCCGACGCCACGACGTACCTGCTTGAAATCAGCCTGGCCGCGTCGCTGCTGGTATCTCCCGCAGACGGGGAGCAGCCGCGATAGGGCATTCCCGGTTCAGGACTGCATCAACCGAATATCACAACCACAGGTCTCGGAGAGAGCTTAAGAAATGCAATCGAAACTCCGCCGCCGCATGGCCACTTCACCCATTGCCCGGGGCGCGGCGGTTCCGTTGCGCACCATGATCGTGGCGCGTTACGACGCCCATCTCATCGGACAATCAATCGATTGGCTGGTCCGTAGCCGCGAGACCACTAATTTCACCTACGACCTGGGCTCGCTCAACCGGGACCAGCTCTGCTGGTTTGTCGCGGCTGCCACTGGCGCGAAGATCGCGCAGGTACGCGCCTGGATAAAGGAGCTGGAGGAGGACAACGATCTCCTCGAGCATCTGACCAGGCGGATGTCGTCGAACCCGCGCCGCAGAATCTGCGCGAACGAGCCGCTCTGGGCCCGGCGGCTGGGCTGGTATGCGCTCGTCCGTGCCACCGAGCCGGACCATGTCGTCGAGACGGGCACTCACCTTGGTCTTGGGTCCTGTGCCATTGCCGCCGCCCTGCTCCGGAACGGCCACGGGCGCCTCACGACGATCGACATCGACCCGGAGGCCGGACATCTCATCGGCGGACCCTGGGCGAGTGTCATCGACCGCCGTACCGGAAGTTCGGTTGACCTGCTCGCAGAGATGAGGAACGTGGGCATGTTCATCCACGACAGCCTGCACACCTACGACTTCGAGACCGCAGAGCTCGCCGCGGTCGGACCGAACTTGCGCGCCGACGCGTTTGTCCTCTCAGACAATGCCCATGCGTCAGCCGCGCTGTCCGACTGGGCCGAGCAAAGCGGCCGCCATTACCTTTTCTTCAGGGAAGAGCCGCTCGGTCACTGGTGGCCCGGAGATGGCATCGGCGTCGCCTGGGCGGACCGATGACGTACAACGACAGCAGGCCGTCTGGTTCGGCTGACGGCCTGCTCGTGGACGAACGCCCGCTAGCGCTGGTAGTCGCGACCATCCTCCGGGAGGAAGGCATCACCGGCGTTCACACGCACATGCGGCAACTGCGCCAGTACTTTACGGAGCACGGCACGGCCACCACCCTGGTGACATCGTTCTCATGGGGCCGGATGCTCAGCTACCCCGTCTACGCCCTCCGCCCTCTCATGGAGCGGTACATCGGACCCGCGAATGTCGCCTGGTATCGGTACTGGCATGAGGTGTTCCTCTACCGCGCCCTGCGCCGCTGCCTCGCGCGACGCGGCGCCTGCGTCGTCTACGCCCAGGATCCCCTGGCCGCCCGGGCCGCCTTGCGCGCCCGGCAAGGGCCACACCAGCGCGTGGTTCTGGCGATTCACTTCCAGACGTCCCAGGCCGACGAGTGGGCTTACAAGGATCAGATCAGGCGTGACGGATTCCTGTTCCGGGCGATCCGCCGGTACGAACGCGGGACGATCCCTCACGTGGACGGCCTCATGTACGTTTCTCAGTCGGCGCGAAACGGAATCTTGAGCTGGCTCCCTGAGGCCTCGGCCGTCCCCTCCGCCGTCATCAGCAACTTCGTGTCTTCGGTGCGCCCAGAGCCCGGCCAGGAGCTGCTGGGGGACCTGGTCACCACGGGCAGCCTGCTGCGCGCGAAGAACCACCGCTTTCTGCTCGAGGTCCTCGCAGAAGCCAGGCGGACCGGGCGGCGCCTGACCCTGGACGTGTTCGGCGAGGGACCGCTACGGCAGGACCTCCTAAGCCAGGCCCGTTCGCTTGGCCTGGAAGAACAGGTCCGCTTCCGCGGCTTCCGGCCCGACATCCGCGACTTCCTGCCCCGCTACCGGGCCTACGTCCATGCTTCCTACCTCGACTCACAGTCCCTGGCCATCATCGAGGCGATGGCGGCCGGCCTTCCCGTCGTGGCCGCTGACGTCGGAGGCATAACCGAGCTCTGCGACGATGGCGTCGAGGGCCGGTTCTGGCCCCTCGACGATCCGGCGCGGGCCGCGGCCATACTGCTTGACCTGCTCGACAACGAGCCAGCCCGACTGCAGGCGGCACGTGCCGCAAGCGAGCGATTTCACCGGTGCTTCGATGCCGACGTCATCGGCCCCAAGCTGCGGTCCTTCCTGCTGAGGCAGCTAGCCCGGTCCTCCGCACATGCGGTTGCGCAACCAGATCGTGCTGGCAGTCGAGACGTTCACCGATCCGGCGCGCCACACCGGGGCTTGTTACGCCGCGGCCGGGTTCGCCTGCGCCGGGTCAACCCGCGGGTATGCCCGCGGGCCGGGCGGGCGCGGGTATGCCTTCCACGGGGTCGGCGCATCGCCGCCTTCGGAATAGGCGTGCGCCTGGACTCTCGCAGCGCGGCGGCAAGCTGCCACCAGACGATCAGTGCACCGATCCATGCCGCGATCGCGCTGCCGCTCACTGTCCCCGCGGCTCCTCCCGCAGCCGCTCCGGCCAGCGAGAGGGAAAGATAGAGACACGATGTGAGGATCATCGCCCACAGGCTCCGCCGCGCTGCCCCCAGAGCGTGCAAGCCAACGCCGGCGCCCAGCCCGGCGATGGTGCCGATGGAGAAAAGCGCCTGCGGTATCACTAGGTGATAGGCCTGCCGCCAGATCGGGCCGATCAGCCAGTTCCCGAGTCCTCTCGGCAGTACGACCAGCAGGACGAGTCCCCAGGCGATCCCAACTATGGCCAGTCCGCCGGTGATGAGCAAGCAGAACAGCGGGAGGCGCCGAGGTGCGCGGCGCAGGATTCGCGCGGCTTCCGGGATAGCCACCAGGGACATCCCGAGAAAGAGGATCGTGATCGGGCCCATGAGGGTGGCGACAGCCTGCACGACGCCGACAGTGGCCAAGCCCAGGATGATGCCGATGCCGTAAGTCCGCAACTGGGTCGCGGCGCTGAAGGTCGCGCCTTCCGCGAGATATCGAGGTCCAAGGTCACGGTGTTTCCAAAGCCACTCCAGGCTGGCGGACAGCCTGGGCACCACTCGTGCCTGCAGTGGCCCGGCGATGGCGCCGACGGCGGCGGCCGCGCCCCAGGCGAAGACATACCAGAACACGTCCGAGGTGCCGGTCACCCGCAGGAACACCAGGGCAGGCAGTAGAGCCACCGCCCAGATCGAGTCGTTGAGGAAGGCCTGGCTGCCGCGTCCCAGCGCGAAGAACGAATATCGCCAGCTGTCCTGCAGCAGCAATCCTGGCAGCGTCAGCCCGAGCGCGAGGAACGCGCCCCTGACGGTGCCGCCAAGCAGGGCCGCCGCCGTGAGCACGCAGGCGCCGACCGCGAAACCCACGACCGCGGCAGTCCCCGTGCAGCGTGCCACGGCACGCTTCCACGCCGGGAGGTCCGTGCCGCTGAACCTGACCATCAGCGGGTCGGTGGCGAGGCCGCGGGATGCGGTGAGCGCGAACGCATAGGTCACGTACGCGAGGCTGAAGGCACCGAACTGCACCGCGCCCAGGACGTGGACCACGTAGATGCTCACCGCGAAGTTGGTCAGGCTGGACACCGCCTGGTCGGCGACACCCCAGCCGAGCCGGATGACCGCGCCGCCTCGCAGCCGCCGGAGAACCGCCGTCCCCCATTTCGACAGTCCCGGCCGACCCGGGGCGGAACGAGAGTCTGCGTCAGCTGCCATGCACGCTGTCCGGGCAGACGATGGTCACGCGCGGCATGGGCTTCCCGATGCGACCACGATCGTGAGCGAGCAAGACCCTCATCCGCCAGTCCCCCAGACGTCAGAAAGAGGGTCGATCCGGAGCAGCCAGACCACCCTTCTACCAGGGGATCAACGACGACCACGATATAATACAGCCCGGGACGACCTTGGGCGACTCAGAGCGCATCGTATCAATCAGGCCTACTGGACGCTCATATGCGCGAACGGCAGTGAGTTCCGCTGTGAGTTCCGCCGCACAATGAGCTGAGGTAGGTGACACGATGGAAGATGGGCCGCCGGAATCCGTGGCTGGTGTATCGCGATTCACGTGCGTGTGCGAAGGCGGAGGGCTCCGGGCCGCGATCCGCACGGACCTCGACCGCTATGTGTTCGTCGCACAGCGGCAGCAGGGTGAGACCGGGCCGCTGCTGCCTCTCCGCATCGGGCTCCTGTCACAGGGACTGTGGGCCACTGCGGCGTACCGATGGGACCATTACGCGAGGCACCGCGGCCGCTCACGGTGGTCCCGTCTGGGGTCGCAGGTCTTCCACCGCGCCATCATGGCGTTTACCGGGATCCATATCGACGCCAGCGCGCACGTCGGCCCTGGCCTGGCGTTCGCGCATGGCGGGCACGTCGTGATCGGACCTGTCCGGATGGGTAGGAACTGCGACATCTACCAGGGGGTCACCTTCGGCGCGGCCATGAGCCTCGACGAGCGTCAGCCCAAGCCGGGCGCCCCGACTCTCGGCGATCGCGTCTGGGTCGGCCCGGGAGCGGTGGTCGCCGGTGCTTTGACCGTGGGTGATGACGCCGCCGTGGGAGCCAACAGCCTGGTCGTTCGCGATATCCCGCCGCAGCGGCGTGGTGGTCGGCGTGCCGGCTCGCCTGGTGTCGAGGCGCGGCAGCTTCGCCCAGGTCATGTACCGGGGAATGGACAGCGACCAGGGGCGCAAGGTCGCGCTGGCGGCGAGTCAGGAAGCTACCTCGCAACGGGCGGAGTAGGGAAGGCGCGAGGCCGGGTTACCGCCCGGATGTATCACGACAGGGCCGTCACGGGTCGTTTGAGTAGGGGCGGGCATCTGCGCCCCGTCAGGCGTGGCGAAGCCTGAGGAGACGCCGATACCAGTCGGGCATGAGGAGAAGGTGTGGATACGCAGATCCGGGCGGAGCTGACCGAGTTCATCGTGATGAACTACCTTTTCGGGGACGTCGCGTTGGCTCCGCGTGATGACGACGCCCTGGTGGAGGAAGGCATTATCGACTCGACCGGTATTCTGGAACTTATTGAATTCCTCGAATCGCACTTCGGGATCGAGGTCTCCGAGGCCGAGACGATCCCGCAGAACCTGGGCAGTATCGCCAGCCTTACCGAATTTGTCATGAGCAAGAGGCCCGTTCACGAGCCGGCCTCCTAGGTTTCGGAGTCCGGAATTGGCAGGTGCCATCAGCTGCCCAGGGGATCTCCTGGGCAGCATGGCGAGAGGGGGTGACTGACGGCCGTGGGGTACTGCCCGAACACTAGCGACTACTTGCTGGCGAATGCCGCGGCGGACAGCGTGGCAGTGGCGGAGGTCGGCGAACGGCACACCTACGGGCAGCTGCGCTCGGCCGCGGGAAGGCTGGCTGCCGAGCTGGCGGCGCTGGATCTCCCGCCGGCTTCCCGGGTTGGCGTGCTGGGTCCCAACTCGCTCTTCTGGGTGGCGGCCTACCTGGCCGTCATGAAGCTCGGCCATGTTGCCGTACCGTTCTCCGACAAGATCACCGCGGACGATGTCCGCCGCAATGCGGATCTGGCCCGGTGTGCGGCCGTCTTCGCGGACCGGCGGGCTCTGCGCAGGGTCTCCGGAGGCTTCGGTGACGGCCGCGCGATTCTCACCGACGAAGCCCTCCGGTCGGACCGGGAGCCCTACTGGCCCGACGCCGTCCCGGTCGATCCGGACGCCGACGCCGTCCTCATGTTCACGTCCGGGACGACCGCCCGGCCGAAGGCCGTCCGGGTGACGCATGGCAACATCCAGGCGAACACCGATTCCATCATCGAGTTCTTGAAGCTACGCGGCGACGACGGGGTCCTGGTCATCCTGCCGTTCTTCTACTGCTACGGCGCCTCGCTGCTGCATACGCATCTGCGGTGCGGCGGTCGTGTCGTCTTGTGCAACTCGTTCGTCTTCCCGGAGACGGCCCTTGACCTATTCGAGCGGGAAAATTGCACCGTCCTGGCCGGAGTGCCCTCGTCCTTCCAGCTGCTGCTGCGAGCCAGCACATTCCGGCAACGGGCGCTGCCGTCGCTGCGGCTCATCCAGCAAGCGGGCGGGAAGCTGCCGCCGGTGCTCGTCGAGGAGCTGCTGGCGGCCGCGCCCGCGGCGGAATTGTTCGTCATGTACGGACAGACGGAAGCCACCGCGCGGCTGTCTTACCTGCCGCCGGCCAAGCTTCGCACTAAGCCCGGCTCCATCGGCAGCGGTATCCCCGGCGTCGAGCTGCGGGTGCTGAACGAGAGCGGGAAGCCGGTCCAGCCGGGCGAGCGAGGTGAGATCTACGCGACCGGCGCGAACATCTCCCCGGGCTACTTCGAGGATCCCGAGGGCTCCCTCGCCAAGTTCACGCCGTACGGGCTGCGCACCGGGGACCTGGCCGTGGTGGACGACGACGGGGACATCTTCATCGTTGACCGCCGGGACGACTTCATCAAGTCGTGGGGTCACCGCATTTCCAGCCAGGAGGTCGAAGCGGCGGCCCTCCGGATGGAGCAGCTTGTCTCCGTGGCCGCGATCGGCGTCCCTGACGACGAGGCGGGGGAGGCGGTCGCCCTTTTCGTCATGGCCCGGCCCGGCACCGACGTCACGTCGGACGAGGTCCTGGCCGTCTGCCGTCAGCACCTGCCGAAGCACATGGTGCCCGGCTCCGTGCTGGTCCTGGACGCGCTGCCCCTCAACGCGAACGGGAAGATCGCCAAACCGCGCCTGCGCGAGATGGCCGTCTACGCGAGGGGCGGCACGGTAACGCGAGCGGCGCCAGTCCCGACGTCTAGCGGAACGAACTAAGGAGGGCCATGACGAGCCAGGGCAGCGCGGTGTCCGCCATCACGCCGGACGACCTTGCCGCGGTGGCGCGCACGAGGGTTTTCTTCGGTCACCAGTCTGTCGGGATGAACGTGCTGGGCGGCGTTGTCGGCGTTTACGCGGGGCATCGACATGTCCGCGCCAGCGATCGAGCAGGATGCCAGCCAGGCCGGCCCGGATGGCGGGTTCGTCCGCCACGCCTTCATCGGCGAGAACGGTGATCCCCTGCTGAAGATCAAGGACTTCGACGCGAGGATGCGCTCCGGCATCGGCGATCAGGTCGACGTGGCGATGATGAAGCTCTGCTACGCGGACATCGCGGACGACGCCGACTTCGGCGCGCTGTTCGCCGCTTACCGCGAGACCCTCGCCGGCCTGGAGCGGGATTTCCCGGAGGTCATCTTCGTCCACGTGACCGTGCCGCTGATGACCGAGCAGGGACTGCTGTCGATGCTGAAGAGCAGGCTCACCGGGACAACAGGGAACGGCCCGGCCGCCAACGTGGCCAGGGAAAGGCTGAATGCCCTGATCCGGCAGGAGTACGCCGGCCGGCACTGCTTCGACCTGGCGGCCATCGAGTCCACCGCGCCCGACGGCAGCCGCGCGGCTGGCACCTACCAGGGGCAGCGGTACTACCGGCTATACGACGGCTACGCTTCCGACTCCGGCCACCTCAACGACACGGGTGCCCGGGTCGCAGCTAGCGCGTGGCTGAAGACGCTCGCCCAGGCCTCGCCGAGGTAGCCGGTGGTTGACGGGGTGGGCACCGACATCGTCGCGGTCGGCCGGATCGCGGCGCTGATGCGGGACCGCGGCGCAGCATTCCTGGAACGGTGGTTCACAACGGGGGAGATCGACTACTGCGCGAGCAAGGCGGTGCCGAGCCGTCACTTCGCGGCACGGTTCGCGGCCAAGGAGGCAGTCGCCAAGGCGCTGCCGGTGGCGTGGGACGGGCCGCTGCCCTGGCGGTCCATCGAGATCGTCAGCGGTCCGCGCGGCGCCCCCTCAGTCAGCCTTTCTGGCGCCCTCCTCGACGCCGCGGCGAGGGCCGGGGTCGGTGACATCCGGGTCTCTCTGTCGCACTGCGATGATTACGCCACCGCGATCGCCGTCGTGGCCATGCCCGGCGACCGGGCGGCAATGCCAGTCTCGCGGCCGGAGGCGGGAGGTGCGTTCGGTGAACCATGACTTCCTCGAGCAGATCCTCGGAGACTACGACGCCTTGCGCCGTCCTGGCACCGACCCAGAACTGGAGGCGGTGCGGGCCGCGATCCTGTTCGAGGACGTCTTCGGGGTCACACTGTCCGACGCCGAGATCGACGCGGCCGCACTGACCGGCGGTGTCCGCCCTCGCGGCTCTGGTCGCCCGCCTCAGGGAAACAGCCTGATGTGCGGCATCTGCGGGATCGTCAGCTACGACGGCCCTCCGGACCTGGCTTTGCTGCGCCGCATGATGGGGCGGCTCGGGCACCGGGGGCCGGACGGCAACGGGTACTACCGTGACCGGCGCACCGCGCTGGGTCATAACCGGCTCGCCATCATCGACACGTCGGGCGGCGCCCAGCCCCTCTGTAACGAGGATGGCACCGTATGGGTGACGTTCAACGGGGAAATCTTCAACTACATCGAGCTCGGTGAGCAACTGGCTGATCGCGGTCACACCTTCCGGACGGCGAGCGACACCGAGGTAATCGTGCACGCCTGGGAAGAGTGGGGCGAGGCGTGCTTCTCCCGCTTCAACGGCCAGTGGGCCATCGCGTTGTGGGACCGGCGCACGGAGCGGCTAGTGCTGTCCCGGGACCGGCTCGGAGTGCGCCCCCTCTTCTTCAGCCGGCGGCCGGCCGGCCTGCTGTTCGCGTCCGAGGTGAAATCCATCTTCGCCAACCCCTCGGTGGAGCGTGCCTTCGACCCCGGCGGCCTCGACCAGACCTTCACCTACTGGACACCGGTCGCGCCCCGCACGGTCTTCCGCGGCATCGAGCAGCTCGAGCCGGGGTACTACGCCATCTTTGACCGCGACGGGTTCCGGAAGGCTCCCTACTGGCGCATCACGTTCCCCGAGCGGGGTCACGAGCCCAGCCAAGACGTCCGGCAGAACGCCGAAGACCTCAGGGAACGGATCGTCGAGGCGGCTCGCCTACGGTTCCTGCGCAGCGACGTCCCGGTCGGGGCCTACCTATCGGGTGGCATCGACTCGTCTATCGCGGCCGCCGTCATCGCGCGCTACACGGACGCTCCCTTGCGCACGTTCTCCGTGCGCTTCTCGGATACCGAATTCGACGAGGGGCGATACCAGAAGCAGATGTCCGCACTGCTCGGGACGGAGCACCAGGACATCGTGGTGAGCCGGGCTGACATCGCGGCGGTGTTTCCTGAGGTCATCTGGCACGCCGAGACCCCGATCATGCGCGCTGCGCCGGCCCCGCTCCTTCTTCTCTCCAGACTCGTCCGAGACAGCGGCTACAAGGTCGTGGTGACGGGGGAGGGAGCCGATGAGGTCCTCGCGGGGTACGACATCTTCCGCGAGGCACAAGTGCGTCTGTTCTGGTCGCGGGATCCCGGATCGGCGAGGCGCACCCGGGCGGCGGAACTGCTTTACCCGTGGATGGCCCGGTCCCCCGGGCGGGCGCCGGCTTTCGCCCGCAGCTTCTTCGGCCGCCACCTGGACCCAGGTGATCCGGCTCTTTCGCACCGGCCGCGATGGGACTCGACATCGGTGATCAAGAACATGCTGTCGGCTGACCTGCAGGACCAGGTCAGCCGCGCCGACGCCGAGGATGTCGTCGCGACGATGCCGCCAGGCAGCAAGGACTGGGATCCGCTGAGCCGGGGTCAGTGGCTGGAGATGACAACGCTGCTGGCGGGCTACATCCTCGCCTCCCAGGGCGACCGCATGCTCATGGCCAATTCCGTGGAGGGACGGTTCCCGTTCCTCGACACCAACGTCGTCGATTTCGCCAATACGCTGCCGGCCCGGCACAAGCTCTTCGGCCTGGAGGAGAAATACCTGCTGAAGCGCGCCTTCGCCGATCTCGTACCGGACGACATCATTCACCGCCCGAAACAGCCCTACCGGGCCCCAGACGCCGCGAGCTTCTTCACGGCGAGCCCTCCCGCCTGGTTCGGTGAGATCATGTCGGAGCGGGCCGTCGCGGCGGCCGGCGTGTTCGAGCCGTCTGTGGTGGCCAGCCTGCTGGCCAAGTGCGGCCGGACCCGCGGGGAGAACATGAGCAATACGGACAACATGCGAGTTCTTGCGGTCGTCTCCACGCAGCTCACGTATGACAGCCTGATTGCCGGAGGAGGGTCAGGGGCACGGGAATGGGCCCTTCCCGACCCCTCAGTCGCCGTCGATCTTCTATCTGATGATGACAGGAGTGTGCCATGACGACCTGGACTCGCCCCTTCGGGCCCGCGAGCCTGCAGATTGACGCCGAACTCGAGGTCGCGAAGATCACCGCGAGCCTCAACGCCTACCTCACGCACTCGAAACGGCGAGGCGCCGTCGTCGCGCTGTCAGGGGGAATCGACTCGAGCACGGTGGCGGCGCTCTGCGTGGCCGCCCTCGGCAAGGAGCGGGTCTTCGGGCTGCATATGCCGGAGCGGGAGTCGTCGCCCGAGACCATCATGCTGAGCCGGATGCTAGCTGACTCGCTGGGGATCGACTCCACGATTGAGGACGTCTCGCCGATCCTCCAGGCAGCCGGATGCTACCAGCGCCGTGACGACGCGATCCGCAAGGTGTGCCCGGATTACGGGCCCGGCTACAAGTCGAAGATCGTGCTGCCGAGCGTCATCGACTCCGACAGCTTCCGCTTGTACTCCATCGTGGTCATGGCCCCCGACGGAACCCAGACGAAGCACCGGCTCACGCTGGAGTCGTACCTCGGGATCGTCGCCGCTACCAACTTCAAGCAGCGCGTGCGCAAGATGCTCGAGTACTACCACGGGGACCGGCTTAACTACGTCGTGTCGGGGACGCCGAACCGGCTGGAGTACGACCAGGGTTTCTTCGTGAAGCTCGGCGACGGGACCGCGGACGTGAAGCCGATTGCCCACCTGTACAAGTCGCAGGTATACGCGCTGGCGGAATACCTGGGCGTCCCGGAGGAGATCCGGTCCCGCCCTCCGACGACGGACACTTATTCCCTGCCTCAGTCGCAGGAGGAGTTCTACTTCTCGCTGCCGTACGACACCATGGACCTATGCCTGTTCGGCAAGAACAACGGCGTAAGCGTCGAGGAGATCGCCGCTGCCACCGGCCTGACCGCCGAGCAGGTGAACCGGGTCTTCCGCGACATCGACCAGAAGCGCAAGACAACGCACTACCTGCACCTCGGCCCGGATCTGGCCGAGGAGATCCCGGAAATCTCACACACGCTCAAGCCCTGACCGGCGGTGAGGCGCCGGGAAGCGGCCGGCGGCCGGGTACGGCGGGTACAAGTTGATGAGCTTGAACCGCGAGAATCAAAATGGCTGACCTCATCGAATCGATGAGGTCAGCCATTTTGATGGGTGAGATCAGCTCCAGATGTCGCGCAGCATGTTGAGTACCACCCGGGACCCGAGGCGATCCAGCTTTACCGGAAACTCCGTCATGTCCGCCAGGCTCTCGCGCACGGCGCGCTGCCGCTCGATGGGACAGATGGCGAGCAGGAAGCCGCCGCCACCAGCGCCGGTCAGCTTGACGCCAGACGCCCCCGCCTCGAGCGCCTCGGCGACCGCCTGGTCGATCCTGCTGTTCGACACCCCGGTCGCCAGCTTCCGCTTCGCCTCCCAGCTCTCGCGTACCGCGGGACCGATCGCGTCCACGTCGCCGCCCCGCAGTCGCCCTGCGGCAAATCCCGCGAGGTCGCGAAGGAGATCGAGCTGGGGCCGGGTAGATTCGATGTTCTCATTCTGTTCGGCGAGGATAGGGTCCGCACTCCGGGTCACGCCCGTGTAAAACAGCATGATCTGCTGCTGGAGCGCCCGCCAGTCAGCCGCGGAGAGGCCTACGTCCCCGGCCTCCACATCATCGCCTGGCCCGAAACGTAGGTCGCGGATCCCGCCGAATGCGGCGATGTACTGATCCTGCTTGCCGATGGGTTTCCCGCAGCGTTCAATCTCGATGGTGCACGCCCATTCAGCCAGTTCCTTGGCTGCCACCTGCCGTCCCTGGTAAGCGGACAATGCATGCAGCAAGCCGACGGTCACCGCGGAAGACGACCCGAGGCCGGAGCCCGATGACGGGATGTCGGCCAGGGTGGTGATCTCCACTCCCTTGGTCACGCCCGTCATCTGCATGGCTTCCCGGACGAGTTCGTGCTCGAGGTCCTCGACGCGCGAGACGATCTCCTTCCTGGAGTAGTTGACGTAGATGTCATCATCGAAGCGCTGCTTCACGATTACGTAAACGTATTTGTCGAGCGCGCAATTGAGGACCCGGCCGCCGTACTTCCGATAATAGCCAGGCAGGTCGGTGCCCCCGCCGAGCAGGCCGATACGCAAAGGCGTTTGAGTGATGATCATAGCGCGGCCCGTGCGGGCCATTCCTTTCGGGCTCGCAGGTACGCGTCGGGCGTGCCGATGTCGAGAAAGTAACCCTCGACCGGTACGGCCCGGGCGCGGCCCACCAACTGCGGCAGCAGGTCGTAGCCGATGTCCTTGGGTGGCATGCCGTTGATCACATCGAGCACGGCCGGACGGAAGGCGTACATTCCCGCATTGGTCAGATCGGAGGCGGGTTCGGCAGGTTTCTCGGCAAAGCCGACGATCCGGCCGGCGGCGTCGAGTTCCACGACGCCCCCGGCCGACGGCCGTTCCGAATGAAATACCGTCAAGGTCGCGATCGGGCCGTGTTCCCGGTGCGCATCGATGAGTGACCGCAAATCGAAATCCGTGAGGTTGTCGGCGTTGCACGCCAGGAAGAACTCCTCACCACCGATCCAGTCCCGGTTGGCGACGAGGGTGCCCGCGCTGCCGAGCAGCTCGGGCTCGTAGACGGTACGGACAGTCGGCGGCGTGCTGCGCCCAGCCACGTGACGACGTACCACGTCGGGAAGGTGGTGGAGGTTGATGAGGACCTCATCGACACCTGCGCGGCGGAACGCATCGAGCCAGATGTCGAGCAGGGGCCGGTCATCGATGACGAGCATGCACTTCGGGGTGGTATCTGTGATCGGCCGCAGGCGGGTGCCGAGTCCCGCGGCCAGGAGGAACGCCTTCACTTACCCGCCCTGCGAACTACGCCGAGGGCGCGCATCTTCGCGTTCGCCTCGGCCAGTACCCCGTCGAGTCCCTCCATGCCGTCCAGCCAGGCGGAGTAGGCCTTGACCG
The DNA here is from genome assembly GCA_963739615.1 of uncultured Actinomycetes bacterium. Lineage (GTDB taxonomy): Bacteria > Actinomycetota > Actinomycetes > Streptosporangiales > Streptosporangiaceae > Palsa-504. Next base: position 22,100 of record CAVUBD010000020.1, read on the forward strand.
ACTCGGCCGGGGTGCGCCGGGGCTCCCAGCCCAGCGCCCGGAGGGCACTGACGTCGGACAGGATGTGACGCGTGTCGCCGAACCGGTACTCGCCGGTTACCACTGCCGCCTGCCCGGAACCGTACTGCCGCCGGACGACGTCCGCGAATTCCCGGGTCGTGACCGCCTTGCCGCCGCCGACGTTGAATACCCGCCCAGCAGCGCGGTCGTCTTCCAGCGCGAGCACGTTGGCGTCCACGACGTCATCGATGTTGACGTAGTCGCGGATCGCACCGCCATCCTCGTACAGGGTCGGCGCCATGCCCTGTAGATAACTCAGGCAAAAGATGCGGCATGCACCGGAATACGCGTTGTAGACCGACTGCCGCGGGCCCTGCACGATGCTGTAGCGCAGTGCGACGGTGGGGATGCCGTACCGGCGGCCGAGGTTGACGGCGAACATTTCCTCAGCCGAGCTTCGACATGCCGTACGCATTCTGGGGATTCGAGATCGACTCCGGCGTGGCCTGCATCTCAAGCGGGCCGCCGCAGACCGGGCACGGAATGTCCCACTTGCCCGTCGATGAGCGCCGACTCGGGGCGCATTCCGGGCAACTGCTCCCCGTCGGACGGGCACAGGTAGAGTCCCTCGCCCATCGCCGATTGCGACGATGCCACCACGACACGAGCGAGGTCGAGGCGCTCCGCGACGATGATCTCGTAGAGCAGCGCCGTCGAGACCACGTTCACGTCGCAGAATCGCGAGAAGTCTGGCAGGTAGTCCTGGTAGGCGGCGAAGTGATAGACGGCGTCGACGCGACGGAGCAGGTTCGTGACGAGATCACGATTGCGGACATCACCCTGGTAGAAGTCCGCTCCTGGGCTCAGGTAGGCGGGCTGCCCGTTCCGGTGTACCGGTGGGGTCAGGGCATCGAGCACGATGACGTCGTGCCCTCGGGCCAGCAGTCGGTCGCAGGTGTGGGAGCCGATGAACCCCGCGCCCCCGGTTACGAGGATCCTCATGACCGTCCGGTGGCGCCGGCGTTCGGCGACTTCGCGATAGACGTCGAGAGTGGAAGCGGCCGTCGCCCCCCACGTGAACTGAGCGGCTCGCCGAAGCCCCTCATCTCGTAGCCGATCTCTTCCAGGCCCTATCGCCTCGACGATGGCCCGGGCGATGGACTCGGGATGCGTGGGATCGCACAGGACCGCAGCTCCGCCAGCGGTTTCCGGCATGGCGCTGACGTCTGAGGTCACGACTGGGCAGGCGCAGGCCATGGCTTCCAGGATGGGCAGGCCGAATGTCTCGCTCAGCGACGGATACACAAACGCATCGGCGGCCTGGTAGAAGCGCACCGTTTCTTCAAGCGGCACGCCGCCGACGAAAACCACATCTTCCGCGATGCGAAGCTCAGCCGCAAGCGAGTGCAGCGAAGCAGCGTACTTCTCGTCGCGCCCGGGGCCGACGATTACCAACTGGCGGTCCCCGAGCTGGGATCTGGCCAGCGCCCACGCCCGCAGCAGCCCATCGCAGTTCTTGTACGGCCACAGCGACGACACGAACAGCACGTACGGCTTCGTCACGCCGTACGGGGTGACATGCGCACGTGCCTCACCAGCATCGCCCGGCTTGAACAGGTCGTGGTCGACCGCTTCGTAGATCAACTTGAACTTGCGGTCATCGACCTGGAGATACTTCCCGATCTCGGTGCGCAGGCTCTCGGAGTTGATAATGATCGCGTCCGCGGCTCGTGCCGACCGCGGATAGCTCAGCCGCGGTAAGCGCGCGTCAGGGGAGGGATCGCCTCGGGAGCGGTGAACGCGTGCATGGTCTTCATGTGGATGACGAGCGACCAGGAGATGTTCACGATAGGCGCCATCAAGGTGTTGAACACATCGATGCGGCTAAGAGGCAGTCGCAGCGGTGAGTAGAGGTGCTCGCTGAGGGTGCGTGGTATACGGCGCTCGTTGGACCACGGGTAGGTGATGTAAGAGACGTTGGGCCCGTAACCCTGATGAAGATGCCGTGACTGCGGGCTGACCAGCAGATGGAGTTCCTCGTCGAATTCTAGGCGCTTGGCCATCTCAGGGATCACCCGTGTCCAGAACCAGTGGGCCCCTGACGGGTTTTCTGGGTCCTCCGTCAGGAGGTTTATCCCAACGCGCATTTGCATCTGCCGATTCCGTTCTTCGGGTGCGCCGGGTTTTCGCGTACCCGGGTTTCCAGTGACTGCCATGCTTCAGAACGCCGTCGCTGAGATCGACTCTGCGCTCATCCGCGACTGGCGAATATATTGGGCCAGGGCGTGCATGATGGCCTGGTGCAGGTCTTCGACGACGCCGTAATTAGTGCTATCGACATGGATGGCGACCTCGGCCGTCGTCCTGGCTGCGCCTCCGTCGAAGCCGGTGACCGCTATGGTGCGCAGGCCGTGGTCGCGGGCCCATTCCAGCGCATGCACGATATTGGGCGACCGGCCCGATGACGAGACGGCGATAAGTACGTCATCCGGCTCGGACAAGGACTGAAGCTGATAAGACGAAGACGTTCTCGTATCCTGTGTCATTAGCTATCGCGGTGAGAAGTTCGACATTAGTGCTGAGGCTTAGCACGCGCGGTCTGAGGTCGGTAGTCGTCCGGACGCCCTTAACATGGTCGCATTGCATATGATTGGCGATCGAGGCCGAGCCGCCATTGCCGCACGAGAACATCCGGGCACCGGAAGCGTAGGCTTCGAGCCAGGATGGCGGCGGCGCGGTCGAACGCGGCAGGGTCGACAGTCTTGCCGGCCCGCGCAATCTCGTCTGCGTAGGCATCAAAATATGACGCTGCACTGGAGAACTGCGCCAACGGGAACTTGGGCGTGCTGCCGAGGGCGGGTGCCGTGATGATGCTGCAGATCGTGAACAGAACTCATGCTGCGACACGTTCCAGAATGAACGGCGCCGCGGCGGCGAGGCTCGGGAGCGACCACACGCCCGGGCGCTGGCACGTCATCAGGTCCGAGGTAGATCGCCGCGGCTCCGATCGCTTCCGCCAGGCCGATATCCTCGGGCCGGTCCCCGATAACCCATGATGCCGGGAGGTCGATACCCAGCGCGGCCTCCGCTGCTTTCGCCATGCCCGGCCTTGGTTTACGGTCCTCGCTGGTACGGGCGAAGGCCTCAACGACTCCGGCGGGGTGATAGGGACAGTACGAGGAACAGGTCGATGTGGGCTCCGTGCTCCGCGAGGAACTCCGCAATATACCGGTGCACCCGGGCGACGTCTTCGATCCCGTACAGTCCTCGCGCTACCCCGGCTTGGTTTGTCACCACCGCGACGGGGAGGCCGGCCCGATTGAACATGGCGATCGCCTCCGGTGCCCCTTCGATGAACTCCACCCGGTCGATCGAACCGACGTATCCATGGTCAACGATGATTGTTCCGTCGCGATCGAGAAGGATCCCGGGTCGCGGACGCGCAGCTCCGCGTCGCGCGCTCGGATCTTGTCCCGCGAGCGGGCGACGTGTTCGCGTGCGTCTCGCGGCAGCGTGATGAGCCCGCGGGGTCCGTCTTGCCGAGGCCTGCCATTGCAGCCGTCACAGCGTCACCTCACCTGCTCCGCTCGCGTAAGGACCTTCGGGTTCGTGCATAGGAGCGCCCAGCCGGCAGCCGTGATACGACAACTTCCGGAAGTGGCCTGACGACAGCTGCGGGAGAACTGGCTCTGGCACAAGATCGTGAACCGGGGGCGTCGGCGGGCGGGCCCGTCAAATTTCACGCCAACGCGGTCCGCCCCGTTGGGAATAACCAGCACTCTTGTGTATCACCATGGCCACTTCGCCGATCTTGTTCCAAATCGACCTGGTGGAGTCCTAGCCGCCTCTCCTGCTGCGGGGTGCCCCCGCGGGCTGGCTGACAACCCGCCTTGACCTCGTATGGGCGCCCTGGGAGGCTGCTATGAGTCATGCAACGAAGCCCGTTCCGCCATGGCTGAGAGCCAGGCTCCGGCGGCTCGGCCAGGCCCGGCTGCCTCGGTGGGCCGCGGTAATCTGCACCCTCGCCGGCACGGCGGCGGTCGCGCCTGTATCACTGCCTCGGCAGCCGCCTGCGGCACCAGCGTGATGGCCGTCGTCGCGCATCAGGATGACTCGCTGCTGTTCCTGAGCCCCGACCTGCTGCACGACATCCAGGCCGGGGACTGTGTCACCACGGTCTACGTCACCGCAGGGGACGGGGGCGGGTGCGGCTACCTGGCAGGCGCGCGAAAGCGGCGGGAACGCGGCGTACGCGAACATGGCGGGGGTGGCCAATAACTGGAGCCAGGGCGTGACCACCGCCGCGGGCCACAGCATCGTCACCGACACGCTTCAGGGCAACCCGAACATCAAGCAGCTGTACATGCGACTCCCGGACGGCAACGTGGACGGCAGCGGGTTCCGCCAGCAACAACAACGAGAGCCTGCTCAAGCTGTGGAACGGCACGATCGGCACCATCCACCCGGTCGACGGCTCGCCGGGTTACACGGCCCAGGGCCTGGTGAGCACGCTGACGTCGCTCATGAACACGTTCCAGCCCACCGTGATCCGCACCCAGGACTGGGTCGGCCAGGTCGGGGACAATGACCACTCCGACCACCACGTGACCGCCTACTTCACCCGGGCCGCCAGCCAGAACTACGCCACCAGGCACACTCTCGCCGGCTACCTGGGCTACGACGGGCAGTACCGGGCGCAGAACGTCTCCGGCGCGGACCTTACCGCGAAGACGAACGCCTTGGACGCCTACGCGCAGGTCACCGGTGTGTGTAGTACCCGTCCTGCACGGGGACGTCGTACCCTGCGTGGCTCGGGCGGCAGTACATCACCGCCTCCGAGAACGCACCGACGCCGAACCAGCCGCCGACCGCGAACGCCGGGCCGAGCGAGACGGTCATCGCCGGGGTGAAGGTCGGCCTGAACGGCTCGGGGAGCTCGGATCCGAACGGTGACCTGCTGAGCTACCAGTGGACCCAGACGGGCGGGCCGTCGGTGACCCTGTCCAGCGCCACCTCCGCCAGGCCGACGTTCACGGCCCCGGACGCCGCAGCCACCCTGACCTTCCAGCTGGTGGTGAACGACGGCCAGGTCAACAGCGCGCCCAGCAGCGTCACCATCACCGTCAGCGAGCGCCGGGGCGGCGGACGCGGCCCTGACCGCCACCGCTACGGCCTCCTCGCAAACCAGCGCCCAGCCCGCGACGAGCGCCATCGACGGCATCATCAGCGGCTATCCGAATGACTCGAGCAAGGAATGGTCCACCAACGGCGGCGGGGCCGGCAGCTCGATGAAGCTGACCTGGTCCAGCCCGGTCACCCTGGCCACGATCATCCTGCACGACCGGCCCAATGCCAACGACCAGATCACGTCCGCCACCCTTACCTTCAGCAACGGGACGCCGGTGGCCGTGGGCGCGCTGCCCAACGACGGGTCGGGGCTGACGGTGAACGGTGCCCAATATCAGCACCACCAGCCTGACGCTGACCGTGAATTCCGTCAGCGCGAGCACCCAGAACGTGGGCCTGGCGGAGATCGAGGCATGGACCCCCGGCACCGGCGGGGCGGCAACCAGCCGCCGATCGCCAACGCGGGTCCGGCCCAGATCGGTGAACACGGGGGCGACGGTGACCCTGGACGGCTCGGGAAGCTCGGACCCGAACGGGAACTCGCTGACCTACCAGTGGACCCAGACGGCCGGCCCGGCGGTGACCCTGTCCAGCGCGACGGCGGTCAAGCCGACGTTCACCGCCCCGGCCAGCGGCAGCCAGCCTGACCTTCCAGCTGGTGGTGAGCAACGGGACGCTCACCAGCACCCCGAGCAGCGTCACCATCACCGTGACGCGGCCGCGGAACCAGCCGCCGACCGCCAACGCGGGGCCCGCCCAGACGGTGGTGTCCGGGGGCGACGGTGACCCTGGACGGTTCGGGAAGCTCGGACCCGAACGGGGACTCGCTGACCTACCAGTGGACCCAGACGGCCGGGCCGGCGGTGACTCTGTCCAGCGCGACGGCGGCCAAGCCGACGTTCACCGCCCCGGCCACGGCAGCCACCCTGACCTTCCAGCTGGTGGTGAACGACGGGACGCTCAGCAGCGCCCCCAGCAGCGTCAGCATCACCGTGACGTCCGACCTGGCGATGCTGGCCACCGCGACCGCGTCGTCGGAGGCCACCGCCTACGGCCAGACCGCGGCGAAAGCCATTGATGGCGTCGTGGACGGCTTCCCCGGCGACCACACCAAGGAATGGGCCACCGACGGCGGCGGGGCCGGCAGCTGGCTGAAGCTGACCTGGTCCAGCCCGGTGACCCTGGCCACGATCGTGCTCTTCGACCGGCCCAACGGCAACGACCAGATCACCTCCGCCACCCTGACCTTCAGCAACGGGACGCAGATCCCCGTGGGCGCGCTGCCCAACGACGGGACGGGGCTGACGGTGAACGTGCCCAATATCACCACCACCACCCTCACCCTGACCGTGAACTCGGTCAGCGCCACCACCCCGAACGTGGGCCTGGCCGAGATCCAGGCATATCGCCCCGCCGGCAGCGGCGGCGGGGAACCAGAGCCGATCGCCAGCGCGGGACCCGCCCAGACCGTGGCGGCGGGGGCGACGGTGACCCTGGACGGCTCGGGAAGCTCGGACCCGAACGGGGACTCGCTGACCTACCAGTGGACCCAGACGGCCGGGCCGGCGGTGACTCTGTCCAGCGCGACGGCGGTCAAGCCGACGTTCACCGCCCCGGCCACGGCGGCCACCCTGACCTTCCAGCTGGTGGTGAGCAACGGGACGACACAGCAGCGCCCCCAGCAGCGTCAGCATCACCGTGACACCCGACGTGGCGATGCTGGCCACCGCGACCGCGTCGTCGGAGAACACCGCCACCGGCCAGACCGCGGCGAAAGCCATTGATGGCGTGGTCGACGGCTATCAAGGAACCCGGCGACTACACCAAGGAATGGGCCACCAACGGCGGCGGGGCCGGCAGCTGGCTGAAGCTGACCTGGTCCAGCCCCGTGACCCTGGCCACGATCGTGCTCTTCGACCGGCCCAACCTCAACGACCAGATCACGTCCGCCACCCTGACCTTCAGCAACGGGACGCAGATCCCCGTGGGCGCGCTGCCCAACGACGGGTCGGCGCTGACGGTGAACGTGCCCCAATATCACCACCACCAGCCTCACCCTGACCGTGAACTCCGTCAGCGCCACCACCCCGAACGTGGGCCTGGCCGAGATCCAGGCATATCCCCCCGCCGGCGGCTAACCAGCGTCGGGCTGAGCGCTGGCCGCCCATCCCCGCCGCGGGCGGGGATGGGCGGCCGCGTGCCTCTCGATGCCTGCGTGCCCATCTCGACCGTGTTCTCGATGGCTCTGGTCGCGATCGCCGTCATGGTGATGGTGAAACTTACGGCCGGGGCAAGCAGGGAAGGGCATGTCGTATCAAAATCAGCGGGCGGGCGCTCCAGTGAGAGTGGAACGCCGGGTGCCCATCATCGTCCAGAACCTCCCAGTGCCCTTTGAGCGGCGGGCATGGCTTACGTGCCAAGCCCTCGTCTCGGCCGGTTATCGGGTAGCAGTGGTGTGCCCTAGGGGCAAGAGGTTCCTTGCACGAATTCGTGGACACGGTGGCGCCACACAGACACCCACTGCACGAGCCAGGTGGTGGCAAGATCCTGATCTCAGGACGAGCCGGCGGGTCGTAAGGGACAACACAAGGCAGATATGGCAGCTGCTGACGATGGAACTGTGGTATCGCAATGTTCGGTCCATGGGCGTCGCGGCATGACCGACAAGGACACCATGAAGCAGATCGCGCAGAACTACAAGTCCGGTGAGCTCATCGTCGTGGACGCGCCCGTCCCGGCGTGCCGTCCGGGCGGCGTCCTGGTGCAGTCGCTCTTCTCGCTCATCTCCACCGGCACCGAGATGATGAAGGTCCACGAGGCCAAGCTCTCCATGGTCGGCAAGGCGCGGGCACGGCCGGACCAGGTGCGCAAGGTGCTGGACACGGTGGCGCAGCAGGGCGCGATGGCCACCTACAAGAAGGTGATGAACAAGCTCGACTCCTACACCCCGCTGGGCTACTCGCTGTGCGGCGTGGTCATCGAGGTGGGCGCGGGGGCCGAGGAGTTCAAGGTGGGCCAGCTGGTCGCGGCGGCAGGCAACGAGTACGCCTTGCACGCCGAGTACAACTGGATCCCGGTCAACCTGTGCGCTGCGGTGCCGCGGGGCGTGGCCCCCGAGCACGCCGCGTTCTCCACCGTGGGCGCCATCGCCATGCAGGGTGTGCGCCGCGCCGAGCCGCAGCTCGGCGAGACCTCCCTGGTCATCGGCCTCGGCCTGATCGGCCAGCTAGTGGTCCGGCTGCTGGCCGCCGCCGGGATCCGGGTCGTCGGTCTTGACATGATCGAGGACCGCTGCCGGCTGGCCGAGCAGGCGGGCGCGGTACTGTGCGCGGCACCGGACGACGAGGGCCTGGCCGCCGTGGCGGCCTCGCTGGACGAGATCACCAGCGGCCGCGGCGCCGATCACATATTCCTGGCCGCAGGCGGCTCCTCCAACGCGCCGGTCGAGACCGCAGCCAAGCTGGCCCGGGACCGGGCCCGGGTGGTCGACATCGGCAAGACCAAGCTGGACCTGCCCTGGAACGCCTACTACGACAAGGAACTCGACGTCAGGTTCTCCCGGTCCTACGGGCCGGGCCGGTACGACGACCGGTACGAGCTGGAGGGCATCGACTACCCGGCCGGTTACGTCCGCTGGACCGAGCGCCGCAACCTGGAGTGCTTCCTGGACCTGCTGGGCCGCAAGGACCTCGAGGTCGAGACGCTGGTCTCCGGAACGTTCCCGATGAGCGACGCCGTCTCGGTCTACGCCGATCTGTCCTCCGGCGCGCTGAAGGCGGTCGGGGTCCTGCTCGAGTACCCGGCGCCGGACCCCGAGAACCTGCCCAGGCCGGCGGCCAGCCTGGTCCGCGCCAGCGTCCCGGCCGTCCCGGCCAGGGGCTCGAAGGGGCCGAACGGGTCGGCTGGCAAGCACCTGGCCATCGGCTTCATCGGCGCGGGCAACTACGCCTCGTCGATGCTGCTTCCGCACCTGGCCCAGCTGCCGAACGCCAAGCTGACGCACGTCGCGACCACCCGGTCGCTGTCGGCGGTGAACGCCCAGCGGCGATTCGGCTTCACTACCGCCTCGACCAGCGCCGCAGGCCGTGCTGGACGACGAGTCGCTGGACGCGATCTTCGTCGTGACCCGCCACGCCAGCCACGCGGACATGGTCTGCCGGGCACTGGAGACCGGCAAGGCGGTGTTCGTGGAGAAGCCGCTCGCGCTGACCGGCGAGGAGCTGGAACGGATCACCGAGGTTATCGCCAAGACCGGCAATGACCGGCTGATGGTGGGGTTCAACCGGCGCTTCGCCCCGATGCTGGCCAAGATGAAGGCAGACTTCGGCCCGGCCAGCGCCGGCGCGGTCACCCGCTATCTGGTCAACGCGGGCCCGCTGGCCGCGGACAGCTGGTACCGCAACGAGGGCGAGGGGTCGCGGTTCATCGGCGAGGGCGGTCACTTCCTGGACACGCTGAGCTGGTGGGCGGACAGCCTGCCCGAGGAGGTGTACGCGGTCGGCGGTCCTGACCCCGACGACGTCCACGTCACGGTGCGGTTCGGCAACGGCGCCAGCGGCGTGATCAGCTACCTCACCGGCGGCAACGTGCGCTTCCCCAAGGAGACGCTGGACGCCACCGGCGGCGGCCGCAGCGCGCGGCTGGACAACTTCCGCAAGGCCACGGTCTGGGCTGGCCGCGGTAGCGACACCGACCCGGGCCCGCGGCGGCCAGGACAAGGGACAGCGCGCCGAGCTGGCCCGTTTCGTCGAGGCGTGCCTGGCCGGCGCAGGCCATGCCGATTCCGCTCGAGTCGCTGGCCGCCACGACCAGGGCGACCATCGCAGTGCGGGACAGCCTGCTGAGCGGCAAGCCGGAGTCGGCGTGAGCGCGGCCACCACCTCACGGCTCGGCTGGTATATCCGCCGGGCGGCCCAGATGTCCCCGGCCGAGATAGCGTGGCGAGCCCGGGATCAAGCAGTCCGCGCGGCCTGGTCACCACGGCAGGTGACCCGTCATCAGCTGGCCCGGGCCGCGTCGACGGCGCCCGCCCGCGAGCTGGCGTTCACCGCGGTGCTGCCGCCAGGCACCGCCGCGCGGGTGCCGGAGGAGGCCGGGAAGCTGGTGCTGGAGGCCGCGGACCGGCTGTTGCGAGGGGAGTGGGAGATCCTGGGGGTCCTCCGCACCGACCTGAAGCGGCCCGACTGGTTCCGCGACCCGGTGACCGGCCGGCGCTCCGACCCGGACAAGTACGCGTTCCGCGTCAATCACCGCGCAGAGGAGCAGGTAGGCAACGTCAAGCAGGTCTGGGAACTGTCCCGGCTGCAGCACCTGACGCTGCTGGCCAGCGCCTGGTTCCTCACCCAGGACGAACGGTACGCACGCCGGGTCGCCGATCATCTGCGCTCCTGGTGGCGGGAAAACCCGTTTCTGTCCGGCGTGCACTGGACGAGCGGCATCGAGCTCGGGATCCGGCTGATAAGCCTGATATGGATCAGGCGCCTGCTGGACGACTGGGCGGGCGTAGCCGACTTGTTCGAGCACGACGCGCTCGCCGTGCGACAGATCCGCTGGCACCAGCAGTACCTCGCCGCGTTCCCCAGCCGGGGCTCCTCGGCCAACAACCACGTGATAGCCGAATCCGCTGGGCTGCTGGCGGCGAGCTGTGCCTTCCCGTGGTTCGGTGAAAGCGAACGATGGCGCCGCAAGTCCGCGCTCCTGCTGGAGCGAGAGCTGATCCGCAATACCTTCCCGTCGGGCATCAGCCGCGAACTTGCCTCGGACTACCAATGCTTTGTCGCCGAACTGGGGTTTGTCGCCGCCGTTGAGGCTGAGGCGGCCGGTCATCCGCTGAGCCAGGTCGCATGGGACCGGCTGTGCGCGATGGCGGATAGCGCGGCGGCCGTGATAGATGAGCGGTTGCGCCCGCCTCGCCAGGGTGATTCCGATGAGGGCCGCGGACTGCTACTTGACGCGCCGCCAGCCAATAACTGGCCATCATTGCTGGCGCTCGCCGACGCGCTCGTGGGCCGTCTGGACTGGTGGCCGCGGCCGTCGGCCGATGTGGGCAGCGTGGTTGTCGGTGCCCTTGCGAGCGCCAAGCATCATGTCGGAGACAGGCCCTGCCAGCGGCCGTCGCGGTTCGCCGACGCGGGAGTGACGCTGCTCCGCACCCATGGGGAGAACGAGATCTGGTGCCGGTGCGATGGCGGCCCTCACGGGTATCTGAGCATCGCCGCACATGCCCACGCAGACGCTCTGTCCGTCGAGGTACGTTACGCCGGCATTGACATCCTGGCCGATCCCGGCACGTACTGCTACCACGGTGAGCGCGCGTGGCGCTCATATTTCCGGTCGACGATCGCGCACAACACCGCCGAACTGGATGGCCGGAGCCAGTCTAGCGAACGCGGTCCGTTCATGTGGGCGAATCATGCACGTGCCCGCGAGGTCGAGGTGATCGACGACGGCGACATCGCCAGGTGGACAGCTGAGCACGACGGGTATGCCTCGCTTGACCCGCCGGCCCTGCATCGTCGCTCAGTGCTGCTAGATCGGGCATCGCGCAGCATTGACATCATCGATCAGATCGACGAGGGCGGCCACAGTATCCGCCTGGCCTTCCATCTCGGACCTGACGTCCGGGCGGAACTCGAAGAGTCCTGCGCGGTCCTGGACTGGCCCACCGCATCCACACCCGGGGCGGCACGGCTGGAACTGCCGCCAGGGCTGCAGTGGAGCCTGCACCGAGGCGAGACCGATCCCATCCTCGGCTGGTACTCCCATGGCCTGGGCCGCCGCGTTCCCGCTGTCACGCTCCTGGGCTGTGGCCGCTGCGTGCCTGGGATGCGCCTGATCACTCGGCTGGAGTTCCTTGAAGTCGACAACTCGAGTAAATCCGCTGTTTCACGTCAAGCCATATCATGGACCACATCCGCTGCCCTGTCAGATCACCCGCCGGAGACCCAAGCGGAGGCTAGATGAGTCAGCAGGCGCTGGACCTGCGAAGGTCCATGCAGATTGTGCGCCGGTACAAGGTCCTTGTGGGTGTCGTGGTGGTTCTGGGCATCCTCGCCGGCGGTGCTTACGCCGTGCTCAAGCCGCCGATGCTCACTAGTACTGCGCTGATCGCGCTGCCGACTACGGCGAACCAGCAGCCAGCAACCACCACCGGTACAACCGATCCCTTCACGGCAACCCAAGAGGTTGTTGCGAATAGCTACCAGGTGCTCGCTGGAGCACTCCATGACGTTCGTCCAGCTACGTCGCTCACTGAGCTTCGCATGAACGTCCAGGTCGGAAGCCCGTCTCCAGATATCATTTCGGTAACCGCAGGCGGCAAGAAGGCCGCCGACGCAGAAGCAAACGCCAACGCTGTGGCCAATAGCTACATCCGCTATGTCGGTTCCTCGCGCAGCGCAGTCGGGCGTTTGCAGGCGCACCTGCTTGCGCCGGCCGACAGCGCCATGGGCCCGGCGCCGATCGAGCGGATTGCCGTCCTTGCGCTGGTAGGCGGGCTGGCCAGCGTGCTGATCGGAGTCATCGTGGCCCTTGCCATCGGCCGCAATGACCGGCGGCTCAGGCAGCGTGACGATATCGCGAAGTCGATTGGGATACCCGTCCTCGCGTCGATCCCGGTTGCTCACCCCTCTTCCGCCGCGGGCTGGGCGAAGCTCCTTAAGGACTACAAACCGGCCGCCGTGCACTCCTGGCAGCTGCGCACAGCCCTGCACCAGCTGGGGATGGCCAGACCCGGCTCAGGCCGCTCCGCGTCCGACGGTAGCGGCAGTTCTCCGTACGACCGCGATAGCGGCCGTACGTCGCTCCTGGTGCTGTCTCTTTCCTCCGATTCCGGCGCTCTTGCGCTGGGGCCGCAACTGGCCGTCTTCGCCGCATCGCAGGGAACTCCGACGTCGCTTGTCATCGGCCCCCAGCAGGACGCGGCCGCCACGGCCACGCTTCGTACCGCGTGCACTGCACCACTGTCCGAGGAATTGATACACCACGGCACCCTGCGAATCATCACCTATGACGAGGGTGGCACGGACATGCAGCCGGACACCGCCCTGGTCATCGTGGTCGCGGTCGTGGACAGCCGGGCACCGGCAATGCCCGACACGATGCGGACCAACGCTACGGTACTGGGAGTCTCGGCGGGTGCGGCGACCGCGGAGCAGCTAGCCCGGGCCGCCGTGGTCGCATCCGTTGATGGCCGGGAGATCGCTGGAATTCTCGTCGCCGATCCAGAGCCGAGCGACGAGACCACTGGCCGCATTCCGCATCCGGCGGGCCCGGCACGAAGCAGGCTGCCTAGCCGCTTGCGAGGCGTAGTAACGGAGATCAGACGGTGAATGGTCCAGACCAGACGGTATACCTGGTTCCGCCGCGACGGGCTGCAAGAGCGTCTGTCGGCCTACGAAGATGCTCCGGCAGGCGAGGAGCGTTCCGCAGCCGATTTGCCCGGAGGGCTGGTCAGCCTCGGGTTCTTCATGGGCGCCCTGCGGCGCAGCGCCAGGGTCTGGTGCCTTTGCGCGATAGCCGGATTGCTAATCGGCTCCGCGCTGTACCTCAAAGACCCCCCTGCTTACCATGCCACCACGACAGTCCTGCTCGTGGACAACGCTACCCAGGACCCTCAGGTGGAAGTGAAGACCGACACGAGCCTGGCGCAAAGTCAGGCGGTGGCGAGCCGCGTGGTCAATGCGCTGAAACTCCCGCAGTCGGCCGCCAACTTCCAGGCCGCTTACACGGTTACGCCGACCACCGACACCGTGCTGACGCTGAACGTGGGCGCACCGTCCAGCGCCGATGCGATGCATCGAGTATCAGCCCTGGCTGCAGCATTTCTCCAGTACCGTGCCCAGTACGCGCGGACCCAGCAGCAGCAGATGTTCACGCAGCTCGATCAGCAGTACAACGTCGCCCAGCAGCGCCTAAAGGTGCTTGAAGCCCAGTTCAGCCAGATGCCGAACGCACTCACGGGCACGCAGAAGGCCGAGTACGACAACCTGCAAACCCAGATGGGCTTGCAGAAACAGGTCATGCAGTATGTGACCTCTACCAAGGCGACGGCTGAGACCAACACGAACGCCATGGTGACGGGCAGCTACGTGCTCAACACCGCCACCGCGCTCCCCCGTTCGCACGTGAAGGGCGCGGCGCTCTACGTCGTCGGTGGCCTTCTCGTCGGCCTCGCGCTGGGCATGGGCGGCGTAATCATAACGGCGCTGCTGTCTCGTCGGCTGCACCGCCGTGACGATGTCGCGGCGGTGCTGGGCGCGCCCGTGCGGCTCAGCGTCGGTCCGTTGCGCCCGCGCCGCTTGCCGCTGTCGCTGCCGCGGCGGGCGGCGAAGCGAAAGCTAGACATGAAGCGAGTCGTCATGTACCTGCGTAGCGCGGTGCCGGGAGGTTCCCTAGGCCCGGCCAGCCTCGCGGTCGTTGCCATCGACGACTCGCGGGCCGTCGCGCGGGCCGTCGCGTCACTGGCCGCGTCCGGTGCCGCCGAGGGGCAGCAGATCATGGTGGCCGATCTTTCCGGCGGTGCTTACCTGGCGCACCTGCTGGGGGTCACCGGCCCCGGCATCCACAAGGTCAGCCAGAACGGCGCGGACCTCGTGGTGTTCCTGCCGGAGCCCGAGGACGTCGCGCCGGTCGGTCCAGTGCCCAGCGAGGCATCCTCGGCAGTACCAGCCCAGGCCAGTGCGGCTTTGGCCGCCGCCTGCTCTTCGGTCAACGTGCTGCTTACCCTGGCCGTCCTCGATCCTGCCTTCGGCGGCGATCACCTGGGCACTTGGGCGACCAACGCGGTCGCCGTGGTGACGGCCGGGGAGTCTTCGGCGGAGAAGATTTACAGTGTCGGCGAAATGATAAGGCTCGCCGGAACGCGCCTGGATTCAGTCGTCCTGCTCGGGGCCGACAAGAGCGACGAGAGTACGGGTCTGATAGATCCGGCTCAGCAGTCGACGCTGGCCGATCCCGTCTGAGACGAAGCCGCTGACTTCATCCGTTGTGGCGGCTCAAACACGGGGATGAGATCCTTCGGCAGCATCCGCGCTGCGGACCGACGTCGCGGGTTCGCCCGCGGCAGGCGTCGCTTGCGGGGGTCTATCCGTGGGGAGTTAGACATAATCCGAGATCGTCCCAAACTACGCGCCGACACGCAGCGGTCACGACTTGCGTCAGGCTTGTACTATCACGGCCAGGTGTGCGTCCGGCCGTTACAGGCGCCGGATTCACCCGCGCCAAGGAGAAGGGGGAAGGACAGTGAACGACGAGCAGTTGCCTGCGCCCAGGAAACGGCACCGTGTGCGCAACATCCTCGCTGTGGCTGTCGCGGTCGTAGTCGTCGGCGCGCTCACCGGCATCGCGACGACAGCATTGCTCAGCAATGCCACCTTGAGGTCACAGCTAACCGCAGCGGACGCCAGGGCTGCGAACGCCGTGAGAGCCGCACAGGCAGCGGCAAAGTCGGATTATGCTGCCCGCAACGCCGCGCTGAACCAGGAGGCCGCGACGCTGAAGCGGCAGAGCCAGGCCATCGCGGCCGAGATCGGTCAGCTGCGAGCCAACACCATCCGCGCCGATGGCATATACGTGGTCGGCCACGATATCAAGCCGGGCAGCTGGCACACCGTCGGCGACGGCAGCGCCAGCGGTGGTCATTGCGTTTTCGCCGTGGTCGGCAGCGCCAACAGGTCCAACGATGTCCAGTACATCTACTTTGACGGCCCCTGGACGGTCGACCTGTCCGGCGCCTACGCTTTCCAGATCAAGGGGCCCTGCACGTGGATGCGCGTGCCATGATGACGTGCCCGACGGTCTGACGATCGCAGGGCTCGCGTCATGCTGGCGCGTTCATTACTGCTGCCGCGGGCGCGACCGGGGTGCTGGTCTCGAGCACAACCGGGCGGCGCTGGACCTGATCGTCGAGGCGATCGGCAAGGCCGGATTCGCTCCCGGCCAGGACGTCGCACTGGCGATCGACGCGGCCGCGTCGGAGTTCTACGCCGAAGGAACGTACCACTTCGAGGGGGACCCTCATAGGTTGCCGCCTGCTATGCGCGGCCACTCACCGCGGCGTGGTCACCTGACATTCCGGCAAGCGCTATCGGGAACAAGTATTTTTCTGACGGCCACGTACTCCTATGATCGGGACCGCGTCTACCTATGTAGGATCCGGCCTCAGCTGAATGCGGATTCTGCCTGCCGACGGCGGCGTGATTGGACGGAGGCCTCGCATGCAAAGGGATCGGGAGTTGCATGTGCAGACCGAGGAAGGCAAAAGTACTGACCTGGCAAAGCCGACGGAGCCAACCTTGCGGCTGGCCGAGGGCATCGCCCGCGGCGCCGCCGTCGTCGCCGGCCTCACGATACTGTCCCGGATTCTGGGCTTGGTCCGCACGCTGGTGTTCTCGCAGACCGTCGGCGCGAGCTGCCTGGGCACGGCGTACGTCACCGCGAACCAGGTACCCGATCTCCTGTACCAACTGATCCTGGGTGGTGCGCTAGCCAGCGCGATGGTCCCGGTGCTGGCCCGCTCAGCCGAGCGCGCGGTCAGCGACCCGGCAGAGAAGGCGCGGGTCAGCCAGATCACCTCGGCGCTGCTGACCTGGACCGTTGTCATCGCGGTGCCGCTGGTCCTGGTCATCGTGGCGGCCGCCGGGCCGATCGCCTCGCTGCTGAACCCCAGCAACCCGAACGCGCACTGCGTCCACGCCGACGTGGTCGCCGTTACCGGCGACATGCTGCGGGTGTTTGCTCCCCAGGCCCTCCTGTACGGGCTCTCGGTCGTCCTGTACGGGCTGCTGCAGTCCTACCGCCGGTTCGCCGCGCCGTCCATCGGTCCGGGCATCTCGAGCCTAGTGCTCATTGCCTGCTACCTGGCCTTCGTGCCCTTGAACAAGGGTCGTCCGCTGGCCCAGCTCCCCGTCACGGCCGAGCTTGTCCTGTCGGTGGGGACCACGCTGGGCATCGCTGCCCTGGTGGTGGTGGCGCTGCCGCCGACCTGGCGGCTGCACCTGCGGTTCCGGCCGGTGTTGCGGTTCCCGCCTGGGGTGGCGCGCCGGGCGGGCGGCCTGGCGCTGGTCGGCATCATCGAGCTCATCGCCATCGACGTGGCCAACGTGGTGATCATCGCCCTGGCCAACGGGCACGGGAAGACCGGCGCGATCGTCTTGTTCAACTACGCCTCGCAGGTGTTCAACTCCATAGCCGCGATCCTGGCGCTGTCCATCGTGGTCAGCGCGTTCCCCGTGCTGTCTGCGCGGGAGGGGCCGGACTTCGAGCGGACCAGTGCCGGGTCGACGCGAGCGGTCCTGCTCATGTCGTGGCTCGGTACGGCCGTGATCGCGGCGATCGCCGTTCCCGCCGCGCACGTGCTGGCTAAGCAGCCGGATCAGGTATCACAGCTGATTGGGGCCTTCGTCCTGTTTGCTCTTGGCCTCGTGGGTACCGCGGTGATCGCGAACCTGTCGCGGGTGATGTTCGTCATCGGGCGGCTCAAGGTCGCCGCCGCGGCGCTGGCCGGAAGCTGGCTGGTGGCGATCGTGGCCGATGTGGTGCTGGTCCAGCTGGTTCCGGCGCGCCTGGTACCCGCGGCGCTGGCCCTGGGCATCACCATCGGCCAGACTGTCGTGGCCATCCCGCTGGTGTTCGTCACCCGGAGGATCTGCGGCCCGGCTGCCGTGCAGGGTGCCCGCCACGCGGCGCTGGCCGGGCTGGTCGCCTGCGCGGCAGGCGCCGCGGTGGGCGTGGCCGTCAGCCTGGCGGTGCCCCTGCATCACAAGTTGGTGGCCGTCGCCTTGGCGGTGCCCGCGGCCTGCTGCGCGATTATCGCGTTCACCGTCGTCGCGTACTTCCTCGACGACGGTGATCTGAGGGCCGTCCTCGCGTGGGTGCGGCGGGTAGCCAAGCTGAGGCAGTCGCTGAATGGCGGGTATGTTGACATGCGTAACCGCAGTATCGACGGCGGTTGCCTGACCAGCCTCTGGGAATCCTTGGCGCGCGGGAGCGGGTAGTGGACCAGACCGTTGATGGCGACGTCCAGCAGGACACGCACACCGAGCGGGACGTAGATGCCACCACCCGTGTGCCGATGGTCCACCATCAGCACACGTCCGGCGCCGGGTCGAGGGCCCAGGAGCCGCTGCCACCTGAGGCGGCGAGCCACCAGGTCGTCGTGGGTGATATCCCGCTGGAGCCGCCTGGTTTCCGGTCCCGGGCCGACTTGCTGGCAAAGCTGGACCGGACTGAGGCCCGGGTATTGGTGATTTACCCGGCGACAGGGTTGCTGGGCCTCGGCACTACGCAACTGGCGGCCGCATACGCGCGGGCGAAGCTGGCGGACGACTGGCGGCTGGTGGCCTGGGTCAACGCCGCGGAGACCGGTAGCCTGCAGGCGGGACTGGCTGCGGTGGCTGAGGCCACAGGACTGACCGATGGCGGTTCCGGGCGGGATATCGCCGATGCGGGCCAGGCGGTGCGGCACCTGCTGGAGACCGACGGGGACCGTTGCCTGCTGGTGTTCGATGATGTGGCAGACCCTGAGGCGCTGCGGCCGTTTGTTCCGGCCGACGGTACGGCCCAGGTTCTGATCACCAGCACCCGGCAGCCGACAGCGAATCTGGCGACCGCCGTCCCGGTGGACGTGTTCAGTGCCGATGAGGCGCTGTCGTTTCTGACCGGGCGGACCGGCCTGGACGATGAGGCGGGGGCGGCTGCGGTGGCTGCCGTGCTGGGGCATCTGCCGCTGGCGCTGGCTCTGGCTGCGCCGGTGATCAGAGGGCAGCGCCACGGGTATGCGAGGTACCTAGACCGGCTGCAAACGATCCCGACCGAGGTATTCCTGACCGGAGACGACGGCCAGCCGTACCCGCACGGCGTCGCGCGGGCAGTGCTGCTGTCCCTGGCGGCGATCCGGGCGGCCGACAAGACGGGCATGTGCACCCGGGTAATCGAGATCATGGCGGTACTGTCGGCGGCTGGGGTCCGCCGCGAGCTACTGCACGTCGCCGGGCGGGCGGGCGTGCTGGCCAGCGGCGGGCATCGGGTAGAGGCGGCCCTGGTGGACCGGGTGCTGGAGTGGCTGAGCGACCGGTCGCTGCTGACGTTCAGCCTGGACGGCCAGACCGTCATGATGCACCGCCTGGTGGCGCAGGTGGTCCGTGACGGGCTGGTCCGCCGACGGCGGTTGGGGGCGGTGTGCTGGGTCGCCGCATCTGTGCTGGAAGCGCACGCTATCGCGGTTGCGGGGTCGCAGGATCGTCCGGCCGTCAGGGGCATCCCCCAGCAGGTAACGGCGCTGCTGGATCACACGGCCGAGCTCGCGGGGGAGGCCGACGAGGAGCTAGCCGAACTTCTGCTGCGGCTCCGGTTCATCGCGCTTTATCACCTGATTGAGCTGGGCGATAGCGCCCCGCAGGCAATCGCGGTCGGTGAGCCGCTGACCGCGGACCTCGAGCGGCTGCTGGGTCCTGGCCATCCAGACACCTTGAACTCGCGGAACAGCCTCGCCGCCGCCTATCTGGCGGCGGGCCGGGTCGCCGACGCGATCCCGCTGTTCGAGCAGACTCTGGTCGTACTCCAGCGCCAGCTGGGCCCCGATCACCCCGACACGCTGACTTCGCAGAACAACCTCGCCAGCGCCTACCAGGACGCAGGTCGAGTCGCCGAGGCGATCCAGCTATACGAGCAGAACCTGGCCGTACGAGAGCGGCTGCCGGGCCCTGATCATCCCAGCACCCTGAACTCCCGAGGCAACCTCGCCGCCGCCTATCTGGCGGCGGGCCGGGTCGCCGACGCGATCGCGCTGTTCGAGCAGACCTTGGCCGGCCGGGATCGAGTGCTGGGGCCCGATCACCCCGATACCCAGACCTCACGGAAGAACCTGGCCAAGGCCTACCGAGCCGCGGGCCGGGTCGCCGAGGCGATCCCGCTCGAGCAGACATTGGCCGGCCGGCAACAAGTGCTGCGCCCCGATCACCCCGATACCCAGACCTCACGGAAGAACCTCGCCACCGCCTACCGCGACGGCGGTCGGGCCGCCAAGGCGATCCCGCCAGTCGAGCAGACCTTGGCCGCTCGGGAGAGTCAGGCACCTGCCGATGCCGCCGCGAAAGTGCTTCCTGCAAGCTTGCGTCGGCCTCCCACCGATCCGGCCAGGCGGGTGCTTCCTGCCGGCTTCCGTCGGCCTCCCGCCGATCCGGCCGGGCGGCTGCTTTCTGACCGCGTCGTAGGCCCGTCTGCCGAACTGTCCGACCATTCATCCCCTAGTCGGACGCAGGACCCGCCACCCATAGACGCCGAGCACGACCGCCAGGTGGTCGCGGCGATCACGGCGGGAGACCCGGCGGGCATTGCCATGGCGTACGACAGGTACGCAGCTGCCCTGTACGGCTACTGCCATTGGATGCTGCACGACTCGGCAGACGCAGCCGAGTCTCTGCAGGACACGTTCGTCCTCGCCGCCGCTACGCTGAGCGACCTGCCCGAGCCTTCCAAGCTGCGCCCGTGGCTGTTCGCGCTGGCCCGCAACGAATGTCGGCGCCGAATCCGGCCTAGGTCAGTGACCCGCGATGAGGCCGATGCGGCGAACCAACGGGCCGATGGGGGCCAGCGGGCCGATGAGGTGGGCCGCCCGGCCGATGCGACTGTGCAATTCCGCGCGGTCAGCGAGCCGATCCACGAGCCGGCCGATGCGACTGTGCAATTCCGCGCGGTCAGCGAGCCGATCCACGAGCCGGCCGATGCGACTATGCCGTTCCGCATGGTCAGCCAGCTGGCCGATGCGACGATGCAATTCCGCGTGGTCAGCGAGCCGACCGACGCAACCGACGGCCTGGCCGATGTCAACGGTTACCTAGGGCAAGCCGAACTGCGGGCGTTGATCCGCTCCATCTTGGCCGACCTGAAGCCTCGAGAGCGTGAGGTCATCGAGCTGAGCTTTAGGCACGACCTGAATGACAACGATCTTGCCATCGCGCTCGGCGTGTCATGGAGCCGGGCGCACGCCCTGGCCTCACGCGCCCGTGGTCGGCTAGAGAAATCGTTCGGTGCGCTGCGCACCGCGCTTGCCGGGCGGGAGGCCTGCCCGGTGGTGGGGGAATTGCTGGCCGACTGGGATGGACAGCTGACCGAGCAGACGCGCGACCTGGTCGTCTGGCACATCGAGCAGTGCCAGACCTGCGCCAATCACGGGCGGGGCGCGCTGCGCCCGACGGCTCTTTCCGGCCTGCTGCCGCTGGCCCCGCTCCCTCCGGAACTGCGGGAGCAGGTCTTGAGCCGCTGCTCCTCCACGGACGAGGATGCGGTGGCTTACCGCCGACGGGTGGTCCGGCGCGCGGAATCGACATGGTTGGCAATATTCTCGCAGGCGATCAGGCGGGTGAGCTGGGACAGCATCCGGGCCAATCCGGGAGCGGCGATCGCCGCCACGGCTGTCGCGGTGTGGGTGGTGGCGGCTGTGAGCGTCACGCTGCTCACCTTCGCTGGCTCCCACGCCGCACATGCCCTGGTGCCTCAGCCAACCGCCGGGACCTCCTCGAGCCGTCCTGCGGCCGCCCCGGCCTCGGCGAACGGCCGCGCATCCGCCGAGGCGAGGCCGTCCCCGGCCGTCAGTCGGCCCGCGACCCACGGCCGGTCCCCAGTCCAACCGTCGCTGTCGCCGTCGTCGTCATACTCGCCCACGCTGTCAGCCCTCGCCCCAGCCGTCGCCATCGCCGAGCTCGCCCTCGCCGTCGCCGTCGCCGTCGCCGTCGCCCAAGCCGTCGCCGTCGCCCTCGCCCTCGCCGTCGCATCGACGTCGCCTTCGCCCGCGTCATCCCCGTCGGCGACGCCTTGATGCGAACGGGCCTGACGTGGCCGCGAGCTGAGGATCACCGGGCGTGCCTATATCCGTAACTTCATGGCGCTGTTCGAGGCCATCGAGCAGGAACAGGCCAGGCGTGGCGACCCGCTCGCAGACCGCCAGCGGCGCGGCAAACTAGTCCTGCGCAGTGGCCGCGTCTCTCGCTAGCGCAGTCCAATGGGCAAGTTGGTACCAGACGGCCAGGGTCTCGGCGTGCTCGGGGCCGCGGACCCGCTCGCTGACGGGTAGCAGCGCGGCGAACTGGTCTCGCGCGGCGGCCGCGTCCCCGGCGCGCCCAGTCCAGTGGGCAAGCTCCTCCCGCGCGGCTAGGGTGTCAGGGTGATCCGGGCCCGATACCCGCTCGCGGACGGGCAGCAGCGCGGCGAACTGGTCTCGCGCGGCGGCCGCGTCCCCGGCGCGCCCGGTCCAGTAGGCCAGGTTGAACCTGGCGGCCAGGGTGTCGGGGTGGTCCGGGCCGAATACGCGCTCGCTGACGGGGAGCAGCGCGGCGAACTGGTCCCTCGCGGCGCCCGCATCTCCCGCGTAGCCCGCGAAGTTGGCGATATTGTGGCGGTTGGTCAGGGTGTCGGGGTGCTCAGGGCCGAGGACGCGCTCGGCTACGGGGAGCAGCGCGGCGAACTGGTCTCGCGCGGCGGCTGCGTCCCCGGCCTGCCCGGTCCAGTAGGCTAGGCTGGCGCGGGCAGCCAGGGTGTCGGCGTGCTCGGGGCCGAGGACGCGCTCGGCTACGGGGAGCAGCGCGGCGAACTGGTCTCGCGCGCCGACTGCGTCCCCGGCCTGCCCGGTCGAGTAAGCGAGTTCGCTCCGCGCGGCTAGGGCGCCGGGGTGCTCGGGCCCAGGCCCCTGGGCTGCATCCGTGCTCACAGCGCCATTGGCGGAGACCGCGTGGTTGGACGCAGATACCCTCTCGGCAGGCAGTACCGCCTGGATCTCCTGGACTAGGGTCTGCAGGTCAGCCTCGGTATCCGGGTTCTCCTCCAGGAAGTCCACCAGCCGCCCTGCCCAACCTGCCCCTAGAGCCGTGCGGATCAGCCCCACATCCGTCCCGGCCGCGCCGATGAGCTTCTCGCGTGTCTCCTCCAGCCTCTGCTCGGCTAGCCGGGTTTGCTTAGCATCCCCGCGGCCCAGGAGTCGGGCGAACCTACGCTGTGCCGTCTCCCACTCGTCGGCAGCTGCGGCATCTACCACCGTCCGACCGGCCAGCGCCGCCAGCGCGAGCAGGCTATTCCCCAGCATCTCGCCCCCCTCTCATCGATGGATGAGCAAGCCATGAGGGCTGAGTCATACAAAGTCTACAGGCACGATGGTCCGATCACCTTGCGGCATCATGACGGTGCTTCTTGCGAAGGGTACGAGCGGACTACCCTGAGTGAATAACTTCCTACCCCAGTTGGATAGTCGCGATGGCGAGGGACGATGCCGCTCGGTCTCGCTGTGACATCAGGGTGGCTGGGAGCGGCCAGGGGATAGCCAGCTCGGGATCGTCGAACACGATCGACACATCTTCAGACGGATCGTGAGGTCGGTCGATGCGGTAAGACACGTCCGCCGGGTCGGTCAGAGCCTGAAAGCCGTGCGCGCACCCGGCCGGAACGTAGAGCGACATCTGCTCGTCGTCACGGAGTTCAAAGCTTTCCCAGTTGCGGTAAGTCGGCAAGGCCGGCCGCAAATCTACGATGACGTCAAAGATCGCGCCGTAGGAACACCGGACGAGCTTAGCCTCGCCGGCTCCGCGACGGACGTGCATACCCCGCACCACACCGCGCACTGAGCGGGAAAGACTATCCTGCACGAAGCCACTCGGATCGATCCCGGCTGCGCGGATGACGTCCGCATCGAAGGTGCGAGAGAAAAAACCCCGCTGGTCCACATAGGGTGCAGGCCGGAACAGCAGGGCACCGGCGATGCGGGAAACCTGATTAACATTCAACGGCTTATTCCGGCCGGATTCTGTGCGACCGGACTCCCCCTCCCGGGACTAATGCTAGCGCGTAGGCTCACGGTCAGCGATCAGCTCGCCAGGGTCTTCAGGCCCTTGCTCTCGTCCTGCGTCGTACCCTGGCGCTCAAGCTTGGACCAGATCTTCTTGGGCTGGACGTTGCCTGTCAGCACCTTGGTCCAGCATGTGACGGCCAGATAGATCTGCAGCGGGTCATTGATGATCCGGTACCAGATGGCGTTCAGCGGATTCATCCATTCCCGCATGATGGCCATGGACACCAGGGTGGTCAGTATCCGGTAGACGATGAATATCGCCGGATAGAGCAGCAGGCCTCGCCAGTTATGACTTTCGGCCGTTACGACGATCAAGATGTACGTAACCGGCATGAAAAGCGTCGGGACGATCATGCCATAGAGGGCCCACCACAACTGGATGGTGAGGCCGCCGTACTTGTCCGGCCGCACAAAGATTTCCCGGTGGTCCATCATGACTTGCATGACCCCGAAGTTCCACCGCCGCCACTGGCTGCACAGGCCCTTGACCGTGAGCGGGACTTCGGTGAGGGCTACCGCCCCGATGTCCTGCCGTATGCGCATCCCAGGGAAGCGGCGCCGCAGTTCCATGCCCGCGGCCGCGTCCTCGGCGATGAGGTGGGACTTGAATCCGCCGATCTCGCGCAGCAGGGACGTCCTGAACATGGCGCAGCTGCCCGGCACGATCACGATGCCGTTCATCCAGTCCTGGGCGGTCCGCAGCGTGGCGATACCGAGGTCGTACTCGGTGGACTGAAACTCGCTGAGCATTCGCTGGAACAATCCCCGGCCGCGGTAGCCGGCCTTAGTCCGGCCGGCTACCACGCCGATACCCGGGTCGCCGAACCATCGGGCCAGCCGCGGAATGGTCTCGCCGTCGGCGACGATCGTGTCCGCGTCGATGATCATGGTGAGATCTGTGGTCACGCCGATGAACAGGCCGTAATTGAGAGCCTTGGCCTTACCGCTGTTCTCCTTGTTGAAGATCTTGACTTCCGGGTACTCGGCGTCAAGTTCCTTCATGATCTCCCAGGTGTTATCCGTGGAACCGTCGTCTACGAGGACGATCTCAAGCGCGAAGTCGTAGCTGTAACGCAGGATGCTCTCGACCGTCCTGCGGATGACCTTGGACTCGTTCCAGGCCGGGACCAGGATGGAGACTTTTTCCGGGTGCCAGGCCGGAAGCTTACGGTAATCCCAGAACCGGCCCCAGGCCGCGGCCAGGGCCCACAAGATGGTAATGAAGCCGACGAATATCGTCATGTACTTCATGGCGTCCCGCAGGAGTTGCGCCCTGGTCACGTGCGGACCCTGGTACAGCCAGTAGCCCATGCGGTCTGCCAGCGACGGCTGGGCCGGGCCGGTAACCGCGCCGTGGAATCCTTGCGCGGTGAGCAGCTCCGGGATGGTCGCGAAGTGGTATCCGAGGCTCTGGGCTTGCCGTATCACGTTGACCGAGGCACTGAGGGCGCTGGCCTCATTGCCCCCGCCGTCGTACATGGTGAGGACGATGCCCGGGCCGCCGCGCTGCAGCTTGGGAATCTGGTTCGAGCTTACCTGGTAATCATAAGCACCAGTGGTGAGGTCGACCTCGACCGATCCGAGCTGCTGTCCCAGGAGCGTGGCAAATAGATTCTGCGCCACCGTCTGCTGCGTGGTCCCGGCATAAGGCGTCGCGAATAGCCTGCTCTGGTAATGGCCGGTCACGGCCATGATACGAGCATTGGTGACGAACTCCTGCCGCCCCTGGGTGCCCGTCTGGTGGGTGAGATCGGGATTGTCAAGGGTCTGGTTGCCTACGATCTCCCCGGAATTGATCTCGGCTTGGAAGACCCGCTGATTGGCCAGCATATTAACGCCGACATTAAAGAAAGTGGCGTGCACGTGGTAGGCCTGCAGGACGCCGAGAATCCGCGGCGTCCACTGGGCGTTCGGGCCGTTATCGTAGGCGAGCACGACCGTGTTCTGCGGTATCGTGCCGTATTCCTCAACGGCGTAGCCGCAGCCGCGGGCGGCGTGCTGCTCAAGGCTGGTAAGCGGCTGCACGACCCGGCCGGTGAACGGATCCACCGCGTAGGTCGTGCCGCCGTCGGGGACGATGCGCACGACGCGCTGGAATATGCCTTGACCGATCACTGGCACCTGGAGCGTCCCGTTCGGGCCGAACTCGCCGTTTTTCTGCCCGCAGCTTGCCAGCGAGGCGGCGATGCCGCTGGCATAGCTGGCGCTGGTGTTGTAGCGCGCCGCCGCCGGCAGCGGTCTCGCGGCGTGCACCAGGCCCCATTGCCAGCCCAGTACGGCCACTGCCACCAAGAATGCCGCGAGCACGAGCAGATAAGGCCCGCGCCGCGCGGTCGGGCTGTGGAAGACCTGCTTCTTGACGTATACCGGGATTATCTCAGTTTCGGGGTCCACGTTCTCTCGTTCCCTCGAGTAGGGCCAGTCGTCTGCGGCGGCGGCTCGACTAGGCGCTGGAGAGAACGGCCGCGAAGGCTGCCTTAGCCGACGACTGGCCGGGCGTGGCGCGAACGACGTTCAGGCCCGGGCCGGCGGCTGGATTCGGCGATGAAGCTGATGAGGGGCTCGGGCTCGCTTTCGCGGGACTCAGGTTCGAACTCGGCGCGGGATTGGCCAACTGCACAGGAGCGGTATTGCCGGTGGCGGGCGTCGTCACCATCCGGCTAGCCGTTCCGGCTGAATTGGCGCTGGTAGTGAGGCTCGACGTCTTGTTCGCCGACCGTGCGGCAGGCGTGGAGGCAGGGGGGCACAGCTGCTGCGAGCAAGGAATTATGGCGTTGCTGCTGACCCCGCGGCTGGCTGTCTCGCGCATGACGACTACAGCTAGCGCGGTCACTAGAACCGTCGGCAAAATAACAGCCCAAAAATGAAATCTTCGGTTCGGGTGATCATAGTTCGGACCAAAATATTTATGCGGTGGAGGTGTGCTCATAATCGTTCCCCGCTTCCCTGAAGCTCCCAAGTGTATTTATTTGCAAATACAACAACGATTATGCTGCAGCCATTATTTAATTTTGTTTTTACTTGGCCGGCCGTCGCCGGCTCCCCCGCCGGAACGACACGGCCACTCTACCAGATAGTACCTTATAGCCGATCATGTCTACCAGATAGTACTTATAGCCGATCATGCCCGTTTTAGTGAGCATAGGTTCACTATCAGTGACATTAGGGTGGCTGGCCTGCCCTGATAACGGGCGCGCTAGGACGACCCGCGGGAAGCGCGGCGCATTAGGAAGATCGGCCCGGCCCCGCCGGGAGACTCAACGGCGCTCTGCCGGGAGCCGCCCGGCTCCGTTAGCTACTTAAGGGTCTTTACCGCTAGTGCCGAGCC
Organism: uncultured Actinomycetes bacterium; assembly: GCA_963739615.1. Classification (GTDB taxonomy): domain Bacteria; phylum Actinomycetota; class Actinomycetes; order Streptosporangiales; family Streptosporangiaceae; genus Palsa-504. The sequence goes on from CAVUBD010000020.1 coordinate 49,390, forward strand.
CGTGGGATCGGCGTTGCCGATCCGCCACGCGTTGACGCCGATGCGGGGGTAGTTGCGCTGAAGCCAGGCCATTTCTACCCCGATCGCGCTGGCGGCGTCCCAGACGATGTGCTTCTTTCCCGCCTGCGTATAGCTGTACTCGGTCTCCCCGTTTTCTGTCGTCACCACACGCCACTGCTTGCTGCGTGACGCGACCTGAGTGGCCGTCAGGGTGGCGGCTGAAATTGGCTGGCCGCTTGCTGAGACAGCGATGCCGCCCTGGCTATTCACGGTCCAGTCATAGGCATACGTGGGTATGCTCACGGCGAGCTTGCTCCACGGCACCTGGTAGCTCCGCACGTAGCTAAGCACCTTGGCCACATCGGCGAAGGGAGCGATCGGCCCGGGATCTCCGGTCGCGAAGTGAAAGTCGTACGCCTCGAGTACTACCTGATCGGCGTACTTGGCCAACGCGCCGTAATCAAGCAGGTAGGGCGCGATATCGGTGGTGGCCACGTCGACATCGTCGCTACTGCGAACCGGGGCGTCGACCCGCAGCAGGCGATGCTGCTGGTGCATCGCAATCGCCAGTTCCCTGACCAGTTCGGTGTAGTCGCCTGTCAAGCGGTTGACCGCCTGGTCGAGTGACAGTCCATGCCATCCAGCCACCTGCTCAGCTATCTGCAGATCGGTCCGGTTCTTCGGCAGGCCGAATTCGTAGTCGATGGTGAGGCCGGTAGCTAGCGGCTCGCTGGCCATCACCCGCGCTACCGCCTGCACCTGCTGCTGGCGCGCGCTCGAGCTGGTGAGGATCTCGGCCATCATGCGGACATCGGCCGCGTGGCTCAGGCTCGGCTTGTTGTCGGTAATGGTCACGAAGCGCAGGCCGCATGGACTGGCCCCACTTGCCGCGGTCAGTTCGGTAACCAGTTCCGGATCGAACGAGTCGGTCCGCACCACACTGCCTGGACCGGCCACGCTGGCCCAGGCGAAGTCAATCAGGGGAATCCCCTGGGCTTCTTTCGCCACGAGATCCCGCTGCTTACTGTTGTCGTCGAGATAACTGACGATCGACGCGCCCTCCGCGCCTTCCAGTTGCCTGCTCTTACAGGCGGCAGGCACCGCCGCGGGCGGCGTGGTCGCCCACGAGCCAGCGGCAACGGCGGGCAGCGGGCTCTTACTCGCCGGCGGAAGTCCCATCGGCGGCGGGCCCGCTGGTCCCGGGCCGGCGTTCATTCGTACCGATAGGAACGTCGCGGCCACGCCGATGACCGCTATCGCGGCGAGAATGCTGACCCAGGACGGACGCCGGAAGCTGTACCTCAACCTGCGAAGGGGCGCCAGGAGCTTCGGATGCATCAGTTCATCTCAGATCCCTCGCCCGGCCCGGGCGCTGCGGCGGGGAGCAGTCGGACGTGGCGCGGGGTGGCCGGCGTGATCGCAGAGGCGAGCCCGGCGCGGCGGCCATCAAGGAGCCGGCGCCCGTGCATCTCCTGGCGCAGACCTACATCCCGGCGCATTCGATCCCCCTCCGCACGGAAGCGGAGCGTACCAGCGCCTCCCGAGCGCTTGGGTGACGATTCACCGGAGCAATCCTACCTATGACGATCACATTGCCACCAAAGGTAACAATTTGGATACTTATGCCAAGTTGAGCAAGCCCGCGATTTCTGCCGACTGCGTGTTATGAGCTGATCTCGCCGCGAGGCCGCAACCGCTAATACCCATTAAATCGATCGGTAATAAAGCTGTATGTCTGAGGCCGTCGGCTGAGCCCGGCCGATATCAGTGCCGCCCAAGGTGAGGCGCCGCCCAAGATGACAGGCGCCGCCCAAGATGACAGGCGCGTCACCTGTCGGCGGCCCGTTGGCCCTGCATTGCGGCACAGGTGGCCTTCGGGCCTCTCGGCGGCTCGTATGACGTTTCGGTACCCGATGCTAAGCTGTCATGCATTGTCCATCTAACGATGGATAAGTTTCGAAACCTATGGGTTTCGACGATAGCTGTGCCTAACCTCTACCGGCGTAGGCACCTGGATGGGAGCGGCCCGTGTCGCGTACGTGCGTGACACGCATGGGGACATTCGAGCGGGAGGTACGGGGTGGGAATGGTCTCGGAGATCATTGGCAAGATGCGCGACGTTGCTCCGCCTGGGCAAGGCCACCTCGACCACGCCACTCTGGATCTGCTGCGTGATCTGACCCAATCGCTCATCTCGGCGAAGGAAGGCTTCGCCGAGGAGCATGCGCGGTTTCTCGCCATCGGGGAGCGCGGGCTGTGCTTGCCCGAGGCAGAGCTTGCGGAGCGACTGCGCGACGCGACAGTGCTTGTGACCGGCGGGACGGGATGCATCGGCTCGACGCTCATGGGTCAGCTGGCGGCCCGATGTTCCGGCCGTCTGGTGAGCGTGAGCCGCGGTACCGCGAACTCCCGGCCCAGGCATGCCGGCGCGGAGTACCTGCATGCCGACATCAGGGACCGCGGCGCCATGGACGGGCTGCTCCGGGAAATCAGGCCCGACATCGTGTTTCACGTCGCGGCGCAGCGTAATCCCGGGCTGGCCGAGGTGGAGGTGCACCGCACCGTCTCCACCAATGTCCTCGGTACCCGCAGCGTGCTGACGGCGGCCGCGGACGCCGGGGTTCCCCAGGTGGTATGCGCGTCGACCGGCAAGGCTCTGCGGCCCTACTCGCCGGACATGTACACGGCGTCCAAGCGCGCGGCCGAGTGGGTTGCGTCAGACGTGGCGGCCGCCAGCGACATGCTGATCTCGGCCGGCCGGTTCACCCACGTCCTGGACAACTCGATCATCTATCAGCGGCTGCTGAGCTGGGCGGATGGAGCGGATGAAGGAGTAATCCGACTGCACAGCACGGAAATCTCGTTCTATGTGCAATCGGCGCTTGAATCCGCGCAGCTGCTCCTGCTGGCCTGCCTGGGGAGCCAGCGGGGAGAGTTCCGGGTCCATGCCATCACCGACCTCGGCTGGCCCGTCAGCCTCCTGGACCTTTCCCTCGCCGTACTTGAGAGCTCCGGGTCCGCGACGCCGATCTATTTCAGCGGCTACGACCGCGGCTACGAAGAGATCCCGTTCCCCGGGCTCTACGACCCGATGACCGCCGGAGACGTCAGCCCGCTGCTCAATGCCTTCGAAGCCGGGGTCCTGGCCGACTCGCCGTGCCCCCTGGTCAATGCCTTCCGGGTGGAGATGGGGGCCGAACCGAGGGCGCCGAAGCTGCTTTCCGCGCTGGCCGGGGTCTGCGAGCGGACCGAGGACCCGGCCCTGGTGCGCAGCTCGCTCAACGAGCTGTCGTGGGCCCTGCTTGATGCCACTCTCCTGGCCGCGCCGCGGAAGTCGCTCTCGCGCACCGCGGCGATGGCGGAGCGGCACGGTGATTCACTGTGCGCGGACCACCGGCGGGTGCTAGAAGCCATCAAGGATCATGCTGACTTGGCCGTAGGCTAAGCACGGCCGGCGTGGCCGGCGCACCGAGTGCCGCCGCTCTACTAGGCTCATAATGGATGAGGCTGAGGGTTCAGCCCGTACATGCGCCCGACACTAAACATGCGCCCGACACTAAGCAGAGGCAAGGAGCCGGCGGTGGCCTCCATTGAAGCGATCCATGCCAGGCAGATCCTAGATTCCAGGGGAAACCCGACTCTTGAGGTTGAAGTAGCGCTAGACGACGGGACCGTCGGGCGTGCCGGGGTACCTAGCGGTGCCTCTACCGGCGCATTCGAGGCGGTCGAGCTCAGAGACGGCGGCTCCGAGTACGGCGGCAAGGCGGTGAGCCGGGCCGTTCAGGGCGTCATCGACGAAATCCAGCCGGAGCTGCTCGGCCATGAGGCCGATGATCAGCGACTGGTGGACCAGGCCCTGATTGACCTTGACCGGACGCCGGATAAGTCGCGGCTTGGCGCGAACGCCATTGTCGGCGTGAGCATTGCGGTCGCCAAGTCCGCCGCGGACTCCAGCGGCCTTCCGCTCTTCCGCTACCTCGGCGGACCGAACGCGCACGTGCTGCCGGTCCCGATGATGAACATCCTGAACGGCGGTGCGCACGCCGACAACAACGTGGACATCCAGGAGTTCATGATCACTCCCCTCGGAGCGGCGACCTTCACCGATGCGCTGCGCTGGGGAGCCGAGGTGTACCACGCGCTGAAGTCGGTGATCAAGCAGCGCGGGCTCTCGACCGGCGTCGGCGACGAGGGTGGCTTCGCTCCCGACCTCGAGCACAACCGGGCCGCGCTTGACCTCATCGTCGAGGCGATCGGGAAGGCGGGTTTCGTTCCCGGCCAGGACGTCGGGCTGGCGATCGACGCCGCCGCCTCGGAGTTCTACGCCGACGGGATGTACAAGTTCGAAGGGAAGCCGCAGACCTCGGAGGAAATGGCGGCCATCTACGCCGAATGGCTGGACGGCTACCCGATCGTTTCCATCGAGGACCCGCTGGCTGAGGAGGACTGGCCCGGCTGGAAGGAGCTCACGGCCAGCGTCGGAGATCGCGTCCAGATCGTGGGCGATGACATCTTCGTCACCAACCCCGAGCGACTTCGCCGCGGCATCGCCGAGCGCTCGGCGAACTCATTGCTGGTGAAGCTGAACCAGATCGGCTCGGTCACCGAGACCCTCGATGCGGTGAGCATGGCCCACCGTGCCGGTTTCACCTGCGTGATCAGTCACCGGTCCGGCGAGACCGATGACACCACGATCTCCGACCTGGCGGTCGCGACCAACTGCGGCCAGATCAAGACCGGCGCGCCTGCTCGCGGTGAGCGGGTCGCCAAGTACAACCAGCTGCTCAGGATCGAGGAACTCCTCGGCGATGCGGCGACCTACGCGGGCCCGGGTGCCTACCCTCGCTTCGCGGCGCGGACCAGCAAGGGTTGATGTCCCCGCCCGCCGCTGCACCCCGGACAACCCGGCTGACCGGCCGGGCTGCGGTGCTTGCGGTGGTGATCTGCGCGATCGCGCTGAGCCTGGCGTACCCCGTTCGTGAATATGTGGCCCAGCGGCGGCAGATCGATAACATGGTCGCGCAGCAGCAGACCATGCTGGCGCAGGTGAAGAGCCTGGAAGCGGAGCAGGCTAAACTGTCAAGCCCGTCCTACATCGAACAGCTGGCGCGGCAGGAACTTGACATGTGCTTCCCTGGCACCCAGTGCTACATCGTCGAGGGCGGCCAGCCGCTGATCAGCACCGCCCGTTCGCCGCGGCCCGGGCCAGCGCCCTGGTACGCGAAGCTGTGGCAGTCGGTCGAGCAGGCGGACGCGAATCCGAAGAGCCCGGCGAAGTGATAACGAGCCGCGATGAGGCGGTCGTTGCCGCCCAGCTCGGCCGCTCGCCGCGCGGGCTGCTCGGCATTGCCCACCGCTGCCCGTGCGGCCTTCCCGATGTCGCGGAGACGGCACCGCGGTTGCCTGACGGCAGCCCGTTTCCCACGCTTTACTACCTGACCTGCCCGCGGGCGAATGCGGCGGTGAGCAAGCTTGAGGCCGCCGGGCTGATGCGGGACATGACCGCAAGGCTGGCCGACAGCGCGTTGCGCCGTCGCTATGAGTCGGCACATCTCGACTACCTGACGCGGCGGGAGGCAGCAGCGCGTTCAGCGGGCATCGACCCGCTGCCGCCCGGCACTCAGTCGGCCGGCGGAATGCCCGAGCGAGTGAAGTGCCTGCATGCGCTCGTCGCTCACGAGCTGGCCGCCGGGGACGTGAACCCATTCGGGCGTGAGGTCCTGGACGCGGTGGGTGAATGGTGGCGGTCGGGCCCGTGCGTCCCAGAGCCGGAGCCATGCCTCCCCGAGGAGGCCCGATGCGGGTAGCGGCCCTGGACTGCGGAACGAATTCACTGCGCCTGCTCGTGGCGGACGTAGATCTCGACCGCGCCGAGGTGACAGAGGTGACCCGCAGGATGGAGATCGTCCGGCTCGGGGAGGGCGTGGACCAGGCCGGCCTGGCGCCGGAAGCGCTCGACCGGACGATCGGCGTACTGCGCGAGTACGCCGACGTCATCGCCGGCTCCGCGGCGCGAGCGGTGCGCATGGTGGCGACCAGCGCGACCCGCGACGCCGATAACGCCGCTGAGTTCGTCCGCCGGGTAAAGGAAGTGCTCGGCGTCGCGCCGGAGGTCCTTACCGGGGACGAGGAGGCGATGCTGGCGTTCACCGGCGCGACGGCGGAACTGGCCCCCGGCGAACTGGCCGACGGCGGCGGTCCCTTCCTTGTCGCCGACATCGGCGGCGGTTCAACCGAGCTCGTGCTGGGCCCAGGGGGGTTCCGGGGGGTCGTCCCCACGGGCCAGCACGGCGCGATTTCGGTCAACATCGGCTGCGTCAGGATGACCGAGCGGCATCTGCGTGCCGATCCGCCGACCGGCCAGCAGGTGGCGGCGGCCACCGCCGATATCGACGCCGCCCTCGATACGGTGGCCGCCGCGCTGCCGGTTAGGCAGGCCAGGACGCTGATCGGCCTGGCGGGTTCGGTCACCACCGTCGCGGCCATCGCGATGGGTCTGCCCGGCTACGACGCCGCCCGGATCCACCACGCGCGGGTGTCCGCGGCTGACGTGCACAAGGTGACCCGCGCACTGCTGGCCCAGACCCGGATCGCCCGCGCGGCGATCGGCGTGATGCACCCGGGCCGCGTGGACGTGATCGGCGGCGGCGCGCTTGTCCTTGACCGGCTCATGGAGCGGTTCGGCTTCGGCGAGGTGCTGGTCAGCGAGCACGACATTCTCGACGGTATCGCCTGGTCGCTGGCCGGGGCCTCGCGCGGCTGAGGGATCAGGTGGCCGCGGAAAGGGAACTGACGGGCCGGCTCGTCCCGCCGGGTAGCTGGCCATCCGACCCCGCCGGACCGGATACGCCCGTCGCGGGCAGCGCGGCACAGGTGTCGGAACTGGCCGGCCGGGCTGCTTCGCTCGGCGAGCTCATCGCGCTGCAGTCGGTATGCCGGGCTTGTCCGCGTCTTGTCGCCTGGCGTGAGGAGGTGGCTGTTGTCCGCCGCCGCGCGTTCCGTGATGAGCCTTACTGGGGCCGTCCCGTTCCCGGCTGGGGAGCGGCTAGCCCGCGGGTGCTGATCGTCGGCCTGGCGCCTGCGGCGCACGGCGGGAACCGTACCGGGCGGATCTTCACCGGCGACCGCAGCGGGGACTTCCTGTTCGCGTCGCTGTACCGGTGCGGACTGGCGGAAAAGCCGACCAGCGTGGCGGCGGGCGACGGCCAGCAGTTGCTGGGCACCCGGATGGTGGCCGCGGTTCGCTGTGCCCCGCCGGACAACAAGCCTGAACCAGCCGAACGAGACGCCTGTGCGCCGTGGCTGGTGGCCGAGCTCGGCTTGGTGGCCCGCGACCTGCGAGTTGTCGTTTGCCTCGGCGGATTCGCCTGGCAGGCGATGTGGCCGGCGCTTGGCCAGAGCGGGTATACCGTGCCGCGACCGCGGCCGAGGTTCGGCCACGGTGCCGAGGTCAGGCTGACGAGCCCGCGGGAGCCCGGCGAGGTGCTGCTCATCGGCTGCTATCACCCAAGTCAGCAGAACACATTCACCGGCCGTGTCACCCCGGCAATGCTGGACGCCATTTTCACCCGCGCCCGGGTACAGGCCGACGCGAAAAGCTAAGGCGCGATTACTTTGCGCTATGTCGATCTTGTAATTGTTACGCTCCGCAATTCTTCTCGGAAACGCCGGCCGTTGTATTCAAAATAATTTGAAGAGGTCTTCGTTACTCCTCGGTTAGGCAATTGCGCGCGCAGTATTATGGTGCCGCCCCCGTAGCCCAAAGGAAGAGGCCGGCCCCCTAAAAGGGTCCCCAGTGTCGGTTCGACTCCGACCGGGGGCACTCATTGCAGGCATAACCTTTGTCCCAATTGTCAATTGGGTCTCAGTCGAAACAATGACCTCTAAGATCAACTAAGGTTTCGTTGCAAACGATTGTTTCGCCCGTTTTGCCAATTTTTATGCCGCCAAATCGCGACATTCTCCTCTTGTCTGCCCTGGGCTCAAGCCGCAGGACCAAGGCAGGCGGGTGATAAGGGCACCCCTTGGCAAGCCGGCTGAGAGCCGAACAAAGGATCAGGCAAGGGACATAGCAGGCTGGCTAGCCCAGCAAAAGAAGACGCCAGGGTAGAAGACCCGGGCCGATGGAAACACCGTACGGCATTGAAAGCAGGCATACCGAACAGACACGTCGCCTCAGCGACTGGTCGCGCGGCGCAGGAGCGGTCAGGCTCCGTTGAGGCGCAGGCGCCTGCGCATCTCGTATTCGTGCACGATCGCGTAGGCGTAGCCGCAGGAGATGCCGGCGTCGTCCGCCAGCCAGTGCGCACGCTCTTCGCGGCGCAGGAACGCGGGGCCAGATTCGAGTCGGTGGAACCACTCAGCGAGGTCGCGGCCGGTAACGACCGGGATACGTGCGATAAGGCTCTTGTGCAGATTCGGTGAGTGGATCAGTGACAACTGGCACCTCCATGGAAGCTCTCCTTGAGCTGAGCGTGCCTCATTGCAAGCCGCCTGGCAACCCCCTGTTGCCCGAAAGTTCACAGAGGCAAATGTTCAGCTAAGCCGCTCGAAGATCATCGCCATGCCCTGCCCGCCGCCGACGCACATGGTCTCGAGCCCCAGCGTCCCGTCGTGGAACTGCAGGCTGTTCAGCAAGGTGGTGGTGATACGCGCCCCGGTCATGCCGAACGGGTGCCCGATCGCGATCGCTCCGCCGTTCACGTTGACCTTCTCCTCGTCCACGCCGAGCTCGGCGTAGGACGGGATGACCTGAGCCGCGAACGCCTCGTTGATCTCCACTAGGTCGATGTCCTCGATCGCCATCCCGGCTCGCGCGAGAGCCTGGCGCGATGCCTCCACCGGTCCCAGGCCCATGATCTCGGGGGATAGCCCGGTCACCCCGGAAGACACGATCCGCGCGAGCGGCGTGAGGCCGAGCTCAGCGGCCTTGACATCGCTCATCACGACGACCGCGGCGGCGCCGTCGTTGAGCGGGCAGCAGTTAGCCTGCGGTCACGGTGCCGTCCGGGCGGAAGACCGGCTTCAGCGTGGCGACCTTATCGATGGTGGTGCCAGGCCGCGGGCCGTCGTCGGCCGCCACCACGGTCCCGTCGGGCAGCGATGACGGGCGTGATCTCCCGCTGCCAGAAGCCGTTGGCGATGGCCTTTTCCGCCAGGTTCTGCGAGCGGACGGCGAATTCGTCCTGCTGCTCGCGGGTTATGCCGCGCAGCCCGGCGACATTTTCCGCCGTCTCGCCCATGGCGATGTAATAGTCCGGGATATGCCCGTCTTCCCGTGGGTCGTGCCAGGTCCCGGCGCCGCCGCCGCTCGCCTGCGCGGTGCGGCCCTGGGCGTCGGCGAAGAGCGGATTCCGGGTGTCGGGCCAGGAATCGCTGCTGCCCTTGGCGAACCTGCTCACGCACTCGACTCCGGCCGAGATGAACACGTCTCCCTCGCCGGCCTTGATCGCGTGGAACGCCATCCGGGTGGTCTGCAGCGACGAGGAGCAGTACCGGTTGACCGTCGTACCGGGCAGGTGGTCGTGTCCGAGCAGCACCGCCACCACCCGGGCCATGTTGAACCCCTGCTCGCCGCCGGGCAGCCCGCAGCCGAGCATCAGGTCGCCGATGTCGGCAGGGTCGAGCTGCGGCACCTTGGCCAGCGCCGCGGCGACGATCTGCGCGGCCAGGTCGTCCGGGCGTATGGACATAAGTATGCCTTTGCCCGCACGGCCAATCGGCGAACGCGCAGTGGCGACGATCACGGCTTCGGGCATGACAAGGCCTCCTCGCATAGGGTGCATCCAGACTACGTCCCTGGAGGAACAACGATGCAGGTGCATGACTCACTGAGCGGGCTGGTGGGGAACACCCCGCTGATCCGGCTGCGATCGGTGAACCGGGGGATCCCGGGAGCCGCCGTGCTCGCCAAGGTCGAGTACTTCAACCCGGGCGGTTCGGTCAAGGATCGCATCGCGTTGCGGATGGTAGCGGCGGCCGAGGCGTCAGGGGACCTGAAGCCAGGCGGCACGATCGTGGAGCCCACCTCCGGCAATACCGGAGTCGGGCTCGCCATCGTCGCGGCGGAACGCGGCTACCGGTGCGTCTTCGTCTGCCCGGACAAGGTGGCCCAGGACAAGATCAGCGTGCTGCGCGCGTACGGAGCCGACGTGGTGGTCTGCCCGGGGACGGTCGCGCCCGATCACCCGGACTCCTACTACAGCGTCGCACGCCGCCTGGCGGCCGAGACTCCCGGTGGCTGGCAGCCCGACCAGTACGCCAACCCGGAGAACCCCGCCTCGCACTACGCCACCACCGGACCGGAAATCTGGTCCCAGACGGACGGAACGGTCACTCACTTCGTCACCGGGATCGGTACCGGCGGCACCATCACGGGCACCGGGCGGTACCTGAAGGAGATATCGGGCGGCGCGGTGCGGATCATCGGCGCCGACCCGGAGGGCTCGGTGTACTCGGGCGGGTCCGGGCGTCCCTACCTAGTCGAAGGCGTGGGCGAGGATATCTGGCCGGCCACCTATGACCGGTCCGTGTGCGATGAGATCATCGCGATCAGCGACGCGGAGTCGTTCGGGATGACGCGGCGGCTGGCGCGCGAGGAAGCGCTGCTGACCGGTGGCTCGTCCGGGCTGGCCGTGGCGGCCGCGCTGCGAGTCGCCGAGGCCGCCGGGCCTGACGCGGTGATCGTGGTGCTGCTGCCCGACGGCGGCCGCGGCTACCTGTCGAAGATCTTCAACGACGAATGGATGGCCGACTACGGCTTCCTCTCGGCCCAGACCTCAGAGCCCCTGGTCGCCGACGTGCTGGCCAGGAAGATGACCAGCCTGCCGGAGTTCGTCCATGTGCACCCGGAAGAGAACGTCGGGGCGGCCATCGCGCTGCTGCGTGAATACGACGTCTCTCAGCTACCCGTGGTGAAACAGGAGCCGCCGGTGATGGCCGCCGAGGTGGTCGGCTCAGTAGTGGAACGCGATCTGCTCGATGCCCTGGTGACCGGCCGGGCGAGGCCCTCCGATCAGGTCGGCGGGCATATGTCGCCGCCGCTGCCCACCGTCGGCTCGGGCGAGCCGGTCTCCCGCGCGGTTCTCGCGCTTGAGAAGGCGGGGGCCGCGATCGTGCACGTGAACGGCAAGCCGACGGGGCTGCTCACCAGGCAGGATGTGCTGACATTCCTCGCCGCAAGCACCTGAAACGACCAGCTACGGAGGCGTGCTGTCATGACCAGCCAAGACGGGTTCGAGACCCTGGCCATTCACGCGGGCCAGGAACCTGACCCGCTGACCGGGGCCGTGGTGCCGCCCATTTACCAGGTATCGACGTTCAAGCAGGACGGGGTCGGCGGGCTCCGCGGCGGCTATGAGTACTCCCGGTCGGCCAACCCGACCAGGACCGCCCTCGAGCAGTGCCTGGCCGCGCTTGAGGACGGTGCGAGCGCGCTGGCCTTCGCCTCCGGGCTGGCCGCGGAGGATTGCCTGCTCCGCACGGTGTGCTCGCCCGGGGACCATGTGCTCATCCCGGACGACGCGTACGGCGGAACCTACCGGCTGTTCGCCCGGGTGCTGGCCGGCTGGGGGGTGAGCCACACCGTGGTCCCGATGTCCGACCTCGCGGCGGTGCGTGCGCAGCTGGCCGCCAGGCCCGTCACCATGATCTGGGTCGAGACGCCGACGAACCCGCTGCTGAACATCGCCGACATCCCCGCCCTGGCTCAGGCGGCGCACGCGGCGGGAGCGACGATCGTGGTGGACAACACGTTCGCGTCTCCCTACCTGCAGCAGCCGCTGCGGCTCGGCGCCGACGCCGTGGTGCACTCGACGACCAAGTACCTGGGCGGGCATTCCGATGTCATCGGCGGCGCGGTCGTCTTCGCCGCCGCGGAGCTCGCCGCGGCGGTCGCGTTCACCAGGAACTCCACCGGCAGCGTGCCCGGCCCGTTCGACGCGTGGCTGACGCTGCGCGGTATCAAGACGCTGGCGGCACGGATGGACCGGCACTGCCGTAATGCGATGCGAGTCGCGCAGGTGCTAGCCGAGCATCCGGCGGTGGCCGAGGTCTTCTACCCGGGCCTGCCCACCCATCCGGGGCATAAGACGGCGCAGGAGCAGATGCGGGCGTTCGGCGGGATGGTGTCGTTCCGGATGGCGGCGGGCGAAGAAGCGGCCGTGCGAACCTGCGGCCGGACCCGCCTGTTCACGCTGGGGGAGTCGCTCGGCGGGGTGGAGTCGCTGATCGAGCACCCGAGCCGGATGACGCATGCGTCGGCGGCCGGTTCCGCTCTTGAGGTTCCCGGCGACCTGATCAGGCTGTCTGTCGGCATCGAGGATTGCGACGACCTGATCGACGACCTGCGCCAGGCCCTGGAGGAAACCAGGCGCCCGCGTCCCGCCTCAGCGGGGCGCGGGCGCCTGGTTAGCCGTCAAGATCAATTCCGCCCCGCGGGCGAGTTCTCCCTGTCGTTCTCGGCCGCGGCCTGAGGCTTCGGCTTGTAGGCGAGGGCGAACCAGGCGCCGACGGCAAACACGATGCCGATGACGAACGTACCCGCGGCGCGCAGCGGGTGGTGCCCGTTGGAGCCGGAGATGTGCCCGAGGACGCTGGGCAGCGACTTGGCGGGCACGGCCAGGTAGATGATGGCCACCACGATGAATATCAAAGCGATGATGCCGAGGATCACCGCGAGTATCGTCCTGCCCGACGACTTCTCGACTGATCCGCTGGTAGAACTCATGATTCCTCCTAGTGCGGGCATGCGGTAAATCTGCTTTAGTTGCCGGCCGCTCATGGCCGCCCGGCGGTGCGGCCGGCCGTGGCCGGCCGAGGGTCGTCAGCCGACTAGGAAAATCTACCTTCGACTGCCGCCGCGGGTGCGGAGGAAGTCGCGGATGACATACTCACCGAGATGTTCGGGGGCCGCCTGCAGCACCCGTCCGCCATTCCTCCTCGCTACGTTGTCAACGAACGCGCTGAGCCGGGCGTCGTCAGCCAGCATGAAAATATTCAGCGCCGCGTGCCGACGGGTCATCTTATCCACCTCCGCCAGGGTCAGCTCGAGCGTCTCAGGCGAGGGTGGCCAGGCGAACCAGGATCGCCCGTCACGCTGCAGGTGGGCGGTGGGCTCGCCGTCCGTCACGATCAGGACCACGGGCTCGTGCTCCGGGTGCTTGTCGATATGACGCCCGGCCAGCATGAGCGCGTGGTGCAGGTTGGTGCCCTGCACCATGTCCCAGCCGAGTCCGGCCAGTTCCGCCTCGTGCAGTTCGCGCGCGTAGTTGGAGAACCCGATGACCTGCACCGCGTCCTGGGGGAACTTGCTGCGCAGCAGCGCGTGCAAGGCGAGCGCCGTCTGCTTGGCCGCCGCCCAGGTCCCGCGCAGCTGCATCGAATAGGACAGGTCGACCAGCAGGGAAACGACCGCCGCGGTCCGCCGCTCGGTCTCAGCCACCTCGAAGTCGCGTGCTGCTAGCCGGGGGGGACGACCCCCCCAAGACCCCCCCCGATCATGGGGGGACTGCCCGTCCCCCCATGCCCCCCTGGCCGGAGCCAAGGCCCCGGTGCGGGCGCCGCGCAGCAGGGCGTTGCGGACCGTGGTGGGCACGTCAAGCGGCTGCTCGTCGCCGAACTCCCAGGCGCGGGTGGTACCGGTGAGCTCGCCCGCCTGGCCGGCGTCCCGCTGGTCGTGATCTCCGAAGCCGCGGCCGAAGCTGACGTCGCCGAAGATCCGGCGCAGGGCCGTGTCGCCGAGCCTGCGCACGGCCCTGGGGGTGAGTTCCAGCTGCCCGCCGTTACGCGTCAGGTATCCCTGCCGCTCGAGCTCCCGCTCGAGGCGCCGCAGGGCCTCCATGTCGTCGACCGCCTGCCGCCCGAAGGCCCGCCTGACCGCCTCTTCGTCGATATCGTCCAGGCTCGCCCCGGGGTAATCCTGGCCCAGCGCCGTTTCCAGCTCCGCCAGGTCGGCCAGCTCGGCCAGTGCCGTGGTGGCGTCACCGAGGCCGAGCGGGTCCTCACCGGACATCTGGACGCCGCCGCTCAGGCCGGCCCGGTCCAGGTCAGGACGCCTGGATCGGAGCGCATCGGCGAGCCTGGCCATCTCGGCGGCCAGCCCGGCGTCGTCCATGGCCTCGGCCATCAGCCCGGCGAGCTCCTCGCGCTGTTCGGGGCTGAGCGAGCGCAGCAGGCGCTCCGCCGCGGCCATCCGGCTGATCAGCGAGTCGACCAGTTCCTCGAGACTGCGCGGCTGGTCGGGGAACAGGTCGCCGTGCCGGGCCATGAACTGATCGAAATCAGCCTGGGTATGCTCGCCGCGCGCGTCCGCGGCCAGCATCTCGTTCAGGTCAGCGAGCATGTCCTTGACCCGCTGCATCGCCGCCGGGTCCGGGTTCTGCATGGCCTGCCGCATACCGCGGAACTGGCTGTCAAGCACCTCGCTGCGCAGCAGGTCCCGCAGCGACGCGAAGGTCTGCCTGGCCGCGGGGGAGCGCCAGTCGTAGTCGGCGAGCTGCCTGATCGCCTGGGCCGTGTCCGCGGGCAGCGCGTCAAGATCCGCCTCGCGCAGCCTGGCCTCGTCGCCCGGGTCGGGGAAAAGCTCGGCGCGCTCTTGCCCGACGGCGGTGTCAAGGAGAGCGCGAGCCTGCTCCAGTATGCCGTCCAGGCGGCCGCGGCCGCGGATCTCCCGCTGCCTCTCACGTACCCGGCGGAGCAGGTCATCCAGGCCCCGGCGGTCGGCCTGGCCCCGGCGCAGCAGGTCCCGTAGCGCGTCGGCCGGGCTGGCCCCGGCGAGGATCTCGTCGCCCATGTCGTCCAGGGCGCCGCGCACGTCGTGGGAGAGCGCGAGCGGGTCAGGGCCGTCAACGTACCTGCCGTACCGGTAGTTCGCCATGCTAGATCCGGTACACGCTGGTGCTGCCTTCGCTGTCCTTGGACAGCCGGCGCAGCAGGTAGAGACCTTCCAGGGTGAACTCGAGCGCGGCCGCGGCGTGCCCGAAGGATTCACCGCCGTCCATGCCGAGCCTGGCCATGATCCTGGCCAGGCCGGGGACGTCGCCGATCCGCTGCAGCAGGTCGGAGGCGGGTACCAGCTCTCCAGAGGAGACCGTGCCGCCGTCTTCGAACTTGGCCAGCACGCCGGACAGGTCAGCGCTGCCCAGCCTGGACCGGAACGTGTCGGCGATGGCCCGGCGCAGCAGGGCACCGAGCAGTTCCTCTTCCCGGCCCTCCTCGCTGACCTCGAACTCGACCTTGCCGCGCAGCGTGCTGACCACGGGCGGCAGGTCGCAGACCCGCGCGACCGGGGTCTCGTCCGCCGACCCGGCGAGCGCGGAGCGGCGCACGGCCGAAGCCGCCGCGCTTTCCGCCGCGGCGATGGCGAAACGCGCGGACACACCCGAGCGAGCGTCGACGGCAGGCGATTCACGGACGGCCCTGGTGAACCTGGCGATCACCTCGACCAGGTGCTCGGGCAGTTCCGCGTTGGTCCAGACGTCGGCCTCCTGCTCGATGAGGATGAGCTCCTCCGTCAGCGACAGCGGGTAGTGGGTCCGGATCTCGGCGCCGAACCTGTCCTTGAGCGGCGTGATGATCCGGCCGCGGTTGGTGTAGTCCTCCGGGTTCGCGCTGGCCACGAGCAGCAGGTCGAGCGGAAGCCGCAGCGCGTAGCCGCGGATGCCGATGTCGCGTTCCTCGAGCACGTTCAGCAGGGACACCTGAATCCGCTCGGCCAGGTCGGGCAGCTCGTTCAGGGAAAAGATGCCCCGGTTGGTCCTGGGCACCAGCCCGTAGTGAATCGTCTCCGGGTCGCCGAGGGTGCGTCCCTCGGCGACCTTGACCGGGTCGATATCGCCGATCAGGTCGCCCACGCTGGTGTCGGGGGTGGCGAGCTTCTCGCCGTACCTCTCGCTGGCGTGCCGCCAGGTAACCGGCAGGTCGTCGCCCGCCTCGGCGGCGAGGCGCCGGCACCGCGCGCAGACCGGGTGGTACGGATGGTCGTTGATCTCGCAGCCGTCGACGGCCGGAGTCCACTCATCGAGCAGCCCGGCCAGGGTGCGGATCAGCCGTGTCTTGCCCTGGCCCCGTTCCCCGAGCAGGATGACGTCGTGCCCGGCGATCAGGGCGCGTTCAAGGTGGGGCAGTACGGTCTCGCCGAATCCCACGATGCCGGGAAAGGGGTCCTGTCCTGCTCTCATCATGGCGAGCAGGTTCTGCTTTATCTCGTCCTTGACGCCGCGGTACACGTGACCGCTCGCGCGCAGCTCGGCCAGGGTGGCGGAGCCCGGCGGCTGGCTGCGGGAAGCGGCGGCGCTCTCGGCCCCCGAGTGCTGATTCTGGTCGTGTTGTTGCACCATTCGACACTATGTCGTGATCGCAAGTCTCCGCATCTGCGCCCGGGTGGCACACTTGCATCCCGTGGCCCTAACACCTGGCGCGGTCAGCTCCGATGATGTAGCCGCCGCGCGCAAGCTGCTCCACGATGTGATCTCGGACACTCCCGTGCTGCATTCACGGGTGCTTTCCGAGACCGTCGGCGGGCCGGTGTACCTCAAATGCGAGAACCTGCAGCGGACCGGTTCGTTCAAGATCCGCGGCGCGTACTACCGGATCGCCAGGCTCTCGGACGCCGAACGCGCCCGCGGCGTCGTCGCGGCCAGCGCGGGCAACCACGCCCAGGGCGTGGCGCTCGCCGCCGGCCTGCTCGGCTGCACGGCCACCGTGGTCATGCCCCAGGGAGCGCCGCTGCCGAAAGTGCAGGCGACGCTGGATTACGGGGCGCAGGTCATCCTGCACGGCAGCAACGTGGAAGATGCCCTGCGCGAGGCCCTCGCCTTCGCCGGGCGGACCGGTGCCGTCTTCATCCATCCCTACGACCACCAGGACATCGTGGCGGGCCAGGGCACGCTCGGCTTCGAGATCGTCGAGCAGTGCCCGCAGGTTCGCACGATCGTGGTGCCGGTGGGCGGCGGCGGCCTCGCGGCCGGTGTCGCGGTGGCGATCAAAGGCCTTGACCCGGAGGTCCGCATCGTCGGCGTGCAGGCGGAGGCCGTCGCCCCGTATCCGGGCTCGCTGGCGGCTGGTCATCCGGTGTCGGTCAAGCCCAAGCCCACCATGGCCGACGGCATCGCGGTCGCCAGGCCGGGAGACATCCCCCTCGCCATCCTTTCCGCCCTGGCCGAGCGCGTGGTCACGGTCTCGGAGGAGAGCCTGTCCCGGGCGCTGCTGCTGTGCCTGGAGCGAGCCAAGCAGGTGGTGGAACCCGCCGGAGCGGCCGGGGTCGCCGCTCTGCTCGAGTATTCACGCGACTTCGCCCCGCCGGTGGTGGCGGTGCTTTCCGGCGGCAACATCGACCCGCTGCTGCTGTCGAAGCTGCTCCGGCACGGTCTCACCGCCGCGGGCCGCTACCTGGCGTTCCGCTGCCGGCTGCCCGATCATCCGGGGTCGCTCGCGAAGCTCCTGGCTGACCTGGCCGATCTTGGCGCCAACGTGCTCGAGGTCTCGCACGAGCGGCTGGCCCCGCGGCTGCACGTGGACGAGGTCGAAGTGGTCCTTCAGGTCGAGACCCGCGGCCCCGCCCACTGCGGCGAAGTGATCGCCGCGCTCCGCTCGGCCGGCTACACGCTGGCTTTCGGCTAAGCCTCGATCTACGAAGGGCACGTTTCAGGTTTGACACGCCCGAAAACACCCTAATTGACCGGTGGATCGAGGCTAAGTGAGGCCAGCAATGAGAATAACCGTAACTATCGCGCCGGTCGGCAACGGGTTAAAACCAGCCAGTGGCGAAGACGACAGCAAAACGGAACACAGGCTAAACCAGCGCGGGCAAAGACGCCTGCAAGCCGTCTGCGTTACAGCACAGGGTTGCGCGGGAATCCGGGCATGACAAAACGGGCAGCCCCTTACGAGGCTGCCCCCGACCCTCACGCGCAGCTAACGCTACGACGCCCGGACCTCAGCCAGCAGTGCCCGCCACGCGCCAGCGGAGACCGCCAGCACCGCGCCCGCCCGGTCAGCGGTGTCCCGCACCACGACCCCGGACACGGCAGTCCCGACCTCTACGCAGTCTCCTCCGTTACCGCCGCTGTAAGTGCTCTTGCGCCAGTTGGCGCTGTCCCGTCTCCATAGTTCCTCAGCCATCCTTGCGATCATGTCCCGCGAGTCCCCGCCAGGCAGGGACTCGTGCTGTAGCGCCCTGAATCGTAGCGCCACCTTCCTGACGGTCGCCGGGTCTTCCGACGGCCCGCCATCCGCAATGTCCTCCACGTTCACAATACGCGGCATGCCGTCCCGCTCCACGACCGTGAACGCCCCCAGCAGCCCGACGTGCCACCGTTCGCGATAGGGGATCACGGCCAGCGACACATGCGGCAACTGGGAGACCTCCAGCGCGTGCATGCACTGCTCGTACATCACCTCAGGGACCGCGACGGGCCGCCGCAGCGCGGCCTCATCGACCAGCGCCCACAGCCTCGGCGGCTGAGGCTCCCCACGGGTCAGCACTTCCTGCCGCGTCAGCCGGCCTGTGACCCGCCGCTCGACCTCATCGGCCGTGATGTTCGGCCACGCGGACAGGACTGCCCGCATGTACCGCTCGGTCTGGATCAGTCCGGGGAACACCGAGTGCTGGTACAGGTACAAGTCGTGCGCGGTCGCCTCATGCGCCGGGAAGTCCTTGAACGCCTCAGGGTACGCGTCGGCCCGGATCGCCCTCCCCTTGGCCGCGAACACGTCGTCCAGCCCGAACGCGCGGTCGAACGCCTCCCCGTGCTGGACGGCAGGCCACCGCTTGAACGCCATGATCTCCGAGATCAGCGACGCGCTGTACCTACTCTCCCGCGCGAGGTCCGCCTTCTTCCACCCGAGCGCATCAAGCATCGTCTCCAGGTTCCTGACGAAGCTCCGGCAACGCTCGTCATCGAACGGGGACCCGTCCACGCCTTCACGCCCTTCACGCCGCTTCACGCGGCAAGGCCCGGCATTCGCACCTTGCCGCTACGCCTTCGAGGTAAGTCGTCACTCATGGCAAACGGTACGCCGCGCACGTGATGCTTACCACGCGTTCCCCCGGACAGTCCCCGCCCAGTCCTCCAGTAGTTCCAAAGCCGGGCAGGCCCATCCGGGGGAGCGCCCCGGCACCCGCACCACCGGAAGGAGGCCCCCCGATGACCAGCGCCGCCGACGCACCGGAACTCGAAGCGATCGTACGGTTCTGGGGCCACGCCTACGCCTTCAGCCACGACCCCGGCACTTGCCCCGGCAAGCCCTATGCCGCCCGCCGCAGGGACGGGCAAGGGACCATCCGCGCCGCGACCCCGGCTCTCCTGCTGGACGCCATCAAAGACGACGCCGCAGCGCGCCCCCTCACCACCGGGGACGCGGCATGACCCACGCGCCCGCCCACCCCGTGGCCCTGCCCGCCCGCACCGGCCGCACCCGCCCCGGACCCGCCACCCGGCAGACCAGCCTCATACTCGGACCCCTCCCCACCGCCCCCGGCACCGCACGCGCCACCCTCCAGCACCGCCCTGACCCTCTGGGGACTAGCCCACCTCAGCGACGACGCCGGGCCATCACCAGCGAACTCGTCACCAACGCCATCACCGCCAGCCGCGCCGCAGCGCCCCCCGGCACCGAACCCCGCCCCATCACCCTCTGGATCACCGCCCGCAACGCAGAACTCTGCATCCGCGTCTGGGACCCGTGCCCCACCCCGCCGCCCCTCCACCAGCCGCCACCCGACCCGCTCACCGAGAACGGCCGGGGACTGCTCATCGTCACCGCCCTCAGCCACCAATGGGGATGGCACCCCGCCCCCAACAGCGGCAAATACGTCTGGGCCACCCTCACCACCGCCCCCAGCCAGGACCCGCCCGAGGAACCCGCCCCGCCATGGCACCCGCCGACGACACGACCCTAAGCCACTGGGAAACATGCCGGGCCCGCAAGTACATCGCCGCCGCCGCCATCGCCCGCCAGCTGCAAGGCCAGCAGCCATGGACCCCCGTTGACTCCGACGTGACCCTGGCCGGCGAGCTTGACGTGTCCCCCGCCACCGTCAGCCGCGCCAAGCGACTGCTCGCCACCGCAGGCATCATCCAGAAAGGCCAGGACAACCGGTACTACACCACCTGACAGCCAGCCCCGGCAACCGGGCATATGACCGTGCGCAAGCTACTGCACGAACGACTTAAAGGCACTGCTGCCGAGGCCAGGCGAACATACAAGGACCGACGCCAGATGATCTATATGTGCATATGCGGACTGGGAACCGATGATCCGGATTGGCTTCGGGAGCACATCTCCAGAAACCCCGAACAGCATCGGGAGCGGTTCCCCTGGTGGGATCTGAGGCCAGTCAGTGCATAACCCGGAGCTCCGCGAGCGGACGACAGACGAGCTTAAGCGTGCCAGGCGGGACCTCGCGCTGAACCTCGGCTTAATCAGCCCCCGCTCGCCTGCGCATATACCAATCCAGCGAAAGATAAGCGTCATCGACGCAGAACTAAAGGAACGCCGGAACCAGCAGAACTGACGCTTTAACAAGCTCCCAGGCTCCCTGCCGCCCTGGCTGATCCTCGCGGACCGTCACAGGCGGCAGGTGAGAGGACGCCCCGGTGTCGCTAGGTGCCGGGGCGTCTGTCCCCCGGCATCCCCCCATTCCGGCATGCCTGAAATCCCCCGTTCTTACCCGAGAGGAAGCACACATGGAACGATCAGCCGCCTTTACAGGAGCGGCGCCAATCGAAGCCAGGCTAGAGCCCGACGCCATCAGCGTGGCCCAGGACACCTTCATCGGCGCGGCACTGGTCGGGCCGAGCGTCAGCGTGGCGCTGACGCTGGCCGCACTGGCCGCGACGGCCGCCTACGCCGGGCCGACGGTGCTGATCCTGACCGCGATGCCGATGATCATCATCGCGAACAGCTACCGCCGGCTGAACCCGTGGAACGCCAACTGCGGCGCGTCCTTCGAGTGGGTCGGCCGCGCGATCAACCCCTACCTGGGGTTCATGACGGGCTGGCACAGCTCAACACTAGTCTTACGACGCCAAGGGGCCGAACGGTTCACTCCCCGGCCCAGAAAGATTTTCTTAATTTTCTGGCCCGCCGGCGTGAACCATTCTGTCCTTGCCTATCGTAACTCATGCATACGGCCAGCAGAGCGTTAAATATCAACCTTCGCGGTGCTGAGTAGACGCTGGAGTCCGCTGCAGCGAGGCCACATTGGTCGCCGAATACCGAGAGATGCATCGGCTGCCGCTGGTGATGTTATGGCCGGAGGCCGGCCGAAGGTATCAATCATGACGACAATCGAAAGCGCCTTTTCGCGTGCCGGAGGCGCTATTTTCCCGAACCCGGATCCCGCCAGGAACTGACGCTGCGGAGGCCCAGATGACGACGTACTTCCACCAGGCCGCTACCGACGAACTGGGGGTGGTCTATCTTCCCAGGCAGTACCGGCACAGCGAGCGTGCCAGCCGCGGCCCCCTGGCCCCTGATGCTAACCCGATGCGCGATAACCTGGTGGTCATTGACCTGGTGACCCGTGCCAGGAAAGGCGACAAACAGGCCTGGGACGCACTCGTCGAGCGGTACGCGCCGCTGATCTGGTCCATCTGCCGCAGGCACCGGCTGGCCGACGCCGACGCCGACGACGCTGTCCAGAACGTCTGGCTGCGCGTGGTGGACCGGCTGGACAAGGTTCGCGATCCGGCCGCGCTTCCCGGCTGGCTGGCCACCACGGCCCGGCGGGAATGCCTCCGGGTCCTGCGCGCGGCACGGGGACCGCTGGCCGCCAGGTACGGGCCGGACGCCGAGAGCCTCCCGGATGAGCAGGCCGGGATGGTGGAGCAGGAGCTGCTGGCGGCCGAGTGTCATGCGGCGCTGCGCGAGGCGTTCCAGGCCCTGCCACCAGACGGCCAGCAGCTGATCGCCCTGCTGATCCAAGACCCGCCCGTGCCGTACGCCCAGATCAGCGCCAGGCTGGGCATCCCGGTCGGCAGCATCGGGCCCACCCGCTGTCGCTACCTAGACAAGCTGCGGCGTTACCCGGCCGTAGCCGCGCTGATCAACGCCGAAGGCGAGACCGGCAAACGTGAGATGCACCCGGTCCACCGAGAACCCGGTAGCTGCGTGTCGCCAATGCAGCGTGTTCGGCCGTGACGGAGCGTCCCGGCGCCTGACACAGCCCCATCAGCGGTCCTACGACGCCAGCGGGCCGAACGGTTCACTCTCCGGCCAAGAAAGATTTTCTTAATCTTTTGGCCAGCCGGCGTGAACCATTCCGTCCTTGCCGGTCGTAACTCATACATCTGGCCAGCAGAACATTAGATATCAACCCTCTCGGCGCTGGGTAGACACCGGAGTCTGCCGCAGCAAAGGCCACATTGGTCGCCGAATACCGAGAAGTGCATGAGCCGCCGACGGCGTTGTCATGGCCGAAGGCGCTGTTTTCCCGAACCCGGATCCCGCCAGGAACTGACGCTGCGGAGGCCCAGATGACTACGTACTCGCACCAGGTCGCTACCGACGAGCCGAGCCCGTTCACGGACCCGCGGACCACCCGGATCGTCCAGGACGCTGTCGTGGCGAGATCGCTCCCCGCGCGCACGCCGCTGCAGGAAGGCGACCCCCGGCGGGCCGGGCGTTACCGGCTGACGGCCCGGCTGGGCTCGGGCGGCATGGGCGTGGTCTATCTCGGCCTGGGCGGGGACGGCCACCTGGTCGCGGTGAAGGTCCTGCGCCCTGAGCTGGCCGACGACCCGGAATTCCGGGCCCGGTTCGGCCGTGAGATGGCCGTGCTGGCCCGGGTCAGGGGCGCGCGCATCGTGCGGGTGATCGAGGCCGGCACCGACGACTGCGGGCCGTTCCTGGTTACCGAGTACGCCGCCGGGCCTTCCCTGACCGGGCACGTCGAGGCGGCCGGTCCGCTCGGCGCCGGGATGCTGCATGACCTGGCGGCGGGGCTGGCCGAGGCGCTGACCGTGATCCACGCGGCCGGGGTCGTCCACCGGGACCTCAAGCCGGCCAACGTGATCCTGGCCGTGGACGGCCCGAAACTCATCGACTTCGGGATTGCCCAGGCGCTGGATTCGGTCTCCCTCACCCAGACCGGCATGACGGTCGGCTCGGCCGGTTTCATGGCTCCGGAGCAGGTCATGGGGCAGGCCGGCCCGGCGGCCGACATCTTCGCCTGGGCGGTGACCATCGCGTACGCGGCCAGCGGGCGGCCGCCGTTCGGCACCGGGGCGACCGATGCCGTCGTGTACCGGATCCTGCACGCCCAGCCCAGCCTCGACGCGGTACCGCACGCACTGCGGCCGCTGGTGGAAGCCGCCCTGGCCAAGGAGCCGCAGGACCGGCCCACCGCGCATGAGATCCTCGACCAACTCGCGGTACAGCCTGCGGTCCCGGCCAAGGACGGCACGCCCGTGCCGACGGTGCTGGCGCCGCCGGTGTCCCGGGCCGTCCAGCCTGGGCCGCAGGCGCCCCCTGTCCCCGTGCCCGCCGCCCCCGGTCGCCCGCGCCCGGCCGCCGGTCCGGGCCTGACCCGCCGCCGCACGGCGATAGCGGTCCCGGCTGTGGTGCTCGCGGTGGTCACCGTGCTGGCTCTGGTGGTGCTGGCCGGCCGCGGCGCCAAGGCGCCCCGGCCGGCCGCGGAAACCGTGTCCCGGCCGCTGGCCGCGGGCCCGTTCGGTATCTATCCGGGGCAGCAGGACCGCGGCGTCTTCCAGACGATCAGCCGCATCGGCGCGTTCGGCAAGACGATCGTCACGACGGGCTCGCAGGTCAGCGACGGGATCGTGCGCCAGCAGTTCTTCACCTCGGCCGACGGCGGCGCGTCCTGGCGCCTCGCCCCGGTCCGTACGCCCGGCGGCGGCCAGCCCCCGCTGGGGTACCAGGCCACCCGGCTCGCCGGCGGGCCCTCGGGCTGGGTGGCCATCGGGACCGCCGCGCCCGAGGCCATCTGGACCAGCCGGAACGGCCTGTCCTGGACGCTGGCGGCCACCCACGGGATCGCCCCGCAGCTGCCCGGCGACCAGGTCTTCGTGCTCACAAGCACGGCGGACGGGTTCCTGGCGGCCGGCCAGGCCGCGGCCCCCGAGGGCAAGAAGCAGGCGGTGATCTGGACCTCGCGTGACGGCGTGACCTGGCAGCGGATGGCGGCCGCGCAACTCGGGCTGGCGGCACCCGGCCAGAGCGTGCAGAGCATCTCCTGGGCCGCCTCGGCGGGCGAGGACACGGTGATCTCCGGCACGCTCGCCAACGGCCGGTGGGGGACGTGGCTGAGCTCCGACGGCGGATCGACGTGGACGCCGGTGACGGTCCCGGCCGGTCACGGCGCCGAGGACACCATCAGCGGCCTGGCCTCCTACGGCTCCGGGCTGATCGCCGTAAGGCCGGGCACCGCCGGTGACGGCATCGCCTATTTTTCCCCGAACGGACGCAGGTGGCAGTACGCGGCCACCGTCGGAGCGGCCGGCGGCTTGCGCGACATCGTGGTGAAGGGCAGCGGTTACGGCTTCGCCGTGACCGGTACCGACGCCGCGGGGAACGACGTGGCCTACACCAGCACCGGGACCGGTAGCACGTGGCTGCCGACCGGATCGCTTGGCCCCGCGGCCAGCTACGCCTCGGTGCCCGCCGCAACGGCAGGCACCGGAGATACCGTCATCGCCGCCGGGTCCACGGCGGCCAGCAAGGTCAGCCAGCAGGCCGTTCTCCTCCAGGCGAGCACCGCGGGCGCCATCCGGCCGGTGCCGCTCGGCAGCATCCCGGGAGCCGTGGTCCCCGAGGTGACAGTCAAGAGCCTGGCCGTCGCCGGCGGCCAGCAGATCGCGGTCGGCAGCGCGGACGGCTATCCCGCGATCTGGCGGAAGGTGGCCGGCCGCCGGTGGCAGCTCGTGTCATCGCTCTCGCTGGTCTCGGCGAAATCCGGGGCCGAACCAGGGCTGGCCGCACTGGCCAGCGTGACGCACGGCCCGGCCGGATGGCTCGCCGTGGGCGTGCCCGGTCCGGTCGTACTCACCTCCGCGGACGGCGCGACCTGGCAGCCCGCCACCGGGTCGATTGCCCGCGACCTCGCCAGCGTGACCGGCAATGTGGTCGGCGTCGCGGCCGCCGCCGGGCCGGACGGGTACGTCATCGTCGGCAAGGTAGTCGAGCCGGGCGGCAACTGCGCGGCTGACGTGTGGTGGTCACCGAACCTGGCCCGCTGGACTCGCGCGCACAACGTGAACGACAACGACGCAGACGATTCGAGTCAGGTCCTCGCGGTAGCCGCCGGCCCGAATGGGTTCGTATCGGCCGGCTCGTACGAGGGCCAGCTCACGGCCCTGGCGGCCGCCGCCGCCAAGGTGACCGCCATCGGGTCGGCGGCTACCCCGTCAAGCCAGCAGCTCACCGTCCTGACCCTCCCCGCTCGCTAACGGGGGATTCACAGGTTGCCGCGCCTGGCCTGTTCCCGCTCGATCGCCTCGAACAGCGCCTTGAAGTTGCCCTTGCCGAACCCCTGCGAGCCGTGCCGCTCGATCAGCTCGAAGAACACGGTCGGCCGGTCCTGGACCGGCTTGGTGAAGATCTGCAGCAGGTAGCCGTCCTCGTCCCGGTCGGCCAGGATGCCGAGCTCACGCAGTTCGTCCACGTGAACGCGGGTCTCGCCGACCCAGGAACCGAGTTCGTCGTAGTAGCTGCCCGGGGTGGGCAGGAACTCCACGCCGGCCGCCGTCATGGCGCGGACGCTGGCCACGATGTCGTCGGTGGCCAGCGCGATGTGCTGCACGCCCGGGCCGCCGTAGAACTCCAGGTACTCGTCGATCTGTGACTTGCGCTTGCCCGCCGCGGGCTCGTTCAGCGGGAACTTCACCGTGCGAGTGCCGTCCGCGACGACCTTGCTCATCAGCGCGGAGTACTCGGTGGCGATGTCGTCGCCGACGAACTCCTTCATGTTGGTGAAGCCCATGACCCGGTGGTAGAAGTCCACCCACTCGTCCATCTTGCCGAGCTCGACGTTGCCGACGCAGTGGTCGATCTCGGTGAAGAGGGCGCGCTCGCCGGGGGCGACGATCGGGTCAGCCGGGACGTACCCAGGCAGGTAGCGACCCGAATAGCCGGACCGCTCCACCAGCGTGTGCCGGGTGTCGCCGTAGGTGGCGATGGCGGCCACGACCACCTTGCCGAAGTCGTCCTCGAGCAGGTGCGGCGCCTCGAGGCCGCGGGCGCCGTGACCGACCGCGTAGTAGTAGGCCTCCTCCGCCGAACTGACCTCGAGCGCAAGGTCGACGACCCCGTCGCCGTGCGCGGCCACCCGCATGCCGAGCCGGGTACCCGGCCGGGCCGGGCCGCGGAAGACGAACCGCGCGCGGCCCGACTCCAGGACGTGCGCCGCCTCGTGCGGGCATCCGGTCTCCGGGCCGCGGTAGGCGATCCGCCGCATGCCGAAGGCGGTCGAGTAGTAGTGCGCCGCCTGTCTCGCGTTCCCGACCGCGAACACCACGGCGTCCATGCCGATGAC
This sequence comes from uncultured Actinomycetes bacterium, assembly GCA_963739615.1. Lineage (GTDB taxonomy): Bacteria > Actinomycetota > Actinomycetes > Streptosporangiales > Streptosporangiaceae > Palsa-504. The sequence continues at coordinate 75,884 of CAVUBD010000020.1, forward strand.
GGGAAAGCTGTCCTGCGATGGGGTCATCATGCCGCCAGCATGCGCTCCGGATCTCAAACTGCGCAATCAAGCCAGATTCTGCTAGTCATCTTGACTATTTATTCCGAACGAATGCTGGTATCTCTGTACACCATGACTACCAGTGACCATGGGTTGATCGACCGGCTTGACGCCGCGCTGATCGAACTGCTGGCCGCCGAGCCCCGGGTGGGCGTGCTCGAGGCCTCCCGGCGCCTGCGGGTCGCCCGCGGCACCGTGCAGGCGCGCCTGGAGCGGATGTCCGAGCGCGGCGTGATCACCGGATACGGACCCGAGGTGGACCCGGCCGCGCTCGGCTACGAGGTGACCGCGTTCATCACCCTCGAGATCCGCCAGCCCGGCGGCCACGATCCGGTCGCGGAACGACTCGCCGCGATCCCCGAGGTGCTCGAGGTACACACGATCACGGGTCCGGGCGACATGCTCTGCCGGGTGGTGGCCCGCACCAACGCCGACCTGCAGCGCGTTCTCGATGCGATCGTCTCCACCGAGGGCGTCGTCCGCTCGGCCACCTTGATCTCACTGGCCACCCAAGTCCCCTACCGGGTCCTCCCACTAGTCCGGGTAGCCTCCCGTCTCTCGCGAGTCCCTTCCGCCTCGGCGCCCCCGAGCTGAGATGGTCCCGCCCCGCCGCGCAGCTTTCGGGGGGGCCGGGTGACTTGGCGGCGCGTGCAGCATCCGAACTGTGCCCTATCGTACGACTTTGCATCATTCGGGTGTTATGGTTACCTTCAGTCGAACCCGTGTCAGCCGATTCCGGGCCTGCGGCCGATGCCGAGCGCGACGGCACTCTGTGATGGCTTTGGAGTGGTGGTGGGGCAAGTTGCTGATGACAGCGCTCAAGCGACAGCTGATCGGTGTGCCCGGAAGTCTTTGCCCGACGGTGACATCGACCGCACTGCCACCTGGAGACATCCCAGAAAGCCCGGGATAAATCGAATGCTCAGACGTATGTAAGGTTAGCTGTGCTGGCTGGGGGGGACCCAAGTGGCAAGAAAACTCGTTGATTCCTCAAGACTGAAGGTTCTCTGGTCTTTGCGGCTGCTGTTGATCGCTAGCTTCCTTCTCGTCCCGCAACTCGCGTTCCCGCACACGGCCTTCGCCGCTGCCACACCCGCGTCGGATGATTTCAACCGGGCTGATGGGGGGCTGGGTGCGAACTGGACGGCTATCTCGGATGGCGCGATGGCGATCTCCTCCCAGGCGGTGATCGGGACGGTCGGCGCGACTACCGGTGACATCCGTACGGCTACGTCGTACGCCAGCGATCAGTACTCCCAGATCGCGGTCACCTCGACGCCGCTGTCCGGAGGGCAGTGGGTCGCGGCCGCGGTGCGGGTCCAGGGCGGCGGGCAGAACGGCTACGCGGGTTTGTATTACTGGAATTTCGGCAGCCCGGAGCTGATGCTGTTCAAGCGGAGCGGGGGGGCCTGGGCTCAGCTGGGCAGCACGTACAGTTCGGGGGTGCTGGCGGCCGGGACCCAGCTTGAGGTGACCGCCGTCGGCAGCACGATCTCGTTCTTGCAGAACGGCGTCCAGCGCATTTCGGTCACCGACAGCAGCTTCACCGGCGGCGCGCCGGGCATCATGGCGTACGGCAACTCCACAGCCGACAACTGGACCGGGGCGAACGTTACCTCTGGCGGCGGCACCACCTTCTCGGTGGGCGGTACTGTCTCGGGGCTGTCGGGGACGGTGGTGCTGCAGGATAACGGCGGCGATAACCTGAGCCTGACGGCTAACGGGTCGTTCACGTTCGCGACCAAGCTGGCCAGCGGCGCGGCATACAGCGTGACGGTGAAGACCAACCCGTCCGGGCAGACCTGCACGGTCTCGGCCGGGTCGGGGACGGTGGCCTCGGCGAACGTCACTAACGTGGCGGTGTCCTGCGCGGCGGCGGCGTCCTTCTCGGTCGGCGGGAGTGTCTCGGGGTTGTCCGGGACGGTGGTGCTGCAGGATAACGGCGGCGATAACCTCAGCGTGACCGCGAGCGGGTCGTTCACGTTCGCGACCAAGCTGGCCAGCGGCGCGGCTTACAGCGTGACGGTGAAGACCAACCCGTCCGGGCAGACCTGCACGGTCTCGGCCGGGTCGGGGACGGTGGCCTCGGCGAACGTCACCAACGTAGCGGTGTCTTGCGCGGCGGCAGCGTCCTTCTCGGTGGGCGGTACTGTCTCGGGGTTGTCCGGGACGGTGGTGCTGCAGGATAACGGCGGCGATAACCTCAGCGTGACCGCGAGCGGGTCGTTCACGTTCGCGACTGCGCTGGCCAGCGGCGCGGCCTACAGCGTGACGGTGAACACCAACCCGTCGGGGCAGACCTGCACGGTCTCCGCCGGGTCGGGCACGGTGGCCTCGGCCAACATCACCAACGTGGTGGTCTCCTGTGCGGCTAATGCGGCGGGGACGGCGTCGGATAATTTCAACCGGGCCGATGGCGGGCTGGGCGCGAACTGGACGGCTATCTCGGATGGCGCGATGGCGATCTCCTCCCAGGCGGTGATCGGGACGGTCGGCGCGACCACCGGTGACATCTGGACGGCTACGGCGTTCGCCAGCGATCAGTACTCCCAGATCGCGGTCACCTCGACGCCGCTGTCCGGAGGGCAGTGGATCGCGGCCGCGGTGCGAGTCCAGGGCGGCGGGCAGAATGCCTACGCGGGTTTGTATTACTGGAATTTCGGCAGCCCGGAGCTGATGCTGTTCAAGCGGAGCGGGGGGGCCTGGGCTCAGCTGGGCAGCACGTACAGTTCGGGGGTGCTGGCGGCCGGGACCCAGCTTGAGGTGACCGCGGTCGGCAGCACGATCTCGTTCTTGCAGAACGGCGTCCAGCGCATTTCGGTCACCGACAGCAGCTTCACCGGCGGCGCGCCGGGCATCATGGCGTACGGCAACTCCACAGCCGACAACTGGACCGGGGCGAACGCTACCTCTGGCGGCGGCACCACCTATTCGGTCGGCGGTACTGTCTCGGGGCTGTCGGGGACGGTGGTGCTGCAGGATAACGGCGGCGATAACCTGAGCCTGACGGCTAACGGGTCGTTCACGTTCGCGACCAAGCTGGCCAGCGGCGCGGCTTACAGCGTGACGGTGAAGACCAACCCGTCCGGGCAGACCTGCACGGTCTCGGCCGGGTCGGGGACGGTGGCCTCGGCGAACGTCACTAACGTGGCGGTGTCCTGCGCGGCGGCAGCGTCCTTCTCGGTGGGCGGTACTGTCTCGGGGTTGTCCGGGACGGTGGTGCTGCAGGATAACGGCGGCGATAACCTCAGCGTGACCGCGAGCGGGTCGTTCACGTTCGCGACCAAGCTGGCCAGCGGCGCGGCTTACAGCGTGACGGTGAAGACCAACCCGTCCGGGCAGACCTGCACGGTCTCGGCCGGGTCGGGGACGGTGGCCTCGGCCAACGTCACTAACGTCGCGGTGTCCTGCGCGGCGGCAGCGTCCTTCTCGGTGGGCGGTACTGTCTCGGGGTTGTCCGGGACGGTGGTGCTGCAGGATAACGGCGGCGATAACCTCAGCGTGACCGCGAGCGGGTCGTTCACGTTCGCGACTGCGCTGGCCAGCGGCGCGGCCTACAGCGTGACGGTGAATACCAACCCGTCGGGGCAGACCTGCACGGTCTCCGCCGGGTCGGGCACGGTGGCCTCGGCCAACATCACCAACGTGGTGGTCTCCTGTGCGGCTAATGCGGCGGGGACGGCGTCGGATAATTTCAACCGGGCCGATGGCGGGCTGGGCGCGAACTGGACGGCTATCTCGGATGGCGCGATGGCGATCTCCTCCCAGGCGGTGATCGGGACGGTCGGCGCGACCACCGGTGACATCTGGACGGCTACGGCGTTCGCCAGCGATCAGTACTCCCAGATCGCGGTCACCTCGACGCCGCTGTCCGGAGGGCAGTGGATCGCGGCCGCGGTGCGAGTCCAGGGCGGCGGGCAGAATGCCTACGCGGGTTTGTATTACTGGAATTTCGGCAGCCCGGAGCTGATGCTGTTCAAGCGGAGCGGGGGGGCCTGGGCTCAGCTGGGCAGCACGTACAGTTCGGGGGTGCTGGCGGCCGGGACCCAGCTTGAGGTCTCTGCGGTCGGCAGCACGATCTCGTTCTTGCAGAACGGCGTCCAGCGCATTTCGGTCACCGACAGCAGCTTCACCGGCGGCGCGCCGGGCATCATGGCGTACGGCAACTCCACAGCCGACAACTGGACCGGGGCGAACGCTACCTCTGGCGGCGGCACCACCTTCTCGGTCGGCGGTACTGTCTCGGGGCTGTCGGGGACGGTGGTGCTGCAGGATAACGGCGGCGATAACCTGAGCCTGACGGCTAACGGGTCGTTCACGTTCGCGACCAAGCTGGCCAGCGGCGCGGCATATAGCGTGACGGTGAAGACCAACCCGTCCGGGCAGACCTGCACGGTCTCGGCCGGGTCGGGGACGGTGGCCTCGGCGAACGTCACTAACGTGGCGGTGTCCTGCGCGGCGGCGGGGTCCTTCTCGGTGGGGGGGACTGTGTCGGGGCTGTCGGGGACGGTGGTGCTGCAGGATAACGGCGGCGATAACCTGAGCCTGACGGCTAACGGGTCGTTCACGTTCGCGACGTCGCTGGCGTCGGGGGCGGCGTACAGCGTGACGGTGGGGACGAACCCGTCCGGGCAGACCTGCACGGTCTCCGGCGGGTCGGGGACCGTGGGGTCGGCGAACGTGACCAACGTGGCGGTGTCGTGCGCCAACGTGGCGACGTTCACGGTGGGCGGGTCGGTGTCCGGGTTGTCGGGGACGGTGGTGCTGCAGGACAACGGCGGGGATAACCTGAGCGTGACGGCGAACGGGTCGTTCACCTTCGCGACGTCGCTGGCGTCGGGGGCGGCGTACAGCGTGACGGTGGGGACGAACCCGTCCGGGCAGACCTGCACGGTGTCCAGCGGCTCCGGCACCGTGGGCACCGCCAACGTCACCAGCGTCACGGTCACCTGCCAGAGCATCGGGCCGCTGACCGTGAGCTACGTATCTACTGATACCAACGGCGTTGCGACATATAACATGACGTCCCCGATCGTGAGCGGGGGCACGACCGAGCCGCTCCGGGTCTTGACGCCGACGAATCCAGCGCCGGGTGTCGCGCACAACTTCCTGATCGCCCTGCCGGTGGAACCAGGGGAAGGGACCACCTACGGTGACGCGATGTCGACGCTGGAGTCGCTGAACGCCCAGAACCAGTACAACCTGACGATCGTCGAGCCCTCCTTCGCCATCGATCCGTGGTACGCGGACAGCGCCACCGACCCGAACGAGCTCATGGAGACGTTCATGACCGACCAACTTGTGCCTTGGATCAAGGCGCATCTGGCGACCACCGGCAAGGAGCAGGTGTGGCTGATCGGCTTCTCCAAGTCGGGTGTCGGCGCGCAGGACCTCATCCTGAAGCACCCCAACGTCTACACCCTGGCGGCGTCTTGGGACTTCCCCGACTCGCCCAGCTACGACGCGCTGGGGAGCAGCGAGGCGACCGCCTACGGTACCAACGCGAATTTCCTCGCGAACTACCAGCTCTCGCAGAACTTCGTCAACACGTACGCGGCGCCATTCGCCCAGCAGAAGCGCCTTTGGATAGGCGGGTACTACTACTTCGACTGGGACGTGTATAACGACTACGCCCCGGAACTGACCAACGCGCACGTCCTGTATGACGCCGAAAGCGCAACCCAGATGGCGCACAACTGGGGAAGCGGATGGGTTCCGGGAGCGCTAGCCGCGCTGTATCACGACAGCATCAACTTGTCGTCCTGATTCCAGCGTCGCCGACTATGTGAATGGGGCGTTCCCCGATGGCAATCCCCTCGAAGCGTGGACACTTACGGTTATGCGATTAGCCCGAAGTTCTGCGAAGTCCGGTAGCCGATTATGGCTCTGACTTGCGGTTTGACCGTCGGACTGGGGTGTGTGTCCTGGCAACGTCAGCGCGAGCGGGATCGCGGCACCGATCAGGTCGAAGGCTTGCCGTTGGGCGCCGGTGGGCTCGGCGAGCACTTGGACCTCGGTGCCGGTGCCGCCGAAGGACCTGGTTGAGGGTGAGCGTGGGAGGTGGGAGAGGTGGTGGAAGCTGCGTTAGGCGTGGCTGTTCTGTCGTCTGACGGGTGGCGGGGAGCTTGGGAGTGGGGGGGGGGCGGCCTGTTGGGGTGGTTCCTCGTCGGTGTAAGTCAGGGGACAACTGAAGCTGGTAGCCGTCGGTAACACCATCGCGTTCATGCAAAACGGCGTCCAGCAGCGCATAGGGGTCAGCGACAGCACCTTCACCGGCGGCGCACCGGACATGATGGCCTCTGGCAACGCTACGGCCGACAACTGGTCCGGCCAGAACACGGGGTTCCAGGTCAGCTACACGAGCACCGATTCTCAGGGTGTCAAGTAGTACAACATGATCTCCACCAATGACGGGTACGGCCCGCAGACCCTACGGGTGCTTACCCCGACCAATCCCGCAGCGGGAGTGGCCCATAATTTCCTCATTGTGCTCCCGTCGAGGCGAGCCTTGGCAGCTCCTTCGGGGACGGGCTCGCCACGTTGCAGTCACTCAACGTGCAGAACCGGTACAACCTGACGATAATCGAGCCCACGTTCGCGATCGATTCGTGGTACGCGGATAATCCCGAATGATCCGCATATCCAGTATGAAACCTTCATTACCCAGGAACTGGTGCCCTTGATAAAGCAGAATCTGGCCACCACAGGCAGCGAACAGGTGTGGCTGCTCGGGCTCTCGAAGTCAGGCATAGGAGACCAGGATCTTATCTTGAAGCATCCTGACCTGTTCACGCTGGCCGCCTCCTGGGATTTCCCGGCAGATATGTCGACTTACAACGGCCTCGGCTGCGATCCTGCCGCCAACTACGGCACCGACGCGAACTACCAGGCCAACTATCGCCTCACGACGGCCTTTGTCGACAGTCGCAAGGCGCCGTTCCTGAGCAATAACCGCATCTGGATAGGCGGATACTCCCTGTACCAGACGGACGTCTCCGATTATGGTGCGATCCTTAACTCCCAAGGTATTGCCCATTCCACGGAAACACCGCAATACATGACTCACAGGTGGGACAGCGGCTGGATGCCCATAGCCATGGCAGCGTTGTATCAGGACAGCATTAACCTGCATTAACCTCTCGGACCCGAGGAGGGCGTGGCCACGCGAAAGAAACCATGCTCTGGTCCGACTGATTAAGTAGTCAGGCGTTATCCGCAGCATAAGTGCTCAGCTTGACCAGGCGCCGCCGATCTGGGTCAGCGCCGTCGGCCCGAGCGCTCGGCCGCGCCCCCACCTGGGTGGCGGATTGCCCGGCGGATGGCCGATGATGGCACGGGCCTGGCGGGACAAGAAGCCGGGCCCGGGGACGGGGTGGAACCGCGCCGAGGCGGCCTGAAGGCCGCAGTACTCGTCGTCGGTGAGCTCGATGCTGGCCGCGGCGACATTGCTTTCTAGTTGCTCCACGCTGGAGGCGCCCGGGATCGCGGCTACGGCCGGGTGGCGGATGACCCAGGCCAGCGCGACCTGCGCCGGGGTGGCGCCATGCCCGTCCGCGATGTCACGTAGCACGGTGATCAGCTCGCCGATGCGCTCCAGGTTTTGCCGCAGGAACAGCGGGGCGCCGGTTCGGATCTGGTTGACCGGCCGGTTGCCGTAGTGGTACCGGCCGGACAGCAGACCCAGCTCCAGCGGCCGGTAGGCGATGACCATGCGGCCGTGCGACTCGGCGAACGGCAGCAGGTCCTGCTCGGCTGAGCGAGTGATCAGGCTGTAGCCGACCTGGTTGCTCAGCACCCGGCCGCTCATCGCCCGCTCGGCGGCCAGCCACTGGGCCAGGGAGGCGTTGCTGACCCCCACTTCGCCGACTATCCCGGCTTTCTGCAGCGCCCGGATGCCACGCATGACGGCACCGACAGGCGCCAGGTGAACGGGCTGGTGCACCTGGTACAGGTCCAGGTAGCCGGTCTGCAGCCGGTTCGCGCTCGCTACCGCACGCTGTTCCGGGACCGCGACGGCCGGGACCGCCGGGTACACCTTGGTGGCCACGAACGCCTCGTCCCGCTGCTCGCCCAGGGCCTGGCCCAGGATCTGCTCGCTGCGCCCGAAACCGGGGATCCTGGCCACGTCGGCTAGGGCGACTCCCTCGACCAGGGCCCGGCGGGCCATGCGGTGCGCCTGGAAGCCGTAGATCTCCGCGGTGTCGAAGAGGGTGACGCCCAGGTCGAGCGCCCGGCGCACGATGGCGCGGGCTTCCCGTCCGGCGTACCGGTCGCCGTATCCCCACTCGGCCGACCCGAACTGGTGCGTGCCCAGCCCTACCTTAGAAACTCGCTTGCCTGCCCCCACCACGTCCAGATAGCGCATATCTCGTCCCCTGACGAGCCACACTCACGGAACGCGGTGAGCGGGCCCCGGTCTCGATCTACCCCTATTTCCAGTTTATCCCTTTTCTGAACGGGTGGGGCGAGCGTTCGGTTCAAGCCTGCCAGCCCGCGCCGCGGTGCTCGGCTGGGCGACCTCGGGTTCCGGTTCGGCGCGTTGATAGCGTCGGGCTGGTGATAGCCACACTGGCGGTGGAGAACTACCGGTCGCTGCGGCGCCTCATCGTCCCGCTCGCTCCCCTGACCGTGGTGACCGGGGCCAACGGCACCGGCAAGTCAAGCTTGTACCGGGCGCTGCGGCTACTGGCCGACGCGGCTCGCAACGGGGCGGTCGCCGCGCTGGCCCGGGAGGGCGGGCCTGCCGTCGACGCTATGGGCGGGTCCTGAGACGATCGGGCGGGCCGTGCGGGAAGGCATCTATCCCGTGCAGGGCGTTGTGCGTACCAGATCAGTCTCCTTGCGGCTCGGCTTTGGCGGGGATGATTTCAGCTACGCCATCGATTTCGGCCTCCCGGCGGGCGGCGGTCAGAGCGCTTTCGCCCTGGATCCGGAGATCAAGCGGGAAAGCATCTGGAACGGCCCGCTGCTGCGGCCGGCGGCGGTGCTGTGCGAACGCGACAACGGCATCGTCCGCATCCGCGGCGATCGCCGCACGTGGTCCGAGCCGTACCAGATCCGGCCGTATGACAGCATGCTGAGCGAGTTCGCCGATCCCCGCCAGGCCCCCGAGGTGCTCCGGGTGCGCGAGCAGATCCGGTCCTGGCGGTTCTATGACCACATCAGGACCGACGCCGCAGCACCCGCCCGCGCCAGCCAGATCGGCACACGGACGCCAGTGATGAGCCACGACGGAGCAGACGTCGCCGCCGCGCTGCAGACGATCCGCGAGACTGGCGCCGCCGCCGCCCTGGACCAGGCCATCGACCTGGCCTTCCCTGGCAGCCGCATCACCGTCGAAAGCGAAGGCGGAGGACGGCTCGGGCTGCGGCTGCACCAGCATGGCCTGCTCAGGCCGCTGGGCGCGGCCGAGCTGTCGGACGGCACGCTGCGCTACCTGCTGTGGGCTGCGGCGCTGCTCGCGCCCCACCCGGCAGGCCTCCTCGTCCTCAACGAGCCGGAGACCAGCCTTCACTCCCAGCTGCTGGCCCCGCTGGCACAGCTGATCACCGCCGCAGCGGCACGCTCGCAGATCATCGCGGTCTCGCACTCCCAGACCCTGATCAACGCGCTAAACCACGCGACGGAGGAAGCCGGAACCCTCGCCAGTCGGCTACGGATGCTGCTTCACCTGGGCGGCGAACCTGCGCCAGGCGGCCGGGCTGAACCGCAGCACGGGTCCGCCGCGGTCCTTAGTGTCGCGCACGAGCACGCGATCGGCGGTAGCGGGCGCGCCGACCTCCACGCAGTCGGTCCCGCCGTTCCCGCTGTAGCTGGACTTGCGCCAGGGGTAGCCGCCTAGGTGTTCCACCGTTCCTCAGCCACTTTCAAGATCAGGTCCCGGGAATCGTTACGGGTCAGCGCGTCGCTGCGCACCAGATCGAATGTTATCGCCGCCTTGCGGACTAGGGCGTTTCGCTCGATCGTCATGCCTTCGACGGCATCGACGTAGAGGACGTCCGGCTTACCTTCCGTGCTCGCGATGTAGAACGAGCCGGACAGGCCTGCGTGCGCGCCGGTGCTGGCCGGCACGACCTGAACGCAGATGTACGACCGCATCGACATGTCCGCCACCTGGATCAGTTGGTCGTACGTGGTCTTGGCTGTCCCGATCAGCCGGTGCAGCACGGACTCGTCCAGCACGATCCACAGGTTCGGCGGGTCCGGCCGATCGAAGATCCGCTGCCGCGCCAGCCGAGCATCTACAAGCTGGTCGACCGCCTCGTCGCCGGTGTTCAGCGTGTCCGCACGGAACAACGCCCGGGCGTAGTCGGCCGTCTGCAGGAGGCCGGGGACGATGAGTGGCTGCCAGATGCGCAGCGAAGTCGCCTCGCGCTCGATGTGCAGCCAATCCTCGAACCACCTGGGAATGGGGCCGTTCCCCCAGGTCGGGGAGTCCTCGTAGAACCTGGCCAGCCAGTCCAGGTGCGGGAAGGTCTCCACGCACGCGCCCACGAACCGCTTGGTCGGGCGCAGCAGGCCCGCCTCGATCTTGGACACGGTTGAGGCGTCACACGGGACCGCCGCGCCCAGGTCGGCCAGCGTCAGGTCGGCGGCTTCCCGTGCGCGCCGCACCTCGGCGCCGAAGAAGTGCAGCGGTGACGCGCCGGGATCCAGGTCTCGTTTGGCGGGCACGGATGGCTCCCATCTTGCCGTCTTGCCGGGGTTTGCCCGGCGGCCCCCAGGCCTTGCCAGCAGGCGCAGTGCATTGCCGGCAGTGACGCGGGCGTTTCCTACCGTAGTACTGGCCTGGCATATTCACTACCGGGACCACGGATCCGGCGAGCCCGGTTTTCGGGCTCGCGGGCAAGCCTCCCGCAGTTCGTGGCTCCATTAAGAGATCATCGCCTCAGGACCCGAGGAGGCGTGGCCGACCAATGAGTAGCGGAGCGACCGCGACCGGCAGCCGTGACACCATGGCCGGGAATGCCCGCTGGCACGCGGAGGGTGCGGCCAGCGCGGAAAGCGACGCGGGCTGGCCGTTGTCGGTTCACCTGCCGCTTGGCGCGCTGCCCACCGCCGTGCCCTGCGCGCGCGGCTACACCCGCGCCATCCTGGACGAATGGAACCTGGCCGGCCTGGCCGACGCGGCTGAGCTGATCGTGTCCGAGCTGGTGACCAACAGCGTGCGGGCCACGGCGGACAAGGACGGCCAGCCCAGGTACGGCGACGCCGGCCTGCCGGTCGTGCACCTGCGGCTCGCCTCGGACCACGTGCGGTTCCGGGCCGAGGTCTGGGACAGCGTTGCTCGCGTGCCTGCCGCCCGGCAGGCCGGGCCGGACGAGGAGGGCGGGCGCGGGCTCGCGCTGGTGGAGGCGCTGTCTGATCGCTGGGGCTGGACCACGGTCCCCGGCTGGCCCGGCAAGGTGGTCTGGGCTGAGCTGCGGTCGCGCTAAGGCGGTCAGCTGGTCAGGTCGGTGGCTATCTCGAGCACGATGGCCCGGAGCTTGTCCTGGTCGTCCCCCTGCTGCAGGAAGAACATGCAGGTCGCGCCCACGGCCAGCGTCGCGGTGGTGGCGCGCACCCGGTCGCGCAGCGGGGCCTCGGGCCGGCCAGAATGTCCACGAGAACGTCCAGGCGGTCCCGGAAGCGCGCGAAGCGTTCCTTGCCGGCCTCCATGGTCTGCACCGACGCCCGGTTCTGCTCGAGGAAGCGGAAGACCTCACTGCCGCCCAGCACGATGGTGACGTAGCGGTCGAGGACCGCGCGGCGGGTCTCGTCGCTCTGCGGCTGGTCCTTGGCCCAGTCCAGGAGGGCGTCGATCTCGGCGAAGTAGTCGTCGGTGAAGCTGTGGACGATGTCTTCCTTGGACTTGAAGTGGTAGTAGAGGGCGGCCTTGGTCACGCCCAGGCGCTCGGCGATCTCGCGCAGGGACGTCTTCTCGTAGCCCTGCTCGGCGAACAGTTCGAGCGCCACTTTCTGCACGCGGGACCGGGTGTCGGTCCGCGGCGTAGGACCCGTTGACCCTGACTCGTGCATGTCCGTTCGTACTCCTAGGCGGAGCCGGGGCCGCCATAAGTTACTTGACGGCCGGTTAGTTTCGGTCCTAGCATAATGACTTGCCGGCCGGTAAGTCAACGATGCGCGGCCTGGGGCGGACGGGACGACGGCGGAGGAGAGGAAGCGGGCGGTGGCGGAAGCAGTGAGCGGCGCAGGGGCCGAGTCCGGCATGAACGGGCCGGGCCCAGCCAACTCGGGGCCAGCCAACACAGGCCCAGCCAGCACGGGGCCGGGGAGCACGGATCCAGCGGGCGGGGGCACGAACGGGGCGGGCGGGCAGTTCCTCCCGCCGCGCGAGGTGATGATCGTGCTGCCCGGGCTGCTGCTGGCGATCCTGCTGGCCATGCTCGACAACCTCATCGTGAGCACCGCGCTGCCGCGGATCGTCGGCGACCTCGGCGGGGTGGCGCACCTGTCCTGGGTGGTGACGGCCTACATCCTCGCGTCCACGGTGACCACGCCGTTCTACGGCAAGCTCGGCGACATGTACGGGCGGAAGAAGTTCTTCGTCGCCGCGATCATTATCTTCCTGGTCGGCTCGGCGCTATCCGGCCTGTCGCAGTCGATGGCCGAGCTCATCGCGTTCCGCGCGCTGCAGGGCCTGGGTGCCGGCGGGCTGATGGTCGGGGCGATGGCAACGCTCGGCGACATCGTGGCGCCGCGGGAGCGCGGCAAATACATGAGCTACATGATGGTGGTGATGATGCTCGCCACCATCGGCGGCCCGCTGGCCGGCGGGTTCATCACCACGAACTTCTCCTGGCGCTGGATCTTCTACATCAACATTCCGGTGGGCGGCGCCGCGCTGGTGTACCTGATGGCGACCCTGCACGTCCCGGCCAAGAAGGTCAGCCACAAGATCGACTACCTCGGCGGCGGCCTGCTCGCCCTCGCGGCCACGTCCCTGATCCTGCTCGCGACCTGGGGCGGAACCGAATACCGCTGGGGCTCGGCGCAGATCGTCGGCCTCGGCGTGCTCACCGTGGCGGCCACCGCCGCGTTCTGCGTCACGGAGACCAGGGCCGCCGAGCCGATGCTCCCGCTGCACGTGTTCCGGAACAGGAACTTCTCCGTCACGATGGGCCTGACCTTCCTCACCGGCCTGGCCATGTTCGGCGCGATGACGTTCCTGCCGCTGTACCAGCAGACGGTCCAGGGCGCGTCGCCGACGCTGAGCGGCCTGATGCTGACGCCGATGATGCTGGGCGTGACCGTGACCTCGATCGTGGCCGGCCAGGTGACCACGAGGACCGGCCGGTACAAGGTCTTCCCGATCCTCGGCGGCGCCATCATGGGCCTGGGCATGTACCTGCTCACCGGCCTGGGCGTGGACACCACCAAGACCACGTCGGCGCTTTACTACGTGGTCCTCGGCCTCGGCATGGGCTTCCTCATGCAGATGGTCTCGCTGATCGCGCAGAACAGCGTGCAGCAGAAGGACATGGGCGTGGCCAGCAGCGCCCGGATGTTCTTCCAGCAGATCGGCGGGTCGCTCGGCGTGGCCGCCTTCGGCGCCATCTTCGCCCGGCGGCTGACCGAGTCGCTGGCCGCGGCGGCTGGCACCGGCGTGCACATCAGTGCCAGCGGCGGCCAGCTCGACCCGGCGACCGTCGACTCGCTGCCGGCCCAGGTCAAGCACGACGTGTTCGTCGCGATCGCGCACGCCGTCCAGGGTGTTTTCGTCTGGGCGCTGCCCGCCTCGGTGCTGATCTTCCTGCTGGCGCTGCTGATCAAGGAGGTCCCGCTGCGCGGCCGGGCGCCGGCCCAGGGAGTCGGCGACAACGCCAGCCCGCAGCCCGAACTCGTGTCATAACGCGGCCGGAAACCGGCGGTGCGCCGTCCGTGCTCTGTCGCTGCCGCCACAGCCGGTAACCTTGATAGCCGGGCAAGCACCAGACCTGCGAAGCGGCGCAGTCCCCCGTTCGGACGCCAGCGGCGGCATTCGCACAGTGCGCATTCGCTCCCAGAGCGGTAATGCCGATGCGCCGCGTGATCGTGACCACATGCGCACGTAGCAGAGCGCCCGGCCGGTTTCAACGCCCCCTGCCTCAAGTTCCATGCCCCCCCTTTTAAATCACTAGCGGGGTGACCCGCGCCGCGCATCCACGACGGGGGAGCGTACCGCTGGGTTGTCTTCAGTCCGGCTGGCCGGGACGGCTGAATCCTGCCGTCCTCCTACGGATCCCGGGCCGACGCGGTCGGCGCGCTCACCGAATCCGCTGGCCTGGCGGGATCCGCCGGCAGAACCGCCCCAATGGCCACGGTGAACATACCACCAGTACCCGCGGGCTCTGGCGTGTTCCTGACTTACCCAGTTTTGTCCAGGATGTGCCCTTGCCTGGATTGCCGGTACGGGCGATCAATCAATTGAAGATTTGTCAGCCAGGTCGGCCGGTTGTTTCGCGACGGCTAGAGATCCAGTGCCCGACGATGGCTCCGGCCGGAGGGAACTGCGGTCGGCGATGCGGTCCGTGGCCGGATAATCGGTGCTCCTGCCTGGTGTACGCAGAGGCGGCCGCGGTCGATGGAGTGCAGGGCGTAAAGCATGCGCACGAAGGTCGTCTCCACGTGGATGAGGCCGCGGGCCGGTACGGGCGCGGCCGGTGCCCCCAACGCGCGACGACGGGCATGGTGAGGCGGCGGCGTTCGACCAGGATGGTCGTCAGCACGCGAAGGCCATCGCTGAAAGCGTCCAGGTTGCTCACCCCGTGGATTCTGGGATGCTCGAAACTGGGAACTTCGGCGACGCGGAGTCCTTCCTCGGCGACCCGGATGTGGATCAGCGTCTCGATCTCGAAGCCGTCGCCCCACAAGCGTCCGTCGCCGCTGCGTGCAGGAGGAGATGTGGTGTCCAGGCCCAGCACCGGAACGTGCTTCTGCCAGAACACGTTGAATCCGTAGCAGAGGTCTGAGTAGTGCGTGCCATGGCTGAGATTGACCATGGCACCGAGCAGGCGGTTACCAAGTCTGCGCAGCCGCGTGATGTCAGCGCTGCCGCCGCCCGCGGCGAACCTTGTTCCCTTCGCGAAGTCCGCGCCGCTCAGAAGCGCATGCACGAACTTCGGGATCTCGCCCGGATCCGCCGAGCCGTCCGCGTCGATCATGGCGATGATGTCACCGGTCGCAGCTTCGAACCCGCAGGCGAGCGCGTTCCCCTTTCCCCGGCGAGTCTGCTGCACGACCCGGACGTCGGGCCGTAGCTGGCGGGCTACCGCTATCGTGTCGTCCACCGAGTGCCCGTCCACCACGATCACCTCGTGGACGTCCGCGGGTAGCCGTGAGAAAACGTGCGGCAGGTTCCTGGCTTCATTCAATGTCGGAACGACCACGGATACGCGTGGCCATGGTAGAGTCGAGCGGGCCTGAGACATCATGGCTCCCTCATGATTCCAGGCTAATAGAATTCAAGGCCAAGTAAGCGGCAGCCCTTTACACGGCCTCCCGAGAGGAAGCCGCCTATTGTTTGAGTTATTCACCTCCGCCGGTCCCGCGACAGAGAGAACAATCACTGTCCAGCTAATGTCACGGACTGTAGGTGATCCTGTGCTACCAGCAATACGGACGCCGTCTCAGCGGCCCTTGGATGCCTGACGGTCCGGCCCGGCTCAGGGGCGGGGGTCGCGAACCCGACTCTCTAGGTGCCCGAGTATCTGGCGATATCGGCGCGGCCAGTTACAGGAGAGGAAGTTGGCCGAGGACCCTGTCGGCATGGTCCTCCCCGATGGCGACCGACCAGTACGAGATCCGATGGTGGCTCCACCCAGCCTGCTCGACGTCCCCCGCCTCAACGGGTGGGCTGCGCAGTGGGATCAACTGGTGGATTCTTCTCCTCTTCCGTCGCCCTTCCTGCGATCGTGGTGGCTGACCGGGGCCGGTGGACCTGGCCGCCACTTCCTCCTGGTCGTCGACGGGGCGCACCTCCTCGGTGGCCTCGCCTTGGAGAAGCGCCACCCGATGCTAAGCGTCCGGATGATGGGAGACGGGTCGCTATGCCCGGATCATCTCGACCTGCTCGCCGCCCCCGGCCACGAGGCGGCGGTGGTCGGCCTCCTCCGGGACTGGCTCTGTCGTCCTGGTGAGCGCCTCTTGGACCTCAAGGGCATCCGGGCCGGGTCACGGTTGATCGAAGCCCTGCCCGGTCGCGTTCGCCGCGAGCCCATGGCCGTGGCCCCCTTCACGCCCTTGCCCGACAGCGCCGAGGCGTACCGGGCCACCCTGCCCTCGCAGTTCCGCCGGAACCTCCGTGTCTCCGCCAAGCCGCCTCGCGGCCGAAGGCGTGACGCATCAGACGATCCGAGGCCGGGCAGTCCTCCAGCGCCTCGACACCCTGCGCGAGCTCCACCAGTCCCAGTGGGGAAGCCGCTCCGGCTTCCTTCCCGTCTTCGATCGCTTCGCGGCCGGATTCGCTGGTGGCTGCGCGGCCGATGAGGTGGTCGTCCACGAGCTCGGGAACGACGACCTGGTGGTCGCGACCGTGACGGCGTTCGAGGTGGCCGGCCGGGTGAGCCTGTATCAGAGCGCCCGGCTCACCGATCGCCGCTGGCGGGATGCCACGACCGTCCTGCTCGCCGCCATCATCGACGACGCATGTGCTCGAGGCTTCAACGAAGTGGACTTCCTCCGAGGCGACGAGCCCTATAAGGGACGGTTCGCGCCGAACCATCGAGAGATGTTGAGGCTAGTAGCGGGCAAGGGGGTTGCGGGCCGACTCGGAGGCGTCACCAAGGCGGCGACGTTCCAGGCCACGCAGACAGCGGTCCGGTGCGTTCGCTTCGGGAGATCCACCGTCGCCCGGTGGAAGGCCTAGACTGTCTAACTCCCCTCCACCCGGTAGCCCGCTCCATCAGCAGAGGCTTGGCTGTCCCGCTGCTTCGTGCCGACCGAGGCGGACCGAAGACGTTGTCCGATGGCCAAGACTCCCATGGCGCAGACCTTGGCTGTGTCAACGGTGCTGGAACGCCCCGGCTCCCGTGGCTTCATGTGCCGCCGTCGAAGGTGCGAGTTGAAGTCCTCAATGCGGTTCTCGCGAACGGTGGCAGCGGTGAAGTACGTGAGGGTCACGGACAACGAAATGTCGGGACCGTTATGCACCCAGTGCGGCGTGCCGGGAGGTATGTACACCGCCCGCCCTGGCGTCAAGGTGTACGCGGCGACCTCCGGAGGCAGAGTCTCGATCCGCCCGTGGGAGCCGTCCCAATACCTGTCGAATCTCGTGCCGTCGAACTGCGTCGCTCTCGAAGCGCCCGATGCTGACGGTCTTGCTCCCACTGACCTGCATCAGCAGGCTGTGCTCGATGTCGAAGTGGACCGGCGTGACCGAATTTGGGGAGGAAACAAAGACGAATGCCACCCGTTTGCGCATCTTGCCCCGCTTGTCCCTGCTTGGCGATCATCCCCGACTCGAGTTGGTCGAGATGAGTGTTCATGAGTTCTGCCATGCCGGGATCGTCTTCCACGTTGAGCAGGGTGAGCCAGGCGTTTGCGTTGCGCAAATCGCGTATGACGTCGCCCGGTCGTTCCAGGGCACCCCGAGGCGGACCCCCTGAGGAACCAGAAGGGGCTGCGCCGCCGTGTCGGCGATCACTGATCGACGCGGCAGCCGGTCGGCGAGATCTGCGACTGATGCGAGGGTCAGGCGGTCATCGAGGTGGAGATCATGGATGAATCCCACGGATCGCCCGGGGAACGCATCGTCGAATGCAATCTGTCCTATCGTCTTGGGGACCTGCCCTGGTGGTTGTGCACCCATCACTCGCCTCTCAGCAGACTGGGTACCGATACTTGCTCTTCTGAGGGGCCGTCAATCGGCTCCGTCGAGTCAGCGGGTCAGTTAGGCCGCTGCCGGATTGCGGTGAGCCGACGGAGGCATCAGCAACGCTGGTTCCTCCCCTCTCGCCCTGCTCGTACCACTCGTCAACGCACGACGGCACGGGCGCTGCCCATATCCTACGACGCCCGCAATGGCCGTCCAAGTGGCAGCGCGCGGGGCGGCACAGGCGGCGGCAAGTCCAGGCTGGCCGCCCGCGATGGACGTTATTGCCGCGAGATGATGTCCCCATGAAGCTCCCCCATGGCCGACGGGCACATGAGGGTGCCAGGCCAGCGTGGCGACCGAGGTCGGCCTGGCTGTGGATGCTGGCCTTCCGCCGTCAGCACCACCAGGAGATCGCCACAGTTCTGAGCGACCTTGACGCGACCGAGCGGCCCATCACCGAGCTATACACCAAGGCGGTTGAGCAGCTCGGCAGCGACAAGGCCCCGGTCCGGTTCGGCGGCTTGTACGCACTCGAACGGCTCGCTCAGGACAACCCTGCGCACCGCCAGATCATCGTCAACGTCATTTGCGCCTACCTGCGCACGCCGTTCTCCCCCACGGCGCCAGCCAGCAAGCCGAAGCCCGAGGCCGCCGAAGGCCAGAAAGAGCCCGGCACTGAGGGTGAAGCGGGGACTGATGGGATTGGCGGCACATGGCCGCAAGAAAGACAAGTACGTCTTACCGCGCAGCGTATTCTTGCCGAGCATCTGCGTGATGACAAAACCAAAGATCCACAGTCCACCGATACTCCGGGCTCACGTTTCTGGAATAACATCCGCCTCGATCTCACCGGCGCCACTCTCATCGATTTCAACCTCGTAAACTGCGTAATGGCCGACGCCAACTTCCGCGGGGCGGCCTTCCGCGGCGACGCCCGGTTCGGCGGGGCGGCCTTCACCGGCGCCGCCCGGTTCGGCGGGGCGGTCTTCAGCGGCGACGCCTCGTTCGGCGGGGCGGTCTTCAGCGGCGCCGCCTCGTTCGGCGGGGCGGCCTTCACCGCCGCCGCCCAGTTCGGCGGGGCGGTCTTCAGCCGCCGCCGCCCCGTTCGGCGGGGCGACCTTCAGCGGCGACGCTCTTCGGCAGGGCCGACTTCGCGGCGCCGCCAACTTCGCGAGGCGGCCTTCAGCGGCGATGCCCTGTTCGGCGAGGCGGCCTTCAGCCGCGTCGCCGGGTTCGGCAAGGCGGTCTTCGGCGGCGACGCCGGGTTCCATAAGGCGGCCTTCAGCGGCGACGCCGGGTTCCGCAAGGCGACCTTCAGCGGCGACGCCTGGTTCGACGAGGCGACCTTCAGCGGCGACGCTGGTTCGACAAGGCGACTATCGGCGGCATCGCCGGGTTCGGCGGGGCGACCTTCAGCGGCGTCGCCGGGTTCGGCGGGGCGGCCTTCACCGGCGACGCCTGGTTCGGCGAGGCGGCCTTCACCGGCGACGCCTGGTTCGGCGAGGCGAGCTTCACCGGCGACGCCTGGTTCGGCGAGGCGAGCTTCACCGGCGACGCCGGGTTCGACGAGCGGCCTTCAGCGGCCGCGCCTGGTTCGGCGAGGCGGCCTTCAGCGGCCACGCCTGGTTCGGCGACGCGACTTTCAGCGGCGGCGCTGATGCTCTGCATTTCGAGCAAGCGCGAATTCTTTCACCCGGCGCTCCACATGCGTGGCCAAACGGATGGCACCTCGCTGACGCCGACAGCGGTGGATACACAGTTATCTCCGCGAGCGACGACGGCGATTCTTGAGTTGCCGGGCCGACGTGCGTCGCTGAAGAGGCGGCGTGACAGGCCGGTCGGTAGTTTCGCGGCGGCTAGAGATCCAGGCCTGACAATGGCTCCGGCCGGAGGGCACTGCGGTCGGCGATGCGGTCCGTGGCCGGATAATCGTGATCTTCCCCGGTGCAAGGCCACGAACAGGCTCACGTGACGACGTGACGTCATTCCGGCGGCGGGGCTGCGGGCGTCAGGCGGATCTGATTCTTCCCGACGAGGTCGAGAACGCGCTCCGCATCATGCGGGTCGACGGGGAGGATGTGGGTTGCCCACCATCGGGCTGCCTCCGGCAGCGGAGAGGGCTCACAGAACTCTGGCCCGGAGTACTCGTCCAGCGGCGGCGCGTACACGAAATACACATGTATCCCGCGTCGCCGCAGCTCGAGGGCCACTGCATCCCGGTCCTCGATCAGGAGCGGCACCCGGAGCAACGGCAGTGGGTCGCCCTCACGGACCGCCGGGGCAACCGCATCGAGTGCTCGAAGCCGAAGCACGCCCGCGATCCGCTCCTCGCGGTCCCGCCCGAGGTCGCGCAGGCCACCCAGCGTCCGCTTCAGATAGCTCGGTCGCTGTCGCATTCGGTAATCCGGGTACGCCGTCTCCATCCACGCGTCGAACTGGCCGAGGTCACCGCTGGAACGTGCGTGCTCCAACCGAGGCGCACGTAGCGGCACCCGCCATGGGGCAGGTCTCAAGGGATGTGTCAGGCGGCGCGCGCAATCCAGCCCCCGCATGAGATGGAGGGTCTCCAGCGGCGGCCTGGCCGCCGATCGCGCCAGGCCGACCGTTCCTTTGCCAATCGGCCTCGCCAGCATGAGCCGATCACGCAATCGGGTGACGTCCTGGCGGCTGACCTCCCGGTCGAGCGCGAGAACGCCACCCCGGCCGGGGAAGTGCTTCGACAAGCTGAAGGCGGAAACAGCGCCGAAGCTCCCTATGGGGCGCCCGTCAATGTCCGTCTCGAGCGCATGGGCGGCATCTTCGATCAGCGGAATCTCGAATCGGCCGCACATTACGCTGAGCTCGACGACGCGGTCGGGAAGACCGTAGGTGTTACCTGTCAGAACGGCGGAAATGGTCGGCCACGTTGCGCCATCGATGGCGTCGATGCGCATGTTTCCATCGTGGGTCGACACCGGCGCCATCACCGGCCGGAGCCCAGCCGCGAGGGCGCCGAAGAACACGGTATCGTCCTCGAGCGGGGACATGAGGATGCGATCGCCGGGCGACAGAAGCAACTGGAAAGCGAGGTGAATGGCAAATCGACCGGACGGCATGAATACGCATTCGCGTCCGGTGCGAGCCGCTAGTACTTTCTCGATTTCATGTTCGATTTGCGCACTCACGAACAAAGCTCCTCTCGGGATAAAGCGAGCTCTCAGCAGATGTGACGTCGCTCACCCAAGTCTCCATCGTTGCATCTGAACTCTGAAGCGAAGCCGTCCCCAGTCCATGACCAGGCGCCGAGGGAGGTGATAGGGATCGGTCGAGGACCGGGCCGTTCCGGGGATGGTGGTGCACGCGGTGTCGAACGCAGCCGAACGCACGGCGTCGACCGAACGATCGTCGAAGTCGCCGCGGCGGCCAAACGGGTACGCGAAGTACGGCACAGCCCGGCCGATCGACTGCTCCAGCTCCTTTTTGGAGCCAGCGATGGTGTCCTGCTGCTCCCGTGCCGGACGATCCCGAAGTCGGACGTGATCGATCGTGTGGGCGCCGATCGTCACGGCCTCGCTAGCCGCCAGTTGGAGAAGGTCCTCGGGGGTGAGCGTCCCGGCATCAGGCGGGGGAGCGGAACCCACCTGCCATTGCTCCGCGACGGCGTCGAGTGCCCGTTCGATCTCCGTCACCCGAAGCGGCAGCAGGTGGCGGCGGACCGAATCGAGGTCTGCCCTGATCCCGGACGAACCCAGCGGGAGGCGGACGTTCCGGCCGCCGACCGGCAGGTCGATTTCCTTCACGTGCGGTGGCCGCGAGCGCAACAGCGTTCCGAGGCGGTCCCACCAGAGACCGTTGTGGTTTCCCAGGATGCCGCTGGTCACGAAGACGGTGATCGGTACGCCTTTGGATTCGGCGATCGGCAGCGCGTTGGTCAGGTTGTCGCGGTAGCCGTCATCAAAGGTCACGACCACTCTCGGCCGACGCGACGGAACCATTACATCGGCGAGCGTCGACGGTTCCCGTGCCCTCGATATCTCTTCGAGGTGGGCGGCAAAGTTGTCCGGGCGTACGCAGAGATAGAAGGGGTCCTCGACCCCTTCCGCGACCCTGTGGTAGCAGAGAATGAGCGTTCCGTTGCGCCTCATCGTAACGACATCCTACTGATCAACGCCTTTCGGCTTCTTCTGCGATTCTGGGCGAATTCGAACTAACGTGCGCTTAATCGGAGCGGGTTCGGGCTGGGGATCCCGGTGGAAGACCCGGATCACCGCGGGGAGCAAGGCGACGGCCTCGCACGAGGAGCCGACGGCCCATCCGATGCAGAGGCCGGTCATGCCCCAGTAGATCCCGCCCAACGCCGCGCCGACCGCTTCTGCCAAGCTGCATGCCGCCATCACCTTGGCAGCATGGCCCAGGCGGCCCTGCGTGCGGCGGATCACCACGTAGTGGTCCTTGACCACGTAGGCGGGGCCAATCAGGAGGAGAAGGCGCAACGCAGTGGTCCCGTTCATGGCGTAGGCGGGGCCGAAGATGCGCAGCACGAGGGGAGCCGCCACCATAACGACGGCCAGGATCCCCCCGGACAGGGCCAGTCCGATCGGGAGTGTTCGGCGGACGTGGCGGTGGAGGCGGCCCTGGTCGCCTGACATCTCGGCGAACAGTGACACCGCCAGCAGGTAGGGGATGACCATAGCGGTGGACGACAACAACAACGCGGTCGAGAAGTAGGCCAGTTGCTGCGGGGGGATCAGGAGAGCTGCTATCAGCGCAACCATGTAGGAGATGGAATTGATGGACAGATTGAGGACGTGGTGCTTAAGGGATTGCACGCCATAGCGGTGGGCGAGTGCCACCCGATGGCCGAGGTTTCCGTCGCCAGCCGGGGCCGGTTCGAGTCGGAGCTTGGGGATGCAGACGACGAGCGAGACAACAAGCGCCAGCGCCCAGGCAAACACCAGGCCTGGGGCTGTTCTGCTCCCGGCGAGGACGAGGACGCCCACGACGGCCAGCTTCAGCGCGGAGTTCAGGCCGCCTCGCCACAGTTGGGCCGGGCCCCGGTGCAGTCCGATCGCCGTGTCGTCGAAAGTGAGCCCGCCCACCGTCGCCACTGATCCGATCACGAACAAACCGGCGGTTGTCGGGTCGTGACCGATGATCCTCAGGCTGTCGCCGAGGAAGGGCGAGAGGGCCAGCGTGCCCAACGACAGAATCAGGACGGCCAAGCACGCGGTGTACATCCCGGTGCTGAAAGTAACGCGGCGGACCGCGGCCGGCAGCGAGTCGAGTTCGGCCAGCAGGAGAAGTGGGATCCCGAGAGCACCGATCGCTGCGAGAAACAATGCCGCCGAGGATGCGGCGGCCGCCAGACCCACATCTCGCGCCGGGAACAGGTGCGTGGCGACGGCCCAGTAGACCAGGCCCAATACCGCCGTGGCCCCCTGCTTGGCCACTAGGTAACCGAAAGTAGTGAAGAGCCGCCGCAGGTCCGATGCCCGTATTGGCAACTCCGATGCCCGGACCGACTGCTCCGCCTGCCCTATCGGCTCGTCGGCTGCGAACTCGGTCATGCGCTTACGAGCGCGATGACGACGGAGTCGGGGCATCCTGCGGATCAGCCGCAGGGGCTCCCGCCTGCCCTCAGCCGTCCCCTGGCGAGTGAGCGAACCCCACACCTTCACGAGTCGATGCTAACCCCCGGTCCTTCACGTTGATCAGTTCTGGCTGGCAGGGACGATATCGCCGTTCCGGCTGATACAGTCTTTCTTGTGGCTGAGCGAACAGCCATGCCGGTGGCTGATCACACGGAAGCCCCCTCAGCCACGCCCTCCTACCGCGTGATCTCTCCCGGTCTTGCGGCAGGATCACCTCATGCCTGAGGCTCACGAGAGCATCCGGGCGTCCGTCGTGGTGTGCGTTTACACCGAGAAGCGACTGTCGCAGATCCGGGAGGCACTTGACAGCATCGCCCGCCAGACGGTGCCACCGTGGCAGGTACAGGTAATCGTGGTAGCGGACCACAACCCGGCACTGTGTGATCATCTCGCCGCTGAATATCCGGACCATGAGGTGATTTCCAACAAGTTCGAGAGGGGTCTGTCCGGCGCCCGCAACACGGGTATCGGGCACGCGGCAGGCGATGTCGTCGCCTTCCTCGACGATGACGCGCGGGCCGAGCCCCAGTGGCTGGAGACGCTGCTGGCTTCATACGACGACGAGTCGGTGCTTGGCGTGGGCGGAGTGGTCCTTGCCGACTGGGGCTCGCCAGGCAGGCCCGCATGGTTGCCGGAGGAGTTTCTCTGGGTTGTCGGCTGCAGCTACCGTGGACAGCCCGAGGTCAAAGGTGAGGTCCGCAATCCCATCGGAGCGAATATGTCATTCCGCCGATCTGCCTTCGATCAGGCCGGGCTTTTCGATTCTTCGGTGGGGCGCACGTTCATATCATCCCGTCCACTCGGCTGCGAGGAGACCGAATTCAGCATCCGGCTGCGCAGGCTGTCGCCGGGGGCACGGATCATTTATGAACCGCGGGCTTTGGTGTATCACCATGTAGACCACTCTCGTGCCACCTGGCGTTATTTTCTCGGCCGATGCCGTGCGGAGGGATGCTCGAAAGCCCGGGTATCGCGGCTATCTGGAGCGTCAGCCGCACTGAGCTCGGAGAGGAGCTACGTTACTCACACGATAACCCGGGCTGTGCGCAGCGAACTAATTGGTCTTTTTCGGCCGGGCAGGAAGGATTCGATGATGCGCCTCGCCGCCTTGTCCCTAGGAACCTTGTCGGCTACTGCGGGCTATATGATGGAAATGGTGCTGCAGAGTGTTCGCGGTTTCGGCAATCGCAGTCCAAGCACGGGGGCGCCAGAGGACGCCGTTTCCTAGGGCTAGCGATGGATCTGCGAAGCTCGCGGGCGCGGTACCTCGTTACGCTGCCATGGGTCTCTTTGGGTCTGCGGGCTCCTGATCGTCGTCACGGCCTCGAAGTCGACAATGCGTCGGCATTGCCTGAGCAATCCGGTTCCCCGCGGAGGAACTCCACCAGCCCAGCGGTGGCCCCGCCGACGGCCCTGAACGTGAGTCGGTCACGTCTCGGATCCGTTGTTGCAATCGTGGGAGCTGGCCTGTTGCTTGTGGGCATCCAGGACGCCCTTGGCCGCACGGGTCACCAGTCGCCGGTCATGCCGCTCTTCGTGGCGGGACTGACACTCATCTTCGCTCCGTGCGCCTGGCGTCTCACCAGTGCCGCCGCGACTCGGAACGAACGCGTCTGGGTCTCGGTCATCCTCGGTCTCGCGCTCCAGTCCTCTTACGTATTCCGCAGTCCGCTCATTCTGGACACCTTCGACGAACTGGCGCACGGGGCGACCCTCACGCGGATTCTCGACAGCAGAGCATTGTTTCAGGCCAACCCCATTCTGCCGGTCAGCCCGTACTTTCCCGGAATTCAACTCGTTACGATCGCCGCCAGGTGGTTGACGGGTCTCCCATTGCTGCTCGACCAGATGGTCGTCCTCGTCCTGGCCCGCATCGTGCTGGTGCTCGGCGTCTTCCTCCTCGTGGAGCGCGCTTGTCATTCATCACGTGCTGGCAGCATCGGTGTACTCGTCTATGCAGCGAACCCGCAGTTCTATTCGCTCGGCGCACAGTACGGTTACCAGACACTTGCTCTCTCCTTTGCCGTCGCGGTCGTCTATTTGCTGCTCGTCTCAATTGACTCAACTCGACCGAAGCGGGGGAGGCTGTTCGCGCTCGCACTTATTTCCATCGCTGGGATGGTCGTATCCCACCACGCCACCGCTTGGCTGACGATTGGATTCCTCGTGGTATGGGCGGCAGCACTGCGCTTCGTCGCCGATCCTCCTGGCCGACCAGCGACCGCTGCAACAGCAGGTCAGATACTTACAGCCGAGGACGTGGCACGTTCACATGCCGGGATTGTGTCTCGTGCCGAGCAATTCGCGAGGCGCAAGGTGCAGTCGAGGATCGTCGGCCTCGCTGCTCTCGTCGGCGTTGTTCTCGCGGGGGCGTGGATCGCATTCCTTGGCCCTGTCCTCACCGAATACATCGGCCCAATCGTTGAGGCGGCCATCAGAAACGTCGAGGAGATACTCAGCCAACTTCATGGCACGCGAACGCTCTTTCAGAACTCGGCGGGTGGCGGAACGCCGTCGTGGGATGAAGCCCTCATTATTGCGGCGGTGGTCTTCTTCTGCCTCATCATCCTGATCTCCCTCTACGCGGTCGTCAGGAAGAACAGCGTCAGAGGTGGCAGGCTTCGATACTTGCCTGCAGCGATCGCGGCGACGTATCCGCTCGCGATGCTCTCGAACCTGTCGCCTGACGCCGAGACGATCGGCTCCCGCACATCCACCTTCATATTTTTCGGTGTGGCAGTGGTCGTCGGGGGATGGCTGGCCGGACGGCTCTTGATGCAACGCCGGGTCATCGAACGGATCGCGACGATCGGTGTCCTCGTCATCTGCTTCCTAGGGAGCACGCTCTACGGTGGGGGCCCCTTGCCCATTCTTGTGAATGGTCCCTACATCGTCGGCGCACACGAACGTTCGCTGGGTTCGCCGTCACTCGCGCTGGCGAATTGGGTCAGCACCCATCTCCCGGCAGGTTCCGAAGTCGCGGCGGACCGCGACAATTCCGGGCTGCTCAACGACTTCGGGCAGGTCGTCCCGGTCACTCCGCTCAATGGGGCGAACGACCCCGCCCCGCTGTTCTTCGACCCGCAGCTCACCCCATCTGACATCGCATTCATCCGTAACGATCACATTCGCTACATCGTGATCGACACTCGGCTGACTGAGGGGCTGCCGCTGTTCGGGGCATACATCGCACCCGGCGAAACCGGACAGTCAACCCGGCTGACAGCGGCAGAGCTCGATAAGTTCAACTCGATCCCAGGGGTTCATCGCATCTACGACAACGGTGCGATCCAGGTGTACGACCTCTCCCAGATCTTGGATGAGCGCCCTCTCGCGGTGCCGACTCACTCTGTCCCCAACATCAGGACAACAGGAACCGACGTGGGGGTGTTGGTCCTCGCCATCCTGGTTGCCATCGCGTGGCTGGTGCGGCTGCGCCGCCGAGCGAAACTCAATCCGGTCGACGCGCACATGGTGTTCTGCGGGATCGTGGCGGCATTGGCAATCGGGCTTTTCGGGGTCTTCGCAATCCTGCTCATCCATCTGCCACCGGAGCCCATAGCCATCCTCTCTCTCCTTGCCTTGCTGGCGCTGGGCCTGCGTCCCGCGAGGTGGTGGACGCATCCCGGGCGCAAGGTCCGCCAGGCGCCGGGCCAGCCACCAGGCCGCGCTCATCGCGCCCGTTCCCAGCTCGTGCTGGGGTGTGTTGGGCTGGCACTTTTCGCGGTTGGAGCCTCAGTTGCCGTGGCGGCGGCACAGGAGGAATGGGTTTCTCCCGCTGAGCTCTCCATCGAGATGGGGCAGGGACACCCCGAGAGGCCTGTCGCTAGCGTAGATCTCGGCAGGGTCGCTCCGATCTCGGCGCACCTCGCGGTAGTTACAAGAGGACGAGTCCTGTGGTCAGCACCCCTCTCGTCACAGAGCGGTACGCAGAACGTCCCCGTTCCAGCTGATGCGCTTGGGTCCGGATCGCATGTGGTGCTCGTCGCTGGCGGGAGGACTATTCGTAGTGTCGACGGTTAAGATGGGTCACTTCGGGTGCCGCGGATTACGGCGCCGACAAGGCGTATACCTGAACTTCGGCCACGCTCATGTCCGACCGATTCGGAGACTCACCTGTCGTGTGGAAATCCGAGGCAGGGACGCTTGCCTGAGTGTTCCAGATGACGATCTCATAGGGAGTGGTGCTGATGTTCTGAGTCCAGGATCCGACCAGCCTGCCATTGAAGTACGTCTTGATCGACCGGCCAGGGATGTACTGCATTCCGTAGATATTGAACCCAGCATTCATGGGCTTGGGTGTGGCGTAACTGAAGCCTGATTGACTGCCGGAGGGTGTGTGGTACGTCGACACGAAGATGTTGTTCTCTGGAGTGCCACTCGGCAGCTCGACACTGCTAGCAGTGAATCCACCCTCCTGCAGGTCGATCTCTTGACTGCCGCCTCCGCCGCCCGGGTCAATGAACCAGATGGCTGGCCAACCGCCCTGGGACGCGTCGGACAACCTGGCTTTGATCTGTACGTAACCGCCCCGGAGTGTGAATTTGTCATGCGTCGTCACGACGCCGGATCGGTACCTGTATCCCAGTGATGAGTACGTGGTGTCAGGCACCATGGTCAGCGTCAGTCCGTTGTCTACCGTCACCTGAGAAGGGGAAAAATAGGTCTGCTGAAACTGAGTCCCGGCTGCTGAGTCACCAGCAGGAAGGCCACGGGAATTCCAGAACCCCGTCACCCTGACCGATCATGACAGTGTCCCAGTGGGCGGGGTCCAGCGACGTACCATGGAACTGGTCATCGAAGATGAGCTGGCCTGCCGAGTAACCAGTTGGCGGCGCCATCCACGTTGGGTCCCCGGTGGCCGCAGTATCCGGACCGGTGGCCGCAGTATCCGGACCGGTGTTCGCAGAACCCAGAACGCTCAGGAGCACGCCCGCGAGAGCCACGATCAAGCAAGCCAGGACGACCTGCTTGCTCCGGTTGCGTCGACCCCACAGTGGGTGGTTCATGACCGCCGCCTCATCGTGAGCTGGCCGCCCGACGCCAGCACGAGCGGCGCTTGTACCTCATCGTAGCCTGGACGTCCTGACTTCGCGTTCGGTGGTTCGTCACCACCAGGCCGGGCCTCGAAACAACATACGACTTATGTGGCGGGGCACGCGCGGGCTAGACTGATAAACTGCCGTAATTTTCGCCGCTGCAGCAAGGCTGTTCACTGATGCGCATCCTTTTGCTGGCCCAATTTTTCCCACCGGATGCCGGCGGCGAGGAGCGGCACGTCTTCAACCTCGCGAATACCCTCGCCGAGCGGGAGCACGAGGTTGCGGTAGCGACCCAACGGATGGCTGATGTCCCGGACCAGGAAACCCTTGTCTCGGGGGTTCGGGTGTACAGGTTCGCCACGGCTGCGATGCGCCTCCCGGGTGTCTATTCGACCAGCCGCGCCCATCACCCGCCGCTGCCGGATCCGCTTGGTGTCCGTGAGTTGGCACGCATCACCCGGCAGGAGCGGCCAGACATCGTGCACGCGCACAACTGGATTGTCAACAGTGCTCTCGCGCTGCACCGCTCGTCACCGACGGGATCGCGCTTCGGACTCGTCCTGACCCTGCACGACTTCAGTCATGTCTGCGCGACGAAGAGGCTGATGCGGATGGGCTCGGCGTGTGAGGGACCTGCGGTCGCGCGCTGTCTGCCTTGCGCTGCCGCCCAGTACGGGCCGGCCGTGGGATCACTGACCGCGGCCGCCACGGCGCTGATGCGGCCATGGAAAAACCGGGCCATCGACCACGTGGTCTGCGTGAGCAACGCGGTCGCCAGCGGCAACCTCATCCCCCCCGGCCCGAACACCAGCGTCATCCCAAATTTCGTCCTCGACGAGGTCGTCCAAGGGCGCGCGGGTGATGCGGCTGAGGGCCGGGCCCAAGACAGCCCGGCGGAGTTGCCGAAGGAGGACTTTCTCCTATTCGTCGGCGAGTTGTCCAGAGACAAAGGCCTGCCGACGCTGCTGCGCGCCTACGAGTCGCTGGGCAGGAAACGTCCGCCACTGCTGCTGGTCGGCCGCCGCATGCCGGACACGCCTACGCAGCTTCCCGACGGCGCCGAGATGTGCACTGAGTGGCCACACGATCGCGTCATGGCCGCGTTCCGCCGGTGCCTTTTCGCCGTGCTTCCTTCGATTTGCCTCGACGCCTGTCCGACGACCGTGCTTGAGGCGATGGCCAGTGCTCGTCCGGTGGTCGCAACGACAACCGGCGGAATAGTCGACATGATCGCGGACGGGGAAAACGGGCTTCTCGTGCCCCCCGGCGATGACCACGAGCTTGCGGCGGCCATGGCACGGCTGCTGGATGACGCCGGCCTGCGCGTCCGCCTTGCCGCCGGTGCGGCCGAACGCGTCCAGCGGTTCACCGCGTCTGCCGTCGCGGAGCGCCTCGAAGCCGTTTACGCGCGGGTCGCTCCGTGGGTCGCTCGGCGAGACGCTGACAGGTCATGACACCTGACCAGCGGCCACTTCGCGTGCTGATGGTCTGTCCGCGTTACCTCCCGGAAGTGGGCGGAACCGAGATGCACGTCCACGAGGTCACGCGTCGCCTCTCGGCGCAGGGGGGCTTCGAAATCACCGTGCTCACAACCGACCGGTCCCGGCGGCTGCCACGACAGGAGGCCGTTGACGGTATCTCGGTCCTGCGTGTCCCGGCCTGGCCGCGCAAGCGAGATTATTACCTCGCCCCCGGAATCGCGGCCGTGATCTCGCAGCCCGGCTGGGACCTCGTGCATTGCCAGGGCATCCACACGCCGGTGCCATGGCTGGCCATGATCTCCGCACGGCGGGCCAGTCTCCCTTACCTTGTCACCTTCCACACCGGCGGGCACTCCTCACGGCTCCGGAACGCCATGCGAACCACCCAATGGCGGCTGGCAGGACCGCTGCTGCGAAATGCCGCGTCGCTTATCGCGGTAAGTCGCTTCGAGGCTGCCGCCCTCACGCGACATGCGCGCCTGGGAGAAAAGGGGGTCGTCGTGATCCGTAACGGCGGAGGCCTACCGCCGCCCCGCCCCGGGACGGTCTCCGTCCCCGGCCGGATCGTTTCCGCCGGCAGGCTGGAACGGTACAAGGGACATCACCGGGTCATCGAGGCACTGCCGCACGTCGTGCGCGAGATCCCCGAAGCCCACCTGCTGATCCTGGGCAGCGGCCCGTACGAGCCCACCCTCCGCGAACTCGCTCGCCATCTCGGAATCTCCGACCGGGTGAGCATCGGGCACATACCGTCGGCCGATCGCCAGGGCATGGCCACCGCGCTGGCCGAGGCGAGCGTCGCCGCCGCCCTGTCGGACTATGAGGCGCACCCAGTGGCGGTGATGGAGGCCTTGTGCGTCGCGCGCCCGGTCGTGGGTTATGACATTGCCGGTGTAGGCGAACTCGTCGCAGCGGGGTGGGTCGGTGGCGTGCCGCGCGGCGCGCCTGCCGCCGCTGTCGCCCAAGAGCTTGTCAAGGCAATGTCGTGTCCTTCGCCGGTGGATTACGCCCAGCTGCCAAGCTGGGACTCCTGCGCTGACCAACTTGCGCATGTCTACCTGTCGTCACTGGGCATCGCCCCCGAAAGTCGGCCCCCATGAATGCGAGACACTGTGCGCCAGCCTGATCGCGATGGCATGGTGGCCGGCCACCCCGTCGAGGCGCGTGCGGACGCCGGTCCGGGCGCCGACGCGCGGCACCGCGAGCCAGCAGCCCGAGCTGGTGTCATGACGCGGGCGAAAACCGCCCGGAACGCCGTCCGGGCCGTGGTGGCTGCCACCACGGCCCGTTCGGCCCAAAAAGGGTTTTAAGAACTTAGCCGCCGATGTACGGGACGGCTTCCAGGATCTCGACGGTGCTGGCGCGCCCGTTGGGCAGCGAGTAGGTGGCCTTCTCGCCCACCTTCTTGCCCATGATGGCGGCGCCGAGCGGCGAGCGGGGCGAGTAGACGTCGATCGGCGAGCCGCTCTCCTCGCGCGAGGCGAGCAGGAAGGTCACCTCGTCGTCGTCCTTGACGAACCGGATCGTGACGGTCATGCCCGGGCCGACCACGCCGTCGGTGCGCGGCGGCCCGCCGACGCGCGCGTTCTCCAGGATGTGCTGCAGAACGACGATCCGCGCCTCGATCTGGCCCTGCTCGTCTTTCGCCGCGTGATAGCCGCCGTTCTCCTTCAGGTCGCCCTCGTCCCGGGCCGCCTCGATCTTCTTCGCGATATCGACGCGCCCCGGTCCGGAAAGGTGGTCAAGTTCGGCCTTGAGCCGGTCAAACGCCTCCTGGGTCAGCCAGGTGACGGTGTCATCGCGCGTCTCGGTCACGGGCACTCCTAGGTACTGCGCAGGACATACAGTCCGCGGGACCACGGTCGGTCCTCGGGGGTAATCTTTCTGAGGCTAACTAGCGTCGGCGACTTGAGCGCTGGAGTCAAATGGGGAATCCCGCCGGCGGCGGGGAACGGGGAATGTCGTGCAGGCAAACGGGTGTTTGCCGCACTGAAGGTTAATCGAGGGAGACCACCGTTGCGAAGCCAGCTGAGGCTGATGGCCGTGCACGCGCACCCGGACGACGAGTCGAGCAAGGGTGCCGCCACGATGGCGCGCTATGTCCGCGAGGGCACGCAGGTGCTGGTGTGCACGATGACCGGCGGGGAACGCGGTGACATCCTGAACCCGGCGATGGACCGTCCCGAGATCAAGGCCGGCATCTCCCGGGTCAGACGCGAGGAAATGGCCCGGGCCAGGCAGATCCTCGGCGTCGAGCAGCGCTTCCTCGGCTTCATCGACTCAGGGCTGCCCGAGGGCGACCCGAAGCCGCCGCTGCCCGAGGGCTGCTTCGCGCTCACCCCGGTGGCGCAGGCGGCCGAGCCGCTGGTGCGCGCCATCCGTGAGTTCAGGCCGCACGTGATGCTGACCTACGACGAGAACGGCGGCTACCCGCACCCGGACCACATCATGAACCACAAGGTCAGCGTGGCGGCGTTCGAGGCGGCCGCCGACCCGGACGCCTACCCGGAGGCGGGCGAGCCCTGGCAGCCGCTCAAGCTGTACTACTTCGCGGGCTTTCACGGCGCCAAGTACGTGGCCCTGCACGAGGAGATGATCCGCCGCGGGCTGGAATCGCCGTACACGAAGATCTTCGAGAAGCGGGCCAAGGAGCGCGAGGACGACTGGCGCGAGCTTGAGATCACCACCCAGGTCCCTTGCGGCGACTACTTCGAGATCAGGGATCAGGCCCTGAAGGCTCACGCCACCCAGGTCGACCCGGCCGGCTTCTGGTTCTCGTGCCCGCTCGAGGTCCAGCGATCGGTATGGCCGACGGAGGACTATCATCTGGCTAGGTCCGTTGTTGACAGCGAGCTGCCCGAGGATGACCTGTTCGCGGGAATCCGGGAGAGGGTGAGCCTTTGACGATCGGCGCGCTCGCGGCCGCCGCCGCGTCTTCCTCATCGACAAGCAACGTCGAGCCTGGCGTGCTCGGCTTCCTGGTCGTCGCCGTCATGGGCGTCGCGCTCGTCTTCCTGCTCCGCTCGATGAACAAGCAGTTCCATAAGATCAGGCCGGACCAGGAGTCGCCCGGCGCCGCGCCGGGCGAGGAGCTGAAGACCGGCGCGGAAGCGCCCAGGTAGGCCGCTGTCGGTGTTTCGCGGCGTGTCGCGGCGCAGCCGCTGTTAGCGTGCTGATAGACGTGAAGCGGGAGTAGCGGCATGCGGGTCATCCACGGGATCTGGGCGCACGGGACCTCGGGGCCGGGGGCTCAGGGGACCCTGTGCCTGTGGGCCGAGGATCCTGACCTGCCGCGGGACGGCTCCCGCGGGGGCAGCCCGCCTGCTCCGCACCCGTACGCCTGCCAGTCCTCTGAGCTGGCCGACCTGCTGGCCGGCCTGCCCGGACCGGCCGCCGAGGCCGCCCGCAAGGGCGTCGACGACGAGCTGACGCTGCTGCTGCCCACGGCCGGCGACGGCCCGCTGCCCTCTCCCGAGGCGGGCCCTTCCGGGCTTTGCGGCCCGGCCAGGCGCGGTTCGGTGAAGCTGGCCAGCTGGCGGGTACCCGCCGTCGCCTTCGACGCCGCGGCCGCGCTGGAAGTGCTCGGCGGGATCGGTCAGCTTGACGGCTCCGCCGCCGTCGCCTGCGGATCGCTGCCCTACCTGGCCGCGGTGGCCCGCTTCGCCGCCGACCTGGCCGTCCGCGGCCGGGTGCTGCCCGTCCTTGCGGTCGAGGACGGCGCCTACGCGGCCAGGTGGCGTCCGGTGCTCGGCGGTGCCGACGCGCAGCGCGGGCACGACCTGGCCGCGGCGATGCCCCCGGCGTGCCGGGCCATGAAGGGGGATGGGGAGGTGGGTGGGCTTACGCCGGGGACACTGCTGGCAGGGGCGCTGAATTCCCTCACCGACGCCGCGGCGCGGTGCCGCCTGCCCGCCTCGCTCCTGCCCGCGAGGCGGGGCCGTACTCCGGCTCGCATTCCTCTGGCCGAACGGTTCGTGGCCTCCCTGACCGCACCCGATGCTCGCATCGACGTGGTGACGCCGAAGGACGAGACGCAGGCCAGGGAACTGGCCGCGGAGCTCGGCACCTGGCTGGAGGGGGCACAGATCCCGGCCGGCCCGGTGCGGACATGCTTCCGGCTCACCGAGCCCGGCGCGGGTGAGCCCGGTCCCTGGCGGGTCGAGTTCGCGCTGCAGTCCGCCGAGGACCCCAGCCTCATGGTCTCCGCCGCGGACGCGTGGGCCGGCCAGGGCGGGTTCGGCGGCGACCCGGTGGAGGAGCTGCTGGCCGGGCTGGGCGCCGCCGCGCGGCTGTTCGGCGAGCTTGAGGACGCGCTGCACGAGGCGGCCCCGGCCATGGTGGAGCTGGACACGCCGGGTGCGTTCCGGTTCCTCAAGGAGACCGGGCCGCTGCTGGCCGGCGCCGGGTTCGGCGTGCTGCTGCCGGACTGGGTGCGCAAGGCGCGCCTCGGGCTGAAGCTGACCACCCGGTCGCAGAGCCCGTCGGCCACGTCGGTCACCGGGGCCAGGTTCGGCCTGGGCGACCTGGTGGACTTCCGGTACGACGTGGCCGTGGGCGACGAGCCGCTCGACCCGGACGAGCTGGCCGAGCTGGCCAGGCTCAAGGTCCCGCTGGTCCGGCTGCGCGGGCAGTGGGTCGAGCTGGACGACGCGCACGTCAAGGCCGCGCTGAAGTTCCTCGAGCGCAACCAGTCCGGGACGATGACCGCGGCCGACGCGCTCGCCGCCGGGCTCGGGCTGGCAGCGGGCGGCACTGACGAGGACATCCCGCTGACCGGCGTGGACGCGGACGGCTGGCTGGGTGATCTGCTGTCCGGCCAGGTGGACCGGCGGCTGGAGCCGATGACCGCGCCGCCGGGCTTCGCCGGCCAGCTGCGGCCCTACCAGGAGCGCGGGCTATCCTGGCTGTCCTTCCTCGGCGGGCTCGGCCTGGGCGGCATCCTGGCCGACGACATGGGCCTGGGCAAGACGATCCAGCTGCTGTCGCTGGTCGCCGCGGATCGCGCCGGGCCGACCTTGCTCGTGTGCCCGATGTCGCTGGTCGGCAACTGGCAGCGCGAGGCGGCGCGGTTCACCCCGGACCTGCGGGTGCATGTGCACCACGGCGCGGACCGGCTGGACGGCGACTCGCTCGCCTCGGCGCTGGCCGGCGCGGACCTGGTCATCACCAGCTACGGCGTCGCGGCCAGGGACCAGGCCGCGCTCAGCCAGCTGACCTGGACCCGGGTGGTCTGCGACGAGGCGCAGAACATCAAGAACCATGCGACCAGGCAGGCCCGGGCGGTCCGGGCGCTGCCTGCCGCCGCCCGGATCGCGCTGACCGGGACGCCGGTGGAGAACCGGCTGTCCGAGCTCTGGTCGATCATGGAGTTCACCAACCCCGGCCTGCTCGGGCCGGCCGGGAAGTTCCGGGAGAAGTACTCGGTCCCGATCGAGCGGCACGCCTCGCAGGACGCCGCGCAGTCGCTTAAGCGCCTGACCCAGCCGTTCGTGCTCCGCCGCCTGAAGACCGACAAGACGATCATCTCCGACCTGCCGGACAAGCAGGAGATGAAGGTCTGGTGCAACCTCACCCCGGAGCAGGCGAGCCTTTACGCGGCCACGGTCGCGGACATGCTCAGCCGCATCGAGGACGCGGCCGACGACATCAGCCGCCGCGGCCTGGTGCTGGCCACGATGGCCAAGCTCAAGCAGGTCTGCAACCATCCCGCGCACCTGCTCGGCGACGGTTCCCGGCTGCCCGGCCGGTCCGGCAAGCTGGCGCGGCTCGAGGAGATCTGCGACGAGATCGTGGCCGAGGGCGACAAGGCGCTGTGCTTCACCCAGTACGCGGAGTTCGGCCGGATGCTGCAGCCGCACCTGGCCGCCAGGCTCGGCTGCCCCGTGCTGTTCCTGCACGGCGGCACGACCAAGAAGCAGCGGGACGCGCTGGTGGCTCAGTTCGCCTCGCTGGACGAGCCCGCGCTGTTCCTGCTGTCGCTCAAGGCCGGAGGCACCGGGCTCAACCTGACCGCCGCCAGCCACGTGATCCACGTCGACCGGTGGTGGAACCCGGCGGTGGAGGACCAGGCGACCGACCGGGCGTTCCGCATCGGCCAGCGCCGGAACGTCCAGGTGCGCAAGTTCGTCTGCGTCGGCACCCTGGAGGAGCGGATCGACGCCATGATCGAGGAGAAGAAGGCCCTGGCCGACCGGATCGTGGGCACCGGCGAGAGCTGGCTCACCGACCTGTCGGTCGAGGACCTGCGGGCCGTGCTGGCCCTGTCACCGGATGCGGTGAGCGAATGAGCGAGTCATGGCGGGACTGGGGGGCGGCCCGGCCGATCCGGGTGGACGGCGGGATCAAGGCCAGGAGCAAGCGCGGCGCGATCGGCGAGCAGTGGTGGTCCCGGCGGTTCATCAGCGTGCTCGAGTCCTACGGCATGAGCGGCCGGCTGGCCCGGGGCCGCAGCTACGCGCGGGCCGGCCAGGTGCTGGACTTCGAGCTGGCCCAGGGGAAGGTCACCGCGCGGGTGCAGGGCTCCCGGCCGCGGCCCTACCAGGTCCGCATCGGGGTCTTGCCGCTCACCACCGCGCAGTGGCGGCGGGTGCAGGACCAGCTGGCCAGCCAGGCGCTGTTCCGGGCCAAGCTGCTCGCGGGCGAGATGCCGCACGAGATCGAGGAGGTCTTCCACGACTGCGGTACGCCGCTGTTCCCGAGGGCGGCCGCCGACCTGGACATGCACTGCAGCTGCCCGGACTGGGGCGTGCCGTGCAAGCACCTGGCCGCCGTCTGCTACGTGCTGGCCGAAGAGTTCGACCGTGACCCGTTCGGCCTGCTGGCCTGGCGCGGCAAGGGCCGCGAGGATCTGCTCGCGGCGCTGCGGAGGATCCAGGGCCAGTCCGGGACCGCCTCGCCCGCGCTGGACGTGCCTGCCGCGCTGGACGTGCCTGCCCCCCCGCTGGCCGATTGCCTGGAGACGTTCTGGTCGCCCGGGTTGAGCCCGGCCCGGCTGCGCGCGCTCGCCGCAGCGCCGGTCTCCGCCGCCCCCGACCTGCTGCTGCGCATGTTCGCCCCGCCGCCCCTGCAGGTCAGAGGGAAGGACCTGGCCGACGTGCTGGCGCCCGCCTACCATCGGCTCGCCGCGGACGACACCGGGCCCGAGCGTCTCGAGTGAAACTGTCCGCTGGATCCGTTTCTGGTCCGGTTTAGTATGGGCTGGTGCGCGCGGCCTGAGGCGGAGCAAGTCGCGGTACCAGAGCTTAGTGGGGGACATGAGAAGGGTTTTCGCTCAAGGGTCAAGGCTCAAGGTTCTGTGGCCAGTGAGCTTGCTCGTGGTCTGTGGTCTTCTTGGCCTGCTATTCGTGCTGCCGCACAAAGGGTCCGTAGCGGCACCTCCCCGGAAAGCCTTCGTCCCGGCAAATTGGACCAGTATCCATGACGGAGGACTGTCGATCTCGTCTCAGACCGTGACCGGGAGAACCGGGCTCGCCGGTGACATCTGGACCGCCGGGTCGTTTGTCGGCGACCAGTATTCCCAGATCGAAGTCACCTCGAAGCAGCTCACGGGCGGCCAGTGGATCGGCGCGGCGGTGCGGGCGCAGAACGGCGGGCGAGACGCTTACGTTGGCATCTACTCCTGGAACGGCGGCCGTCCGGAACTCCTGCTTTTCAAGAGAAGCAGAGGGATCTTTACTCTGCTCGGCGAGGGTTACAATTCCGGGCCGCTTGCGGCCGGGACCCAGCTCAAGGTCATGGCGGTGGGCGCCACGATCTTGTTCCTGGAGAACGGTGCCGTGCGTCTGTCGGTCTCGGACAACAGCCTGTCCGGAGGCGCGCCAGGCATCATGACTTACGGCACCGGCACCGCCGGCAGCTGGTCGGGCGGACCTGTCTCCCGCCCCTCCGGTTTCCAAGTGCAATATATGAGCACTGACGCCGACGGCGTCAAGTCGTACCAGGTCATTTCCCCCGATAACGGGCCCGGCCCCGAGGTGCTGCGGGTTTTGATCCCCACCCATCCTGCTCCCGGGGTTCCGCACGATTTCTTGTTCGTGCTCCCAGTTCAGCCCCGGCTGAGTAACGCCTTTAACGACGGGCTTGAAACGCTGCGCAGGCTCGATGCGCAAGACAAGTACAACCTGACGATCATCGAGCCCACCTTCGGGACTGACCCCTGGTACGCGAATAATCCCCAGAATTCGTACGTACAGTATGAAACGTTCATGACCAGGCAGTTGGTTCCCTGGGTGGCGAAGAATCTGGCCACCACAGGCCATGAGCAGAACTGGCTGATCGGGTTTTCTAAATCTGGCCTGGGCGGGCAGGATCTTATCCTTAAGCATCCTGACATTTTCGCGCTGGCGGCTTCCTGGGATTTCCCGGCGGACTCCTCGTCGTATGGCGGCCCGGGCAGCGACCCCGCGGCTTCTTACGGCACCGATGCGAACTTCCAGGCTAACTACCGCCTGACGGCCGCTTTTCTGAATGCCCATAAAGGGCCATTCCTGAAAGCGAACCGTATCTGGATAGGCGGAAACCGCGAGTTCCCGACCGACATGTCCGATTACGCCAGGCTGCTGACTAAGGAAGGGATTCTTTATACTGAAGAAGCGTCGCGGCCCATATCGCACAGCTGGGACAGCGGCTGGGTCCCCGATGCTCTGGCCGCACTGGAGCAGGACAGTACTAAATTGCGGCAGAGCTAGCCCGGTGTGCCGTCCTCGGGTGCCCAGACGAGGCGCATGGCCTCGGGCAGGCCCCACCAGCCCAGCGGCGTCAGCCGGTCGCGTTCATCGATCGCGCCCAGAAGCTGCCACAGCGTGGTGACGGGCAGGAACAGGCCTTCCATGCCGATCTCGTCGAATTCGTCGTCATCGGCATCCAGGTCATCGAGGTCGAAGTCCGGGTCGTCCTCGTCATCTTCGCGGCCCTCGCCGTCGTCAGGGTCGTAATCCCGGACGTAGGCAGCCAGGTCGGTGGCTGACGCGGACGTGCCGGGGCCGCCCGTGGCGAGCGCCGTGATGACCGCCAGCCAGTCGAAATGATCAATGGCGCAGATGGCGGCGATAGCGCTGTCCGTCTCCCGCGGCTCGCCGTCGTCCTCGCCCAGGGCAGCCCAGTCGTCCGATCCCTGCGGAGACGCCACCCCCGCGGCCAGGAGGAGCCATAGCTCGGCGTCATCGGCCGGCAGTTCCTCCGGCCGCAGCCCGCCGCACTCGATCAGCAGCTGACCTGGCCAGCCCGGCTTCGCGAGGATCTCGCGGAGCCTGGCACCGGCCAGCCGCAGGTCACCGTGCGGCAGCGGGCGGTCACCGACCCGGTCAAGCAGGACCCCGATCGCGGCCAGCGCCTCGGCGTCGGCGGCGTCCCATTCGGCCAGGAACTCCTCGTCCTTCTCGTCGAGCAGCACGTCCATCGGGACCCTGCCATCGGGCAGCGCCGAAGTCATCCACCGTTCCTGCAGGTCGATGTAGGCACCGCAGGCCACCAGGTCGGCCGCCGCCAGCAGGTCGGGATCGATCGCCCCCGCGGCCAGCTGCTCTTCGAGGTGGCTGATCAGCCTGGTGTGCATCTCCGCGGCGAGCTGGCTGCGCTCGGATTGCTCATCCCAGACGTGCAAGCCGATGATTCCGTTCGGCTCGGTTCCGGTGGCCTCCAGCCAGGTCCTGACGTCTCCCACCGTGGCCTCGCCGTCGGCGATCCTATGCAGGATGGTTTCCGTCGACGACCAGAACATGGCGGACAGCGGATTCCCGGCCGCGAGCATCGCTCTCCTGATGCCGGGCAGCGAGGCCAGAGCGTCCTGCGACGGCACGGTGAGCAGCGCGAGGGCCACATCGCGCCTGGTCAGTTCGTTGAGCGGTCGGTCGGCCAGGTCGGCCACACGATCAGCGTCAAGGTTCACGCCTCGCAGCGTACGCCTGTTGGCGAAAGGCTGCTCAAGTCCGCCCGGCCAGCGACGGTTCAGAGCAGGTCCCGGCCGCCGAGGTAGGGCCGCAGCACGGCGGGTACCTTGACCCGCGCCTCGCTCGTCTGGTGGTTCTCCACCAGCGCGGCCAGAATGCGCGGCGTGGCGACCGCCGTATTGTTCAGCGTGTAGACGAACCGGACCGTGCCGTCCGCGTCGCGGTACCGCACGTTGGCCCGCCTGGACTGCCAGTCATGCAGCGACGAGCAGCTGTGCGTCTCGCGGTAGGCGCCGAGCGACGGCATCCAGGTGTTGATGTCGTTCATCCGGTACTTGCCCGAGCCCATGTCGCCGGTGGCGCATTCCACCACCTCGTACGCCAGCTCGAGCCCCCGCAGCAGCTCCTCGGCGGTGCCGAGCAGCTCGGCGTGCCAGCGGTCGGACTCGGCCGCGTCGGCCGCGCAGAGCACGAACTGCTCGACCTTCTCGAACTGGTGGACGCGCAGCAGCCCGCGCACGTCGCGGCCGGCGCTGCCTGCCTCCCGCCGGAAGCAGGGCGAGATCCCGGCGTACCGGATCGGCAGGCTGCTTGTGGTCCAGGATCTCGTCGCTGTGGAAACCGACCAGCGCGACCTCCGCGGTGCCCGCGAGGTACAGGTCGTCGGCGGGGATCGCGTAGGTTTCCTCGCGGTGCGCGGGGAACTGGCCGGTGCCGGTCAGCGCCTCCTCCCGGACAAGCGACGGGACGGAGACGAGCGTGAAATCCTTGGCCTGGAGCAGGTCAAGGGCGTAGGCGTGCACCGCGCGCTCGAGCAGCACCAGGTCCGATTTCAGCGCGTAGGCGCGTTCGCCCGCGACCTTGCGCGCCCGGGTGAAGTCGGCCCAGTCGCGCTTTTCCAGCAGCTCGACGTGATCCAGCGGCTTGAAGCCGAACTCCGGCGGCGTCCCGGCGCTCCTGATCGTCACGTTCGCGGACTCGTCGGGCCCGACCGGAGCGCCCTCCCACGGGATCGTGGGGGTGAGCAGCATCAGGCCCTGCAGCCTCTCGTTCGTCTCGGCGAGCTGCTCACGGAGCGCTTTGAGCTGGGTCTCGAGCTCCTCGTGCTCGGCTCTTAGCTGGGCCCGGCGGGCCTCATCGGCCCTGGCGAACTCCCTGGACGAGCTCCTCCTGCGGGCCTGCGCCTCGTCCAGCTCATGCTGGAGGGCGCGGCCGGCCTGGTCGAGGTGGAGCAGCTCGTCCACGTCCAGGTCGATCCCCTTGACCCGGACGGCTTCCTTCACCGCGTCCGGGTGCTCCCTGATCTCTCGCTTGTCCAGCATGGGTACGTATGGCTCTCGTTCGGATCGGAGTGGCCGGCCTGACCGCCACGAAAACGCTACCAGCAGTACGGGCGGGCCGCCCGCGATAAACACCCCCGGTGACCGCGTCCGGTGATACCGCAGTGACCAGGGAAGGTAGTGTGCACCCGGCCGGTTATCGCGGCAGCGGATAACGCAGTCCGATGAGAGACGCCAGGTCGCCCAGCGTGATCTCGAACATCGGGGCCGGGTCTTCCAGGGCGAAGCTCATGTGGCCGAAGACCTCCATCGACACCGCCCCGTACAGCAGGGTCCAGCAGCGAAGGAACGTGAGCACCGCGCCGACCGGGAGGCCGGCGCCGAGCGCGGCGCGGTAGCGGTCGAGCTGGTCCCGCAAGCCGGGGTCGATCGCCTCGGGCGCCGGCACCGGGAACGGGGCCGCGCTCCAGAGCTCGAGGAAAAGCGTGAAGAAGCCGCTGCGGCGCCTGTACGCCAGGTACGGGATCAAGGAGGAAACCCAGGGGCCTGCGGGTACAGTATCCAGGCAGCCCGTGACCGGCTGGCTGCGATCCGGAGCCCGCTAGAGGAGACCGACGTGAACCACCCCGGTACCGTGCCTGAAGTCCTGTCGACGGAACTTCCGGCCGGGGTTTTCCTGCTGGATGTGCGCGAAGACGATGAGTGGAAGGCGGGGCACGCGCCCGACGCGGTGCACGTCCGGCTTGGTGAGCTGGACGCGCGGGCCGCCGAGCTGCCGCGCGACCGCGAGGTTTACGTGATCTGCCGTAGCGGCGCCAGGTCCGCCTACGCGGCCCAGGGCCTGGCCATCGGCGGGTTCACCACGGTCAACGTGGCCGACGGCATGACCGGCTGGGCTGTCGCCGGCCGGCCCATGATCAGCGAGGACGGCGCGGAACCTTACGTCGCCTAGCCGGCTCCGCCGTCCGGCTACTCAGCCGGTCGTGACGGCCAGCGCGAGCGGCAGGACCGCGGTCGCGCCTGCCTCGCGGAGCAGCCTGGCCGTCACCGTCATCGTCCATCCGGTCTCGATGCGGTCGTCGATGACCAGCACCGGGCCGTCGAGCCCGGCGATGACGGCCCGGATTTCATCCGGTACCTCGAACGCGTGCCACAGCGAGCCGAGCCGCTGCGCGCTGTTGTGCCGGCGCGGGCCCGGCCCGGCGCCCCCCGGGTAGGTCAGCGCGCCGAGGTAGGGCAGCCGCCCCAGGCCGGCGATCTGCTGGCCGAGGCTGGCGATCAGAGCGGGCCGCGTCCGCGAGGGCAGGGTCAGCACCCCGGCCGGGCGCGCGGCCCAGTCCCAGGCCGCGAGCACCTTGATCACCGCGTCGACGACCGGCCCGGCGGCCGGCTCGTCGGGCGCGTCATCGGCCAGCAAGGCCCGCAGCACGCTACCCCAGCCGACGTCGGTCAGCCGGCCGAGCGCCCGGCCCGGCTCGGCGGTGAGGCCGGCCGGGATCTTCCCGGCGACGTCGAGGCCGAGTGCCTTCATCCCGGTCGGCCACATCCGCCGCGGCTCGACCTCCACCCCCGGGCGGAGCAGCCGGTCACGGGCCGCGGCCGCGCTGGCGGCCGGCACCTCGGCCTGCCAGTGCTGGCCGGTGCAGTTGTCGCAGCGTCCGCACGCCGTGGCGGCGGGGTCGTCGAGCTGCCGCCGCAGGTACTCCATCC
Organism: uncultured Actinomycetes bacterium; assembly: GCA_963739615.1. Lineage (GTDB taxonomy): Bacteria > Actinomycetota > Actinomycetes > Streptosporangiales > Streptosporangiaceae > Palsa-504. The sequence goes on from CAVUBD010000020.1 coordinate 118,768, forward strand.
GGCAGCCGTCGGCCGCCTGGTAGCCGAGCATCGCGTCGCGCTCCCGGGCGCGCTCGGCCGCAACCCGCTCGTAGCGTTCCGCGTCGTAATGCCACGGCTGGCCGGTGGCGGTCCAGCCGCCGCTGACGCGCCGTACGGCGCCGTCCACGTCGAGCACCTTGAGCATCGATTCCAGCCGGCCGCGGGACAGGTCGACGCGGGTCTCGAGCACGCCGGTGGACAGCGGCCGGCCCGCCTCGGCCAGGACCTGCAGGGCGGCCCGGACATGCCGTTCCGGCGGGAAGGCGAGCGAGTCGAAGTAAGCCCAGATATCCCGGTCCTCGCGGCCAGGCAGCAGGATCACCTCGGCGCGCTCGCCCCGCTGGCCCGACATGGCACGCCCGGCCCGGCCGATCTGCTGGTAGTAGGCGACCGGCGACTGCGGCGCGCCGAGGTGTACCACGAAGCCGAGGTCGGGCTTGTCGAAGCCCATCCCGAGCGCGCTGGTGGCCACCAGCGCCTTGACCCGGTTGGCCAGCAGGTCGTCCTCCGCCCGCAGCCGGTCGGCCTGCTCGTCCCGGCCGCTGTAGGCCCGCACCGCCATGCCCTGCTCGCGCAGGAAGGCCGCGGTTTCGTACGCCGCCGCGACCGTCAGCGCATAGACGATGCCGGATCCGGGCAGCTCGCCGAGGCGGGCGGCGAGCCAGGCGAGCCGCTGCGGCGCGGCGGGCAGGGTGACCACCGCCAGCCGCAGCGAGTCCCGGTCCAGCGGCCCCCGCAGGACCAGCGTCTCGCCGCGGCCGCCCGCGCCGAGTTGCTCGGCGACATCGCGCGTTACCCGCGAATTCGCCGTCGCGGTGGTGGCCAGGACCGGGGTGCCAGGCGGCAGGCCGTCCAGAAGCGTCCGCAGCCGCCGGTAATCGGGCCGGAAGTCATGCCCCCAGTCCGAGATGCAGTGGGCCTCATCGATCACGATCAGCCCCGCGGACCGGCTGAGCTCGGGCAGCACCTGGTCGCGGAAGGACGGGTTGTTCAGCCGCTCGGGGCTTACCAGCAGCACATCCGCGCGGCCGCCGGCGACCTCGGCGTAAAGCGTCTCCCATTCGGCGGAGTTGGCCGAGTTGATGGTGCGCGCGCGGATGCCGGCCCGCTCGGCCGCCTCCACCTGGTTGCGCATCAGCGCGAGCAGCGGGGACACGATCACGGTCGGGCCGGCGCCGCGGGCCCGCAGCAGCGCGGTGGCGATGAAGTAGACCGCCGACTTGCCCCACCCGGTCCGCTGGACCACGAGCGTCCTGCGCCCCTGCGCGACCAGGGCGCTGATGGCCGTCCACTGGTCCTCGCGCAGCCGCGCATGATCGCCTGCCAGCGCCCGCAGGTACTTTTCCGCCTCGTCCCGCAGGGCGGCCGCATCGTCAGCTGTCATGGGTTCATTGGTATCAGCCGCCCCTGTCAATCAGCCTGGGTACCGTGAGCGGGATGGACATGGTTTCGGTCCGCGGGCTGTCCGTCCCGGCGGTCATCGGCGTGCACGCCTGGGAACGGGACATCGAGCAGACCCTCGTCTTCAACGTCGAAATGGTCCCCGAAACCGCCGGCGTGCGCAGATCCGCTGCGACTGACGACCTGGCCGGCACCCTGGACTACTCCGCGGTGGCCCGGACCATCTCCTCGGTGGCCCGGGCGGGAAAGTTCCGCCTCATCGAGACCGCGGCCGAGCGCGTCGCCGAGCGCCTGCTCGCCGACCACCCCGTCACCCGGCTCCGCCTCGAGCTGCACAAACCCATCCCCGCCGACGGCTACACCGCCGTCATCACCATCGAACGCAACCGCGGAGATTACTGAACGGCCGCGGGCAGCAGGACCGATATCTCCGCCATGCCGTCGCGGCCGTTAGGCTGACTGGGTGGCTGAACTGGCCGGCCTGGACCCGGGGACCGCGCACGTCTGGTGGGCGCGGCGGCAGGACGCCTCGCCCCGCCTGGCCGGACTCCTCGACGAGACCGAGCAGCGGCGGTGGGCGGCCTACCGCCGCGAGGAGGATCGGGACCGGTTCGTGGTCGGCTGCGCGCTGGCGAAGACCGCGCTCGCGGGATACGCCTGCCAGCGCCCGGCCGATGTGCGGTTTGACCGGGCCTGCCGGGCGTGCGGTCAGCCGCACGGCAAGCCGGCCGTCCGGGGCAGCGATCTCGGGCATTCGGTGACGCACTCCGGGGAGCTGGTCGCGGTCGCGGTCGCGCGAGCCCCGGTGGGCGTGGACGTGGAGCAGCTCGACGGCCGCGTACGTCCGCTGGGCGGCGACGGGGACCCGCAGGCGCTCGCGCGCCTGGTGCTCGCGGACGGCGAGCGCGCCGCCCTGGCCGCGGTCCGCCCCGCCGACCGGACCCGCGCGTTCCTGGTCGCCTGGACCAGGAAGGAAGCCGTGACCAAGGCGACGGGCGGCGGTATGAGCGTCTCCTTCAGCGATGTCGTCGTGGCCGGGCCGCCGGGGTCGCCGAAGCTGGTCTGCTGGCCCTACCCGCAGGCCCCGCAGAGCGTATCCCTGCTGGACCTGGAGGCGGCTACCGGGTACGTGGCGGCGCTCGCGGTCATCGGCCGCTGCGAAGTGGTCCGGGCCAGGAACGGGTCAGCGCTGCTCGCGCAGTAGCGCCCGGCGCCCGCCGGGGGTGATCGCTCCAGGCGAACGCGCTCAGGAAATTTGTCTGGGCTCTTCTTTCTTGAGTGAGTATGACTCAAGTTATGGAGGCCATCAGATGAGTGAAACGCTCAACCTCCCGGTGCTGCCGCTCGACGACGAAGTGGTCCTGCCGGGCATGGTGGTGCCACTAGAGACTTCACAACCGGAAGTTAGCGCCGCGATCGACGCGGCGCGGCTGCCGTCCCGCGAGGTTCCCGGCGTGCGTTCGGAGGTTAAGGCGCGGGTGCTGCTCGTGCCGCGGCTTCCCGACCGCGGCTTCGCCGCCGTCGGCACGCTGGCCGTTGTGGAGCAGGTCGGACGCCTGCCCGGCGGACAGCCGGGCGCTGTGCTCCGCGGCACCGCCCGGGTCAGGATCGGCTCAGGTACCACCGGCCCAGGCGCGGCGCTTTGGGTGGAGGGCACCGTCGTCGAGGAGACCGGCCAGGGCCCGCGGGCCGACGAACTGGCCCAGCAGTACAAGTCCCTGGTCACCGGGATGCTGCAGCAGCGCGGCGCGTGGCAGGTCATCGACGCGATCCAGCAGCTCACCGACGCGTCCGCGATCGCGGACCGGGCGGGCTACTCCAGCTATCTGTCCACGAGCCAGAAGCTGCAGCTGCTCGAGGCCGCCGACCTGGTCGAGCGGCTGGAGCTCGTCATCGGCTGGACCCGGGAGCAGCTGGCCGAGCTGGAGGTGGCCGAGTCCATCCGCAAGGACGTGTCCGAGGGCATGGAGAAGCAGCAGAAAGAATTCCTGCTCCGCCAGCAGCTCGCCGCGGTGCGCAAGGAGCTCGCCGACCTGAACGGCGACGCGGCCACGGAGGAAGACGACTACCGGGCCCGGGTGGAGGCCGCCGACCTGCCGGAAGCGGTCAGGGAAGCCGCGCTGAAGGAAGTCGGCAAGCTGGAGCGCACCCCCGACGCCTCACCGGAGACGGGGTGGATCCGCACCTGGCTGGACACCGTCCTTGACATCCCCTGGAGCGAGCGGACCGAGGACGCCTACGACATCACCGGCGCGCGGCGTGTCCTGGACGAGGACCACACCGGGCTGGACGACGTCAAGGAGCGCATCATCGAGTACCTCGCGGTGCGCAAGCGCCGCGCGGACCGCGGCATGGGCATCATCGGAGGCCGGCGCTCCGGCGCCGTGCTCGCGCTGGTCGGCCCGCCTGGCGTCGGCAAGACGTCGCTGGGCGAATCGGTCGCGCGGGCCATGGGCCGCAAGTTCGTCCGGGTCTCCCTGGGCGGCGTGCGGGATGAGGCGGAAATTCGCGGGCACCGGCGGACCTACGTCGGCGCGCTGCCCGGCCGGATCGTCCGCGCCATCCGCGAGGCAGGCACGATGAACCCGGTCGTGCTGCTCGACGAGGTGGACAAGATCGGCGCGGACTACCGCGGCGACCCCGCGTCGGCGCTGCTCGAGGTGCTCGACCCGGCGCAGAACCACACCTTCCGCGACCACTACCTCGAGGTCGAGCTCGACCTTTCCGACGTGGTGTTCCTGGCCACGGCGAACGTGCTCGACGCGATTCCCGGCCCGCTGCTCGACCGGATGGAACTGGTCCAGCTCGACGGGTACATCGAGGACGAGAAGGTCCTCATCGCCCGGGATCACCTGCTGCCAAGGCAGCTGTCCAAGGCGGGCCTGAGTGCCGAGGAGGTGTCGGTCGACGAGGCCGCGCTGCGGCTGCTCGCGGCGGAGTACACCAGGGAGGCCGGGGTGCGGTCGCTCGAGCGGGCTGTCGCGCGCATCCTGCGCAAGGTCGCGGCGCGCGTGGCGCTTGACGAGGTCGCGCTGCCCGTCACCGTCGGCGCGGGCGAGCTCCGCGACTACCTGGGCCGGCCCCGGTTCACGCCGGAGACCAGCCTGGCCGAGCCGGAGCGCCGGACCGTGGTGCCCGGCGTGGCCACCGGCCTCGCGGTGACCGGTGCGGGCGGGGACGTGCTGTTCATCGAGGCGTCCCTGGCCGGCCGTGAGACCGGCGAGACCGGAGTCACGCTCACCGGCCAGCTCGGCGACGTGATGAAGGAATCGGCCCGGATCGCGCTGTCGTACCTGCGGTCGCACGGAGACGAGCTCGGCCTTCCGGTCGGCGAACTGAAGGACCGCGGCGTGCACGTGCACGTGCCGGCCGGCGCCGTGCCCAAGGACGGCCCGAGCGCGGGCGTCACGATGACCACCGCCCTCGCGTCGCTGCTTTCCGGGCGGCCGGTGCGGTCCGACGTGGCGATGACCGGCGAGGTGTCCCTCACCGGCCGGGTGCTGCCGATCGGCGGCGTCAAGCAGAAGCTGCTGGCCGCGCACCGGGCCGGGATAAGCACGGTGCTGATCCCGCAGCGGAACGAGCCGGACCTGGACGACGTTCCGGCCGAGGTGCTCGCCAAGCTCGAGGTACACCCGATGAGCGATGTCCGCGATGTCCTGCGGCTCGCGCTTGAGCCGGCTCAGGGCGCCGGGATCGCCGCGGCCGTGCCCGACGCGGCCTGAGGGCACCAGGTCGCCGTCTGCGGCGAGCACGGCCGGGGGTGAGTCACCCCCGGCCGTGCTCGCCCGCGTCAGGATCGTCGTCCGGCGAGCTGGCGGCGGGGAAGACGTCGGTCGCGGCCAGATCCCACAGCGAGCTGAACCCGGGGGCGGGCACCGGGTAGTCGGCCGGAATCGGGGCGGCGGCGAAATCCAGGTCCTGCCGCGTGATAGCGGGCGGCGCGCTGGCGGGCGGGACGGCCTTGAACTTCGCGAAGTCCGGGATGGTGGCCGGCCCGTCCGGGTCGGGGACGGCCGGGCGCGAAGGCACCTCCCGGGCCGGCGGGGCGGTGAAATCGGCTGCGGGCCGCGCAGGCACGTCCGGGGGTACCCGCAGGCCCAGGCCGGGCCCGGGAAAGAACGACCTGGTCGCGGGCACTGGGAGCGGGCCGATCATGTGCTCGGGTTCCGATGCGGGGGCCCACGGCGGCCCGCCGGGGCTATCGGCCGCCCCGGGACCTCTCGCCGCCCGGCTGCCCCTGGGGGCCGGGGCAACCTTCGGCGCCGGGTTCATGGCCGGCGGGGCCGAAGTATGAGCGATCTCGCCCACGCCGACGCCTTGCCAGCCTCCGACGGCAAACCAGTCGCCGGTGGCGGCCGCCCCGGGCCCGGCCACCTGCGGCGGCCCCAGCGGTGACGGCCCCAGCGGTGCCAGCGGTGACGGCCCCAGCGGCGGCCCAGCCGGGGAGGGCGGGGCTAGCGCAGGCCCGGCCAGCGGGGGCCAGACCGCGGTCCGGGGCCCGGCGGGCTCCGGCGCAGGCCCGGGCCCGCGGTCCGACCTGCGGCGCCCGTGTGCGCCCGGGGCGGCCTGAGGCTGACCCCGAACCGCCCGGGAGCCGCCCGCGAGCCGCCGCCTGCGCCGGGAGGTCATGATGAGCAGCAGCACGACGAGCAGCACGATGAGCGCGCCCAGGGCGGCTACGACGTCGCGGACCAGCGACCCGGCCAGCGCGCTGGCGCTGGCCAGGTGCGGGGCCGCCGCCGGCCGCCGGGGCGGCTTAGCCGCCGGCGTGGCGGGCAGGCGGGGCTGCCCGGCCGAACTGATGGCGGCGGCCAGGTCGACCGCCCGGACCGCGTCCACGGTGCCGTGACCGGTACCCGGGCCGGCCGTGGCCGCGACCGTGCCGCCTGTGCCTGCGGTGCTCCTGGTCAGGGCCTGGGTCACCTGGGCCGCGGTCAGATGCGGGAACCGGGACACGATGAGGGCCGCGATGCCGGCCACGATGCCGCTGGCCGTGCTCGTGCTGCTGAACGAGGAGTAGCCGTCGGGCGGGGCCGCGGCCACCAGGTCCGCCCCGGGGGCCGTCAGCGACACGTACGAGCGCCTGGTGCTGAACGCGGCGAGCCGCCCGTCGGGGCCGACCGCACCCACCGCGATGACGCCGGCGTAGGCGGCCGGGTAGTTCATCAGGCCGGGACCCTGGCCGTCATCGCCCGCGGGCGCTATCAGCACGACGCTCTTGCGCAGCGCGTAGTCGACCGCGGCCTGCTCGGCCGGGCTGCCGTCGGCCGCGGCCGGATCTCCGGAGCCCGTGAGCCCGAACGTGCCGGGGTCGAGCGGCAGGTCGATGACCCGGGCGCCGTGATCGACGGCGTAGATGATGCCGCTGGCAATGGCGCCAGGCAGCCGCCGGGTAATGGCCGGGTCGGAATTGAGCGGGTCATTGAATTCCAGGTTCACCCGGATGGACAGGATTCTCGCCGCGGGCGCGATTCCCGTAATTCCCGACTCGCCGCCGGCGCCGTGCCCGTGGCCGGCGATAACGCCCGCCACCGCGGTTCCGTCGACGCCCCAGAAGGCCCCGCCGGATACCCGGCCCGAGTCGCTGAGGTCGGGTCCGGTGATCACGGCACCGGCGAGATCGGAGTGGCCGGCGGCGACGCCGGTGCCGAGCACGGCGACGGTGACCCCGGTTCCCTCCGTCGTCTGCCAGGCCTGGTCGGCGTGCAGGTCCGCCAGCCACCACTCCTGGGCGCGGACGGCGTTACCATCCGCCGGGCGGCCGACGACGCCGAGGGCAGGAGCGGCCCAGGAAGCGGCAATTACCGCAGCTAGTCCTGAGGCGAATGGCACCAGGGTGCTGCGGAGCGATCGGTGTGACACTTGGTCAGAGTTCTCCTAGGGCTGGCCGAGCTGGCCTGCGGCAGCGATAATTCCGACCCGGCCTATGCAATCGTGCCACGACGCCGCTGTGCGTGGAATGCGTCACGGGCGAATAGTTACCGGCACCGCGGTAATCGATACCCGCGCGCCCGGCGGCAGTCCGAGCCACTGCGCCGCGTCCCCGCCGTTCACCGCGATGGACACCAGCCCGGCGCTGTCGGGATAGACGACGAGTTCACCGGGCGCGACCGCGCCGAACATGTCCCGGTAGGGCAGCGTCAGCCGGTGGCGGCCGCAGTGAACGAACACGGTGCCGCCTGACGTCAGGCCTATCTGCGCGGCGTCGGCGGCGGTGATCGTGAGCTGGACATTGCCGAACCTGTCCACCGTGAGCACTTCGCCGGCCGCGGTGGAGTCGTGAATCAGCCGTTCCTGCACCGGCAGCGTGACCAGGTCGCCGACGTCGATCTCGTCCCCCGCCGCGGCCAGTTCTGTGCCCGCGGCCAGGTGCGCGGCCACCGGCATGAAGATGTCCCGGCCGTGGAACGTCGCCGTCACCTGATCCAGCCACAGCTGCGTGCTGGTCAGGCTGAACACGCGTGCCGGGCCGCCCGCCGCCGTCACCGCCCAGGACAGCAGGCCGTTGTCCGGGCCGATGAACACCGAGTCCCCGGCCGCCACCGCGACGCCGCGCCTGGCCGTGCCGACCCCGGGGTCGACCACCGCCACGTGCACGGCGGGGGGAAGGTAGGGCACGGTCTGCGCGAGCACGGCCGCGCCGCGCCTGACGTCGCCAGGCGGGACCAGATGGGTCACGTCGATGACGGCCGCGTGCGGTGCGATGCGGGCCGCGACCCCGTGGCACGCGGCGACGAAGCCGTCCTCGAGCCCGTAGTCGGTCAGGAAGCTGAGGTAACGGAAACGGGTCACGAACCGTGAGCGTACGTCGGCCGGCCCGCCTGGGTACACCCCGCGTGGCAGGTACGAGGTACGGTCGGCACTAGCCGGGAGGAGGGTGCTGATGTCCGGGCTGTCAGAGCGCGACATGCGGATCCTGGCGTTCGAGCGGCGCGGATGGCGCTCGCCCGCAGTGAAGGAGCAGGCCATCGCGGAGGTGCTCGACATGCCGGCCACCCGGTACTACCAGCTGCTGAACGAGCTGATCGACCGCCCGGAGGCGCTCGCGTTCGACCCGGTGCTGGTCAAGCGGCTGCGCGCGCAGCGGGCCCGCCGCCAGCGGATGCGTTCGCCGCGGCGGCCGGGATGACGGCGCGGCCGCGGCCGCAGCTGCCCCGGCCGGGCACCGCCGAGGGCCAGGCCGGCCTGGACGCGCTGCTGGCGAGCCCGGAGCACGCGCTCGTCGCCGCGGACTTCGACGGCACGCTGTCGCCGATCGTGGACCACCCGGGCCAGGCGCGGGCCCACCCCGGGGCGGTCCCCGCCCTGACCGCGCTGGCCAGGACCGTCGGCACGGTCGCGGTCATCACCGGGCGGCCCCCGGCGGCCGCGGTCCGCCTGGGCGGCCTCGAGGCCGTCCCCGGCCTGATCGTGCTCGGCCATTACGGCTGGCAGCGCTGGCAGGACGGCCAGCTCACCGAGCCCGATTCGCCGCCCGCGGTGGAAGCCGCCCGGGCCGCGCTGCCCGGCCTGCTCGGGGACGCGGGCGCGGCCGAGGGCACCTGGATCGAGGACAAGACGCATGCGCTGGCCGTGCACACCCGCCGCGCGGCCGACCCCGACGCCGCGCTGCGCCGGCTCAGCGGCCCGCTCGGCGAGCTGGCCGGCCTGCTGGGCCTGGCGGCGGAGCCGGGCCGGTTCGTCATCGAGCTGCGCCCGCCCGGCGTCGACAAGGGCACCGCACTGACCGGCCTGGTCCGTGAACGGGCGGCCCGTTCGGTCCTTTTCTGCGGTGATGACCTCGGTGACCTGCCCGCCTTCGCCGCGGTCCGGGCGCTGCGCGCCCGCGGCGTGCCCGGCTGCGCCGTCGCCAGCGCCAGCCAGGAGTCACCGCAGGTCGCGGCCGCGGCCGACCTCGCGGTGGACGGCCCGGACGGCGTCGTGGCGCTGCTCGCCGCGCTCGCCCGCGCCCTGGCGCCCTAACTGGTCCCGCTACGCCCCCAGGGCGGCGAGCTGGTCGCCCAGCCAGCGCGCGGGGCTGGCCGCCTCGGCCGCGGCGGTGAGCCCGGCGTTGCGGCGCTGACGCTCGGCCTCGGGCATGGCCAGCGCCCGGTGCAGGGCGTCGGCGGTCTCGCTGATGTCGTAGGGGTTGACAAGCAGCGCGTCGGCCGCCAGGGTGGCGGCGGCGCCCGCCTCCCTGGACAGCACCAGGGCGCAGCCGCGGCCGGAAAGCACCGGGCCCTCCTGCGCGACCAGGTTCATGCCGTCCCTGACCGGGTTCACCAGCAGCACGTCGGCGACGGTGCAGGCCGCCAGCGACCGGGGGTAGTCGTCCTTGACCTCCAGGATCAGCGGGTTCCAGTCCGCCGTGCCGAACTCCTCGCCGATCTCCTGCGCGAGCCGCTTCACCTGGTCGGTGTAGGCGCGGTATTCGGGCAGGGCCGACCGGGACGGGTAGGCGAGGGCCAGGTGCACGACGCGGCCCCGCCACTGCGGCCGGGTCGCGAGCAGTTCGCGGTACGCGGCGAGGCCGCGCAGGATGTTCTTGGACAGCTCGGTCCTGTCCACCCTGACGATCAGTTTCCTTCCTCCCGCGGTCTGGCCGAGCAGGCCGACGTGGGCTCGCACGTCCGCGGCGCGCGCCCGGGCGCGCAGCGCGGGAGCGTCCACCCCGAGCGGGTGCACGGCCACGTCGGTGGCGTGCCCCCGGTAGCTGACCCGCCCGACGGTGCCCCCCTGCGGACCTGTGGCCGGGAAGGCCGTCCGGTCTACGTCCGCGCCCAGGGTCGTCTCGCAGCAGTCGAGGAAGGCCTCGGCCCACCGCCGGGCGTGAAAGCCGGCGTGGTCCGCGCCGAGGATGCCGTCAAGCAGCGCCTGGCCCACCTGCCTGGGCAGCAGCCGGTAGTAGTCGGCCGGCGCCCACGGGGTGTGATGGAAGTGCGCGATGCCGGTGCCGCGGGCGGCGTCGCCGAGCCGGTCCCGCAGCAGCCGCGGCGTCAGGCTGAGGTGGTAGTCCTGGATCAGCACCCGGACGTCGCCCGATGCCGCCTGCCCGGTCCCTGTTTCGGCGGCTAGGGCTACGGCGGCCAGGGCATCGGCGGCCAGGGCATCGGCGAACGCCTCGTTGTAGGCCAGGTAGGCCGCCCAGTCACGCTGGAACGAACGGCCGAACTGCGGCTGGACCGGGGTGTCGAACAGCAGGTGATGCAGGAACCACAGGGTCGAGTTGGCCACGTTGTTGTACGCGCGGTCGAAGATGTCGGGCGGGATGTCGAGCATCCGCACCGGCAGGCCATCCCCAAGCCCTTCAGGACCCCCAAGCCCCCCAGGGTCCCCTGGATCCTCAAGGGCCCCGGAAATGTCGGGATCCCGATGGCCGGGGCCGGCCGTCCGCTCGCGCGCCGCCGCTCGATCGGCGTCGCTGAGGGCAGCGCAGATCCAGGTCACTTCGGCTTCCGGCGCGACGGACGCCAGTCCCGAGATCATCCCGGCGATCATGCCGCCGCCGCCGCGCCTGCCTGTCAACGAGCCGTCGGCGCCGAACTGGTAAGAAATCGGGCCGCGATTGGAAGCCACAAGCACCCGTTGCTTCATAACCCGGCAGGCTACCGGGGCCAGGGGGTACGGGGCGGCGGGTAGCCCCCCGTGAGCGGGGGGTTCCGGGGGGTCGCCCCCCGGACTAGCACTGCGGGGGGGCTGGCGGGTCGTCCCCCCCCGGCCAGCACTGATAGGCTTACCCCGTTTGCACACAACTGAATAACGCTCATCCAGAGGGGTGGAGGGATCGGCCCTGCGAAGCCCCGGCAACCTTGCGCGCACACATGCCCGTCATGAACGGCGAGGCGCGTGACATGGTGCCAACTCCGGCCTGCGGTCAAGGTGACCGCTGGGAAAGATGGGAAGGGAAGTCCTCGCCGGTGACCACAGAAACGACACGCACATCCACTTCTTCCGGGTTCGGCCATGCCACCGGGCTGTCCTGCCGCGAGTGCGGCAAGGTTTACCCGCTCGGCCCGTTCTACGCCTGCGAGGAGTGCTTCGGGCCGCTGGAGGTCCGCTACGACTACCCGCGGCTGACCCGGTCCGGCATCGAGGCCGGACCGCCGAACATGTGGCGCTACGCGTCGCTGCTGCCGGTGCCCGCCGACATCGCGGCGCGGCCGACCACGGAGCCCGGCTTCACCAGGCTGATCCGCGCCGACAACCTCGCGCACGCGCTCGGCATGCGCCGGCTGTGGATCAAGGATGACCGGGGCAACCCGACCCACTCGTTCAAGGACCGCGTGGTCGCGGTGGCCTTGGCCGCGGCCACCGAGATGGGCTTCAAGGTGCTGGCCTGCCCGTCTACGGGCAACCTGGCCAACGCGGTCGCCGCCGCCGCCGCCCGGGCCGGCATCCGTTCCGTGGTCCTCGTGCCCGCCAACCTGGAGCTGCAGAAGATCATCACCACGGCGGTCTACGGCGGCACGTTCATCACCGTGGACGGCACCTACGACGACGTGAACCGGCTGGCCTCCGAGCTGGCCGGTGAGCACCCGGACTGGGCGTTCGTGAACGTGAACGTGCGGCCCTACTATGCCGAGGGATCCAAGACGCTCGGCTTCGAGATCGCCGAGCAGCTCGGCTGGCGGCTGCCCGCCCAGGTCGTGGTCCCGATCGCCTCCGGCGCGCAGCTGGTGAAGGTGGACAAGGGCTTCACCGAGCTGACCTCGCTCGGCCTGGTGCCGCAGACGCCGTGGCGGGTGTTCGGCGCCCAGGCGACGGGGTGCTCGCCGGTGTCCGCCGCCTACGCCGCCGGGCACGGCGTGGTGCGCCCGGTCCGGCCGGACACGATCGCCAAGTCGCTGGCCATCGGTAACCCGGCCGACGGACCCTACGTCCTGGACGTGGTGCGGCGCACCGGCGGTGCGATCGCGGACGTCAGCGACGCCGAGGTCGTCGACTCGATCCGGCTGCTGGCCGGATGCGAGGGCATCTTCGGCGAGACCGCGGGCGGCGTCACCCTGGGCGTGCTGCGCAAGCTGCTCGCCGCCGGCCAGCTCGACCCGGCGGCGGAGACCGTGATCATCAACTCCGGCGACGGGCTGAAGACCCTCGACGCGGTCGCCGCGGCGATCGACCTGCCCGCCCCGATCAAGCCGACCCTCGAAGCGTTCCAGGAGGCAGTGCAGTGACAGTGCAGGTTCGCATTCCCACCATCTTGCGGTCCTATACCGGCGGCGCGTCGGAGGTGCCGGCGTCGGAGGGGACCCTTCGTGAGGTCATCGCCGGCCTGGACGCCGTCTACCCGGGCCTGGCCGGCCGGATCGTCGATGACAGCGGCAAACTGCGCCGGTTCGTCAACGTCTACGTGGGCGACGAAGACGTCCGGTTCGCGCAGGGGCTGGACACGCCGGTGGCGGCGGGATCACGGGTTTCCGTCATCCCCGCGGTGGCCGGCGGTGCACCCGATGCCGTGACCGGTGCGGGGTCCGCGCAAGGCCGGTGTGGGCCAGATAGCGTGATTGGTGGCTAAGTGGCGCCAGGCGCGCTCGGTACAGGGTAAGGTCAATTCCGGTCGCCGTCTGACGGGGACGGGTTGTGCGTTATCGCATTTAGCCGTTCTCACCGGTTCGCGATCGACGGGCTCCGCGGTTGCAAGGGGCGGGGCCCGAGGCCCGAGCGCAGTTAGGGAGTTGTTTGGAATGGCTCAGGGCACCGTCAAGTGGTTTAACCCGGACAAGGGATACGGCTTCATCGCCGTCGACGGTGGCAAGGACGTCTTTGTCCACTTCTCAGCGATCCAGTCAGATGGCTATCGCACCCTCGAAGAAGGGCAAAGGGTCGAGTTCGAGATCACGCAAAGCGATCGGGGCGCGCAGGCCAACAAGGTCCACGTGGTTTCGTAGCTTCGCTCGTGGCCCCGGTTTGACTCGGGGCTGCAGGTTTGCCGGGTTCGGCTGATCGGCCCGGCCCCCCGGGGCCGGGCCGGTCTGATTTACTCCGCATCTTCGGCTTCGCGGTTGTACCTGTGCTGCGGCCGGTGCGCCCGGCTCGGCCGGCTCGGCTGGTTCAGCCGGGCGGATCCGGCCTAAGGCGTGTGTCGTGTGGTCCGTGCCAGCACGCCCTGATGCTGCTACCTCAGCGTTTACTCTCGCTTCGCGCTGCCTTAACCGCTGGCGTTTGCACTCTCACTATGAGAGTGCTAGACATGTTTCTGGCACTCTCCTTATGTGAGTGCCAGCATGAGGCGGGATCGGGCGATGAGGCATGGCCTCGCGGCAGGAAGGGACTGACCGCGGGAATGCCGTCCGTCGCGGGCATCGGTTCGATCGCGCTTACGCCACGGAGGACTGGAGCCTATGGCAGCGAAGATGATCGCGTTTGACGAGGACGCCAGGCGCGCCCTCGAGCGCGGTATGAACCAGCTCGCCGACGCCGTGAAGGTAACCCTCGGCCCTAAGGGCCGGAACGTGGTGCTCGAGAAGAAGTGGGGAGCCCCCACGATCACCAACGATGGTGTATCCATCGCCAAGGAGATCGAGCTCGAGGACCCGTGGGAGAAGATCGGCGCCGAGCTTGTCAAGGAAGTAGCGAAGAAGACCGACGACGTGGCCGGCGACGGCACGACGACGGCAACCGTGCTGGCCCAGGCGCTCGTGCGCGAGGGCCTGCGCAACGTGGCGGCGGGCGCCAACCCGATGTCGCTCAAGCGCGGCATCGAGGCGGCCGTCGAGCGGGTGTGCGAGGAGCTTTCCAAGCTCGCCAAGCCGGTGGAGACCAAGGAGCAGATCGCGGCCACCGCCTCGATCTCGGCCGGGGACACGGCCATCGGCGAGATGATCGCCGAGGCCATGGACAAGGTTGGCAAGGAAGGCGTCATCACCGTCGAGGAGTCCAACACCTTCGGCCTCGAGCTTGAGCTCACCGAGGGCATGCGCTTCGACAAGGGATACATCGCGCCCTACTTCGTCACCGACCCGGAGCGGCTCGAGGCGGTCCTGGAGGACCCGTACATCCTCGTGGTCAACTCCAAGGTCTCGGCGAACAAGGACATGCTCCCGCTGCTTGACAAGGTGGTGCAGTCCGGCAAGCCGCTCGTCATCATCGCCGAGGACGTCGAGGGCGAGGCCCTGGCGACCCTGGTCGTGAACAAGATGCGCGGCCTGTTCAAGTCGGTGGCCGTCAAGGCCCCTGGCTTCGGTGACCGGCGCAAGGCCATGCTCGGTGACATCGCCATCTTGACCGGTGGCCAGGTCATCAGCGAGGAAGTCGGCCTCAAGCTGGAGAACGTCGACCTCGACGTGCTCGGCCGGGCCCGCAAGGTCGTGGTCACCAAGGACGAGACGACGATCGTCGACGGTGCGGGCGACGCGGACCAGATCGCTGGCCGTGTCAACCAGATCCGGACCGAGATCGACAACACCGACTCCGACTATGACCGCGAGAAGCTGCAGGAGCGGCTGGCCAAGCTGGCCGGCGGCGTCGCCGTCATCAAGGCGGGGGCGGCCACCGAGGTCGAGCTGAAGGAGCGCAAGCACCGCATCGAGGACGCGGTGCGCAACGCCAAGGCCGCGGTCGAGGAAGGTGTCGTGCCCGGTGGCGGCGTCGCGCTGCTGCAGGCGGGCAAGACTGCCTTCGAGAAGCTGGAGCTGCTGGCTGACGAGGCGACCGGCGCGAAGATCGTGCGCCGTGCCCTCGAGGAGCCGCTCAAGCAGATCGCGGTCAACGCCGGCCTTGAGGGCGGCGTCGTGGTCGAGAAGGTCAAGACCCTGCCTGCGGGCGAGGGCCTGGACGCTGCGACCGGCGATTACGTCGACATGTTCAAGGCCGGGATCATCGATCCCGCCAAGGTCACCAGGTCGGCGCTGCAGAACGCGGCCTCGATCGCGGCACTGTTCCTCACCACCGAGGTAGTGATCGCGGAGAAGCCGGAGAAGACCCCCGCCCCCGTCGGCCCCGGCGGCGGCGGCGACATGGACTTCTGAGTCCCGGAAGTCACGTTCACCCAGGCGGCCCGGGGATTTCCCCGGGCCGCCTGCCTGTTTCCAGCGCGCTGCCCCCTTCATGATCACGAAGGATCCGGTACGGCTAGGAGACCTGCCGTCACCCGAAGCTGGCGATAACGAAGCTGCGGTCCGGCGCCGGGGACCGATAGCCTTAGAAGTGCCCATAGCATCCTGTCGGTCGCCCGATCGGTTGTTCATAAGTTCTTCTCACAACGTGAGGTCTGCGCGTGCCTACCGGCAAGGTCAAATGGTACGACTCCGACAAGGGGTATGGCTTTCTCGCCCGTGATGACGGTGGTGAGGTCTTCGTCCATTCATCGGCGCTGCCCGCGGGGACGACCGCGCTGCGGCAAGGGCAGCGCGTGGAGTTCGGGGTCGCCGAGGGCCGCCGGGGAGCGCAGGCTCTCCAGGTCAGGATCCTCGAGCCGCCGCCGACCGTGGCCGCGGTCAAGCAGGCCCGTAAGAAGCCGGACGAGATGATCGTGATCGTCGAGGACCTCATCAAGATGCTCGATGACGCGTCCACCACCTACCGACGGGGCAAGCCGCTGGACGCCAGGGAGGCGAAGAAGGTCGCCGCCGTGCTGCGCGGCGTGGCCGACGACATCGAGCCCTGATCACAGACGGCAGCGACCCCGGCGGGCCGCTACCGGCCGCGGCGGGTCCGGGGCGGCGGGGGTGGTTCGCTCTGCCGCTGTTCGAGCACCCGGCGCCTGCGCCTGGAGACGAGCGCGACCAACGCGGCGGTCAGGCCGGCGGCCGGGATGGCCAGGCCGACCTGACCGTTGTTCAGCATCGAGACCAGCACGCCGACCAGGCTGCCCGCGACGTTCGCGACCTGGTTCAGCGTCTCCGAGACCGCGAACGCCGACGAGCGGATCTCCTCGCCGATCTCACGCTGCACCGTGGAGTCGAGCGCCAGCTTGGCCAGGCCGGCCGCGAGCGCGGCGGTGAACGCCACGGCGATGGCCGCCTCCAGGCTGAAGTACCAGGCGCACACCGCCGTCACGATCGGCGCCAGGGTGAGCATGGCGAACAGGATGAACTGCGGGGCCCGGGCGCGGAACAGGGAGCCGGCGGCCATCGCGGCCAGGCCGCCGGCCGCGGCCGCGGCCACCAGGCCGCCGAGCGCGACGTTGTGCGAAACACCGAAGTGCCCGGTGCGCAGGAAGAACGCCAGGAAGAAGATCATGTAGCCGGAGAACGCGCGCAGCACCGCGTTGCCGCTCATCGCCTCGGCCACCACCGGCCCCACGTTGCCCAGGCTCCGCCACCGGCGGGTTCCCCTCGCCGCGCCGGCGGCTCCGGCGGGCCCGGGCCGCCCGCCTGGCGGCAGGGCCGCGGTGTCGAACGGGATCGTGCTGCCGGAGCGCCCGGAGCCCGCCGTCCACGGATCCGTCGCAGGTGAGCCGGGGTACCGCCGGTGCCCGTTCGCCGGAGTTTGCGGGTCGGCCGGCGGCTTGACGTCCGGAGCTAGCGGCACGTCGACCTGGTCGGGGAGCCGCAGGGCGATGAACATGGCGGCCAGGTAGATCAGCGTGCCGGCCCGCAGCACCCAGGCGGCGCCTGCCACCACCTGAATCCCGGCCGCGAGCACGCCGGCCAGCATGGACGCGGTCAGGGCGGTTAGCTGCGACCGGGCGTTGGCGGTCACCAGGGTGATCTCGGCGGGCAGCAGCCGTGGCGTGACCGACGCGCGCGCCACGCCGTACGCCTTCTGCAGCACGAGGATGCCGAACGCGGCGGGGAGCAGCGTCACCGGGCTGTTGATGGCGGCGGACATGCCCCAGCACAGCAGGCCGCGGGCCAGCAGCGTGCCGGCCAGCAGGTAGCGCCGGCCCTGCTGCATGCGGTCCAGGGCGGGCCCGATGAACGGCGCGAGCACCGCGAACGGGGCCATCGTCACCAGCAGGAAGAGCGCGACCTTGCCGCGGGCCTGATCGACGGACGTGCTGAAGAAGATCGTCCCGGCCAGGGACACGGCGACGAAGGCGTCGCCCGCCCCGCCGGCCGCGGTCAGCTCGACGAGCGTGGACAGGCCCGTCCGTCCGGCCCCCGACGCGCCGGTCACCCGGTGCACGACGCCGCCGGTCTTGCGGGTCGCGGTGGCGGCCGCGCTGCCGGTTCGCCGCATCGCCTCGGACATCCGCATGTAACCAGTATTCTTGGTTGTTGCCACTGCGGCGAGCCGGTCTCGGCAGCAGACGGCGGGTAACCGCACCAGCGGCCTGAGCGATGAGTGAGAATTGGTGACCGTGAGCCCAACCCGCGCCCGTACCCGTGAACCAGATCAGACGTGCGCCGAGGCGGTCGACCTCGCGCGGGACGCCGTCGTGGCCGTCGTGGGCGCGGCCGAAGTCGGCGACCATCTCGGCCTGCAGGCGGAGGGCGAACGCATCGTCACCCACCTGTTCGACTGCGCTGATCCGGCCTACACCGGCTGGCGATGGGCGGTGACGGTGGTCCGGGCGCCCCGGGCCAAGGCCGTTACGGTCAGCGAGACGGTGCTGCTGCCCGGATCAGGGGCCCTGCTGGCGCCGGACTGGGTTCCCTGGCATGACCGGGTGCGGCCAGGAGACCTAGGCGTGGGCGACCTGCTGCCGGCCGCGCCGGACGACGAGCGGCTGGTACCGCTGGTCGTGCTGGAAGGCGACGACGCCGTCACCGACTGGTACGCCGATGCCGGCCAGGACGGCCAGGACGGCCCGGCTGAGCTGCCCGCGCCGGGACGCTCCCGGGTGCTTTCCGCCCTCGGCCGCGAAGAGGCGACCGAGCGCTGGTACTCCAGCGAGCACGGCCCCCGGACGCCGCTGGCGCACGCGGCCCCCGCCCACTGCATCAGCTGCGGCTTCTTCGTGCCCTTGAGCGGGGAGCTTGGCCGGCTGTTCGGGGCCTGCGCGAACGAGTACGCACCGGACGACGGCCGGGTCGTATCGGCCGATCACGGCTGCGGGGCGCACTCGGAGTCGATGGCCGCCGAGGTCGCGGCCCGCACGTCAGTGCCGGTTATCGACGAGTTCGGCTACGACCTCGTCGACCTGCCCGGGGTTTCTGTCGAGGAAACCGTATTCGAGCCGTTGTCCCGCGGCGCCGACTGATCCTCGTTGTCCCCCTGATCCCGCGCCCTGGACTCCCCCGACCTGGAACGGGCTGACCTGGCCCGGGAACGCTTCAGCCGGGGCACGTACCACAGCGCGAATAGCCCCATGGCCAGTCCGGCCACGCAGGTCCAGATCCACCACCGCACGTCGGCCCGCAGGCTGTCGCGGATGATCAGCAGGACGACCAGCGCGACGGCCCATGCGACCGTACCGACCGCCGTGACCAGCCGGTCGTTCGCTTCGAGCGGCGGCGGAGGCGACAAGCGCGTCCCCGGCTCGCGGGTTTGCTTCACCCCTGTAGGCTACGAGGTCGCGCGGAGCGGGACGGCCGGGCCGCCGGCCGCGCTGATACGGGCGGGGCGGCTGCACACGGTCCCCAACCGTGATGTACTTAGTCCACGCTCAAGGCGGCCCGACGAAGGTTACCGAAGATGACAGCTACGCGGACCAGGACTGACGCCGGGCTGGCGACCGCTCTCCGGATCTCCGTGAGCAGGCTCGCGAGGCGCCTGCGGGCTCAGCGCGCCCTGTCGGGGATGACCGAAGCGGTACTGTCGGAGACCCAGCTGGCCGCGTTGTCCGCCCTGGAAGTTCACCACGCGATGACCCCGGGCGAGCTAGCCGAGCACGAGAAGGTGCAGCCGCCGTCGATGACCCGTGTCATCGCTGTGCTCACCGAGCGCAACCTCGTGCTCAAGTCGCCGCACCCGACCGACCGGCGCCAGGTCATCCTGAACGTCACCGAGGAAGGGCGGGCGGTCGTGCACCGTGTCCGGCGCCGGAAGGATGCCTGGCTCGCCCAGCGGCTAGCCGAGCTGACCGCGGCCGAACGCGCCGCGCTCCGGGCGGCAGTGCCCATCCTGGAGAAGCTCAGCCAGTCGTTAGCCGCGGTCCTTCATGACGCCGGATCCGCCGTGTCCCGGTCAAGGGCACACAGTGGCCAGCTCGCGAGCGAGGAGTACCGCGGCTGCTCGGTCCCGCCGAGGCGGCTGCGGACCAGGTGAACGCGGTCCGCCGTCCATGGCTCGCCCTGGTAGCCGGCCAGCGCGGCGACTAGCCCGGTGACGTCGGCGGGCATCCGGCACCGGGCCAGGGTCATGTGCGGCTGGAAGCGGCGGGTCTTGCCCGGCGGCGGGCTGCCCGCGCGGGTCGCGCCCGCGGCGACGGACTCAGCCAGCCGCGCGAGGGCCACGCAGTCGCCGGACAAGCCGCTCCAGAGCACGTTCGCCCGGTCGGGGGCCGGGAAGGCGCCCGCGCCCGAGAAGGCCAGCCGGATATTGCGATAGCGCCGGGCGGCCCGCTCCAGGCGCGGCATCAGCCTGGCCGCGGTCGGCTCATCGACCTGCCCGAGGAAGGCCAGCGTGACGTGCCAGGCCTCGCGATTGGTCCAGCGCAGGTCCTCCTGCCTGGCCCGGAGCGGATCCACCCGGGCGTCAAGCTCATCGAGGACGGCCGCTGGCGGGGCGATGGCCACGAACAACCGCATCAGCTCACCCCCGGTCGCGCCGGAGCGCCTGCCCCCTTCGTGCGTCCCCCCCTCGTGCCGACGCTGAGCTAAACCGGTCCGCGGGTCGTAAGCCGGCTGGCTGAGCAGTTCGGCCCGGTTAGCGTCGTTACCCATGACCCACCTCGGATCTTGTCTCGCCTGCGGGTAGATAGGCTGTGGTGGTGAATCGGCTACCCCGATGGCTGCTTCCGGCCGTGCTGGTGCTTCTCCTGCTTACGGTATTGATCGGATCGGTCATCCGCTAGCTGCTGACACGCTCGGCCACGTAGTCGATGCAGGCGGTGAGCGCTTCCACGTCCGCCGGATCGACTGCGGGGAACATTCCGATTCGTAGCTGATTTCGGCCCAGCTTCCGGTAGGGCTCCGTGTCGACGATTCCGTTCGCCCGCAGGGACGCCGCTATGTCGTCCGCGGATACCCCGTCAGCGACATCAATCGTCGCGACGACCTGCGAGCGTTGCGCGGGGTCGGCGACGAACGGGTCGGCGTAAGGCGCCATCTCCGCCCACGTATACAGTATGGCAGCCGATCGCGCCGTCCTGGCCGTGGTCCAGGGCAGGCCGCCGTGGCGGAGCATCCACTCGATCTGATCGGCGAGCAGGAACAACGTCGCGACCGCGGGCGTGTTGTACGTTTGGTCCTTGGCCGAGTTCTCCAGGGCGATCCGCAGCGAGAGGAAATCGGGTATGTACCGCCCGCTCGCGGCGATCTCGTGCACCCGGTCGACGGCGGCCGGGGACATGAGCGCGAGCCACAGCCCGCCGTCCGAGCCGAGGCCCTTCTGCGGGGCGAAGTAGTAGACGTCGAACTCCTGCGCCTGCACCGGCAGGCCGCCCGCGCCGCTGGTCGCGTCGACCAGGATCAGCGACCCGGGATCGGCGCCCGGCACCCGGCGCACCGGCATCGCCACGCCCGTCGAGGTTTCGTTGTGGGTCAGCGCGTAGGCGTCGGCTCCCGGCTCCGGCCACGGGGCCGGATGGGTGCCCAGGGCAGACGCCACCACGGCTGGCTCGGACAGCCAGGGCGCGCGGCTGGCCAGGGCCGCGAACCTCGCAGAGAACTCGCCGAAGCTCAGGTGCTGTGAGTGCTCGCGGATGAGCCCGGCCGTCGCCATCTCCCAGAACGCGCTGGTGCCCCCGTTGCCGAGCACGACGGTGTAACCGGCCGGCAGGGCGAACAGCTCGGCCAGCCCGCGGCGGATCCGCTGCACCAGCGACCTGACCGGTACCTGGCGATGCGACGTGCCGAGGTAGGCGGCCCCGGAGGCGGCCAGCGCGGCGACCTGCTCCGGGCGGATCTTAGCCGGACCGCTGCCGAACCTGCCGTCTTTCGGCTTGAGCTGCGCCGGGATTACGAGATTGCTCATTACCGCAGCTTACCGGCGGTCCGCCACGGCTCGCCGCGGAGCCGCGCCGGGCGCTAACACCCGGTCGAGCACCTCGGCCGCGCCGGGTACGTCGTGCACCGGCCGTGAGGGCGGGCCGATGTACCGCGCCGCCGGCCTGACCAGCCGCCCGGTCCGCTTCTGCTCGAGGATATGAGCCGCCCAGCCCGCCGTCCGGGCACAGGTGAACATCGAGGTGAACATGTGCGCGGGAATCTCCGCGAAGTCCAGCACGACGGCTGACCAGAACTCGACGTTGGTCTCGAGCACCCGGTCCGGTCGCCGGGCCCGCAACTCAGCCAGGGCCGCGCTCTCCAGGGCCAGCGCGACTTCATAGCGGGGCGCGCCGAGTTCTTTGGCGGTGCGGCGGAGCACTCGGGCCCGCGGGTCCTCGGCCCGGTAGACCCGGTGGCCGAACCCCATCAGCCGGTCGCTGCGGTCCAGCACGGAGATCACGTACCGCCGGGCGTCGCCGAGCCGCTCGACTTCCTCGATCATGTTCAGGACACGGGCGGGAGCGCCGCCGTGCAGTGGTCCCGATATCGCGCCGACCGCCCCGGACAGGGCCGCGGCCACGTCCGCGCCGGTCGAGGCGATGACCCTGGCGGTGAAGGTGGATGCATTCATGCCGTGCTCGGCCGCCGAGGTCCAGTAAGCGTCGACGGCCTTCACGTGCCGCGGATCGGGATCGCCGCGCCAGCGGATCATGAACCGCTCGGTGATCGTCGTCGCCTCGTCCACCCGGCGCTGCGGCACCATCGGCAGCCCCACGCCGCGGGCCGCCTGGGCGACGAAGGACAACGCCATCACCGAGGCGCGGGCGAGGTCCTCCCGCGCTTGGGAGTCGCTGATGTCCAGGAGCGGCTGCATTCCCCACGCGGGCGCGAGCATGGCCAGGGCGCTCTGCACGTCGACCCGGATGTCACCGGAATGGACCGGGATCGGGTACGGCTCGGCCGGCGGCAACCCGGGCTTGAAGGCGTTGTCGACGAGAAGGCCCCAGACGGACGGATAGGACACATGGCCGACGAGTTCCTCGATGTCCACTCCCCGGTACCGGAGCGCGCCGCCCTCTCTGTCAGGTTCGGCGATTTCGGACTCGAAGGCGACGACGCCTTCAAGGCCCGGCTTGAAGTCTGACATCGGGTGTTTCCTCGCTTCTTCCTCATGGGTGTCAGAGGGGTACCTCAGACCATGCGCTGGGCCGGGACCCAAGAGCCGTGCGGATGGGCGGCGGGTGCGATTCCGGCGCTACTATTCAACCGCCCTGATCTGGGTTGCGGTAGCCAAAACAGGTGTGAGGATCATTACCTATGGACACAACACAGCGCGATCCCCATTCACCGAGCTTGTCCGAGGGCATGCTGCCCGCTGACCCTATGACGCAGTTCGCCCGGTGGATGTCGGATGCCGAGACGCTGGGCCTGGTCGAACCGACCGCGATGGTGCTTGCCACCGCGTCCCCCGACGGCCGTCCGCGGGCTCGCACCGTCTTGCTGAAGGCTCATGACCAGACGGGTTTCGCCTTCTACAGCAACCGGACCTCCCGCAAGGGCCGGGACATCGCGGCCAATCCGCGGGTCTGCGCGGTCTTCCCCTGGTACGCCATGCAGCGCCAGGTGACCGTCGAGGGCAGCGTGAGCACGATGTCGCGTGAGGCCAGTGAGCTGTACTTCAGATCCAGGCCGCGGGGATCGCAAATCGGAGCGTGGACCAGCAGGCAGTCGCAGGTCATCGGCTCCCGCGACGAGCTCGACCGGCGCGCCGCCGAGCTCGAGCAGCGCTGGGCGCCGCCCGCCAGCGTCCCGACGCCCGACTTCTGGGGCGGCTACCTGCTCGTACCGGAAACGGTCGAGTTCTGGCAGGCGGGCCAGTACCGCCTGCACGACCGCCTTCGCTATCGCCGCCGCGACGACGGCTGGACCATCGAACGCCTGTCCCCCTAGCTTCCCTACTTCCCGGCCCTAGCTTCCCGGCCCTAGCTTCCCGCATAGCATCATAAGCAGGAGGATGAGCAGGTGACAGCCCAGGGGCTCATTGACACGACGGAGATGTACCTCCGTACCGTCTTCGAACTGGAAGAGGAGGGTGTCGTCCCGCTGCGTGCCCGCATCGCCGAGCGGCTAGCGCAGAGCGGCCCCACCGTCAGCCAGACCGTGGCCAGGATGGAGCGGGACGGCCTGCTGCATGTCGCCGGGGACAGGCAGCTTTCGCTGAGCAGCGTAGGCCGGACCCTGGCCACCAGGGTGATGCGCAAGCACAGGCTGGCCGAATGCCTTCTGGTCGGGGTCATCAAGCTGCCGTGGGAAGAGGTGCACATCGAGGCGTGCCGGTGGGAGCACGTGATCTCCGAGAGCGTGGAGCGCCGTCTCCTGGAACTGCTCGGCTACCCGGTCCGCTGCCCGCACGGCAATCTCATTCCCGGCCTCGCCGAACTCGGGCTGCCCGCCGAGGCCCTGGAGCGGGTGCGCGTGGCGACCAGCGAGACGGGTGAGGCAATGACAAAGGTCGCATCGCAGCCCACGCCGGTAGTCATCCGGCGAATTGGCGAGCAAATTCAAAGCGATCTCGTTCTGATGCTTAAACTCAAGCGCGCCGGGATACAACCCGGACGCGAGGTGATTCTCATGGCAGGCGACGATGGTGTGCGCGTGACAGCCGGCGACTCGGCGGACGTTATCCCGACTGAACTCCCCAGCCAGATCGCAGCGCATATATTCGTATCTATTAGCAGCCGGTATCAGTCGGTGGCCGGAGCGTGATCATGTCAATGGGCAACGCTACCTGGGTCGGGGAGTGCCGGTGTGACAGGCTGGGGTGAAGCCGCTTTCGACGCATACCTCCCGGCGGACATGGTCCTTGGCCAGGCGGATATAGCGGTCGTGGTCACAGACAGGCTCAGCAATCTCCTGTACATCAACGATTACGCGGCGCGGCTTTTCCGGATTTCGGGTGACATCGCGCGGCTGGCCGGCTGCCCCGTCCTGTCTCTCGGCCTGTTCGCCGACGACGATGTGCGCAAGACGGAGGATCTCGCCGGGCAGGTGCTGCGCGGGCGGTCGTGGGAGGGAACGTTCGAGAGCCTGCGCGGCGACGGGTCGCGCGCGCTCATCCGGGCCTTCGCCGTGCCGCTGCGTCATCCGGGCGGTGACATCGACGGGACGGTGATCCTGGCCCGCGAGGTGAGCAAACAGGACGGGCAGGGTGAGCAGGACAGGATCGCCCTGCTCGAGCGCATCGGCGAGCGGCTGGCCGGTTCGCTGGAAATCGGCACCACGCTCAAGCACGTGGCGGAGATGCTCGTGCCGCAGTTCGCCGATCACTGCTTCATCGATCTCTTCCAGGGCGAGCAGCTCATCCGCCGGGTGATGCGGCACGCGAGTGACTGGGTGCCGCCGCCGGGATCCTGGGCCCGGGTGGGGGAGCAGATCCACTACCCCGAGGGTCACTTCTGCCAGCAGGCGATGACTCGCCTGGACACGATCGCGATCAACGACCTGGACAGCGGGTACTACCCGGCCCCGAGCGCGGAGAGCATGTCAGCGGCCCACCAGGCCGGCCTGACGTCGGTGATCGCGGCGCCGCTGTACGCCCGCGGAGAACTGCTCGGCGTGATGAGCCTGGCCTTGTCCAGGCTCACCGAGCGCGACGAGCGCCACTACAGCACCCCCGACCGTGATCTCATCGGCGCGATCGCCAGCCGGGTGGCCATCGCCATCGACAACGCCATGCTGTTCGAGACCGAGCGGCAGACCGCGCTTGCCTTCCAGAAAAGCCTGCTGCCGCAGGCGATCCCGGAGCTTGACGGCCTGGAGGTCGCCTGCAGGTACGTCCCCGCCAAACCGCTTGAGACGCAGGGCCAGGGGATCCAGACCCAGGTCGGCGGTGACTGGTATGACATCATCCCGCTGGCCGCCGGACGGGTGGGCATCGTCATCGGTGACGTGGAGGGCCGCGGCGCGCGGGCCGCGGCGATCATGGGCCAGCTGCGGGCGGCGCTCCGGGCCTTCGCCCAGGACGAGAAGTCACCCGCTGACATCATGCGGAAGCTTGACGAGTGGTGCCGGTCGCTGGCCCCCGCCGATGAGAACGGGGTCCAGCTGGCCGGGGACCCCCCCACGGTCAGCTGCATCTACATGATCTATGACGCGTGGTCCAGGGACCTGACCTTCGCCAACGCGGGCCACGACGCCCCGCTGCTGATCAGCGGCGGGCAGGTGCGGCAGCTTGAGTTCGCGCACAAGGGCGTCCTGCTCGGCGTGCGCGGCAAGGGCATCCGGGGGCTGCCCACCTACAAGGAGCAGACGATCGCCATGCCGCCAGGGGCCATCCTGGTGTTCTACACCGATGGCCTGACCGACCGGCGGACCCGCGCGGACGGCTCGGGGCACTACTCCGAGACCGAAGCGGTGGAGATGCTGCAGTCCGCGGTTCGCGGGGCCGCGGCGAGCGGGGATGCCGACGCCGTGGCCACGGCGGCCGAGTTCGCGGTGCCCGGTGACATCGATGACGACATGGCCATCTTGGTGGTCAAGTCCGCGCCGTCGGAGCTAGCCTCGAACGAGCGTGCGTTCCCCGCCCAGCCCATCATGGTGTCCGAGGCCAGGCGGATTGCCGCCCAGACGTTCGCGTCGTGGGGCATGGACACCGAGCAGGCCGAGCTGGCGTGCCTGCTGGTCTCCGAAGTGGTCACCAACGCCGTCCTGCACGCCTCGATCACCCCCAGCCCCGGCCGCGATCTCGATTTCGACCTCGAGCCCCTGATGATGCCCGCCCAGGTCGGCGCCACCGCCGGACCGGATCCGGCGCCTGCCAGGCGGACCGCCGCGCCGGTCCGTCCAGGTGCCGCGCCGGTCTGGGAGGGCACCGCGCCTGACGTCGGCCCCGCTGCTACCGCCCGGGAGTTCGCGCTGCGCCTGCGCCGGGGCGCGACCTCGGTGTGGGTCGAGGTATTCGATCCCGACCTGCGGCTGCCCCGGATACGTACCGCCGGGGAGACGGACGAAGGCGGCCGGGGCCTCTACCTGGTCGAGCAGCTAGCGACCCGGTGGGGGTCAAGGCCGACCCCGGAAGGCAAGGCAGTGTGGTTCGAGATGCCGCGCAGCGGCAGGCGGACCCGGTAAACCTGGTCAGTGGCCGCTGTGGCTGGCGTACATCATGAGGACCACGAGGACGAAGACGACAATCGCCCCGGTCCAGGTCTTACCCGATACATTTAGCTTCATCTTGCCGCGCATGCGCGTCCAGCCGAACGCGACGATGACGCCGAGGAACACCAGCAAGATGAGTCCGGACATGGGCCGCCTCCTGAGCCTGCGGTGTTGCGAACCGCTTTGAGACTACGGTATTCGGTCGCGGGGCGCGAGACGAGGTACCGTGAGCTTTTGGTAGCCAAGAAGGACGAACGGCGCCAGCCGCGCAGAGCTGTGCCGCACCCGGAGGCCGTAATGGCGGAAGCGTTCATAGCCGGTGCGGTGCGCACCCCGATCGGCAGGCGGAACGGATCCCTGGCCGGAGTCCACCCGGTCGATCTCGGCGCCCACGCCCTGCGTGAGCTCGTGGACCGCACCGGGATCGATCCCGCCGCGGTCGACGACGTGATCATGGGCTGCGTCTCGCAGATCGGCCCGCAGACCTTCGACATCGCCAGGAACGCCTGGCTGTCCGCCGGCCTGCCGGAGAGCGTGCCCGGCGTTACCATCGACAGGCAGTGCGGATCGTCCCAGCAGGCGGTCCATTTCGCCGCCCAGGCGGTCCTGTCGGGTACGCAGGACCTGGTGGTCGCGGCCGGCGTGGAGAGCATGAGCGTGGTCACCATGGGCTCAACGGTGACCCTGGCCACGTCGGCGGGCATGCCGTCGCCGTGGAGCCCTGGCTGGCGCAAGCGCTACGGCGACCAGGAAATCTCCCAGTTCCGCGGGGCTCAGCTTGTCTGCGAGCAGTGGGGCATCAAGCGAGCTCAGCTTGAGGAGTACGCGCTCCGCAGCCACCAGCGAGCGGTGCGCGCGATCGACGAAGGCAGGTTCGACCGCGAGATAGCTCCGCTGGATGGCTTCAGCCGGGACGAGGGCCCGCGCCGCGACACCTCGCTGGAGAAGATGGCCGGACTCGCGCCGCTCCGCGAGGGCTGGGAGATCACCGCCGCGGTAGCGTCCCAGCTCTCCGACGGCGCCTGCGCGCTGCTCATCGCCTCGGAGGCGGCCCTGCACAGGTACGCCCTGACCCCGATGGCCCGGGTGCACGCGCTTACCGTGGTCGGCTCGGATCCGGTGCTGATGCTGACCGGCCCGATCGACGCGACCAGGAAGGTGCTGGCCCGGGCCGGGCTGACGGTCGCGGACATCGACGTGTTCGAGATGAACGAGGCGTTCGCGCCCATCGTGCTGGCGTGGTCGCACGATACCGGCGCGCCGTTGGAGCGGACCAATCCCAACGGCGGGGCCATCGCGCTTGGTCACCCGCTCGGGGCCACGGGAGCTATCGCGATGACCAAGCTCGTGTACGAGCTTGAGCGGACCGGAGGCCGGTTCGGCCTGCAGGCGATGTGCGAGGGCGGCGGCCAGGCCAACGCGACGATCATCGAGCGGGTCTAACGAACCCGGCGTATCCGGGCCCGTCTGGAGGCCTGGGCTGCGCAGCGTGTAGCCGATCCCGCGCCGGGTGTGGATGAGCGGCGGCCCGAGCCCGTCGAGCTTGCGCCGCAGATAGCTCACGTACGTCTCCACGACCGCGGACTGTCCGGTATAGCCATGGCCCCACACGGTCTGCAGCAGCTGAGCTCTGGTCAGCACGCTGCCCTGATGGCGCAGCAGGCAGGCCAGGAGCCGGAACTCGGTCGGTGACAGGTCCACGGGGTTCCCGTCCCGGTGCACGGTCCACCGGGACTCGTCGAGCACGAGGTCCCCGCATCGGAGCAGCTCCCGCTCCCCGGCCGCGTGACCGGGCCCTCGGCCGGCGGCGGCCAGCGCGTCTGCAGGGCTGGCGGGTGCCAGCCGGCGCACCCGCGCTGAACGCGGGTGCGCCGGCGACGTGTCCGCCAGCCGCTGACGGACTTGACTCACCAGGAGGTCGGCGTCACGGCCGGCGAGCTGGCCGTGCCCGTGGTGCCGGCCGTGCCCGTGGTGCTGGCCGTGCCCGTGCCGCCGGCTGTGGCCGGGACGTAAGCCCGGCCGCCCACGGTCGCGGCGCTCAGCGGAGTGAACAGCACCAGCTTGGCGTGCAGCGTCCAGTGCGAGCGGGATCCGACGACCAGCGCCAGGTCGCCGCGGGCCAGTGAGCTCGTGGCCTGCCATGCGTTCTGGGTGAACGTACTCGCATTGGGTGCTGGCATGGCGTTCGACGGCATGGTCGCGGTCTGGGATACCGTCGCCGTGCTCCTGGTGATCGTGACCGTCACGATGAGGTCCGTGTTGGCCACCTGCACCGATACCGTCTGGGACACGGGGGTGGGCGTGAGCAGCCCGGCGGCGACCGTGGGGCTGCCTGCCAGCAGCGTCGTGGCCGGAATCATGTTGCCCGAGGCCATCGCCTGCTGCGTGGCGCTGGTACTCGCGGTGAGCGCGGCCGTGCCGGCCGTGGTAGCCGAGACATTCTGGAATTTCGTGCCGGCGGAAAGCAGCCACAGATGCAGCGACCCGTTGGCCGACTGCAGGATGAGGAACTTATGCGTGGCCAGCACGACGATCCCGCGCTGCACGTCAAGCGTCTTGCCGGCGTGCATGGCCTGGCTGAACTGCCGGGCCTGGGTCAGGCCGGCGAGCTGAGAGTAGGCGGCCTGGGTGGAGTGGCCCCATTCGTTCATCGCCGAGTTGAGTGCGGTTCCCTCGTTTCCGAAGCGGGCCGCGTAGGCGGCCGGCTGGGCCGTGACCCCGTGAGTCGCGGCTCCCTGGCCGGTGGCCGCTACCGCCACCGCGGCCATGGAGCCGCCGCCGACCAGAAGTGCGGTCGCGATACCGACCCGGGTCTTGATCGATGCCTGACGGCCTTTCCCGTAACGCTCGCGGGACATCATGAATACCTCCTTATGCCTTGGCTCATGCCGCGGATGGCGCGCCCGCTACGCGCGTCCGGGTGTGCCAGTCCGGGCCTGTTGGTTTCTAGGTAGCCGCTGGACGGCCCGTTCGTATCCATGAGTCGAGACTGCCTCGATAAGCCCCGGCAGGGTCCGCAATCATGGCTCACGTAACCGATACGTTCGTGAGTTCACATGCTGACGAAGCGGCCCGCGGCAGCGAAGCCACGGGCCGGGAAGGAGTTCAGCGCTCGGTTACATCCGGTCCGGAACGGGCACGCCGAGCAGGCCAAGGCCGGTGGTCAGCACGTCGTGCGTCAGCGCGCAAAGCGCGAGCCTGCTGGCCCGCAGCGAGGCGGACTCCGCCTTGAGCACTGGGCACTCCTCGTAGAAGGTGGTGAACAGGCTGGCCACGTCGAAGAGGTAGGCGCTCAGGCGGTGCGGTTCGGCGGTCTCGCCCACCTGGGTGAGCACGGCGCCGAAGCCGAGCAGTCGCAGCGCGAGCGCGCGTTCGGGAGCCGCGGTGATCACCACGCCTGATCCGCGGACGTTGCTCGCCGCGGCGGTGTCCTCGGCGGGGGTGTCCCCGGCAGCGGTGTCCTCGGCGGCGGTGTCCTCGGCGGCGGCCCGGCGGAAGATGGACCGGATCCTCGCGGTCGCATACTGCAGGTAAGGACCGGTGTTGCCACGGAACGAGATCATCCGATCCCAGTCGAACAGGTAGGGACTCTCGCGGGCGGTCGACAGGTCGGCGTACTTCACCGCGCCGATGCCGACCGCCTCGGCCACCGCGTCCAGTTCGGCCGCGTCGAAGCGGGCGGCCGCGTCCAGCTCATCGAGGATGCCGCGGGCCCGGTCCACCCCCTCCTGCAGCAGATCGTCAAGCTTGGGCGTTTCGCCTTCCCTGGTCCTCAGCCGGTTGCCGTCCTGGCCGAGCACCAAGCCGATCTGCGCGTGTTCGAAGCTGCTGCCCGGCGGTATCCAGCCGGCCTCCCGGGCCACCGCGAAGATCATCTGGAAGTGCAGGGCCTGCTCGGATCCGACCACATATACCGACCGGTCGCAGCTGAGCTTGTCCACGCGATAGCGGACGGCCGCCAGGTCGGTCGTCGCGTAGTTGTAGCCGCCGTCGCTCTTGCGGATGATGAGGGGCAGTGGCCTGCCCTCGCGGCCGGTGAAACCCGCGGGGAACGCGCACAGCGCGCGCTCGTTCTCGACCGCGATTCCTTCTTCCTCGAGCAGGCTGACCGTGTCCGCGAGCATGTCGTTGTAGAAGCTCTCGCCGCGGATGTCGTCGTCGGTCAGGCTGACCCGGAGCCTGGCGTATATCCGGTGCAGGTATTCCTTGGACATATCGACGAGGTCATGCCAGATGGCCAGGGTCTCCGGATCCCCGGCCTGCAGCCGCACGAGCCGGTTCCGCGCGCGCTCGGTGAACTCGGGCTGGAGGTCGAACTTGCGCCTGGCGGCTTGGTAGAAGGCATTCGGGTCGGTCAGCAGCAGGCCCGCTTCCGGGGAGTCCTCGCCGATGTCGAGCAGGTGCTCGATGAGCATGCCGAACGGAGTGCCCCAGTCGCCGACGTGGTTATCCCTGATCACCCGGTGCCCGGCGAACTCAAGGACACGCGCGATGGCGTCGCCGACGATGGTGGTGCGCAAGTGCCCGACGTGCATCTCCTTGGCGACGTTGGGCGAGGAGTACTCCACCACGACCGTCTGGGGCCGGGTTACGGGCGCGAGCCCGAGCCGGTCATCGCCGAGCATGGCCGAGGCCTGAGCGGCGATCCAGTCGTCGCGCAGGGTGAAGTTGACAAAGCCAGGCCCGCTGACCACGGGTTCGGCCGACACGTCGGTCACGTCCAGGTGGGCGGCCAGTTCCCCGGCTACCTCGCGCGGGGGGCGGCCGAGCCGCTTGCCGAGCGGGAGCGCCACGTTGGCCTGGAAGTCGGCAAAGGCGGAGGGCCGGATCAGCGGGTCGGCGTCGCCGTACTCCGGGCCGAACGACGTGACGATGGCGTCGCGCACCCGCTGCGCCAGGACCTGCTGTGGATCGGCCATACCTCAAGCCTATCGGTGATTGCGACCTGGCCGGAGGCGCCGGGCCGTAACGGGCGGCGGAGAAAGTGGCCGCGGTTCGGCGACCGTCCCGGGCTGAGCCGCTGCGTGATCTTCTCGGTGATCTCACCGCGGGCCAGGCCGGCCGCGAGCAGGCAGGCGGAGGTGATGGCCCGGGCGTTGCTGGCACCGTGGGCGATCACCACGGTCCCGCCGAGCCCGAGCAGGACAGCCCCGCCGTAGCTCTCTGCGTCCAGCCGCGCGGAAAGTTCGCGCAGCCCGCGGCGCTGCAGGAACGCGCCGACGCGACCGGCTCGGGTCCCGGTCAGCGCGGCTCGCAGCTCGGCCGAGGCGAACCGGATCGAGCCTTCGAGCGTCTTCAGCGCCACGTTGCCGGTGAAGCCGTCGGTCACGATCACGTCGAGCTCACCGGCCAGCAGGTCACCGCCCTCCACATTGCCCGCGAAGCTCAGCGGAAGCGCGCCGTGCGGCGGGTC
The DNA here is from genome assembly GCA_963739615.1 of uncultured Actinomycetes bacterium. Lineage (GTDB taxonomy): Bacteria > Actinomycetota > Actinomycetes > Streptosporangiales > Streptosporangiaceae > Palsa-504. The sequence goes on from CAVUBD010000020.1 coordinate 150,715, forward strand.
GCTGGCCAGCAGTTCATGCGCACGCCGGGTGAACTTGTTGCCCTTCCCCGGCTCCGTGCCGATGGTCAGCAGCCCTACTCTGGGGGCGGGCACCCCGAGCGTGAGCTGGGCGTAGGCTACGCCGAGCTGGCCGAACTGGACGAGCATCTCCGGCTTGGGGTCCGCGGTCGCGCCCGCGTCGATCAGCACTGTGCGGCCCGGCCGGGTCGGCAGCACCACCGCTAGTCCTGGCCGCATCACATCAGGAAGCGAACGCAGCCGGAGCCGCGCGGTGGCGACGATCCCGCCGGTAGAGCCCGGCCGATACCACCGCGGCCGCCTCGCCTCGCCGGACCAGCTGGCACGCCACCGCGACGCCTGACCGGGGGCGCCGCAGGCTGGCCAGGGCGCCTTCTTCCATCGCGAGGTTGTCCTCGGCCGGGACGACGTGGAGCTCGTCAGCCGCCCCTATCGCGGTCAGCGCCTGCCGCAGGCGCGCCGCAGGCCCGGTCAGCAGGACGCGGATGCCGTGCTCTCGCTGGGCCGCGAGCGCTCCGGCGACGATCTCGTCCGGGGCATGGTCACCGCCCATGGCGTCTACCGCGATAACGGGACCGGACCCGCCGGACCCGCCGGCCCGCGGCCTGCTGGCCGCGGTCCGGCCCGCGAGATCCCCCGTTCCCTCGTAGTCGCCGGGCTCTCCCGCGTCCCCGGTACTCCCTCCCGTCCCCGGTCCAGTCCCGGCGCCATCCCCGGCGCTCCCGGGAGCAGCGGCAGCGGTGGAATCCCGGGCTGGCGGCCGCCGCTGCGAGTCGCCGGGGGCCGCGCTCAGCGCTTCACCGGGGTATGCGGCCGGGGATGATGCCTCATCCTTAGTGTCCTTCAGCCTGAGAGCCAATATGTGGGCCCCATTATGGCCCTGACGAGGGGTTCGGGCGGGCTTGGATCCGGAGAACCACGGCGGATCCGGCGCGGCCCGAACGGGCCCGCCGTTCCCCTCGCGATCCCGCGCGCCACGTGCGGGGCGTGCTCGCTATCGCCGGGGTGGACCGGTTACGATGCAGCGCGCACCATGGCACCCCAGCCCGCGGCCACAATCTGATCGCACGGATGGCGACCGCTCGCGTCCGTGTTATGCGACTAAAAGCGTACAGAATGGACCGGCTATCAAAGACGGTGCTCAGAAATCGCTGTGATCAGGCCGAATACTTCCTGCGAAACATGGTATTTGTCTCGGCGGAGGAAAGGCGGAAGGAGATCGGAACCAACGAGGCTCGGTGAACGTGAATAGATGCGGGAGCAGTTCGGCCGATGCTTGCCGGCGAACGCGGCCAGCCGGGGGAACCGCTGGGGAGCGGGTGTCTTGAGCTATTTTTCGCGTGCTGGCCGGCCTATCAGCCGGGCGGCGCGCCGAACGGAGGGAGAAGGCGCGTGATAGACATCCAGACAGACATTCAGCAGGCCGTATCCGCGACACGCTCAGCAGGCCGCGGGTTTCACGCCTACTCGGTCAAACACCTGGACATGCTGGTACAGCGGGCTGGCCTGCCGCCCGAGGAACGGCTGGCGGTCCGGGCGGTGGCGACGGTGCTCCCGTTCCGGACGAATTCGTACGTGGTCGAGCACCTCATCGACTGGGACGCGGCTCCCGATGACCCGATCTACCGGCTCGTTTTTCCCCAGCCGGACATGCTGCCCGCCGGGGACGTGCGGCGGCTCGCGGACCTGATCGCCAGCGGCGCTCCGGAGACGGCACTGCGCGAAGTCGCCCATGAAATCCGGATGCGGCTGAACCCGCATCCGGCCGGCCAGCTCCTGCTGAACGCGCCGAGCCTGAACGGCAGGCCGTTGCCTGGCCTGCAGCACAAGTACCCCGAGACGGTGCTGTTCTTCCCCCGGCAGGGCCAGACCTGCCACGCGTACTGCAGCTACTGCTTCAGGTGGGCGCAGTTCGTGAACGAGCCCGACCTGAAGATGGCGACAGATGACATCGGCACGCTGCTGGCCTACCTCCGCGCGCATCCCGAGGTGACCAGCGTCCTGATCACCGGCGGCGATCCCATGATCATGGCGGAGCCGGTGCTCCGCAGGTACATCGAGCCGCTCATCGACCCGCAGCACGGTCTCGATCACCTCGAGTCGATCAGGATCGGCACCAAATCGCTGGCCTACTGGCCGCAGCGGTTCGTCAGCGACCGGGATGCCGACGCCACCCTCCGGCTGTTCGGCGAGGTCGTCGCCTCGGGCCGGACGATGGCGCTGATGGCGCACTTCTCGCATCCGCGTGAGCTCGAGCCGCCGGTGCTCGCCGAGGCGGTGCGCCGGATCTCCGGTACCGGCACGGTCATCCGCACACAGGCCCCGCTGATCAGGTCGATCAACGACGATCCGCACGCCTGGCGCACCATGTGGCGGACGCAGGTCCGCATGGGCATGGTCCCCTATTACATGTTCGTGGAGCGCGACACCGGCCCGCAGGACTATTTCGCGGTACCGCTGGCTCGCGGGCACGAGATCTTCCGCGAGGCCTACCAGGGCGTTTCCGGCCTGGCCCGGACCGTCCGCGGTCCGTCGATGTCGGCCACGCCGGGGAAGGTGTGCGTCGACGGCGTGACCGAGGTGGCGGGCATCAAGGTCTTTGTCCTGCACATGATCCAGGCACGCGACCCGCAGCTGGTGGGTATGCCGTTCTTCGCCCGGTTCGACCCGGCGGCCACCTGGCTTACCGACCTCGAGCCCGTGTTCACCGACCGGTTCCCCTACGAGCCAGCTCCCGGCAAGGTCGTTCCCGATGAGCTGCCCGGACCGGAGAGGGGTCACGACGTGGCTAGTATGCTCCGGACATGGATCTGAACGGTACTGCGGCAATTGTTTCCGGTGGTGCGAGCGGACTTGGTGAGGCGACGGCGCGCGCGCTCGCGGCGGCAGGCGCCACGGTCGTCGTCGCCGACCTGAACGATGAGCGCGGCAAACGGGTAGCCGACGAGATCGGCGGCCAGTTCGCGCGCACCGACGTGTCAGACGAGGCCTCGGTCCAGGTGGCCGTGGACCTGGCCGCGACCGCGGGTCCCCCGCTGCGCACCGCGGTCAGCTGCGCCGGCATCGGCTGGGCGGCCCGGACGGTATCGCGTGACGGGACTCCTCATGACCTGGCCAGCTATCAGAAGGTCATCGCCGTCAACCTGATCGGTACCTTCAACCTGATGCGGATCGCCGCTGCGGCCATGGCGAAGACCGAGCCCGCCGACAGCGACGGGCAGCGCGGCGTCATCATCAACACCTCCTCGATTGCGGGCATCGAGGGCCAGATCGGCCAGATCGCGTACGCCGCGTCCAAAGGCGGCATCATCGGGATGACCATGCCCGCCGCGCGGGATCTCAGCGCCGCCGGCGTGCGGGTAAACACGATCTGCCCCGGCATCATCGACACCCCCATCTACGGGTTCCACGAGGGGGCTGAGGAGTTCAAGGCCAAGCTGGTGGCCCCGGTCGTCTTCCCCAAGCGCATGGGGCAGCCGGAGGAATTCGCTCGCCTGGTCCGGGCACTGATCGAGAACGACTACATGAATGCCGAGGTCGTCCGCATCGACGGCGGGATCAGGTTCCAGTCCAAGTAGGGACGGGACCGGGCGCTGGCCCAAGTAGGCTGGTCGGGGCACGGATCCGTTACCCGATCGTCTTGGCGGCACGCATGGGCGGAATTACGGGCTGCCTGGCGCTGGCCAACGGGGCAGGCCCCGACACCGAGTGGGTCAGTCGTGCCGTCATGCGCATTGCCCACCGCGGGCCCGACGACGACGGTTTCTTCGCCGATCCCGACCTGGCGCTCGGCTTCAGGCGGCTGGCGATCATCGATGCGTCCCCGGCCGGGCGCCAGCCCATGCAGTCCGCGGACGGCCGCTACGTGCTGGTATTCGACGGCGAGATCTACAACTACGTCGAGCTCGCCCAGCGGCTGGCCGCCCGGGGCGTCCAGCTGCGCAGCCGGTCCGGTGCCGAGGTGCTGCTTGAGATGTACGCGTGGCTAGGCAAGGACGTGGTGCGCCAGCTCAGGGGGATGTACGCCTTCGCCATCTGGGACCGCCGCACGAGAGAGCTTTTCTGCGCCCGTGACCCGTTCGGCATCAAGCCGTTCTTTTACGCGCTGACCACGGGAGGGCAGCGGCCCAGGTCAGGGCCTCAGCTCAGGTTCGCCTCCGAACGCAAGGCGCTATCAGACGCCGGCGAGGTCACCGCGATCGACCCGGACGCGCTGCGCAGGTACCTGGCGTTCCAGTACGTGCCCGCGCCGGCCACGATGGTGCCGCCAGCGCGGTCCCTGCCGCCCGGGCATGTGCTGATCGCACGACCGGGCGGCCGGGTCGATGTCTTCAGGTACTGGCGGCCGGAATTCAAGCCCGCCAGGTCGCCCTCGTCGAGCTCACCGGAGAAGATCCTGGCCGCGATCCGCGACTCGGTGGCCGTGCACCTGCGCAGTGACGCCCCGGTGGGCGCCTTCCTGTCGGGCGGGGTGGACTCGGCCACCTTGTGCGCGCTGGCGGCCGAATCACAGCCCGACCTGCTGACCTTTACCGTCGGGTTCGAACGCGAGGGCTACAGCGAGATCGACGACGCGATGGCGACCGCGACGGCGCTCGGCGTGAAATCGGTACCCTACGTGATCAGCCCCGGAGAGTTCGTCGCCTGCCTGCCCAGGATCATCTGGCATCTCGATGACCCGATGGCGGACGCGGCCGCGGTCCCGCTGTGGTTCGCGGCTCGCGAGGCACGCAAGCACGTCCGGGTGGTCTTGTCCGGTGAGGGAGCCGACGAGCTTTTCGGCGGCTACGGCGTCTACTACCAGCGCGGCGTGGTCCGGGCCGGCGAGGCCCTGCCCGACTGGGGGCGCGCGACCATCGGCCGGGTCGCCGCCGAGCTGCCGGTCGGCGCCAAGGGGAAGGGCCTGCTCAACCGGACCTCTACCCCGCTGCGGCGCCGTTACATCGGCAACGCGTACGTCTATCGCTCCGGCGAAGCACGCCTGCTGGCCCGGCTCGGGAACGGCAGCGAGTTCGACGTGACCGATCCGGTGTACCGGCAGGCGGCTGACGCCGGCCTGGACGACGTCGCGGCCATGCAGCTGGTCGACGTCAACACCTGGCTGCCTGGCGACATCTTGGTCAAGGCGGACCGGATGGCCATGGCGCACGGCCTCGAGCTCCGCACCCCGTTCCTGGACCGCGAGGTGCTCGCCGTCGCCGCGCGGCTGGCCCGGGTGGAGAAGACCGCCGCGGGGACCACCAAGTTCGCGCTCCGGGAGGCGGTGGGCGAGCTGCTGCCGCGGGCCGCGGCGGAACGTCCCAAGCTCGGCTTCCCGGTGCCGCTCGGATACTGGCTCCGCGGCGGCATGTACGGATTCGCCGAGCAGGTGGTCCGGACGGCGCAGACCGGGCGGTGGCTGAACCAGGGCGCCGCGCTCGATATCTTGCGCCGCTTCCGGGCCGAAGATCCCGAGGTGAACTGGCGGCAGGTGTGGCTGCTGGTCGTATTCTCGCTATGGCATCAGATCTACGTGGAACGAGTTTACGACCCGGTAGCTCTCGGCTGGGAATCCCCGGCCGCCGGATGACGGCTAAGGTACGGCAGTGACGACCCCGAGGATTAGCGTCGTAGTGGCGTTCTTCAACAACGCAGACGACCTCGCCGACTGCCTGGACTCGATCGCGGCCCAGTCGGTCACCGACCTGGAAGTGATCATGGTCGACGACGGGTCCGCCGATGGCGGGGCCGATATCGCCCGGGCCAAAGCGGCCGCCGATCCGCGGTTCACGCTGCTGCAGCCCGAACACGGGGGGCCGGGAGGCGCGCGCAACCGCGGCGTGGAGCGCGCTCGCGGGGAGTTCCTCGCCTTCGTCGACGGCGATGACGTGCTGCCCGCCAACGCGTATGAGCTGCTTGTGCATACGCTGGAGCGGTCGGGATCGGATTTCGCCAGCGGCGCCGTACTGCGGATCGGGCCGAAGGGGATAAACCCGTCAGCCCTGCATGCGCTGGCCATCAAGGGCCGGCAGAGGCGAACGCATATCACCAGGACACCACGGCTGCTCTATGACGTGTCGGTGTGGAACAAGCTGTTCCGGCGCAGCTTCTGGGATTCCCGCCAGCTGTCCTATCCCGAGCAGGTGGTGTGGGAAGACATCAGGCTCATGACGAAGGCGCACGTGCTGGCGACGGCCGTGGACGTGATCCCCGACGTCGTTTATTACTGGCGCGAGCGCGCGCAGGGCGGCCTGTCGATCACCCAGAGCCGCGGCAGCATCGCCAACCTGCGCGACCGGATGACCGCGCTTGACGATATCGACGAGTTCATCGCGGGGCACTCGACCGCGAAGCTGCTGCGGGCCCATCAGCGCAAGGCCCTCAAGAACGACCTGTGGCTTTATGTCCAGGACCTGCACAAGGTGACCGAGGCCTACCGGGCCGAGTTCACCGACCTGGTCAACGGTTACCTGGACCACGTTGGCCGCCGGGTGCTGAGCAGCCTGCCGGCCACCCACAAGCTGGCCTACCATCTGGTCAGGATCCAGGCGCGGCCGCAGCTCGCCGAGCTGGCCGCCTGGATGATGGACCAGCCGGTACGGCAGGTGCCCATGGTCCGGCGCTGGGGCAGGCTGCGCGCCGACCTCCCGTTCCGGACCGATTCCCCCGTGCCCGTGCCTGCCCGCGTGTTCCGGCCGCACTGGCGCGACCTTGACCCGTACATGCAAGTGGACGACATCGGCTGGGATCGCGGCCGGCTCGTGGTCACCGGCCGGGCCAACGTGCCGTCCGTCGACATCGCCAGGCGCCGGAACACGTCGAAGATGGTGATCTTGCGCCCGCCAGGGCGCCGGCTGCCCGTCGTCAGGCCGGCCCGCTCGTTCGCCAACCCGGAGGCGACGGCGCTGTCCGGGCAGGAACGGTACAACTACGACTGGTCGGGCTTCCGGTTCGCGGTCAGCCCCCGGCGGTTCCGTGGCACCGGGGAGTGGCAGTGCTACATGCTCATCCGCGGTCACGGCGTCTGGCGGCCGGCCCGCGTGCATTCTCCTGTTCCCGGCCCCGCCGAACGGCCGCAGCCGCGCCAGGTCGGGCCCGGCCTGCGGTTCGGGGCCCGCTGGGCCGGGCTCGGCCTGAACGTGGCCGTCTGGCGGCTGGGCGCGTTCCTCGCCCGCCACGAGTGGCACGACGCCGACCAGGGCGTCGAGATCGACGTCGAGCTGCCCGCGGGACCATCCGGCGCGGCCGAGGCGGCTGAGCTGGTGCTTGTGCGCAATCGCGGCGCCGCCAGCCGCTCCTTTCCGGCTCTGCTCGTCCGGGGGGACGATCCCCCCCAGACCCCCCCAGCTCCTGGGGGGAAACCGTTCCCCCCAGACCCCCTCGGCCCCCCAGACCCCCTCGGCCCCCCAGACCCCCTCGGCCCCCCAGACCCCCTCGGCCCCCCAGACCCCCTCGGCCCCCCAGACCCCCTCGGCCCCCTCGGCCGTTGCAGGTTCCGCGCGCTGGTCCCGCTGCGCGACCTGGGCGACGTGGCCGACCGGGTGGGCCGTGTCATCGGCGATGACGGGATGGCCTGGGACGTCTACCTCAAGCTGGCGGGCGGGGCACGGATCAGGGTGGCGTGGCCGGACGGAATGGCCGAGAGCAGGCACCTGTTCCGCGGCCGTGAGGCTGTGGTCGCGCGCAGCCGCTACGGTGACCTTGTGATGGCAGAACGCACCCCGCGTCCGGTGATCGACGAGCACGAGTGGCAGCCAGACGGGCGCCTGGTCCTGCGCGGCAGCTTCCTGGGGCCGGCCCGGCCGGGTCTGGCCCGGCCGGGGCCGGCGACCGGTACGAGACGGTCCTGCGCCGGATCGGGTCTGCCGATTCCCACGTCATCGGCTTCCGCCGTGACGGCGAGCGGTTCGCCATCGAGGCGGACCTGGACCGGATGCCGTTCTTCGGCTCAGCTATCCCGCTGCGGGACGGCGAGTGGAACCTGTACGTCCGCCCGGCCGGGGGCGGCCCCGAATCGCTGGCGGAGCTCAAGTACGACCATGACCGGCTAGGCGACGCAACGGGCGAGCGGGTGCCCGCCGGACGTAAGCGGTACCGGCTGACGGTCACCGGTCACGACGATCCGCTGATCACCGCCGAACCGAGGCTGCGCCGTACCGAGCAGGGCAACTTCGCCCAGCGGGCACTGCGGCGCGGATACTACCCGATGATGAGCCGCACGCCGGTACGCGACTCGGTCTTCTTTGTCAGCTGGAAGGGCAAGCAGTGCGCCGACAACCCGCTCGGGATCGCGGAGGAACTGCGCCGCCGGGGTGACGAGCGTGAGCACCTGTGGGCCGTCACGGACTGGTCGGTGCCGGTGCCCGCGGGCGGCACGGCCGTGCTCCGCGGCACCCAGGAGTACTACGAAGCGCTGGCCCGGTCGAAGTACCTGATCTCCAACGACGACATGCAGGCGCCGTTCGGCAAGCGGAACGGCCAGATCTACCTGCAGACCTGGCACGGCACGCCGCTGAAGCGGATCGGGTTCGACATCTCCAACCCGCAGTTCATCAGCGGCACGGCCTACTTCGATCATCTGGCGAAGGACATCGCGCAGTGGGATCTGCTGCTGTCGCCGAATGCCTTCAGCACCCCGATCATGCGCCGCGCCTTCAGGTACGACGGGGAGATCTGCGAGTACGGCTACCCGCGCAACGACCTGCTCAGCCGGGGCGACGCGGCCGAGGTCGCGGCGCGGGTGCGGGGCCGGCTCGGGCTGCCCGCGGGTAAGCGAGTGGTTCTCTACGCGCCCACCTGGCGTGACAACCAGGTCTACGCGAACGGCCGGAGGTACCGGTTTGATATGCGCCTGGACCTGGAGCGGGCCTGGCGCGAACTCGGTCCGGACCACGTATTCCTCATCCGCGGTCATCATCACATGGCGGATGACGTGCCCGCCGGGATGCGGGACGGCTTCGCGGTCAACGTAACCGCGTATCCCGACATCACCGAGCTCTTCCTGGTGTCCGACGTCCTGGTCACCGACTACTCCTCGGCTATGTTCGACTTCGCGGTCACCGGCAGGCCGATGGTGTTCTTCACCTACGACCTCGCCGAATACCGGGACAACCTGCGCGGTTTCTACTTCGATTTCGAAGCGGAGGCCCCCGGGCCCCTGCTGGCCACCTCGGCCAAGGTGATCGAGGCCGTCAGGGACGTCAACTCGGTCGCCGTCTCCTACCGTGACGCCTACCAGCGCTTTGCCGCCAGGTTCGCCTCCCTGGACGACGGCAAGGCGGCCGCCCGCGTCTGCGACCGCCTCTTCACCACCTGATCGCGCCGGGCCGGACGGACGCTTAGCCGGTTGTCAAACACGCGCTTTAGGTAGCCTGGGTGCCAGGCCGCGCTTCGCCTGGAGCGGGCATCCGGGAAGGGACGGCGGTGGCGGAGACTGACATCGGGGCGGAGGATACCGCGGCGACGGCCGCACCGCCTGGCCCGGCCGCACTGCCCGGTCTGGCCGCATCGCGCGGGCAGGAAGCCCGGCCGCGCCGGGGCAGCTGGCTGGTCATCGCCGTGCCCGCGGCGACGTCGGCCGTAGTCGGCGGGTACGAGCTCGGCGGCCCCTCGCTGTGGCGGGACGAGGCGTACACCAAGGACGCGATCAGCCGGCCGGTCAGCCAGATCTTCGCCCTGCTGCGCCACCAGGACGCCGTACACGGCGCCTACTACCTCCTGATGCACGTCATCGCGTCCGGCGCCGGCACCTCGGCCACGGCCCTGCGGTTCCCGTCGCTGTGCGCCATGGTGATCGCCGCCGCGTTCACCGCGGCCATCGGCCACCGGTCAGCGACCCTGGCGCAGGACCCGCGAGCAAGGGCCGGGAGCCGTGGCCCGGCGCTGACCGGGCTGCTATCCGGCCTGGTGTTCGCGACCGCGCCGCTCATGACGTACTACGCGCAGATGGCCAGGTCGTACGCGTTCGTGACCATGTTCGCCGCGATCGCCACCTACCTGCTGCTGCGGGCCTATCCGGACGGCCGGTGGCGGTGGTGGTCGGCGTACGGCGCCGCGGTCGCGCTCGCCGGCTTGTTCAATCTGTTCGGGCTGCTGATCCTGGCCGCGCACGGCGCGACGCTGCTGCTAACGGACGCCCGCGTGGCCGACGGGCAGGGCCGGGCGCCGGGGGGACACCGGATCGGCCGGATCCCGCTGCGCTGGCTGGCCGCCTCGGCCGGCGCGGTGATCGTGCTCGCCCCCCTGCTGAGCGTCGCGCGCCGCGAGCAGAAGCAGATCGCGTGGGTGGCCCGGCCTGACTTCAGGACGATCGAGAAGCTCGTGTCTGACTTCGCGGGTTCGCGGGAACTGGTGCTCCCCGTCGCGTTGCTCGCGCTGGCCGGCATCGCGGTCGCCTGCCTGAACGACAACTGGCGCCCGCTCAACCCCGCGGCGGTGGCGCTGCCGTGGCTGGCCGTGCCCCCGTTCCTGCTGATCGCCGGGTCGTACGTCAAGCCGGTCTACGTCGAGCGGTACGTCGAGTTCTGCCTGCCCGCGCTGGCCGTCCTGGTCGGCGCGGGCCTGGCCGGACTGGTCAGGTTCGCCGCGGGCACGTCGCTCGGCCGGCTGCGGCTGGCCTGGGTACCGCTCGCGGTGGTCATCGCAGGGCTCGCCGCCCTCCTCATCGGGCCGCAGCGAGCGATCAGTCAGACCGCGGCGCGGCCCGATAACCTGCGGCTGGCCTCGGCCATCGTCGCGGCCAGCGAGCAGCCCGGCGACGTGGTGTTCTACCTCCCGGTCAACATGCACGTGCTCGGCACCGGGTATCCGGCGCCGTTCCTGCGGCTCCGGGACATCGCGCTGGCCGCCGCACCGATCCCCTCCGGCACCCTGACCGGCACCGAGATCACCAGTCCCGCGCGGCTGAAGAGCCGGTTCACCGACGTCAGGCGGGTGTGGGTGGTCACAGGGAACAGCAACTACAAGTTCGGTGTCCCGGCCGCGCCGGTGGACAAGGAAAAGATGGCCCTGCTGGCCGCCGCGGGCATGCACATCATCCACCGGTGGATGGCCGGCGAGGTCATGCTCACGCTGTACGGCCGGTAGCTCAGGCGCCCGACGACTCCGCCTGCGGGGTGCCGAACCCGCCGGCCAGCAGCTGCTCCCGGATCTTCCGGCGGCCCCGGTGCAGCCGCGACATCACGGTCCCGACCGGCGTGCCCATGATCTCGGCGATCTCGCGGTAAGGGTAGCCCTCGATATCCGCCAGGTACACCGCGGTCCTGAACTCGCGGGGCAGTTCGCGCAAGGCCCGCAGCAGACCGGAGTCGGTGGTCCGGTCCAGCGCCTCGGTCTCCGCCGACGGCACGGGCGGGGCGAGCCGGTCGGCCGACATCTGCCATTCCTGCAGATCCCCGCCGAGCGCCTGCTGCGGCTCGCGGCGCCGCTTGCGGTACACGTTGATGAAGGTGGTGGTCAGGATCCTGTTCAGCCACGCCCGCAGGTTCGTGCCGGGCGTGAACTGCTGGAACGCCGCGTACGCCTTGACCGACGTCTCCTGGACGAGGTCTTCGGCGTCGGTGGGGTTCCTCGTCATCCGGAGCGCGGCAGGGTACAGCTGGCCAAGCTGCGGAATGACATCGCGCTCGAACCGCGCGCGATCCTTACTGGAGTGCTCTGCCTGGCTCATGTTGGCTCCGGAGGTTTGTCATCTCACTGTATATAGACGCATGAGAGGCCCGGAAACGTACCCCCCTGTTGCGCCGGCATGAACAAACATGCCCGGGCGGCCTGAACGCAAGCTGAAGGCCGGCTGAAGGGACAACCAGAAGCGGTGGCCGCCAGGTGGCCGCCGGCCGCCTGGCGGCGTCAGATCCAGCCTCGGCCTATCCGGTACCACATGTGGCTGAGCCAGTCCTGGTAGGGGATGACCTTGCCGGCCAGGATCGCGTAGAAGTACCAGAACATCAGCAGCACGCACAGCACATAGGCGCCGACGATGCCCGCGCCGATCGACCGGCGCAGGACGCTCGCGCTGGCCGGCCCGAGGATCAGGCCCAGGCAGAGCACGATGGACAAGATGAGGAAGGGCTCGAACTCCAGCGCGTAGTAGAAGAACTTGGTCCGGGTCACGAGCGGGAACCAGGGCAGCCAGCCTGCGATGACGCCGAGCAGCACGGCGCCGGCCCGCCAGTCCCTGTGCAGCAGCCACCAGCCCAGGCAGAACAGCAGGGACAGCATGGACCCCCACCAGATCGCAGGCGTGCCGATGGCGAGAACTTCCTGCGACCACTCCGAGCCGGTGTAATTCGTCGGGCAGTAGTGCGACGGGCCTGCCACCGGCCCCGTGTAGCACTGGTAGAAGTAGGCGACCGGCCTGGTCATCAGCAGCCAGTCCCATGGCTGGGACTGGTACGGATGCGGGGTGCGCAGGCCGACGCCGAACACGATCGCCTGGTAGTGGTACTCATACAGCGAGTAGAGGTCCGAGATCACCGGGATGTTCACGCCGTGCAGCTGAGCGTAGGTCCGGTCGTAACCGGTCTTGGTCGCGAACCAGCCGCTCCAGGTGACGATGTAGACGGCCAGCGGGATCACGATGAACGTCAGCGGCAGCCACAGGGCATCGCGGAACGCGCCGCGGAAAAACGAGCGCAGGCCGGCCGCCCGGCGGGCGCCGATGTCCCAGGCGATGCCGAGCCCGGCGAAGCCGAGGATGTACCAGCCGGCGTTCCACTTGGTCGCCACCGCCAGGCCGAGGAAGATGCCGCCTGCCACCCGCCACCGGCGGATGCCGAGCCTGGGTCCTGCCCCCCGGGCATCGTCGCCTGGGCGGCCCGCCGCGACCAGTTCGGCCAGCCTGGCGCGGGAGACGTCCCGGTCGACGACCATGCAGCCGAAGGCGGCGAGCACGAAGAACATCAAGAAGATGTCCAGGGTCCCGGTCCGCGCCTGTACGAACTCCAGCCCGTCCAGCGACATCAGCAGGCCCGCCACGCAGCCGAGCAGGGTGGACCTGGTCATCCGCCGGGCGATGCGGCACATCAGCAGGATCGCCAGCGTGCCGAACACCGCGCTGGCCACCCGCCAGCCCAGGGAGTTCAGCCCGAAGATCGCCTCCCCGGCCGCGATGAGCAGCTTGCCCATCTCCGGCTGCACCACGTACTCCCCGCAGACCTGCGGGGTCCCGTTGCACGCCGCGAAGATATTCGTGTGCCCGGACTGGATGATGGTGTTGGCGTTCTGGACCAGGTTCAGCTCGACCCCGTGATGCAGGATGCTCCACGCGTCCTTGGCGTAGTAGGTCTCATCGAAGACCAGGGCGCGCGGCACCTGCAGCTGGTCGAACCGCAGGAACCCGCCGAACGCGGTGACCAGCAGCGGGCCGAGCCACCCCCAGAGCCCGTCTGCGGGCATCGGCGGCGCCAGCCGGGCATGCAGCACCGACCGCCGTCCCGCCTCATCGGCCGGGGGAGTGGCGGGCGCGTTAGCTTCGGTAGCCGTCATCGGCCACATGCTACTGGCGGAGGTAGGGTCCGGCTAGCCAGATGATGATCTGCGGCACCCACTAGTACGAACGGGGCGCGATACGGATATGCCGGGGCACGAGACAGGCAAGGCGCGGCGCGAGGACGGCGCGGGCGGCGTGCTGACGCTGGCGGCCGTCCCCATCGGCCGGGCGGAGGACGCGTCAGCCCGGCTGGCGACCGAACTCGCCGAGGCCACGCTGATCGCCGCCGAGGACACCCGCCGGGTGCGCTGGCTCGCGTCGAGCCTGAACGTCGAGCTCAAGGCGCGGGTGGTTTCCTACTACGACGCGGTCGAGACGCGCCGCACGGCCGGGCTGCTCGATGACCTGAAGGCAGGCCAGGACATCTTGCTCGTGACCGACGCGGGTACCCCGGCGATCAGCGATCCCGGCTACCGGCTGGTGGCCGCCGCCGCGGCGGCGGGCCTGCGGGTGACGGCGCTGCCCGGCCCGTCCGCGGTGACGACCGCGCTGGCCGTGTCCGGGCTGCCCACGGACAGGTTCTGCTTCGAGGGCTTCCCGCCGCGGGGAAAGGGCCAGCGGAACACCCGTTTCGCGGAAATGGCGGCCGACCGCCGCACCCAGGTTTACTTCGAGGCCGGGCGGCGGCTGGCCGGCACGCTGGCCGAACTGGCCGCCACCCACGGCGAGGACCGCCAGGCGGTGGTGTGCCGCGAGCTGACCAAGGTCCACGAGGAGATCGTGCGCGGCACGCTGGGTGAACTCGCCGCCTGGGCAGCCGGAGCGGGCGGCGGCTCAGGCACCGTCCGAGGCGAGATCACGCTGGTCGTCGCCGGTACCGGCCGCCGGCGCGCCACGGGAGGCGCCGACGGCCCTGGAACCCTGCGGCCCGAAGACCTCAGCGGACGCGGAGACCTCAGCGGACGCGGAGACCTCAGCGGACCCCGGGCCCGCCGCAACCGCGGCGGAAGCCCCGGCGATCCGGGCGTCGCCGCGCCACCGCCGCGCTAGCCGCCGCAGCCAGCGGCCGCCCGCGCTGTCCGGGCTGACGGCCATGACCACCGCGAGGCAGGCGAACGGGACGGCGGGCAGCACGTACCGGTAGTCGAACTCGGCGGTCGCGGCCGGGATCAGGACCAGCGCGAAGGAGATCGTCCACGGCAGCAGCGCCTCGCCGCCCAGCCGCCGCCAGGCCGCCGCGATACCGCCCAGGCCGGCTGAGCAGGATGAGCCCGTACACCGTGCCTGGCAGCCAGACGTACCGCTGGTATACCCGCATCACGGTGGAGAAGGGCGGGGTGACCTGGGTGAGCGGGTTGTCCTGGATGTACGCGGCCGCATAGGACCTGTACCGGCCCAGCTTGGCGTTGTCCCAGCTCGGGATCGGCAGCGCGCGGTAGCCGAAGATGTACTCGTCGTACGTCGCGGGGTTGGGGAAGACGTCCCGCTTCCACCAGAACACCCGCCAGGTGTCGTCGAACACGGCTTGCGCGTAGCTCAGCGGCTGCGCCTCGATGGCCCGGATGGCGAACTTCTCCGCCAGCTGGTTGGGCACCAGCGAGAACTTCACGTTCCCGGTCCCCAGGCGGTTAAGCGGCGACTCGGAGGTCCAGATGTAAGCCTGCGCGATCGGCCGCTTGTCCGGCGGCACGGTGGTGCACAGCCAGGCCTCGTCGAGGGGCACGTGCATCGTGGTGCAGTCGGCGAACGTCATGACCCGCGAGTAGAGGAATACCCCGGTGCTGTCGGTCATCGCGAACTGGCCGTGTTCGAGCCAGAACATCCCCGCGTAGCCGACGACGGGGATGAAGCCCACCACCAGGGTGGCCGCGACCTTCCGCCAGTTGAGCTGCCTGATGATCATGTAAACGGCGAATATCGCGAGCAGCGGCAGCCCGACCGACCGCAAGATCGCGCCGAGGCCGAGCAGCAGGCCGATCACCGCGCACCGGCGGGCGGACGGGCCCTCGGGGTCCCAGAACAGCAGCGTGACCGCGAGGGTCAGGACGAAAAGGAACGGCACGTCGGCCATGATCAGGTGCTCGAGCTGGATCTCGAAGCCGTCGTACAGCACCGGAACGGCGGCCAGCGTGGCCAGCCAGGGCCGGGCCCCGAAGCGGTGCCTGGCCAGCGCGTAGACCATCACGGCGACCGCGAGGCCCATCAGATGTTGCAGGATCGTTATAAGAGCGTAGCTGTGGAACGGCTGCAGCAGCTTGAGGAAGATCGAGTACCCGGACGTCCGGGTCGGGTCGAGGTTGAAGCGGACCGTGTTCGACAAGTACTGGAACGAGTCGTTGAACCAGACCTGCCACCGGTAGCCGAGCTCGGCGTCGAGCCGGAGCAGGACGGCGGGGATGAGCACGATGACGAAGAGGCGGTTTCCCGCCCACGTCCGGGCGGCCAGCGAGCGCAGACCAGCTAGGCTGAAGTTTCCCGGCCAGATGGGCCAGGCTCGCCGCGCCGATGGCTCACGTGACGGGGCCGCAGGCATTACCCTCAAGCCGTACCCTCCTGTGCTGGGTTGATGACCCTGACCATGAACAAGCGGCCGGTTCGGTGCGTTCGTCCCTCGCCTACGGTAATACGTGGCGCGACCGGGGACGGCCCGGTACGGGCGGATCCGCTGACCGTAAGGAGACGAAAACGTGGAGCTGACCGTGGTCATGCCCTGCCTCAACGAGGCAGAGACCGTGGCGACGTGCGTTCGTAAGGCTATTGGATTCCTGACGGCGAGCGGTATCAGCGGCGAGGTACTCGTCGCCGACAACGGCAGCACCGACGGGAGCCAGCGGCTGGCCGAAGAGGCAGGCGCCAGGGTCGTCCCGATCAGCGAAAAAGGCTACGGCAACGCACTGATGGGCGGCATCGTCGCGGCCCGCGGCACGTACATCATCATGGGCGACGCCGACGACAGCTACGACTTCACCAACTTGATGCCGTACGTTGACGAGCTGCGCAAGGGCGCGGACCTGGTGATGGGCAACCGGTTCGCGGGCGGTATCGCGCCCGGGGCGATGCCGCCGCTGCACAGGTACCTCGGTAACCCGGTGCTCAGCTTCATCGGCCGCTTGTTCTTCCGCAGCCACATCGGCGACTTCCACTGCGGCCTGCGCGGATTCAGCCGGGACGCCATCATGGCGCTTAACCTGCAGGCGACCGGGATGGAGTTCGCCAGCGAGATGGTGGTCAAGGCGACCCTGGCCGGCCAGCGGGTGGCGGAGGTGCCGACCACGCTGGCCAAGGACGGCCGGAGCCGGCCGCCGCACCTGCACACCTGGCGGGACGGCTGGCGGCACCTGCGGTTCCTGCTGCTGTTCAGCCCGCGCTGGCTGTTCTTCCTGCCCGGTCTGCTGCTGCTGGTGGCGGGTCTGGTGATCGGCGCGATCGTCGCGCCGCACCCGTTCAGCATCGGCGCGGTGACCTTCGACGTGGACACGCTGGTCGCCGCCTCGGCGATGGTCGTGATCGGGTTCCAGGCGGTCCTGTTCTGGCTGTTCACCCAGGTATACGCCGGCTCGGAGGGTTTCCTGCCCGAGGAGCCGAAGGTGCAGCGGGTGCTGGAGAAGCTGAGCCTGGAGCGCGGGCTGCTGGCCGGCGCCGCGATCGGCCTGGCGGGCCTGGTCGGGCTGATCTTCTCGCTGCTGTACTGGAACGGCCAGAAGTTCCACCAGCTCAACTACGAGCACTCGCTGCGGCTGATGATCCCGTCGGTGACCGCGCTGATCGTGAGCTGGCAGGTGATCCTGGGCACGTTCTTCCTGTCCATCCTGGGCATCAAGCACGTGCGTCATCCCGCGCTCGCGTCAGCACCTTCCGCTCCGCAGTCACCACGGTCCGTTCAGAACAGTGCTCGCCCGGGGGGACGCCCCCCCCTGTCCCCCCCGGATGCCCCTAATCACCGTGAGCAGCCGGCGGCTGCCCCTAGGCTTTAGCTATGCGTCACATCCTGTCCGCTCCGGCCTGGCCCTACGCCAACGGCCCTCGTCACATCGGCCACGTCTCGGGGTTCGCGCTGCCCTGCGACATGTTCAGCCGGTACCAGCGGATGGCGGGCCACCGGGTCCTGATGGTGAGCGGCACCGACGAGCACGGCACGCCGATCCAGGTGCAGGCGGACGCCGAGGGCGTGTCGGCGCGGGCGCTGGCCGACCGCTACAACCGGGTCATCGTCGACGACCTGACCAGCCTCGGCATGACCTATGACCTGTTCACCCGGACGACCACGCGCAACCACCACGCGGTCACCCAGGAGATCTTCGGCGGGCTGCTGAAGAACGGCTACATCTTCCCCAAGACCACGCCCGGCGCGATCTCGCCGTCCACCGGCCGGACGCTGCCCGACCGCTACATCGAGGGCACCTGCCCGATCTGCGGTTACCCGAGCGCCCGCGGCGATCAGTGCGACAACTGCGGTAACCAGCTCGACCCGGCCGAGCTCATCAACCCGAGGTCCAAGATCAACGGCGAGGCGCCGGTCTTCGCCGAGAGCGAGCAGTACTTCCTCGACCTGCCCGCGTTCGCCGAGGTCCTCGGCAGCTGGCTGCAGGCCAAGGCGGGCCACTGGCGCCCGAACGTGCTCAAGTTCTCCCTCAACCTCCTCGATGACCTGCAGCCCCGGGCGATCACCAGGGACCTGGACTGGGGCGTGCCCGTCCCGCTCGACGGCTGGCGCGACCGGCCGGACAAGCGCATCTACGTGTGGTTCAACGCGGTCATCGGGTACCTGTCCGCCTCGGTCGAGTGGGCCAGGCGCAGCGGCGACCCGGACGCCTGGCGCGCCTGGTGGAACTCCCCTGACGCCGAGTCGTACTACTTCATGGGCAAGGACAACATCGTCTTCCACGCCGAGATCTGGCCGGCCATGCTGCTCGGCTACAACGGGCGCGGCGCCCGCGGCGGCACGGCCGGCCCGCTCGGCCCGCTGAACCTGCCGTCCGAGGTGGTCGCGAGCGAGTACCTGACGATGGAGGGCCGCAAGTTCTCCTCCTCCCACTCGGTCGTGATCTACGTCCGCGACTTCCTGGCCCGCTACGACGTGGACGCGCTGCGTTACTACGTGGCCGTCGCCGGGCCTGAGAACCAGGACACCGACTTCACCTGGAGCGAGTTCGTCCGCCGCAACAACGACGAACTGGTCGCGACCTGGGGGAACCTGGTAAACCGCGCGGTCTCGTTCGCGGCCCGCAACGTCGGGTCGGTACCCGAGGCGGGCCCGCTGACCGCCCTCGACACCGACCTCCTGGCCAGGTCCAGGCAGGCCTTCGGCGCGGTCGGCGACCACCTGGACCGGTCCCGCTTCAAGTTCGCGATCAACGAGGCGATGCGGACGGTGGCCGACGCCAACAAGTACTTCTCCGAGCAGGCGCCCTGGAAGCTGCGCGAATCCGACCCGGAGCGGATGCGCACCATCGTGCACGTGACCCTGCAGCTGGTCGATGACGCGAAAACCCTGCTCACCCCGTTCCTGCCGCGCTCGTCCCAGCTGGTGCACGAGATGCTGCATGACCAGGAGCAGGACGGCACGGGGACCTGGTCGGACATGCCGCACGTCGAGGAGGTCGACGAGGACGGCGGCCCCGCCTACCCGGTGATTACCGGCCGGTACGACGGCGCGGCCCGGTGGGAGCCGGCGCCGCTGCGCGCGGGCACGCCGCTGGCCACGCCGGTACCGCTGTTCACCAAGCTGGACACCGCGGTGGTGGACGAGGAACTTGCCAGGCTCAGGGCCTCATGAGCTTTCCTTCTGGGCCGAACGGCCGGTTGTGACAGGCCCGGAATCCCCTTCTCCGCTCCCCAGGGCGGCGCTCGACAGCCACACCCATCTCGATTTCATGGGGTTGCCGGTGCCGGGCGTGCTGGCCGCGGCGCAAGCGGCTGGTATCTCACGGGTCATCACGGTCGGTACTGACCTGGAATCTTCGCGCTGGTCGGCCCGGTGCGCGCGGGAGCACGACGCGGTGTACGCGGCCGTCGCGATCCACCCGAACGAGGTCGCGGCCGCCCCCGAGGAGGTGCTGGCCGGGATCGAGGCGCTGGCCGGACAGCCGCGGGTCGTCGCGGTCGGCGAGACCGGGCTGGATTACTACCGCGATCACGCCGCCCCCGACGTCCAGCGCTGGTGGTTCCGCGAGCACATCAAGATCGCGAAGCGCACCGGCAAGGCGCTGATGATCCACGACCGGGAGGCGCACGCCGACGTGCTGGACATCCTGGCGCAGGAGGGGCCGCCGTCCCGGGTCGTGTTCCACTGCTTTTCCGGCGACGTGCCGATGGTGGAGCGATGCGCCGAGGCGGGCTACGTGATGTCGTTCGCGGGGAACGTGACGTTCGCCAACGCCCAGCCGCTGCGCGACGCGGCCGCCGCGGCTCCGCCGGATCTCGTCCTGGTCGAGACCGACGCGCCGTTCCTCACCCCGGTGCCGAACCGCGGCCGTCCCAACTCACCCGCGATGGCGGCGTACACCCTGCGCCGCCTGGCCGAGGTGAAGGGGATGGAGGTGGCGGACCTGTGCGACGCCGTCACCGCCACCGCGGCCCGCACCTTTGGCCCCTGGTGAGAGTAGTTATGACCACGGCCGACCGGGACGTACGGCTGCTGGGTCCTGCCGATGTCAGGGAACTCGCCGAGCGGCTCGGGGTGCGGCCGTCCAAGCGGCTCGGCCAGAACTTCGTCATTGAGCACGGGACCGTGCGCCAGATCGCCTCGCTGGCGGCCCTGCGCCCGGACGACGTGCTGCTCGAGGTGGGGCCCGGGCTCGGCTCGCTCACGCTCGCCCTGCTCGAGTCCGGGGTCAGCCGGGTGATCGCGATCGAGATCGACCGCGTGCTGGCCGGCGAACTGCCCCAGACGATCGCGGCCAGGGCGCCGCGGCTCGCCGACCGGGCGACCGTGCTGGCGGCCGACGCGATGACCATCACCGAGCCGGACCTGGCCGCGCTCCCCGCGATGCCCACGGTGCTTGTCGCGAACCTGCCGTACAACGTGGCGGTGCCGGTGCTGCTGCACCTGCTGGCCGCCGTGCCGGCGCTGCAGCGCGGCCTGGTGATGGTGCAGGCCGAGGTGGCGGGCCGGATGTGCGCCGGACCGGGGTCCCGGGTGTACGGCACGCCTTCGGTCAAGCTGGCCTGGTACGCGACGGCCCGGCCCGCGGGGACGGTCCCGCGCAGCGTGTTCTGGCCGGTACCCAACGTGGATTCCCGGCTGGTTTCCTTCACCAGGCATGATCCGCCCGCCACCGCGGCCTGCCGCGAGGAGGTGTTCGCGGTCATCGACGCCGCGTTCCGGCAGCGCCGCAAGACGCTGCGCGCGGCGCTGGCCGACTGGGCCGGGTCGGCGCCAGCGGCCGAACGCCTGCTCAGGGCCGCGGGCATCGATCCGGGCGTGCGGGGAGAATCACTGGGCGTGGCGGAGTTCGCCCGTCTCGCGGCGGTACAGCAGGAGGGGCGGCGTACGATTTGGCCATAGTGACCGGTGTGACCGTGCGGGTACCCGCCAAACTCAACCTCCAGCTCGCGGTGGGGCCGCTGCGGGCTGACGGCTATCACGACCTGGTGACCGTTTTCCACGCCGTTTCGCTGTTCGATGAGGTCACCGTGAAGCCGGCCGGACAAGACGGAGTCTCGGTCGCAGGCGAGGGCGCGGACCTGGTACCCGCCGATCAGGACAACCTGGCGCTGCGCGCGGTGGCCTCGCTCCGCGCCGAGGCGCCGGCCGGGCTGCCCGATGCCGCCGGCGTGCACGTCACGATCGCCAAGCGGATTCCGGTGGCGGCGGGGCTGGCGGGCGGCAGCGCCGACGCGGCGGCCGCCCTGGTCGCCTGCAATGAGCTCTGGGGGTGCGGGCTCAGCCAGCAGCAGCTCGTTGAGGTCGGTGCCAAGGTGGGCAGCGACGTGGCCTTCGCGCTGCTGGGCGGCACCGCGGTGGGCCGGGGCCGGGGCGAACGGCTGACTCCGGCGCTGGCTCCCGCCACCGCGTACCACTGGGTGCTGGCCTTCGCCGATGGCCAGCTCTCCACTCCCGAGGTGTACGCGGCCCTTGACCGGCTGCGGGCCGCGGGCCCTGCCAGCCCCGCGAACCGGGCCAGCCCCGCGAACCGGGCCAGCGCGGCCAGCCGGGCCAGCCCCGCGAGCCGGGGCCGTCCAGGCCCGGCCGGACCGGGCCTGGACGCCTCGCTCATGTCAGCCCTTCGCTCCGGTGATGCCAGGCAGGTCGGCCGGGCCCTGAGCAACGACCTGCAGCCCGCCGCGCTTTCCCTGTTCCCGCCCCTGCGCAAGACCCTGGCGGCCGGGCTCGAGCTGGGCGCGCTCGGGGCGCTGGTGGCCGGCTCGGGACCGACCTGCGCGTTCCTCGCGCCAAGCGCGGACCGCGCGCTCGACCTGGCCGCGTCCCTGTCCGGCGCCGGGGTGTGCCGGTCGGTGGCCCGGGTCACCGGACCTGTGCCCGGCGCGGCTGTCGTCCACCACCTGGCGAAGTGAACCTCATCAGCCTGGAGAAGGCGACCAAGGCGTACGCTCACCGGACGCTGCTCGGCAGCGTCTCGCTCGGGGTCTCGGCCGGGGACCGGATCGGGGTGGTGGGCCGCAACGGGGCCGGCAAGTCCACGCTGCTCTCGCTGCTCGCCGGCCTGACCGGACCCGATACCGGCCGGGTGGCCATGGCCGCCGGGCTGAGGCTCGGTTACCTGCCGCAGAGTGACCAGCTGACCGGAACGGCGGGGGAGATCGTGTTCGGCGCGCGTCGTGCCGGGGCCACCCCCTGGGAGGCCGATCCCAGGGCGCGAGCGGTCGTGGCCGAGCTGCTCCCTGGCGTCAGCCTGGACGCCCCGGCCGGGCAGCTATCCGGCGGCGAACGGCGCCGGGTCGCGCTCGCCGCCCTGCTGGTCGCCGAGCGGGACGTGCTGCTGCTCGACGAGCCGACCAACCACCTGGACATCGAGGCGATCGACTGGCTCGGCAGGCACCTGCGCGACAGAGGCTGCGCGGTCATCGTGGTCAGCCACGATCGCTGGCTGCTTGACACCATCTGCGATCGCACCTGGGAGGTCGACCGGGGCCAGGTGCATTCCGCCGAGGGCGGCTACTCGGCGTACGTGCTCGCGCAGGCGGAACGGGAGCGCGGCGAGGAAGCGGCCGAGCGCCGCCGCCGCAACCTGGCCCGCAAGGAGCTCGCCTGGCTTCAGCGCGGGGCCAGGGCCAGGACTACCAAGGCGAAGTTCCGGGTCGAGGCGGCCACCGCGCTGATCGCGGGCGAGCCGCCGCCCCGCGACAGCGTCGAGCTGACCAGGCTGGCCACCGCCCGGCTGGGCAAGACCGTGATCGACCTGGAGGCTGTGTCGCTGGCCACGGGGTCGCTGGCCACGGGGTCGCTGGCCACGGGGTCGCTGGCCACGGGGTCGCTCAGCGCGGGCCGCGACGGTGGCCGCAGGTCCCTGCTTGACCGGGTGACCTGGCGGCTCGGTCCCGGCGACCGGGTCGGGATCGTCGGGGTCAACGGCAGCGGCAAGACGTCCCTGCTCCGGGTGCTGGCCGGGGAGGTTTCCGGCCGCTCAGGACTGCACGCAGAAGGGACGGTGCTGCGCGGCAAGACGGTCCGGCTGGCTCACCTGTCCCAGGAGCTCGCCGAGCTCGACCCGGACCTGCGCGTCCGCGAAGCGGTCGAGGAGATCCGCCTGCGCATCCGGGTGGGCGATCGCGAGCTGTCCGCTGGGCAGCTCCTCGAGCGGCTCGGCTTCAGCGCGGAACGGCAGTGGACCAAGGTCGGTGACCTGTCCGGCGGCGAGCGGCGCCGGGTACAGCTGCTCAGGCTGCTGATGGACGAGCCGAACGTGCTGCTGCTCGACGAGCCGACCAACGACCTGGATATCGAGACGCTCACCGAGTTCGAGGACCTACTGGACGGGTGGCCGGGCACGCTGGTGGTGGTCAGCCACGACAGGTACTTCCTCGAGCGCGTGACCGAGCATGTCGTGGCCCTGCTCGGCGACGGCCAGCTCGCCTTCCTGCCCGGCGGCGTGGATGAGTACCTGGACCGGATCCGCGCCGTCCGCGTCGCGGCCGCGGGAGCCGGAGCGCCCCGAACGCCCGCCCCGGCGGCCGCGGCGCCGGCCCCGCGGTCATCCGCGGCCGGCGAGCGTACCGCCCGCAAGGAACTGCAGCGCCTCGAGCGCCAGCTCGAACGGCTATCGGCCCGCGAGCAGGAACTGGCCGACCAGCTGGCCGCGAACGCGACGGATTACGAGAAGCTGACCTCGCTGGGCGCCGAGCTGCGGGCCGCCCAGGCGGAGAAGGCGGACCTGGAAGATCGCTGGCTGGCCGTCGCGGCCGGCCTCGACGCCTGAACGCCATGGCTGGCTCGGGGCCAGCGGGGTTACCCGGCGGCGTCGAAGGGGGCGAGCAGGATCCGCATCAGGTCGGCCAGGTGCTGGCGCTCGCCGGCGTCCAGGCCGGCCAGCAGCGCCCGCTCGCGGCGCAGCAGGTCGGTTAGCGCCGCGTCCACGCGCTCGCGGCCCAGGTTGGTGAGGATGACCAGCACGCCACGCTTGTCCCTGGGGTCGGGCTTGCGGCGGACAAGACCGGCGGCGGCTAGCCGGTCGATCCTGTTGGTCATGGTGCCCGAGGTCACCAGCGTCGCGCGGAGCAGCGCTCCCGGCGTGAGCTGGAACGGCGGCCCCTGCCTGCGCAGCGCCGAGAGCACGTCGAACTCCCACGACTCCAGGTCGTGATCGGCGAACGCCCCCCGCCTCGCGATGTCCAGGTGCCGGGCGAGCCTGGAGATCCGGCTGAGGACCTGCAACGGCTCGACATCCAGGTCCGGTCGCTGCGCCTGCCAGGCGGCGACCAGGTCGTCCACCTCGTCGTGCAGCAGCGACTCGCGGAGAAGGCCTGCACCGGAGTCCGCTCCGGCCGCGGAGTCCGCCTCCGTGCCGGCCCCGCCGCGCTGGCCCATTCCTAGAGCGTATCTCTTGACGTCAACCTAACAACCGAGGGGCGGCCCGCTTCGCGGCCGGCCTAGGCCGGGTTCGCGGCCGCGAAAAGACACCTCGTGTTACATCGGGCGTGTATCTCTTGACGTCAAGAAGACCAGTCATGTACAAGGGGATCTAGTTGACTGGTGTCTCTTGGTTCAGAGAAGGATTGACCAGCATGTGGGACGCGACCCTCTATCTGAGGTTCGGAGGCGAGCGCGCCAGGCCGTTCTTTGACCTGCTCGCCAGGGTCGGAGCCGAGCTGCCCGGATATGTGGTCGACATGGGCTGCGGGCCAGGCCACCTCACTGCCATGCTGGCGCAGCGCTGGCCGTCGGCCACGGTGTGCGGGGTGGACAACTCTCCGCAGATGATCGAGGCGGCGCGGCAGCTTGCGCCCGTTGACGTCCGGCGATCCGCCGGGTCCTCAGCTTCCGGATCGGCCGTGACAAGTCACGCCCCGGGGCTGTCGTTCATGCTCGACGATATTAGGCACTGGAAGCCGCAGCACCTGCCGGACGTGATCATCTCCAATGCGGTGCTGCAGTGGGTGCCGGACCATCGCGAGCTGCTGGTCCGCTGGGTAGACGAGCTAGCCGAGGATGGCTGGCTGGCCTTCCAGGTCCCGGGTAACTTCGACCAGCCGTCCCACGCGATCCTGCGCGAGATGGCGGCCTCGGCCCGGTGGCGCCCGCTGCTGCGAGACGCGGAGCTGAACCGGCAGGCGGCCGACCCCGCGGACTACGCGGAGCTGCTGGCCCGTGCCGGGTGCGAGGTCGACGCCTGGGAGACGACGTATGTGCACATCCTGCGGGGTGATGATCCGGTGCTCGAATGGTACAAAGGCACCGGTCTTCGTCCTGTCCTGGCTGTGCTCGACGCGGACCAGGCCGCGGACTTCCTCGCCGAGTACGGCGAGCAAATTCGCGCGGCGTATCCGCCGGCCTCGTTCGGTACGGTCTTCCCCTTCCGCCGTGTCTTCGCGGTCGCTCACCGGGCCAACTTAAACCCCGCTTTTCCTATTGCTTTAATAGGAAAACTCTGGCAGGATCACGTCATGCGTCGTGGCCTGCCTCTCCCGTCCACGCCTGCCCGTCAGTGCGTTCCGGCCGGCGCTTTCCCGTTGGCGCTCTGCGTCCAGCGATGTCTGGCCGACTTGCCCTGACGTACCGGCTGGTCAGCTTTGGCCCAGCCCAGTCCCTGCCAGGCCCGTTCTGCCCGCCCGGCCACATCCGGCCCGGCCAGGCATCCGGTTTCACTGGCGCTTGCCGCCAGTTGAGTCAACGTGAGGAGACGCGAAAATGAGCACGACGATCCGCCCGACGTCATCGGCCAGCGTGCAGCACGGCCAGCTACTTGGCGCGCGCCAGCTAGCCGGCGTGGTGCAGCGCCTGGCGGCGAGCCCGGCGGAATGGCTGACCCGGGTCAGGCTGAACCCGGCGGGCCGCTGGTACGAACGGATCCACCTCGACGACAGCCACGAGGTCTGGGTGATCAGCTGGCTGCCGGGCCAGGCGACCGGGTTTCACGATCACGGCGGGTCGGCGGGAGCGTTCGCGGTGGTGTGGGGGACGCTGCTGGAGCGCCGTCTGGCCGGGGGCGTGACGACGGGGCAGGTGCTGGCCAAGCCGGTGGCGGCGGGAGGTTCACGCGCGTTCGGACCCCGCTACATCCACGACGTGCGCAACGCCGCCGCCTCGGCGGTGGCGGTAAGCGTGCACGCGTACTCGCCGCCGCTGCCCGCGATGACGCGCTACGACCTCACGCCTGGCGGCCTGGTGCAGCGGGAAACCGAAGGCGCCGCCGCGTGGTGACGGTCAGGCCGTCCGGGGCCCGGACGATCGAGGAGATGCTGGCCGCCTCGCGCGCAGGCCTGGTCCGGCTGACACCGGACCAGGCCTGCGCCGAACTGTCCGCCGGCGCGGTGCTCATCGACATCCGGCCGGCCGCGCAGCGGGCGGAGGAAGGTGAGATACCAGGCTCGACGGTCGTGGAGCGCAACCACCTGGAATGGCGCCTCGACCCTTCCTGTGCCGCCCGGCTGCCCTGGGTCGCCGGGTATGACCACCGGGTCATCGTGATCTGCCAGGAGGGATACACCTCGAGCCTGGCCGCCGCGGCCCTGCATGACCTGGGGCTGCACCGGGCCACGGACGTGATCGGCGGGTTCCGCGCGTGGGCGGCCGGGGGCCTGCCGTCCGCGGCCGGCGGGGCGGGCACGGTCACGCTCGCTCCCGGCGCGGGACCCGCTGTGCTGCCCCGCCTGCCGCAGGGGCGCCCTTGAGGCGCCCCTGCGGCTCGCTCAGGTTTTAGCGTCCCGCTGGCTCGCCTTGCCGTTCGAGTCCAGGTGGGAGAGGCCGTTCCAGGCCAGGTCGATCAGGTTGGCGGCGACCTCTTCCAGCTTGGGCTTGCGGGCGTCAAGCCACCACTGGCCGGTGAACGCGACCATGCCGACGAACATCTGGGCGTACAGCGGCGCGAGCTTGGGGTCGTGGCCGCGGGAGGAGAGGAAGTCGGCCAGGATGTACTCGACCTGGCCGGCGATGTCGCTGAGCAGCGTGCCGTAGGTCCCGGTGCTCGAACCGGGGTTGGAGTCCCTGACCAGGATGCGGAAGCCGTCGGCGTTGTCGTCGATGTACCTGAGCAAGCCCACCGCCGCGGCCTCGAACTTCTCCCTGGTGTTGCTGCCGCCGAGGAGCGTGGTCGCCATCGTCAGCAGGCGCTCCACTTCCCGGTCGACGACCACGGCGTAGAGCCCCTCCTTGCCGCCGAAGTGCTCGTACACCACCGGCTTGGACACGCCCGCCTGGGCGGCGATCTCCTCGATCGAGGTCCCCTCGAACCCCCGCTCGGCGAACAGTCGCCGCCCGATGTTGAGTAGCTGCTCCCGCCGTTCCTTCCCGGTCATTCTCTTGCGGCCGGATGTATGGGGCTGCGAACTCACTTGTTCATCATCGCGACTCCGCGGACACCGCGCCACGTACCCGGTCGGCGCGCCGTGTCATGGAGCCGAGTTTCCTCGTCGCCGTGGCGGGTCGCTTGGCCGAGAGCCGCTCCTCGTCCGGCCAGCGCACGTCGTAGGCCCAGCCCAGCTTCTCGAACACCCAGATGACGCGCGCGCTGGGATCTAGCTGGCCCTTCAGCGCTCCATGCCGCGCGCAGGTGGGATCGGCGTGGTGCAGGTTGTGCCACGACTCGCCGAAGGACGCGATGGCCAGCCAGGAGACGTTCCGCGACCTGTCGCGCACCTCGAACTCCTCGCTGCCGAACGTGTGGCAGACGGAGTTGATCGACCAGGTGACGTGATGCAGCAGCGCGATGCGCACCAGGGTGGCCCAGAAGAAGGCGGTCAGCGCACCGTGGATGGACATGCCCCACAGGCCGCCGATGAGCGCGGGGAGCAGCAGCGTGACCGCGACCAGGCCGGGGAACCACGCGTCTACCGCCTTTACCCGCCTGTCCGCGAGCAGGTCGGGGGAGAACTTCTGCTGCGAGGTCTGGTTGGGGTCGAACAGCCAGCCGATGTGCGCGTACAGCAGGCCCTTGGACAGCGCCTTCCAGTCATCGCCGTACCGCCAGGGCGAGTGCGGGTCGCCTTCCTTGTCGCTGTACTTGTGGTGACGGCGGTGGTCAGACACCCAGGTGATGACGGGTCCCTCGATGGCCAGGCTGCCCGCGATCGCCAGCGCCACCCGCAGTCCGGTCTTCGCCTTGAACGATCCGTGGGTGAAGTACCTGTGGTAGCCGACCGTGATGCCCAGGCCGGACACCCAGTAGAAGACGAGCGCGATGACCACGTCGTGCCAGCCCAGGCCCCAGCCCCACAGCAGCGGGATGGCGGCGACCAGCGCGATGAGCGGGACGGCGACGAAGACGCCGACGAGCACGCGCTGGAAGGTCGAGGACGGCTCGTCCTCGAAGTCCGGCCGGGCCGGACGGACCTGGGTTCTCGTGGCTCCCCCGATGAGTCCGGTGGTCGCAGCCGCGGTGGGCGACGGGGCCTGAACCGTCGTGGTGGCGGCCGGCCGCGCCGGTGAGGTCGTGACTTCGGCTGCGTCGACTGTCTCGGGAGATGCGGTCATCGTGCTCCTCTGGATGGGGGAGTGACGGACAGGAGAAATTTTACGCTTACGTAACCGTAGCTTACTATACCGTAGGTTACGCAAGCCCCGGCGGGTGAATTTCTGCAAATAGCCCTATGAATTTCATATGCCACCGTGACCCACGTCTCGATATGCGAGATACGTCGCGGCTCGTGCTGTTTCTGTCACGGTCAGCAGTACTTCTCGAGCAGTCCGCTTGCGCCGCCGCGTCACTTGGTTCCAGTAAGGTGAGGGCTTAAACTATCCCGGGTCGTCCAGTGGCAGGACTAGCGGTTTTGGTCCGCTCAACGGAGGTTCGAATCCTTCCCCGGGAGCGGGCACTGCCCGGCATCTGGTAGTCCGGTGCCTCCGCAGCTTTCGCCGCTGCGGAGGCCCAGCCTTCGATCTTTCTGTACAGCTCACAGCTCCGCTTGACGTCCACCCGGAGGCATCCGTGGTAGCCGTCTCCGGCGTTCTTCCGCGTCGTCGCAGGGTTCTGCTGCTTCAAGGAAGTCGGCCGAAACTGCCCTGGTCGCGCCTCAGTGAGGGTGAGCCAGAATCGTTCGGCCGATTCCACGTCGGCAGTCTCGTGTATCTGCAATCGGTGCTGTTGCCGATGAAACCGAGGGCCTCCCTGATCTCGCGGCGGGACTTGCTTGCCGGCCCGGCAGAGGCCGAGGGCGCGGGCTCGCAGAAGAGTGAGTTCTTGTTTAGTTCCCATATTCGAAAATTAGCATAGAGTAGTGACATTTTGGCTCGTCCGATGAGAGGGGGCCGGTCAAGGCAAGCCGGGGTCGCCGCAAAGGAATGCCGGCCGGTGAGTTATAGTTAGTTGACCTCAAGCAAGTTATCTGACTGCTCTCATCGCTTTGGGGGGCTCTACCGCTCATGACGGCGAATTCCGAGGTTGCGGACGCTCATTCCAGCCATCCGGTCGGGCCGCACTACAAGTGGATCGCGTTGTCCAACACCACGCTGGGCGTGCTGATGGCGACCGTCAACCAGTCCATCGTGCTGATCGCGCTGCCCGACATCTTCCGCGGGATCGGGCTCAACCCGCTGAGCCCCGGCAATACGAGCTACCTGCTGTGGATGTTCATGGGCTTCCTCGTCGTGTCCGCGGTGCTGGTGGTGTCGTTCGGGCGGCTGGGGGACATGTTCGGCCGGGTGCGGATGTACAACCTGGGGTTCGCGATCTTCAGCGTGGCCTCCATCTTCCTGACCATCACCTGGATGCACGGAAGCTCCGCCGCCTTGTGGCTGATCATCTGGCGTATCGTGCAGGGCATCGGCGGCGCGTTCCTGTTCGCCAACTCCGCCGCCATCTTGACCGACGCCTTCCCGGCTAACCAGCGCGGCACGGCCCTGGGCATGAACGCGATCGCGGCCATCGCGGGTTCCTTTATCGGGCTGCTGCTCGGCGGCGTCCTCGGGCCCATCAACTGGCACTACGTGTTCCTGGTCTCGGCGCCGATCGGGGCCTTCGGCACTGTGTGGGCGTACTTCATGCTGCGCGACATTGGCACCAGGCGTAAGGCGCGGATGGACTGGTGGGGCAACATCTTGTTCGCCGCCGGGCTGATCGCGATCCTGGTCGGCATTACCTACGGCCTGCTGCCGTACGGCGGGCACCCGATGGGCTGGACCAACCCGTGGGTGCTCACCGCCTTGTTCGGCGGGCTGGCGGCGCTGGTGGCCTTTGGCTTCGTGGAGACCAAGGTCGCGGAGCCGCTGTTCCGGCTCTCGCTGTTCCGCATCCGGGCCTTCGCCGCGGGTAACATCGCGAACTTCATGGTGGCGCTGGGCCGCGGCGGCATGCAGTTCATGCTGATCATCTGGCTGCAGGGCATCTGGCTGCCGCTGCACGGATACAGCTTCAGCCAGACTCCGCTGTGGGCCGGGATCTACCTGGTCCCGCTGACCATCGGCTTCCTCGTCTCGGCACCGCTGTCCGGCGTCCTTTCCGACCGCTTCGGCGCCAAGGGGTTCACCACCGGCGGAGCGCTGCTGACGGCACTGAGCTTCTTCCTCCTGCTTTTCCTGCCTGTTGATTTCCCCTACTGGCTGTTCGCGGTCATCATCGCGCTCAACGGCTTCGGTTCCGGCCTGTTCGCATCCCCGAACCGGGCCGAGATGATGAACTCCGTGCCGGCCAGCCAGCGGGGTGCCGCCGGCGGCATGATCGCGACCTTCCAGAACACCGCCTTCGTGCTTTCGATCGGGATCTTCTTCTCGCTGATGGTGGCCGGCCTGTCAAGCAAGCTGCCGTCTGCGCTGTCGGGCGGCCTGATCGCGCAGGGCATCCCGGCGTCCGCGGCGAACCAGATCTCCCACCTGCCGCCGATCGGCGTCCTGTTCGCGGCCTTCCTCGGCTACAACCCGATGAAGCAGCTGCTCGGCCCGCTGCTCGGCTACCTGCCCGCCGGGCACGCCGCGTATGTCGCCGGGCGCCAGTTCTTCCCGCAGCTCATCACCAGCCCGTTCCATGACGGCCTCGGGGTGGCGTTCGCGTTCGCGATCGCCGCTAACGTGATCGCCGCGGTCGCCTCGCTGCTGACCGGCCGGCGCAAGCGAGCGGCGGCCGGGCCGGAGCCGCTCGGCTACGAGCTGGCCGCGGTGGCGGCCGAAGGCGCCTTCGAGCCGAGTGAGCTAGTCGTGCCCGGCGCGGCGCCCGAAGGGACGCCGCGTAGCGAGGAGGCCCCGACGAACGGCCAGCCCTGATCCCGGGCCTGCGCTGATCCCGGGCCTGCGCTGCCCGGGGCTGCGCTGCCCGGCCGCCGCGCCGATCGCTGGGCCGCAGGCCCGCCGTGAACTCGCCAGCCGTAGGCTTAGGACCGGAGCTCAAGGGGGGACTTGTGCTGTCTGTCGAGGTAAGCGGCCGTCCGATCATGGCAACTGGACGGTATCCTGCGGGTGAGGGGTGGATGAACACATTCGCCGTCGCATACCGGGAACCCGGAGTGTCCCGAGAGTGCCGGTCCGACGGACAATGCCCCTGAAATTCCCGGAATACCGCAGATGTTGGCGCGCTACCCGAGGAGACTTGTCGCGTGAGCGAACCTCGCCCGGTCGCTGTCATTGTCCTTGCCGCAGGCGAGGGCACCAGGATGAATTCGCGGACTCCCAAGGTGCTGCATGCCCTGTGCGGGCGCAGTATGCTGGGGCATGCGCTCGCCGCGGCCAGCGAGCTTGATCCGCAGCGTCTCGTCCTTGTCGCCGGGCACGCCCGGGATGAGGTCAGCGCCGAGGCGGCGAGGCATGCGCCCGGCGTCTGCGTGGTAGTGCAGGAGCGGCTGGCGGGCACCGGGAACGCCGTCCGCATGGTGACCGAGGCGCTGGGCGCCCTGCCCGGCATCGTCGTCGTGACCTACGGTGATATGCCGCTGCTCCGGGCGCAGACGCTCCGGGCGCTGGTCCGGGAGCACGCCGCCGCGGGCAACGCCGTGACCGTGCTCACCGCCAGGCTCGCTGCCCCGTTCGGCTACGGGCGCATCATCAGGGACGAAGCCGGCGCCCTCGCCGGGATCGTGGAGGAGGCCGACGCGACCGCGGAGCAGCGGGCGATCACCGAGATCAATTCCGGCTGCTACGCCTTTGACGGGGATCTGCTCGGCGACGCGATCAAGCGGGTCGCGACCAGCAACGCGCAGGGTCAGGAATACCTCACCGACGTGGTGGCGATCATGCGCGGCGACGGTCATCCGGCGGGTACGGTCCTCGCCGCCGATCCGGCCGAGGTCCAGGGCGTGAACGACCAGGTGCAGCTGGCGGAGGTGCGCCAGGCCTGCAACCGCCGGCTGCTCGAGGCGTGGATGCGAGCCGGGGTCACGATCATGGACCCGGCCGCCACCTGGGTTGATGTCGGCGTCACGCTGGCGCCGGACGCGCAGATCCTGCCGGGAACCCACCTGGAGGGGAACACGGCGATCGGGCCGGGAGCCCGGATCGGCCCGGACTGCCTGCTCAGGGACACATCGGTAGCGGGGGACGCGGCCGTCCTTTACGCGGTCTGCGATTCGGCCGAGATCGGCACCGGGGCCACCGTCGGCCCGTTCGCCCGGCTGCGGCCGGGAACGCGGATAGGACCGGGCGCGCACATAGGCACCTACGTCGAGCTGAAGAACGCGACGGTAGGTGAGGGATCCAAGGTGCCGCACCTGTCCTACGTGGGCGACGCGGACATCGGCGAGCGGTCCAACATCGGCGCGGCGACGGTCTTCGTGAACTACGACGGGACCGTCAAGCACCATTCCACGGTCGGCGACCACGTGCGGATCGGCTCCGACACCATGCTCGTGGCCCCGGTCACCATCGGCGACGGTGCCTATACGGCGGCCGGGTCTGTGATCACCGAGGACGTGCCCGCCGGCGCGCTCGGCGTGGCCCGTAGCAGGCAGCACAACTCGCAGGGCTGGGTGGAACGGCAGCGTCCCGGGTCGCCTGCCGCTGAGGCGGCCGCGCGGGCCCGCCAAACCCCAGCGCCGGATGAAACCCCAGCGCCGGATGAAACCCCAGCGCCCGATGAAACCCCAGCGCGGGATCAGGGCTCAGCGCGGGACCAGGATGAGGGAGCGCAGGCTCAGTGAACGACGTGAACGAGATACTGCCGTCCAAGAAGATGATGCTCGTCTCCGGCCGGGCCTTCCCCGCGCTGGCGGACGAGGTAGCCGCCTGCCTGGGCATCAAGCCGACGCCCACTAAGCTGTTTGATTTCGCGAACGGCGAGATCTTCGTCCGCTTCCTTGATTCCGTCCGCGGCTGCGACGTGTTCGTGCTGCAGAGCCACACCGCGCCGATCAACGAGTGGATCATGGAGCAGCTGATCATGGTCGATGCCCTCAAGCGGGCTTCGGCCAGGCGGATCACGGTCGTGGCCCCGTTCTTCGGCTACGCGCGGCAAGACAAGAAGAACCGCGGCCGCGAACCCATCTCGGCGCGGCTGATGGCTGACCTGTTTGCCACGGCGGGCGCCGACCGGCTGATGGCGGTGGACCTGCACACCGCCCAGATCCAGGGGTTCTTCGACGGGCCGGTGGACCACCTGTTCGCGCTCTCCATCCTGGCCTCTTACATCGAGAAGAAGCTTGACGTCAGCCAGGTCACCGTGGTCGCGCCCGACGCGGGCCGGGTCCGGGTCTGCGAACGCTGGACCGACCGCCTCGGCTGCCCGCTGGCCATCATCCACAAGCGGCGCGACCCGGACGTGGCGAACCAGGTCAGGATGTTCGAGGTGGTCGGGCAGGTCGCCGGGCGCACCTGCATCCTGGTGGACGACATGATCGACACCGGAGCCACGATCGCCAAGGCCGCGGAGGCCTTGTTCGAGCAAGGCGCGGCCCAGGTCATCGCCACCGCGACGCACGGGGTGCTGTCAGGCGCGGCGGTGGACATCCTGAAGAACTCCCGGATCAGCGAGATCATCATCACGAACACGTTGCCCGTCCCGCAGGAGAAGCAGTTCGACAAGCTCACGATGCTATCGATCGCGCCGTTGCTGGCCCGGGCGATCAGCGAGGTGTTCAGCGACGGCTCGGTCACCAGCCTGTTCGACGGGCAGAGCTGAGGCCCCGGGGATGACCGCAGCGCCAGGCGCGAGCAGCAGGGACCGCGATGGTGGCCGTCGTCCCCACCCCCGCCGTTGGCGCGGGGACGACGGCCAGGCTAGCGGCTCTGGACGGTCCTGGCCACATGGCCAGCCCCTCTTCCCCCCGCCAAGGGCCAGGACCGCTTCCCGCCGCACCCACCCCGCTAGGCGAGCGGGCGTTCGGGGCACCGCCGGACGGCGCCCCCGCGGCCTTCCGGCGCGACTAGCTCGCCTCGCCGTAGGCTGCGTTGCCGGGGCGATAGGCACATTGTCGGGCACGTGGTTTACGTCCCAGTTGAGTAATGATTAAGTGAGTTCCCTGACGAATCCGTATAGCCGGAGGCGAGTGATCCCAGGTAATGATGAGGTTCCGGCTGCTCGGACCGCTTGAGATCCGGGCCGGAGAAGGCTGGCGGGGGATCGGCGCGCCGAAGTGGCGTTCTGTCCTGGCCGCCCTGCTGATTAACGCTGGGCAGATCGTCCCCGCCGACGTGCTGATCAGCGAGGTGTGGGGGGACCAGCCGCCGGCCAAGGCGGCCAACCTCATCAGCATCTACGTCCTGCGACTGCGCCGGCTCATGGACGAGGCGGACAGTGCGCTGCTTGTCACCCGCGCTCCCGGCTACCAGCTTCGGGTAACCGCCTCGGACGTGGACGTGCTGGTGTTCGAGACCATGGTGCGCGACGGCAGGAAGGCCTTCGCCGAAGGTGACGCGGAGCGGGCGGCCAGACAGCTCACCGAGGCGCTCGCGCTGTGGTACGGCCAGCCGCTGGCGGATGTCCCGAGCACCCTGCTCGTCGATGCGGAGGCCCGGCGGCTCGCTGAGCTCCGCCTCGAAGCGATCGAGCTCAGGATCACGGCCGAGCTCACGTGCGGCGGATTCGCCCAGGCCGTCCCCGAGATCGGCAGGTTGCTGGCCGAGCATCCGCTGCGGGAGGGCCTGTGGCTGCTGCTGATGCAGGCGCTGGATGGCGCCGGCCGTCACGCCGAGGCCCTCGAGGCCTACGGGCGGGCGCGGACCGCCATCGCCGATCAGCTAGGCGTCGATCCTGGCGCGGAGTTGCGCCAGCTGTACGCCGATCTCCTGGCCAAGGACCACGTCGCGCCCAAGGGCACCATTTCGTCAGGCCTGGTCACGCCGCCTGCCGGGGAGCCAGGAACTGAAGCAGCAAGCCCGCTTACCGCCGAGACCGCCAAGACCGCGGCCCGGGCCGGCCCGCGGCCCGGCCGGGGAGCACGGCCCGGCGCGCAGGTCCCGGCTCAGCTGCCGGCCGACATCGCCGATTTCACCGGCCGCGATGAGCAGGTGAAACGCCTGTGCGACCTGATGTCGGCCCCGCGGGCGGGCGGTGATCCCGGCGCGGTCCGCATCGCCGTCGTGGCCAGCGCCGGCGGTCTCGGCAAGACCTCCCTGGCGGTCCACGCCGCGCACCGCCTGCGCCGCAAGTTCCCCCATGGCCAGCTCTACGTCGACCTGCTCGGCGCGACGGCGAACTCGCTTCCGGTCGGGGATGTGCTCGCCCGGTTCCTGCGTGACCTCGGCGTGGACGGCCGGGATATCCCTGTCGATGACGACGAGCGCGCGGCCAGGTACCGGACCATGCTGGCCGGCCGCCGGATGCTGGTCGTGCTCGACAACGCGCGCGACGCCGCCCAGGTCCGGCCGCTGCTACCGGGCACCGCGTCGTCCGCGGTGCTGGTGACGACGCGGAGCCGGATGCCCGACCTGGCCAGCACCAGGCTGGTCGACCTCAACGTGCTCGATGCCGCCGAGGCGCTGAAGCTGTTCGTCAACGTCGTGGGCGACAACCGGGCCGCGGCCGAGTCTGAGGCCACCGCCGAGCTGCTCGAGGCCTGCGCAGGGCTGCCGCTGGCCATCAGGATCTGCGCGGCGCGGCTGGCCACCCGCAGCGGCTGGACCATCCGGACCATGGCGAACCGGCTCCGCGACGTACACCGCAGGCTCGACGAGCTGAGCGTGGGTGACCTGGCCGTCCGGGCCAGCTTCCAGGTCAGCTTCGCCAGCCTGCCCGCCAGCGCGGGCGCCGACGGCATCGACCCGGCCCGTGCGTTCTGCCTGCTCGGGCTGTGGCAAGGACCCTCGATCTCCGCGGCCGCGGCCGCGGCCCTTTTCGGCGTCCCCGAGTACTCCGCCGGGGACGCGCTTGAGGCCCTGGTGGACGCGCACCTGCTGGAATCCGCGGTCCTCGACAGGTATAAGTTCCACGACCTGCTCCGCGTTTATTCTTCTGAACGGGCGGTGGCTGATGTTTCCGCGCCAGACCGCCAGGCTGCGATCGGCCGCCTGCTCGGCTGGTACATGCGTACCGCGGACGCCGCCGCCACCGCTGTATCGCCGCGCCGCTTCAACATCCCGCTGGACGTGTCCGGCTCCGGCGACGTCCCGCCGCTCAGCTTCACCACCGCTGAGGATGCCCTGGCCTGGTACGACAGCGAGCGGGCCAACCTGGTCGCGGCCACCCGCCAGGCCGCCGGGTCGGGCCGTCACGACATCGCGTGGCGGCTGCCGGCTCCCCTGTTCGTGATCTTCAGCAGCCGCGGCAACTGGGCGGACTGCATCGCCACCCACCGCATCGCGCTGGACAGCGGTCGCCGGGCGGGTAATCGCCAGGCCGAGGCGTGGGTGCTGAATAACCTCGGCGATGCCCTCGGAGTCACCGGGCACCCCGAAGGCATCGGCCATCTCGAGCGGTCACTTGAGATCCGGCGCGAAATCAGCGACCGGATGGGTGAAGTACAGACGGCGAACAACCTCGCCGACGCCTACCAGCGGCTAGGACGCGCGGACGAGGCCCTTGACGTGCTGTGGCGTGTCCTGGACCTGACCCGCCAGGTCAGCGACCGGTTCGGTGAAGGCGTCGCGCTGGTCAATCTCGGATCGACGCTGCTCGACCTCGACCGGGCCAAAGAGGCCGTCGATTACCTGCTCCAGGCACGTCGCATCTTCACTCAGATCGACTATGCCGACGGCGTGGGCTACGCCATGCACATCCTGGGGCGCTGCTATCTCTCGCTGGGCCGCGACACCGATGCCCTGGACTGCCTGCGGCAGGCCCTGGACAGCCACCAGGCCTCAGGCAACAGGCAACAGCAGGCGGCCACCTTGAGGTCGCTCGGCACCGCGCAGAACCGCTTGGGCCTGGCCGCCGAGGCGCGCGAATCGCTGGCTCACGCCACCGCCATCTTCGAGGAGCTTGGCGACAGCGCCCAGGCGGCCGAGGTCCGCGCGGAGCGGGACGTATCCGGCATTTCCTGAGATCCCCATGAGGGGCGGCGCCGTATCGGTACGATGCTGCGCGTCTCCCCCGCACTTCCTGGGGGAGCCGAGGAAACGAGAGGAAAATTATGGGGAATGCAGCGGTAGCCGTGCAGTGGCCAGGCGCCGAGGAGCTTGAAGAGCTTTACCGGCTCGACGCGAGCGAGCCCGAGCCCGAGGACGGCGAAGAGGACGAGGACGAGGACGACAACGAGGGCGAGGGCATCCAGCCCGAGGAAATGCCGCACCCCTGAGCCTGGCCGAGCGGGTGCGGAGGCCGGCCTCCGCACCCGCACCCGCGGGCATGCCTACGGGCCGGGCAGCTCGTACACCGAGATGTGCCCGCGGCTGGCGGAGCCGAACGGCGCGCGCCTGAAGTCGGCATAGCGCTCGCGGAGCCGGAGCCTGGCCAGTTCCGCCATCAGGTCCAGTTCGCTGGGCCAGCAGTAACGCATCGCCACCGGAAACATCTGAACCTTGCGGCCGTTACGGAAGCTGACCCGCTGCGTGAAGATCCGCTGAGCGACCGGATCGTGGCGGGTCAGCGTCATCGATGCCCCGTCTGCCGTGACGGCGTTCACCTCGACCCCGCATGCCAATAGCGGCAAAGACGGCACGAAGCACTCGATCACGAACGCTCCGCCCGGAGCCAGCACCCGGGCCACGTTGCGGAAGCAGTCCACCTGGCGGGCCTGGCTCGGCAGGTGGTACAGGCCGCTCCATACCAGGTAAACCAGCTGAAACGGCCCGTCCACCGGCACATCGGCCATGTCTGCGATGGTGACAGGGATCGACTCACCTCCCGGCGTCGCCCGCAGCCGGTCAAGCACCACCTGCGACGCCTCGATGCCCTCAACACCGACCCCGCGGCGGGCCAGCGGCAGCGCCATCCGCCCGCCGCCGATACCGAGCTCGAGCACCCGCCCCGTGCCGCCGGCCAGCGCGGCCAGGAACTCCACTCCCGGCGCCGGGTCCGGCCCGAAGGTCAGGTCGGCATAAGCCCCCGCCCAGGTGTCGCCCATGAAGGTGAGATCATCGAAGTCAGGCACGGCACTGATCAAACCAGTGACCGCAACGCGACGCCGCGGCGGGCCGCCGTCAGTCCGCACGTACTCGCGTTGTCGGCTACACTTCGAACGCGCATTGCACGTTGAGGTGAGGAGAAAGCACCGTGCCCGAGGTCAAGATCGCCGCCGAGGCTCGTACCGAGTTCGGCAAGGGCGCTGCCCGCCGTAGCCGCCGCGACGGCCGGGTACCCGCCGTGCTGTACGGGCACGGCACGGAGACCCGCCACCTGAGCCTGCCCGGGCATGACCTGATGCTCGCGCTGAAGACACCGAACGTGCTGCTGCGCCTCGAGGGCCTCACCAGGGGCGGCGAGATCGCGCTGCCGAAGGCGGTCCAGCGGGATCCGGTCAAGAACATCATCGAGCACGTCGACCTGATCCTGGTCCGGCGCGGCGAGAAGGTCACCGTCGAGGTGCCGCTGCGGGTCACCGGGGAGATCGCCCCGGGCGACGGGATGCTCAACCAGCAGTTCGTGCAGATCCCGATCGAGGCCGACGCGACGAACATCCCGCAGGCCATCGACATCGACGTCGAGGGCATGGCGGTAGGCCAGGCCCTGCACGCCAGCGACCTCAAGCTGCCGCCGGGCACCAGCCTGCAGCTCGAGCCGGAGACGCTGGTCCTGGCGGTCATCGCCAAGACGATGGAAGAGCAGCCAGAGGAAGAAGCCGCAGAGGCGGCGGAGGTGCCGGAGGCGGTGGCTGAGGCGGCCGGCGGCAGCGAAGGGGAGAAGGCGGGCTGACCGGAGAACGCTGGATCGTCGCCGGCCTCGGCAACCCCGGACCGGAGTACGCGGGCAACAGGCACAACGCGGGCCACATGGTGACAGCCCTGCTGGCCGAGCGGGCTGGCGTGCGCTTCAAGGCGCACCGGTCAGGCAACGACATCGCCGAGGGACGGCTGGCCGGGGTCCCCGTCACGCTGGCCCGGCCGCGTTCTTACATGAACCTGTCCGGCCAGCCGGCCGCGGCGCTGCTGGCCTTCTACAAGATCCCGCCGGACCGGCTCGTGGTCATCCACGATGAGCTCGACATCCCGTTCGGCGCCGTGCGGCTGAAGCTTGGCGGCGGCGACAACGGCCACAACGGGCTCCGGTCAATCACCCAGGCGCTCGGCACGCGCGATTACTACCGGGTCAGGTTCGGCATCGGCAGGCCGCCGGGCCGGATGGACCCAGCCGCTTACGTGCTCCGCGACTTCACCGCGGCCGAACGCAAGGACCTGCCGTTTCTTCTCGACCGGGGCGCCGACGCCACCGAGGCCCTGATCACTAAGGACCTGGCCGCCGCGCAGAACATTTACCACACCGACTAAGCCGTGGAGCCCGCCCGATGCACGACGACGATCACGCGCTCGCCCGTGAACTGGCCGGCGAGGCGGGCCGGCGGCTCCTCGGGCTGCGCGCTCGCGGCGGTGAGCCCGGCGAGCTGCGCCAGGCAGGCGACCGGCAGTCGCACGAGTTCCTGGTCGCGGCGCTCGCCGGCCGCCGCCCGGGCAACGTGGTCCTGTCCGAAGAAGCCGCCGACGCCCCGGCGCGGCTCGCCGCGGACCGCGTCTGGATCGTCGACCCGCTCGACGGCACCAAGGAGTTCGGCGAGCCGGGCCGCACCGACTGGGCCGTCCACGTAGCCCTATGGGAAGCAAGCGCCGCCCACGGGGCAGGCGATCTCACCGCCGGCGCGGTCGCGCTCCCCGCTCAGGGCCGGATCCTGTCCACCCTCGACCCGCCATCCCCGCAACGATGTGACATGGAGGCGGTTATAACCGCACCGATGTCACATCGCGTCGGCCCGGCCGGCGGTGGCGCGGGCGCCACGCCGCTGCGCATTGTGGTGAGCAGGAGCCGAGCACCCCGGTTCGTTCAGAATATTCCCGGTCTTATCGGTGCGGAACTCGTGCCGCTGGGGTCAGCTGGAGCGAAGGTGGCGGCCGTGGTCACGGGCGAGGCCGACGCGTACATCCACGGCGGCGGGTTCTATGAGTGGGACACGGCCGCGCCCGTCGCGGTGGCCCGGGCGGCCGGGTTCCATGCGTCCCGCATCGACGGCTCCGGACTCGCGTATAACCAGGCCGACCTCTTGATGCCAGATATCCTGGTGTGCCGGCTCGCGCTTGCGGGCCTGCTCTTGTCAGCGATCCAGGAAGTCACTAATGCGTCCTGATTACCAGATGTCCCAGCTCGACGTGCTCGAGTCCGAGGCGATCCACGTGATGCGCGAGGTCGGCGCCGAGTTCGAGCGGCCCGTGCTGCTGTTCTCCGGCGGCAAGGACTCGATCGTGATGCTGGCGCTCGCCGAGAAGGCGTTCTGGCCCGCTAAGATCCCGTTCCCCGTGATGCACGTGGACACCGGGCATAACTTCCCCGAGGTGATCGGCTTCCGCGACCGCCGGGTGGCCGAACTCGGCGTCCGGCTGATCGTCGCGTCGGTGCAGGCATCCATCGACGCGGGCCGGGTGACCGAGGAGACCGGCCGGCACGCGAGCCGGAACAGGCTGCAGACGGTGACCTTGCTCGACGCGATCGAGGAGCACCGGTTCGACGCGCTGTTCGGCGGGGCGCGGCGGGACGAGGAGAAGGCCAGGGCGAAGGAGCGGATGTTCTCGTTCCGGGACGAGTTCGGCCAGTGGGACCCCAAGAACCAGCGGCCCGAACTGTGGAACCTGTACAACACGCGGCTGCACCGGGGCGAGCACATCCGCGTCTTCCCGCTGTCCAACTGGACCGAGCTTGACGTGTGGGCCTACATCGAGCGGGAGAACCTCGAGCTACCGCCCATCTACTTCGCGCACCAGCGTCAGGTGTTCGAGCGGGACGGCCTGCTGCTGGCCGAGAATCCCCACATGAGGCGGAGCGAGGACGAGCCGCTGTTCGAGGCCACGGTCCGGTACCGGACCGTGGGCGACATGACCTGCACCGGGGCCGTGTCCTCCGCGGCCGTGACGGTGGCCGAGGTGATCGCGGAGGTCGCGGCCACCAGGATCACCGAGCGGGGCCAGACCAGGGCCGACGACAGGACAAGCGAGGCGGCGATGGAAGACCGCAAGCGCGAAGGGTACTTCTAAATGGACATCTTGCGGTTCGCGACGGCCGGCTCGGTTGACGACGGCAAGTCGACGCTGATCGGCCGACTGCTTTACGACTCCAAGTCGATCTTCGCCGACCAGCTGGAAGCGGTCGAGCGGACCAGCCGGGACCGGGGCGAGGACTACACGAACCTGGCCCTGCTCACCGACGGGCTGCGGGCCGAGCGGGAACAGGGCATCACCATCGACGTCGCCTACCGGTACTTCGCGACGCCCCGGCGCAAGTTCATCATCGCCGACACCCCCGGCCACATCCAGTACACCCGCAACATGGTGACCGGAGCGTCCACGGCTGACCTCGCGGTGGTGCTCGTCGACGCCCGTAACGGGCTCACCGAGCAATCGCGCCGGCACGCGTTCCTCACCACCTTGCTGCGGGTGCCGCACATGGTGCTCGCGGTGAACAAGATGGACCTGGTCGACTACGACGCCGAGGTATTCGAGCGGATCTGCGAGGAGTTCTCCGCGTTCGCGGCCCGGCTGGATATCGGCGACCTGACCTTCATCCCGATCTCCGCGCTGCACGGCGACAACGTGGTGGACCGGTCGGCCAACATGAGCTGGTACGACGGCCCTTCGCTGCTGCACCATCTGGAGCACGTGCACATCGCGTCCGACCGCAACCTGATCGACGTGCGGTTCCCCGTGCAGTACGTGATCCGCCCGCACGCCGCTACCGACGCCGAACTGCACGACTACCGCGGTTACGCGGGCCAGGTGGCCGGCGGCGTGATCAAGCCGGGCGATGAGGTGCTGCACCTGCCGTCCGGCTTCGGCACCAGGGTGCGCCGCATCGAGGCGGGCGGGGTGGAGGTACCGGAGGCGTTCGCGCCCATGTCGGTGACGCTGCTGCTCGACGACGACGTGGACATCTCCCGCGGCGACATGATCTGCCGCCCGAACAACAGGCCGGCTGCCGCCCAGAACATCGAGGCGATGATCTGCTGGATGTCGTCCGACCAGGTGCTGGCGCCGCGCACCCGGCTGATCGTCAAGCACACCTCGCGCACCGTCAAGGCGATCGTCACCGACCTGCACTACCGGATCGACGTGAACACCCTGCACCGCGACGAGTCAGCGGTCCAGCTGGGCCTGAACGAGATCGGCCGCGTCCGCCTCCGCCTCACCCAGCCCATCTTCTGCGATCCGTACACCCGGAACCGCACCACCGGCGGCCTCATCCTCGTCGACGAGAGCACCAACGCCACCGTCGGCGCCGCCACGATCACCGAGGCCAGCTAGCCAGCGCTCGTGCCGGTAACCGGCTCGGGGAGCTGTACCCCGTTTGCGCGCGGCCGTTTGCGAAGGGCGCCGCGCCCGCCTTCGGGGTGATCACGTGCCATGCCGCGCACCCCCGGCGGCGCACCTTGACCGGCAGGCCATGGGTGGCCGGTTGCCAGCCCTGGGAGCGCCCCGCGCTGCTCTAGGCCCGTAGGGTGGAGCCCATGGCCCGTGCCGACCTTGACAAGCGACCCGGCGATGTCGCGTCGATGTTCGACGCCATCGCGGAGCGTTATGACCTGCTCAACGACATCCTGTCGATGGGCCAGGTCAGGCTGTGGCGGCGGGTGGTAGCGCGGATCGCCGGGGCCGGCCCCGGCGACCGCGTGCT
This sequence comes from uncultured Actinomycetes bacterium, assembly GCA_963739615.1. Classification (GTDB taxonomy): domain Bacteria; phylum Actinomycetota; class Actinomycetes; order Streptosporangiales; family Streptosporangiaceae; genus Palsa-504. Next base: position 193,855 of record CAVUBD010000020.1, read on the forward strand.
CGACCTGGCCGCGGGCACCGGAACCTCCTCCCTGACGTTCACCGCCACCGGGGCCGACTGCGTGGCCTGCGATTTCTCCCTAGGCATGCTGAGCGCCGGCCGGGCGAGGATGGTCCAGGGAGCCGGGCAGCCCCCTGCAAGGGGGCCCAGGGGGCCCAGGGGGGTTTGGGGGGGCGGGCAGCCCCCCCAAGAGCAGGGGGGGTCTGGGGGGGATCGCCCCCCCGAGGCAATAGGGTCTGGGGGGGATCGCCCCCCCGAGGCAATAGGGTCTGGGGGATCCTCCCCCCGAGGCAATACAGGCAGCATCTCCTTCGTGGCCGGCGATGCGCTCCGGCTTCCGTTCCGTGACGGGGCGTTCGACGCGGTGACGATCTCGTTCGGGCTGCGCAACGTGGCCGATCCCGTCGCCGCGCTGGCCGAGATGCGGCGGGTGACCCGTCCCGGCGGCCGGCTGGTGGTGTGCGAATTCAGCACCATGACGATCGCCCCGGTGGATAGGCTCTACCGGCGTTACCTGCTCAACGTCCTGCCCGCGATCGCGCGCCGGGTGGCCCGCAGCCCGGAAGCCTACGAGTACCTGGCCGAGTCGATCACGGACTGGCCGGCCCAGCGCGAGCTGGCCGGCCTGATCGAGGTCGGCCGGCTGGTCGACGGCACGGTGGCGCAACCTGAGCATGGGCGCGGTCGCCGTGCATGTCGCCCGCCGATGACCCGGCGGAAGGCCGTAACCGGCTGGGTCTAAACTAATGGCAAAGAATTTGTGAAGCAGTTCACAAGACATTCAGGATCTGACCAAGTGACCGAGCCTGTCATCCCCGAAGCCAGCATCAGCTCCCCCGAAATCACCACCAGCTCTCCCGAAATCACCACCAGCAGCGGACGCGCCGGCGTCCCGCGGCAGGCCGCCGACGAGGCGGACGTCATCGTCGTCGGGGCCGGGCCGGCGGCTCGGCGACCGCCTTTTACCTGGCCCAGGCGGGGCTGGACGTCCTGGTCCTGGAGAAGTCCAGGTTTCCCAGGGAGAAGGTCTGCGGCGACGGGCTCACCCCGCGCGCGGTCAAGGCCCTCATCGGCATGGGCATCAGCGTCAGCGAGCAGGACGGCTGGGTCCGGAACAAGGGCCTGCGCGTCATCGGCGCGGGCAAGCGGATGGAACTGCCCTGGCCCGAGCTGTCCAGCTATCCCGGCTTCGGCTTGGTCCGGACGCGCCGTGACCTGGACGAGACGCTGGCCCGCCGCGCCCAGCAAGCCGGCGCCAAGCTACTCGAGGGCGTCACCGTGACCGGCCCGGTCATCGACGAGCGCACCGGCCGGATCACCGGTGTGGTGGCGCGCGAGGAGCACAAGGCCGAGCGGGCCTACACCGCGCGCGTCGTGGTGGCGGCCGACGGCAACTCGTCGCGGCTGTCGGTGGCGATGGGCCTGCGCAAGCGCGACGACCGCCCGCTCGGCGTCGCGGTCAGGACCTATTACAAAACCCCGCGGCACGACGACGACTACCTGGAGTCCTGGCTCGACCTGTGGGACGGCGACCGGCTGCTGCCGGGGTACGGCTGGATCTTCGGCATGGGCGACGGGACGTCCAACGTCGGCCTGGGGCTGCTGAACACCAGCGCCGCGTTCGGCAACACTGACTATCACGCCCTGCTGCGGCGCTGGCTGAAGGCGATGCCCGCGGAGTGGGGCTACACCGAGGAGAACCGGACCCAGCCCATCCGGGGCGCGGCGCTGCCGATGGGCTTCAACCGGACCCCGCAGTATCACAGCGGGCTGCTGCTGGCCGGCGACGCGGCCGGCATGGTGAACCCGTTCAACGGCGAGGGGATAGCGTACGCGCTGGAGTCGGGCGAGATCCTGGCCCGCACCGTCACCCAGGCGCTCGGGCGGGCGCGGCGCAGCGAGACCGAGCGGGTGCTGGCCGGCTATCCGGCCGCGCTCAGCGACGCCTACGGCGGCTACTACACGCTGGGCCGGGTCTTCGTGAAAGCGATCGGCCGGCCGAAGCTGATGCATTTCGCGACCAAGCACGGCATGTCCCGTCCCGCGCTGATGCGGTTCGCGCTCAAACTGCTTGCTAACCTGACCGATCCGCATGGAGACGCGACAGATCGCCTGGTAAACGGCCTGTCGAAACTCGCACCTAACCCTGAGTGAGTAGCTATGCAGGTAGTCCCTAGGATAGGACGACGTTGGCACCGGGAGCATGAAGGGAGCGAACCACGATGAGGCTGTACGTTCCGATCTTCGTGCTGGCCTTGCTCGCCCTCGGCTTTGCCGCCTTCTCTGTCACCTTCGGCAGGATCGCCGGACCGCGGCGGTGGAACAAGGCCAAGCTGGAAAGCTACGAGTGCGGCATCGAGCCGACGCCGTTGCCGCCCGAGGGGGGCAAGGTCCCGGTCAAGTACTACCTGACCGCGATGTTGTTCATCGTGTTCGACATCGAGATCATCTTCCTGTATCCCTGGGCGGTCACCTTTAACAAGCTCGGCTCCTTCGGCCTGGTCGAGATGGTGGCCTTCGTCATCACTGTGCTTGTCGCGTACGTCTACATCTGGCGGCGCGGCGGCTTGGAATGGGATTAGCCATGGGTGTTGAAGAAAAGCTGCCGAGCGGCGTGCTGCTGACGTCGGTCGAGAAGGCGGCGGGATGGGCGCGGGCCCGCTCGGTATGGCCGGCCACCTTCGGCTTGGCCTGCTGCGCCATCGAGCTGATGATGACCGGCGGGCCAAGATACGACCTGGCCAGGTTCGGCATGGAACGGGCCTCCAACACCCCGCGGCAGGCGGACCTGATGATCGTGGCCGGGCGGCTCAGCCAGAAGATGGCGCCGGTGACGAGGCAGATCTACGACCAGATGTCCGACCCCAAGTGGGTGATCTCGATGGGCGTGTGCGCCTCGAGCGGCGGCATGTTCAACAACTACGCGATCGTGCAGGGTGTCGACCACGTCATCCCGGTGGACATCTACCTGCCCGGCTGCCCGCCCCGGCCCGAGATGCTGCTCGACGCGATCCTCAAGCTGCACGACAAGATCATCAACGCCAAGCTCGGCAAGAACCGCGATCGGCAGATCACCGAACTGGAGAACGCGCAGCTCGGCCTGCCGCCGCTGCACCTGGCGGCGCCCGAGGGATCCCAGCTGTGAGCGGACCCGAGGAGCCAGGAAAGGCGGCTCCGGAGGTGACTCACGGCGCGCAGGCGCCGCAGGGGCCGGTGCCTCCCGGCCCCGAGGCCGACGGCAACCTCCCGGCGCGGCTAGGCGAGGAGCGGCTGGCCCAGCCGGTCATCCGTACCGGCATGTTCGGCGTGCAGGACACCTCGGACACCTCGGGTTACGGCCTGCTCCGGGTGCACCGGGTGCCTCCGATCGAGAGCCCGCGGCCCTACGGTTCCTACTTCGACGAGGTCGCCGACGCGCTGGGCGGCGCGCTCGAGGCGGCCGGGATCGGCTATTCCGACGCGATCGAGCGGGTGGTCGCCGACCGGGGCGAGCTGACCTTCTATGTCCAGCGGGAACGGCTGCCCGAGGTGGCGGCGAAGTTCCGCGACGACCCGGCGCTCCGCTTCGAGCTGTGCAGCGGGGTGTCCGGCGTGCACTACCTCGCGGACACCGGCCGCGAGCTGCACGCGGTCTACCACCTGCTGTCCATTACGCATAACCGCCGGATACGGCTCGAGGTGACCGCGCCGGACGCGGACCCGCACATTCCCTCGCTCGTCGGCGTGTACCCGACCAGCAACTGGCACGAGCGGGAGACCTGGGACTTCTTCGGGATCATCTTCGACGGCCATCCGGCGCTCACCAGGATCGAGATGCCGGACGACTGGAAGGGCCATCCGCAGCGCAAGGACTACCCGCTCGGCGGCATCCCGGTCGAATACCGCGGCGCGAAGATCCCGGCGCCCGATGAGCGGAGGCATTACTCATGACCGCAGGGCAGACGCCGCACGCGCCGGCCGGTGCGAGCGACGCCGACGACGAGGCCGCGGAAGGCCGCGTCTACACGGTCTCCGGCGAGGACTGGGACGAGCTCATCGCCGCCGCCAACGAGGCCAGTGACTTCCAGAGCGGCGAGCGGCTCGTCGTCAACATGGGCCCGCAGCACCCGTCCACCCACGGGGTGCTCAGGCTGATCCTGACGCTGGAGGGCGAGACCGTCGTCGAAGTGCGGGCGGCCATCGGCTACCTGCACACCGGCATCGAGAAGAACATGGAGTACCGCACCTGGACGCAGGGCACCACCTTCTGTACCAGGATGGACTACCTCATGCCGTTCTTCAACGAGGCCGCGTACTGCCTCGCGGTAGAACGGCTGCTTGGCATCGAGGACCGCATCCCCGAGCGCGCCCAGATCATCAGGGTCATGATGATGGAGCTCAACCGGATCTCCTCGCACCTGGGGGGAATCGGCCCCATGGGCCTGGAACTCGGCGCAACCACGATCTTCATGCAGGGCGTGCGCATGCGGGAACGCGTCCTCGACCTGTTTGAGCTGATCACCGGGCTGCGGATGAACCACGCCTACATCAGGCCGGGCGGGGTGGCGGAGGACCTGCCGCCCGGCGCGCTCGAGGCGATCCGCTCGTTCCTCGACGCCGCGCCGCGGCTCGTCCATGACCTGCGCACGCTGATCGACGCCAATACGATCTTCATCGGCCGGATGAAGGGCGTCGCCTACCTGGACCTGGCGAGCTGCATGGCCCTGGGCGTGACCGGGCCCATGCTGAGGTCGACCGGGCTGCCCTGGGACCTGCGCAAGTCCCAGCCGTACTGCGGCTACGAGAGCTACGACTTCGACGTGCCGGTAACCGACACGTGCGACGCGTACGGCCGGTACCTGATCAAGATGGACGAGATCGACCAGTCGCTGAGGATCGTCAGGCAGTGTGTCGAGCGGTTGGCGTCCCGCGGTTCGGCCGGCTCGGGCAGCGACCCGGTGATGGTCAGGGACGCCAAGATCGGCTGGCCGGCCCAGCTGTCGCTCGGCCCGGACGGCCTGGGTCCTTCGCCCGAGCACATCGCGCACATCATGGGCCAGTCCATGGAGGCGCTCATCCACCACTTCAAGCTGATCACCGAGGGATTCCGGGTGCCGGCCGGCCAGGCCTACGCGGCGATCGAGTCCGCCCGCGGTGAACTGGCCGCGCACGTCGTCAGCGACGGCGGCACCCGGCCGTACCGGGTGCACTTCCGTGATCCGTCGTTCACCAACCTGCAGTCGGTCGCCGCGCTCTGCGAGGGCGGCATGCTGGCCGACGTGATCCCCGCGATCGCGAGCATCGATCCCGTGATGGGAGGCGTGGACAGGTAATGGCGTTCAGCGAGGATGTGCTGGCGCGCCTCGACGCGGACGCGGCGCAGATCATCGGCAAGTACCCGCGGCCGAGGTCAGCGCTGCTGCCGTTGCTCCATCTCGTCCAGTCGGAGGAAGGTTTCGTCTCCGCGGACGGCATCGAGTACTGCGCGGCGAAGTTCGGGCTCACCGACGCGGAAGTCACGGCGGTGGTGAGCTTCTACACGATGTACAAGCGCCGGCCCGTCGGCGACTACCACGTCGGCGTGTGCACCAACACGCTGTGCGCGATCATGGGCGGCGACCAGATCTTCAAAGAGCTCCGCGAGCACCTCGGGGTCGGCAACGACGAGACCACGCCGGACGGCAAGGTCATCCTTGAGCACGTGGAGTGCAACGCCGCCTGCGACTATGCGCCGGTCGTGATGGTGAACTGGGAATTCTTCGACAACATGACCCCCGAGTCAGCCCGGCAGCTCGTCGACAACCTGCGTGCGGGGCACCCGGTCAGCCCGACCCGGGGTCCTCGCCGGCTGTGCACGTGGCGAGAGACGTCCCGGATCCTGGCCGGTTTCAACGACGACCAGGCCACCGACGGCCCGGCTGCGGGCCCGGCCAGCCTGGTCGGCCTCAAGATCGCCCAGGACCGCGGCTGGACCCCGCCGGCCGGGTCCGGGGCCGCCCAGGCGGGCGCCGCGAACCCCCGGCCGCGCAAGTCCGCTAGGTCTGGCAGCACCGGGTCCGGCCGCACCGGGTCCGGCCGCACCGGGTCCGGCCGCACCGGGTCTGGCAAGGAGTCACAGTGACCGACACGCTCACCCCGGTGCTGACGGCGCAGTGGGACCAGCCCGACGCCTTCACCCTGGACGGCTACCGGCGGGCCGGCGGCTGGCAGGCGCTGCCTAAGGCCCTCGCCGCCTCACCTAACGAGGTCATCGCCATGGTCAAGGACTCGGGGCTGCGCGGACGCGGCGGCGCCGGTTTCCCGACCGGCGTGAAGTGGAGCTTCCTGCCGCAGGGTGACGGCAAGCCGCATTACCTGGTGGTCAACGCGGACGAGTCCGAGCCGGGTACGTGCAAGGACATCCCGCTGATGATGGCGAATCCGCACGTGCTCATCGAAGGCGCGGCCATCGCCGCGTACGCCATCCGGGCCAGGCACGCCTTCATCTACGTCCGCGGCGAGGTGCTGCACGTGGTGCGGCGGCTGCGGCACGCGGTGGAAGAGGCCTACGCGGCCGGCTACCTCGGCACGGACATCCTCGGCTCGGGCTTCGACGTCGAGGTCATCGTGCACGCGGGGGCCGGCGCCTACATCTGCGGCGAGGAATCAGCGCTGCTTACCTCGCTCGAGGGGTACCGCGGCCTGCCCAGGCTCCGGCCGCCCTTCCCGGCCGTGGCGGGTCTTTACGCCTCCCCGACGGACATCAACAACGTGGAGTCGATCGCCAGCGTGCCGTCTATCGTGATGAACGGCGCGGACTGGTTCGCCGGGCTGGGCACCGAGAAGTCCAAGGGCTTCGGCATCTTCTCGCTCTCCGGGCACGTCACCACGCCCGGCCAGTACGAGGCGCCGCTCGGGATCACGCTGCGTGAGCTGCTGGACCTGGCCGGCGGCGTACGGGCCGGGCACCGGCTGAAGTTCTGGACGCCGGGCGGCTCATCGACTCCGCTGCTGACCGATGAGCACCTGGACGTACCGCTGGACTTCGAATCGGTCGCCGCCGCCGGGTCCATGCTCGGCACCAGGGCGCTGCAGATCTTCGACGAGACCACCTGCGTGGTCCGCGCGGTGCTCCGCTGGACCGAGTTCTACGAGCACGAGTCCTGCGGGAAGTGCACGCCGTGCCGGGAGGGGACATGGTGGATGGTCCAGGTCCTGGAACGGCTGGAACACGGCCGCGGCACCGGGGAAGACCTCGAGAAGCTGCTGGACATCTGCGATAACATCCTCGGCCGCGCGTTCTGCGCCCTCGGCGACGGCGCGACCAGCCCTATCACCTCGGGCATCCAGTACTTCAGGGATGAGTTCATGCAGCACCAGAAGGAAGGCGGCTGCCCGTTCGACCCGGCGGCTTCGACGCTGTTCGGGGAGGGGGCGTGACCGTCGAGACCGCGCGGGACACCGTGACCGTCACCATCGACGGGTTCGAGATCGCGGTGCCGAAGGGCACCCTGATCATTAGGGCGGCCGAGCTGCTCGGCATCCAGATCCCGCGGTTCTGCGATCACCCGCTGCTCGACCCGATCGGCGCCTGCCGCCAGTGCCTGGTCGAGGTGGAAGGCCAGCGCAAGCCGATGGCCTCGTGCACCATCGCCTGCACCGAAGGCATGGTGGTGCGCACCCAGCTGACCTCGGCCGTCGCGGAGAAGGCGCAGCGGGGCGTGATGGAGCTGCTGCTCATCAACCATCCGCTTGACTGCCCGATGTGCGATAAGGGCGGCGAATGCCCGCTGCAGAACCAGGCCATGTCCTCGGGCCAGGGCGAGACCAGGTACGCCGAGGAGAAGAGGACCTTCGAAAAGCCGGTGGCCATCTCCACCGAGGTGCTGCTCGACCGCGAGCGGTGCATCTCGTGCACCCGGTGCGTGCGGGTCTCCGAGGAGATCGCCGGGGACCCTTTCATCGACTTCCTCGAACGCGGCCCGAGCCAGATGATCGGCACCGCGGAAGGCAAGCCGTTCAACTCCTACTTCTCCGGCAACACCGTGCAGGTATGTCCGGTGGGCGCGCTCACCGGCGCCGCCTACCGGTTCCGGGCCCGGCCGTTCGACCTGGTGTCGGTGCCGAGCGTGTGCGAGCACTGCGCGTCCGGCTGCCGGCAGCGCACCGACATCAGGCGCGGCCGGGTGACGCGCCGGCTGGCGGGCTATGACCCGGCCGTCAACGAGGAGTGGAACTGCGACAAGGGCCGGTGGGCGTTCACTTACGCGACCGAGCCTGACCGGCTGACCAGCCCGCTGGTCAGGGACGAGGCCGGGGCGCTTGTTCCGGCGTCCTGGCCGCACGCGCTCGCGGTGGCTGCCGCCGGCCTGGCCGCGGCCCGGGGTGAACCGGACCAGGGAGCGCAGGGCACCCCGTACTGGGGTCCGCGCGGCGTCGGCGTCCTGACCGGCGGCCGGCTGACCCTGGAAGATGCCTACGCCTACGCGAAGTTCGCCCGGGTCGCCCTCGACACCAACAACGTCGACATGCGAGCCCGTCCCCACTCGGCCGAGGAGGAGCAGTTCCTGGCCGCCTGCGTGGCCGGGCGCGGCATCGGGGTGAGCTACGCCGACCTGGAACAGGCGCCCGCGGTTCTGCTGGCCGGATTCGAGCCCGAGGATGAGTCGCCGATCGTCTTCCTGCGGCTGCACAAGGCGGCCAGGCGGCACGCCCTCAAGGTCTTCTCGATCGCGGCCCTGGCCAGCCCCGGGCTGGTCAAGCTGGGCGGTGAGCTGCTGACTACCCGGCCAGGGGACGAGCCCGCCGCGCTGAAGGCGCTGAACGTGCTGGCAGCGCTGGCCGGGGGGACGCCAGGGGGGTTTGGGGGGATGGCATCCCCCCAAGAGCAGGGGGGGTCTGGGGGGGATCGTTCCCCCCGGGAAGACGCTTTCCGGGGGGCCGGCCGGGCCCTGGCCGCTCCTGGCGCGGTGATCCTCGTCGGCGAGCGGCTCGCCGCCGTGCCGGGCGCGCTCGCGGCCGCGGCCGAGCTCGCGGCCGCCTCAGGCGCCCGGCTGGCGTGGATTCCGCGCCGGGCGGGTGAGCGGGGCGCCGTCGAGGCGGGCGCCCTGCCGGGGCTGCTGCCCATCGGCCGCCCGGTGACCGACGCCGCGGCGCGCGCCGAGGTGGCCAGGATCTGGGGCAAGGGCTCGCTGCCCGCTACGCCGGGACATGACACCGCGGGGATGCTCGCCGCGGTCGCCGACGGCGAACTCGGCGCCCTGGTGGTGGCCGGAGTAGACCCGGCGGACCTGCCAGATCCGCAAGCCGCGCTGCAGGCGATCGAGATGGCCCCCTTCGTGGTCAGCCTCGAGCTGCGGGCCAGCGAGATCACCGACCGCGCCGATGTGGTGTTCCCGGTCGCGGCCGTGGCCGAGAAGGCCGGGACGTTCGTGAACTGGGAAGGACGCGGCGGTTCGTTCGGCGCGGCGCTGCGGGTCCCCGAGGTGCGCACCGACCTGTACGTGCTCGGCGCGATCGCCGACCAGATGGATGTCCATCTCGGCCTGCCCGACGCGGCAGCCGCCCGCGCCGAACTAGCCGCCCTAGGCACCCACCGCGGCCCCCGCCCCGAAGCCCCCCGCCAGGGGGGCCCAGGGGGCCGAGGGGGTCTGGGGGGAAAGGTTTCCCCCCAGGAGCAGGGGGGGGCTGGGGGGGATCGTCCCCCCGGGGCAGTGGCGTCTGGGGGGGATCGTCCCCCCGGGGCAGTGGCGTCTGGGGGGGATCGTCCCCCCGGGGCAATACTTCTCTCCACCTGGCATCAGCTGCTGGACAGCGGGCGCATGCAGGACGGCGAGCCGTCCCTGGCGGGCACGGCCCGGCCGGTGCTGGCCAGGATGTCCGCGGCGACCGCGGCTGCGGCCGGCGTGGCCGACGGCGATAAGGTGACCGTGGCCAGCGAGCGGGGTTCGGTGACGGTTCCCGTCATGGTCGTGCCGATGGCGGACCACGTGGTCTGGCTTCCGGCGGCCGGACTGCCCGAAGCGGACCCGCCGGAGGCCGACCCGCAGCCGGGCCGCCCGGAGCACGCCAGTACTACCATCCGCGCCGGCCTCGGTGCGGGGCACGGCGCCACGGTGACGCTGAGGAGGCCGCAATGACGGACCAGGGAGCACTGCTCGCAGCTCCCGGCGCAGACCCGACGCTCGCCGACTTCAACCAGCTCATCTGGTGGATGGTGCTGCTGAAGGTCGTCATCGTCTTCCTCTTCCTGCTGCTCACGACCATCTTCATGATCTGGGCGGAACGGCGGGTCATCGGCCGGATGCAGAGCCGTCCGGGCCCCAACCGGGCCGGCCCGTTCGGCCTGCTTCAGCCGGTCGCGGACGCGCTCAAGCTGCCGTTGAAGGAAGACATCATCCCGCTGGGCGCGGACAAGCTGCTGTTCGTGGTCGCGCCGGTGCTGTCCGGGTCGATCGCCTTCGTCGCCTTTTCTGTCATCCCGTGGGGCCCGGTAGTCTCGATCTTCCACCACTACACCCCGCTGCAGCTCACCGACCTGCCGGTGGCGGTGCTGTTCGTACTGGCCATGAGCTCGGTCGGCGTGTACGGGATCGTGCTGGCGGGCTGGGCGTCGGGATCGCCTTACTCGCTGCTCGGCGCGCTGCGGTCCGCCGCGCAGGTGATCAGCTACGAGATCGCGATGGGGCTCGCGTTCGTGGCCGTGTTCCTGTACGCGGGCTCGCTGTCCACCTCCGCGATCGTCCGTGCGCAGCAGCACGAGTGGTACGCGTGGCTGCTGCCGGTCTCGTTCGTGATCTACCTGTTCACCATGGTCGGCGAGACCAACAGGCTGCCGTTCGACCTGCCCGAGGGCGAGGGCGAGCTGGTGGCCGGCTATCACACCGAGTACTCGTCGATGAAGTTCGCGATGTTCTACCTCGCCGAGTACATCAACATGACCACGGTTGCCGCGCTCGCGACGACGCTGTTCCTCGGCGGCTGGCGGGCGCCGTGGCCGCTGTCGCTGTGGTCGGGCGCGAACACCGGCTGGTGGCCGGTGCTCTGGTTCGTGATCAAGGTCTACATCTTCTTGTTCTGCTACATCTGGCTGCGCGGGACCCTGCCCAGGGTCCGGTATGACCAGCTGATGGACATCGGCTGGAAGTTCCTCATCCCGGTCTCCATCGTCTGGATCCTGCTGATCGCCACCGTGCGCGCCTGGCGGCTGGATACCCGCAGCCCGGCCCCGTACGCCGTCTTCGGTTTCGTCATCGTGCTCATCCTGGCGCTGGCCTGGATGTGGGACAGCGCCGCGCAGCAGCGGGCGGCGAAGTACGCGGCGCCCGCGGAATCCGAGGCCGCCGAGCCGGGCCAGGCGGCGCCAGCGGCTGGCCCAGCCGCTAGCGGGGCCGCCTTCCCGGTGCCGCCGCTCGACCTGCCGCACTATCACGGCATCGGTATCGACAACGAAACCTCCACCAAGGAGGTCACAGGTGCTTGATTTCCTCAACCCGATCAAGGGCTTCGGGGTGACCTTCACCGAGATGTTCCGGAAGGTCGAGACCGTCTATTACCCGGAGGATAAACGGCCGACCGCGCCGCGGTACCACGGCCACCACCAGCTCAACCGGTGGCCGGACGGGCTGGAGAAGTGCATCGGCTGCGAGCTGTGCGCGTGGGCCTGCCCGGCCGACGCCATCTACGTCGAGGGCCGGGACAACACGGCGGACGGCCGGTACTCCCCGGGTGAGCGCTACGGGGCCGTCTACCAGATCAACTACCTGCGCTGCATCTTGTGCGGGATGTGCATCGAGGCCTGCCCGACCCGCGCGCTGACCATGACCAACGAGTACGAGATCGCCGACGACAGCCGCCTGAACCTGATCTGGACCAAGGAGCAGCTGCTCGCGCCGCTGGCGGCCGGGATGGAGGCGCCGCCTCACCCTATGCGCCTCGGCGACAACGAGAAGGATTATTACCGGCTGGGTGCGGCCGGCGTGGTGGCGGGGCCGCGCGCGCCGGGCATGGCGGGACCGAGCGGCCCGTCCGGCCCCGCCGACGACGGCGCCGGGGAGGCCAGGAGATGACACGAGACCTCGCCGCGGCCAGCACCAACAGCGACGTGATCGCGCGGGAGACCATTTTCTGGATTCTCGCCGTTGCCTCGGTGGGCGCCGCGCTGGCCATGATCCTGGTCAGGCGGGCCGTGCACTGTGCCCTGATGCTGGCCGTCGTGATGCTGTCGCTGGCCACCATGTATGCCATGCAGGGCGCGCCCTTCCTCGCGTTCGTGCAGATCATCGTGTACACCGGCGCCGTCCTCATGCTGTTCCTCTTCGTCATCATGCTGATCGGGATCAGCTCGGCGGACTCGATCGTGGAGACGATCAAGGGCCAGCGGATGGCGGCCGGCCTGGCCGCCATCGGTCTGCTGGTGATCCTGATCCTCAGCATCGGGCACGCGGCCCTCGGCCCGGCGGCCCGGCCTACCGCGGCGAACGGGGTGGGTAACCTGTCCGGGCTCGCGGACCTGATCTTCACCACCTACGTGTTCCCGTTCGAGGCCACCGGCGCGCTGCTCATCACGGCCGCGCTCGGCGCGATGGTGCTCGCGCACCGCGAGCGCACTTCGCCCAAGCCGACCCAGCGCGACCTGGCCGCCAGGAGACTGCGGAGCGGGCAATTGGCCCCCGACCCGTCGCCCGGTGTCTACGCGCTGCACGACGCCGCGGACCGGCCGGCCCTGCTGCCGGACGGCAGTACCTCCGAGCTTTCTGTCAGCCCGGTGCTGGCCCCGCGGGCCGTGACGCAGGCACCACCGTCCGTTCGGGCCGTTGATGAGCCGGAAGCCATCACGGCGGAAAGCGGCGAGCGGGAGCCCACGCCGTCCGGGAGGGCCGACTCATGAGCCCGGTGCACTACGTAGCGCTTTCGGTGATCTTGTTCGTGATCGGCGGGGTCGGCGTGCTCGTGCGGCGCAACGCCATCGTGGTGTTCATGTGCATCGAGCTGATGCTGAACGCGTGCAACCTGGCCTTCGTGGCCTTCGCCAGCATGCACGGCAACCTGGACGGGCAGGTCATCGCGTTCTTCGTGATGGTGGTGGCCGCCGCCGAGGTGGTCGTCGGCCTCGCGATCTTGATGGCGATCTTCCGGGCCCGCCGGTCGGCGTCGGTGGACGACGCGAACCTGCTGAAGTACTGAGCCGAAAGGGATGACGACGTTGACAGGCACGGTCTTGGGGCATGCCGCCGATGCCCATGCCCTGGCCGCGACCGTAGCCACCGTGCCGGCCACGGGCGCGCTGCGGCTGTCGTGGCTGCTGCTCGCCTTCCCGCTGTTCGGGGCGGCCGTGCTGCTGCTCGGCGGCCGGCGCACCAACCGATGGGGGCACCTGCTCGGCGTGGCCATGCCGGTCGCGGCGTTCGTCTACGGCATGATCGCCTTCTTCACCCTGCTCGGGGACACCAACCGCATCCAGGACCAGCGCCTGTACTCATGGATTGCGGTGGCGCACTTCCAGGTGAACGTGTCGTTGCTTATCGACCCGCTGTCGATCTGCTTCGTGCTGCTCATCACCGGGGTCGGGTCGCTGATCCACATCTACTCGGTCGGCTACATGGCGCACGACACCGACCGGCGCCGGTTCTTCGGCTACATGAACCTGTTCATCGCCGCCATGCTGCTGCTGGTCCTGGCCGACAACTACCTGGTGCTCTACGTCGGGTGGGAGGGCGTCGGCCTGGCCTCCTACCTGCTGATCGGGTTCTGGCAGTACAAGCCCTCGGCGGCGGTCGCGGCCAAGAAGGCGTTCATCGTCAACCGGGTCGGCGACGCCGGCCTCACGCTGGCCATCTTCCTGATGTTCAGCGAGTTCGGCACGACCTCGTTCACCGGGGTGTTCGGCTCGGTGCAGTCCGGCGGCAGCGGCGTGGCCACCGCGCTCGGGCTGCTGCTGCTGCTCGGCGCGTGCGGGAAGTCCGCGCAGGTGCCGCTGCAGTCCTGGCTGCTTGACGCGATGGAGGGCCCCACCCCGGTGTCGGCGCTCATCCACGCGGCCACCATGGTCACCGCCGGGGTGTACCTGCTGGTGCGGTCCAACCCGATTCTCGCGATCACCCCCGACGCCCGGCTGGCGGTGGTCATCGTGGGCACGGTCACGCTGCTGTTCGGCGGCATCATCGCCTCAGCCAAGGACGACATCAAGAAGTCGCTCGCCGGGTCCACCATGAGCCAGATCGGCTACATGACGCTCGGCGCCGGCCTCGGGCCAGAGGGCTACGTCTTCGCGATCGCGCTCCTGCTCTCGCACGGGTTCTACAAGGCGTGCCTGTTCCTCGACGCCGGCTCGGTCATGCACTCCATGAACGACGAGGTGAACATGCGGCGGTTCGGTGGCCTGGCCCGGTACATGCCGGTCACCTACGTCACGTTCGGCCTCTCCTACCTCGCCATCGCCGGCATTCCGCCGTTCTCCGGGTTCTTCACCAAGGACCCCATCATCGAAGCGGACTTCACCGAGCACGGCAGCGTAGGCTGGATTCTCGGCATCTGCGCGCTGATCGGCGCGGGCATCACCGCGTTCTACATCACCAGGATGCTGCTCATGACCTGGCACGGGAAGCAGCGCTGGGCCGAGGGCGCGCACCCGCACGAGTCGCCTCCTGTGATGACCTATCCGCTGATCGTGCTCGCGATCGGCGCGGTGGGGCCGGCGCGTTCCTCATCATCAACGACCGGCTCCAGGACTTCCTCGCCCCGGTTGTCGGGGTGCCGCCGGTCGAGCACGGGATTATCACGCTCTCCTCGATCCTGTCGCTGGTGCTGGCGCTGGCCGGCATCGGCCTCGCCTGGGTGATGTACGGCCGGGTTCCGGTCCCGGCCACGCCGCCGAAAGGGCGGTTTCCCGTCGTCGCCGCCCGAAAAGACCTCTACGGCGATGCCTTCAACGAATCGGTCCTGATGCGGCCCGGGCAGTGGCTGACCAGGCTGTCGGTGTACTTCGACAACCGGGGCGTGGACGGGCTCGTGAACACGCTGGCCGCCGGCGTGGGCGGGACATCGGGTCGGCTGCGCAAGCTGCAGACCGGCTTCGTGCGCTCCTACGCGCTGTCCATGTTCTTCGGCGCGGCGGTACTTGTCACCTTGCTCCTAGTGGTGAGGCTCTGATGAATGGCTTTCCCTGGCTGACCGTCGCAGGCGCGGTGCCGCTCGCGGGGGCCCTGGTGCTCTCGCTGATCCCCGGCGTGCCGCCGGACAGCGCGGAGGCCGGCCGGCGCTCGCGTGAGGCGCTGACCAAGTGGCTGGCGCTGGCGTTCTCGCTGGTGACGCTGGTCGTCGTGATCATCATCGCGGTCAGGTTCCAAGTCGGCGGCCCGAACTACCAGTTCACCGAGGTCTACTCGTGGATCCCGGCGTTCGGTGTCCACTACGCGGTCGGCGTCGACGGCATCGCGCTGGTGCTCATCGCCATGTCCGCGGTGCTGATGCCGGTGGTGATCCTGGCCTCGTGGCACGACGCCGAGTCCGGCCGGCACAGCGTGAAGACGTACTTCGCGCTGATGCTGGTGCTCGAGACGATGATGATCGGCGTCTTCGCGGCCACCGACGTCTTCCTTTTCTACGTGTTCTTCGAGGCCATGCTGGTGCCGATGTACTTCATGATCGGCAGCTACGGCGTCGGCAAGCGGCAGTACGCGGCGGTCAAGTTCCTGCTCTACAGCCTGCTCGGCGGGCTGCTCATGCTGGTCGCGGTCATCGCGCTTTACGTGTACTCCACCCGCAGCGCCGTGACGGGGTACCACGGCACGTTCCTGTTCAACGTGCTGATCCACGTGCCGCTGAGCCCGACCGTGCAGAAGTGGCTGTTCCTGGGATTCTTCATCGCGTTCGCGATCAAGGCGCCGCTGTGGCCGTTCCACACCTGGCTGCCCGACGCCGCGGCGGCGTCGCAGCCGGGCGCCGCGGTGCTGCTGGTCGGCGTGCTGGATAAGGTCGGCACGTTCGGGATGCTGCGGTACTGCTTCGAACTGTTCCCGGACGGCGCGAAGTACTTCACGCCGCTGGTCATCACGCTGGCCGTGATCGCGGTCTTGTACGGGGCCATCGTCGCGATCGGCCAGCAGGACATGAAGCGGCTGATCGCCTACACGTCTGTCTCCCACTTCGGCCTGATCACGCTCGGCGTCTTCGCGATGACCAGCCAGGGCATGTCAGGCGCGACGTTGTACATGGTCAACCACGGCTTCGCCACCGGCGCGCTGTTCCTGCTGGCCGGATTCCTCATCATCCGGCGCGGCTCAAGCCGGATCGCGGACTACGGCGGCGTGCAGAAGGTCGCCCCGGTGCTGGCCGGGCTCTTCCTGATCTCCGGCCTGGCCGGGCTCTCGCTGCCCGGTCTTTCCACGTTCGTCAGCGAGTTCCTCGTCCTGCTCGGGACCTTCTCCCGGTACAAGCTGCCCGCCATCTTCGCCACCGCGGGGATCATCCTGGCCGCGATCTATATCTTGTGGATGTACCAGCGCGTGGCCGGCGGGCCGGTCCGCGAGCAGGTGGCGGGGATGAAGGACCTCAGGCCGCGGGAACTGCTCGCGGTCGCGCCGCTGGTCGTGCTGATCATCGGGGTTGGCGTCTACCCCAAGCCGGTGCTCGACATCATCAATCCCGCCGTGCGGGTGACGATGGCGCAGGTGCGCACGACCGATCCGGTGCCCGCGCATCCCGCGCCCGGGTTCAGCACGGCGGCCGTTTACACGATGACCGCCGCGCAGAAGGGAATCGCACCGTGACCGGGATCCTCGCTGCGTCGACGACCGGGACGATCAGCGCGCCTAGAATCGAGTACAGCCAGCTCGCGCCGATGCTGGTGGTCTTCACCGCGGCGGTGGTCGGCGTGCTGGCCGAGGCGTTCGTGCCGCGGCCTTTTCGCCGCGCCGCGCACATGGTGCTCGCCCTGGGCGCCCTGCTCGCCGCGTTCATCCTGACCATCGTGGTGGCCGCGTCGCCCAGCATTTTCGCAGGCGGAAGCCCGGGCCACATCGCCGCGATGGGCGCGGTGGCGGTCGACCGGCCCACCTTGTTCATCCAGAGCACGATCTTGGTGCTGGCCTTCGTGAGCGTGCTGCTCATCGGCGACACGAGCAACAGCCCGTTCGCCGCGCAGGCCGCCGCCACGCCCGGCAGCGAGGAGGAACGCGAGGCCCTGGCGGGCGGGATCTTCCACACCGAGATCTTCCCGCTGACCCTGTTCGCGGTCGGCGGGATGCTGCTGTTCCCGGCCGCGAACGACCTGCTGACCATGTTCGTGGCGCTTGAGGTGCTGTCGCTGCCGCTGTACCTGCTGTGCGGCCTCGCCCGGCGCCGCCGCCTGCTCTCGCACGAGGCGGCAATGAAGTACTTCCTGCTCGGCGCCTTCTCCTCGGCCTTCTTCCTGTTCGGCGTGGCGATGCTCTACGGCTTCTCCGGGTCGGTCCGGCTGTCGGCCATCGCGTCGGCGGCGGCGAGCAACACCTCCAGCTCCACCCTGCTGTTCGCGGGCGTCGCGCTGATCGGCGTCGGGCTGCTGTTCAAGATCGGGGCGGTGCCCTTCCACAGCTGGAAGCCGGACGTCTACCAGGGCGCGCCCACGCCGGTGACCGCGCTGATGGCATCCTGCACGGTGGTGTCGGCCTTCGGCGCCCTGCTGCGCGTCTTCTACGTGGCGTTCGGCAACCTGGCCTGGGACTGGCGCCCGGCGTTCTGGGTGGTCGCCGTCCTCACCATGGTCGTGGGCGCGGTCATCGCCATCACCCAGACCGACGTCAAGCGGCTGCTCGCCTACTCCTCCATCGCGCACGCGGGGTTCATTCTCACCGCGGTCATCGCGACCAGCGCGGCGGGGCTGTCTGCCGCCCTGTTTTACCTGGCCTCGTACGGTCTCACCACGATCGGCGCGTTCGCGGTGATCACCCTGGTGCGGGACCCGGGCGGCGAGGCGGGGCACCTGTCACGGTGGGCGGGCCTGGGCCGCCGGTCGCCGCTGATCGCCGGGATCTTCGCGCTGTTCCTGCTCGCCTTCGCCGGCATCCCGCTGACCAGCGGCTTCACCGGGAAATTTGCCGTCTTCCAGGCTGCGATCGCCGCGGGCGAGACGCCGCTGGTGATCATCGGCGTGCTGAGCAGTGCGGTCGCCGCGTTCTTCTACGTCCGCGTGATCGTGCTCATGTTCTTCAGCGACCCGATCCCCGACGGCCCGGAAGTGGTGGTGCCGAGCATCTTCACCGGCACCGCGGTGGGGATCGGCGTGGCGGCGACCCTCATGCTTGGCATCGTGCCCGAACCCGTCCTGAGCCTGGCGAACCATGCGGCGAACCAGCTGTTCGTTCATTAAGGGGAGCCCGGGGCATTGGTTGGTCACGCGCGGAACGGGCATACTCGGAAGTTCGAGGCGTTTGCGCGTGCTGACGACGTGGAGAGCTTGTGATCATCGCAGTCCCCGTGGATCTCCCTGACTCCGCCCTCGAGGCGGCGGTGCTCGACGATCTAGCCAGGGTCGAGGAGGAACTGGCCGCGACGGCGCATCCCGGTGACGAACTGCTTACCGAGGCGTCCAGGCACCTCATCGCGGCTGGCGGCAAGCGGTTCCGCGCCATGCTGGTGCTGCTGGCCGCGCAGTTCGGTGATCCGGAGGACCCGCGGGTCATCCAGGCCGCGGTGGCGATCGAGCTCACTCACCTGGCGACGCTGTTCCACGATGACGTCATGGACGAGGCCCTGGTCCGCCGCGGTTCGGACTCGGTCAATTCCCGGTGGGGTAATTCGGTCGCGATCCTGACCGGGGATTTCCTGTTCGCGCAGGCCTCGCGGATTCTCGCCGACCTCGGGCCAGAAGCCGTCAGGATCCAGGCCGAGACGTTCACCCGGCTGGTCACCGGCCAGATGGCGGAGACTGTCGGCTCGCGTCCGGGCCAGGACCCGCTCGACTTCTACATGCGGGTGATCACGGAGAAGACCGGATCGCTGATCGCCACCTCCGGCCAGTTCGGCGCCCTGTTCTCCGGCGCTCCTGGCCAGATCGCGGGCACGATCGCGGTGGCCTGCGAGCAGCTCGGCGTGGCGTGGCAGCTATCCGATGACGTGATCGATATCGCCAGCGAGGAGGCCCAGTCGGGCAAGACGCCAGGCACCGACCTGCGCCAGGGCGTGCGGACGCTGCCCGTCCTGTACGCGCTGCGGTCCGCGGTGCCTGCCGATGCGCGGCTGCGCTGGCTGCTCGAGGAGGCCGACCTGACCGACGAGGCCCTGCTCACTGAGGCGCTCACGTTGCTGCGCGGCCACCATGCGATGAAGGAATCCCGCGCGGACGTGCTGAACTGGGCCCGCGGGGCCAGGACCGAGATCATGAGGCTGCCTGACGTGCCGGCCCGGGCGGCCTTCCTGGCGCTGTGCGAATTCGTGGAGAAGCGCACCGGGTGACCGCCGATGCGGGACGGACCCGCGGCGCGATCTTGCGCGCGGCCGCGGCCCTGGCCACCGTCGAGGGCCTGGACGGCTTGTCGATAGGCAACCTGGCTTCGGCCCTGGGGATGAGCAAGAACGGGCTGTCCGCGCAGTTCGGCTCCAAGCAGGAACTCCAGCTGGCGACCGTGGAAGCGGCAGCCCGGATCTTCGACGAGGAAGTCGTGCGTCCCGCGCTGGCGGCTCCGCCCGGCCTGGCCCAGCTGGCCGCCGTGTGCGAGGCGTTCTTCGCGTACCTGGAGCGGCGGACGTTTCCTGGCGGCTGTTTCATGGCCGGCGCGGCCCTGGAGATGGGGACCAGGCCCGGACCGGTCCGGGACCGCATCGCCGTGTTCCAGGCTCAGTTCGGCGCACTGCTCCGGGGTTTCGCGGTCACCGCGCTGGCCCAGCACGAGCTGCCCGGCAGCGAGGATCCCGACCGGCTGGCCTTCGAGCTGAACGGCATCATCCTGGCCACGGACACCAACTTCGTCCTGCACGACGACCCGGCCGTGCTCGAGCTAGCCCGGCAGATCGTCCGCCAGCGGCTCGGAGCCGGCCCGAGCTGACGGGCCCCAGCTGACGGGCCCCAGCTGACGGGCCTTAGTTGACTTCCCAGGTGTCGCTGCCCGCCAGCAACGCGGCCAGATCACCCGGCCCGCCCTGGTCGCGTGCGGCAGCGATCTGGCCGGCCATCAGCTGGTCGTAGCTCGGCTGCTCGACCCGGCGGAAGACGCCCACCGGGGTGTGCTGGAAGTCCGCCGTATCCAGCCGGGACAGCGCGAACGCGTAGGACGGGTCGGCCCGCTGCGCGTCGTGCGTGATCAGCGTGTCAGGGGCGGCGCCTGCCACCTCGACCGCCTCGAGCTGGCCGTGCCGGCCGAACCGCAGCCCGTGCGATCCGCCGGCGAAGCGGATCGGCGCGCCGTGCTGGAGCCTGATCATCCGCTCGTCGTTCGCGCCGGCGTCCTTCAGCGGGGCGAACGCGTCGTCGTTGAAGATGGGGCAGTTCTGGTAGATCTCGATGAACGCGGCGCCCTGATGGTCCGCCGCTTCCCGCAGCACCGAGGTCAGGTGCCTGCGGTCGGAGTCGATGGTCCTGGCCACGAAGCTCGCGTCGGCGCCGAGCGCGAGGGACACCGGGTTGAACGGGTGGTCCAGCGACCCGAACGGCGTGGACTTGGTGATCTTGCCCTGCTCGGAGGTCGGCGAGTACTGGCCCTTGGTCAGCCCGTAGATCCTGTTGTTGAACAGCAGGATCTTGATGTTCACGTTGCGCCGCAGCGCGTGGATCAGGTGATTGCCGCCGATCGAAAGCGCGTCGCCGTCGCCGGTGATGACCCAGACCGACAGGTCCGGCCGGGACGTCGCCAGCCCGGTGGCGATCGCGGGCGCGCGGCCATGGATGGAGTGCATCCCGTAGCTGTTCACGTAGTAGGGCAGCCGGGAGGAACAGCCGATCCCCGAGATGACCACGATGTTCTCGCGCGGCACCTCGAGCTCGGGCAGGAACGCCTGGAAGGCGGCCAGGATGGCGTAGTCACCGCAGCCCGGGCACCAGCGCACCTCCTGGTCAGACTTAAAATCTTTGGCCGCCGAACGAGACGCCGCTCGCGGGACAAGCGCCAGCGAGGCGAACCGGCGCGGCTCGCCGTCACCGCCGGTTTCAGCCATGACCGATCACATCCTCTATCGCGTCGCCGAGTTCGGCGGCCTGGAACGGGAGGCCGCGGACCCGGTTGTAGGAGATCACGTCGACCAGGAACCGCCCGCGCAGCAGCAAGGCGAGCTGGCCGAGGTTGATTTCCGGGACGAGCACCCTGTCGTAGCGGTGCAGCACGTCCGCCAGGTTCGGCGGGAACGGGTTGAGGTGCCGCAGGTGAGCCTGGGCCACGGCATGCCCGGCGTTGCGCACCTGGCGGACCGCGGCCCCGATGGAGCCGAAGGTGGATCCCCAGCCGAGCACCAGGACGCGGGCGCGGCCGTCCGGGTCGTCGACGTCGAGCGGCGGAATGTCGGCCGCGATCCCGTCGATCTTGGCCTGGCGCAGCCGGACCATCCGGTCGTGATTGTCGGGGTCATAGGAGATCGTCCCGGTGACGTCGGCCTTCTCGATGCCGCCGATCCGGTGCTCCAGGCCGGCGGTGCCCGGGATGGCCCAGGGGCGGGCCAGCGTCACCGGGTCCCGCCGGAACGGCTCGAACTCGCCCGCGTCTTCGCCGGCCGGCGCCGCGAAGGTGAACTCCTGGCTCAGGTCGGGCAGGCTTGCAATGTCCGGGATGCGCCACGGCTCGGAGCCGTTGGCCAGGTAGCCGTCGGAGAGCAGGATCACCGGGGTACGGTACTTGACCGCGATCCTGGCCGCCTCGATGGCCGCGTGGAAGCAGTCGGACGGGCTGACGGCGGCGATGATCGGCACTGGCGACTCGCCATTCCGGCCGAACATCGCCTGCAGCAGGTCACCCTGCTCGGTCTTGGTCGGCATCCCGGTGGACGGCCCGGCCCGCTGGACGTCGCAGATGAGCAGCGGCAGCTCCACCGAGACGGCCAGGCCGGCGGTCTCGGCCTTCAGCAGCATGCCGGGCCCGGAGGTGGCGGTGACGCTCAGCGAGCCGCCGAAGGAAGCCCCCAGGGCCGCGCCGATGGCGGAGATCTCGTCCTCGGCCTGGAAGGTGCGGACCCCGAAGCGCTTGTGCTTGGCCAGCTCGTGCAGGATGTCGGAGGCCGGCGTAATCGGGTAGGAGCCGAGGAACAACGGCAGCCCGGCCAGCTGAGACGCCGCGATGAGCCCGTAGGAAAGGGCCGTGTTCCCGCTGATGTTCCGGTAGGTGCCCGGCGTCAGCGGGGCGGGCTTGATCTCGTACCTGACCGAGAAGTCCTCGGTGGTCTCGCCGAAGTTCCAGCCCGCCTGGAAGGCGGCCACGTTGGCCTGCATGATCTCGGGCTTGGTCGCGAACTTGGCCTTGAGGAAGCCGAGCGTGCCGTCGGCGGGCCGGTCGTACAGCCAGGAGAGCATCCCGAGCGCGAACATGTTCTTCGCCCGCTCGGCGTCCTTCCTGGTGATGTCGAAGGCCTCCAGGGCCTTGACGGTCATCGAGGTGATCGGCACCGCGTGCACGTTGTACTGCTCAAGTGTCTGGTCCTCGAGCGGGCTGGCCGCGTAGCCGACCTTGGTCAGGTTCCGCTTGGTGAACTCGTCGGTGTTGACGATCAGGTCGCCGCCTCGCGGCAGGTCCTCGATGTTGGCCTTCAGCGCCGCGGGGTTCATGGCGATGAGCACATCCGGGGCATCACCAGGCGTGAGGATGTCGTGGTCAGCGAAATGCAGCTGGAAACTCGATACGCCGGGGAGGGTACCTGCCGGTGCCCTGATCTCGGCCGGGAAGTTCGGCAAGGTGGACAGGTCGTTGCCGAAGACTGCCGTCTCCTGGGTGAACCTGTCTCCCGCAAGCTGCATGCCATCACCGGAGTCGCCTGCGAACCTGATGATGACATGATCGATCTTCTGGACCTGCTTGGTCACAGTAGGAAGACCTCCTCCACACGCCGCGGCCAGGCGCTCAGCACGCATCACCCCACGGCCGTGGGCATGAGTTAGGGCGGTTCAAATATTACGCTGAAACGGACGCCGGAACGAACGTTCAGCCGCTCCGCGATATTCCTTCGATCTGGCGGCGCCAGCGTATTTTATGACAGATTCCGGTCAGGGCTGCGTCGCCAGCCCCCATGTGAGCGCGGCCGGGACCGGGCGGGGCCACTGGGGAGGTGCATGGCTGTGCGCGGTTACGCGCTGCGGGCAGCCGAACTGGCGGGTGCGCTGGCCGGCCTGGTGACCGCACTGGCCGTGCTGCTGGCCGGCTGCGCGCTAGTGGGGGTCGGGGTGGCCGGCGGCGGCGGCGCGGCCGTCGCGATCGTGGCCGCGGCGGTGCTGATCGCGGTGGTCTTCGGCTGCTGTGACCGGCTGGCGCTTTCCGCGATGCCGGCCCGCCCGGTCAGCGAGGTCGAGCACCCCGGGCTGTACCGCCTGGTCCGGGAGCTGAGCAAGGCCGGCTGCTGCCGGTACCGCGCCTGTGCCTGTCGCCGGCCGAGCAGCCGAACGTGTTCGCGGTCGGCCGCGGCCCGCGTGGCGCGACCGTCTGCTGCACGCAGGGCCTGCTCGACGTGCTCGACGAGGCCGAACTGCGCGGCGTGCTCGGGCATGAACTAGCGCACGTGTCCGGCCCGGACATTCTGGCCTCCACGGTGTCCGCCGGGCTCGCGGCCGTCATCACGCTCCCGGCCGGCCTGGCCGGGCTCGGCCGGTCCGGCCGGTCCGGCCGGTCCGGTGGCTCTGGTCGCGGGGCCGCCTGCGGCTCTGGTCGCGGGGCCGCCTGCGGCGGCTCCCGTATGGGTGCGCTTGAGACGCTGCTGATGCTGCTGCTCGGGCCGGCCGCCGCGATCATCATCCGGCTGGCCGTGAGCCGCGAGCGCGAATACCGGGCCGACGCGGCCGGCGCCCTGCTGGCGGGCGACCCGCTGGCGCTGGCCCGCGCCCTGCGCAAGATCGATGCCGAAACGGCGGAGCTGGCGCTCGCGCCCGACGCGCGGCGCGCTCCGGTTGGCCACCTGATGATCGCCTGCCCGTTCCGCCCGGAAGGGATCGGCCGCCTGTTCGGCGCCCACCCGCCCGCCGCCGAGCGAGTCCGCCGCCTGGAAGCCCTCGCAGGTTACCGCCGCTGACCCCGCCTCGCGGTTGCTGCCGCCGCTGCCCCCGGCGCGTGATGCTGCCGCCGCTGTCCCCGGCGCGTCGGCTTCCGTCGCTGCCCGCAGCTCGCCCGATTCCGATTCCCTTAGCCACCTGGAGCACCAGCCGCCCCGCCAGCCTCTCGCGCGAGTCCCCCTGGCGACACTCGGTCACGATGAAACCGCTGTGTCACGACGTTCTGGCGCAATGCCGGTCAGCTTGCGGTCCGGCTGTCGCGTGTAAAACGTCAGGCTGCGCTGTGCCCGCGCCCTCGCTCACCGGACCGGAAAAGGAACCCCCGGCGTCATTGCGTGTCATAGCACCCCCTATCAGGGGTATCGTGCCGCACGAAGATCTGGAACTCGTCCAGATGCCCGTTTGCCCCGGGGAGACGGCCGCGGGCGGCTTCGGGAGCGGGGTACAGGCCGGGGGTTAGCGATAGTTGACGAACTGGAGGGCGAAGTCGAACTCCTTGCCTTTCAGCATGGAGATGACCGTCTGCAGATCGTCCTTTTTCTTCGCTGAGACGCGAAGCTCCTCGCCTTGGACCTGAGCCCGGACGCCCTTGGGGCCCTCGTCCCTGATGATCTTGGAGATCTTCTTGGCGTTGTCCTGGGTGATGCCCTCCTTGAGGCTCACCGCCATCCGGTACTCCTTGCCGGAAAGCTTGGGGTCGTCCGCGTCTAGGGTCTTGAGCGAGACGCCGCGCTTGACCAGCTTGTCCTTGAAGACGTCGAGGACGGCCAGGGCGCGCTCTTCGCTGTTGGCGCGGATATCCACGGCGTGCTCGCCCGACCAGCTGATGGCCGCGCCGACGCCGCGGAAGTCGAACCGCGTGCCGATCTCCTTGCCCGCCTGGTTGAGCGCGTTGTCCACTTCCTGGCGGTCGAGTTTGGACACGATGTCAAAGGAAGACTCTTGGGATGCCACGGCTCCAGGCTAAACGTCCCGGGCGCCGGCCGTCACGCCGAACCCGCCGGCCCGGTCGCGTCCGGTTTGAAATGCGGTCGGCTTACCGTCAGGTCGCGTCTTGGGCTATCCTTCTCTGTGCCGCTAGCTCTAGCGGCGAACGGCAGGTTGCCCGAGTGGCCAAAGGGAGCGGTCTGTAAAACCGTCGGCTCAGCCTACGTTGGTTCGAACCCAACACCTGCCACCACCTGCGAAAACGGCTCGCTAGCTGGAAATTCTCGGCTATGCGGGCCGTTTCTTCTCTGTCCCGTGGTGTGTCATCTTGTAGCGCTGCGGGCCGCTGTGTCGCGGTGTCCACGGACGTATAGCGGACGGGATTGGTGCCCCAGGACGGTCGGTGCGCACCGTCGGCTGTTTCACGGACGGCCACGGACGGGCCGCGCCGGCGGCATGTTCCGGCTTGACGTGCCCCCGGTGAGCCGGGCGTGCATCCCCGGGTGCCCGTCCGGCGGCCCGGTGATTCCGCAGTCAGGCGGGCGGGGAAGGGCGGGTGCGCTGATGTGGCGGCGGTGCGGGAGAGCAGAGGCCGGGCGGGGCGCGGGCGCGGGTCGCCCGCGCGTTCACGGTCGGGGTGCCCGGCCCGGTGCACCCGTGCGGGCATGTCGCCGTCTTGCTGGTGAACAGGGAGCTGTCCGGCAATAGCGAGCGGCACAGTGGCTCGGGCGATCCGGGAGAGACGGTCACGATCGCGGTCAGGGCCGGGGGCGGACTGGTCCGGGTTGAGGTCACTGGCCGCAGTGGCCCCGGAGTACCGGAGCTTGGTCCTGCCGGGGGTGACGCGGAAGATGGCCGGGGGCTTGGGCTGGTGGCGGGGCTAGCCGCGCGATGGGGCTGGCGGCGGTGCGGCGGGCGGACAGTGACCTGGTTCGAACTGCCGCACGTCTGACCCCGGCACGCGGCTGGCGTGTACCTGCCGTTGACCAGGCAGTGCCGGCGCGCGATCTGCGGCGCTGGTACCTGCCCGCCACGTCGGGATCGCCGGCCAGCGGCATGCGCATGATTAAGGATTGCTAAGGGCCTGCGGTGACCGTAGGGGCTGCCGTCGCAGGCGACCTGGCGACGGCCAGGAGCAATTCCATATATGAGGCAAATCGTCCCTCGCGCCTGTCACGCGGCGCAGGATCTCACCAACGCGGTCACGGGCCGGCGGTACGGCCCGTCCGGCCCGTGACGCCGCCGTGTCGGCGCGACGGCCGTCCGGCCATGATGCTTTACCGACCCCGGCTCCCGGCCCGCGTGTGGCCGCCCCGCGTCGGCTTCCCGCTGGCCGATGCCGCCCGCGCTTTCCGCAGCTCAGGTATTAGCAGGTCAGCGCGCGATTATACCTGGCATGTACCTTAGGCAGACCTGCGATGGACCTTGACAGGTGCCTTCGGCACTTGACGGGAACGGAACTGCACCCGATGTGCGGCAAAACGCAGCCCGCAGCCCGCGGGCTGCTGGCCGGGCCGGGTTCCATGGCCATGTGGGGCTTCCAGCGGGGAGACAGCCTGGCTACGGGACTCCTGCCTGCCGCTATTGCGCTGCGTAACCAGATCGGGAGAGCGGCTCCGATGACTGGTCTAGATCAATCTGCCGAAAGTTGACAAGCCGTCCCGGCCCCAAACATCCGCCCGCGAGCAAGCAGGGACGAAAGATCCAGACAAGTCGGGCACATAAAAATGACCTCGAGCGGTAATGCCCAGGTCGGTACGGGTGCTCCGCCAGGTTCTTGAACCCCGAACCCGCGGATTAAGAGTCTGCTGCTCAGGAATTCTATTCCTTCAATCTAACAGCGTCTTTACGCTAACACGCTGGCAAGATGCCCGCAACCCGCCGAGGCGGAGTGCCGTCTTCGGACGGCATGTACCGCGTCGTACCGGGACATCCGAGCAAACATGGAGCAAACACGGAAGCCGTATGGTCTAGACCACCATGGAAAGATGATCACGACAACCACGTAACTGGTTTACGGCTGTCCGGGGACCGCCGCGCGGGAGCCGCTCGAGCGGTGGACACGCTCCGTAACTCCCACCGCGTCGGTCCCGCAGTCGGCCGTGGTCCTCGTATTGACCGTTCATGTACCCGCGATAGTCCTCCTGTGTCCCCTCGGTGATGCCCGAGGCCCTCAGCAATAGTGAGTGCCGGTACGACCATGAGAACGTCGGTCGGCTCAAGACGTCGCAGGTCAACCGTCGTGACGGAGTATTGGCACCCCACAGGGCGTGGGCGCGATCGGCGCGCAGATGGTGATCCCGCCGTGCCGGGCGACCTCGGCCGCGACATACTCGATGCGCGGTAGGTACGGACACGACGTGCGGCACGGCCTTCAGCCGTTACGACGACCCAGGCGGTGGCTTCCCCGTCCCCTCATCCGAGGCCCGCGCTGTCATCGGCGCGGCGGGCGGAACGGGGGTCGGCCTAGCCGCGACGTCATAGCCGAGGGTGACCTTCAGGCTGGCTTCCCCGGCCACCCTGGCGATGATCACCCCGCCGGACGCGGAGAACTTCAGCCCGAACTCCACGTCCACCCGGTCCGGCCGCGCCGCCGCCCCCGCCTTGTCGATCATCTCCGCGGTCGACTTCGCCACCTCGATGATCGCGGCCTGTGCCCGGCCGAAGGCCTCCAGCACGTTCCCGGCCGCCTGGTCGGCTTTCCCGGAGGTGGGCTCGGTCCCCACCACCGGGACCGCTTCCACCTCGATCTCGATGTCCCCGACCCTGACCGGGATCAGCCTGCTGGCCACGACCACGCCCCCCTCATGTCCGCCCGGGAGACCCGGGATCTGGCGTCAGGATTTCCACCGGGATCTCGCCGTGCGGGGAGTCCTGAACGCTGGCGATCAGTTCGTCCTCAACCTCCTGGCACGAGGGCAGCCACGCGTCTCGCGCGATGTTGAGCCCTTGATAGGGGATGCTCGCGTTGAGGAGATCGTGCCATGGAGCCGGGATGGCCACCGGCTGCTGGAAACCGGTCAGGATCACGCACTGCACGGCTTCGGCCCCGTACCGGTGCAGGGCGGCCCGGAGGCGGCCAGCCAGCCCCTCCCGGACCGGGACGCGCGTGTTGAGGAGCCGGGCTCCGGCCGAATCGCCGGTGACGGACAGGTCGCCTCCGGTGAGGCGCTGGACGACGTCCTTGACCTGGTTGCCCTGGCTCTTGTTCAGGCCCCGGCAGTGAAGGATGACCTGCGGCTGCTCTTCGCCGTGGACCACGCAGGCGATATCGAAGCTCTCGCGGCGGCGGAAGGGCGGCCCGTAAGACGCCTCGTTCCGCACCAGGAGGCCCTCGGACGGGACCGGGTCGGCGGTCACGGCGGCTGGTGGCTCATGCAGATCGGGTGGCAGCAACTCGGCGAACGAGATCGCCCCGGTGAATAGCTTTAGCAGCCCGCTGGCGATCGAGCCGAACTCGTAGAGCTCCAGCCAGGCAGGCAGCTGGGCCACGGCGCGCAGGTCGGACGCGATCTGCGCGGCCAGTTCCGCCAGGTCCAGCGCTTCGTCGCGCAGTTCCTCGGCGAGGAGGGCCAGGCGCCGTCGCAGCTCGATGAGCGCGAACGCGTCGAAGTAGGCCCCGGCGGGCTGGGCCGCCGGGTGGTCGGCCCGCTCGATGAGGTAGGCGAGGATCTGGGGGACCGGGACGTCCTGGCCCAGGTGCTCATTACTGGCGATGGTCCTGAGCGCCTCGGTGGCCGTCGCCGTGATCCACCGCTGCTGGCCGATGAAGTGCGTCCAGTTGCCCGAGCCGAGCCCGAACAGGACGTCAACGAGGGGCAGCCGCTCGAGCAGGCGCAGGAACAAGGCCTCGGCGTCCGTGTCCGTGATGTCAACCGTGTCGCTGCCGGCCTCCTCGAGCGTCCGCCCGAGCCGGACCGCATCGAAAACGGTCGGCACCAGAGCCTCCGGACGGCATCCCAGGGCGCGGGCCACGCTGCGCTGGATCTCGGGGTGGGCCAGCGCCCGCAGATGGTCGGCGGTAGACGTGGTCCGGAAGCCCCGGCGGCGAGAATTCTCTCCTGATCCGGGTAGCGAGGTCTTCGAACAAGTCCTCGGTCGTGGCGCTGCCGGCCGGGCGCAGGTGCGGGGGATTGCGGAGCGCCCGCACCAGGTCCACCTGGGCCATGTCGCCGAGAACCGGAGCGGCGACCGCGCGGGCCCGGGCCGAGGACTCCAGCATCTTGACCACGTAGACCTCGTTCTTCATGACTAGATCACCCGTCCGTACCTGGGCGCCTCGCGGCCGGTCAGGACCTCCATGATGGCGAAGACATCCTGGCCGACGCGGCCGGCCAGCGGGCCGGTGAGCAGTTGCTCGAGCGTCTGCCCGCTCCAGGCCAGGATGGTGTCCCTGGCCTCGCGGCCGTCGGGGATGTTCCCGGCACATTCGTCCAGCCGCCGGGCCAGCCGGGCGCACTCGATGGCCTGGCGGAACAGCAGGACGGCGTACTCCTGCGGGCTGCATGCCTGCTGCGCGCGCGGCAGCCCCTGGAAGAGTCGGCGGAGCGCCCGGGCCAGGTCGTCGTTCGCGCATGCGTCCCGCCACGCCCCGGTAAAGGCCTTATCTAGCTGGTCCGCCTCATCGAGGCCGCGGAGGGCCTCGGGGGGCATGGCCGGCGACTTGTCCGCCAGCATCATGACGATGTCCGGGCCGTTCCATCCGGCCGCGGCGCACTCGACGATGGCGCGGAGCAGCCAGGCGCGCGCCGCGAAGTTGTTCTGCACCTGGCCTTCCACGCCGGCCGGGGACGTCACCCGCTGGAGACATTCGCGGGCGGTGAGAAAGGCGCTGCTCCGCATGGCCCACAGCCCGCGTTCGAGCATGGCGGGCACGACGGTTTTCCGCCGGGCCCGCTCGAATGCCCCGTTGATCACGTCGGCTTCGCTGGCGTCGGGGCCGGGCGGCTGGAGCACCCGGGTGATCTGCGGGATCACCGTGTCCGGGTGGTTGCGGAGCGCCTCGAGCACGGCATCGGCGAACTGCTCCTGGGTGAGGTCCTTGCGCTCGGCCTGGTCGCGCAGCGCCGACCACGCCTCGGCGCCGCCTTGAGCGGTGGCGGACGGTCGGCGGCGTGCGGCGTGATCGGGCTGGGCGTGGTCGGTGGCGTCCCGGACGACGAGCACACCGCGCCTGGGGTCGGACAGGACCGCGGAGAAGGCGCCATCCACCATGGAATGCGGCTGCGTCACGAGGGTCACGGTCCCGTCCGGCAAGGTGACATGACGGGTCAGCAGGATCGTATGGCGGGTGAAGACGTCCGCCACGTCCAGGCCCTTGCGCTCGAGGAGGCACCTCCACTCGAACCACAGCATCGGCTGCACGTCCCGGCTCCACAGGCCGAACGCCTCGGTGGTTTGGGAGCTCTCCCGGGGGGCGACGCCCCGCAGCGCGGCGTCAAGGAACCGGGCCAGGCCCAGCTGCCGGGCAGGCGCGAATGTCCTGCGTATGGCCTGCTCGAGGTTGTCCACGACCAGGCCCATCCGTTCGGCCCAGGCCCGGTGCTGCTCGATCAGGCCGTTCGGCCCGGGCAGGCGGTGCAGGTAGTACTGCTCCGCCGGGCACTCCTCCGGCTGAGCCAGGCTGATCGTTATCCCGAGCTTCTGGTTGAATTTCTGGTTGAGCAGGATGTACTTGTCCCACAAGGTCGCCCGTTCGGCAGGCGTCGCATTCTTGAAGGCATCGTGCTCGCCCTGGAGACGGTCGCATTCCTCCTGGTTATGGTCACGGCGCAACCGGGCGTCCATCGTGAGCTGGTCCGCGGTGGCCCGCTGGTGCGCGGTCTCGAGAATCCGGTAGCGACGGGTCTTCCGCAGGTCGGGGGTGAGCCGCAGGCCGATCACCTCGCCCGACGGGATGCCGAGCGAGGGCAGCAGGACCGCGGCGTCGCGGGACCCGGCCCGATGCCCCGTCCCGTCCGCAGACGTGCGGCGCAGCAGGGCCTTGTCCGCTGGCGCGTCGGTGGCCATGGAGCGCAGGGCCTGCTCCAGGGAGTCGGTGTCGCGCCTGCTCACCTCCGTGATCCGGACGAGCTTGGTCTGCCGTTCGAGGGTCCGCAGCAGCGCA
This sequence comes from uncultured Actinomycetes bacterium, assembly GCA_963739615.1. GTDB lineage: Bacteria > Actinomycetota > Actinomycetes > Streptosporangiales > Streptosporangiaceae > Palsa-504. The sequence continues at coordinate 225,000 of CAVUBD010000020.1, forward strand.
ACGAAGTCGCGGAGAGCACCCAGGGCGGTGGAGCGGAGGTCGATGTCCACGGCCGGACTGCTGCGGCCGAAGCCGGGCAGGGCCGCAGCCAGGTGGCGCTGATAGGGATCAGACCCCCACCCGGGTCAGCCCGACGGCTATGACGTCCCTGACCGGTTCGTCTTCCACGGGATCCGAGGTCCCGTTGATGCGCAGGGAAGCGGTGAACGCGGCCTCCTCGATCCTGCGCTGGATCTCGGGCAGGCCCTGCCCCACGGCCAGGACCTCAACCGGCCCGTGATCGTCCGAGATGACCCAGGCATGAACCAGTGAGGACGGCAGCGCGGCCCGGACGGACGGGGAAAGCGCGGCGCGCGGGCCCCACGGTACGCCGTCCGGCAGCAACGGTGCGTAGCGGGAGGCGTTCTCGGCCAAGACGCGCTCCGCGCACTCCGGGAGTTCTGCTCCGCCAAGGAATCCGAGGGCCCGGGCGTGCAGGACAAGAGCAAGGTCCTGATCCGGATCCTCGAACACGGAACGGTCCAAGTCGCGCTGCGTCCAGTAGAGCATGAGGCTGCGGGTGAGGGCGGCCGACGGGCCGGCCGTCCCCGGGCGAAGAACGACCTGGCGTCGGACAGGTCGGCTTCCGACCATTCATAGGGCCGCGTGCTCAGGAGTTCCTCAAGGCGCCGTTCCATGACCTCACCCCCCAGGCGGGGCCGTGTCGAGCGCGCACCTGAACCCGGTGTCGGCCCGGCACTCCCGCGGTGACGATATTTCGCTGATCTCCTCGAGGCGCTCCCGCGGTGTGCTGAAGGCACCTCCGCCGCGCACCGCCTCGGCTGATTCACCGGCGCACATCTCGTAGGCCTGGCCCACCAGGTCCGCGAACCCGTAGGGATTGAGGCCGAAGTCGCCGACCTCGGTGGGGCGGGCATGGGTTCCCCGGAAGTTCACCCGGCCGGCCCTCGGCTTCCGCGGACAGCCAGTCTCCGGGCCGCCCGGCCGCGGCCGCGATGCGCCATTCGCTCAGCGCCGGAAGGCGGGCCGCCGCGCCAAGACGCCCGCGCAGCCAGGCCGCGTACGCCCGGGCGCTGGCCAGACTGACGTTCACCACCGGGAAGTTCGCCAGGGCCAGGCGGCATCGCCGGGCCGTTCCAGTGACGCAGGTAGTTGTCATCGGCATCCGGGCCGCCACGCGCCCGCCCGGGACACCATCGCCCGTTCTGCTCGGCGCTGAGGAAACAGCGGAACTGGCCGTTGGTCACCAGATGTCGGCTCAGCCAGAATGACGGATGGCCCGGCGGCACCGGCAGGAACGCGGGGATGTCGTCGGGACCGCCGTCGGGTGCTTCCTCCGCCGTGCGGTGACCGTCGTCGTGGACCTCGACGCCTTCCCACAAGCGGATCATCTCCTCGGCCCGGACGACCCGAACCGTGTCCCGCTGCCACGTCCCCTCGGGGTTGTAACGGGCGGACACCATGCCCACCACCGCGCCATCGATGCTCCGGCGCACCGGGGCTCCGCTCATGCCGGGCGCGACCCCACGCGCCTCCAGCCGGGCGAGCTTGATGCCGGAACCCTCAGCGCTGTCTTCGCGGATTGTGGCCCCGGCCCATTTTCCCGGTGCCTCCAGGAATCGATACTTGTGCTTATCGTTAAGCCTGACGACTCCTGTTACCAGCGTCCTGGTATGAGGTTTTACCCCGTCGCTTTCGGCGAGCCGCGCGCATTCGGGTGAAAAGGGCTGCGCGGATACCAGGACAGCAAGATCATTGGTCCGGTCGGCGCGTTCTACACGAGCGGTGATGACCGCTCCTCCGCCGAGCGGATCGAATAGCACAGCAGCCCCGATGCCGGCGCTCCCTGCCGCTTCGAGCACATGCCAGGCGGTCATGAGAATCCGGGGCGCGACCTGGAAGCAGGTCCCCACCGGGTTTGCGTCCGCATCGAGTACCCGTCCCAGATAACCCGGAACCCGGCTATCGACTGCGGATTCGATCAGCACAACCACCTGCCATTTACGGCGCCGCTGACCGCGGCGGGCAATTGCAGCATATCCCGCAAAATCCGGGCCGGTCCGGTCCACGGTTCCGTTTACAGCCAGGCGGATGGCGGGCCCGGCCGGATCGCCGGGGCGGGGGCATCCGGACCGGGCGTCCCGGCTGGCCAGGCAGGCCTCGTCGGCCAGTCAGCCGCCGGTGACCAGCTCGCGGGCCACCGCGCGATGTACCGCTCCATAGCTCGCCGCAGGCGCTGTGACCTGCGAATTGGCCGGGTGAGCCGGTTGCGGCAAGATCGCGGTTTGTGTCCCTTCGCCTGCTCTACCTGATCATGATCCGGGTCTTCGGCTGGCTGGTGCCGCTCAGCCGCAGCCATGCGTCAAAGGACGCGGTGCTCCCGCCGTCAGATCGCCCGGCCCGAGCCGGACTAGGCAGGCCGCGCCATCATAGCGGCACTGGCGCGGCAGCTGCCAACGGCGCGCGGCCGTCGGCGATCTTGTCCGCACGCTCGATCATGGCGTTAATGGCCTTGTTGTCGTGCTGCTCGCGCTTGAACTTCCACTGGTAGACCACCCGCCGGACCCGGGCAGCCTTGCCCGTGCCAATCCGCCGGGCCGACTCCAGGACCTGCCCGTCGGTGAAGTAGTTGCCCTGCCGTTCGAAGTGCTCGGCCAGGTCGTAAGGTGCCTTGGTGATCCGCGAGCCGACGATGAACCCGAACCCTGCGTCCTCCAGCGCGTTCAGGTTCGCCGCCGAGAGCATCCCGGCATCAGCAACCACAACCATGTCCCGCACGCCATGGCGCTGCGCGAACGCGCTCAGCACCGGGATCAGGGTGGTGGTCTCGGCCTTGTTGCCCTCGAACAGGTGCACCTCGAGAGGGAACCCGGCAGGATCCACCAAGAGCCCGGCCTGGACCTGCGGGTCGACCCGGTGCTCCTTGCTCATCCCGACCTTGCACAGTTCGTCCTCATCGTCGCGCTCGAAGTGCAGCGTCGTCACGTCACGTCATAGAGCACCAAGGCAGCAGTGCCGCTCGTGCGGACCGAGTGCGCCCAGGCAGCTGTTGCCAGTTGCCCGCGGTAGTCGCGGGCCTGCGAGCGGGCCAGGGACCGGAACAATGTCCTGTAGGTGCCGAAAACCTGTGCCACCTGGCCGGATGCTCCGCTGACCGCTGGCTGTTCGGCCCGCGTCCGGCGGCTGGAGGCTGCCAGGGCGTGGGATGATCTTCGGCTTGTGGGCTTGAAGCTGATCTTCCTGATTGTCACCCGTGCCGTGTCGCTGCTGGGGTTGTCGCGGCGGGAGTGGTGGTGGAAGGACGCCGAGATCCTTATGCTGCGGCATCAGCTCACTGTGGCTGAGCGTGAGCGGCCTAGCGCTCATTCGCGTTTGACGTGGCCGGACCGGGCGTGGCTGGCGCTGCTTGCGGGGACGGTGCCGGCGGAGCGCCTGGCGGCGATGCGGCTGATCGTCACTCCCGGCACGATCTTGCGCTGGCAGCGCGACATCGTCCGCCGCCTGTGGGCGCGCCGGTCGCGCCGGGGCCGCTCCGGGCGCCCGGCGACGCATCGCAAGGTCCGGTCGGTGGTGCTGCGGCTGGCCAGGGAGAACGAGTCATGGGGATACCGCCGGATCCACGGCGAGCTCGCGGGGCTCGGCATCACCGTGGCGCCGTCCACGGTCTGGCAGATCCTCAAGAACGCCGGGATCAGCCCGGCTCCGCGCAGGGACGGCCCGGGCTGGGCGGCGTTCCTGCGGTCCCAGGCGCAGGGGATCCTGGCGCTGGACTTCTTCACCGCCGACCTCCTCAACGGCACGAAGGTCTACGTCCTGGCCGTCATCGAGCACGGCACCCGCCGCATCCGGATCCTCGGAGCCACCGAGCATCCGGTCCAGTCCTGGGTAGTGCAGCAGGCCCGGAACCTGCTGATGGACCTGGAAGATGCAGGGATGAGCGTGAAGTTCGTACTGCATGACCGGGACGCCAGCTTCACCACCGCGTTCGACGCAGTGTTCCAGGCCGCTGGCGCCAGGGTAGTCCGCTGCGCTGTTCAGGCGCCGCGGATGAACTCGATCATGGAACGCTGGATCGGCAGCTGCCGGCGTGAGCTGCTGGACCGGACCTTGATCTGGAACCAGCGCCACCTGATGACCGTCCTGCGCGAGTACGAGGACTTCTATAACACGCACCGGCCGCACCGCACCCTGAACCAGGCCGCGCCGCTTCGCCCGCTGCCAGATGGCGTCACCGGCCTGGACCACTTCCGCGTCCGGCGGCGCGACCGCGCCGGAGGCGTGATTCATGAATATCGCCTGGTGGCATAGGTTTTCGGCACCCACAGGTCCTGACCTGGGCTTCTATGCGGTCCGCTTGTACTCGTTAATGAGGCCGCCGAGCAGGGGCTGGCGCTGGATCCGCTTGCGGGAGAGGATCAGCGACGGGGTAGTCGGGCCGCGGCGGTGTGGCGGGCGGTGGTCCCGCCCGTGGCGGTGAGGCGCGGTCTGCGTGCCCGGCGGCGCGGCCGGGCCTTCTGCGGCCGGTGCGCCCGGCCCCGGTCCGGTGGGCGGGGGCGCACGCTGATGCCGCGGGTCCCCGGCCGCAGGACCCCGCCCGGGGGGGGGGGGGGGGGAGCGGGGTCCCCCGGCGTTGCCGGGGGTGTCCCTGGCAACGCAGGACTGTCACGGGAGAAAGGTCTAGTCCTGCGGTCTCCTGGCTATGGTGCTCCTCGCGGCCGGTGCTGTCAAGGTTCTGCACGTGCATCGGCACATGCATATTCTTGGTCGCCGCGGGGAATCCCGGAACACCAGCTCGTAACCCCCGGATCCCGCAATCCCGGCATGCGCCAAGTCGCCCGGTTGAACACCCTCATGAGCCAACGACCGACTCGCGGCAGAAGCGGATGCCGGTCGCGTAATCGTGGCGCCTTGAATAATGCCTCGGGGGTAGGCCTGCACAATCCACGTCTTTGGACGCACGTCAGCTTTTTACGGATTTTGTATTCTGCCTAAACCTAGGACCCTAAGATCTGGGTTCCTCGGGATCTAGTCGCAATTATTTATTATGACCAGTCGGACCAATTGTGTCCATATAGTGGGACGGGTGATAGCTGTTCGCGGTCATCCAGCTTCCATCGCTGGCCGTCATCGTCGGTGAACTGGATTGCATACCTTGCTTCCTTGCTGGATGCGGAGGTTACTTGGAATATCGCTTGCACCTCGCGTCGGGCAAGAACATCATGAACTGGGCCGCCTTTCGAAAATTCGTGCTTGCCTGGTGACTGCCTCCAATTGTCGCCATTCTGGCCGGACGCCACTAAAGGATCTCAGTAAGGAAATGACCTGGCTGCAGCATCTCATGATTCCAAATCATGCGACAGGCTACCCGCCGAATCGGTCGGTCACTTCCGTTCGATATTAGGCATCTGCCGACGGTGGCTTGCCCTGTCCCTTCCGGCGGGCTACCAACGGGGAACACCGTCAAGGTGACTTGCCGTGCCTGCTCCCGGCGTCGGTCTTCGGTCCGCTCTCGCACCTCGGCTAGCTGGGCTTGCATAAGCCGTACTGGGCAGATGTGACCTTATCGCGTTGAGCGTCTGGATCGACTGTTGGCGGAATTGGTCCTGCTGACCGCGGAGCTGGCTCAGTGCTATGGCACCACCCGCAGATGCTACGACCACAGCCAGCCAGGTTGGGATGTCGCCGATTCAGCGGGAACTTCCAAGGACCTGCGAAGATCAGCGCGGCGACGAGAAACCCGACTAGGAGCCCAACGCTCCCCGTGACGAGAGTGTGACTGTCTTTCATCCATCTCGAACTCACCGACAGTACGGTACCGGATGTGCAGCAAGCATGGTTGACATTCCGCGCAGCGCACGCGCCAACGATCGGCCGATTGCTAGCCCGAGTTGATCTTGCTCACAGATAGTGGCGGCCTCCTATACTAAGTGCACCTTCACCGGCCGGGGTTGGATAGCGTTAGAGATCCCGGTCGATGTAATGTCAGCCAGCGCGTCCGGACCCGAGGATCAGAATCAACGACAGGATATTGGCTTCGGAAAAACGCTAGCTATTCCTAAAGATGCAAACCGTGCATAAGCATCAAGTTACTTTCGCGTTCAAAGTCTCGGTCATCAACCCGGGATGACGCCCATTTAAGGCCCCGAGACGATTGGGCGCTGTTCAACGCCTATCCTTTCGAGCACAACTGTCTAATCCGCGCGCAACCTCCATACGCTGATTGTTTGGGCCGCCGAACGGCCTGAAACCGACGCTCAGCGAGCCTGGGCACGAACGGCGAGCCAAATTGTATGCGCCGCTGTCTGCGGCGAAATGCAGGCCAGCGAAAGGTTATGCCGACACGCAACGCCCACTCATCGGCAGAAGCGCGCATCGCGGTCGGCCGCCTTGCGTCACGAAGGAAGTCGGCTGGGTCTGCGGGTCTCGTCTTGAGGCTGCGGTCGCCTGGCCCGGTTCCGGCGTGCCGCCTGGTGGCCGGCGGCGGTCACCTGTATGACAGCCGGGGTTCGGAGGTGCCGGAGTCGGCCGTGCTGCGTCTTCGGTCTGCAGGGGCCCTCCCGTCCGCAGGAGCTATGTGCCGGTATCCTGCCGGGTCATGACGCCGGGCGGTGCGGGACCGGCCGCCGTCGCAGAGCCTGCGGGGCAGGGAAACCGGGTGGGCGGGTGGTCAGCGTAACCGCTCCCATCCCGGCCGTCCGTGGCCAGGTGTTCTCCTGTCCGTGGCTTTCTGGAAGCCGGGGCGCACGGACGTGTAGCGGACGGCGGCGGCCAGAGGCGTGTCTTGCAGCACGTATCCGCTGGTCAGCGCGTTTGACTCGTGCAGAAGGAGAGCGGTCTGTAAAACCGTCGGCTCAGCCTACGTTGGTTCGAACCCAACACCTGCCACCACCTGCGAAAACGGCCCGCTAGCTGGGAATTCTCGGCTATGCGGGCCGTTTCTTCTCTGTCCCGTGGTGTGTCACGTTGTGGCACTGCGGGTCGACGTGTCGCGGTGTCCACGGACGCATAGCGGACGGGATTCGTGCCCCATCACGGTCGGTGCGCACCGTCGGCTGTTTCACGGACGGCCACGGACGGGCCGCGCCGGCGGCGTGTCCCGGGCTTGACGCGGGCCGCCGAGCCGGGCGTGCATCCCCGTGTGCCCGGCTGCGGTCCCGGGTGGTTTCCCGGGCCGCGGGGCGGGCCGGGGAAGGCGGGTCCGCTGGTGGCCAGGGCGGTTGTCCGGGAGAGCGTGACGGCGGCGGGCGGGCTGAGCAGGCCCGGGTTGCCCGCGCGTTCACGGCCGGGGTGCTCGGGCCGGGGCACCCGTGCCGGGATGACGCCGCTCTGCTGGTGAGCGAGCTGTTCGGGAACAGCGTCCGGCATAGCGGCTCCGGGCGCTGCGGGGAAGACGGTCACGGTGACGGTCCGGGCTGCAGGCGGCGTGGTCCGGGTCGAGGTCACTGACCGCGGCGGCTCGGGGGTGCCGCAGCTGCGGGCCTGCGGTGGTGAGGCGGAAGATGGCCGGGGGCTGGGGCTGGTGGCGGGACTGGCCGCGCGGTGGGGGCGGCGGGACGCGGCGGGCGGACGGTGACCTGGTTCGGGCTGCGGCACGGCTGAACCTCCCCGCCCGGCAGCCGGACCGGGCGCTGGCTGCAAGGCCGGGCGCGCCGGGTCCATGGAAGGTCCACGCCAGGTATATGCCAGGTCTGCGCCAGGCACATCGACGGAGACCCGGAGCGGGCCGCCAGCACGTCACCGGCTGCCCGCGCCAGCGCCAGCCCCCGAGCCGGGCACTGCAGGCGCAGACCGCCGCCGTCATCAGCGCATCTTCGGCTCAACATGGTGCGCGAGCTACCGCGGTGGCACCGGCATCCGGACATGCTGTCACGAACAGTGATTAACACGCAGGACAGCCGTCCGCGCTCCCGCGCCTGCCAACTCTGTCTCTGTAAACCGCCGCCATCGCGTGACTGGGCCCGCGTACAGAACGCCTGGTTCTGGCTCGCGGTGTCATCGCGGCGTGCCCTCATCGCGGCAATAGCGGACGACCGCCATCATGACAGCGATGTATAAATATTCAGGTTGAGCTGACCATTCGTTGGGCCCGTAACCAGGGTTGCCAGGCGGCCAACGACCGCGGCGCTGTGTAGATAATCGCGCGCTGACCCGCCGATCTGCTCGGGTTTCCGCAGGCGGGCGCCCGGCGCCTGCGGTGCCATAACCGAATTTTCTGTCGCGTTGGCTATCTCCTGGCGAATACGTGGCGAAGTTCAGCAGGCCGGGACTGAGCGCCTGGTCACGACAGGTGTGACGGCGGTCTGCGGGACTGTGGTCGGCAGCAAATGCAGCCGCGGCAGGCTACCGCACGCGGGGCATGGACCGAACGGATCGCTGGCAGGAGCCGGGCAGCGGCCCGTTCCCTTTCGCCTGCCGTTCGGAGCCAATGGCGAGGGGTCTAGCAGTCGCTGCAGGGCTCGACGTCCAGGAAGCGGAGAGTACGATCTCGGTACGGATGGGCGCCTGATCAGGATTGTCTCGCCTGGAGCAGGCTTCGGTCCCTTTCTTTGCACGGCGACGCCATTTGGGGGTGAGCCGAGTGGAAGCGGTTGATTGGCTACCTGGCGATGCCGAGCCACTGGACGGCAGGGTTCGCGTATCCGCGCGGAGTTGGGCCGAGTCGGTGCTCATCGACCGCGACGTTCTCGAGCCCGGCCTTCGCGATGCGGGCCTGAGCGAGACGGACGTTCACCAGGCGCTCGAACTCCGTGACGAAGTGGCGTCCCAGGCTCGGTACTGGGACGGGCAGATGGGGGACTTTCGCGCCCGCACCGGGCATCTGCGCTTCTTCGACACACCACCCGAACTCCAGGAGATGATCGCTCAGCGCGAGTCGGCGCTCAAGCGCCTGCGTAACTGGTTCGCCGGCCGTGAGTTCATCGTCGAGGCGAGAGAGGAGCAAAGGCTCCTGATCCCGGTGTTCGTGCTGGCCGCAGCGGATGTCGCCGGGTGCACGGCGACAGTCTCTATGCGACGAGAGCAAGATGTCGACCTGGAGTGGGGGGTGACGATCGCCGGGACCGGACTTGGCGGCGGAGCCAGCCTCACTGTGTCGTCGTCGGCGACCTTTGGTGCTGCGAGCGGGGAGGTCAAGGAGGTATTCGTCCCAGTCGCGGTACCGGTGGAGCGGGTGACGGTGCTCAAGGATGGCCGCCGAATCGGAGAGGGGTACCGGATAGACGCCGCCGCGCTGAGGGTATCCAAGGGGTTCGAGGCCGCGGTGAGGCGCCTGCCCGGCGAGGCGGTATCGTCGGTGGGCAGGCTGGCTAAACGCTACCTGCTTGCCGGCGACGTCCCGGGGTCGATCGCCACCTACGACTACATGTACACGGGCTCGCACAGCCGCAAGGTGACCCTAGGCGTGCAGGCGTTCGGTGCCGACCTGCACGTGAGCGCCTCCACAGCCCCGAGTCGGTCCGTACTGTACGTACGGACTTATCGGCGGTAGCGACTACGAGCTTCACGAACTGGCCGAAGGCTGCGGGCTGGTCTGGATGCAGCCGACCGCGGTTGGATCGGAGCCGCCGCCATGACTCAAGCCCTGGGGAACCTCTATCACCGCGCGCCGCTGAGAGCCGAACATGCCCGCCTGCTGGTCTACGACTTCACGCAAGAAACGGAGGTCGCCGCGGGCACCGACGGTGAGCCGGTCCCTGATCAGGACTCGTTCTTCGATTCGCTGCTCCAGCAGGTCCATGAGACCCTGGCCGAGGCGGCCTCGGACGAGATCCCGCCACTGCACGTTCACCGTCTCACCGACCAATCTGACGAAGTTGGCCGGATTTATGCCAGGGGCATGTCCGCAGCTCAGGACGGCGTTCATTGCGGGCTCGAATTCGTCTCGGAACTTAGTGGTGCCCTGATGGTGATCGCGGGTTATCTGACGGAAAACTTCCTGTGGCAGGTGGCCCCGCCTGGAGGGAGTGCTCCTCCGCTCGGTCGCGTCGTTACCGTGGACGCGTTCCCCGGCGAGGCGCTTAGCTTCTATTCTCTAGCACCTAATCCCGGACGCGGAATCCAGCGACGGCTATCGCAAACGTCCGTTCCAGCTGCTGATGGAGTTCCTTGAGGCTTCTCGGTTCGCCCCGACCGGGCCACCGGGCCTGACCGCGTACATCGCCCGGGCGCTACCGAAGCCGCTAATCGACTTCCCCGACTTCTGCACCAAGCTCGGCTCCGAGAGACTCTCCTTCGGGCAGTACCTCACGCCCGACAAACGCGCACATTTCCTGCGCCTCCATCTTCACCTGCTCCTTGACGGGCTGTTGTTCGCGATGGCGCATGAGCTCGCGCATCACCAACTGAACGATTTCGATCCGATCGCCGGTTCGATCGCGGAGCAGCGCGCCATGGAGGTCGCCGCAGATCGGACCGCGCTGTCACTGCTGGACACCGTCCCGGGCTTCCAGCCTCCGTCGCTGCTGATTGTGTTCAGCTACGTGAGCTCGAAGCAGCAGCGCGCTCTGGCTGAACAGATGAACCACCCGCTAGCGGGCAATCGCCTCATGATCCTGGCCGAGTCGCTACTGAGCACGCGCGGGGGCGACCTCTATGCCGACGTAAACGCCGGCATGGCGCTGCTCGCGAGCCGACCCGAGGTAGTCCCGATCGCGTTCGGCTGGCCGAACGAAGATCCCGAGGACCTGGACATCTTCGTAGCTCATTACGCCGACATGGACAGCGCGGCTCATGTGCTGCTCTACGTCGATAGGCCACCTCGACACAGCAGCTGGGAAGACGCCTGGAAGGAGAACGCATTCGTCCTCGCGCACCTCAGCGTCGCGCTGACTGTTGTGTTGCGTGATCGCGTCAAGCCTGAACGCGTGTTCGCACGCGGACGCGCCCTTTACCATCCTACTGTCCGGCCAGGCGATCTACTGATGGACAACCGGCCGGATTCGGTCATGACGCGGCTCGAGCTGACGATAGGTGCGCCACCGGAGTGGGTGGTCACCTGGCCCGGAGCGGAGCTTGCAATTGAATCGGTCGACCTCACCTACGATGCGCCCGACCTGACGCCGCCCCAAGAGGGCCGAGCACCGCCGTACTTCTACTACACGCAGCCAGAGATGGATCTCTCCCACGTCCTGAGTTCGTTGTCGCCGTTCACGAAGGAGCCAGGAGCGCGAAGATGGCTACTTGTGGCAGCAAGACGGTTCGTGGCGTATCAGCACCCGGACGAGGCCATACAGCTGTACGAGTGGCTATACGAGCACGATCATCAATCACTGCGCTACCAAGACCTGATTAGCTTGTGCGGACTCAAGCTTTCGCTGGAACGGTACTCCGATGCAGAGGCGATCGCGCTGCGAGCGCTGGAGCCGGGGCGGCCCCCCAGGCCGGGTTTCAGAGCCGTGTTGGTGCAGTGCCACGCCAGCCGTAACGAGATCCAGGAAGCATTCGAACAGGCGTTCTTGGAGATGTTTGTCATCGGTGTCTACGGGGACTTCTTTGAGGAGGTGCGAAAATACTCCGCGGAGTTGGCCGCCGATCCATCCGACCCCGTAATGGCGCGGATGCGGGAGTTTATTCGCGCCCATACAACTGTGGAACAGGCCGCCGACCAGAGCCAGGAAACACATGTCCTGGCCGCATATCATGAGGCACGGATTTCAGTGCTTGAAGCGCAAAGGCTGGCACGTGCGGACTTCATCTTCCTCCGCGAGACACGGGCTGAACTCGAATTCGAGATCTGCCTTCTCGAAGATGGCCCGGTCCCGACCCCCAAGGTCGCCGCCGTCAAATCCCAATACACCGAGATCCTGCAGCTGATGCCCACCTTCGTCCCAGCCGTGGTACATCTCGCTGAAATCGCGTTGCTCGAAGGCGACCAAGCCCTCGCCCGCCGAACCTGGGAGCAGGCATACTCCATCGCGCCGTTCAACAAGTTCGTCGTGGATTTCCGGGAGCGGGTTGAGTCGGCAAACCCGGACTTCCACGTTCCGGAGTGGCTCACGCTCGCCGTGGGTGATCAGTCGGCGGGCTCGTTACATCTACTGGGCCCCTGATCGCAGGAGGCCGCCCGAGTCCACGTACCAGCGAGAATCGCGCCGCAGTCACCGCAGGGATCATGGCCTGCAGGATGGAGTGTGAGTGCCTGCCACCGTCGCCCACCGAGTAAACGAAGCCCGCAGCGGGTCGGTGCCGAGAAGGAAGCCGCCGTTGTTGCTGTTCGGGTACGGCGGATACTCGACAGTGGGGGCGCATCTGCCGCTTCCCGGCCGACTCGTGCCCAATAGCGCCGTGAGCTGCCCCGGCCCGGTCCGGCAGATCTATGCCTTCTTCCGCAACCGCTCACCCAGCCAGACGCTGGACACCGCCGCCCCCTGGACCAGCCCCTGGCTGCCCCTGTTACGAGCAGAACCTTTGGGATGCCACTTACCTTTATGCCTGGCGAATACAGGGCGAAGTTCAGTAGTCGGATACATAGCCGCAGTTCAGAACATGTCTCGCGGTGGCCTGTACAACCACTCCCTCTACCTCGCCAACACCTGCAGGCTCACTGGGCTAGCCAGATCATCTCAGGGCTAGGGCATGGGCCGCGCACCAGAATGGCTAATATTTACGCCGTGTGAGAAGCTTATACGCTGACAGTCCTTGAGCGCCGATTCGGCGTTCGGCGCGTCCTGCATAAGAATGGCAAGGTGGATCCAGCGACCTTCGTCGACGTCAGCGACTTGCGGTTCAGCGCATAAGTATGCGGCGGCGCAACATCCGCTATTCGGCAGATGCGGGCGTCCCCGGTGTCCGGGTGAACGTCAGATCGTCCAACTCTGCGCGGGCTTCAAGCGCGTCTGCCATGCACCGGATGCCGCGCTTAGGCGGATCTCGCGCTGCGGGACCCTTTGCCAGGAGCAACGACTGAGCCGTTGACGCTGGCACGTGCTGGAAGTGATTAGCTGCGGCGTGTCGTCGGCCGCGCATCCGGGACGCTTGCGCGGTGGAGGGTGCGCCCAGCCGCCGGGCATTAGGGGGCGGACGGTCGACATAACCGCTCCCGCCCGCGCCGTCCGTGGCCTCGGGTGATCCTGTCCGTGGCTCGCGAGTTCCTCGAACTCGGAGGTCATGGAAGCATAGGAAATCGAAAATCTCATCTGACCAGCGAAGATGCGCTGGTCAGTGGCACTTTGACTCGTGTAGAGGGAGAGAGGTCTGTAAAACCGTCGGCTCAGCCTACGTTGGTTCGAACCCAACACCTGCGAAAACGGCCCGCTAGCTGCGAATTTTCGGCTATGCGGGCCGTTTGGTCTCTGTCCCATCTTATATCATCTTGTCGCGTTGTGGACCGGCGTGTCGCGGTGTCCACGGACGCATAGCGGACGGGATTCGTGCCCCAGGACGGTCGGTGTGCACCGTCGGCTTTCCACGGACGGCCACGGACGGGCCGCGCCGGTCGCGTGTTCCGGCTTGACGTGAGCCGCTGAGTCGAGCGTGCATCCCCGTACATCTGGCCTGGCGGTCCCGGTGATGTGCCGGGGCGGGCGGCCGGGGAAGGCGGGTGCGCTGATGGCTGGGCTGGAGATCCAGGAGAGCGTGACGGTGGCCGGGCGGGCAGAGCGGGCGCAGGTCGTCCGCACGTTCGCAGTCGGGGTGCTCGGTTCCAGGCACTCGTGCGGGGATGACGCCGCCTTGCTGGTGAGCGAGCTGTTCGGCAATAGTGTCCGGCATAGCCGGTCGGGCGCTGCGGGCGGGACGGTCACGGTAGCGGTCAGCGCAGAGGACGGTCTTGTCCGTGTAGAGGTGACCGATCGCAGCGGTCCTGGGGTGCCGGAGCTGTGTCCTACTGGGCCTGGCGGCGCGGTGGGGTGGCGGCAGCGTGGCGGACGGACGGTGTGACCTGGTTCGAGCTGCGGCACCCATAGGCGGCCGGGATAGGTGACGTCTAGCTCGCCATGGGCCGAGGTTCGGCCGCCATCATGTCGGATAGGCCACGTACTGCGACACCGTAATCCCCCTCCAGAGTTCCTGCGCTTCCGCCGCGGACTGGACCCAGCGGAGCCGGCCATGTACCTGCCGTGGACTGATGATGGACCTGTGGTGTACCTGCGCCAACCGCGCGCCGGATCACGAGGCTGCGAAGGCGCCCACCGGCCAGGGTGGATGTGGGAAGGGAAGCTGCATGATCCACCGCTCGCCGAAACCGACGAACAAGTCGTTTCTGCGCACGGCGAAAATCCGCGGCCGTTGGCTCCCACCGATTTCTACGACAGGTCGAAGGGAATCCGATGGGCACCGTGCACGCACTCACCCCGGCGAGACCGCCATCATCACCGAAGCCGACGACGCCTACCTTGCCACGGTCGCGAGCCCCGAAAGCGGGGCACGCGCCGCATGTACTCCGGATTGTTCCGGGCGCTGACCGCGGACCTCGGCCGGGACACCCACGTGGCCACGCTCCAGCCGGCTGGATGGCCCGTCTGGTTCACCTCCCGGTGCGGCGAGCCGTCGCCGGCTTGGTGGACACATGCCTGGACGCGCTCCGCTCGGCCTCGAGGTACTGGGCAGACCACTGGGCCCTGCTGTCCTACCGGTAGGCCGAGGACCTCTTCAAGGCCGCGGCCAGCGGCGCCACGCTGTACCAGCTCTGGCACTCCGCGCTGACGCGCAACGCCGAGGCCGGCACGTCTACGCCGATGCTGATGGCCAAGTCCGGGTACACCTCGGTTGCCTCGCTGGCCAGGTAAACGCGGCCGTCCGCCGATGCCCTGGCCCGCTAGCAGGAGCAAAACGATCCAGCCCGCCGCGGGTGAACCTGCAGCGTGCAGGCAGCCCTCAGGGACCGAGGTGGAGAATTTTCCCGAGCTGGCCGGCCGCGGCATCCTGGTCGCTGACGTCGATGATCGCGGTCATGCCCTTCAGGCGTCCGTACGCCGCTTCGACGAGCCGGGGATCGGCGTCCTCCTGCCTGATGAACGTGATCGCGCTGAAGTCGGGGTAGAGGCCGCTCTTGTCGAGGCGCTCGAAGTTCGTCTCGACCAGGTGGAGGCGGTCCCACGTGCTCTTATCCGAGCTGGCCAGTCCGACTCGCTGCATGAGGTGCGGGCGACCGTTGTCATACCGGTAGTCGAACCATAGATCGTCGGGCAGGCCGGCAACGGTCACGGGGAGGCAGACGCGCTCCTGTACCTTCTTGGTGAGCCCGAGGCGCCGGATCACCTTCGTCGTCATCCGGCGCACGTCGTCGGCGACCGCCGGCTCACTGTCCGGCCGGACAAGGGTCGCGTACAGGTCGTCAAGGATCTCGCCCCTGGGCCGGTCGTCGTTTCCGGCGATCAGCTCACCGCCCTCTTCCAGGTAGAAGCTGGCTCCGGCACGGCGCCCTGCGGCGACTTCGTGCTGCAGGGCGTCGGCACCCTGGTCCCGCAGCATTCTCCACTGTTTGACCCAGGCCTTGTAGACCAGGTGGTTGCCGAACTGGGGCACAGTGCGGCCGTCGATCTCGCCGTCCTGCTGCTCGCCGAGGAACCGCGAGGTGCTGCTGCCCTCAACCAGCAGGATGACGCCGATGTTCTTTGGTTCCCGCCTCATGAGGTCCGGTACGTACTTGACGACGAACCACTGCATGCTCATGGTGACGCCTCCCACCCGCTTACTAGGGGCAGCTTCCCCTTTTCCGCGGACAAGTAGCTCATGATGCGAGTCTTACGGTGATCGAGGAATCTTTCAACTGCCTGGGCCTCCTCATCAGAGCACGTCCCTGTCCTTGCCGCCACGCCGCATGCGTCGCTGATCAGCTCGGGCATGACCCTGGCGATCCGGTCTGACCACCGGTTGAGGAGCTTGTAGTCATTGACGTGCGGGAGCAGGGCGCCCGCATCGTGCACGAGAGGCATGTCCCGCACGGCGTCGATCGCCGCCGCGCCCTCGCCGGCAGGCGTCCGCAGCAGGGTCCGGCCGTGGTCGAAGAGGCTGACGCCGCTGGCCCCCTGCACATAAGCGAGGTTCCCGGCGTGCCGGTCCCAGTTGCCGACCCAGCAGTCGAAGGCGACGATACCGGCTGCCAACTCCGGATGGTCGGCCACCAGGTCAGCCGGGTCCACCGCAGGCAGGCTGGTAGGTCCGGCAGTGAACCGGAGGCAGACGAACATGTTCGTACGGTCGGCCTTCTTAGCGATCGTCCCCGGAGGAACCGGCAGCCCGACTGCGAGCGCGGCGCGGTTGCAGATGTACTCGTTCGCCACGGTGTAGTGCTCGGATGAGTCGTCCTTGGCGATCCCCTCCATCAGGACCTCGAGCGCGCCGCTAGCACCACCCAGCTTGCCGCCGATCGACTTAATCGCGAGAAGCCTGCCTCCACTACGGCGCCACCCCTGCGGCCACGTCATTGCCTCCGATCCCAACCATCAGACTTACCAGCTCTCCCGCCAGGGCCTCATCGTAGTGTCCGGTACCGGACAATGGGTAACGCAAGGTAATTGCGGATGCTCGGCCACCTCGACGTGCCGTTCGACGCGACCCGGGTCCTGGGCCGCCGGGCGGAAGGTGTCGCCGGTGTGCACGTCACTGCGGCGGCCGAGGAGATGCTGACCGCCGCGGCGGAGACCGTGGGCATCATCTGTCGCGAGGAGATCATGCTCATCGTGCTGGCCCGGATCTGGGAGCGGGCGACGGCGACCCCGGGCCTAGGCGGAAGTGTGCCTCCGGCTTGATACGGTCACACCCTTTATCGGTTTTCGAGTCATGCAGCTAGATGGCCTAAACTGGCGGTGTGAATACCCGACAGCCACGGATGACGCTGATCACGATGCGCGTGCTCGATGTCATCATGAACGCGCCCCCCGACGACCCGGCGTGGGGCTTGAGGATCTGTGAGGAGAGCGGCCACGGCGCGGGCAGCGTCTACCCAGCCCTGGAACGAATGCTGCGTTTCGGCTGGCTCGAGGATTCCTGGGAGGAGCCGCAGCCCGAGGACCGGCCCCGCAGGCGGTATTACATGGTCACCGGGGCCGGGCGCGCCGCCTACCAGGAGGCAACCGCGACGCGGGATCCCCGCAAAAGCAGCGTCCTGGTGTATGGCTCCACAGCCGGAGGGGGAGCATGAAGCCGCCTCCCTGCCCGGCGGCCGACTCACCTGACCTCGGCGGTCCCCATGTCGACCTTGTGCTTGACCCGGATAAGCTCCGCATCGACGTGTACCTCGTGCGAGGCAAAAGCGTAAGCGTCAGCCAGGCCGAGCGCCGACTTCGCTCCCTCGCGGGCCCGGCGAACCTGCTCTTGTTCGACGGCGAACACCACTCTGGCCTTCTGAACGAGCACCTCATCGAGGTCCGCCGCCGGTGGTACAACCCGAACAAGTGGCTATCGGTCCTGGCGTGGTTGATGCTCTACTCCACGCCATGGTCGCTGACCACCTTCGCCGCGCTGCTGGCCGGCCGGAAGCACGGCGCGAGCCGGGATGAGTGGCTGGCCCACCTCGCGGGCGACCCGGTTACCAGTTCGGCCGCTGGGGGCAACTCCGTGCCGCCCTCGGCTTCGTGGCGGC
>CAVUBD010000021.1:0-205802 GCA_963739615.1 uncultured Actinomycetes bacterium
ATTAGGGGCGGTGGTGCTGCGGACCGAAGTGTTCGAGCTGATCCAGTACCGCCCGGCCACGCCCGCGGTCCGGCAGGTCCCGTTGCTGATCGTCCCGCCGACGATCAACAAGTTCTACGTGACCGACCTGGCCCCCGGCCGCGGCCTGGCCGAGTACCTGGTCGGCAGCGGCTTGCAGGTGTTCGTGATGTCCTGGCGCAACCCGGACTCCCGGCACGCCACGTGGGACTTCGGCACCTACGGGCAGGCGGTGCTCGACGCCATGGACGCGGTCGCGCGGATCACGGGCAGCGAGCAGACCGCGGTCACCGGGGTCTGCTCGGGCGGCATCATCGCCGCGATGGTGGCCGCGCACCTGGCGCACACCGGCCGGCAGGACCAGATCGCCGCACTGACCCTGAAGCACCGGGCCGAAGGAGCGTCCGCGGACCCGCCCATGTTCATCGGAACGCACCCGACCGACCCGATCTGTACGGTCACCGACCGCCGTCAAGTCGATCCTGATGACGCACCGAACGAGGCGGATATATTGCGTCAAGCTCACGAGGGCCCGGAACAGAGCGTGATATCCAGCGCCGCGCGCTGGATTGGCCGACGCAGCGTGATCCCGGTCCGCTGACGTCAGCGGACACGTTCGCCTGCCACCCGGGGAACGGGACCGGCCGCGGCGGCCGCGCAGGCGTCGCCAGCTCAGGGGCGCCAGGGTCCCGGTGATCGGGGCAAGGAGCTGCCGGTGGTGATGCCGCCGATACCGCCGGGGCGAAATCTAAGAACTCCCCTGCGGACCTGTTTGACGATCGGGCGATCGCACAGGGTGGCTGGATAATGCCGGACGTGGCTGGATGTGTCATTTGAGCTGGCATTATGTGGCTTGGTGAGGCTGGGCGTGGCTGGGTGACGGTGGCCGTTGGCTGCCAATTAGGCTCCCAATTGGGCTACCGGGCCTCCCGCGAACCCGCCGGAACGCAGCCGCCGCCCAGGGCCTGCGAGGATATCTGCGACGAGCCCATTAACGGTGAGGAACGCTTGCACCGCGACGTCGATGCCGCACGGACAGCGTTCACGAACGTGCTGCTGTCGCCCCTCGTCGGTATGCCGGTCAGCTCATACCTGGGTGACTCCGCGCGCCGCGAGCGCTTCGTCCAGGAAGGCCTGTGCGGCCGCGAACGAGCGGCAGTCGGTTTCGGCGTGGTACGCGACACCCGGCGTCGCCCCGTCCACGGCGTCGGCGTGCGTGAAGCCGTGCATCGCACCCCCGTACACGTTCACCTGCCAGTCCGCTCCGGCCTTGGTCATCTCCTCAGTGAACGCGACCACGTTGGCCATGGGAACGTGCGGATCGAGCGCCCCGTGACAGACGAGCACCTTCGCGGTCACCGCTCCGGGCTCGGCGCGCTTCGTGGTCGCGAGACTGCCGTGCATGCTGACCACCGCGGCGAGGCTGGCACCAGAGCGCGCCAGTGTCAGCGCCGCTAGGCCGCCGAAACAGAAGCCGACCGCGGCGAGGCGGCCGTTCACATCGGCACGTGCGCTGAGCGCGGCCAGCCCGGCGGCCGCGCGCTGGGCCAGCCGATCGGGGGCATCGCGGAGACCCATGAGCGTGGCCATTACGCGCTCCCGATCGCCCGCAATGCCGCGTCCGTACATATCGCAGGCGAAGACGACGTACCCGAGCTCGGCGTACCGATGGGCCTGGCCCCGGGCATGGTCGTCCAATCCGGCACCACCGTGCGGGTGCAGGGTCAGTTCCAGGACGCCGGTGGCGGTGCTGTAGGAGCGCTCCCACCACAGGAAGTTGCCCAGGCCGTAGGCGACGAAGGTGCGGCCGAGCCAGCCCGATCCCTGCAGCATGTGCGCGTGGGCGCCGACGATGATGCTGGCTCCGACGGCGGCGAGCTCGCGCGCCAGCGACAGCTGGGCCGGGTCCGGGCAGGCCTCGCCTTCGGTGCCCCAGTGCATGAACACGATCACGACACTGGCCAGCCGCCTGGCGGACCGAACCGCCGCCAGGGTGCGGCCCAGGTCGATCGCGTTGGCCTCGCCGGGCCGGGTGCCGGTCGCCACCCAGGACGAGGCGAGCTCGGCGACCTGCGAGACGCCGATGACGGCGATCTTGACGCCCTTGATCGTGATCAGGTACGGGGCCCACGCCGCGGCGGCGTTGACCCCGATCCCGACGTACGGGAACCGGGCCGCCCTGGCCGCCGCGAGCGTGTCGGCCAGCCCGGCCGGCCCGTAGTCCAGGACATGATTGTTGGCCATCGTGACCAGGGCGATGCCGGCGTGGCGCAGTGCGGTGAAGGCAGCCGCCGGGGCGCGGAAATGGTACGTCTTGGGCTGCGGCGTCCCGCCGCCGGTCACGGCCGTCTCCAGGTTCACCGCGGCGAAGTCAGCCGACCGCAGCACCGAGGTGATCGGGCCGAACGCCGTGGCCGGGTCGGCCAGCAGCAGCCTGGTGCGCCCGGCGAAGTTGACATCCCCGGCGAACGCCAGCGTGACGCTGCCCGGGGCGCCGGCCGGGCGGTGCCGTCCGGCCAGGCCGGCCTGATGAGGCACCGCCCGGCTGGACGTGCCCGCGGCCCGGGGCGCAGACGGCACCGTCGTGCAGGCGGCCGCCCCGGTACACAGGACCAGGCCGCTGGACACGACGGCGAGCAGCCGGCGGATCACCACGAGCACAGCCTAAGACGCCCGGCGCCACCGGCCCGCCCGGCCGCGATGATATCCACGCCCGGGCACCTGACCCCGGCCCCACTGGACGGCGAGATCGTTCATTCAATACGGCTTAACTCGGCAAGGTCCAGCTAGTGCTAGTTGCTAGTTGCTGGAATCAAACTTCGGATCGTCTCCTTACCATTGGGATCCGTTCAAGGTGCCAGCCAGGCATTTTCGACGAAAGGCCAGGTCAGAGGCTCCGCTTCAGCTCGGTTGGGACAGGTTCAGGGCGGTTCGCGCCGGATGCGACCTCCAAATTCCTCCCAACCGGTCATGGAGGAGGAGTCCATGTCCTACCCCGGTTTCGCCCGGCCCGATCTCTGTTCCATACGCACTGCCGACGAGCAGGAAGAGCCTGCCAAAGCAGTCCGCAGCGGGTTCAGCGTCGCCGGCTACCCACGGGGCGATGATTACCCGCCTGTACCCCTGACGAGCGGCATCGACCGCGCCACCGCCTGTCCACGGCGGCGACCGTGCTCGCCGTGGCGGGCATCGCGGCGTATATCTCCTACTGGCACGCCTAGGCGGTCGTCCGAGCATACGGCGAGACCGGAATCACCGCCCGGCTAGAGCCCACCACTATCGACGGCCTCGTCTACGCCAGTTCGATGGTCGTGCTGTACGCGGCACGGCACCGGATGCCGGTACCCTCCCTCGCCCGGTGGCTGCTCGGCCTGGGATCGCGGCCACCCTCACGGCGAACATGGCCCAGGGCTGGTCCCACGGCCCCGTCGGGGCGGTGGTCGCGGCCTGGCCCGCGGTCAGCCTCGTGGGCTCCTATGAGCTCCTGGTCTGGCTCATCCGCACGTCCGGGACGGTAGAACACAGGCCGCCGGCCGGGCCCCTCGGCGACGCCGCGGCCTGCCGCGCTGCGGCGCGTTCTGCCACGACCGCAGCCACTGGCGCCGGGTTCCCCCGCCGGGGCGAGCGCGACACACCAGACCAGGAACGGCAGTCTGCGGCTCAGGCCACCGGGCCGCGGACCATTCCCGCCAGCGGGCAGCACGACGAGGCGGTGCCTGAGGCCGGCGCCGTCAATGACACCGCTGTGGCCGCGTACCGGCTCAGCGCCCAAGCCGGCAATCCGCTCTCCGAACGCAAGCTGGCCCAGATGTTCGGACGCACATCCCGCCGCTGGGCGCGCGCCAGAATCGCCGAAGCACGGCGAGTACCGTCTTCAGAGCTCATGGTGGATTCGGCCATCACCATCGGCGCCCAATCCCCATAGTGCCCGCGACGGGACCCTCAGGGACGCTGCTCCCCGGGATCTCGCAGGCCAGCGGCTCCGTACTGGCCTCACGGCTCACAGGCATTGCCCTTCGACCAGCGGAGCTACGCAGTACGGGCGGTCCTGCCGTGAACCTGGTCGACTGCGCGGCGGATCATCGGTGTAGCGCGCTGGATGGACCGGCTCACCGGGTCCCCGGGGCCGTAGCGGTGATGGCTCTCGGCGAGCCGCCTGCCGACCGGCACGAGCTCGCCGTCCGGGCTGGTTGTCATGTCGCAGCAGGTCAGCGCGCTGGAAAGCGCGTACGACGCAGGCTCGAACTCCAGGGCCAAGACGTCGGCGAGTCCGCGTTCTTCGGCTTCGACGATGGCGTAGGAGTGATGGGCGACCAGCAGGCACGGCATGGCGTCGGCGTGATGGACGTCGCGCAGGTAGCATGCACCGTCCAGGGCGTGCAGGCCCGTCACGGCCAGGCCAGGCGCGTAACCGATGTCGTGCAGCCACCCGGCCGCGTGCAGGAGATCGGCGTCCGGGCCCATGTTCGCCATCGCCGCCCACGCCACCGAACGAGGCACCCAAGAATCGCAAACGACGGCAGACCATCTACCCCCGGACCACCCCGGCCGGCTACCCCCTGGCCGACCGGCTCGCCGCCCGCATTCAGGGAGCCCGCGCCGAGCAAGACACCGGCGCCAACCCGCTCGGGCTGATCTTCCCCAGCCCGAAGTTCAGGTACTGGCGGTCCTCCAACTTCGGCCGCCGCGTGCTGGCACCCGCCTACCAGGCAGCCGGCTGGCGCGACCACAGCGGCAACGGCGACTGGACCTGGCACAGCCTGCGGCACGTGTTCTGCACCACCGCCCTGTTCACCTGGAAACTCGACGCCACCGACGTATCCCGCATGGCCGGCCACGCCAACTACCGCATCACCCTCGACATGTACGTCGGCACCACCAAAGGCGTCCTGGACCGCGCCCGCCAAGCCACCCAATAAGCACCAGTGCGGGACGCCTGCCGTTCGAGCCGAGCATTACGACGTTCGCCACGAGCGCCGGACATCACTCAGCGCGAGCCCCGGTTGCCAGGACGCCTGTCCAGTGGGCGTCTCGGCCGTGTTCAGCCTGGCCCCGGGATGCTCAACCCGGCGGCTCCAGTCAGCGTATGACGGTACCCCAGCTCACGTCACGGACGGTGACGGCACCGGAGAACGCTACCAGCGCGATATCCGCCGATCTGGATGCTTGCGCGCAGAACGGCACTGCCGCTGCGACCGCGCCAGAAGGCTTATTCTGTGGCGCCGTGCCCGCTCGCGCCGGGATGGATGCGACCTGCTGGCATGTACCGGCTTGCCCCCTGTACGCCGGGATCATCCGGAGGCTGGGCTGACCCGCGCCCGTAAAGCGGTCGCCTCTCTACGCAGAACCTGCCCGGCCCCGGCCGCGCCGGTGCCGGGCTGGCAGCGGACGGCTCGGCAACGCTGCCGGCCGACGCCGACTTGGGGACCGGGGCGTCTACTCGGTGCCCGTAGTTTCCGCGAAGATCTCCAGCGCGATCTGGTAGCTGTCGAACGCTCTGGCGGCGCCAGCGTACGCCTCCAGGTGAATGAACAAGTCAACGATCTCATCCTTGGTGACCCCGTTGTTGAGGGCGATCCGCAACTGGCCACGCAACGGCTCGCGCGTGCCGAGCGTCGCGGCGATGGTCACCGAGACGAGCGCCCGGCTTCGCACGTCGAGTCCCGTCCGTGTCCAGGAGTCCCCGAATGTGTGCCGGGTGGCGAGCCGCCGGAAGTCATCGCCTGATGGTGGTTCCCCTGGGCCCAGGGGAAGGACCAGCGGTGCCCCCAGCAACCTTTCGGCGGTGTCGAAGGCGGCCCTGTCAGCCTGCGCGTCGTCCATTGGCTGCTGCCTCCTGATCACTGCGTTAGCCTGTGCACGGTCGTTCTCATCATCCCGGATCTCGCAGATTCTTCGCCGTGATCGGCACCAGCTGTCACCCGGAGCGACTGCGCGACGACCCCGGAACTGGTCGTTCGGTGTCCCCTGGTTGCGGCGAAAGCACCATCGGCATAGAGCAAATACTCGGCAGCCCGGAGCCGGGACGCTTCCTGCCGCTCTTTGTAATCAGTCCTCGTCTGGAGCAGCGCGCACACTGCCGCCATTCGGTACGCCTGGGTGAGACGGCACCCGGTTGGCTACGGCCGCGCATAACGGGGTGATCTGTGTGGCTACGCGCATGGCTAGGACGGCTGGCCGACGCCCGGATCTGCCGAAGTGCGTGCGTCTTGAGAGTGCCCTGTCTGCCGGAATGCAGGGCGTGGATCCCGGCTACTGCATCGACGTCCCGCCTGGGTTCGACGACTCCGGCGACGACGCCCAGGTCACCCGATGGCCCGTCGGCTGTTCTCTGCCCGCACCACCGCAGAGGTGCTCGCGAAGGCCCAGCAGTGGGTGGGCGAGCACGATGTGTTCTTAAACGACGTCTCGTGGAACTGGGCGCACGACGAGCCGGAGCCGTTCACCCTGGCCGTCTACTTCACCTTCGGGCGCGACCCCGAGCCGGAGGATGAGCCTGCCGGGGCGTGACCGCGCGGTTCACCCGCCGGGGCCCTCTCTGTCAACTTCGCAACCTGCCGGACATCCCCAGGAACGCCTCTCAGCACGTGGGAGGTCGCAGCAGGTACGTGGGAGGTCCCAGCAGCGATGGCAGGGGCCCGTTGGTGCTGACGCTGCGGGCAACCGAGCGGCTCAGCCCGGACGCCAGCGCACGTCTGCCCGTGGCGTGGCGCAGCTGCGCTGGTGCCGGGTTCTCCCCGGGCGGGCCTATCCTGGCAGGGGGCAGGAGGGCTGATGCGCCGCGAACTGCGGGAGGGCTCAATGGTCCTGGCGTGCGATCCAGGCACCAGCCAGCGGTCGGCCGGGGGCCCGGGGACAGTGACGTCATGCGCAGGGTAGGCCGCTGGGTCGGGTCCGGGCTCTGGCTGGTCCTGGCTGTCGTGTGGATGGCTATCTTGGCAGGGCATGTTGACCCCTTCAGCGGCAGTGGTGCGCACGCGACGCTGATCTTGGCGACGGCGAGCGCCGCGCTGGGCGCCTGCGCGATGGCCGGCGAAAAGGCCACGGCGGCCCGCCTGCGCAGGGAGGGCCGGCTCGCGGACGCGACGATCGTCCGGGTCAAGGAACGCTACGTCAGTATCCCCTATGGGTACAACGGATGGGTGACCACGGTGGAAGTCCGTTTTTCTGACGCATCGGGCAGGACGGTCAATGCCAGCTACACGGCACATGAGGGCGCTGCGGGGAAGCGGGAAGGCCAGCAGATCCAGATCGTGTACGATCCCCGCCGGCCCGCCGAGATCAGCCCCCGGGGCGAAGACCCCCGGGCCGCCAACGTGGTCCTGCTGGGCATAGTCACGGCCGTCTTCCTGGTTTCTGCCATCTACTGCGCGTTCCGCGTCTTCGGCTGACCCGAGGCGGTTATACGGTCGCCCGGCGCCGCGACGTCCGCCGCACGCTCGCAGCAGCGCGTGTATTAAGCGTTCGATTGCTCACAATCTGGAACACCAGTCGCGCAGAGTGACGGTCGCCGATCGCAGTCGTCGCGCGAGATCCGCCTCGTTATGCGTGATCATTGGATTCTCGGTGCCATGAGCTGTGGCGCGCAGATCAGGTCGTTCTGGCAAGAACATCCCGGTGCTCGGCGGCCTTTGGCTCTGGCGGCCGGCTGGAATCGACATGCTGAGTCGTGACTGACCGGACGACTTGGCCGTGGCCCTGCGGCCAATGGCGTTGCTTTTAGGTGACCTGCCATGGGCTGAGCAGGTGGAACTCGATTCTGCGGGTGACGCGGGTGACGCTGGGCTCGCCGGGCTTGCGGGCGGGGAAGTCGCCGGCTTTCTTGGTTTTTCCGCGGGCTGGCCCGGTCCGGGCGGTCGCGGGTGAAGAAGCCGGGCATGAGGATCTTCAGCAAGAACGTGGCGAGGGCGAGGTCTGCTTGCTCAGGGGGAAAAAGCCGCGACGGTGTCCGTCGCGGCGGCCAGGGCGTGCGGGAAGCTGATCTTGTCCGGGGGTATGCCAGCGGCGTTCACGGCTATGCCGACGATCCGGCAGATGGCCTGGTAGACGGCGAACAGCGCCCACATTTCCTGCATGACGCCCTCGGGATCGCCGGAGCGCAGGACGGGCTGGCCTTCTCCCATGTCGGTCTTGTGGTGGCCGGTGACGGTCTCGCATCCCCAGCGCAGCGGGTAGGCGCAGGCCAGGTCCGGCGCCGGGTACT
The DNA here is from genome assembly GCA_963739615.1 of uncultured Actinomycetes bacterium. Lineage (GTDB taxonomy): Bacteria > Actinomycetota > Actinomycetes > Streptosporangiales > Streptosporangiaceae > Palsa-504. The sequence goes on from CAVUBD010000021.1 coordinate 8,222, forward strand.
TCTCGACGTCGAGCAGGCTGGTGACCAGGCAGAACACCTCGGATGACTCCTCGGCCCCGTCTCCTGCCGTGGTGTGCACGGTGTACTCGATGACCCGCACCGTGACCGGCGGGCCGTCGCTCTTGCGGGGCGGCTTCAGCTCCGCCAGGTACGTGCCGCCGGCCAGTGCCGTCACCGGCTTGAGCGTGAAACTGGCCGAGGCGCGCCACAGGATGTGCGCGCCGGTCGCGAGGAAGGCGCGGGCGGCGGACCAGGACAGGAACTTGCGGTCCGCCAGCACCACCATGCCCGGCCCGAAGCAGCCCAGCAGGTCCGCGGCCAGCGGCTGCTCGGCGTCGGTATAGCGGCCGATCGCCGCGCCCAGCAGGCTGCCGGTCCCGGACTCGGCCGCCGCCACCCACCGGGCCTGCGGGAACGCCCCGTCCCGCGACTGGTTCGACGGCCGGCCGAAGAACGCCGCGTTCTTCTCACTGTCCGGCACGTCCGTCACCGACCCGTCCATCGAGACCACGCGCAGCCCGCAGCAGAACACCCCCGGCGCGCCGTCCGCCCCGGTCGGCCCGGCTACCCGCTCGAACAGCATCCGTACCGGATCAGCGCCCAGCTTCCCCCGGCCCCGCGACAGCGAGGAGATGTTCGGCAGCCACCACTGGCGGCCCTGGCCCGCATCGACCCGTCCTCCCGGCGCCAGCTGCCCGGCCAGCAGGTCCGCGCCCCGCTGCTGGCCGTACAGCCGTGCTCGTCAAGGGCGAGAAGACCCTTTTTACCAAGGACGATGGCTCCGTCGTCCAGCGCCTGAACTTGCTTTACAACCGCACCAAGCACATTGAGTCGGCCATCAAGTCTGGGCAGCTACCGCCAGACGGCACTCTGGCGGTCTGGCTCACCAACGACGGACTGCGGGCCGTGGACGCAGAGCTAACGTTCGCTGAAATCGCGGAGATCTTGACCGACCTGGCTAAATGGGCTGATGCGGCACAAGATCCACTAACGATGCGGGAGACGATCAAGGCCTCGTACAGCCTCAGCGACGAGGAAAGCGACTCATCCGCCGAGCCGACCAGCACGTAACACCGCTGCACCCGGCGCGACGGCTCGAATCTTCGAGGCGTCCGGTACCTGGGATATAGCAGGCCGTTGCCTGACAAGCAGTCGGCGTTGTGTTAGTTCGATCACCCTCTGTATTTTACAGTGGGGACTCAGCAGGTCCGATATCCGATCTGGCCTGATTTCAAAGTCGGCTCTGAGTGCTGTGGCTGGCACCTACGTGGCGGTTATGCGTGGCGGGCATGTACCGCCGTCCATCGTGCAATCGCGGGTGTTCACGTCGCTGCGTGGATCCGGGTCTCCGCGGTTCCGCCTGGTTATGAGTAGTCGGCGGTGACTCGGTGTGCGGTGCCGTCGACGGTGATGGTCCCGCCGTGCGGGAGGATCCACTGCGGGCGGGTGTGGCCGAACGGGACACCGGCGCACACGACAGCATCCGGGTTGTACCGGCTGATGATCCCGGTCACGACGTCACGCTGCTCAGCGCGCAGCCGGGCACGTTCTCCTGCTGGGGGACGGCGGGTGAAGTCCGATACCGGCGGGCGGGCCACCAGGACCGCGTCTACCGCGGCGAGGATGCCGCGTTCGCCCAGCGCGCGGACGATCCACCCGACATGCCGGGCGGGAAGGAGTTCTTCCGACGTTTCGAGAAGCAGAACCCCGCCATCCAGCACGTCGGGGGCGAACGAGAACCGGCCGGCGATGAAGGTCTCCTCGATCACCTCCACGCAGCCGCCCCAGGCCCGGCCGGTGACCGTGCGGGCCGGGCCGTGCCAGCTCCACGGCCCTGCCGGCTCACGCTCACCGAAAAAGTCCAGGGCGCGCGGGTCGGCCCAATCCACCCCGAAGTCCTCGGACTCGCCCGGCTCGGTGATCTCGATCCTCTCCCCGGTGACCAGCGCCGCGCGCAGTGACCGGGCATGTACCTCGTCCACCCCGGGACCCGGCCCGAGGTGCACCTGGGACGACCCGCCGTAGAAACTGGCGATGCCGTTCGCCCACAGCCAGTGATGCATGTTGGTGTTGTCGCTGTAGCCCAGGAATGGCTTGGGGTCGCACCGGGCGAGGGCGGCGTCTAGGTGCGGGATGACCGTGATCTGGTCGTCCCCGCCGATCACCGCCAAGATCGCGCGGATCCCCGGATCAGCGAAAGCGGCATTGACGTCTGCGGCACGCTCGGCCGGCGTGGCGCCGACCTTGCGCGTGGCCGGGAACTCGACCGGGACCAGGCCGGTGACCTCGGCAAGCCGGCGCATCGCCTGCTCATGCACCGCCGGGAACGCCCCGGCCGCGGCGAACGACGGCGACAGCACGGCAACCCGGTCTCCCCGGCGGGCCTTGGGCGGGCGGACCAGGTCGTGCGGCATGCCTGCCATAGAACCACGCCCATCGCACCGATACCTAAGTGATTTCCGCGTCCGAGCCTCCAGGCGGCCCTGGCCCGTAGTGTCGGCTGACCATCACGTCTGTCACACAGTGTGACTGCCGGCAAGGTCCAAAGCGCGCGCACACTCCCGCCGTTATACGTTATTCGGAAGGCTGCTCAAAGCTCGCTTTTCGTCGGTCCGAATGGTCAATATGCTCAACCGAAGGGCAGAGCTGACGGGAATAGGTTCTCGGAAAGTCGACAGCAATCTCAGGCTAGTTAGAACGTTATCCCTTTGGCTGCGGCCACCAGCAACCATCGTGCCAGACCTTGGGCACGATCCGGCTCCACATGACGGCGTACGCCTGCTTGGCCCTCTGATCCGTCTCGGTGTGCGTGGCGATACGTCGGGCCAGGAAGGCTACCAGATCAGCGGCCTGAACAAGGCGGCTGGAGCTGCTCGGGGCAAAGTGCAGAGTGTCGATTACCCGCGTAATCTGCCGACTCCGATATCCCCAGGTGGCTGAACGCTGATACTCCCAGAGGTCTCGGCGGTAGCTAGCCTGCCCGTCAACTTCGTCGGCTATTAGCAGGGCATTTTGATCCACACTCGCAGCGTACTCGTCAACTCGCTCAATCAAGTGCGTGAGAACGATCGAATGCGGGTGATCATGCCCGTCAGGGTGACGCTTGTCCAGCCCGATGATATCGACGCTGCGGATGATGATCTTGACATCGTGGTCAGCGATGACCTGGAGCGCGGCGTCGTAGATCGCGATCCGCGCAGGGACGTCGGGCGCCAGTCGCTTCCAGGCCCCTGTGGCCGACACGATCTCATAGCCGTGCAATTCCGCCGTGACAGGGATCCGGCCATGCTCGTAACTTGCCTCCTCAACTACGTTGTCGAGGGCCGAGGTCAGGCTTCTTGCCTCCCCGTCGGGGACAAGCAGGCCCACGATGAAATAGCGCACGGTAGTGCACGACTCGTCCAGGTACGTCAGCAGCACAGAGCAAGGGCAGACCTCGCCGGACGTCACGCTGACCTATCAAGCTCACTTACTGTGACGGGCGCGAGACTCGCACGTGCAAGTACCCGCCGTTCGGCGCGGCTAGGCAGTCGGATGCTCACCGCCGAGTGCCGCGAACCGAACGAACAATCTGCTGTCTGGAAGGCCCTACTCTTCGATGGCTCCGCCGGTGCGGCGCAGATGCCGCCGGAAGGTGTATGACGGGTCAGCGGCGCGGCGGGTCAGGTAGTCGTCGAAAGCGGTTTGCTGGCGCAGTGTCTGACCCGCCCGGATCCGGCGGGCCTGGTCCCGCTCGGTCTGCCGGATCTGGTGCGCGGTGACCAGTACCTGCTCGGCCTGCTCTGCCGCGACGAACACAACGCCGTCGTCGTCGGCGAAGGCGATGTCCCTGGCGCTGACCAGGTGCGGCCCGAACTGAGCGGTGACCAGGGCCTCGGGCTCCCGCTCATCCAGTCGCACCGGCCCGGCCGGGTAGCTGCCGTAGCTGAAGACCGGAAGGCCGATCGCGACGAGTTCCGGCGTGTCGCGGTGCAGGCCCCACACCACCAGGCCTGCCACCCCGGCGGCCTCGGCCTCCAGTACCGCCAGGTCGCCGACGCATGCCTCGTCCGAGCGGCCGCCGTTGTCGACGACCAGCACGTCGCCGGAGTCGGCCTGACCGAGTGCCTCGAGGAACACGTCCACGCTGCCGTAGTGCCGCGCTGGGAGGACCCGGCCAACGATCCGCTGGCCGGCCACGACCGCCCGGATTCCCGGATGGGCGGCCCGCAGCGGAACACCACAGCGCAAGCAGGCATCGGCCACAAGTGGCGTGGACAGATCCGCGAACGCCTCTCGCATAGTGACCTCCCCGTTCAGTACCCGGTACCCCGGGGCTGCGCATGCGGGCGGGCTCCATGATCGCACAGCCGACCGCCAGAAGCCCCCCATGCCATTACCGATGACGACGGCATGACCAGCGATGCAGCTTATTCACTCTCCGTTATCGTGCGAGTTATGCCAAGCGCGAGTAGCCGCCGTTATCGCCCTGATGCGAGGTGTGCCGGTCGGTCATGTTGGCTCACAGATCAGGTTGATCTGGCGGACTACACACCCACGCGGGCTGCGGCAGGGGATGGCACATAGGCAGGCTTGTCGTCACCATGCGCGATCTCAAAACACAGTTTGGTCGCATAGACGCTAGCGGTAGTCTCCCGGCGAGATCCGAATGGCTCAAGATAGCCATCGTAGGCGGGGCATGGGAGGAGCCTGGTGGCGACCACGGTGGGAGCGCCCAGTGATGCTGAGCTGGCGCGACGGTCTGCGCGATTGCGCCTGCCGACGTGGCTGGCGGGCGGAAATCCTATCGAGTTTGGCCGAATGTGCCGGTGGCGTATGGAGGTCGCCGACCTCGCTGGCGGCGAGTGGGATGTCAGGCTCGAGGAGCGTGTGAGGCGCAAGCCGGCTCGCGTCGTGCAAGCCAACCGCCTGGCAACCATGAGCAACGTGGGTACGGTGGGTGCCTACTCGCGCCTGCGTCGCCTGCCCGCGGATACTGTCCTGTTCAGGGGCATGCCCTATGAGTACATCCAGGCGGAGCTTAATCGGTTGGGCGCGCAGCGGCCCGATGACCTAGCCGTGCTGATGTACAGGGCCACGCTGGCGACAGGGACGGTCGCCCCGGATCATTCCCGTCCGGGCCGCGCGGCTTCCGCACAGTTCCCCAGACTGGCAGATGGCGTATCCCCGTGGCATGTATTCGGCGCGGTGATGGCTTCGATTTCCCGGCCGCGTGATCGCGATCGCCATCACGTAACCGGTGCGCCAGCGTGTGCTGGATATCGGTTGCGGGACGGGCGCGCTGCTGAAGCTGGCAGCAGGTCAGTTCCCTGGCGCGGCGCTGGCGGGCGTCGACCCGGCAGCCGGGATGATCAGCGCGGCCCGCTAGATCGGCGTACCCGCAGGCCTGGCCCGGGCGGATGCCGGGGCAACTGCCGTTCGCCGATGGCAGTTTCGACCTGGTGACCAGCACGGTGTCCTTCCATCGCTGGGCAGATGAGCCAGCCTCTGACCCGCCAGGATCCAAGGCAGCCAGAAACGGTGATTCTGCACGCTTACGGCTCTTCGCAAACACAAAATGCGCAGCCCGCCGATCCAGCCAACCGTGCCCGGATGGCCGATCCGCCATGCCAGGCGAGCCGGCGTCCTGGCTGGCTGCCAGGACCCGGTGGCAGGGGTCTGTGGTAAAGATGGCTGCATGCTTGATCATCTGTCCATTCAGTGCGCTGATGTGCATGCCAGCGCCGCGTTCTACGACGCCGTGCTCGGCGCGCTCGGCGGAACCCGCGTGATGGACCTCGGCGAGGTCATCGGCTTCGGCGCCGCGGGCAAGCCGGAATTCTGGATCGGCCCGCAGACCGCCGGCGAGGGATTCCGCGAGTCCCATATTGCATTCGCGGCATCCGGCCGGGCCGCGGTGCGGGCGTTCTTCGAGGCGGCGGCCGGCACCGGAGCCGAGGTCCTGCATGAACCCCGCCTGTGGCCTGAGTACCATGCCAGCTATTACGGCGTGTTCGTGCGTGACCCCGATGGTAACAACGTCGAGGCCGTGTGCCACGCGCCTGAGTAGCGCACACCCCCGCTCGCGCGCCGCTTTATGGACCAGCGTCCCCGCTCGTAGGACTTCCGGCCGGTAGTGCAGGTAGTGCAGGTAGTGCAGGTAGTGCAGGTAGTGCAGCGGAGCTCATCCGCTTTCTACGTCACGTTCTGTAATCAGCAGTAGCCGCCGCCTGCCGGACTGTATCCGCCGTTCTGGTCGACCTCAGGCTCTGCTCAGATCAAGACGGTCACCGTTCCGGATCTGGATGTTCTGCACGCCTACGAGGCGTTAAGCCAGGCAGATGATCTCACTGAGCTGTGCGGCAGACGGGTCTGGCGGCCAGGATCTACTGCCACGCCGATGATCGGAATTTTGGTCCGGTCACAATGGCGAGGAAGACAGGCCGAACGGCCCTGTTGTGGCCGTCTCCGGGCCGCTTACGCTTTCATACGAGATTCGTGTTGGGGAGTTCCTCATGGGGGATTTCACGCTGTTGCAGAGACGTCTGGTGTCGGCGTGGCGGTTGAGCCGACCGCCGGGTGGCACGGAGCACGTGCGTGTCGTCCTGCCGTCGTACAACCTCGGCGCTTCGGCGCTCAGGCATTACGCGCACCGCTTGCCCGCGCTTGAACACCGTTTCCTGGTGGAAATCCTGCAGCTGGCGCGTGTGGAGGCCTGCACGCTAGTGTTCGTCTTCTGCCAGGCGCCGGACGCTGGGGTTATCGATTACTACCTTTCGCTGCTACCGCCGGAGACGTCGGCGCGGGTCCGCCCCAGGATCTGCACCGTGGTGGTCCCCGACGATTCCGGTCGTCCTATCGCCGCAAAGTTGCTGGACCGGCCCGACCTGCTGGACCACATCCGCGACTGCATCGGTGGCCGCCCGGCGTTCATCGAGCCATGGAACGTCACCGGCGACGAGGTCGCCGTGGCGGTTCGGTTGCAGGCGCCGGTGAACGGCACTGCCCCCGAACTATGGCCGCTTGGTTTCAAGAGCTCGGGGCGCAGGCTCTTCGCCGCCGCGGGAATACCAACACCGTCCGGAAGCGAAGGCGTCCGGACGGCAGAGGACCTGCGGCGCGCGATCGCTAGCCTGCGCAAGGCCCACCCCGGCTTGGCGGCCGCCGTCGTCAAGCTGGATAACAGCGTCTCGGGCGACGGCAACCAGGTGATCGCGCTTCGAGACCCAGCCGGGTCACCCGCCTCGGCGCGGACAGCTTCCGAGCGCGTGGCCTCGATGCCGGACTGGTACCTGGCCGAGCTCGCGCTCGGCGGCGTCGTCGAGGCGTATGTCGCGGGCGACTACTGGTCAAGCCCCAGCGTCCAGATCGAGATCACTCCCGAGGGCCGGGTAGTGGTTCTCGCAACTCACGAGCAGATCCTGGGCGGGGACAACGGACAGGTCTACCAGGGCTGCCATTTCCCGGCCAGACGGGACTACGCCATGCGGCTGGCCACGTACGGCCAGCGTGTCGGGCGACTTCTTGCCGAGCGCCAGGTGATAGGGGTGCTGAGCATCGACTTTGTGGCAGCCCGGGACCACGGTCAGCAGTGGCGGCTCTACGCCCTCGAGGTGAATCTGCGAAGGGGCGGCACCACCCCGCCCATCGTCGTACTGTCCAGTCTGCTGCCGGGCAGCTACGACGCGTACGGGCGATGGAGACTTCCCGATGGATCGGCAAGGTACTACTGCGCCACGGACCACGTTGGGGACCCGCGGTGGACCGGGCTGCCCCCGGGTCAGGTCATCGACGGCGTACGCTCCGCCGGCCTGGAGTTCGACCGTCAAACCGGGACCGGTGTGGTGCTCCACATGCTGTCCGGCATCGCCATCGACGGCAGGTTCGGCATGACCGCGGTCGGCGGCTCCGCCCAAGAGGCCAAGCACCTCTTTGCCGCAGTCCGCCCCGTGGTGAACCGGCTCTGCGCCAAGTGGGCGGCCAGCACGGCGACTACGCGGGCCGCATGAGAGGCGATGAACAAGTCAAGTTCCCGCCGCTTTCCTGTGACTGTTTCGCATCTTCCGGTCACGCGCTGCCAGATCTGCCGCCGCACCGTCGCGCACCGGCCCGGCAAGGCCGGTGAGGTCCTGACCGGGCACTACCGCCGGGCACATCCCGAAGCGCTCGGCCTCCCTTCCGCGTCAGCCGGCCTCGCAGATCCCCGTACCGTCCGCAGGCAGGCCAGCTCGGGACGATCTTGGCGTGTGCCTGCGGCCAAGGGCGAAGGGCTCGTGTGCTCACGGAATGTGGCCAGCCTGCCGTGGTGACACGCGCGCGTAGCCGCCGATATCTCAAGCCCGCCAGCAGCATCCGGCGGCACGCTGTCAGTGCCGTGCCGATCTGGTTGATCTGCGTGTCACTGCATCTCAGCGATCATGGCTGGCTGGCCCTGCTTTCATGCAGCGCTGAGATGGCCTGAGGGGCTCAGCGAGCCCAGCGGTGTTGCGAGCCCCATAATCGGCCAGGTGTCACATCGTCGCCGCTTTCCAGGTGGACCACAAGCCGCGGGCCGGCCGTGAGGTTTCGAGGACGATCACAGGTTCACCGTAGTTTCGATAGTCAACCGGCGGGCCGGACGGATGTTTGCAGAGTTGGCATGGTCCCTCTTTCGCGTGCGGGGGTCTGCGAGCGGAACTCTACGGCGGCCGGCGCGGGTCTCACCCACAGGGCCGGTGACGCTGGCCAGCGCGGGCGTCTTTAATGTCGTGAAGGCAAGGTCGCGACAGGCGGGAGCGTGCACAGCATGTCCATAGCGGGTTCGTCATCCCCGGCCGCCCCGAAAGGCCACGGGACCGTGCCGGCAGCGGCCGGGAATCCGGCCGGGAACCGGGCACGGGATCGGTGATGCGATCGCTCTCCGGCCGCCGGCTCGGGCGTTTTGTCCGGCCGCGGCGGCGCTTGCGGGCCGGCCTGGTGCAGTTGCTGTGCGCGCTGGCGGGGCGCTGCCTGCACCATCGGGTTCCCTCTCATCCTGCGGTTTGCGCAGGTGAGAGGGCTGGTATCGGCTGGAAGGATGGGAGCCGGTGAGCGGATTCGAACCGCTGACCTGCCGTTTACAAGAAGTACGGCCCCGTGCACCGTTCGCGCTAGCTGCACCGATAGCACAGGTCATTGCACTGGCGGCACTTGTGGCGCTGGGGTTATCCAACACGCCGTTCCACGAAACGTTCCACGCGAATGGCAGGTTGTGGTCCGTGACCGTTACCGAACGTAGTGACCGGGACCGTCGTAAGTTTGGCCACGAGCTGAAGCCGACCCGGTACGAGCTGGCTCAGCCGTGCAAGGAGGCAGACTCGCCCGCTTACGCGCCGAAGCAGGCACCAGATGGGTGGGCGATCGACGCCAATTAAGCCAGGCTGTGGGCGACCTCCCGATGGCTTCATCCGGCAGGCCTTACATATTCCGATCCCCGGCGTTCTCCGCGCAGCTCGAGCTTTCCCTCCTTCACGAGGCGCCGCAGCAGGCGGCTTGCCTGGTCCGGGGTCAGCGAGCACAGCTCAGCGGCTTCAGTCCGGGTGATCTGGCCATGAGCATCGATGTACTGCAGGACCATCTGCTCCTGCTGCAGCGGCTCGAAGCCGTGCACCCGGATGTAGCCGGCAGGGGCGTCAAGCACTCGGTAAACCGCTGCGGACAGGTGCCAGCTCCGTCCTTTCCCGTCGCCTCGCGCCTCTATCCAGCCTCGTTCAACCATGCGGGCGAGAATGTTGCGGGCCTCCGCATCGGTTCGTTGCATAACCCGTGCCAGCTCTGTCGTGGTGGCCCGGCGCTCCCGGACTAGTTCCGTGAGTACTTGCAGTTCCGCGAGGCGCAACGGCATCCCTTGCTGATTCTCCTGCTCAAGGACCCACCTTGTCATGGACAGGTTGGCCGGCCCACCTGGCAGGACAGCGACAACGTGGGCGTCGGAGCTTCTCCCGTAGTCAGGTGCCGGCCGCCCGACCCGAAGCTGCTCCGCGAACATCCGGTTGATCCCACGCCCGGTTCGTTCGACGAGGCCGGTGCGCTTGAAGGCGTCCGCAAGCAAGGGGCTGCGTGGATGCGGCGGCGCGACGAGCAGGTTGTCCAGCCGTATGCCGCTTGGAAAGCCCCCGGGGCTAGAAATCTCCAGCTGATCTTCGCTCCACTGCACGTGGACAGCACCGCGCTGTGTGTAGTCCCGGTGGATGAGCGCGTTGGCGAGCGCCTCACGGAATGCGGTCTCGGAGTAGGTTGATATCGCCACGCGAAACATCCCGAACTGCAGCTCTTCCTCCGCGTTCCGGGCCTGGAAACGGGTGAACATCTCCTCAGCGAGCCGCAGCAGGGGGTAAGGCAGAAAGTCGTTGACTTCGACCTCAAGCCCTCGAAGGACCTGGAAGGCCGCCTCGTGAGTGGGCAGGAAGCGCCGCAGCGCCTCAGAGCGCCCGAAAAGCAGGAGCGTTCCCGCCGTGACCTCGGTCTCGGTCCGAATGAGCCCGAGCGCATTGGCGATCTCGCGATCGGACAGTGAGGCAAGCAAACGATCGGCCCGATCCCCCGCGGTGGCGGTCAGCCGCCGGAGGCGCTCGAATTCCAGGGGGTCAAGATCCGCCCAGGTGGCGCCTCCGATACGCAGCCCCGCCCAGTCCACGGCACCACGGTCCACCTCATGAGCGAGCATCTCATGGGCGTGGTATGGCACACAGGTAGGACGGCCGTCGCCAGCGATGGCCCGCCGGACGTATGTGCCTCTCGTTGTCCCTACCACGCGCGGGCTATCCGGCACCTCCACGACCAGGACTTCCGCACCTTCGATCTGAACAATCCCGGCGACCGCGGAAAGCGCAGGCTGAGTCATGTTCGCGATCAGCGCCTGGACCCGCAGCGGATCAGTCCGCCCCGCCTCGTGCCGGGGCCGGGCGCCGCTGACCGCGCCGTCATCCTCGACGCCGACGAGGAGCACACCGCCGGTCCCATTGGCCAGACATATCACTGCCTCTACGAGATCGCGGTCGTTCAGCCGTTCGCGCTGCTCGCCCTTGAACTCGACCTCATAGGTCTCCCCGCCAGCGATCCACTGCGCGACGCGCGCAGGCATGTCTGCTGTCTGATCCAACGGCGTCCCCATGCATTGACTCCCTTATGCGCGAAGTTATGCGACATTATGACATGGATGACATCGAGCGCGTATAACTTTGCGCATGCGCGTATAACTGCTCTTGCCGTCCTGCAACCCCGGCACCGCGCGCACCTGGAAAGCGACAGTCTTGGATGGGGGTGGCTGAGGGTCAGACGGCGAGTCCGGGGCGCACGGTCGGGGCTGAGAGGCGACGTTGCGGTTGCGGTTCGGAGCCTGAACGGGCGTAGCGCTCGAGGGACCGACTGGAGGGCAGGGCGGCAAAAATTGGGATGCTGGCACCGTTTCGGCCGCCTCGTGGGTCCTCGACTTTCGCACTTTCGGGATGGCGGGGCTTGTGGGGAACTATAGGGGTCTCGTCCCGGCGGCGCTTCGGCACTGTCGGCGGTGATCGGGCCGCGGCTAGCCCGGCGGGGTCGCGGGGACCCCGAAACTGGGCAGCACGGTGTCATCGAAGCGGGTTATCGCGCTGACGTGGCTGCCGGAGAGGGTAAAGACGAGCACGCCGCTGGCGCGGGCGGTGCCGGACTGCTGGTCCGGGTGATATATGACAAGCGCGGGCTGGCCATTGGCCCGAGTCGGAACCGGCCGGCAGGCGACGCCGGGCCGGAAGATGGCCGCGCGCAGGAACCGGGCGACAAGCTCACGGCCTAGGTACTCCAGCGGTATCGGTGGCATGGTCATCAGCACGTCCTCGGTCAGAAGAGCGACCAGGCCGTCCACGTCGCCGTTCTGGTAGGCCCGGGTGAGCCGCGCCACGACATCCTGCTCGGCTGCCGAGCCGCTCGGCGGCGGCGGTTCCCGGCCGTCTGACGGCTCGAGCTGGCGCTGCAGGGTCGCGCGGGCCCGCTTGAGCGCGCTCTTGACCGCCTCCTCCGTCGTGCCGAGCATGTGCGCCACCTCGCGGGCCGGGAAGTCAAGGACCTCGCGCAAGATCAGGACCGCGCGCTGCCGCGGCGGCAGCATCTGCAAGGCGATGATGAAGGCCAGCGAGATCGCCTCGCTGGCCTCATACCGGGCCTCCGGGCCATCCTCGGCGTCCGCGAGCCCCTCCAGGAGGACGTCGGGGTAGGGCTCCAGCCACGGCGTCTCGCCCAGCCTGGTCGGCTCGGGCACGTCGACGCCGGGCGGCGGCCAGTCGGCCTGCGGGCGCCGCCGTGCCGAGCGCAGCGCGTTCAGGCAGCGGGTCGTGGCGATCCGGTACAGCCAGGTACGGACCGAAGCCCGGCCCTCGAAGTTGCCCAGGCCCTGCCAGGCCGCCAGCAAGGCTTCCTGGAGGACGTCCTCGGCGTCGCTGACGGAGCCGAGGATCCGGTAGCAATGCACTTCAAGCTCACGCCGGTGCGGCCCGACGAGCTCACCGAACGCGCCAGCATCCCCGCCCTGCGCCCGGGCCAGGAGATCGGCAGTCACGCCGCCATTGTGCCGCAAACTTCCGCGGGCCGGCCGCCCCCTCCGGTCACCCACCGGTGTCTGCATGGGTGACGGGCATTAACGCCGGCGCTACGCCGGCACGAACAGAAAGGACCCGGCCATGCCTCAGTTCATCTTCAGCTACCGCTCCGCGAAGGACTACGACGCCATCGCTGACCCCGACGGCCTGGCGGCGTGGGGTGCGTTCATCAACGAGGTCATCGCTCCCAGCGTCGTGGACCCGGGCTGGCCGGTCTTCGAGCCCGCCGCCGTGCTCGGCGAGGCCGGGCCGTCCACCCAGCACGGCGGCTACGCGATCGTCACCGCTGACGATCTTCAGGCAGCGATGTCCATGGCGGAGCACTGCCCCACCATCACGCAAGGCGGCGGCGTCGAGGTTGGCCTCCTTGCCGTCCTGCCCCCCGAGCACCCGGCGGAGCAGATCCGGTCGCGGCTGTCCAAGGCCTAGAGCGGCCGGACCCGGAGAACGTCAGCGCCACCAGGCGGCCGGGCACCTGAACACCAGGGCCCGGACGCCATCCTGAAGAGCCTCCAAGGAGGCCATCCCGGTCAGATGAGGGCGGTGCCGTGTACTTTGCCGGGACACGCTGCTCGTCCCGGAGCTGCGCACCCTGACCGACCGCTACGGCCCGCTGGACGTGGCCCTGCTCCCCGTCAACGGCCTGCATATCCGGATGGCGGGCAACAAGCAGGTCGTCATGAACGACGAAGAGGCCGCCGAGCTCACCGCCGCCCAGCGGCCCAAGCTAGCGGTGCCGCAGCACCACGCCTTCACTGGCGGCACTTTGGGAGACATGCTCTTCCTCAAGAGCGACAAGGATCCGGCCCACTTCGCCGAGGCCGTCCAGCGCCTGGTCCCAGACGTTCCGGTCGAGGTCATCAGTCCCGGGGAACCGCTGACCGTCGCACCGTGACCCCCGGCCGGCGAAACCTCCGGTCCCGCCGCCCGGCGGCCCCCGTCGTGTTTACCGCCCCAGTTTCCGAGTCTCCAGGTCGACTGGGACGACCCCTGCCCGCGGCCGATGATCGCGATCCTCGACGCCAGGCCAGGCATGGCCGGCCAGCTCCGTAAACAATCGCCGACCTGGCTCGCCAAGTCCGCCGCGAGCTAGGCTGCCTCACCTTTACGGCCTACCAGGCCCGTGACACGCAAGGCCGCTTCTATCTCTACGGGGTCTACGCCAGTGCCGCCGCGTTTGACGAGCATCTCCAGACCCGGCACGTTCACGACTTCATCGCGGCCGTTCCCGCCCTCAACACCGCCGAGCCGGGAAGCCTCATACAACTTGACGAACTCGTCCTCGACTAGAGGCTTCTATCCCGCCAACGCCGACGTCCGCGCCGCCCGATGGTTCTTAGCTAGATGCCTCATCGACACCGCCGCCACCGTCCGTTACGGCAGTCGGAGCGCTGGCAGGCAGACCAGCCAATAACATTCGTTCCACGAACCGAAACACAAAGAGGGCATTTACCCTGTCTGACCTGGGAGCCGGTGAGCGGGATCGAACCGCTGACCTGCCGTTTACAAGACGGCTGCTCTGCCAACTGAGCTACACCGGCGGGAGACTCTGAGCATGGTAGCCGATCCGGCGCAGCGCCGTCGCCGTTGACAGCGCGAGCCCAACGATCTAGTGTCTTAGTAACGTAAGACATTGAGGAGCTAGCCACGTGATCAGCTTCCGGGTTGACAGCCGCTCGGTGGTCCCGCCTTACCTGCAGATCGTCCAGCAGGTCCGGCAGGCACTGCGGATGGGCTTGCTGGACGTGGGCGACAAGCTGCCCGCGGTGCGGGAGGTCGTCGCGGCGACGGCGGTCAACCCGAACACCGTGCTCAAGGCGTACCGCGATCTGGAGCGCGAGGGCCTGATCGAAGCCCGGGCCGGCCACGGCACGTTCGTGCTTAAGCGCCCGCCCGGGCCGCCGCCCGGCACCATCTCGCGGCTGGGCCGCGGCCTGGCCCGGTGGGTGCGGCAGGCCCGCGAGGCCGGGCTTGACGACGAGTCGATCGAGTCGCTCCTGCGCGTGACCTTGCACGCAGCCGCCGAAGAGGAGGAGATCGCATGACCACGGCCATCGAGACCCGCGGGCTTACAAAACGATACCGCCAGGTCAGCGCCCTGTGCGACTGCAGTATCACCGTTCAGGAAGGATGCATCTCCGCGCTGATCGGCCCGAACGGCGCTGGCAAGACCACGCTGCTGCGGCTGTTGGCCGGGCTGGCCGTGCCGACCGCGGGCGAGGCGGCGGTGCTGGGCGACACGCCCCGCCAGGACCCGGCCTTCCTGGCCGAGATCGGCTTCCTGGCCCAGGAGATCCCGTTGTACCGGCGGCTCACCGCCGAGGATCACATCGGCATCGGCGCGCACCTGAACCCGTGCTGGGACGGGCCGTCGGTGCGGGACCGGCTGAGGACGCTGGACATCCCGCTGGACCGGGCCGTCGGCAAGCTGTCCGGCGGCCAGCGGGCCCAGGTCGCGCTGGCGCTGACCCTGGCCAAGCGGCCCCGGCTGCTGCTCCTCGACGAACCGGTCGCCGCGCTTGACCCGCTCGCCCGGCGGAACTTCCTCGCCATCTTGGCCAGCGCCGTCGCCGAAGGCGGCCTGACCGTGCTGATGTCCTCGCACCTCGTCGCCGACATGGAACGGATCGCCGACCACCTGGTCCTGCTGGCGGCGGCACGGGTCCAGCTGTGCGGCGACATCGACACGCTGCTGGCCGAGCACCACGTGCTGGTCGGGCCGCGCAAGGCCACCACGGCGATCGAGCAGACCCGCACCATCGTGCAGGCCGAGCACACCGCCCGCCAGAGCACCCTGCTCGTCCGCGGGAACACCCCGGTGCTCGATCCGGACTGGGAGAGCGCCGACGTCGGGCTCGAGGAGATGGTGCTCGCCTACATGAGCCAGCAGACCACGAGCCAGCAGACCACGAGCCAGCAGACCACGAGCCAGCAGGGCACGGGCCAGCAGGGCACCTGTCCGGCGGCCCGCCCGCACCTGACCACGGTTGGAGAAGACCAATGACCTGGCTCGTCTGGCGTCAGTACCGCGCCCAGTTCTGCGCCGGCGCCGCCCTGCTGGCCGCGCTCGCCGTCCTGCTGCTGGTCACCGGCCTGCAGATGGCGTCTCAGTACCATGCCGCGATCGTCGCCTGCACCGCGGCCCACAGCTGCAGCGACCAGGGCGGGCTGTTCCTCGGCAATCACGCGGTCGGCTTCGGTGTCATCATGACGCTGGGCGCGCCGCTCGTGGTCGGGCTGTTCTGGGGCGCCCCGCTGGTGGCCGCCGAGCTCGAGACAGGCAGCACCCCGTTCGCCTGGATGCAGAGCGTGACCCGCAAGCGCTGGCTCGCGGTCAAGGCCGGCTGGATGCTGCTGGCCGCGGCGGTCTGGGGCGGCGTCATCTCGGCCCTGGTGACCTGGTGGTCCGGGCCGGACAACGCCCTGTACCTCGACGCGTTCAACCCCGGCCGGTTCGACATCATGGGCATCGTCCCGGTGGCCTACTCGCTGTTCGCGATGGCGCTGGGCATCGCCGCCGGCACGCTGCTGCGCCGGACCCTGCCGGCCATGGTCGTCACGCTGGCCGGGTTCATCGCCGTGCGCGCGGTGATCGCGCTCTGGCTGCGGCCGCACTACCTAAGCGCGATCACCGCGTACTACCGGGTGACCGCCGGCTATACGCCGCCCGGGTCCTACTGGCAGCTGGCGCAGGGCGCCGTCGGCCCGAACGGCCCGGTCCCGCAGCCGAACGGGGCCGCGGCCTACAACATCCCTCTCGGCTACCTCCCGGCCTCCTGCGCGCCGCTGAACGGCGGCGCCAGCCGCGTCGCGTCGTCCTGCGCGCAGGCCCTCGGCCGCTTCCGCGCGTTCGTCACCTACCAGCCCGGCGGCCGCTACTGGACCTTCCAGGGGATCGAGACCGGCGTCTTCATCATCCTCGCCGCCATCTTGCTGGCCGTGACCGCGGCCGTGCTGCTCCGCCGGGACGCCTGACGCGCTAGGGCTTGCGGGCGACCACGGCGCGGTAGTAAGACTCCCAGGCGTTCGCCGGCACCGCCGCGGGCTCGGCACGCCCTCGCGGCGTCCGCACCGGGCTGGGCTCGATCATGTCCAGGCCGACGACGAGCTTGGCGATTTCCGTGCCGCTGCGCACGTGGGCCCTCGTGGTGGCCCGGTCGAACACCTTGGCGGCGTCCGCTACCTCAGCGACCGCGTCCGCCGTGGCGTGCGAGATCGCGACATGGCTGCCCGAGGGGAACGAGCCGTGCAGCCGCGCGATGATCCCGGCTGGATCGGCCTCGTCGCCGATGAAGTGCAGGACGGAAAGGAGCAGGAAGGCCACGGGCTTGCTGAAGTCAATGAGGGCCGTCAGCTGCGGATCGGCGAGGATCTCCTCCGGCTCGCGCAGGTCCGCCTCGATAATGGCCGTGCCGGGGACGCCGTGCAGCATGTCCCGTCCGTGCGCCAGCACCACCGGGTCGTGGTCGACGTAGACGACCCGTGCGTGCGGGCAGGCCTCGAAGGCCACCTGGTGCGTGTTGCCGGCGGTGGGCAATCCCGCGCCGATGTCGATGATCTGCCGGATGCCCGCCGGGCCGACCAGGTACCTGACCACCCGCCGCAGGAACGCGCGGTTCCACCGAGCCGCCAGCCGCACGTCCGGCAGTTGGGCGGCGATGATCTCGGCTGCCTCCCGGTCGGCCGGGTAGTTATCCTTGCCGCCAAGCAGGTAGTCGTAGATGCGCGCCGAACTCGGGATGTCGGGGCGGAAAGTCGTTCGCCATTCCTCGCCGCCGTCCATTGAGTAGCCCCCTCGTTCCGCCTGGGTGGGATCCCGCTCCGCCCAAGTCACCGAATCGTAACCAACCGCAGGGCCCGGTGACTACGGGCTATGAAGGGATCTCTTATCCGCGCACGTCACGAAGCCGGGATCGGACCGCGGCCACCTCGTAGAGCGCGATGCCCGCGGCCACCCCCGCGTTCAGTGATTCGGTCCTGGCCGCGATCGGGATCCGGACAAGCACGTCGCAGGCCTGGGTGACGATCCGGGACAGGCCGCGGCCCTCCGAGCCGATCACCACGGCCAGCGGGGCGGTGGCCAGCTCCAGGTCCCGGACCTCGGTGTCCCCGGCCGCGTCCAGGCCCGCCAGGAAGACCCCGGCCTCCTGATAGGACTGCAATGCGCGGGCCAGGTTGACCGCGCGTGCCACCGGGACGCGGGCCAGCGCGCCGGCCGAGGCCTTCCACGCGCCCGCCGTCACGCCGGCGCCGCGGCGGCCGGGAACGACGAGCCCGTGCGCGCCGAACGCCGCCGCCGAACGCGCCACGGCACCCAGATTGCGCGGGTCGGTGACGCCGTCCAGAGCCACGATCAGCGGCAACTGCCCGGCGTCGGCCGCGCGGGCCAGCAGGTCATCGGGATGCGCGTAGTCATAGGGGCGCACCCGGAGCGCCAGGCCCTGGTGCAGCGCGCCGCCGGTGAGCCGGTCCAGTTCGGCGGTGCCGGTCTCAAGTACGACCACGCCGCGGTCGGCCGCCAGCTTGATGGCCTCGCTCACCCGCTCGTCATGCTGCACGCGGGAGCCGACGTACAGGACCGCAGAAGGGACGCTGGCCCGGAGCGACTCGACGACCGCGTTGCGCCCGGCGACGAACTCGGCCGCCTCCCCCGCGCCGCGGGACGCCCGTCCCGAGGCCCCCGGCGAGCCCGCCGACCCGTAGGACCCGGCCGCCCCGTAGGACCCGGATGAGCGGGCGGACCCGTAGGACCCGGCGGGCGCGGATGACGGGAACGACGCGGACGAGCCGCCAGGACCGTCGCCCTGGCGGCGGGTACGCGGCCCGTCGCCCGAGGCGGATCTGGCGGCGCGCCGCTGCGCCGGGTGCCCGGGCCGCATGGCCGCGGGCGGGGTCGGGCCCTTGCCCTCCAGGGCCTGCCGGCCCTGCCCGCCGGTCCCCGGGCGCGGCTTGCCCGACTTGGTCCGGCCGGCTCCGGCACGACCTGTTCCGGCCCGGACGGCTCCGGCCCGGCCAGCCGCGTTACGGCCGGCTCCGTTACGGCGCGGGCGGGCGCCACCTGTTCCGCTCAACGCTTCAGCTCCCATCGCGGGCCTTCCGGAGTGTCCTCGACGACGACGCCGATCTCCGTGAGCCCATCCCTTATCGCATCCGAGGTGGCGTAGTCCCGGCGGACCCGCGCCGCGTCCCGCTGCTGCAAGGTCAGTTTGACTAGCGCGCCGACCACCTCCCGCAGCCGCTCGCCGGACCTGGACCCGGCCCCGGCGTCCGACCAGTGCGGCGCCAGCGGATCGAGGCCGAGCACGCCGAGCATGGCCCTGAGCCTGACCAGGCTAGCGCGGACGCCTGCCTTGTCCGACACGGCCAGCGCGTGGTTGCCGTCCCTGACGCAGGCGTGCACGGCCGCCAGCGCCGAAGGCACGCCGAGGTCCTCGTCCATGGCCAGCCGGAACGACACCGGCAGGCCCGCGGGCTCGTCCGGGTCGTCGTCGATGCCCAGGCGGCCGAGCACCTCGCCGGCCCGCGCCACGAAACGCTCGATCCGCTGGTAGGCGGCGACCGCCTCCTCCAGCGCGTCCTCGGAGAACTCGAGCAGCGACCGGTAGTGGGCCTGGACCAGGTAATAGCGAAGCTCAGCGGGCCGCACCCGGTCCAGCACGTCGGTGACGAGCAGCGAGTTGCCGCCGGACTTGCTCATCTTCTCCCCGGCCAGCCCGAGCAGGCCGTTGTGCAGCCAGTACCGCGCGAAGCCGTCGCCGGCGGCGCGGGACTGCGCGATCTCGTTCTCGTGGTGGGGGAAGATCAGGTCCACCCCGCCGCAGTGGATATCGAAGGACGGGCCGAGGTACTTGGTGGCCATCGCCGAGCATTCCAGGTGCCAGCCGGGACGGCCGGAGCCCCACGGGGTTTCCCAGTAAGGCTCGCCGGGCTTGGCGGCCTTCCACAAGGTGAAGTCACGCGGGTCGCGCTTGGCGGCGTCGTCAGCGTCGTCCGCGGACCGCATCTGGTCCAGGCGCTGGCCGGACAGTGCACCGTAGCCAGGGTAAGAACGGACGTCGAAATACACGTCGCCGGCGGCCGGATACGCGTGACCGCGCTCGATCAGGCGCCGGATCAGCACGATCATCTCCGGGATGTGCCCGGCGGCGCGCGGCTCGATATCGGGGGGCCGGCCGCCGACCGCGTCGTAGGCCCAGGTGAACGCGCGCTGGTTGCGCTCGGCGACAATCCAGGGCGCGACGCCCTCGGCTCGCGCGGTACGCAGGATCTTGTCCTCCACGTCGGTGACGTTCCGGCAGAACGTGACCCGGTACCCGCTGGCCTCAAGCCAGCGGGCCAGCACGTCGAAGCACACCGCCGACCTCAGGTGGCCGATGTGCGGCGGCGCCTGCACGGTGGCGCCGCACAGGTACACCGATACCTCGCCCGGCGTCATCGGCGTGAACTCGCGCACCGCGCGTGCAGCGGTGTCGTGAAGGTGCAGCGTCACCTTGTAAGGCTAAGGGATACGGTCAGTGCCCCGCGGGCATCAATCAGCTCACGGGTATCAGCAGGGCGGTAGCGATCGCGGCGATGCCCTCGCCGCGGCCGGTCAGGCCGAGCCCGTCGGTCGTGGTGGCGGCCACGCTGACGCAAGCGCCGACCAGGGCCTCGGCCATCACCTTCTCGGCCTCGGCCCGGCGCGGCGCGATCCGCGGCCGGTTCCCGATCACCTGCACCGCCACGTTTCCGATGACGAACCCTGCCTCGCTGATCAACCGGAGCGTCTCGCGAAGCAGGGCGATCCCGGACGCTCCCGCCCACTCGGGGCGGGAGGTACCGAAATTCTCGCCGAGATCACCGAGCCCGGCCGCTGACAGCAGCGCGGTGCAGGCGGCGTGGGCCGCGACGTCCCCGTCGGAATGACCGTCGAGACCCGCCTCACCCGGCCAGAACAGGCCGGCCAGGTAAAGCTCCCGCCCGGCGGTCAGCGGATGAACATCAACTCCGACCCCGACGCGGGGCACCGGAACAGACACCTCAGGTAGCAGCCGCTCAGGTGGCCAGAACCTCGTCGAGCAGGGCCTCGGCCTTGTCCTCGTTGGTCTTCTCGGCGAGCGCGAGCTCGCTGACCAGGATCTGCCGGGCCTTGGCGAGCATGCGCTTCTCGCCCGCGGAAAGCCCGCGCTCCTTGTCCCTGCGCCATAGGTCCCTGACGACCTCGGCCACCTTGTTCACGTCGCCGGAGGCGAGCTTCTCCAGGTTGGCCTTGTACCGCCGAGACCAGTTGGTCGGCTCTTCCGTGTGCGGCGCGCGGAGCACCTCGAACACCCGCTCAAGCCCCTCGGCCCCTACGACATCCCTGACGCCTACCAGCTCGGCATTGTCCGCGGGGACGCGTACAGTCAGGTCGCCCTTGTCGACCTTGAGGACCAGATAGGTCTTGTCCTCGCCCTTGATAGTGCGAGTCTCGACCGCTTCGATGCGAGCAGCCCCGTGATGAGGATAGACGACGGTATCGCCGACCTTGAAAGACATGTGGCAAGTACCCCTTCCGCTGAAGACCATCATACCACGTCGGACGGTGTCGATAAAATGCCTTAGGTGGTAAATATGCAGGTCAGTACGGTAGTTACCGGCCCGTACCCAAACCGTTCAGCTGGCCGTGCCATGGTCGGCACCGCCACTGGAAGGCTAAGTAGTCCCTCCTAGTCTACCCGAGTGAGCCGGGGGCGCCCGACACCTCCAGGCAGGCGCGCCGCGAGGACGGCGGCGATGGCCTCATACTGGATACATACTGGATTCCTAGGTCAGATTTCACGCCGGAGGTGACGGTGAATCCTGGCGGCGGAGCTGGGTGGGACGAGCCTCCGCTCGACATCCAGATCCCGGATGACGCGCGCGAGCTCGACCGCGACGTGCTCGCCTATCAGCGGGAGCTGCGCGCGACGCGGCGGCGTAACCGGCTGCGCAGGCTGGCCGGGCCGCTCGCGGGGCACGGGACGCTCATGCCGCTGCTGGCCAGCATCCTCGCCGTGTGCCTGGTCGCGGGCGCGATGCTCTCGGTCGCCACGTTCAGCCCGCCGGCCGCGCCCGCCGCGCCGCACAAAACGCCAACCACGGCGGCCTCAAGCTCGCGCCCGGCCGTATCCCGGGCCGGCCCGGCTTCATCGGCCGCCACCGCCCCGGCCCTGGCCTCGCATACGGCCAGGGCCACCCGCTCGGCGAGCCCGTCGCCCGCCGCGACCCGGCCGGGACCATCCGCCCGGGCCCCTCGCGCTACCTCACCCTGAGCCCCGCGTAAGGACGCGACAACCTGACCGCTACGATTCTTGCGTCCCGACGGGAGCAAATCGAGGAGGCCGTTAAGGTGACGCGCTGGAACCGCCGCCTGCTTTTCGGCGCCATGGCCATTCTGATCCCGGTGCTCGCCGGATGCGAGGCTGGCTTTAACGCACCCACGCTGGAGTTCCATCCGGCTACCAGCGGGGTCACCACGACCGTGAACGGCATCACCATCGACAACGCGTTCGTGCTCGGGCCCGAGCTCGGCTCGACGCTGCCCGTCGGCGGCCAGGCCGGGGCCTTCCTCGCCCTCACCACGCCGAACGACGACCGCCTGGTATCGGTCAGCGCGCCTGGCGCCGCGACCTCGGTGACGTTGGCCGGCGGTTCCGTCGACCTGCCGCAGTACACGCTGGTGAACCTGGGCGGACCCGCGCCGGAGATCGTACTCAGCGGGCTGACCAGTCCGCTCGCCGGCGGCGAGACGGTCAAGCTGACGCTCACCTTCGCCACCGCCGGACCGATCTCGGTCACCGTGCCGGTCGAACCGCAGGCCTACGATTACGCGACCTACTCCCCGCCCGCCCTGCCGACGCCCACGGCCTCCCCGGCCGCCGCGTCGGCGTCGCCGAGCGCGTCCGCCTCGGCCTCGGGATAGGCGGCCAGCCGCACGCACCGAGGACCGTTCGGCCCGAAGATCTTTTAATTCCGAACGGATCGCTGGCTGCTCTGCTCAGGCAGCCGATTCGAACTTGTACCCCAGGCCCCGGACGGTCACTATATGCTGCGGCCGGGCCGGGTCGACCTCGATTTTCGCCCGCAGCCGCTTGATGTGCACGTCCAGCGTCTTGGTGTCGCCCACGTAGTCGGCACCCCAGACCCGGTCGATGAGCTGCATCCTGGTCAGTACCCGGTCCGCGTTGCGCAGCAGGACCTGGAGCAGCTCGAACTCCTTCAGCGGCAGCTGCACCGCGCCGCCGCGGACGGTGACCACGTGCCGGTCCACGTCCATCCGCACCGGCCCGGACTCAAGCGCCGACTCGGCCACGTCCTCCGGCTCGCCCCGGCGGCGGAGCACCGCGCGCATCCGGGCGACGAGCTCGCGGGACGAGAACGGCTTGGTCACGTAGTCGTCGGCGCCCAGCTCGAGCCCGACCACCTTGTCGATCTCGCTGTCCTTGGCGGTCAGCATGATCACCGGCACGTTCGACTTCTCCCGCAGCGACCGGCATACCTCGCTGCCCGGCAGGCCAGGCAGCATCAGGTCGAGCAGCACCAGGTCGGCGCCGGTCCGGTCGAACGTGTCGAGGGCGTCGGGGCCGGTTGCGCAGACGGCGACCTCGAAGCCCTCCTTGCGCAGCAGGTACGAGATAGCATCGCTGAACGAGTCCTCATCCTCAACGACCAGCACGCGTGTCACTTGGGTCCTCCTGAGCGCTACCGCTGCTTCTTAGCTTCTGGTTCTCTGTTCAGGCCGCGCCGGTGCTGGCATGCTCGCCTCGCAGCGGAATGACGAGGGTGAACGTGGACCCGGCGCCCTCGACGCTGCGCACCGCGACCCTGCCGTTGTGGGCCGCCATCACGTGCTTGACGATGGCCAGCCCCAGGCCGGTGCCGCCGGTCGCGCGCGAGCGCGCCGGATCGACCCGGTAGAAGCGTTCGAAGATCCGTTCAAGATCGCGGTCGGGGATGCCGATGCCCTGGTCGGCCACGCTCAGCTCGGCGGTGCCGTCGATCCCCTTCCTGGTGCTTATGACCACGCGGGTGCGCTCCGGGCTGTAGGCCACGGCGTTCTCCAGCAGGTTTCGCAGCGCGGTGACCAGCAGGTCCTCATCCCCGAGGACGGAAAGGCCGCGGGCGCCGACGGAGGCGAGCGCGATGCCGCGCGCGTTGGCCTTCATCCGGCAGCGGTCGACCGCCTCGGCGACGACCTCGTCCAGATCGACGGGCCGCGGGTCGGGAACGGGCTCGACGGCCTGGATCCTGGACAGCGTGATCAGGTCCTGCACCAGGTTGGTCAGGCGCTGCGCCTCCTGCCGCATCTTGGCGGCGAACCTGCGCACCGCCTCGGCGTCGTCGGCGGCGTCCTCGATGGTCTCGGCGAGCAGGGCCAGGGCGCCCACCGGCGTCTTGAGCTCGTGGCTGGTGTTGGCCACGAAGTCGCGCTTGACCTCGTCCACCCGGCGGCTTTCTGTCTGGTCCTCGGCCAGCACCAGTACCAGCCCGCCGCCGCCGACCGCACCGCCGAGCGGCGCCACCCGGACGGCGAAGCTCGTCGTCCGGCCGCCGAACCTCGGCACCGGCACCTCGAACTCGCCTTCCCTGATCTCCCCGTCCCTGCGCACCTGACGGGCCAGCGCGGCGAGTTCGGTGACCATCAGGCGATCGCCCTTGACCAGCCCGAACGCCCGGGCCGCGGCGCTTGCCCGCAGCACCCGGTCGTTGCTGTCGACGACGACGGCGGAAGAGGAGAGCACAGACAGAACCGAGGCGATGCCCGGTGGCAGCCTGGCCGGCTGCGGGGCCGTCCGCAGCCGGGAGCCGCGGGCCTGGCGCGCGGCCGGGCTTGTCCTGCTTCTTATCGCCACGCAATCTCCGTTACCCGCGCAGGCCAAGGCGGTGACCAGTGAAGACTCACGTACCTCATGGTAGGCGGTCAGACGCCACCTCCGACAGCGTGGTGCTCTGCACCCGGCGATATTCGAAGGTTATTCACTTAACGGACAACAACCGTTAATGCCGGATTTACCGGTTATCGGATTAGCGCCCCTGGTTCTTGACCGCCTCGGCCGCTTCCGCGGCGGCCGCCGGGTCCAGGTACCTGCCGCCGGCCGTCACCGGCCGGAAGTCGTCGTCGAGCTCGTAGACCAGCGGGATGCCGGTCGGGATGTTCAGCGCCGCGATGGCCTCGTCGCTGATCCCGTCCAGGTGCTTGACCAGCGCGCGCAGCGAGTTGCCGTGCGCCACGATCAGGACCGTCCCGCCCGGCCCGAGGTCGGGTACCACGGCGTCGTACCAGTAGGGCAGCATCCGCGCCACCACGTCCTTCAGGCACTCCGAGCGTGGCCTGATCTCCGGCGGCAGGCTCGCGTACCTGGGGTCGGCCGCCTGGGACAGCGGATCGTCGTCGGCGATCGGCGGCGGCGGCACGTCATAGGAGCGGCGCCACAGCATGAACTGCTCCTCGCCGAACTCCCGCCTGGTCTGGGCCTTGTCCTTGCCCTGCAGGGCGCCGTAGTGCCGCTCGTTGAGCCGCCAGGACCGGCGCACAGGCAGCCAGAGCAGGCCCGCCTCCTCCTGCGCGATGTTGGCGGTCTGGATCGCGCGGGTCAGCACCGAGGTGTGCACGGTGGCGGGCCGCAGGCCCGAATGGGCGAGCAGCTTGCCCCCGTTCGCGGCCTCCTGCGCGCCGGTCGCGGAGAGGCCCACGTCCACCCACCCGGTGAACAGCCCCTTGGAGTTCCATTCGCTCTCGCCATGACGAAGCAGTACCAGCGTCCTCATACTGGCAAAGCCTAGCCTGGGAACAGGCGGCGGTTTGACGCGGTTGGGTTAGAACGTGCAGCGTCCCAGCTCCGGGCAGCGGAGCCCCCGCCGGATCGCGACCATCAGCTTGCACACCTCCCCGCTCGACCAGCCGGGTACCGGCGACGCGGGCGGCCTCAACGTCTACGTCGTCGAGGTCGCCAAGCAGCTGGCCAGCCGCGGCGTCGAGGTGGAGATCTTCACCCGCGCGGTCTGCCCGGACGCGCCGCCCGCCGTCGAGCTGGTGCCAGGCGTGCTGGTCCGCAACGTGGTGGCCGGCCCGTTCGAGGAACTCGACAAGAACTCCCTGCCCAGCCAGATCTGCCCGTTCACGTTCGGGGTGCTGCGCACAGAAGCCGCCTTCGCGCCCGGCCGCTACGACCTGCTGCACGCGCACTACTGGCTGTCCGGCCAGGTCGCGGCGGTGGCGGCGGAGCGCTGGGGAGTGCCGCTCATCCAGTCCATGCACACCCTGGGCAAGGTCAAGAACCTGGCCCTGGCCAGCGGCGACTACGCCGAGCCCGCGGCCAGGATCCGCGGCGAGGGCGAGGTCGTGGCGGCCACGGACCGGCTGGTGGCCAACACCGCGGAGGAAGCGCGCCAGCTCGTCGGGCTGTACGGCGCCGACCCGTGGCGGGTCAAGACGGTCAGCCCGGGCGTGGACCTGTCGGTGTTCCGGCCTGATCCGGTTGGGGCTTCGCTTCCGGCTTCGGCTTCGGCGGCGCGGCGCAAGCTGGGGCTGCCTCCGGACGCGGTGGTGCTGGTGTTCGCGGGGCGGATCCAGCCGCTGAAGGGGCCCGACATCGTGCTGCGGGCCGCGGCTTCGCTGCTTTCGTCGTCGCCCGGGCTGGCGGACCGGCTGGTGGTGGTGTTCGTCGGCGGGCCGAGCGGGTCGGAGGTCGGCGCGCCAGGGCGGCTCGACGGGCTCGCGGCGTCGCTGGGCATCTCGGGTGTCGTGCGGCAGGAGCCGCCGTGCCCGCAGCCGGAGCTGGCCGACTGGTACCGGGCCGCGACCATGGTGCTTGTGCCGTCACACTCGGAGTCGTTCGGCCTGGTGGCGCTCGAGGCTCAGGCCTGCGGGACGCCCGTGGTGGCCGCGGCCGTGGGCGGGCTGCGCACCGCGGTGCGGGACGGCTTCTCCGGCGTGCTGGTGGACGGGCACGATCCGGTTTCGTACGCGCGGGTGGTGGAGAAGCTGGTGGCGGCGCCGGAGCGGCTCGCCTCGCTGTCCCGGGGTGCGATCGAGCACGCGTCCGCGTTCGGCTGGCCCGCGACCGCGGAACGGCTGATCGAGGTGTATACCGGGGCCATGAACGAGGCTATTGCGACGGTCCGCGCATGAGCCTTTCAGTGTCCGGCTCGCAGGCGGCTTCCAGTGCCATCGAGGCGGCGCTGATCGAGCTCGGGCTGCCGTTCGAGAACCCGCGGCCCGGGGCGTACCTGGTCAAGCTCGAGGGCCAGCACAAGCTGGCCACCATGACCTGGCTGGTGGCCGGCGAGCACAGCCTCGCCGTGGAGGCGTTCTTCTGCCGCCAGCCGGACGAGAACCACGAGGCCTTCTACCGCTTCCTGCTCGAGCGCAACGGCCGCATGTACGGGGTCCACTTCACCCTCGACCCGGTGGGCGACGTCTACCTGACCGGGCGGCTCCCGCTCAGCGCCGTCGCCGCGGCCGACATCGACCGGCTGCTCGGCTGCGTGCTCAGCTACTCAGACGACAACTTCGACGCGGCCCTGGAACTGGGCTTCGCCTCCGCCATCCGGCGGGAGTGGGCGTGGCGGGCCAAGCGCGGCGAATCGCTGGCCAACCTGCAGGCGTTCGCCCGCTTCGCCGATCCGGAGAACTGAGGGGGCCGGAGTTGGACTGCCCGCAATACGGGTACATTGACGACCGTGAACCGGTTGGGTGACCTTGAGCGCGCCATCATGGACGTGCTCTGGGAAACGGATACCTCTCTCACCGTGCGCGAGGTCAGTGCTAGGCTGACGCAGCGTAATCTAGCTCACACCACCGTGATGACCGTGCTCGACAGGCTCGCGAAAAAGGGCTTCGCCAGGCGGGAACGCGATGGTCGCGCCTGGCGTTACTGCCCCGCCGCTACCCGCGAGACTTACGTAACCGAGCTCATGCTGACCGCGCTCGATCAGACCGGAGATCGCACGGCCGCATTGACCCGGTTCGCACGGTCCGTGTCTGGCGTCGAGGCGGAGGTACTGCGCGACGCCCTGGAGGTTTTCGAAGGTAGCGGCGACGGAGATGACGGGACTTGAAGATGCGGCACTGCTTGCCGTAGTAGCCATCGGCAGCGCGCTTGGAGCTTCGGCCCTGGTGCAGGCTCGCTGGCCGCGCCGGTCGCCGGCCGCGGCGATCTTCCTGTGGCAGGCCCTCGGCCTGGCCTCGGGTCTGGCCGCCGTCGGCACGCTGCTCGGCCTGGCTATGCCCGCCAGCCGCATCGGGGTGGTGCGGTCCGCGCTGCACGCAGGAAGCCTGCAGCGCGCCGGGGGGCTGTCCGGCGCCTTCGGGGCCGCGGGCACCGGGCCGACGATCGTCGTCGCCTTCCGGCTGACCTGCCTGGCCGCCGGGTTCGCCCTGCTGGCGTCGCTGTGCTGGGTGCTGGTGGCCGTGTGCGTCGCGGCGCTGCAGGCCAGGCGGCGGCAGCGGGCTCTGCTCACGCTGCTCGCCCACGGCGATCCCAAGGTCCCCGGCGCCCTGGTCGTCGACTACCCCACCGCGGCGGCGTACTGCCTGCCCGGCCTGCGGTCGCAGATCGTGGTCAGCGTCGGCACCCTGGAACTGCTCGGCCGGGGCGAGCTCGCGGCCGTGCTCGCGCACGAGCGGGCGCACCTGC
Source organism: uncultured Actinomycetes bacterium (assembly GCA_963739615.1). Lineage (GTDB taxonomy): Bacteria > Actinomycetota > Actinomycetes > Streptosporangiales > Streptosporangiaceae > Palsa-504. Next base: position 36,432 of record CAVUBD010000021.1, read on the forward strand.
GCGAGCGGCACGACCTGGTGCTGCTCCCGTTCACTGCCTTGCGGCGCGCCTTCCCTAAGTCAGCTACCTGCACCGACGCTCATCACGCGGTGGCGCTGCTGGTCGAGATGCTGGCCGATGACCGGGCGCTGCGGACCCGCCCGACCCGGGAACTCGTCTCCGCCCTGGTGCGCTTCGGCACCGCCGGTACCTGCCCGGCGCCCGCGGGGACGCTGTCCGTCGGCGGGGCCGCCAGCGCGGGTGCCAGCGGAGGCGCCAGCGGAGGCGCCAGCGGGGTGAGGTGGCGGCCAGGGTCGCCCGGCTGCTCCAGCCCGTGCGGCCGCTGCCGGTGGCCGCCGTCGCCGCCATCTGCTGCGCCGCCGCGCTGCTGATCGCGGCTCCGATCACGCTGCTTATCGTGTGACCCTGGCCTTATCGTGTGACCCTGGCCGTTTACCAGGGGCCGTAGGGGCCGGAACTGGTTCCGCCGCCGCCCTTGGGGAATCCCTTCACCTTGGGCCGGACGTCGGCTAGGTAGATGGCCGCGGCCACGAACGCCGCGACCGGCAGGATCGATGTCGGGCCGATGCGGTACACCGCGCCCGCCAGCCCGATCACGGCGGCTACGCCGAGGATGATGAGCCAGATCCGCTTGGTCTGCTTGCCCGCCGCCACGAAGGCGTTGGCCGGCCTGGTGATGGCGTCGATGAAGGCCCAGGCCTCGACGCCGAACGCCGCTACGCTCAGGGCCAGGAAAAAGTAAGTCAGCGGGGTATAGACGGAACCGAACACGGAATCACGCTACCTAGTCGGAGGCACTGCCTGGTCTGATCGGGGATGCCGCCTCGGCGGCGCCCGCGTTTGATCCTTCCGGGTCCGATCCTTGCGTGTCCGGGGCCTCGCTGAGGACCGCTTCGGCGAAGAGCCCCTCGGCCCCGGGCGCTCCGCCGGCCAGTTCCGACTCCGCCTCGGCCAGTCCCGGCTCCGTCGCGGCCGCTTCTGGCAGCTCGCCCAGCGCGGCCGCCTCGGCGTTCTCGGCGGCGTTCTCGGCGGCGTTCTCGCGGCGGAACGACTCATAGATCTCGATGAGCACCTGCTTCTGCCGCTCAGACAGCTCGGCGTCGGCGAGCAGGGCAGAACGGACGCCGGTGTCAGCCTGCCGGTCGTCCAGGATCCCGGCCTGGACGTAGAGCGCTTCCGCGGAGATGCGCAGCCCCTTGGCGATCTGCTGCAGGATGTCCGCGCTGGGCTTACGCAGGCCGCGTTCGATCTGGCTCAGGTAGGGATTGGAAACCCCGGCCGACTGGGCCAGCTGGCGCATCGAGATCTTCGCCTGCTCCCGCTGCTCCCGGATGTACTCACCGATGGAATTCACTGTCACGTTACGCATGCCTTCAGTTTGCCACCGAGTGCTTGCAACTGCAAACGGATAGCAAGCATGTCAGGCGCGGCGGTTCCTGATGCCGAGGAAGGCGCGTGCATCGGCGGCAGGCATGGGCGGGCGCTGGGCGAGGCGGGCCAGTTCTGCGGCTCGCTCGACCAGTTCGGCGTTGCGCGCGACGGGGCGGCCACGGGCGAAGGTCAGCGTGTCCTCCATGCCGACCCGCAGGTGACCGCCCGCGCCTAGGGTCCCGAACAGCACCGCCAGCGCGGTGCGGCCGATGCCCGTGGCCGACCAGGTGGCGCCCGCGGGCAGCGCGGCCACCGCCGCCGCCAGCGTGGCCACGTCCCCTGGCATGCCGCCGGGCACGCCCATGACCAGGTCGCAGTGCACGTGCCCGCCGGCCGGCGGGCCGAATTCCGCGAGCAGCCGGTGCAGCGTCGCCGCCTGCCCGAGGTCGAAAAGCTCGAACTCCGGCACGACCTGCCGCTCCTGGGTCAGCTGGTAGAGCTCGCGGATGAACGGCCACGGGTTGGCGAATACCTCGTCGCCGAAGTTGACCGTGCCGCAGGTCAGTGAGCAGGCGTCCGGATCGGCGTCCAGGACGGCCAGCCGGCTGGCGAAGCCGTCGGTCACCGCGCCGCCGGTGGAGAGCTGGACGATGAGATCCGTGCCCTCGCGGAGCGCCGCCACGGTGTCCGCGAGCCGGCCCGGGTCCAGGGTGGGGCGCGCCGCCTCGTCCCTGATGTGCACGTGGATGACCGCGGCCCCGGCCGCCTCGCACTCCTTAGCCGTGATGACCAGTTCGCCCAGGGTGACGGGCAGGGCGGGCACCGCGGCTTTGTCGGCTTCCGCGCCCGTCGGGGCCACCGTGATCAGGGTCTGGATGCCAGCTCGCGGGGCCATGGCCAGGACCTTACCTTCGTGTCGCCTGGCCCGCGGGCAGGGCCAGGTGCTGCCGCGCGAACGCCAGCGACTCCGCCAGGTCGGTTATCCGGTCCTCCCGCCTGGCCGCGCGGGCGGTCTTCACCTCCACCACCACCGCGCCCCGGTAGCCGGTCGCGGCCAGGTGGGCGAGCAGTTCCGCGCACGGCTGGTTACCGCGCCCGGGCACCAGGTGCTCGTCGGGAACCGGCCCGGCGGGGGCTCCCGTGCCGTCGGCCAGATGCAGGTGGGCCAGCCGGCCGCCGAGTTCCCCGGCCATCACCATGGCATCAGAAGCCGACGCCGCGGTGTGCGAGAGGTCCAGCGTGACGTGCGGGAGGTCGAGCGCGGTCGGGTCCCAGTGCGGGGCGTAGGGCACCACCTCGCTGCCGCCGGCCCGCAGCGGGTACATGTTCTCCACCGCGAAGATGACGTCGGTTTCCTCGGCCATCGCGGCCAGGCCCTTCTCGAAACCGCGGACGTATTCGCGCTGCCATCGGAACGGCGGATGCAAGACGACTACGCGCGCCCCGACATGTTCCGCGAGGTCCTTGGCGCGTCTCAGCTTCTCCCACGGCTCACGGCCCCAGACCCGCTGGGTGAGCAGCAGGCTCGGCGCGTGCACGGAGACGATGGGCACCTGGTGGTAGTCGCGGAGCCGGCGCAGCACATCGGGGTCCTGGCTCACCGGGTCCGTGTAGACCATTACCTCGACCCCGTCGTATCCCAGCCGCGCGGCCATCTCGAAGGCATCGGGGGTGCGTTCCGGGTACACCGACGAGGTAGACAGCGCGACGGGCGGACCGGGTACCTTTGCCTCTCCGCTCATCGCTGAACTCCCTCCGTTGGCTGCTTCCAGCTTACTGAGATTGTCAGAGGTGACCGCTAGTGTGCGGGCCATGGCTAAGTCAACGGCGGGGACGGCCGGCTACCACTGCACCGAATGCGGCTGGCAGTCCGCGAAGTGGAGCGGGCGGTGCGGCGAATGCCAGGCCTGGGGCACCGTCCAGGAGAGGGGAGCCTCCCGGGCGGCCCGGGCTTCCTGGGGCAGCGTCCGGGCGGTCTCGCACCGGGGCACCGCGGCTGTGAGCACTCCGGCGATGCCCATCGGCCAGGTCGACGCCACCGACGCCGCCGCGCGCGCGACCGGGCTCGATGAGCTGGACCGGGTTCTCGGCGGCGGCCTCGTGCCCGGGGCCGTGCTGCTGCTGGCGGGCGAGCCCGGCGTCGGCAAGTCCACGCTGCTGCTCGAGGCGGGCGCCCTGGTCGCGGAGTCGGGGCCGGTGCTGTACGTCACCGGGGAGGAGTCCGCCGCCCAGGTGCGGATGCGTGCCGACCGGATCGGCGCGGTCAGCGATCAGCTCTTCCTGGCCGCGGAAACGGACCTCGACGCCGTGCTCGCGCACATCGATCAGGTCGGTCCGAAGCTGCTGATCATCGATTCGGTGCAGACGATATCGGCCCCGGGGGTGGAAGGGGTGCCCGGCGGGGTGACCCAGGTGCGGGAGGTCGCGAGCGCCCTGACCGCGATCGCCAAGGAGCGCTCGCTGGCGACCATCCTGGTCGGGCACGTCACCAAGGACGGTTCGGTGGCCGGGCCGCGGACGCTGGAGCACCTCGTCGACGTGGTGCTGCATTTCGACGGCGACCGGCATTCGCAGTTGCGGATGGTACGGGCGGTGAAGAACAGGTACGGACCGACCGACGAGGTCGGCTGTTTCGACCTGGGCGAGTACGGCCTCATCGGCCTGCCCGACCCGAGCGGGCTGTTCCTGTCCCAGCACCGCGAGCCGGTGCCTGGCACGTGCGTCACGGTCACGCTGGAGGGCCGCAGGCCGCTGCCCGCCGAGGTGCAGGCGCTGGTGGGAACCTCCGTGCTGGAGATCCCCCGGCGGGCCACCTCCGGGCTTGACGGCGCCAGGGTCGGCATGGTGCTGGCGGTGCTGCAGCGCCGGGCCGGGCTCAAGCTCGGCAAGCAGGACGTCTACGCGGCGACGGTCGGCGGCGTCCGGCTGACCGAGCCGTCGGTAGACCTGGCCGTGGCGGTCGCGCTGGCGAGTTCGGCCGCGAACCTGAGCGTGCCGCGCGGCGTCGTGGCGATCGGCGAAGTCGGCCTGGCCGGCGAGGTCCGCCGCGTCGCGGCCCTGCCCCGGCGCCTCGCCGAAGCCGAGCGGATGGGCTTTCGGCGCGCCATCGTCCCGGCGGCCTCCGGCGGGCCCCTAGAGCACGCTGACGGCCCGTCAAGTCTTCTTGAGGTGCTGGAAGTGCAGGACATCCGCCAGGCGCTCTCCGCCGTGCTGGGGACCGAGGCCTAGGCGCCAGCCCGTTCTCCGGGCCGCCGGGTCTAGACGTCAGCCAGCGGTAAGCGCACGAGCTTGAAGGTACGCACCGGGCTGCTGACAGTGGCGGACTTGGCCTGCACCTGGTACGTGCCCGGACGCGCCGAGGAAGCCAGCGTGACGCAGCCGGGCAGGGTGACGCTGCGGTTCCAGCTGACCGACTCCTGCGCCGGGACGCCGCGGCGGAGTTCGGCGACCCGGTTGGGCTCGCCGCGGCTGCAGTCGGCCGAGTCCCAGATGATCCGGCCCGCCGACATCACGATTACGTGCAGGTGACCTGGGCCCACGTCGAACGAACAGGCGCCGGAGGCGGTGGAGACGGCGTACACGGCGAACTGCGGATACTGCCCGCCGTAATACTCGGGCCTGGTGAACAGGCTGAGCACCATCGCGCTCGGCGAGCAGCGGCCGCCCGGCCCGGGGCCGCCCCCGGCCGGCGGCACGGCCGGCCCGGTGCTGGTGGCGCCGGGTTGGCCAAGCGCGGACTGGCGGGTCCTGGAGGTGGCGCTGGCCGATGCACCGCCGGCCGTGCGACTGGACCCGGAGGCTGGCGCGGGCAACGCCGACGGCAGGCCGGGGATGACCCGGCCGGCCTGGGCCGATCCGGTCTGGCTGGCTCCGCTCGCCGGAGCCGTCGGCGCGCCGCTGTAGGCCGCGGCCGGCAAGACGCTGGACGCCTGCGAGTTCCTCGGCGAGGGGCTCGCGGGCTTCCCGCCGCCGCCGGAGAAGGCCCAGGCGAGTACGCCGAGCAGGCTCAGGCCTGCCGCCAGCGTGATCACCCTCCGGCGCCAGTAGAAATCGGGCTGGTCCGTGTCGTTTTCGTCACGATAAGCATTCTGATCCATACGGAGAGTATGCAAGCTGCGGCGTGCCCGGGCGCGAAGACCCGCCGGCGCGGCATGCCACGATAGGCAGCATCATGTCGACGCCCTATACCGAGCCTGTGCTCGGCTGGTATGCCAGCCACGCGCGCGACCTGCCGTGGCGCGCGCCTGCCGCCACGCCCTGGTCGGTGCTGGTCAGCGAGATCATGCTGCAGCAGACGCCGGTGGCCCGGGTGATCCCGGCCTACGCGAGCTGGATAGCCAGGTGGCCCACGCCGGCCGCGCTCGCGGCCGAGCCGCCGGGCGAGGCGATCCGGCAGTGGGGCAGGCTCGGCTATCCCAGGCGCGCCCTGCGGCTGCACGAGACGGCCACCATCTTGGTGACCCGGTACGGCGGGACCGTGCCGGCGGACCGCGAGGCCCTGCTCGCGCTGCCCGGGATCGGCAGCTATACCGCCGCGGCGGTGGCCAGCTTCGCCTTCGGCCAGCGGCACGCCGTGCTCGACACCAACGTCCGGCGCGTCCTGGCCAGGCTGGTCGCGGGCCAGCCGGCGCCGGCGGCCGCGCCGTCGGCGGCGGAGACGCGGCTGGCCGAATCGCTGCTGCCCGCCGAACCCGCCGTCGCAGCCCGCTGGTCCGTCGCCGTGATGGAGCTCGGCGCGCTGGTGTGCACGGCCGCCGGCCCGCAGTGCGGCCGCTGTCCGGTGGCCCGGGCTTGCGCCTGGCTGGCCGCGGGCCAGCCCCCGCTGGCGGCTAGGCGCCGGGCCCAGCGTTACGACGGCACCGACCGGCAATGCCGCGGCCGCCTGCTCGCGGTGCTGCGCGACTGCGGCACTGCGGTGAGCCGGGCCGATTTCGACGCGGTCTGGGCCGCTCCCGGGCAGCTGGCGCGCGCCCTGGACGGACTGGTCGCCGACGGCCTCGTCGACCCGCTGCCGGACGGCCGCTACGCGCTGCCCGGCTTCGCCGCCCCGGCCCAGGCGGCACCGGCCCAGGCGACGTGAGACCCGGCCGCACGGCGCGGTGACGCCGTGCGGCCGGGTTCCGGCCGCCTTACCCGGAGGCGGGCTCAGCCGAGAGCAGAGGCCGTCCCGCCGCCGTCCTGGCTGCCTGAGCTGCTGGCCGCGGGACTGCCGACCGCGCCGGTCTTGGTGGCCACCGGCTCGCTGGCCAGCTCCGGCGCGGGCATGTCGGGCAGCACGTCGGGCTTTGGCTCGCCGGTGAACGTGAAGGTGGCGGTCTCACCGCTGCCCTCGGCGTCCACGATGACGATCTGGCCCGGCCGCAGCTCGCCGAACAGGATCTTCTCCGACAGGCTGTCCTCGATTTCCCGCTGGATCGTCCGGCGCAGCGGCCTGGCCCCCAGGACCGGGTCGTAGCCGCGCTGAGACAGCAGGTCCTTGGCCGCCGGCCGCAGTTCCATGGCCATGTCGCGGTCCTTCAGGCGCCCGTCCACCTTGGCGATCATCAGGTCGACGATCCTGAAGATCTCTTCCCGCTCGAGCTGGTGGAACACGATGATGTCGTCCACGCGGTTCAGGAACTCGGGCCGGAAGTGCTGCTTCAGCTCCTCCCCGACCTTGGACTTCATCCGGTCGTAGGAGCCCTTGGACTCACCGGCCCGGGCGAAGCCGACGGACACGCCCTTGGAGATGTCGCGGGTACCCAGGTTGGTCGTCATGATGATGACCGTGTTCTTGAAGTCGACCATCCGGCCCTGCGCGTCGGTCAGCCGGCCGTCCTCCAGGATCTGCAGCAGCGAGTTGAAGATGTCCGGGTGCGCCTTCTCGATCTCGTCGAACAGGACCACCGAGAACGGCCGCCTGCGGACCTTCTCGGTGAGCTGGCCGCCTTCCTCGTAGCCGACGTACCCGGGCGGAGACCCGAACAGCCGCGAGACCGTGTGCTTCTCCATGTACTCGCTCATGTCCAGCTGGATGAGCGAGTCCTCGTCGCCGAACAGGAACTCGGCCAGCGTCTTGGACAGTTCGGTCTTACCGACGCCGGACGGGCCCGCGAAGATGAACGAGCCGCCGGGACGCTTGGGATCCTTCAAGCCGGCCCTGGTACGCCTGATCGCCTGGGACAGGGCCTTGATCGCGTCGTTCTGGCCGATCACCCTGCGGTGCAGCTCGTCCTCCATCCGGAGCAGCCGCTGCGACTCCTCCTCGGTGAGCTTGAACACCGGGATTCCCGTCGCGGTAGCGAGCACCTCCGCGATGAGCTCCTCGTTCACCTCGGCGACGACATCCATGTCGCCGGCCTTCCATTCCTTCTCGCGAGCCGCCTTCTTGGCCAGCAGCTGCTTCTCGGTGTCCCGGAGGGCGGCCGCCTTCTCGAAGTCCTGCGAGTCGATGGCCGATTCCTTCTCCCGGCGCACCTGGGCGATCTTCTCGTCGTACTCGCGCAGGTCCGGCGGCGCCGTCATGCGGCGGATCCGCATCCGGGAGCCGGCCTCGTCGATCAGGTCGATGGCCTTGTCCGGCAGGAAGCGGTCGCTGATGTAGCGATCGGCCAGCTGAGCCGAGGCGACTAGGGCGCCGTCGGTGATGGAGACGCGGTGGTGCGCCTCATAGCGGTCCCGCAGGCCCTTGAGGATCTCGATCGTGTGCGAGATCGTCGGCTCGGCCACCTGGATGGGCTGGAACCTGCGCTCGAGCGCGGCGTCCTTCTCCAGGTACTTGCGGTACTCATCCAGCGTGGTGGCGCCGATGGTCTGCAGCTCACCGCGGGCCAGCATCGGCTTGAGGATGGAGGCTGCGTCGATGGCGCCCTCGGCGGCCCCGGCCCCGACGAGCGTGTGGATCTCGTCGATGAACAAGATGATGTCGCCTCGGGTGCGGATCTCCTTCAGCACCTTCTTGAGCCGCTCTTCGAAGTCGCCGCGGTAACGCGACCCGGCCACCAGGGCGCCCAGGTCCAGCGTGTAGAGCTGCTTGTCCTTGATGGTCTCGGGCACCTCGCCCTTGACGATCTTCTGCGCCAGGCCCTCGACGACGGCCGTCTTGCCGACGCCGGGCGCGCCCACGAGCACCGGGTTGTTCTTGGTGCGGCGGGACAGCACCTGCATGACGCGCTCGATTTCCTTCTCCCGGCCGATGACCGGGTCGAGCTTGCCCTCGCGAGCCCCCTGGGTCAGGTTCCGGCCGAACTGGTCGAGGACCAGCGACGTCGACGGCGCGGACTCGGCCGCGGTGCCGGACGCGGCGGGCTCCTTGCCCTGGTAGCCGTGCAGCAGCTGGATGACCTGCTGGCGCACCCGGTTCAGGTCGGCGCCCAGCTTCACGAGCACCTGCGCGGCCACCCCGTCGCCCTCGCGGATGAGGCCGAGCAGGATGTGCTCGGTGCCGATGTAGTTGTGACCGAGCTGAAGCGCCTCGCGCAGCGAAAGCTCGAGCACCTTCTTGGCGCGAGGCGTGAACGGGATGTGCCCGGACGGCGCCTGCTGGCCCTGGCCGATGATCTCCTCGACCTGCTGCCGCACGGCGTCCAGGCTGATCCCGAGCGACTCGAGCGCCTTGGCCGCGACACCCTCGCCCTCATGGATGAGGCCGAGCAGGATGTGTTCGGTGCCGATGTAGTTGTGATTCAGCATCCTGGCTTCTTCTTGCGCCAGGACCACAACCCGCCGCGCTCTGTCGGTAAACCTCTCGAACATTCGCTCTCCTCACAGCACGGGGGCGGGCCCTAGCCTTGCCTACTCCGCATAGTAGCCGCGTGCCCACGTTGAACTCTTAATGCGAGTATGCGCCACGCATACAGTTACGTTCCCTGCGCATGGGCCATTCACCCTCATCCAACTACCCGGATCAGGCCTATGTTCCCAGGACACGGCCGGGTACGCCGCAAGCGAACGCCCGTCTCCAGCCCGGCCGGCCCCCGGCACGACGGCCGCCCGGCCGCCCGGCCGGCTCCGGATAAAGCAAACGCACCGCTGGCCCAGCGGGCGGTCATGGCCGCCCGCTGGGCCAGCGGTGCGATCTGGCCGGCCCGGCCGGGAGAGGACTTGGGCCGGTCCGGTGTGACACCGCTGCTATGGGAGTCGCTCGCCACAAGGCGATGAACGCGGTGCGCATTAAGTGCGAACACCGGTACGTGCACTAGTGCGCGGCTTCGTACTCCGCAACGATGTTCGCCGGAATGCGGCCGCGCTCATTGACCTTGTATCCGCGCTGCTTCGCCCACTGCCTGATTTGAGCGCTGCGCTCACGGCCTGGACCAGTCCGCGTCCGGCGGCGCCTAGCCGGAGAGCTAGCTTTGCGCGCGTGCTCTACATAGTGGGCCAGCTCTTTACGGAGCTTGTCCGCGTTCGGCGAACTCAGATCGATCTCATACGAGGCACCATCGAGTCCAAACGCGACGGTCTCGGTAGCCTCGGTGCCGTCGAGATCGTCAACGAGAAGCACCTGCACCTTCTGTGCCATGGATTCAGCCCTTCTGACGGAGCAACTATTTCAGATACTAAATGTATACCCAATCACTTCGCGCTGACAATTCCGTAACTGGCGACTCGTTGTTTTCGCGGTACGGTCGTCATCGGCGGCAGCCCGCAGGATGTTACTCTGCGTAATCAGGCATTGGTGGCATCGTTAGCGCCGTCTGCGAGACATAGAACGCGGCTTCGGAGATACTGGATCGGGCCGCCAAGCCATACGCCCAGTTCGAGCAGTTCGGATAAACCCGTCGTTACCTGATATATCAAGACCGGTGACCGCGCGATCGGCGCTTGGCGTCCCTCTCGGCCCGGCGCTTCGGCGACATCTCCCGGCGCAGGAACATCGCCAGGCCGACGAGGAAGGCGACGCAAACTATCAACGGTGGAGTCAGCGCGGCGAGGTCTTGCCACATAGCCGAGTCCTCTCTGCGGGCCGAAGCGGACGATGCTCCCGGTGGGCTTGTATCGTCTCGTGCGCAACGCCGATGCTCATTTTCCCCGTTCCGGTAAGAGACGCAACAGCATGCGGGTGTTGCCGAGCACGTTGGGCTTTACCCAGCCCAGGTCGAGAAACTCCGCTACGCCCTCGTCATAGGAGCGCAATAGCTCCGAGTACACCTCTGCGGCCACCGGAGTACCGTTGATCTCCCGGAATCCGTGCCTGCCGAAGAAGTCCACGGCGAACGTCAAGACGAAGACTCGCTCCACGCCAAGCGCACGGGCGCGCCGCAGGAGCGTACCGACGATCCCGTGACCGATACCGAGCCCTTGGCAGTCCTCGCGCACCGCGACCGTCCTGATCTCGGCGAGATCCTCCCACATCACATGCAAAGCCCCGCAGCCGGCCAGCGTCGCGTCCTGAGAGAGTTCCGCCACGCAGAACTCCTGGATGTCCTCATAGAGCGTGACCGTAGCCTTACTCAGCAAACGCCCGGACTCGGCATTCGAGTCGATCAGCTTCCTGATCACGGGCACGTCACGAGTGCGCGCGGACCTGATCGTGTAAGCCATAGCGCGTCCACGATAGCCGCTGCGCCGTTCGCCCAGCCGCAGCGCAACCCGGGACCCGCCTGGCGGACCGGGACGCGCCCAGGTAAAACTTCCTCCTAATCGGTGGCCAACCGGCCTCGATTCCAATATTGTGCATCGCTGTGCGCAAACTGAGCGGAGCGGCGGCCCTCGCTGCGGCGACGGCCGCGCTGGCCCTGACCGTGCCGGGAGGAAGCAGCGCGGCGCAGACCACGGCGCCGAAGCCGAACCTGACCGCCCTGGTCGCGCAGGCCAAGCAGCTCGAGTTCCAGATCAACGCGCTGAGCGAGCAGTATGACGGCCTGCGCATCCAGCTCACCCGCGCCCAGGCCGACGCGCAGATCGCCGAGAACGCCGCCTCCCGGGTCGCGGCACAGCTGACCGTAGGCCAGCAGGCGGTGGCGCAGCTGGCCGCCGAGAACTACATGAACTCCGGACTCGACCCGACGCTGGCCGCACTGACCGCCGGGAACCCGCCGCAGTTCCTGAGCCAGGCCGCCACGATCACCGAACTCGATCAGTCAGGCGGCGCCAAGGTCAGCACGCTCCGCAACGAGGAGACCCAGGCCCTGCGGGACAAGCAGACCGCCGGCCAGCAGATCGCCGCGGTGCAGGCACTCGAAGCCCAGATGAACGTCAAGAAGAAAGCCATCGACGCCAAGATCAACGTGGTCAACAGCGCGGCGATGAAGCAGGCGATGACGGTCTTCGAGCAGACCGGGCAGTATCCGGACACACCCATCCCGACCGCCAATACAGTCGGTGCCCAGGCGTTGCAGGCGGCCATCACCAGGGAAGGTGATCCCTACGTATGGGGAGCAGCGGGCCCGGGTGAATTCGACTGCTCGGGACTGGTCGTATGGGCCTACGGCCAGGAAGGCATCTCGCTGCCGCACTACACGGGCAGCCTGTGGAACTCAGGCGTGCACGTAGCGCGGGCCGACCTGGAACCAGGTGATCTCGTCTTCTTCTTCGCCGACATCTCGCACGTGGGAATTTACGTCGGCAACGGATTGATGATAGACGCGCCTGACTTCGGCGTGCCGGTGCACGTCGAACCGGTGTACTGGGGAGCTTACGTCGGAGCCGTCCGGATCGGCTGAGGGATCCGCCGGATTCAGCCCAAACCGGGTGACTCCGCGTGACCGGCGTTCCTTTCGTAGACGAGCCGCAAGCCAATGAGGGTGAGCCAGGGCTCGTAGGCGTCAATGGCGCTTACCTCGTCGATAACAAGCGACGCCAGCCCGCCGGTGGCGATGGTGGTCACCGCGGCCGGGTCCGCGGGCGATAGCTCACGCGCCATCCGCCTGGCAATTCCTTCCACCTGCGCGGCGAACCCGTAGATGATGCCCGATTGCAGTGCCTCCACGGTGTTTTTACCGATGACGCGAGGCGGCCTAGTCAGCTCGACCTTAAGCAATTGCGCAGCGCGACGAGATAGCGCATCCACGGATATCTCGATGCCAGGCGCAAGTGCGCCGCCGACGAACTCGCCGCGCGCGCTGACCGCGTCAAAGTTAGTCGAGGTACCGAAATCCACTACTATCGCCGGGCCGCCGTAAAGGTGCACCGCCGCGAGCGAGTTCATGATCCGGTCGCTGCCCACTTCCTTGGGGTTGTCGGTCCGCACCGGCACCCCGGTCTTTACGCCCGGCTCGACGATCACCGTTTCCAGGTCGCTGTAATAGCGTCCGCACATCTCTCGCATCTCGCGCAGCACTGAAGGCACAGTAGAGCACAGCGATATACCTCGAATATCCCTTTCGGCGAACGCGCTGCTCCCCGCGAGCAGGCCGTGCAGCACGACGGCGAGCTCGTCCGCGGTCCGGTCCGGGACCGTCGCGATCCGCCAGTGCTCGATCACCCGGTCCCCGTCGAATACCCCGAGCACGGTGTTGGTGTTCCCGATATCAATGGTCAGCAGCATTACCGGTCACGTCCTTCGGTGGCTGGGCCCGCCAGCCGGACCGGCACGTTGTCGATAAGCCGGGTGCCGCCTGCCCTGGCCGCCGCCACGAGCAGGGCGGCCCCGGTATGGCCGGGCTGGACCGGGGTGAACGTGCGCGGGTCAACCAGGGCGAGATAGTCGACGGCCAGGGCGGGTTCGGCGAGCAGGATCCGCTGGGCGGCAGCGAGCACTCCCGCGGCGCCCGTGACGCCCGCGGCCTGGCCGGCGTGCAGCGCGCGCGGCAGGGCGAGCGCCGTCGCCCGCTCGGCCGCGGACAGGTAGCGGTTCCGGCTCGAGATCGCGAGCCCGTCCGCGTCGCGCGCAGTGGGCACCGACTCGACGGCGATGCCGAGGTCCATATCGCTCACCATGCGGCGGACCAGGGCCAGCTGCTGGGCGTCCTTCTCGCCGAACACCACCGTGTCCGGGCGCGTCAGGTGGAGCAGCTTCAGCACCACGGTCAGCACGCCATCGAAGAAGCCCGGCCGGAAGTGGCCCTCGAACACCTGTCCCACCGGGCCCGGCGCCACCGTCACCTCAGGCTTCCCGCCCGGGTACATCTCGGCGGCGGACGGGGCAAAGACGAGGCTCACTCCCGCGTCGGCGCACATGGCCAGATCCTCGTCCATGGTGCGCGGATAGCGATCAAGATCTTCGCTGGGCCCGAACTGGAGCGGGTTAACGAAGATCGACACGACCACGCGCCCGGCCGGCCCGGCCAGCGCGACGGCCGCGCGCAGCAGGGCGCCGTGCCCGGCGTGCAGCGCGCCCATGGTGGGCACCAGGACGACGGGACCGGGCAGCCCGGCCCGCGCGGCGGCGAGTTCGCCCTTCGTCCGCGCGACCGCCAGCGGCGGCAGGGCCCGCCCGCCCCCGGCTCGCTCGCTCATTGACGGCCGCCCAGCACGCCGAGCAGGCGTTCCGCGTCGGCGGGCTTGAGCAGCCCGGCCGCCAGGGCCCGGTCCGCGGTCAGCCTGGCCATGGCGATGTAGGCGGCGACGGCGGCGGCCGAGGCCGACGGCGCGACTTCCAGGGCGGTCACGTGCGCGGCCACGGTGCCCGCGTCGCCGCGGGCGACCGGACCGGTCAGGCCCGCGTCGCCGAACCGCAGGGCATTGTCGAGCGAGGCGGAAAGCAGCGGCCCGAGGAGCCGGGCCGGATCCGCTGCCCCGGCCGTCTTGAGCAGGTCCGCGGCCTGGGCCACCAGCGTGATCAGGTGATTGGCCGCGCCGGCCAGCGCCGCGTGGTAGAGATCGCGGTTCTCCTCGCTGATGAAGACGGGTTCGCCGCCCATCTCGATCACCAGGGCCTCGGCCGCGGGCCTGAGCACGTCGGGCGCGGTGACGCCGAAGCATATGCCCCGCAGCCGGTCGATGTCGTCGCTGCGGCCGGTGAACGTCATCACCGGATGCAGTGCCAGCGGCAGGCCGCCCAGCCGTACGGCCGGGTCGAGCACGGCCACCCCGTAACGCCCGCTCGCGTGCGCCAGCATGCGGCCGCCGAGCGGGGCTCCCGTCGCCACGAGCCCGGCGACCAGGCCGGGCAGCACGTCGTCGGGCACGGTGAGCAGGACCAGGTCCGCACGGCGCAGCACCTGGCTGGGCTCGGTAATGGCGGCACCGGGAAAGTTCGCGCGCGCCCGCCGGACCGAGGCGTCAGACACCGCCGACGCGGCGACCACCTCGTGACCGGCGCGGGCGAGCGCCGCGCCGAGCGCGGTGCCTGCCCGGCCCGCGCCGATGATGCCGACGGCGAGCCGGGCCGGGTGCCCGGCAGGCGGGCGGTTGTCTTCAGTCATCTCGTTCCAGTCCGCAGGGGTACCGGACGGGTGGGTCCCGCGGTGACCAGGATAGCCACGGCAAAGGCGCCGGACACCCAGCGGGTGTCCGGCGCCTCGCGTCGCCTGGCCCGGTTACGAGGGAATGAGGCCAAAGGTGTTGAGGCTGTCGAGGAAGGTGGCGGCTCCGCCCTGGCAGCCAGCCGCGGAGAAACCAATGAACGCGATCGAGATACCGCAGGTGTCGGTCGGCGACGAGACCGGGGCGTAGATGTAGTTCCCGCTGGCGGTCGACGTGTTCCCGCCGCCGATGATGTTACCGACCGGGCCCACGCCCGCGAAAAGCCGGCGCACCCATCATGGCGACCGCGGCGGCCGTCGCGGCGAGCACTCCTGCGGCACGAATTTTCATCTGCACGTGCTTTTTCCTTTCATCACAGAGATCAGGATTCGCCCCGCCAGGCCGCAAGCTAACCGGCCACGGGGCAGGAAGTGGATAGTGCGCTCCTGGTCCCCCGGCCCATGGCATCCCCTGACCGGAAGAGCCCCAGGTGCCCATCCACGCACACACAGTAGCGGATTCAACTACGTCGCGTGTCAGAGTGATGACTCGACGTCAACGTTTTGCCGGCCGTCATAGCCTTGGGCGCCGCGCGCAGGTAGCTACAGCCCGTTCTGCCCGATTCGCCCCGTCGCTGCGCTCCTAGCCGAGGCCAGCGTCGTCGCGGTCGTCCTGGTCGGGGACGTCGGGAACGCGGCAGCAGTACTCGAGGAACAGGGCGGCGCAGGCCAGCACGACGGCGGCGGCCAGCGTCACGGCCGCCGTGACCGCATCCTGACGCGGCACGGCGGCGGACAGGGATCCGCTCAGGTAGATGACGAAGCCGGCCGCGATCCCGGCGACCGCCGCGGCCACCAGCGAGCTAGCCTTGGCCAGCGCGACCATCCGCGACACGAACAGCGGCTCGGCCGGCTTGGCGCCGCGCCGCCCGGCGATCCTGGCTCGCAGGTCGCGGCCTGTCCAGGCCTCGTAGGCGGCCGCCAGCAGCAGCGCGGGCACGGCCGTCCACGGCAGCGGCGGCAGCCGCTGGTAGATCGATCGGACGACCAGCCAGGACACCAGCGCGAAGACGATGGCGACCGCGGCGAGCGTAGCCGGACGGGTCGGCTTCATGTGACCTGCGCCGAAGATCCAGGGGCTGGCAGACCCGGCCGGGCCAGAACCATGCCGGGCTGGCGCCTGACGCCGGCCTGGTCCAGGCCGGCCAGCAGGTCACGCACCCTCCCCCGGCCGGGCAGGTGAGCCTCGGCGTCGATGTCGTGCCACGGCGCGAGCACGAACACGCGCTCGTGCGCGCGGGGATGGGGCAGGGTGAGCACCGGGTCGCGGCTGACCTCTGCCGCGTAGGTGATGATGTCGATGTCGAGCGTGCGGGGCCCGAACCGTTCCGCCCGGACCCGGCCGGACTCCGCCTCGATGCCGTGGACCGCCGCAAGCAGGTCGCAGGGGGCCAGGCCGGTCGCCACGACGAGCACGGCGTTCAGGTAGTCAGGCTGCTCCGGGCCGCCCACTGGAGCGGTCTGGTAGACGGGCGAGATCGCAACCACGTCAGTATCCGGCAGCCTGCCGATTTCTTGCACGCATCTGGTAAGGGTACCTAGCCGGTCGCCGAGGTTGCTCCCGACGGAGAGCACGACCCGCCGCCTGGTCACGGCGGGCCCTGGCCGGCCGCCCGCCACGCGGCCGCGACCCGGACGGCGTCCGCGTTCAGCGGTACCTGATGCACGCGTACGCACCAGGCACCCGCCGCGGCGGCCAGCGCCGTGACCGCGACGGTGGCCCCATCGCACTGATCGAACGGCCGCGGCGTGCCATCCGGCCCGGCCAGCAGGCGGCCGAGGAAGCCCTTCCTTGACGCGCCGACGAGCACCGGGAAGGTGCGCCCGGCCAGGCAGGCGACCTCGGTCAGGCGGGCGAGCAGCGGCCAGTTGTGCTCGGGGCGCTTGCCGAAGCCCAGACCCGGGTCGATCACGATCCGCGCCGGGTCGACCCCCGCGCTGACCACCGCGTCTACCCGCCGGGCCAGTTCGTCGCGGACCTCACCCACTACGTCGGTGTAGACCGCGCGCGCGTACATGTCCTGACTGTGGCCGCGCCAGTGCATGACCACGTAGCCCACCCCGGCGGCCGCGACCAGGCGCGGCATGGCGGGATCGGCCAGGCCGCCGCTCACGTCGTTGACGAGCTGCGCTCCCGCCGCGAGGGCGAATTCCGCCACCTCCGCCCGCATCGTGTCGATCGAGACCAGCAGGCCGGCCCGGACGAGTTCGGTCACCACGGGCCCGACCCGGCGCAGTTCCTCGGCCGCGGAGATGCGCTGGGCCCCGGGCCGGGTGGACTCGCCGCCCACGTCCACGATGTCGGCGCCCTGCGCCGCGAGTTCCAGGCCGTGCACGATGGCCGCGTCCGCCCCGTACCACTGGCCGCCATCGGAGAACGAGTCTGGCGTGACGTTCACCACGCCCATGACCAGGCAATGTTGATCCGGGGGGGCAGCTTTATCCGGGGGGGCGACCCCCCTGGGCCCCCCGATCACGGGGGGGCTACCCGCCCCCCCGTACCCCCCTGGCCCCCCGATCACGGGGGGGCTACCCGCCCCCCCGTACCCCCCTGGCCCCCCGATCACGGGGGGGCTACCCGCCCCCCCGTACCCCCCTGGCCCCCCGGAAACGGGGGGGTTATCCGGGTCTCCGGGCTCCCCCGATGTGGTCACGTGGGGGCTACCTGGCCGTCGGGACCCTCCTGGCGGCGCGCGCCTCGGGCGAGCTTGGCCAGGCCGAGCTTGCGGGCGATCCGGCGCAGGTGGAGCCGCGGCCAGGTGAGGAACGCCTCCGCCTCCAGGGCGGCCAGCGCGATCCGCGGTGCGTCCTTGGAGCTGGGGAAGACGAAGAAACGCGGCTGCCAGACCGGGCAGAACTTGGCGTTGAACTTGTACAGCGACTCGATCTGGAACCACTTGGAGGCGAAGATCAGCACGGACCGCCAGGCGCGGAGCACCGGGCCCGCGCCGATCCGCTCGCCGCGCTCGAGCGCGGCCCGGAAGACGGCGAAGTTGAGTGAGATGCGCTTCACGTTCAGGCTGGGGGCGGCCTTGATGGTTTCGGTGATGAGGAAGTCGTTCAGCCCGGGCTGGGCGTTCTTGTCGCGCCGCATCAAGTCGAGCGAAAGACCATCCGATCCCCAGGGAACCAGCTGCAGCACCGCGCGGATGACCTCGTTTTCCCTGGCCGTCACCAGCACGCAGTCCTCGTCACCGTAGGCGCCGATCCGCCCGAGGGCCATCGAGAAGCCGCGCTCGGTCTGGCTGCCCCGCCAGGAATCGGCGACCCGCAAGATGGCGTCGAGTTCCTGCCGCGGTATGTCGGCCACCCGGCGTACGTCGGCGATGTAGCCGTTCTTGGCCACCCGGTTGACCATCTGCCTGACGTTCCGCATCGACCGGCCGGCCAGGCTGAAATCGGCGACGTTCACGATCGCCTCGTCGCCGAGCTCGAGCGCGGTCAGGCCGCCTTCGCGGCACCACACCTCGGCGCCGAGTTCGCTGCATCCCATCACCGCCGGCGCCCAGGCGTGCCGCGCGGCCTCGTCCAGGAAGGGGCTGATCGCCCCGGGCCATGCCTCCGGGTCGCCGATCGGGTCGCCGCTGGCCAGCATCACCCCGGACACGACGCGGTAGCAGATGCACGCCTTGCCGGTCGGGGACCAGATCACGCTCTTGTCATCCCGCAGCGCGAAGTAGCCGAGCGAGTCGCGGTCGCCGTGCTTGGCGAGCAGTTCCCGCACCCGGGCCGCGTCCGCCCCGCCGAGCCTGGCCTTCGGCTCGGCCGTCCGCAGGAACAGGTACGCGGTGAAGATGAGGGTGAAGACGCCCAGCCCGCTTGTGAGGATGTTGAACAGGTCGCCCCGGGCTTCCGGCACCCACTGGACCGGGCCCGATACCCCGACCAGGCCGAGGATGACCTCGGTGACCCGGTCGCTGAAGGAGTAGTCGGTCTCCAGGCCGGTGGCCAGGAGGATGTAGGTGAGCCCGATGGCGAGGTCCGCCACCACCAGTGCGACGAAGGCCCATAGCGCCCGCCACCGGTTGCGGTGGTCTCCTTCGGCGTAGAACTCATCCCGGAAGTAGAGCAGCGCGATGAGCAGCACCAGCGCGACCACGGCGGTAGGTATCCGCTGCGCGTGGAAAAAATGGATGGCGATGTCGAACGCGAGCAGCGCCGCCACCGCCTGCCAGGCCCGGCGTTTCCTGCGGCGCAGGCCATGCGCCAGGAGCAGCAGCATCAGCCCGATGACGACGTCGGAGGTGCGGGCGACGTTGGTCAGCGTCCCCGGCACCAGGTAGTTGAACTTGTGCAGCCGGTGCGGCCAGTCGGGCTTGAAGATGGCGATGATGTCCGACAGGCCGACGAGCATAGTCAGCAGCGCGGCGGTGCCGGGCACCCACGCACGCTGACGCCGGCGATCAGCAAAACTCGCAGCCCCCCCCGAGGGAGCCTGCGAACCGCCAGCCTTTGCCGCGGATCGGTCCGCGGCGCTCGCGTGTCCAGCTTCGTCGCTGTCGCTCATTTCGGCAGCTCTCTTGTCAGGCCCAGGATCACGGTGGGTCAGCGTTGTCATCGGGCCGCCTCGCGTCCTGCTCTCACGGTACCTCCAAGCGTAGGCAAGGGTCCCGGCGAACGGGACTGAGATGGCGGCCATCGCCGGTATGTTCGCCGGAAATTCCCGCCGGAGATTCCGGCGGACGCTGCCTACCAGATAGACGCCGCAGACGGCATTTCAGTTCAGTGCCGCCGGAAATTCAGCGGCGGCCGTGGATGAGGCTCATCGCCTCGGCCCTGGTGGTGTCGCTGTCGCGGAAGGCCCCGCGCACGGCCGAGGTCACGGTTCTCGCACCCGGCTTGCGTACCCCCCGCATCGACATGCACAAATGCTCACACTCGATGACCACGACCACGCCGCGCGGCTCGAGGATGTCCACCAGGGCGTCGGCTATCTGGCTGGTCATCCTTTCCTGCACCTGCGGGCGCCTGGCGTAGACGTCGACCAGCCTGGCCAGCTTGGACAGCCCGGTGACCTGGCCCTTGGCGTTCGGGATGTAGCCGATGTGGGCGACCCCGAAGAACGGCACCAGGTGATGCTCGCAGGTCGCGTAGACCTCGATGTCGCGGACGATGACCATCTCGTCGTGGCCCACGTCGAAGACGGTGGCAAGCACGTCCGCCGGGCGCTGCCGCAGCCCGGCGAACTGCTCGGCGTAGGCCCGCGCGACCCGGGCTGGCGTGTCCCGCAGGCCGTCCCGGTCCGGGTCCTCGCCGATCGAGAGCAGGATCTCCCTGACCGCGCGCTCGATGCGCGGCAGGTCGAACTCCCGGTCCGGGGCCTGGGCCTGTGCCCCCGTCGTGTCCTGCTTCATCCGTTACCGCTGGTCTCGCCGTGGCCAGGCTCGTCGTCGTAGCTGCCGGGCGATCCGATGCCGCCGGGGTTGTAGCCGAACGACTGGCCGTTGGCGGGCAGCGCCATCCCGCTATTGCCGTTCCCGGCCGTGCCGTCCGCCGCCGCCAGGGCGAGTTCCTTGGGCGAGAGCACCGGCGGGCGATCCGAGGGCAGCCGCTTGCCGTAGCCCGTGTACGAGCCGCGCACGGGCCGCTTCTGCACGGTCGCGAAGATCTCGAGGACCTCTTTCCTGCCCACGGTTTCCTTGTCCAGCAGGCGCAGCACCAGCGCGTCGAGCACGTCGCGGTACTCGACGAGGACTTCCCAGGCCTCGTCGTGGGCGGACTCGATCAGGCGGCGGATCTCCTCGTCGATCGAGGAGGCGATCTCCTCGGAGTAGTCCCGGTTGTGCGACATGTCCCGGCCCAGGAACGGCTCGCCGTCGCCGTGGCCGAACTTTCGCGCGCCCAGCCGCTCGCTCATGCCGTACTCGGTGATCATGCCGCGGGCGATCTGGGTGGCCTTCTCGATGTCGTTGGCGGCGCCCGTCGTCGGCTCGTGGAAGATGAGTTCCTCGGCGGTGCGGCCGCCAAGCAGCATGGCGAGCTGGTCGAGCATCTCGGCCCGGGTGACGAGGAACTTGTCCTCGGTCGGCAGCGCGCTGGTGTAGCCGAGCGCCCGGCCGCGGGGGATGATCGTCACCTTGTGCACGGGATCGGCGTGCGGCATCGCGTGGCCGACGAGCGCGTGCCCGCCCTCGTGGTAGGCGATGACCTTCCGCTCCTTCTCGGAAAGCAGCACGCTCTTGCGCTCAGGGCCGGCCATGACCCGGTCGATGGCCTCCTCGAGCGCCTCCATCGTGATCTGCTTGCCGTTGTGCCGCGCGGTCAGCAGCGCGCCCTCGTTGATCACGTTGGCCAGGTCGGCGCCGGTGAACCCGGGGGTACGGCGGGCGATGATGTCGAGGTCGGCATCCGGGGCGATGGGCTTGCCCCTGGCGTGCACCCGCAGGATCCCCTTACGGCCGGCCAGGTCCGGCTGGGCCACCACGATCTGCCGGTCGAACCGGCCGGGCCGCAGCAGCGCGGGGTCGAGGATGTCGGGCCGGTTGGTGGCGGCGATGACGATGACGCCGCCCTTGGTGTCGAAGCCGTCCAGCTCGACCAGCATCTGGTTCAGCGTCTGCTCGCGCTCGTCGTGCCCGCCGCCGAGGCCCGCACCGCGGTGACGGCCCACGGCATCGATCTCGTCCACGAACACGATCGCCGGCGCGTTCGCCTTGGCCTGTTCGAACAGGTCGCGGACGCGGGACGCGCCGACGCCGACGAACATCTCGACGAAGTCCGAACCGGAAATCGAGTAGAACGGCACGCCGGCCTCGCCGGCCACCGCCCGGGCGAGCAGCGTCTTGCCTGTGCCTGGCGGGCCGTAGAGCAGCACGCCCTTGGGAATCTTGGCCCCGATGGCCTGGAACTTGGCCGGGCTCTGCAGGAATTCCTTGATTTCCTGCAGTTCCTCGATGGCCTCGTCCACGCCGGCCACGTCAGCGAATGTCGTCTTCGGCGTGTCCTTGGTGATCAGCTTGGCGCGGGACTTGCCGAAGTTCATCACCCGCGAGCCGCCGCCTTGCATCTGCGACAGCATGAAGAAGAACACCAGGAAGATGACCAGGTAGATCAGAGCGGTAGGAATCAGGTCAAGCAGGGCGTTGCTCTTGGGGATATTGACGTTGTATCCCTGCGGCAGGTTGCCCTTCTCGTACTGCTGCTGCAGCTCATTCTGCAGCTGCAGGCCCTGGCCGGAGACCCACGACGCCTCAAGGTTCTTGCCGGCCTTCGTGGTGACCTGGATCGTCTGGTTCTTGTCGGTGATCAGCGCGCTCTTGACCTGGCCCTGATCGATGAGCTTGACGATCTGAGAGGTATCAACCTGGGTGTATGAGCTGCCGGAATTCGCATAGTCAAGCACGAAAAGCAGCAAAAGCACCGCAACGGCGATTAGCAGCAGCGGTGCACGCAAAAAACGCCTTAGCTCCATCGATGAGCGGCCCCGTCGGCCCGGGACCGTTCCCTCCTGACGCGCCTCACAGTCCCGTCGACCTCCGGCGGGATGGCCATCATTCCCATCCTCGCGGCCTATGTTCGGTCGGTGGCCGCGAGCCGCAAACTATGACGGTACACGCTCTGGCGCACCGCCTGGAAAGTCAACGCTTTCCGTGGCGGATTGTGTTCCCCTGCCTGACGAGCCTAATCGCCGCCGTACACCGCCGGGGCGAGCGTGCCGATGAAAGGCAGGTTCCGGTACCGCTGAGCGTAGTCAAGGCCGTAGCCGACCACGAACTCATCCCCGATATCGAAGCCCGTATAGGCCACGTTCACCTGCATCTGGGCCGACCCCGGCTTGCGGAGCATGGCGCAGACGGCCAGCGATGCGGGCCCGCGCGAGCGCAGGTTGCCTGCCAGCCACGACAGCGTGAGGCCGGAATCGACGATGTCCTCGACGATCAGCACGTGCCGGCCGGTGATGTCGGTGTCGAGATCCTTGAGGATGCGGACCACGCCAGAGGACTTGGTGCCCGAGCCGTAGGACGAGATCGCCATCCAGTCCATCTGCACCGGCAGGTGCATGGCCCGGGCGAGATCGGCCATCACCATGACGGCGCCCTTCAGCACGCCGATGAGCAGCAGGTCGCGGCCCGCGTAATCGGCGTCAATCTGCGCGGCGAGCTCACGGATGCGCTCCTGCAGCTGATCGGCGGTGATCAGCACCTGTTTGAGCTCAGACGCCATGTCAGTTTCGTCCAACGGACTGCCCACCCCTAACCTCGCCCGGTCCACTGCTGGTGAACCACACCTTGCCATCACGGCGCCGCGCGCGCAGGCCGCCGGGCAGGTCGACCCACCGCTGCCCGCGCCAGCCGCTCACCAGGGCGTCGATCTGCTCGATGTGCCCCGCGGTGAGCGCGCCGTGCGGGCAGCCCGCCATGATCGCCGCGTCGCGGAGCACCCGCATCCTTATCGCCGCCGGCAGCGCCCGCAGCCAGCCCGCATCCAGGCCGGGCGGGTCCGAGCAGTCACCGCGCAGCTGTCCGCTTTCGGCGAACGCGAGCTCGTCGAGGCACTCGGCGTCGGTACGCAGCTGGATGGCGGTCCGGGCGAGCGCCTCGGCCACCCCGGGCCCGAGCGCGGCCTCAAGTGCGGGCAGCGCCTGGTGGCGGACCCGGGCCCGGGCGAAACGAAAGTCGCTGTTGTGGGGGTCCTGCCACGACTCGAGCCCGAGCTCGGCGCAGGCGGCCCGGGTGACGTCGCGGCGGACGGCCAGCAGCGGCCGGCGGTACGGGCCGCGGCGGGCGGGCATTCCGGCCAGCGACCGGCCGCCGGAACCGCGTGCGAGCCTGAGAAGTACCGTTTCCGCCTGGTCGTCGAGGGTGTGGCCGAGCAGGACCGCCGCCGCGTCGTGTTCGGCGACGGCTGCGTCGAGCGCGGCGTACCTGGCCACCCGGGCGGCGGCCTCCGGCCCCGCGGCCGGCGCCACCGTGACCGCGACGTTGCGGACCGGGTCCAGGCCGAGCTGGCCGAGCAGCGCCGTGACCCAGGCGGCGCGCTCATCAGAGCCGGGCTGCAGCCCGTGGTCGACGGTCACGCCGCCGGCCCGCAGGCCCAGGCGCGGAGCCACGAAGGCGGCCGCGGCGGCCAGCGCGAGTGAGTCCGCGCCGCCGGAACACGCGATAAGCACCAGCTCGCCGGCGGTCAGGTCGCCCAGGCTGGCCCGGACAGCGTTGCGGACCTCGGCGACCGCCGTGGCCGGTCCCATCAGGCCCGCACCGTGCTGCGGACCTCGGCGGGCAGTACGCTCCGGCCCATCCGGCTAAGCGGACGCGACCCGCTCCACCCATTCATGCGGGTGGGCGAACTCCGCCTTGGTCGGCAGGGTCTCCGGGGAGGTCCAGACCTTGTTAAAGGCGGCCATGCCCACTTCGTCCACGACCGTGGTGACGAACCGGGAACCCTCCGCGTACTGCTTCATCTTCAGGTCGATGCCGAGGATGCGGCGGATCGTCTGCTCGATCCGGCCGGTCGACCCGCGCCGGGCGCTGAACCGCTCCCTGATCTGGGCGACCGACGGCACCACCTGCGGCCCGACCGCGTCCATGACGTAGTCGCCGTGCCCCTCCACCAGCGTCATCACCGCGGTCAGCCGGTCCAAGATCTCGCGCTGGGCCGGGGTCGCTACGGCGTCGATCAGGCTGCCGCCGTCGCCGCCGCGCACCGCGCCCGCCATCGCGTCGGCCGCCGACCGCAGCCGCTGCAAGATCGCCGCCGGGTCCAGTTCGGAGGCGAGCAAGAACTTGGTCATCTGGCTCTGCACGTAGTCCCGCAGCCAGGGGACCGCGGTGAACTGGAGCCGGTGCGTCTCCTCGTGCAGGCAAACCCAGCGCCGGAAGTCATGCGTGTCGACGCCGAGCTCGCGCTCGACCATGACGATGTTGGGCGCTACCAGGGTGAGCCGGCCCGGCTGCTGGCCGTCGACGGGAGAGGCCTCGGGCGGCAGGAAGAGCTCGTACTGGCCGAGCACCCGGGAGGAGAGGTAGGCGAGGATCAGCCCGGCCTGAATGCCGGTGACCCGCGATCCCACCGCGGTTACCACCGTGCCGGGCGACCGCGACCCGCCGGACCCGCCGCCCCCGCCGGGCGCGCGTTCCCTCAGCTGCTCGACCAGCGGCTCGAGCACGACGCGGAAGCCGTCCACGTTCGCCCTGATCCAGCCCGGCCGGTCGACCACCGCGACTCGCCCGATCGAGCCGCCGGGCCCGGCCGACATCCCGGTGACCTCGTAGACCGGCTGCTGAACCGCGCCGGCCAGGTCGCGTAGCTCCGAGACCGTGCGCCGCGCCTCGGCCAGGCTGACCTGCGGCCCGGGCCGGGCCCATCGGGTCCCGGTGGAAATGGCGATGTCCCAGTCAATCATCTGCGCGCTGCTCACGGTTCCACCGTACGTGCTGCCGATAGCGTCCGTCACCGGCACCCGCAGCCGGCCAGGGCGGCCGCGGCCTCGTCGATGGCGCTGGCCGCGGCCCGCAGCAGCCCCGAGGACGGGACCTGGTCGGCCATGAGCGCGAAAACCAGCGTCGCGCCGGCCTGGTCGGAGACCATCCCGGCCAGGGCCGTCACGGTGCCGAGGTTGCCGGTCTTGGCGCGCACAGATCCCAGGGCCGCGCCGCCGATCCCGGCGAACACGCTCTCCCCGGCCGACAGCGTGCCGGAAAACCCCGCCACGGGCAGGCCGGCCAGCACCGCCCGCAGCCGCGGCTCGGCCATGGCCAGCTCGGTCACCTTGACCAGCGTGGCCGGCGCGATCGCATCCTGCGGCGACAGGCCGCTGCCGTCCACCAGGTGCAGGCCGGAGGTGACGCCGAGCCGGCCGAGCTCGCTGACCACCGCCGCGGCCGCCCCGCTGAACGAGGCAGGCTCGCCGGTCGCGAGGGCGACCTGGCGGGCGATGTCCTCCGCGATCACGTTGTTGCTCTCCTGGAGCATCTCCTCCACCAGAGCCGACAGCGGCGGCGAGGACACGCTCGCGATGACCGGGGCCTGCGCGGGAGCCGTCCGCGCCGCCGGGGACCCGGTGAGGTGGATGCCGTTCGCGGCGAGCAGGGCCGCGAACGAGGCGGCCGCCATGCCCGCGGGGTCGGCCGCGCGCGGCCGCAGGTTGTAGGGGTCGTCGGAGTCTTCCGGCAGGCCGGCCGTGGTCAGCCGCCCCTGGTCCACCTCGAGGGGGACGATCTGGGTGACGTTTCCTGTGGTCACGTAGTTCGGCGGCCAGCCGGGCGCGAAACCAGGGCCGGTGTAGAGCGAGGTGTCGTAGCCGAGGCTGACCGACCGGCGCCCTTGTGCTTTCAGCGCCCGGGCCGTCGCCGCGGCCAGCCCGGCCAGCGTGGCGGCCGGGGGGTAGTCCTGAGCCGGGAACGTGTTCACCGCGAGGGTCGGATCGCCGCCGCCGACCAGGATGACGCTGTCCGGCGTGGCGCCGCGGACCACCCGCGTGGTGAACCGGGCGCCGGGGCCGAGCACCGCGAGGGCGGCCACGGAGGTGACGAGCTTCGCGGTGGAAGCGGGCGTGGACAGACGGCTGCCTTGCTCGGACAGCAGCACCCGGCCGGTGACCGGGTTGGCGACCAGGGCCGACACGCGAGGGCCGAGCGCGGCTACGGAGAGCGGCCCCGCCAGGGCTGATCGCAGCCCGGCCGGTGTCGGCAGCGAGCCGCTCTGGGTCCCCGTAGCCAGCACCTGCCCCGGGCCGCTAACCTGGCCTGCGGCGACAGAAGGGACGCGGATAGCGGCCAGCCGGAGTGGCAGCATGCGGACCACGACGATGCCCGCGGCGAGCGTGAACACGTTGATCAGGGCCAGCGTCAGCAGGGCCGCTATCCGGGTGCGGCGCACCATGACCTGACTCCCGACGTGTTGGCCGCGGATTGCGGGGACAATGGAGTTAATCACCCAGACCGGTCTGGAGCGAAACCGTGGACGTAGAAGTTGTCATCGAAATCCCCAAGGGGCAGCGCAACAAGTACGAGATGGACCACGACTCCGGCCGGATACGGCTGGATCGCATGCTGTTCACCTCCACCAGGTATCCGTCGGACTACGGGTTCATCGAAGACACCCTGGCCGATGACGGCGACCCGCTCGACGCGCTCGTGCTGCTCGAGGAGCCCACCTTCCCTGGCTGCCTCATCACCTGCCGGGTCATCGGGATGTTCCAGATGACCGACGAGAAAGGCGCCGACAACAAGGTGCTGTGCGTGCCGGCCTGGGACCCGCGGATGGAGCACCTGCGCGACATTCACCACGTGCCGGAATTCGACCGGCTGGAGATCCAGCACTTCTTCGAGGTCTACAAGGCGCTGGAGCCGGGCAAATCGGTGCGCGCCGAAGCCTGGGCGGATCGCGCGTCCGCCGAGGCCGAGGTCGAGGCCTGCCGCAAGCGCGCGGCAGAAGCCGCCGACCACGGCTGAGGACCGGGTGGTCCGGCCGCAGGTACGAGGGCTCGTTCGGAAATAATCTTTACCGCCGGTAACCAGGCAGACCGTGTTCATCTGCGCGTGCCCTCGCGTTAGTGGCCAACATCACTCTCACCGGCTCAATCGCGGCAAAGCGCTGGGAGGACGCCGATATCGGCCGCATTGAGGGGAATCGAGCCAGGTGCGGGCATGCGGTACCGTGAGCCAAGCCGCCGCCTCTGGCGGCCAGGACGGGGGTTCGGCGACTGTGCCTCGGTATCACAGGGTTGTCGTCAAGCTAAGCGGCGAGGCGCTCGCGGGGTCGGGCAGTTCAGGGGTCGATCCGGCCAGCCTGTCCCGGGTGGCCGAGGAGGTCCTGTCCGTCCACGATCTCGGCGTGCAGGTCGCGGTCGTCGTCGGCGGCGGGAACTACTTCCGCGGCCGGATGGCCGAGGGGTGGGGGATCAGCCGGGCCGAGGCGGACAACATCGGGATGCTCGGCACGATCATGAACGCGCTGATGCTCCGAGGGGCGCTCACGGCCAGGACGGACACCGACATCCGGGTCATGACCGCGGTGCCCATGCACAGCGTCGCGGAGCCCTTCATCAGGCTACGGGCGGTCCATCACCTGAGCCGCGGGTTGATCGTCCTGCTGGCGGGCGGCATCGGCCAGCCCTACGTCACCACCGACTACCCGGCGGTGCAGCGCGCGCTCGAGCTGGACGCCGATGCCCTGCTGGTAGCCAAGCGCGGCGTGGACGGCGTCTACGACAGCGACCCGAACATCAACCCGGACGCCGTGCGCTACACCAGCCTGACCTACGACGAGGCCCTGGCGGCCGGCGTCCGGATCATGGACACCAGCGCGTTCGTGCTGGCCAATGAGCAGGCCCTGACCATGCACGTATTCGACGTGGCCGCCGCGGGGGTCATGCGCCGGATCTGCCAGGGCGCCGAACTGGGTACCCGGATCAGCGTCAAGTAGAGGGTCGTCCGCCGGCCGTCAGGATGACATCGGAGTCCAGCACCGCGACCAGGGCCGAGAGGTCTCCGCCGCGGGAGGCGGCGAGGAACGCCGCCGCCACTTCACGCTGGCGGCCCAGGTCGGCCGCCAGCGCCTGGGCGGGGGTCACGCGCACGCGCCAGTCGCATTCGGCCACGGTCACGTTCCCTCCTTGGTCTCCTCAACAGTGACACCGGGCCGCCCGTAAAGGTGACAGACCGCGCTTGCGCGGAACGCCTTGGTGGGGTTTGGGCTGCCCCGACCCGCGGGAGGGCGGGTCAGAGTGCGGCTACCCCATTGCCGATCAGGATCGCTCCCAGCACTAGCAGCACCACCGCCATGATCACCGCGTTATTCGCGGTCATCCACTGATCGACCGAGGCCAGGATCGGGGCGGACCGGTCGCCGAGCGCTCGGCTAACGACCGCGGGCGCAGCCACGCCGAGACTGGCCACCACCACGAACACCACCAGGGCGATGACCTGTTCGTGCACCCGCGCGGTGGCGTCGGCGATGACGGTCGCGCCCGCGACGACCATCACGAGATGCTTGGGGTTCAACGCCGCGAGAAGCAGGGCAACCACGAAAGCCCTGCCAGCGGTCATGGTGTCGGCTGCGGCCATCCATTTCGGCACCTTCGGCTCGTCACCCTCGCCGGGACGCGCCCGCCACTTCCAGACGGCGAGAACGATCAGCAGAACTCCCAGCGCGATCTTGATGCAACTCGCCCACCAGGCCGGCTCCGTGGCCAGCGTCACCAGGTCCGCCACGAGAATTACGACGCCGCCCACCACGGTCAAACCGAGCATCCAGCCGACGAGGAACGCCCCCATTACCTTCGCCGGACGTTTGATGACGAGCAGGACCGCGATGATCACCATCGGTGTCGCAGCGAGCAGCAAGCCCACGGCGATGGGGAAAGACTGTCCGATGGCCGCTAGCATCCCGAACGCCTGCCATCAGCGACCACCGCTGGAGGTTATCACGTGGCGGGTCTGTCTTCCGCGCTCGTGAGCCGCGGTGCGCAGACCAGGATGTTCTGGCCCGCTGGCGCCCGGCCGCGGCTTGACCTTCCGCGGTCTGGTCGCGGGAGCCGGGCGCCGATCGCCGGGTCGCGTGGGCCCTGCGCCTGGCGGGCTGTGGCCGGCGAGGGGAGAATACGATGCGGAGGCGACTGTGCGGATCGTACGCCGGATGAGTCCACGCGGGAGTGGTTCCCGGAGCCCGGCTCGCGTGCCCTCGGCTGTGCTGCGCAACCGGATAACCGCGCGTTCACGTCTGCCGGTCCTTATGGTGACGCTGGCGATCATCTACGGGACGGTCGGGTACTGGCTGGTTGAGGGCAGGAACTTGCTCGACGCCTGCTATGAGACCGTGCTCACCCTGAGCACGGTCGGAGTCGGCGCGGGTCCGCCGCCGGGTCCCGGTGGAAAGATCTTCACCGTCTCCTTGATCTTGTTCGGCGTCGTGGCGCTGTTCACCGCCATCGGCGTGGGAACGGAGGTCGTTGCCTCCGGAGAGCTCGGGAGGTGGTTGCGGATGGGCCAGGTCAGCAGAAGTATCGGCCGTCTTAGCGGGCACTACGTGATCTGCGCCTACGGGCGCGTGGGCCGGGCCGTCATGGAGGAGCTGCGGCGCCGCGGCTGCACCGCGGTGGTGATCGAATCCAAGCCGGAACTGGAGCCGCTGCTAGGGGAACACGGCGGCCCGTACCTATCAGGCGACCCGGCTGACGAGAGCGTGCTCAGGCAGGCCGGCATCGACAGAGCCCGGGGCTTGATCTGCGCGGTCGATTCTGACGCGGCCAACGTCTTCATCACTCTCACCGCCCGGGCGCTCAACCCGGACCTGCGGATCGTCGCCCGCGCCTCCGAAAAAGCCTCAATCGACAAGCTGGTGCGAGCCGGAGCCGACGAAGTTGTCTCGCCGTACGGGCTCACCGGGCGCCGCATGGCCATCCTCGCGGTCCAGCCGTCCGTCCTGGAAGTCCTCGACCTGCTCAACCTCGGCTCGGACATCCGGCTCGAGGAGGTCGCCGTCCGGGCCGGAACGCACCTGGACAGCCTGACGATCGCCGAGGCCCGGGCGCGCTACGCCGGGGTGGCCATCCTCGCGCTGAAAAAGCCGGGGAGCGAGGTCTCGGCCAACCCAGGTGATGAGGTCCGCCTGGCACCGGGGGACCTGATCGTTGCCCTGGGCCCGGCGGAGATCCTGAACCGCATGGCGGGCTGATGACAGCACGTGCGGCGGCCGGCGGGGGCTGGGCGGCCGGCGGGGGCTGGGCGGCCGGCACGAGGTGCAGCTCGGCGCGCCGCTTCGTCGGCCTCGGTCAATTGTCAGGGTGCGGCGCGGGAGGTGGAGAGCTGCGCCACCTGCAGCATCTGACGCAGGAAGACGGCGCCGAGTTCGCGCCGCTGGTCACGGCTTGGCTCCATCGGCTCACCGTCGTGGGGAACGAAGAAGACGAAGTACTTCGGCCGCATCACCTCCATAGCCGCGAGCGCCACCGCCAGCGGGCTGAGCTCGCCGAGCTGCACCGTGTGGTCACCGTGCCAGATGCGCGCGTGCTGCTCGTCTAGCGCACGGAACTTGGTCCGGGCGAGCAACCAGCGACCAGGTCCGGCGAAGGCCGGCACTGCGTCGGTGAGCCAGCGCTCGGCATCCTCGAGGGCGGCGTCCGCCCGGTCGGGCTGCAAGACCGCGTCCAGCGCCGCGTTGAGCCGCGCAGGCAGGTCGGCCTGCAGCGCGGCCACCGCCTGCCGGCTCGCTGTGCTGGCCAGAAAGTCCGGAGCGTCGGCCGGTTCGGTGAATCGGACGAGTTCGGCGACCACATCGCGGTTCTGCTCGATGCGCGTGACGTATTCGTGGTAGTCGCGCCAGGCGGGGATCGGCGTGATCGACATTGAATCGAGCACCCGGATCAAGGCCAGCGTCGCGCGTGCCTGCTTCCCGGCTGGGGATTCCTCGGTTGCCATCGACGCGAGCACCGGGCGTGCTGCCCTCAGCCACGAGACGACGCCAGGGTCGTCGACGCAGGCCCCGTCGCCGCCGCCTGCCGAGGCGGAGGTGAGGTAGTCGAGGTCGGGCACCAGGTCGCGCAGTGCCGGAACGGGCTCGGGGCCGCACGACATGCTGAACAGCCCCCCGACGGCACGCTGGATCGCCGCGTCCGCCGCGACCACCATGTGGTGCTGCACGACCCAGCGGTAGTGCTGTGCTCGCTGCAGGAGCATCGTCTCGAACGAGGAGAGGGCTTGTGCGCCCAGGCCGATGCGCCAGTCGGACGGGCCGGTCCGGTGCAATTCGAGGTTACGTAGCAGGTTCGTCACGTCGAGTTGCCCGAATTCCGTGCCGGCTCCAGCAGCGTCCCGGCAGAGGAAGTCCAGCCGGTCGACGTCGAACTGCCCGTCCAGGACCGAGTGCAGGCAGCCCGCCCAACCGTGTCCGGACCGGTCGGCAAGGATCCGGCGAATGAGGTAGCGCGGCACCAGCCGGAACGCTGATTGGGGCATCGCATCGAAGATCACGAGCCCGGCCCACTCGTGGAACTGGATTCTGTCGGCCGCGTCGGCCGCGTAACGCGAAAAGTCGGCACATCGGCCGGCGCCGAGAATCTGCTCGGCGTGGCGCAGGTAGAACGGTTCGAGGACGTGCGAGAACGGCGGGTGGCCCACGTCGTGCAGCAGCCCGACGGCGCCGAGGGCTAGGCCGATGACGCGCTCGAACGACGTCCACAGTGCAGTCTGTTCGGGCCTACCCGGCGGTGCGTCGATCAGCCGGCCTGTCACCGGGTCGAGTTCCGCGCCGGACGCCGCGGCGCGCTGAAGATCGCCGATGACACTCGTCTTGAATCCGTCCCACGTCGATGACGTATCGACGCCCTCGGCGGCGGGCATCTGGTTGTGCCAGCAGCCCTGCCATGCCCCGACGGCGAGATGCATCGTGCCTAGGGCGTGCTCGTACCGGCTGCCGGTCATCGACGGGAACTGGACGACTGCCAGAGCGTTCTGCCGGATCGTGCGCAGCCTCTGCACGGCCGCGCTGCGCACGAGCGGATCCAGCTCTGGCGGGACCTCAACATAGCCGTGCACCGGGTCTCGGATGAGCCGCGGCAGTGCGCCCGCCATCGGACAAGTCTGCCGGATAAATTCTCGTGGCGCTACGCTCTATGCTGTGGCGCTCACCATCGAACGGGTCGCGCTGCTCCGGCGTGCGGACCTGTTCGCGGGTACCGCGGATCGCGTGCTGGCCGGAATCGCCCGCGTGCTCGAGGAGGTTACCTGCCCGGCCGGCGCCGTCATCATGGAGGCTGGAGCCGTCGAGGACTGGCTGTTCGTGGTCGAGCACGGGGAGGTGGAGGTGATCCGCCCCGATCGCCGCGTGCGCATGGGCGTCGGAAGCGTGGTGGGCGAGCTTGCCGTCCTCGACGCCCGGCCGAGGTCGGCCACCATTGTCGCGCTCAGCCCGGTGCGACTGCTGCGGCTACGCAAGGCCGTCTTCGACGACGCGCTCGACGCGCAGCCGGAGATCGCGCGCGGCGTAATCGCCGATCTGGCGCGCCGCTTGCGCGAGACGCATCAACCGGTGTCATGACGTGCGTGCGCGGCTGACCCTGCTCACTGGCCAGACGACGTCCCTGGGTTTGTTCTGCGCGTTGCTGGTCGTGCCGGCGAGTTCGCTGTTCCTCGTCGAGTACGGCGCTGCGCGACTGCCATATGTCTACCTCGCCGTCGGAGCGTCGGGCGTTCTCGCGTCCTGGGGTATGTCTCGCGCCCAGCGGCGGTGGACGTTGCTGCAGATCGGCCTCACGGTGCTTGCGTCGTTGCTCGTCGTGGTGGCCGCCGGGTGGGTGCTCCTCGTGGTCGCCGAAGCGAGCTGGGTGACGTTTCCGTTGCTCGTGCTGTTCCCGCTGTCCATCCCGATCGGTCTCATGCTGGTCGGTGCGCAGGCGGGAAGACTGCTCGACCTGCAGCAGATGAAGGCCACGTACTCGCGAGTGGTGGGCGGCTTCACTATCGGGCTCGCCGTGGGTGGTCTGCTCGCGGCCTGGCTGGTGCGGGTGACTGGCGACATCCGCCAGTTGCTCCTTCTCGACCTCGCGCCGCTGGCGGCATTCGCCGTGCTGCTGGCCCAGACCGGACGCCGTTACCCGGCCCAGCTGCACGCCGCACCCAGCCCGATCGCGGTGGCGCCGACGGCTAGAAAGACGCTGGGCCGCGGGCGCGTGACGCGGCTGGTGCTACTTGTCCTCGGCTACTCGGTGGCCTCGGCCGCAGCGACCCAGCTGCTGTACTTCATAGTGTGGGACCAGGCCGCGGCCAGATACCCGGACGCGGCCCACCTCGCTGCCTTCCTCGGTGCCTTCGGGGCGATCATGAACACCGTCAGCATCGCCTTCGTCGTGCTATTGGCCGGCCGTCTGCTCCGCCGGTTCGGCGTCCGCCTCGGGCTCCTGGCCAACCCGGTCGCGGTGCTTGCCGTGGCGACGGTCAGTGTCGTGACCGGCGCGGTGGCGGGGTCGGCGACGACCGCGTTCTTTGTGCTGGCGTGCAGCACCCAGGTGACGGACATCGCGCTCACGGATGGCACCACCCGCACGTCGATCGTCGCCACGTACCAAGCGCTCGCCCCGGCCGAACGCCTCGCGGCGCAGACGTCGGTCGAGGCGGCGGGGGAACCTGCGGCGATTGCCGCAGTCGGTGGTCTGGTCCTGATCTTCGGCGCGCTCGGGCTCGGCATCTTGTGGCTCGCCGTTGCGACGGCGGTTCTCAGCGCGCTGTGGCTGGCGGTC
Organism: uncultured Actinomycetes bacterium; assembly: GCA_963739615.1. Lineage (GTDB taxonomy): Bacteria > Actinomycetota > Actinomycetes > Streptosporangiales > Streptosporangiaceae > Palsa-504. Next base: position 70,362 of record CAVUBD010000021.1, read on the forward strand.
GCCGCGCTGTGTCACCGCGAGTACGGACGGCGGCTGCGCGATTCGCTTGCGCGGCGCGACTGGGATCCCACGGCCCTGCTCGTGACTGATGCGGCCTCGCGCGCGGCCGTCGAGAGGCTGCTCAGCAGCGCGGATCCTCGTGACGTCCAGCTCGGCGTCGACGTGCTGACCGCTGCTGATCCCGCGCTGCTGGGCCGGCACATCGGCAGGCTGCTCGCCCACCCCGACGCCGAGCACCGGCGGATCGGGGTGCAGGCCGCGGTGGCTGCCGCCGATCCGGCCGCGGTACCGCAGCTCGTGCAGATCACGCGCGACGGGGCGCTGCCGGCTGATCTGCGGGTCAGCGCCGCGCACGCGATCGCGGCCCTCGGCTCGGATCTCTCGGCGCTCGCGGTGGTGCTCGATGACGCCGACCCTGAGCTGCGGCTCACCGCGGCCATGCTGCTCACCCGCCGCGACGGGCCGCTGGCCGATCGCAGTCGCGCACTGTGTAACGCGGCTCTGGAATCGACAGACGCCGCGGTCGTCGCCGCGGCCCTGTCTGCCGTGGCTCAGGGGCCGGACGCCAGTTACGTTGCTGCGTTGATGACGCTCGCAGCACGCCACGCGGGCAGCCGATCTGCCATCGGGGCGGCGGTGGCCGCGCACGTCGGCCTGCCCGGCTGCGACGCGGCCGCACTCCAGCGGCTCGCGGTTACCGAGGAGCAGACCGCGACGCGGGCCATCGAGGCCCTGGGCCTGCGTCGGGACGGCGCGTCGCCGGACGTTCTGACGGAGCTGCTGAGCGGCCCCGATCGCCGCCTCGCCCGCGCCGCCGGGCACGCGATCGCAGCCAGGGGACACGCGCTGGAGCCCGGCCTCGCCGAGCGGCTCGTGGCGTTGGAGAGCAGCCGTGCGGCTCGTGCCGCCGCCGCGGGCCAGGCCGTCGCCGGCCCTGGCCGGGCAGAGCATCTCCGCCGCGCGCTCGATGACGAGATCCGCGCTTGCGCGCGGCAGGCTCGCTGCCTCGCGGGCGCGGCCTTCGGCAATCAGTGGCTCACCCGAGCGGTGGCGCAGCTGGCATCCTCGGCCGACGGCGACCGTGCGCTGGCCGTCGAGACGCTGGAACTGGAACTGGGCCGGAGGACCGCGGCCCGGCTGCTCGAACTGGTCGATCCGGACGTCGACGACGACGGGCGCCGGGCGCTTCTCGCGGCCGCCGTCCCGTCCGGCGGCCCCGCCGCCGAGCCGTGGCTGAACGAGCTGCTGGACGACCCGCACACGTACTGGCAAGATGACTGGCTGCGCGCCTGTGCGCTCTACGCCGCGTCCGAACTCGCGCCGGAGAGCGCGGCGGCTGCGGCGCTCGCCTGGCAGGACGCCGCTGACCCGGTGCTGGCGGAAACCGCGCGGTGGCTGCGCGGCGAACTGGCCCGCCCGTCGCCGCCTCGAGCCGAGTAGCCGGGCCCGGTGTGACCTTGCTGCTGGAGCTGTGCCACGAACTGGGCGGCCGAGACGATGGGAAGGTAGTCCTTAAGGTAAAGCATAAGCTGTCGGCGACCCTGCTCCCAGCTTCGCCATGCTGGCCATGCCAAGCTGCCGGCAGCGTGCTCGCTGGCCCTTAGCGGACCTGACACGCCGCACGCGCTGATTATTCAAGTATCGGCTCATCACCGGCGGCTATGACGGCTTCATCCCTGATGAAACCGTCCTAACCACCCCGGAATCGGCAGGCGGCAGTCTGCCACGTGGGATGGCGCGTTCGCGTCGCGCTAGCGATTACGGCGCGACGCGATACGCCAAGTCGTGGAACGACCGCGAGATTGCCGGCCTGGCGCAGTGCGGCCGCCAGCCGGAGCTGCTGCCAGCGAGCGCCAGGTTGCCTGGCGGCACCGGCAATGCAGGCAGCGACGTAAGCGGCATGCCGGTCCAGGCCGCCGCGGGCCTGCGCTGGGGCGAACTGGCCAGCTGCTGCCGGGTCGTCCTCGCGGTACGGGACATCCAGGCGCTGTTCGAGCACGTCCTCTTCGGGCTTGCCGTGCGGGATACCGGCCGGCATGGAGGGCAGCTCACGATCGCCGGCGTCATGGTCTGCGTCCTGGTCATCGGCGTCCTCGTCCTCGGGGGTGCTGTCGATGACTGGATGTCATGGCTGCACGTCTTGCTGGCAAGACCCCGGGCGCAAACACGCAGCCCGCATCGGTGACGGGCAGGCCCTGGGCCGCAAGGCGGTGGCCGACGGCGCGGACCTGCTCGGGGTGGCCGGCGGGGACAGGACCCAGACGTTCGTAGAACGATGCCCTGCTTCGCGCCTATGCCGAGGTGCTCAAGAGCCCCGCCTACCGGGACGACAAGCGGAAAACCGCGCCACGGTCCGCGCGACATGCTTGCCTGGGACGCGTTGGTGTGCCTGGCCAGGCCGAAAGTCCCGTTACGGGTGCCCGATCGGCTGTAGCGCAGGGCTGGGAGCCACCGCGAAAGTCGGAGCATGGGCACGGCAGTCAGCACGCATTCTGTGTTTGCCGCACGTACGGTGAGCCACGGGCGCGCGGGAACCTTCGGCGCGCCCGGCCAGGTCCGGCTGGCTGGCCGGGCCATGGCGGTGCCGGGCGGGCGGTACTCTGCCGGTCTCGGCATCGACGTGGACGGCCGAGGCGCGGAGGTCAAGCGGTGGTCCGTGGCCGTGCCCCTGTCCGGCGGCGTTATCTCGGCGCGTGCCGCGGAACGGGTGTTCGGTGTGCCGGCGGCAGCCGGACTGGCTCGGATCGGCCAGCCGCGTCATATGCGGGCCGGTGGCCTGGTCGCGATGCTCGATTCCGGCGGCTACGCCCGCTACGGTTTCTGCATCGCCGCCCGGCCGCTCGAGCCCTCCGGGATGGTCGATGAGCGGGACGAGGGTCAGGTCGCCGTGATCGGCCGCAGCTTCGCGGCTTATCTGCAGCTGCGCGCCGACTGGGGGCGCTCTGCCCGGCTGGGGCCCGGTGAGCGCGCCGTGACCGCCGCACGGCCCCTCGAGGTGACCAATGCGCCGCTATGGGGTGAGGGGTCTGGCCGGGCTGGCACCGGGGAGCGGCCTGGAATGCCGGCCGGTATGGCTGGCGCAGGCCTACGGCCGGGCCAAGGCCTGCTGCCCGGCAGGCCAGGCCTGCGTGGCGCTGCGGTGAGCCTACCATGAACAGCTCGCGTGACTACTACGAGGTGCTCGGCGTCCCGCGTGATGCCGATACCAAGACCATCAAGAACGCGTTCCGCCAGCTGGCCCGCCGCTACCACCCTGACACCAGCACCGAGCCGGACGCGGAGCAGCGGTTTAAGGAGATCGCCGAAGCCTATGGCGTGCTATCCGATCCGGCCAAGCGAGTGAGCTACGACGCGCAGGGGTCCGCTGGCCTGGCCGGGGCCACCGCAGAAGACCTGTGGGGCGGTATTGACTTCGCCGATATCTTCGGGTCAGGCGCAGCCGTGTTCGGTAGTCTGTTCGAGCGACTGTTCGGGCCGCCCGTGGCGGGCCCGCCGTGTGGCGAGGACGTGTGCCTGGACCTGGTCATCTCCTTGGAGGAGGTGCTGACCGGCGGGACACAAGCAGTCACGATCCGCCGCCCGGGCCCATGCCCGGAGTGCGCGGGCAGCGGATCCCGGTCCGGCTCCGCTCTGCGCCGTTGCCCGGGCTGCGGCGGGACCGGCCAGCTGGCCGCGGCAAGCCGCCACGGCCCGCTGATAGTCCGCCAGGTGACCACGTGCCCGGGGTGTGCGGGCCGGGGATGTGTCATCAATCAGCCCTGCCCGGCCTGTGAGGCCAGCGGAAGGGCCCTGCGGGAGGAGAAGGTCACCATTCGCATCCCGCCCGGCATCCCGGAGGGAGCCACGCTGCGGCTGGGTGGGCGCGGAATGCCGAGTCCCATGCCCGGCGGCCCGCCGGGCGACGCGTACGCGAGTATCCGGACCCGCGCCGACCCCCGGTTCACCCGGGCCGGCGACGATCTGTGGCACGACTTGCACGTTCAGGCACCCGATGCCGCGCTCGGCACTACCGCGGCCGTGGCCGCACTCCAGGGGCAGGTGCGGGTCCAGGTGCCACCGGGAACCCAGCCCGGCAGCGTGCTGCGGGTCGAGGGCAGGGGCCTGCCGCGTTATGGCGGGCACGGCCGCGGCAGCCTGAACCTCACCGTGGTCCTCGACATCCCGCGGCAGCTCAGCTCGCGGCAGCGGCAGCTCTACGAGCAGCTCCGGGCCGAGGATGCCGGGATAGGAAGCACAGCGGGCGGATCTGGTGAGCCGGACGCTCCCCGATCCGGTCGAAGGATAACGGCCGATGCCGGCCGACGGCACGCCGCAGGCCGCGGCTTGATTATCTTCGCGTCGGTCTTGCTACTGGTCACCGGCGTCGTTAACCTCGTCGGCGGCATCGCCGCGATCACCGGCTCACACATTCTCATCACCAACGCCCACTACATGTCCGGCGGCCTGCACGCCTGGGGCTGGATCATGACCATCTTGGGCGCCGTGCAACTGCTGGCGGCTGCCGGGATCTGGGCGGGCAACCAGCCGGCCCGATGGTTCGCCATGGCCCTGGTCGGGCTCAACGCCACCGGCCAGATGTTCGTCATCCCCGCCTACCCGTCCTGGTCCCTGATGATTATCGCGGCCGACATCGTAGCGCTGTGGGGGCTGTGCGCCCACGGCAACCGCGAGAACCCGGATGCCAACTAACCAGGAATCTACGACGGCGCCAAGGTGGTCCTCAAACCGGTCTTCGGCGCGCTGGCCGACCGCACCTGGCCCAAGCCGGTGATGGCCGACCGCCTTGCCCTGTTCGCGGCCGCCTTGGACGCCGTTGACGTGGGGGAAACGACAGCGTCACTGTCGTCTGGGAAATCTTTCAGGTCATCCTCAAGGCCTTTCGGTTCTCCCGTGCCCGCCACGCCGATCATGGGCGTTCCGCCCCCGCTATTGAGGAAGGCGCAAGCCCGGCACCGTGTCCGAAGACCGCCGAACCGGGACGTTCGACACCTTGAGTGGGGCCCTTAGCCTGTTCCCGCCCGGTCCCAGGCAACCTAGGCGTGGACCTTACACCATTAGAACCATCTGCAAGCGCTCGGGGAGCGGCTGACCAGCTGCTGCCTGGCATGCTCGAGCCAGTACGAGAGCACCTACCGGGGGCGCTGGAGGACCAAGTTCCTCCGAGCGGCCACCACGTTGTGTCAGGTGCTGGGCCTCAAGCAGCGTTATGGGATAGTCCATCTGGTGGGAACATTCCCAGGACAAAGTGTGCAGGAGGTGACATCATGGTGACCCCGCAAGAGCAGCAATACACCAAGACGATCAAGCAGGTTCAGGACGCGATGCTGGCCGGGCTGGAGACATGGACCCGGACCTTTCAGCAGGCGCTTGACGAGCTGTCGGCCGCTACGTCGGCGCGCGAGCAGTTGATCGACCAGGGGTTCGACTTCATCAGCAAGCTAGTGAACGCTCAGCTGAATGCTGAGCGGCATTTCGCCAGGCAGCTGGCGGCGACCGGCACTGCGGTCACCGAAACCGTCCGGGCCGGTGCCGCGGAGATGACTGAAGCCCTCCGGGGCGGTTCAGTTCTCTGAAGCCGAGACAACGCGACTGCCGCGCGTGCCGCAATCCACGCGGCACTGGTGACTTGACGGCGGGATCTACCGCGGTCGCGATTACCGCCCGGACATACGCCCACAGTTGTGCGCTCGTGAGCTGGCCGCAGGAGCGTCCGGCTCGTAGCCGGACAGCGTTGCGCGGGCGAGTGCGGTGATGAACGCGGCCGGGGATGCGGCGCTGGTGAACAGGGACCGCTGGCGGTCGGCTCCGGTCCCCCGGTCGTCGAGCCGGCGCAGCAGCCCGGTGATGATCTGGGTGTCGCCGTGGTCGCTGAGCGCGGGGCGGACATGATCAAGCAGGCGGGAGCGGAGCGTCGCCGCATCGGCGGCCTGCCCGGTGACCGGGTCGAGGCCTGCCCCGGCGAACCCGTGCCGCGCCGCGGCGGCCAGCGCCGCGGCGACCTGCCGGGCGGGCGGCGCTGCCGCCGGCGTCCCGCGGCGGGCCTCGGCCAGGGCGGTGGCGACCAGGGCGCGGGTCAGCCCCGCCAGCAGCACCGCGGTGCCGGCGTCGAGGCAGACGTCGGCGACCCGGACCTCGACGGTGGGGTAGCACGGGGACAGCCGGGCCAGGAAGTAGACGCTCCGCTCGTCCAGCGCCGCCCCTTGCCCGATGAGGCAGCGGACTGCCGTGTCGTAGGCGGCCGCATCCGGCCACGCCGCGGGCGGCACCGCGGTCGGCCAGCGTGACTGGAGCACATACCGCCAGCTGGCCCATCCGGTATCGTGCCCGCCGGCGATCGGGGAGTTGGCGGTGACGGCGAGCAGCGGCGCCAGCCAGGGCCGCAGCCGGGCCAGGACCTGGACGCCCACGTCCCGGGAGGGGACCCCGACGTGCACGTGGCAGGCGCAGGTGCCGGCCTCGGCCACCACCGGGCCGTACCGGCGGGCCAGCTCCCGGTAGCGGGGCTGGCCGGTCACGGCGGCCAGCCCGGGGGTGCGGTACGGCGCGACCCCGGAGGCCACCAGCCGGCAGCCCAGCCGCGCCGCGGCGGCCGCGGCGAGCCGCCGGAGCCGGATCAGCTCGCGGCCGGCCTCGTCCAGGCCGGTGCACACCCTGGTGCCGGTCTCCACCTGGAACCGCATCAGCTCCTGCTGGATCCCCGGCTCCCCGTCGAGCATCCGCACCAGATCGGGGCCGGCCAGCACGGTGGCGCCGGTGGACGGGTCCAGGAGCACGAACTCCTCCTCTACCCCCAGCGTGATCGCGGCGGCCGCGCGCACCGCCCCCGGCGCGCCACCGGGCACCGTCGCGGCCCGTCCTGCACCGCACGATCCGGGCATGACCACGACCGCCTGCTGCTCCGGGGGCGGGCACAGCGGGAGCCGCTGGCCCAGCGCGCTGGCCAGGCCGGCGACTGCGCGGGCTGCGGGGATCAGCGGCCATAGCAGTGCGGCCAGCGTGAGGGAGGCCGCCGCCTGCACGGCCACCACCTCGGCACCGGCCAGCGTGACGACCTGTCCGGCTGCCTTCCAGGTTGCGTCCAGCGGCTGCTCGGCCGAGATCGGCACGGTCCGGGCCATTGCCTGGTCCTTTCTGCCGTTGAGGACACGCCATGAGTCCCCGACTATACGGCTGTCACCCATGGCGTCCAAGGGGGGCCAGGCGAGGATCAGGACGGCTGACCATCGCACCCAAGAGCACCCGCCCAGAGGCAAGGCTCCGCCGGGTGCTCTGTCTTGGCTGGTCAGAAGGGTGGCTCGCCGCTGCCCGCCGGAGTCGCCCGCCGCCCACGGACCCGAGCCGCCCCCCGCCGATAGCCCCGAAGCCTCGGCTGCCTCACCCCCGGTGACACGTTCCTTACCGGCGGCCCTTCTGGGCCGCGACGGCCTGGCCCACTGTCTGGTGGATGCCGAAGACCTCCGTTAGCCCGGTGATCCGGAAGATCTTCAAGATCCGCTGCTGCGTGCAGACCAGATCCAGCGAGCCGTCGTGCGCCCGCACCCGCTTCAGGCCGCCGACCAGCACCCCGAGGCCGGTGGAGTCGAGGAACCCTACCTTCTCCAAGTTGACGACCAGATGGTAGTTGTTCTTGCTGACCAGATCGATGAGCAGATCACGCAGCCGCGGCGCCGTATAGATATCGATCTCGCCCTGGGCGTCGATGACCTCGATGCCGTCGCTGGCGTAGTGACCCAGCTTCAGATCCACAAGCCCTCCAGCGCCATGCACGGCGTCATCTCAACGTCCATCCCGGCGAAGGACCCGGCATAGCCCGGGCCAGCGCGTGATCCTCTGCCGCATTAAACCACGCTCCGTTATCATATCTATACGAAATCAGGCCTTCGGGCATATCCCCAGCGGGTGACACACCGAAAACCCGCGCCGGCGATCACGCCAACCGCCCCAGCCAGGTCCAGGCAGAACGTCGCCGCCGTGCTCATCGCGCGCGGTGACCCGCCCGGCCCCCACGCGGCAGGGACAACGGCGCGGACCAGTGGGCATAGCCCGATGTCGCAGCCACCAGACTTAGCGCCCCTTCATCGCCTTCCCATGGCCAGGAACCACACGGGCGCGGTAGCCGTCCGGGCCCGTCAGCATCATCGTCGTGGCCGGCCCGGCACAGCGCCACTGACAGCGAAGAACAAGCAGCAGGTGATGAGGACCAGCCCATGACGGAGCTACAGATGACACCGGCAGGTGAGGAACGACCCGTGAGCGAAGCAGACCGGCCGCCCTGCAGAGGGAGGCGGTTCCTTGCTCGGCCGCGCTAAGGGCAGCTGATCGGGACCTGGTTCGTCACCCGCGGTCTGCAGAAGGCCAGCCCCGTCTACGGCATCTGGCCGCGACGCCGCCACCGTGATCATCACCAATGACCACGACATGAAGACCAGGGCGCTGACCGGGCAGTACGCCCGCCGGATGACCATCGAGCAGCGGCTCGCCGAGATCATCCAGGCCTTCCGCGCCGACGCCCTGTCCTCCACAGTCAACCTCAACATCGACCTCGGCATCATGCTCTGCGTCCTGGTCCAGGCACTCCTCGCCGCCTTCCGCGCCAGACTCGGCGCCGGCGACGCCGCCGCCACCCCCGACACCCTGCAACGCCGCTTCCCCGACACCCCAGGGACCATCATCAACACCAGCACCACCACCATCGTCCGCATCGACCGCCGCGCCTACTCACCCGTCCTCCGCCAGGCCAGCCTCCCCGCCGACACCACCGTCCCCTGGTGGCACGGACGCCAGCTCCACTTCGAATCCGCCTAGAGAACGTTGCGGCAATCTACTGGCGTGGAAATCCGCGTTAGCCTGGCGGCCAGCCCCCGGTCACCTCGAAGTAGCTAAGCTCACGCATCAGCTCGGGCCGCAGCGCGCGGAGCGCGCGGCGCTCCAGGGCGCATGCGTCCAGCGCGGGCGTTACGGTGACCGGCCTGCCTGCGTGTCCGGCACAGCCCCGGATGTGGCGCCAGTTCGCAACGCGGCCTGCTGCGCAGCCGGGACTTCACGACATGCGCTGTCTGCGGGTGCGGGGCGCCGCCGCCGGCACAAGCGGACGATCGGCCTGCCAACCGCGGGACTTGTGGCCCTAGGTGCGCGCTGTGCCGCCGGGTGTCATGGAAATGAGGCCGCGGGCCCGCGACGTGTTCGCGGTGCACCGCCCTCCTTGGGGGCAGGCCACCGCCGTCGGGTCAACGAAGAGCGGCCGAGGCAGGTCCCGGACGAAGGTCCGGCGACCGTGGCTGAGGAGGCCATGATGACATCGGCAACTATGAGGCCAGCCGGCACGGGCGGGCGACACGCGGAGGGCCGCGGCCTGGGCCTGGTCATCTTCGCGTCCGCGGTGCTGGCCGTGGTCGGGTTCTTCAACCTGATCTACGGCATCGCCGCGATCGCGAACTCGCACGTGTTCGTCGCCGGCGCGCACTACGTGTTCGGCGACTTGCGCGCCTGGGGCTGGGCCACGCTGATCATCGCCGTCCTGCAGCTGCTGGCCGCGGCCGGGGTCCTGGCGGGCAACCAGCTGGCCCGCTGGTTCGGCGTGGCGGTGGTCGGGCTCAGCGCCATCGACATGATGTTCTTCATCCAGGCCTACCCGTTCTGGGCGCTGATGATCATCGCGGTGGACGTGGTCGCGCTATGGGGGCTGTGCGCCTACGGCAGCCGCGAGAACCTGGCTGCCGCTTAACCGCCGTGCGGCGCTGACCAGCGGCCACGAGGCCGCCGAAACAACCCCGCCCGGCGATGGCCGGGCGGGGTTGTGGTGGACGAGGTGGCGGCTTGGAGGTCAGCCTGTCGCGGCGGCTTCCTCGCTAATCGCGGTGCGGACGGATGACTCACCGGCGATGTTCCTGCCGATTGCGCAGGCCGCAAGCGGGCAACTGCACCCCGACCGGCAGATCCTTGCAACAGGTCTCCGACGATGCGCGGCTGGTGGTCTCCGAGCCGATCGCCGACCTCCCCGGCGCCCGGGACGAGGTGCCCAAGGCAGGCTACGCAGTGGCCGGCAGGGGAGATGACCAGTTCCTGCCCTGCACCGTGAAGCCTGCCGAAGGCCCCGTAACGGCCGCAGGACCGGGCCTTCCCGGTTGCCGGGCACACTTAACGCGCAGCCTCGGGCCGACCGCCGACGTCGGGTGGGCGCGGAAAGCAGGATCCTAAGGCAGTCCGGTCGGCTCACCGCCATGCCGCGGCATCGGCGGACTCGGGATCGCCTGTCTGGTGCTCGCCGACGCTGGTCTCACCGCCGCGCCTGTCATCGATCACCACAGCGTGGGCGGCGGTCAGGCCGGCCCGGCAGGCCCGGTAGTGGTGGCCGCACAGCAGCAGATCAACTGAATGCGGGCGAGCAGGAGCGGGCGGGATAAGGACCCTGACCAGCGGTCTGGCCGGGCAGCAGCAGGCGCGATCAGCCACCGCAGGTGGCCCGGACCACTCAGCCCGATCCTCGGGAGCCGGTCCGGCAGCCTGCTCGCCGACGGGCGTCCCGGCGGTCTTCGCCCTGCGGCGCAAGAACCTCATCCTCACCCATCCAGCATCAGACAACCGCCAGCCGTCACGACAGGGGCATAGCACCCTCCCCTGGCGGGACCTTCGGCCCTGACCGCACTGGCAGGCCGTCGTGCACGGTGAGTCAGGACCGCATCAACCGACAGCCGTTACAGATCGCACACCACGATGACCCAGGCCGAGAACCAGACGACAGCGGACCGAAGCGCCGGGATCCAGATCCTGGGCATGCCCGACGAGCTGGACCTCCTCACTGCCGATGGCCTGGTCGAGCAGGGCCGCGCAGACCCGGGGCGCCCGCGCATTCCGCAGTGTCGGCGCGTGCCCGGCGTCCGGGCCCGTCTCGTCCTCGGGACCGTCTGGCCCGGGCCGGACGGTCCCGTCAGCGTCATGGTCGTCGAGGGGAGCCCCGGAACCAGTGCGGGTTCATCGCCATTCCGATGTCTTGGGACATCACATGGGCGGCGGGGCGGGCGGCGGGATTCGAACCCGCGTGACCAGCTCGGAAGGCCGGGCGCATGGGGGATAACGGCGGGCCTCCAGCCGACCTCGCAAGCTAGCATAACTCTGTTCGAAGATTCTGCCTGGAGCAGTAATATACTGGAATGGATACCGCTGTCGACTAGTAGGTAACGGCAGACGGCAATCAATTGAACAGTAGATCGAAATTTATCAGTGAAATGGAGCTTCGTGGAGCGGGTGACGGGAATCGAACCCGCACTGTCAGCTTGGGAAGCTGATGTTCTGCCATTGAACTACACCCGCGCGCACCTATACTGCCTCGCCGAGGGGGCGGCCTGCGTTGTGTTCGCCCAGACATCGTACCGGACCCGATAGGTTGCCAGGGTGCTCCTCTCCGATCGCGACATCAAGACCGAGATCGAGTCCGGGCGGGTCAAGCTCGATCCGTACTCGCCCGATCTCGTCCAGCCGTCCAGCATCGACGTCCGGATGGACCGGTACTTCAGGGTCTTCGAGAATCACCGCTACCCGCACATCGACCCGGCGGTGGAGCAGCCCGACCTGACCAGGCTGGTGGAGACCGACGACGAAGAGCCGTTCGTCCTGCATCCGGGCGAGTTCGTGCTGGCGTCGACCTTCGAGGTGGTGACGCTGCCCGACGACATCGCCGGGCGACTCGAGGGCAAGAGCTCACTGGGCCGGCTGGGCCTGCTCACGCACTCTACGGCGGGCTGGATCGATCCCGGCTTTTCCGGGCACGTGACGCTTGAGCTGTCCAACGTGGCAACCTTGCCGATCAAGCTCTGGCCGGGGATGAAGATCGGCCAGCTATGCCTGTTCCAGACCAGTTCCCCGGCTGAGCACCCGTATGGCTCCTCCGTCTACGGCTCCAGGTACCAGGACCAGCGCGGGCCCACGCCATCCCGTTCGTACCTCAACTTCTATCGCGCCAAGGTCTGAATCAGGCACCAATAACGATCACGACCAGCAGCTGCTTTACGGCTGAAATCCTAGTCCAGCATTCCGAGCGCCTGCTCAACACGCAATGGCGAGAAGGACGGTTGCGGCGAATGCCGCGAAGCCGGAGATTGACGCTTTGCAGGGACTCTTACCATCCCGCCATGTTAGAAATGCCGCACACAGAGCTGCAATTACGCCGGTCAAAACGGCAATGATCACCAGCAGGCTCTTGTTTCCAGTATTCCGCATAGGAACTCCCGCCTTAGCATACGGACTCAGCCGCTAGGGCGCTTCGGGACACGCCGGCTGCCGGACTCGGGCCGACAGCACCCGGAATTTGCGGTACGCTAGGTAACGATCAGTTTACACGTCGTGCCATAGCGGGACATTTTTTGAGCGCGATCTAGTTACGGAACCGCAACAGGCCGCCGGAAAGCGCCTATTTACGGTACGAATCAACAGATCACCTTCGGGCCTTGCGTCATGAGAGCCTGAAGCGACGAGGTCGGCTGGCTACCGCGTTTCCTGGCAAGGGTGAGGTGGAGCGAGCAGCCTCGTTGTTGATTTTTTTCGAAAATTTATTCGTTCTTAAGCGCGGCGACGAAAGTTCCCCAAGACTGCGCCGGGTACTGCAGCTTGGCACCGCCGGGATTCATGGAATCCCGGACGGCAATTTGTCCGTTTACGGGCGCCACCTCCACGCAAGCTCCGTTGCCAGCGCTGCGCCTAGCCTTCCGCCACTGAAGTTCACTAGCCGCTAGGTCCTGTTGAGACATCAGACACCTCCAATCTGAGTAATCATGAGCGATGATGAATTAGAGGCGAGATTTGCAGATCGTGCAAAGCTGCCACTAAGCGCCTTCATAAGTCTGGAGAATTTTCGCAATCAGATCGGCTGTATCTTGTGGATTCAGCGCGACAGATTGCAGTTTACTGAAAATTTGGTGATATCTTTTAAGGTCCTCGGCTCGGTCGAGGTAGGCAAACCCTATCAGTCCTTCGACGAAGACCACGTCTGGAGTCCGGTTCGGCAGTTGCAGGATCGTGAAGTTGCTCTCAACGGCGGGATGAGCGCCAACCTCGTACGGGAGAATTTGCACGACGACATTGGGCAGATCCGACATATCGAGGATTTTGCCGAGCTGGGCGGCCATGACCTGGCGTCCCCCTATCATCCGGTGCAGCGCGGCCTCGTCGAGAATGGCCGTGAAACGGGGCGGGTGGTCTCGGCTGAGGATGCGCTGCCGGGTGAGCTTCGCCTCGATCTGCAATTCGATCTGATCCTGGCCGAGCCTGGGCATGGCGCCCTCGTGACCGGCCCGCGCGTAGTCCGCGGTCTGCAGCAGGCCATGTACCACCGATGACTGGAAGGCAGAGATACCTACCGCTTCCGTCTCGAGCCCGACGTATGTGTCAAAGTCCAGGTCGTACGACTGCCACCAGCCCTGCTGCTTCCCCTCGTGGGCTAGTTGCGCCAGGCGATCGCGCTCGGCCTCATCGGTCACGCCGTACAGGTCGCACAAGTCGCGGATGTCCCGGGCAGTAGCAATACCGTGGCCGGTTTCCATCCGGCTCACCTTGCTCGGTGAACACAGCAGCCTCTCAGCCACCTGTTCTACCGTTAGTCCATTTTCGTTTCGGAGCTTGCGCAGCAGGGCGCCAAGTTCGCGGCGGCGAACGGTGGGGCTGCGCACTTCTGGCACGAAAACGGGTTCCTTCCGCGGAGCTATCTCATGAGCCGGCCCGGCAATCCCAACCCTTGGGACTGTGCCGATGATACATGCGGGATGCACTTTATTTTGGCACTTGCCAACCTGCATTGCCAGATGCACTATGAAATCAGATCGCAGGAAGCATCCTCAGCGACCCGCCGACAACGGGGTCGAGCGGTGGCCCAGAGGGTTACCGACGGCAGATCGCATGGCAGTTAAGGGCTCCGCGCGGCGCAAGCCGCCCGGCGAAGGCCTGGCTGCGTGAGAGGGGAGGCGCTGCCATTTCACCAAGCCAGCAAAGACCGCAATCGCTTCCATTGTGCCGAAGCGAACGGGCCGCGGCTCAACATCCGCGGCAGGAATCGCCACGATCTGGGATCCCGGCAGTTATCCACTGCGTGATACCCCAGACACGCCGCCGGGCCGGTGCTGCAACACCGACCCAGCGAAACACTACCCAGGCTCAGGAGCGAGCGAGAAGGGCTAGCGATGTGATCAACATTAGCAACTTCACCAGTGAAGACAAGTCCCAGTGGCCGCAGGCCCGGCCGGCCAACCCGGTCGGCGGCCCCCTGCGCGCCGCCGCGATCAGCCGGCGCCGTCCAGGAACGGGCGGGTCCGCGTGCCCCGCGCCCCGCCGCCGCCGCCGGACAGGCTCTCGTCACCATGGCCGCAGTGCTGCTCAGCTGGCTCGCGGCGATCCCGCGCCGGCTCGGTGACCGCCTGTTCGCCATGAACGACAACGAGGCGTACTGGCGCGGCTGGCAGATCATCCGGATCCATGGCGGCCTGGGCCGGCGTTACCGCGACCCGCGGTTCGACACGCTAGCCGAGTGCGCCAAGTGCCAGGGAGCGGGCGCCATCGCGAAAGCCCCGTGCCTGCCTTGCCTGGGCACGGGGCGCATCACCCTCGACGAGGTGAGCTAGCCATGGCGCTGGGACGGCCGCGACGGCCCAACGACCCGAGCATCATGGCCAGCGTGGAGACCGCGGTCAGCACGGTCTCACGGCCCGGCCTGGTCGGCCGGATGTGGCACTGGCGCTACGAACTGGCCCTGATCGCGGGCCTACCGCTGGTCGCCGTCGGCATCGGCTTCACGCTGGGCGCCGCCGCTCTCATCGCGCTCGCGGCGACGGCCCTCGCGATCGGAGCCGCCGCGCTGCTATGGACCCCGGTCCGCAGGCACCTGATCGCCCGGGCCTGGTGCATCATCACGCCGCACCGGGTCAGGACGGGCTGCACGCAAGCCTGGATCCAGACCAGGGACGGGCGGCTGCCTACGGTCCTGTACACCACGCCGACGGAGTTCGGCGAGCGGGTGCTGCTGTGGTGCCGCGCCGGGATCACCGCCGGAGACCTGCACGCGGCCAGGGACATCCTGCGCGCCGCCTGCTGGGCCAGCGACGTCCGCGTGATCGTTCACGATCGGCGCAGCCACATCGTGGTACTCGAGGTCATCCGCCGCCTGCCCGCCGAGCGGCCCGCCACCCAGCCCTCGCCGGCCTGGCCTTACCTGCCAGACCGCGCCGAGGCGGACGAAGCCGACTCCGAGGAGCCTGCCTTGTCCGGACTGGGACACCACCGGCCGTTCGGGTAAATCGGTAAAGCCGGACGGTCCTGCGGAGGCCTACGGCGGTCAGCTATCCGAGACCGCCGTAGCTCCCTCCGCACTGGTACCCGCGTCCGGGCTGGCCGGGGCCATCGACCGGGCCAGCAGCTGGGCCACGTCGACGACTTCGAGGGTGTCGGCAGCCTCGCCGGAGCTCTTCTTGGCGCTGACCGCGTCGCCGAGCATGACCAGGCAGTACGG
This sequence comes from uncultured Actinomycetes bacterium, assembly GCA_963739615.1. Taxonomy (GTDB): domain Bacteria; phylum Actinomycetota; class Actinomycetes; order Streptosporangiales; family Streptosporangiaceae; genus Palsa-504. Next base: position 85,852 of record CAVUBD010000021.1, read on the forward strand.
GCAGGCGGTGGAGATGGTGTCCGGGGACAGGGCCAGGGCCTCCTCGATCCGCTCGGTGTTGATCCGCTTGCCTATCCGCTCTTCCATCCACATCCTGGCGCCGCCGGCGCCGCAGCAGAACCCGCGGCTCTTGCACCGGTGCATCTCCTCGGCCCGGGTGCCGGGCACCGCGTCGATGATCTCCCGCGGCGGCGTGTACACCTTGTTATGCCGCCCGAGGAAGCAGGGGTCGTGATAGGTGATCTTCTCGTCCACCGCGGTAACCGGGGTGAGCTTGCCCTGCTTGACGAGGCGGGCGAGCAGCTGGGTGTGGTGTATCACCTCGTAGTTCCCGCCGAGCTGCGGGTACTCGTTCGCGATGGTGTTGAAGCAGTGCGGGCAGGACGCCACGATCGTCTTCGGGGCGGCCTCGTTGAGGGTCTCGATGTTCTGCTGCGCCAGCATGGAGAACACAAACTCGTTCCCGATCCGGCGGGCCGGGTCCCCGGTGCAGGTCTCGCCCGGGCCGAGGACCGCGAACGTGACCCCGGCGGTATGCAGCAGCGTGGCGATGGCCTTGGTGGTCTTCTTGGCCCGGTCCTCCAGCGCGCCGGCGCAGCCGACCCAGAACAGGTACTCCACGTCGTCGCCGATTTTCCCGTCGATGACGGGGACTTCGAAGTCCAGCTCGGTGATCCAGTCGCCGCGGCGATTGGGGCCCATGCCCCACGGGTCGCCCTTGTTCTCCAGGTTCTTCAGCATCCCGGCGGCCTCGACCGGGAACGCGGACTCGATCAGCACCTGGTGCCGCCGCATCCCGTCGATGTGGTCGATGTGCTCGATGTCCACCGGGCATTCCTCGACGCAGGCACCGCAGTTCGTGCACGACCACAGCACGTCGGGGTCGATGACGCCGTTGTCCTCCTTGGTGCCGACCAGGGGACGCTCGGCCTCGGCCTTGACCGCGTCGGGCAAGGCCTCGCGGGCCTCGTCGCTCTCGGCCAGCAGGTAAGGAGCCTTGGCGAAGACGTGGTCGCGCAGGTCCAGGATCACCTGCTTGGGGGACAGCGGCTTGCCGGTGGCCCAGGCCGGGCACTGGGACTGGCACCGCCCGCACTCGGTGCAGGTGCCCATGTCGAGCAGGCCCTTCCAGGTGAAGTCCTCGATCTTGCCCAGGCCGAAGACATCGACATCCGGGTCGGCCTCCTCGAAGTCGAGCACCTTACCGCCCGAGCGCATCGGCTCAAGCGCCCCGAGCGCGTTCGGCCGCCGGCCGAACAACACGTTCACCGGGGCCAGGAAGATGTGCAGGTGCTTGGAGTAGGCGATGACGACCAGGAACGCCAGCACGACCAGGAGCTGGGCCAGCAGGAACACGACCTCCAGGACGCTGTTCACCCCGTAGCCCAGCGGCGCCAGCCAGTGTCCCACCAGCTGGGAGGCGAACGCGCCGTGATGATAGGGGAACACGCCGGTGTTGATCTGCGCGCCCCGGTACAGCAGGAGCGTCACGACGACGAGGAAGATCATGCCGAGGACCACCCACGCGGCGCGGGTGTGCGAGCCGAAGAACCGGGAGGCGCGGCCCTCCCGGTGCGGGTCGTTCCGCAGCCGGATCACGGTAAAGGTGATGATCCCGGCCAGCACGCCGACGCTGAACAGGTCCTCCAGGAACCCGATCACCTCCCAGTGCCCGATCCCGGGAATCGCGAACGTCCGGCTGAACAGGTCGCCGTACGCCTCGATGATTGTCAGCAGCAAGATCGTGAAGCCCCACATCGTCAGGGCATGCGCCATCCCCGGCACCGTCCACTTGAGCAGTTTGCGCTGCCCGAGTACCTCGGTCGTCTCGGTCGCGACGTCCCGGCCGGGATGCTTCCTGACGGCCTCGATACGGTCAGGGGCAGGCTGCCCGCTCATCGCCAGCCGCTTCAGCCACCAGAACCGCCGCCCGGCGATCGCCAACGCCACCACGGTCAGGACCAGGCCGACGGTCATCCGCAGAACCACGCGAACCTCCTCTGTCTCCGGAGCTCAAGCGTAGCCACCGGGGGAACGCCGCAATATGACCACGTGCGCGCCAATGTTCCACGTCCCGGGCCCGGTCCGCAACCGCGCGGATCCGGGGCGGGCGGGCGGGGGAAAGTTCCGGCCCGGCCGGGAATCTTCCGGGACTCTGCTAAGTTGAGCATAAGTGACTCAAGTCATTTGACGGCGGAGGCCCCCGCTGGCAAGCTTGGGCCCGGACTACTCAACTTCATCAACTTCACACACACAAGGACAGCTCATGGCACGTGCGGTAGGGATTGACCTGGGGACGACCAACTCAGTCGTCGCCATTCTCGAGGGCGGAGAGCCAACGGTCATCGCCAACGCCGAGGGCTCACGGACGACCCCCTCGGTCGTGGCCTTCGCCAAGAACGCGGAGGTACTGGTCGGTGAGGTCGCCAAGCGGCAGGCCGTCACCAACGTGGACCGGACGATCCGTTCGGTCAAGCGGCACATGGGTACCGACTGGTCCGTCAACATCGACGGCAAGAAGTTCAGTCCCCAGCAGATCAGCGCGTTCGTCTTGCAGAAGCTCAAGAGGGACGCGGAAGCCTACCTCGGCGAGAAGATCACCGACGCGGTGATCACCGTCCCGGCGTACTTCAGCGACCACCAGCGGCAGGCCACCAAGGAGGCCGGGCAGATCGCGGGCCTGAACGTGCTCCGCATCATCAACGAGCCCACCTCGGCTGCGCTCGCATACCACCTGGACAAGGAGACCGAGGCCACCATCTTGGTCTTCGACCTGGGCGGCGGCACCTTCGACGTGTCCCTGCTCGAGGTCGGCGAGGGCGTCGTGGAGGTCAAGGCGACCAGCGGCGACAACCACCTCGGCGGTGACGACTGGGACCAGCGGATCGTGGACTGGCTGGTCAAGGACTTCAAGAACGGCTACGGCATCGACCTGGCCAAGGACAAGATGGCGCTGCAGCGGCTGCGCGAGGCCGCGGAGAAGGCCAAGATCGAGCTGTCGCAGTCGATGGAGTCGCAGATCAACCTGCCCTACATCTCCCACTCCGCCGACGGCCCGCTGCACCTGGACGCCAAGCTGACCAGGGCCGAGTTCCAGCGGATGACCTCCGACCTGCTCGACCGCTGCAAGGGCCCGTTCCAGCAGGTCATCAAGGACGCCGGGATCAAGCTCGATGACCTGCACCACGTGGTGCTCGTCGGCGGGTCCACCCGGATGCCCGCGGTGGTCGACGTGGTCAAGTCGCTGACCGACGGCAAGGAGCCGAACAAGGGCGTCAACCCGGACGAGGTCGTCGCCGTCGGCGCCTGCCTGCAGGCCGGCGTGCTCAAGGGCGAGGTCAAGGACGTCCTGCTGCTCGACGTGACCCCGCTTTCGCTGGGCATCGAGACCAAGGGCGGCATCTTCACCAAGCTGATCGAGCGGAACACCACGATCCCGACCAAGCGCTCGGAGATCTTCACCACCGCCGAGGACAACCAGCCTTCTGTGCAGATCCAGGTCTTCCAGGGTGAGCGCGAGATCGCCGCGTACAACAAGAAGCTCGGCATGTTCGAGCTGGCCGGCATCGCGCCCGCGCCGCGCGGCGTGCCGCAGGTCGAGGTCACCTTCGACATCGACGCCAACGGCATCGTGAACGTGTCCGCCAAGGACCTGGGCACGGGCAAGCAGCAGTCGGTGCAGATCACCGGCGGGTCCGCGCTGCCCAAGGACGACATCGAGAAGATGGTCAGGGACGCCGAGCAGTACGCCGAGGAGGACCGCAAGCGCCGCGAGGAGGCCGAGGTCCGTAACCAGGCCGACAGCCTCGTCTACAGCACAGAGAAGTTCCTCGGCGAGAACGAGGACAAGGTGCCTGACGACATCAAGTCCGAGGTGCGCGAGGCGCTGGCTGAGGTGAAGAAGGCGCTTGAGAGCAACGACACCGACGCGATCAAGTCGGCCAGCGAGCGGGCCGCGCAGGTCAGCCAGAAGATGGGCACTGCGATCTACCAGCAGGCCCAGGCTCAGCAGGCCAGCTCGCCGTCCGGCTCGGCCGGCGACAGCTCGCAGGCTCACGCGGACGACGACGAGGTCGTCGAGGCCGAGATCGTTGACGAGGGCGAGCACCGTGAGGGCGGAGCGGCCTGATGCCAGCATCCGAGGAAACGGGCTCCGGACCGGTCATTCATGACCACCGGCGCATCGACCCGGTGACCGGTCAGGTTCGGGGGAAGCACGCGGCATCCAAGCGGCCGGCACCAGAGGTGCCGGCCAGGCCCCGGGGGCCGGAGCCGCCGACACCGCCGAGTCAGCCGGATCCGCCAGATCACGTGAAGACACCGACGTCCAGGAAACGCAGAAACACCCCGAAGGGGTTCCAGAGGTGGTTGCAGAGGAGGCCGCCACGGGCGGCAAGCCGCAGGCTGCGGTTAACGACGGCCAAGGGACCGCGGAGCTCGAAGCTCAGCTGGCGGAGCGGACCGCCGACCTGCAGCGCCTGCAGGCCGAGTACGCCAACTACCGCAAGCGCGTCGACCGGGACAGGGCCGCGATGCGCGAGCAGGCCGTGGCCGGCACGCTGGCCGGCCTGCTGCCGGTGCTCGACGCCATCGACCAGGCCAGAGAGCATGGCGAGCTGTCCGGCGGTTTCAAGTCGGTCGCCGATTCGCTGCAGTCGGCTACCAGCCGGCTCGGCCTGGTGACCTACGGGGAAAAGGGCGATGCGTTCGACCCGAAGATCCACGAAGCACTGACTCATTCCTATTCCTCCGACGTCGCGGAGGACACGTGCGTCGAGATCCTGCAGCCCGGCTACAAGGTCGGGGAGAGGATCGTGCGGCCAGCCAGGGTCGCCGTCGCGGAACCCGCGACCGGCCCGGACGGCAGCAGCAACGAAGCCGAGTGGCCCGATGGCGAGGAAGACAACTAACCCCCGGGCGGGGAGACAAACACCATGAGCACGAAGGACTTCCTCGAGAAGGACTACTACAAGGCCCTGGGGGTCGCCAAGACGGCCAAGCCGGCCGAGATCAAGACGGCGTACAGGAAGCTGGCGCGTAAGTATCACCCGGACGCCAACAAGGGTGACGCCTCGGCTGAGGAACGCTTCAAGGAGATCTCCGAGGCGTACTCGGTACTGTCCGACGAGAAGCGGCGCAAGGAGTATGACGAGGCGCGCTCGATGTTCGGCGGCGGCTTCCGCGCCCCGACTGGCACCCGGCCCGGCCAGGGCGGTTTCGGCTTTGACCTGGGCGACATCTTCAGCGGCGCCGGGGACGCGGGCGGGCGGCTCGGGGACCTGTTCGGCGGCGTGTTCGGAGGCAGTACCCGTACCACGGCGCAGAACCGGCCGCGCCGCGGTGCCGACGTCGAGACCGAGACCACGCTGAGCTTCGGCGACGCGATCGACGGGACCACGGTGGCGCTGCGGCTGACCGGGGAGGGGCCCTGCCCGACCTGCCACGGCACCGGCGCCAAGGCCGGCACCGTGCCGCGGATGTGCCCGTCCTGCCACGGCACCGGTCAGGAGAGCAAGAACCAGGGCACGTTCGGGATCACCGAGCCGTGCCATGAGTGCCGCGGCCGCGGCCTGGTGGTGGACGACCCCTGCCCCGAGTGCTCGGGCAGCGGCCGTGCGATGAGCTCGCGCACCATCCAGACCCGGATCCCGGCAGGCGTGGCTGACGGTCAGCGGATCAAGATCGGCGGCAAGGGCCTGTCCGGCGAGCGCGGCGGCCCAGCGGGTGACCTGTACGTCCGCGTGCACGTGAAGCCGCACCCGGTGTTCGGCCGGTCCGGCTCCAACCTCACGGTGACGGTGCCGGCCACGTTCGCCGAGCTGGCCCTCGGCGCGGAGGTCAAGGTGCCCTCGCACCGGGGCGCTCCGGTGACCGTGCGGATCCCGCCGGGCACCCCCAACGGGCGGACGTTCCTCGTCCGTGGCAAGGGCGTGCGCCGCAAGGACGGGACCAACGGCAACTTGCTCGTCACCGTCGAGGTGATGGTGCCGCAGAACCTCAACGGCAAGGCCCGCAGCGCGATCGAGGACCTGCGCGAGGCCACGGCGGGCCAGGACCCGCGTGAGGAGCTCCTAGAGCGGGCGAAAGAGGCCTGAATGAGACGGCACTGAGGGGAGACGACATGAGCAGCCCTTACGAGCTATCGGACGACCTGCCCGTCTACGTCATCTCCGTAGCGGCCCAGCTTTCCGGTATGCACCCGCAGACGCTCCGGGCCTACGACAAGCTCGGCCTGGTATCACCGGGTCGCAGCGCGGGCCGGGGCCGGCGCTACTCGATGCGGGACATCCTGGCGCTCCGCGAGATCCAGCGGCTGTCCCAGGAAGAGGGCGTCAACCTCTCAGGCATCAAGCTGATCCTCGACCAGCACCGGGAGCTCGACCAGGCGCGCAGGCTCATCGCCGAGCTGCACGCCGAGCTCGCGCAGCTCCGCGTCGAGCTTGAGTCCACCCGGGCCGTGGCGGCCCGGCTGGCCGAGCTGCGCCGGGGCGGCAGTGACAACAGATCCGGGCTCGTGCCGGTGCGCGGCGCCCGGGTCGCGGTCTGGGAACCAATGACTGGGCAGTCCGGCGAGACCGGGCAGCCCAGAGGAGATAAGTAATGGAAGACAAACTGACACGCAAGAGCCAGGAGGCGCTGACCGCCGCGGTGCGCCGCGCGGCGGCGGACGGCAGCCCGCAGGTCGAGTCGCTGCACCTGCTGCTGGCCCTGCTCGACCAGGCGGACGGCACCACCGGTCCGCTGCTGCGCGCGGTCGGCGCCGACCCGGCGCTGGTCGCGAAGCAGGCCGAAGAGCGACTGACCCGGCTGCCCCGCGCCCGCGGGGCCACGCTGAGCGCACCGGAAATGTCCCGGCCGCTGCTCAAGGTGATCTCCACCGCGGCCAGCCGGGCCAAGCAACTGGACGACGAGTACATCTCCACCGAGCACCTGCTTGTCGGCCTGGCCACCGACGGCGGCGACGCGAAGACGGTGCTGACCGGCAGCGGCGCCACGCCGGACGCGCTTGTCGAGGCGTTCGCGCAGATCCGCGGCAACGCGCGGGTGACAAGCGCGGACCCGGAGGACACCTACAAGGCGCTGGAGAAGTTCGGCATCGACCTCACCAAGCAGGCCAGGGACGGCGGCCTGGACCCGGTCATCGGCCGGGACGCCGAGATCAGGCGCGTCATCCAGGTGCTGTCCCGCCGGACCAAGAACAACCCGGTGCTGATCGGCGAGCCGGGGGTGGGCAAGACCGCGGTGGTCGAGGGTCTCGCGCAGCGCATCGTGGCCGGCGACGTGCCCGAGTCACTGCGGAACAAGCGGCTGATCGCGCTCGACCTGAGCGCGATGGTGGCCGGGGCCAAGTACCGTGGCGAGTTCGAAGAGCGCCTCAAGGCCGTGCTGAACGAGATCAAGCAGAGCGAAGGCCAGGTCATCACGTTCATCGACGAGCTGCACACGGTCGTGGGCGCGGGCGCCGCCGAAGGCGCGATGGACGCGGGCAACATGCTCAAGCCGATGCTGGCCCGCGGCGAGCTGCGCATGGTCGGCGCCACCACGCTGGATGAGTACCGCGAGCGGATCGAGAAGGACCCGGCCCTGGAGCGCCGGTTCCAGCAGGTGCTGGTGGGCGAGCCTACCGTGGAGGACACGATCGCGATCCTGCGCGGGCTCAAGGGCCGGTACGAGGCCCACCACCAGGTGCAGATCTCCGACGCGGCGCTTGTCGCGGCGGCGGCGCTTTCCGACCGCTACATCACCGCGCGCTTCCTGCCGGACAAGGCTATCGACCTGGTCGACGAGGCCGCCTCCCGGCTGCGGATGGAGATCGACTCCCAGCCGGTCGAGATCGACGAGCTGCGGCGCGCCGTGGACCGGCTGAAGATGGAGGAGCTCGCCCTGGCCAACCAGGAGGACGCGGCCAGCAAGGACCGGCTCGAGCGGCTGCGTGCCACAATGGCCGACCGGCAGGAGCAGCTGGACGCGCTGGTGGCCCGCTGGGAGCAGGAGAAGTCGGGCCTGAACAAGGTCGGCGAGCTGAAGAAGCGCCTCGACGACCTGGAGGGCCAGCTGGAGCGCGCCGAACGCGATCACGACCTGGAAGCCGCGGCCCGGCTGAGGCACGGCGAGATACCCGCGGTCAAGGAGCAGCTGGACGAGGCAAGCACCGCGGCCCGTTCGGCCTCATCGGACGGAACCGGCGCGGCCGGGATCCAGGCCGCGCCGCCCATGGTGAAGGACGAGGTCGGCCCGGATGACGTGGCGGACGTCGTGTCCTCCTGGACCGGCATCCCCGCCGGGCGCCTGCTCGAGGGGGAGACGGCCAAGCTGCTCCGGATGGAGGCCGAGCTCGGCCACCGGGTGATCGGCCAGATGCGCGCCGTGCAGGCGGTTTCCGACGCCGTGCGGCGGGCCCGGGCGGGCGTGTCCGACCCCGACCGGCCGACCGGCTCGTTCCTGTTCCTCGGGCCGACCGGCGTGGGCAAGACCGAGCTGGCCAAGGCGCTCGCCTCGTTCCTGTTCGACGACGAGCGGGCCATGATCCGGATCGACATGAGCGAGTACGGCGAGAAGCACTCGGTGGCCAGGCTGATCGGCGCCCCGCCCGGATACGTCGGCTACGAGGAGGGCGGCCAGCTCACCGAGACGGTGCGCCGCCGGCCCTACTGCGTGGTGCTGCTCGATGAGGTGGAGAAGGCGCACCCGGAGGTCTTCGACGTCCTGCTCCAGGTGCTCGACGACGGGCGGCTCACCGACGGCCAGGGCCGCACGGTCGATTTCAGGAACACGATCCTGGTGCTGACCTCCAACCTCGGCTCCCAGTTCATCGCCGATCCCGCCTTCGGCGACGAAGCGGCCAAGCGGGACGCGGTGATGGCCGCGGTCCGGGCCGCGTTCAAGCCCGAGTTCCTCAACCGGCTCGACGACGTGATCGTCTTCGACGCGCTGTCGATCGGCGAGCTCACCCAGATCGTCGACCTGCAGATCGACCGCCTCGCGGCCCGGCTGGCCGGGCGCAGGCTGACGCTGACCGTGACTCCCGCGGCGAAGGAATGGCTGGCGGTGACCGGATTCGACCCGGTGTACGGGGCCCGGCCGCTGCGCGGCTGGTCCAGTCCGCGGTCGGGGACCAGCTCGCCCGCGCGCTGCTGGCGGGAGAGATCACCGACGGCGACGAGATAGTGGTCGACCGGGACGAGGCCAGGGACGCGCTCCGCGTCAAGCGGGCCGAGCGCGTTTAGCGCCGCGCGGCCGGGGTTCCCCTGAGTTGTCTCAGGCCCCGGCCCCGGCCCCGGCCGCGGGCCCGGCCGCGGGCCCGGACTGGCGCGGGTCGGGGCCGCCCTGGCGGCCGTCGAGCAGCTTGTCGTAGTCGTCTTCTGGCAAGCCGAGATCGACGCGGAGCCGGTACCGCAGGCGCAGCAGCAGCTGCAGCTCGGCGCGGTCGTCGCCGCTCATGCAGGCGTCCACGCCCGCGGTGGCCCAGTCGAGAGCGCCTTCGAGGTCGCCCTGTTCGGTGAGCAGCTCGGCGACCAGGTCGCAGGTGCGGGCCAGCGACCTGCCCTCGGATTCCTTCAGCTCACGCAGCAGCGCATCGGCTTCCTCGCTGCGGCCCAGCGCGAACATCGCGCGCGCCAGCGGGACTCTCGGGTCATCGAACGTCGGCCCGGCGTCCGCGATCGCGATGCGGAACTGCTCGACCGCCGCTTCCGGGTCGTCAGCGAGCAGCCACTGCTCGCCCGCCCGCATGTGCCCCTCGGCCCGCGACATCCCGGTCGGCGTCCCCTGCGCCGCCAGCCGGCTCATCCGCACCGCGGCTCTTTTGTGGTTGCCGGTACGCGCCGCGTTCATCTCGATGGCGTCGAAAAGCTCGGGGGACAGCGCTACCACCTTAAGGACCCTACCCACCGATGCCGTGGACAATCCGGGCGTCTTTCTCGGTTTTACCTTTTAGCGGCGGGTTCGCTCGAGCGCGTCCCAGAAGCCCCGCCTTAGCGCATGCCGTACCTCGTCGTGCAGCAGGAAGTCGATCGGCAAGGCCGAGCCCTGCAGCAGCCGGGCCTCGAGGTCCGACGGCATGCGCGGCTTCCTGGCCAGCACCGCCTCCAGCCATAGGGCCGGCGCGTCCCTGGCCACCGACCCGCCGAACTCCTGGCCCTCTTCGTGGGCGGCCTGCACGGCTTCCGCGAGCGACGCCCCGCCGCCGGGCTGGTAGCCGGACGTCGCCGGGGCCGTGACCGGCTGCGGACCGCTGTAGGGAGCAGTGCGAGGCGATCCCTGGCCCGGCCCGCCATGCTGACCCGGCGCGGTACCTGGAATCCCCATCGGCGCCATCGGCGCCTGATTCGCCGGGCGCGCCGAGGGCAGCCGCCTGAGCTGCCCGGGAGGCGGCTGGATGGGCTCCGGGCCGGTGGCCTCGGAGGCGGCTTCTTGCGCGCTTTGCGGTCCGGCCGGGCTCTGCGGGTAGCTGGTCGCCTCATCCCCGCCGCGCGCCCGGGAGACCGGGTTCGGCGACGCGGGCTCCGGCCGCTCCGGCCGCTCCGGCCGCTCCGGCCGGTTGCGCGCGGTGGTGGGTGCGGCGTAGATGTCCTGGCGGGGCGTTAGGTCCTGGCGGGGCGTTAGGTCCTGGCGGGGCGTTAGGTCCTGGCGAGGCGCTAGGTCCTGGCGGGACGTGGGCTGCGCGTCGCCGTTTACGGCGGGCTGCGCCGTCCTTTCCTCGCGGGGCCGGTCCTCGCGGGATCCCCGGTCGTCGCGGGATCCCCGGTCGTCGCGGGGCCGGTCCTCCCGCGTCGTTACCCTCGGCAGCTGCGGCGCGGGCCGCTGGTATTCGGCCACGACCGGCGCGGTGTAGATGGCTGGTGGCGCGTGGTTGGCCGACGCGGGCAGCTGCTGGTAGGAGGCCGCGCCGGCCAGCGAGTGGCCGTTCGCCAGCGGCCTTGCCGCCGGGTGTTCTGCGCCTTCCTGCTCGTCAGCATGAGCGGGCTCGGCACCCGCGATGAGCTCCACGAAGGGCCGCAGATGCTCACCGCCGATCTCGATGATGTCGTCGGATTCCTGGCGGAGGGCGCGCGAGATGGTCCAGTTGCCGTCCACGGCGATGTGCACCAGGGTGACCCGCAGGCCGAGGTCCTGTACATCGGCGATGACCTGAGCCAGGTCCTCTTCCGCGCTGACCACGAGCGCGTCGCTGATCGCGTTGTTGCGCGCCAGCGTGGTCAGGTCACGGTGAATCTCGGTTTCCACGCCCTCGCGGCGGCCGGGACGGATCTTCGCCACGCGGAGCTTGATACCCGGCACGTCGGCCAGGGCGTCCTGCTCGGCGGTGCGGCGGCCGTCCACCGTCGCCTCGTACCAGTAGCAGCGGAGCACTGGCAGGCCCGACCGTTCTCTGGCCAGGCTGGAAAGCAGTTGCAGCAGCCCCTCGTAGTCCCAGGAGACCGACTCGCCGCGGCGGGTTCCGTGCACAGCCATGGCACCATCCGCGAGCACGTAACCTGCGTCGACGAACAGCGCGCAGCGATCCACAGCCCCACCGTCCTTCCCCTCGGCGCTGATGGGTATGTTCAGGCACCGATACGGACCCGACGTCACTAAGACTAGTGAAGTAACCCTCCCGCGGATGGCTTTCCGCGCATTCCCGCTGCCTAGAGGACTTGGGAACCACGTGAACCGCTGGCACCGCCGGTCATCGAGGCTCTAGGCACGTCCCGTAAGATCGCCTACCGTGAGCGACCGCACGGAACTGCTCGAGGCCATCAAGGCGAAAGCCGTGGTCCACGGCGACTTCGTGCTCTCCTCGGGGCAGCGGGCAGACTGGTACGTTGACCTGCGCCGGATCCTGCTCGACGGCCGCCTGGCGCCGCTGGCCGGCCGGGTCATGCTCGACCTGACCTGGGATCTGGCCTACGAGGCGGTCGGCGGGCTGACCATGGGCGCCGATCCGGTCGCCACGGCCATCATGCACGCCGCGGCCGGCCGGGGCACGCCCGTGGACGCCTTCGTGGTGCGGAAGACGGAGAAAGAGCACGGCACGCAGCGCCGGATCGAGGGGCCTGACGTGGGCGGCCGGCGTGTCCTCGCGGTCGAGGACACATCGACGACCGGGGCTTCCCCCGCTCACCGCGGTGGACGCACTGCGCGAGGCCGGGGCCGAGGTGGCGGGCGTGGCGGTACTCGTCGACCGCGGGGCGCGGGAGAACATCGCCCGCCGCGGGCTTGTGTTCCGGGCCGCCTACGATCTCTCCGAACTCGGCCTGTGACCTTGGAACGCCGGGCCCGGGGCGCCGGGCCTAGGCGTCTGACCGCGGCGCCGCGTGCCGGGGCTCGGAACGCCGGGTCCCGCCCTGCTTGGGCTCGGCGAGCTGCGGCCCGGCCTGCTGGGGGTCGGCGAACTCGGCCGGCAACGTCCCCGCGGCGGCTTCGCGGCGGAACTCACGCAGGCGGTACCCGACGAAGCCGACGATCGCGATGACGACCACAGCGAACAGGACATAGCCCACAATGGTCAGCCCGTGGCTGACGCGGTTCCATTCGCTGCCGAGCGTGTAGCCGATTACGGAGAGCACCGTAGCGTAAATGACGGTCCCGATCAGGCTGAAGACGCCGAAGCGGACCGCGGGCACCCGCACCAGGCCCGCGACGATCGAGATGAAGGCCCGGACGAACGGCAGCATGCGCCCGACCGAAATGGCCCAGGCGCCGCGGCCCTCGAGGAAGCGCTCGGCGCGGGCCACATCGGACTCCGTCACCAGGACGTACCGGCCGAGCTTGTGCACGAGCGGCCTGCCGCCGACCCGGCCGACCGCGTAGGAGGCGTAGGATCCGGCGAGTTCGGCCAGTGAGCCGATGATGATGACCAGGGCGAGGTTAAGGTGCCCCTGGTAGGCGAGCACCCCGGCGAACCCGAACGTGATCTCGGATGAGATCGGGATACACGCCGCCTCAAGAAAGCCGAACAAAATGAGGGCGGCATAGCCTGCCGAGGTGAGGAAGCTCTCCATGGATCACGTTGTACCTCATCCCCGGCAGTGCCCGGTGCATCTTCATGCTCGCTTCATGTCTTACAGTGTGGGGTCCAAGGTCCCTGGAGTGCTCAGACCCCGGGTGTTTAGAGTAAGGACACATTCAATCCCAAGGGAGTTACCGTCATGCCTATCGCGACCCCAGAGGTCTACGCGCAGATGCTGGATACGGCGAAACAGCACGGTTTCGCATTCCCGGCGATCAATGTCACCTCGAGCCAGACCCTGAACGCCGCGCTGCGCGGGTTCGCCGATGCCGGAAGTGACGGGATAGTCCAGATATCGACCGGCGGCGCGGAATACCTGTCCGGCCAGCTCAAGAACATGGTGACGGGCGCCTCGGCGCTGGCCGAGTTACGCCCGCGTCGTGGCGGCGAAGTACCCGATCCAGATCGCGCTGCACACCGACCACTGCCCGAAGGACAAGCTGGACGGCTACATGCGCCCGCTGGTGGCGATCTCGAAGGAGCGGGTGGCCAGGGGCGAGGACCCGCTGTTCCAGTCGCACATGTGGGACGGCTCGGCCGTGCCGCTGAAGGAGAACCTGGAGATCGCGAGGAACTGCTGGCCGGCTGCGCGGCCGCCCGCATCATCATGGAGGTGGAGATCGGGGTGGTCGGCGGCGAGGAGGACGGGGTCGTCGGCGAGATCAACGACAAGCTGTACACCACTGCGGAAGACGCCCTGGCCACCGCCGATGCCCTGGGGCTTGGCGAGCGGGGCAGGTACATCCTGGCCGCGACGTTCGGCAACGTGCACGGCGTCTACAAGCCGGGGAACGTGAAGCTGCGCCCGTCGGTGCTGAAGGAAATCCAGGACGCCGTGGGTGCCAAGTACGGCCAGGAAAAGCCCTTCGACCTGGTCTTCCACGGCGGGTCCGGGTCGGCGCTTGAGGAGATCAGGGAGGCCATCTCCTACGGCGTCGTCAAGATGAACGTGGACACCGACACCCAGTACGCCTTCACCAGGCCCGTCGCGGACCACATGTTCAAGGGCTACGACGCCGTGCTGAAGGTGGACGGCGAGGTCGGCAACAAGAAGCAATACGACCCGCGCAGCTGGGGCAAGGCGGGCGAGGCGGGCATGGCCGCCCGGGTCACCCACGCCTGCGAAGACCTGCTGTCGGCCGGACACAAGATCTGATCCACCGATGGCCATGAATCGCGAGAACCTGCTCGGCGGGCCGCCGCCCACCTACCTGCCGGAGGAAACGGAGGCGGCGGCCGCCCTGCGGGCGGGCGAGGAGCCCGCAGGCGTGGCGGCCCGCTTCCCCGCCTACTCGGCGGCCTGGGCGGCCCTGGCCGAGCGGGCGTTCGCCGCCGGCGACGCAGTCGCCGGCTACGCGTACGCCCGGACGGGTTACCATCGCGGCCTGGACCAGCTGCGCCGCGCGGGCTGGAAGGGCCACGGCCCGATCCCGTGGGAGCACGAGCCGAACCAGGGCTTCCTGCGCTCCCTGCACATGCTGGCCGTCACGGCCGCCGCCATCGGCGAGGACGACGAGGCCGCCAGGTGCGAGGTGTTCCTGCATGACAGCAGCGCGGCCGGCGCGGCCAGGCTAGCCGCCGAGTTCCCCGCCAGCCACCCGTAGCGGGAGCGGGACGGGCAAAACGGGACCATCCCGGCTTGGGTTACCTGGTGGTATTGCGGGTAATCTCAGAACGCAAGAGCCCCTGCCGCGCTTGCGCCCGTGCGGGGGCTTCATCATGCGAGGTCAGGCTGCACCCCGCGTCGGCCATGGGGCCGCGGAGGCCGAGCCGGAGCCTGCGCTAGCCGAAGGGATGATCCAATGCCCGCCATCGTGCTTGTCGGCGCCCAGTGGGGCGACGAGGGCAAGGGCAAGGCCACCGACCTGCTCGGCGACCGCGTGGATTACGTGGTCAGGTACCAGGGCGGGAACAACGCCGGCCACACGGTCGTCATCGGCGACGAGAGCTACGCCCTGCACATGCTGCCGTCCGGGGTGCTGTCACCGGACGTGGTCCCCGTGATCGGCAACGGCGTGGTCATCGACCCGCAGGTCCTCCTCGACGAGATCGACGGACTGCAGGCCCGCCACGTGGACTGCGGCAAGCTGCTGGTCTCGGCCAACGCGCACCTGATCATGCCCTATCACCGGGCCCTGGACAAAGTAACGGAACGCTACCTGGGCAGCGCGCGGATCGGCACCACGGGCCGCGGCATCGGCCCGGCCTACGGCGACAAGATCGCCCGGGTCGGCATACGCGTCCAGGACCTGTTCGATCCGGGCATCCTGCGCAAGAAGCTGGATCTGGTGCTGCGCGAGAAGAACCAGATCCTGGGCAAGGTCTACAACCGCCGCGGTATCGACCCGCAGGCCATCGCCGCCGACTACGAGCGGTACGCGGACCGGCTCCGCCCCTACGTGGCCGACACCGGGCTGGTCCTGGGCCGCGCCCTGGATCAGGGCAAGGTCGTGCTGCTCGAGGGCGCCCAGGCCACCATGCTCGACGTGGACCACGGCACCTACCCCTTCGTGACCTCGTCCTCGCCGACCGCGGGCGGCGCCTGCGCAGGCTCCGGCATCGGCCCGACCCGGATCTCCGAGGTCATCGGCATCGTCAAGGCCTACACGACCAGGGTTGGCGAGGGCCCCTTCCCCACCGAACTCCGCGACGCCCAGGGCGAGTGGCTCCGCAAGACGGGCGCGGAATACGGCGTGACCACCGGCCGGGCACGCCGCTGCGGCTGGTTCGACGCGGTCATCGCCAGGTACGCCACCCGCGTGAACGGGATCACCGGCTACTTCCTGACCAAGCTGGACGTCCTGTCCGGCCTGGAGAAGGTGCCGATTTGCGTGGCCTACGAGGTGGACGGGACACGGCAGGAGGAGATCCCGATGACCCAGACCGAATTCCACCACGCGGTGCCCGTCTACGAGTACCTCGACGGCTGGGTGGAGGACATCTCCAAGGCTCGCACGTTCGAGGAACTGCCGCCGAACGCCCGGACCTACATCACGGCCGTGCAGGAGATGATCGGCGCCCCGGTGGCCGCGGTCGGCGTCGGCCCCCGCCGGGACCAGACCCTCCAGCTCCGTCCCCTGCTGCCCTGAGGGTCCTAAGAAGGCTCTGCGGGGCCGTTAAGGCCGGGCGCCGGTAGGCTCACGCCGTGCGCATTCTCGTCATCGGATCCGGCGGCCGCGAGCACGCGATCATCCGCGCGCTGAGCCGGGATACAACTCACCTGCACGCTGCCCCGGGCAACCCCGGCATCGCCATGGTGGCGCAGACCCACCCGGGCACCGCGCCGACCCCGGCCGGGATCCTCTCGCTGGCCCGCGAGCTCAGGCCGGACCTGGTGGTGATCGGCCCGGAGGCGCCGCTGGTAGCCGGGGCGGCCGACGCGCTGCGCGAGCACGGCTTCGCCTGCTTCGGGCCGGACGCGAGCGCCGCCATGATCGAGGGCTCGAAGTCGTTCGCCAAGCAGGTCATGGCCGAAGCCGGGATCCCCACCGCGGCGTCCTTCACCTGCCGTACCAGCGCGGAGGCGGACGTGGCGCTGGCCGCGTTCGGCCCGCCCTACGTGGTGAAGGACGACGCGCTGGCGGCGGGCAAGGGCGTCCTGGTCACCTCCGACCTCGACGCGGCCCGGGCGCACGCGCGCGCCTGCGGCACGGTGGTGATCGAGGAGTTCCTCGACGGCCCCGAGGTCTCGCTGTTCGCGGTCACCGACGGCAGCACCGCGGTCCCGCTGCTGCCCGCGCAGGATTTCAAGCGCGCCGGGGACGGGGACCAGGGCCCGAACACCGGCGGCATGGGCGCCTACGCCCCGCTGCCCTGGGCCCCCGCCGACCTGACCGACCGCACGCTGCGTACCGTTATCCAGCCCGCCGTCGACGCGATGCGCCGCCGCGGCACGCCCTACCGCGGCGTGCTGTACGCCGGGCTGAGCCTGACCCCGGCGGGCCTGCGGGTGGTCGAGTTCAACGCCCGCTTCGGCGACCCGGAGACCCAGGTGGTGCTGGACCGGCTCGCCACCCCGCTGGCGCCGCTGCTGGCCGCCGCCGCGACCGGTGACCTGGCCAGCACTCTGGCCAGCACGGGACCGCCCCGGTGGCACCCGGGCGCGGCGGTGGTGGTGGTGATCGCCGCGCAGGGCTACCCGCAGGACCCGGTTAAGGGCGAAAAGATCAAAATCATAGCGGCCGAACGGGCCGTGGTACCAGCGTCCGGCCACCCCGGCGCCTACGTCCTGCACGCGGGCACTGCCGTCGACGCGGCCGGGGACCTGGTGTCGGCCGGCGGCCGGGTGCTGAACGTCGTCGGCTCGGGTCCGGACATCGCCGCCGCCCGGGCCGCGGCCTACGCCTGCGCCGGAACGATCCGGATGCACGGCGGCTGGTACCGGCATGACATCGCCGAGCTCGCGGCCCACGGGGCCGTCCCCCCGGGCCAGCACAGTACGTTTAAAGCATGATCGAGCGATACACGCTGCCCGAGATGGGGCACGTCTGGAGCGACGCGCACAAGTACGAGCTGTGGTGCCAGGTGGAGGTGCTCGTACTCGAGGCGCACGCCCGGGCGGGCACGGTCCCCGCGGAAAGCGTCGAGCCGGTGCGCGCGGCGCCGCCGCCGGCCCCGGAGGCGGTCGCGGCGATCGAGGCGGTGACCGACCACGACGTGATCGCGTTCCTGAGCGCGTGGGCCGATAACACCACGCCGCGTTCGGCCGCCGCGTACGTGCACTACGGGATGACCTCCTCGGACCTGCTTGACACCGCGCTCGCGATCCAGCTCGCCGAGGCCACCGACCTGCTGGTGGCCAAGGCCACCCGGCTGGTCGCGGTGCTCAGGGAGCACGCGCTCGAGCACGCAGGGACGCTGCGGCCGGGACGGACCCACGGCATCCACGCCGAGCCCGACGTCTGGGGGCACCGGGTGGCCGACTTCGCCTTCGCGATGGCGCGGTCGCGGGACCGTCTCCTGCGGACCAGGGAGGCGGTGGCGGTCGGCACGCTGTCCGGCCCGGTCGGCAGCTACTCCAACATCGATCCCGCCATCGAGGCCGAGGTCATGCCGGCCCTGGGGCTGCGGGCCGCCGACGTGGCCACCCAGGTGGTGATGCGGGACGGCATCGCCGAGTGGGTGAGCGCGCTGGCGATCGCCGCGACCGTCTGCGAGGCGGTCGCGCTGGAGGTGCGGCACGGCCAGCGCACCGAGGTTCGGGAGCTGGCCGAGCCGTTCCGTTCGGGCCAGAAGGGCTCCTCGGCGATGCCGCACAAGAAGAACCCGATCCGCTCCGAGCGGATCGCCGGCCTGGCCCGGGTGGTCCGCGGCTACGTGACGCCGGTGACCGAGGGCATCCCGCTGTGGCACGAGCGGGATATCTCGCACTCCAGCGTGGAGCGGGTCGCCTTGCCCGACGCCGCCATCGCGACCGACTACCTGCTGCACCTCACCACCGGGCTGATGGAAGGGCTGACCGTCGACGCCGCGCGGATGCGGGCGAACCTGGACCTTACCGGCGGGCTGCTGTACTCCTCGGCGGTGCTGCTCGAGCTTGTCAGCGCGGGGATGACCCGCGAGGACGCGTACGCCCTAGTACAGGCCGCGGCGATGGAAACGTGGGCGGCCGGCACCCCGTTCCGCGAGACGCTGCGCAAGCAGGCGGCGACACGCGGGCAGCCGCTTCCGGAGGACGCCCTTGAGGTGGCATTCCGCCCCGAACGCTACACAGAACGGCTTGCTCCGGTATTCGAGCGCCTCTCCCGGCTAAGCTGACACCCATGACTGAAGGACCCGAGATGAGCTACCGCGTGCGTGGCGGCGCTCCGTTGCACGGCACGGTTTTCGTGCAGGGCGCGAAAAACGCCGCGCTGAAGATGATCGCGGCGGCGCTGCTCACGGCCAATGGCCACACGGTGCTGCGCAACGTGCCGGCCATCGAGGACGTGCGCCGGGCCGTGGAGCTGGCCGAGGCGGTCGGCGCCATCGTCGAGTTCCACGAGGCCGAGCGGACGCTGGTGGTCGACGCGTCCAACCTGACCAGCCCGGTGCTCCCGGCCGAGATCGCGCGCCGGTTCCGCAGCTCGGTGCTGTTCGTGCCGGCCCTGCTGCACAGGTTCGGCGAGGCCGTCATCGAGGGCGTCGGCGGCTGCAACCTCGGCAACAGGAACCTGGACTTCCACTACCGCGGCTTCGCCCGGCTCGGCGCCGTCGTCGACGAGGGCGAGACGACCATCCGCATCAAGGCCAGCAAGCTGCAGGGTGCCCACCTGTACCTGGACACGCCGTCGCATACCGGCACCGAGAACCTGATCATGGCGGCGTCGCTGGCGCCGGGCAAGACGATCATCGACAACACCGCGCAAGAGCCCGAGGTACTCGACGTCATCGCGTTCCTGACCAAGATGGGCGCGCGGATCACCGGCGGCGGCACCGGCTTCATCACCGTGCACGGCGTCGAGGAGCTGACCGCGGTCGAGCACACCGTGATGGCGGACCGGATCGACGCCGGCGTGTTCGCGATGGCCGCGGCCATCACCGGCGGCGAGGTGAACCTGGTCGGCGCCTCCCTCGGCCACTTCGGGGTGGTCCGGTGGAAGCTGGAGCAGATGGGGGTGGAGTTCGGCGAGCACGGCGCGGTGGTATCGGTGCGGATGGACCGGCCGATCCGCCCGATCAACGTGATCACCAGCCCGTACCCCGGGTTCGCCACCGACCTGCAGTCGCCGATCATGGCGCTGGCCTGCCTGGCCGACGGCGCCTCGTACATCCGCGAGACGATTTTCGACGGCCGCTACACCCTGGTGGGCGAGCTGAACAAGATGGGCGCCAAGGTCGACCTCGACGGCAGCGCGGTCATCGTGCACGGCCCGGCCACGTTCAAGGGCGCCGAGGTGGTCGCGCACGACCTGCGCACCGGCATCGCGCTGGTGCTGGCGGGCCTGGCCGCGGAAGGCGAGACCACGGTCATGCCCGGCTACCCGATCGACCGGGGGCACGCGGCCATCACCCAGCGCTTCAACGCCCTCGGCGCGGACATCACGGCCGTGCAGCATTAGCCCGGGGGGACGACCCCCCGGAACCCCCGCTGCGCTTCGCGCCCCGCTGCGGTGCCCGCCGTGGTATCACACGGCCGGAGGGGCCATGGGCCCCTCGCGGACCGCGCGATCTCGGCGCTTCGCTCCTCGCTAATTCGCCGTATTGCCCGCTAGTACACCTGCGGTTCTAGGCGTTGCGGTGGGGGAAGGCGCGGGCGATGGCCAGGAAGGCGTCGTTGGCTTCGGCATCCCCGATGCTGACCCGGGCGCCCTCGGCGGCGAACGGGCGGACCGCGATGCCTTCCGCCTCGCAGGCGGCGGCGAACTCTCCGGTGTGCTCGCCCAGCCTCAGCCAGACGAAGTTGGCCTCGGTCGGGGGCACGGTCCAGCCGTCGGCGACCAGGGCCTCGCGCACCCTGGTCCGCTCTTTGACGGTCAGCTCCACGCGTGCGAGCAGCTCGTCCTCCGCGGCCAGCGAGGCGATCGCCGCGGCCTGCGCGATGCTGTTCACGCTGAACGGCAGCATCGTCATCCGGACCGCGGCCGCGACCGGCTCGTGCGCGATCAGGAACCCGGTCCGCAGCCCGGCCAGGCCGTAGGCCTTGGAGAACGTGCGCAGGACCGCGACGTTCGGCCGGTCCCTGTACAGCTTCAGGCCGTCGGGCACGGCCTCGTCGCGGATGTACTCCCGGTACGCCTCGTCGAGCACGACGAGGCAATCCGACGGCACCCGGTCGAGAAATTTCCCGAGCTCGGCGCCGTGCACGACGGTGCCGGTCGGGTTGTTGGGATTGCAGACGAATATGAGCCGGGTGCGCGGGCTGATGGCGTCCGCCATCGCGGCCAGGTCATGGGTTTCGCCCCGCAGCGGCACGCGGACCGATTCGGCCGCGGCCAGGCCGGTCAGCGTCGGGTACGCCTCGAAGGAACGCCACGCATATATCACCTCGGCGCCGGGCTCACCGACCGCCTCGAGGAGCTGCTGCGCGACGCCGACCGAGCCGCACCCGACCGCGACGTGCCGTGGCGGTACGCCGAACTTATCCGCGATGGCCTGGATCAGTGCCTGCGCGCCGTTGTCCGGGTACCGGTTGACTGATCGCGCCGCCTCGGCGATGACGTCTACCACCGAGGGCAGCGGCGGATGAGGGGATTCGTTCGATGAGAGCTTATGCGTTTTACCGGTGGCGCTGACCGGCGTCCGGCCCGGCTGGTAAGCGGGGAAGCCGTCAAGCACCGAACGAAAACGTGGCGATGCGTCAGTCATGCCACCAGTCTCGCATCAGCCGCGCACCAGTGGTCAAGCTCAGCCCAGCGACTGCGTGGCCTTGGCGTATGCGTCCTGGGCCAGTACCGTGACACCTTGTTCGCTGGCGTCCGGGCCCACCATGGTGACCGCGCCGACGAACCCGTTACTGCGGTAGACGACCGACCAGACATCCACTTCGGCATAGCCGGCCGCCTTGATGTTCAGCGCGCGCGCCTGATCGCCGATGCCGCTCAGGCTGGCTTCCCGCACCGAATAGCGGAAGGTCTTGCCGTCCACGGTGGCGGTGTAGCGCGAGCATCCGGCCGGCAGCTTGTTGCCCAGGGCCGTCGCCGCGAGCTGCGAGGACGCCGAGACAAGGACCTCAGACACGCCGTCACGCCCGACCCGGAACGTCACCACCGACGCGGGAGCATGCGCGAACGACGCAGAGTTGAATCCCGTTACCGTCGCCTGCGCGCACTTGGCCGGCATGACCTTCACGCCGTGCATGGTCTGCTTGCTCGTCTGCACGTCCGGCAGCGCTCCGTAGTCACCAGCCTCGGCGGGCGCCGCCGGGCTCTCCCCGTTGACCTTGGTCAGCAGCGCGTCTTTCAGCTGGGTGGCGGTGCAGGCGTTGTGCCCGGTGGCGGCGGCCACCCCAGCCGTCTCCGTCGCGCTAGCCGGGCTGGTGCTGGCGGAGGTGGCGGAGGTGGCGGAGCTGCCGCCGCAGCCGGCGACGCCCGCGACGGCCAGCAGGGCCAGTGCGGTAGTGGTCAGCGCGGGTCGCGGCCAGTGACGTTCGGACATGAATAAACCCTTCTAACGCTACGAGTTTTTGTAGTTTCGAAGCGTGAGACTAGTCTACGTTCAGTGATCACTGTAGTGCTTTGAGTAAACAAATAGCTGAACGGCTCATCCATGACGGACGCGTGCATAAGGGTGCGGGATGCGCTGCTTCAGCCCCCGCCGACCTGCACCGCCTTCACGATGAGCAGCAGCACCGAGATCACGAGGTAGCCGCGCAGCATCAGCATGGCGAGCTTCCTTCCCGCCGACCACTCCACCGGCTTGAGCAGCGCTAGCGGCGGCATCCGCCAGTTCATCCGCTCGGCGGCGGACATGGTGGTTCGCGGGTGCGCCTCATGCGCCGGGCGGCGGTTCCTGGTCAGCCAGAGCCACGCCCCGCCCAGCACGGCGCCGGCGACCAGCCCGGCGGACAGCCAGATGGCGACCTTCGCCGCGTTGAGGCCGGAGAATATGGTGGTGACGACGAGCGTGCCCGACAGCATGAGCAGCACGCCGATGATGAAGGAGGCCAGGACGTTCAGCCAGCGCGGGTTCAGCCACGGGCCGAGCACCTCACGGTCGTTGCACAGCAGCAGCAGGAACACGCTCGCGCTCGGCAGCAGGATCCCGGCCAGTGCCTGCACCGCCGTGGTGAGCAGGCCGAGCGGGGCGCCGGGAATGAGGACGATGCCCGCCGATGCCGCGATCATCGCGCTGTAGCTGGCGTAGAACGGCTTGGCGTCCTTGAACTTACGGTGCAGCGAGTGCTTGATGCCGAACACGTCACCGAACGCGTAGCTGGTGGATAGGGTCACCGCCGAGGCGCCGATGATGCTCGCGTCGAGCAGCACGATCGAGAACGCCGTGGCATACCACCTGCCGTGCACGGCGAGCGCCTGGGCCACCCCGAGCGCATTGGTGAAATGCCCGGCCAGGCCGGTGCCACGCACCGCGAAGACCGCTGTTACGACGATCAGCGCAGCCGAGATCACCACGACGAACGCACCAAACGTGGTGTCGGCGCGCTCATACGGGATGAACCGCGGCGTGATCCGCTTGTCGATGACGTTGGACTGCTGGAAGAACAGCTGCCACGGGGCGACGGTCGTGCCCACGATCGCGATGATGAGCAGGACCGCGTTTGAGGAAACGCCGCCCTGGACGCCGGGAACGACGAAGTGGTAACCGATCTGACCCCACTTGGGGTCGGAGAGCAATGCGAGCGGGACGAGGATCAGGCTCACCGCGATGAACACGAACATGGCCCGCTCCCAGCGGGCGAAGCTACCGCTCATGGTGATCGCGACCAGGACGAGCGCGGTAATCGGTACCGAGATGTACGGGCTGACGTGGAAGTACTGCAGCGCGAGCCGGACGCCGATGAACTCGGTGACGATGGTCAGGAAGTTGAGGATGAACAGGTCGCCGACGCTGAACCAGCCCCAGAACTTCCCGAACCGCTCGTTGATGAGCCGGGCGTGTCCCACCCCGGTGACGGCGCCGAGGCGGACCACCATCTCCTGGTTGACGATCAGCACCGGTATCAGCAGCAGCAGCGTCCAGAGCAGGCTGTAGCCGTAGTTCTGCCCCGCCTGAGCGTAGGTGGACACGCCGCCGGCGTCGTTGTCGCCGACCATCACGATAATTCCCGGTCCGATGATGGCCAGGAACGTGATCAGTTTGCGCTTGAGGCCAGCTTGCTGATCGTCGCCCAGCCTGACCCGGCCGAATGCGCCCTCGATATCGCCCAGGTGGGCTTCGTCCAGAACCGCGGTGGCCCGGGTCGCGGGCGCTCCGAGCTGCGCCGCCTTGCGGGCCACCGGGGGTTCGGCCGGGACCGGCCGCACCGGCTCGCCGCGCCCGGCCGGCTCATCGGGCTGGGCGCGCTCGCCGGGCATGGTCACCTGGCGTCCCCGTGACGCGTATCCGGCGGTTCGGCGGCCTCACGACGCCGCCAGTCCTCGGGCAGCGTCACCTCGAGCACGTCATCGACGGTGATCACGCCGAGCAGGCGGCGCTCATCGTCGACCACCGGGATCGTGATGAGGTTGTAGTCCGTCATCAGGACGGCGACGTCGGTGATGTCGGTATCCGCGCCGACGCGCACCGGATCGGTATCGGATACGTCGATCACCAGCGCCCCCGGATCGGCCTGCACCAGGGTGACCAGCCTGGCGACGCCGCGCAGGCCGCCGTCGTCATCGACGGCGTGGACGCTGGTCAGCGCCTCCGGCTGGAGCAGAGCGGACTCGCGCACCCGGGCCAGCGCGTCGCTGACGCATGCCATGGTGGGCAGCGCGATGAAGTCCATCCCCATCAGCCCGCCCGCGCTCGCGCTGTTGAAGCCCATCAGCGTCAGCACCTTGGTGCGCTGGCCGGGCGGCAGCAGGTCGAGCACCGGCTGCCTGCGCCGCTGGGGCAGTTCGGCGATGGCGTCCGCCGCGTCGTCCGCGCGCATCCGGGCCAGCACGCCGGCGATCTCCTCATCGGTGCGCGCGCCGAGCAGCCGGGTGGCCAGGTCCTCGTCGAGTTCCTCGAAGACATCGGCCTCGAGTTCGGGATCCGCGTGCACCCGGCCGAGGATCTCCGTCTCCTCCTCCTTAGAGGCGTCCTCAAGCAGGTCGGCGATCTAGCCGGCTTCAGCCTGCGGACGCGGGCGAACGGCCCGCGCAGCCGCGCGCTGCCCTCGTGCCCGATGAGCCACTCGAAGTCGTGCCAGTCCCTGAAGAAGGCGGTATCGTCCTGGGTCCCCGCGGCGAGCAGGCCGAACAGCCGCCGCGGGCGCCGTCGGGTATCGACACCGGCCAGAACCCATTCCGGGTCGTCCTTGGCCAGTTCCAGGTCGGCCGCGCGGACGAGGCGAGCGTTCTCCACGTCGATGAAGCGGTGGCCGAGCACATCGGCCCGCAGCAGCACCTCCCCCTCCCTGCGGTCGAAGTGCCGCAGGCTGAGCCGGGCGCTCGACAGCCGCAGCGGATCGCCGTCGAAGCTGCTCACCTGGTCAGTGGGCACGAAGATCTGACGGCCGCCGACGGCGGCCACCAAGCCGGTGACCAGCGGGTAATCGGTCCCGCGCAACCGGACGATGACATCAGCCAAGCGGCCGATCGACTCGCCGCTGCTGTCCGCTATGGGCCGCTTGATCAGCCGCGACAGGCGCAACGTGGCCTTGTTGTCCGCCGGAGCACCCGGCCCGGCGGCCGGTGTTGTCGTCATGAGGAGCCTCTTCTGTCGTCCCCCGCAACCATGGCACAAGCGGGTGAACGAGCGGTGTACGGGTAGTCCTTCCCCTGGGCAGGCCACCGCGACCCACCGCATATCCTGCACGGCCGCCTAGTTACGACCACACCGGTGGTGATGGTATGAAGTCTCTGGCGCCCCAGCAGGGATGTACCGGATGAAAGGCGCATAAGTGGCCACGCGGAAGGCAGCAGGCTTGCTCGAAAGAACCAGCGGCCTGCCCGACACGTTCTGGTACTCGACCAAGCGCAAGCTGCTGGGGCCGCCGCTGGTCAACCAGGACCTAGGAGAACAGCGGCTATCCAACCCGCTCGCGCTCGGCGTGCTTTCGCCGGACGGGATCTCCTCCTCCGCCTACGGCACCGAAGAGATCCTCATCGCGCTGGTACCCTTCGTCGGCCTCGCCGCCTTTACGCTGCTCCTGCCCATGACGCTGGTCATCTTGTTCGTCATGGTGCTGGTGCTGCTGTCCTACCGCGAGATCGTCATGGTCTACATCAGGCCAGGCGGCTCGTACGTGGTGGCCAGGGAGAACTTCGGCCCGCGCGTCGCCCAGGTGTGCGCGGTCGCGCTGCTCATCGACTATGTGGTGACCGTAGCGGTCCAGGTCGCGGCGGGCACGGCCGCCGTGGCCTCCGCCTTCCCTGCGGTGGGCGCCTACAAGCTCGAAATCTGCGTCGGCGTAGTCCTGCTCATGTGCTTCGGTAACCTGCGCGGCCTCAAGGAAGCGGGCCGGGCCTTCGCCGTGCCGACGTACCTGTTCGCGGGCTCGGTCATCCTGATGATCATCGTAGGGCTAATCCGCCAGGTGCTTGGAAACCTGCCGCGACAGGACCCGCACGCGCTGCCCGGCGCGTATCACCTCGGCTCGAGCTCGGCTGGCCTGATCAGCGGGGCCATGATCTTTATCCTGCTCCGGGCGTTCGCCAACGGCGGCGCGTCGCTGACCGGCATCGAGGCGGTCTCTGATGCCGTCGGCGCGTTCCGGCCGCCGGAGGGCGTCAACGCCCGCCGCGTGCTGATGGCGGAGGGCGTGATCCTCGGCGTCCTGGTAGCCGGCATCTCCTGGCTGGCGCACGCCACACACGCCACGCCGTACAAGAGCGGCTACCCGACCGTGCTCTCCCAGGAAGCCGACATCGTGTTCGGGTCGGCCGGGCACTTCATGTTCTTCGTGGTGCAGGCCGCGACCATGCTCATCCTGTACACCGGCGGCAACACCAGTTTCAACGGCTTCCCGTTCCTGACCAGTTACGTGGCCGGCGACTCGTTCCTGCCCCGATGGCTCCTCAAGCGGGGGCACCGGCTGGTGTTCTCCAACGCGATCATCCTGCTGACTATCGTGTCGATCGCGCTGCTGATCATCAAGGACGCGGACGTCAACAACCTGGTCCCGCTATACGCCATCGGCGTATTCACCGCCTTCTCCATGGCCGGCTTCGGCATGGCGCGCTACCACAGCAGGCACCGGACGCCGGGCTGGCGGCGCCGCATGATCATCAACTTCTCGGCCGGCGTGATGACGGTCATCGTGGTGGCCATCTTCGCGGTCGTGAAGTTCACCGAGGGCGCCTGGGTGGTCGTCGTCCTGTTCGTCGTCCTGGTCCCGGCACTGATCAAGCTCAACCACGAGTACACCGCCGAGTCCGAGGTACTCGAGACGATCACAGGGAACCAGCCGCCGCCAGCGCCGCACTACAGCCGGCGCACCATCTTCGTCTTCGTGGACAGCTTCGACCTGGCCACGCTGGCGGCCCTGCGCTACGCCCGGAGCATGCGGCCCACCACGATACGGGCCGTGCACTTCGTCATCAACAGCGTCCGCGCCGACAAGCTGAGGGAAAAGTGGACCCGCGCCAACCGCGGCGTGACCCTGGACTTCATCGACGTTTCTGACCGCAGGCTGACCAGGGCAGCGGCCGAACTGGTCGAGCGTGAGGCCGCCGATCCCGAGACGCACGTGACGGTCGTGCTGCCCCGGCGCAGCTACTCCGCGCTGCTCGGCCGGCTCCTGCACGACCGCACCGCGGACAAGATCGCCGCGGTGGTGAGCCGCATCCCGCGGTGCGCGGCCACCATCGTCCCGTACGACGTCGAGAGCCGGGTCAAGGTCCTGCAGGAACGCCAGGCCGCGAAGGCCACGACCGCCGATGGCGCCGCCGAGCCGGTCACGTCCGGGGAGGCGCAGGTGGCGGCCAAGCACGGCCCGGCCGCGAAACCGCCGGCCGGGCAGACGCCCGCGCCGGTGCGCGGCACGGTAAAGAGCCGCAAGCCGGGCGGGGCGAATGGCCGGGGCTCGTCCGGCACCGGACCCGGCCACCAGCCGGCGCCGGGCATCACGGCGATCGGCGAGATCACCGAGCCGGGGCGGGCCGCCGTGGAGGGCCGCGTCCGCGTGGTGGAGATCAAGCCGGTAGAACGGAACTCCGTGCTGGCCTGCGAGATCTCCGACGGAACCGGGGAACTGACGGCGCTGTTCTATGGCCGCTCTCACATCCCGGGCATCGTGTGCGGGGGCCGGATCCGCCTTCGCGGCTCCGTCGGCATCCGGGCCGACGGTCACCCGGTCATGATCAACCCGGCTTACGAGCTGCTCTTCCCGGCTGTCTGAGGCGCCGGTCACGGAAACCCGGCCGGGTCGCCGGGTGGCGGCCGGTTACCCGCCGTCCTCGGATGGCTGGCCGCTGCCATGCGGCACGATGAGCTCGTAGGCGGGGTTCGTCATGACCGGGGCGCCGCCTTTGATGCCGACGGGACCACGGAACCTGACCCGGCCCCCGCACATCAGGCCGGGGATGCGGGAGCGGCCGTAGAACAGCGCGGTGAGGTCTCCGGTCGAATCGGAGATCTCGCAGGCCAGCACGGAGTTGCGTTCCACCGAACGCACCTCGACGATACGGACGCGGCCCTCCACGGTGGCCCGGCCGGGCTGGTGCAGTGAGCCGATCGGGTTGACACCCGGCGGCGGTATAGGCCGGTCGTACCCGCCGGCGCCGGGCAGCGGCTCGGGCGTGTTCATGGCGGGCGCGGCGGGCGCGATCCGCGGCTGAAGGCTCTGACGCCCGGCTGCGGTACCGTCCCCTGGTGGCGGCGTCACGTCCGCCAACACGGTCCCGTCGCTGGCGGCGTGGCGTTCCTGCAGGACACGGACCCGGTTCTGGACGTCGAACGGGATGATGGTGGCCGCGGCGTTCGGTACCCGGCTCACCACGCCGGCGATCTTGTCGGCGGTGCGGTCGTGCAGGAGCCGGCCGAGCAGCGGCGAGAAGCTGCGCCGCGGCAAGATCGCGGTCACCTGCGTGCCCGGATGTTCCGCCTCATGGCTGACCAGCTCGGCGGCGGACCTGGCCACCCGGCGGTCGGGACAGTCGTAGAACTCCAGCGACACGCTGCGGTCGGGCAGCCACGCAGCCCGCAGTTTCTCCGCCTCCTCGGTGTCGATGACGAAGTGCACGGCCCGCACCGTGGTAGGCCGCAGGCTCTTGGCGTACCGCAGCGCGGCCACGGTGGACAGGTCGAAGTCATCGACGAACACGATGACCACGCGGCGGGTGTAGTTCGGCTGCGGCTGGACACCGCCGGCCGAGGCGCGGCGCTCCCCGATGGTCTCGAGGACCTGCGCCTCGCTGCGGTACTCCCGGTTGAGCCGGATCAGCGCGCCCACTCCTATCGGGAAGATGATCAGGATCAGCCAGGCGCCCTCGGTGAACTTCACCACCGCGAAGATCACCACCACGATCGTGGTGAGCACCCCGGACGAGAAGCTGATGACCAGCTTGTGCTGCCAGCCCGGTCCCTTGTGCCTATGGTGGTATTTCGCCATGCCGAATCCGGCCATGGAGAACGCGGTGAACACGCCGATCGCGTAGAACGGCACGAGGGCATTCACGTTGGCGCCGACGACCCCGATCAGCGTCACGGACAGCACGGTCAGCACGATGATGCCGTTGGAGAAGACCAGCCGGTGGCCCCGCTTCATCAGCCACCGCGGCAGGAAGGAGTCCTCGGCGACGAAGCTGGTCAGGAACGGGAAGCCGTTGAAGCTGGTGTTTCCGCCTGTGTAGAGGATGAGCGCGGTCGCCGCCTGCACCACGAAGAACATGAAGTGCCCGGCCGACCCGAACACGATGTTGGCTTCCTGCGAGATCACGGTCGGGTAGCCGAGCTTATAGGGGGCGGCGTGGGTCAGGTGCGCTATCAAGGAGATGCCGGCCACCAGCGTGCCGAGGATCAGGCCCTCCATCACCAGGACCCGGCGGGCGTTGACGCCCTCGGGGGGCTTGAACGCGCTGACGGCGTTGGAGACCGCCTCGATGCCGGTCAGCGAGGCGCCCCCGTTGGCGAACGCCTTGAGCAGCACGAAGATGATCACCAAGCTCGTGACGCTTGAGGTGCCTTTGCCGATGGGGTACAGCCCGTGGAGGGTGTAGATGTCCTGCTGCGGCAGGTTACCGAGCGCCTCGCGGACGAGCCCGACCACGATCATCAAGATGACCGACCCGGCGAACAGGTAGGTGGGCAGCGCGAAGATCTTGCCCGCCTCCCGGATGCCGCGCAGGTTGCCGTAGCACATCAGCAGGATGATGCCGATCGATATCGGCGTCACGTACGGGCCGATAGCGGGAAACGTGGAGGCCACGGCCGCGGTGCCCGCCGCTATCTGCACCGCCACCGTGACCACGTAGTCGATCAGCAGCGCCACGGCGGCGACCTGCGCGATCCGCGGGCCGAAGTTGGCCCTGGCGACCACGTAGGACCCGCCAGCCCGGGTGTAGACGACGACGACCTCGCGGTAAAGGAGCACCACGAGCAGCATGACGAACAAGATCACGGCGGTCATCGGCACCAGCACCGCGAACGCCGTGATGCCGAAGAACTGGATCAGCTCAATGAGGATTTCCTCGGTGCCGTAGGCCGAGGAGGAGATGCCGTCGGGGGACAGCACGCCCAGCGCGAGAAATTTCGACAGCCGCTGTTCCCGGAGCTGCGCGTTGATCATCGGCGGGCCG
Organism: uncultured Actinomycetes bacterium; assembly: GCA_963739615.1. Lineage (GTDB taxonomy): Bacteria > Actinomycetota > Actinomycetes > Streptosporangiales > Streptosporangiaceae > Palsa-504. The sequence goes on from CAVUBD010000021.1 coordinate 116,146, forward strand.
AGCAGGCGGCGCTTGGCCGTGTACCAGAAAGTCTCCGGCAGGTCGTTCTCCTGGCCGCTGCCAAGCAACCCAGCCGCCTTGCTCACAGCCACTAGGCTTCCAGCTCCGTCTCAGGCACTCGGTTCCTGATTATGTCATCCGACGCTATTCGTGTCGCGTGCACGCCGCCGTATGCGGCCCGTCAAGCTTTCCGAGCTCGGCGTTAAGGATCCGTCAAGACCGATGATATTGCCTGGCACCGCGGCTGAAATAGCAAGGGATGAGTCACGGTTCGATCCAGCGCACGATTCCGGCGCCCTACGCGCTGCCGGCCGGCTTCGCCATGTTCCTGGTCTGGGGCACGGTGGCGGCCGGGCTGCATGGCCGCCTGACGGCGACCGGGGTGCTGGCCGGCTGCGCCGCGGTGGCCGCGGTGATGTCATTCACCAGCGAGCCGGCGGCCTCCGTCCTGCTCGCCGGCATCGGCTGGCTCACCGCCGTGGGGTTCTCGCGGCCGCCCTACGCGCAGCTGCGGCCCACCGGTCCGGCCGCCGCGCACGCGGCCATCGTGCTCGGCGTGAGCGCGCTGGCCGGCGCTGGTCTGGGCCTGCTGTTCCGCTGGTGCGCGCGACGGCTCACACTGGTAAGCATGGGTACCCACACGGGCCTGCGGGCCCGCCGCTCCGCGGCCAAGCGGGCCGTCGGCGGTACCCAGGGCGGCCGGGCGGCCTTGACCGCGGTGCCTGGCGACGGGCCCGCGGCCCAGGGCGGCGCGATCGACGCTCGCCGGCGCCTGGCGGGCGTGGTACTCGCGGCCGTCCTGCTGCCACCCATGACGGTCGTCCTTGCGGCCTCGCGGCCGCACCTGAACCTGGCTGACGACCTGCTCGTCTACCTCGTCGCGGTGGTGACGATCACGGTGCTCGGCGGCTTCTGGCCCGCCGTCCTCGCCGCCGTGGCCGCCAGCCTCCTGCTCAACTGGTACTTCACCGAGCCGCTGCACACCTTCACGATCCAGCAGCCGAAGGAGCTGCTGGCCCTGCTGCTGTTCGTAACGGTCGCGGTCGCCGTCAGCAGCGTGGTCCACCTCGCCGCCCGCCGGGCCGTCCAGGCCGCGCGGGCCAGGGAGGAAGCGGCCTCGCTGCTCGAGCTCGCGCAGACGGTCCTGGCCGGCGCGGATTCGCCGACGGCGGTGCTCGACCACCTCACCAGGACCCATGGCGGCCAGGCCGAACTGCAGGAACGGTCGGGCGGCCGGTGGGTCCGGACCGCTGCCAGCAACGTCGTGGGCAGCCTGAACGCGGCCACCCGCATCGACATCAGGACCGACCTTACCCTGCTGGTCACCGGGCAGGCCGAGTCGGCCACTCCCGCGCTGCTGGCCGGCTACGCGGCTCAGGCGGCCGCCGCGCTCGACCGGGAGCGGCTGCGTACCCAGGCCGCTCAGGCCGAGGCGCTGGCAGAGGGCAACAGGATGCGGACCGCGCTGCTCGCAGCCGTCAGCCACGACCTGCGCACGCCGCTGGCCTCGATCAAGGCCAGCGTCAGCAGCCTGCGGCAAACCGACGTGGAATGGTCCGAGGCCGATCAGGCCGACCTGCTCGCCACCATCGAGCAGAACGCCGACCGGCTCGACGCGCTGATCGGCAACCTGCTCGACATGAGCCGCCTGCACACGGGATCGCTGCAGCCGTTCCTGCGCGCGACGGCCATCGACGAGGTGGCCCCGGCCGCCCTGCTCGGACTGGACGACAGCCTGCGGCTCGAGATGGCGGTGCCCGACGGCTTCCCGCTGGTCCTCGCCGATCCCGGCCTGCTTGAGCGGGTTCTGGCCAACCTGTTCTCGAACGCCCTGCGGCACTCGCCGGCCGCGCGGCCGCCCGAGCTGCAGGCGCAGCTGCTCGACGACACGGTGCTGCTCGAGGTCGTGGACCACGGCCAGGGCGTACCCGACGAGCAGAAGGAGCGCATCTTCGAGCCGTTCACCCGCGTCGGCGATCGCTACCCCGGGGTGGGCCTCGGCCTGGCGGTCGCCAAGGGCTTCGCCGAAGCCATGGGCGGGCGTATCACGGCGATTGACACCCCGGGCGGCGGGCTCACGGTCAGGATCACGCTGCCGGCGGCGAGCGGCGAGGTGTCCGCACTCGGCGCGGGATCATGACCAGGGTCCTCGTCGTCGATGATGAGCCGTCCATCTTGCGCGCGCTGCGGATCAACCTCAGCGCACGCGAGTACGACGTAAGCACCGCCATCGACGGCACCACCGGGCTGGCGGCCGTGGCCCGGGACCGTCCCGACGTGATCATCCTGGATCTGGGCCTGCCCGACATGGATGGCACGGAGGTAATCCACGGCGTGCGCGGCTGGACGTCCATCCCGATCATCGTCTTGTCCGCGTGGGGACAGGAGAGCCAGAAGGTGGCCGCGCTCGACGCCGGCGCCGATGACTACGTCACCAAGCCGTTCGGCATGGACGAGCTGCTGGCCCGGCTGCGCGCCGCGGTCCGCCGCGCCTCGCCGGCGCCCGACGAGCCGGTGGTCGCCACGCCCGACTTCACCGTGGACCTGGCGAAGAAACAGGTCATCCGCACCGATGGCGGTGACGTCCGGCTGACCCCGACCGAATGGCAGCTGCTCGAGATCCTGGTCCGCAACAGCGGCCGCCTGGTCAGCCAGCGGCAGCTGCTGCGGGAGGTGTGGGGCCCCGCGTACGAGACGGAGAGCAACTACCTGCGGGTCTACCTGGCCCAGCTGCGGCGCAAACTCGAACCAGAACCGTCCCGGCCGAGGTACCTGCTCACCGAGTCGGGCATGGGATACAGGTTCAAGCCCTGAGCCAAGGAGCGTCAGGCACACCCGGTGCTGGCCGGTCCGCACATCCACGGCAAGGTCAGTTCGGCCGGCCGTTTCTGCGGGTAGGCAGTACAGGTGCGGCAATCCCTACTCGGCACGGCCCGGCGGTCCCGCAAGGCGCGCAAGGCCCCCCTTCTCACCCGGCCGGCTGCCCTCGCCGAGCGCATCGAGCGCGCGCACGGGCTCGACCGCATGATCGGCGGGCTGTCCGACACCGTCGTGCGCGCGCTGCCCGCGGGCGGGCGCACCGATGCCCTGCACGGCGTCCCGTTCGGTCAGCCGGCCCACCCCGCGCTGGTCCGGCTGCCGCTAGGGTGCTGGACGTCAGCAGTGCTGCTCGACGCGTTCCGCGGGACCGAACGCGCGTCGGCCCTGCTCATCGCGGCCGGGATCGCAGGCACCGGGCCGGCCGCGGCCACCGGGCTGGCTGACTGGTCGGCGCTGCACCGGGGCCAGCAGCGGGTCGGCCTGGTGCACGCGGCGTGCCAGGCCAGCGCGGCGACGCTGTTCCTCGGCTCGCTGGCGGCCCGGGCGGGCGGCCGGCCGGCTACGGCCGGGTGCTGTCCGCGGCCGGGCTCGCCACCGCCACCATCGGGTCCTACCTGGGCGGGCACCTGGCGCTGCGGCTCGGCGCGGGTACCAGTCACGCCGAGCAGATCAGCCACCTGGCCGAGCTGGGCTGGCACGACCTGTGCGAGCTCGGCGAACTGTCCGACCGGCACCCGGTCCGGCGCCAGCTGGGCTACCTGTCCCTGCTCGTGTACCGGCAGGGCGGCGAGGTGAGCGTGCTGTCAGACCGGTGCTCGCACCTCGGCGGGCCCCTGCACCAGGGCCGGATCGTCGTTGAGCGGGGCCGCGCCTGCGTCGCCTGCCCGTGGCACGGCTCCACCTTCGTCATCGCCGACGGCACCGTGGTGCACGGACCCGCTACCGCTCGTCAGCCATCCTTCGAGACCCGGGTGACCGACCGCGGCCGGGTCGAGCTCAGGCCCCGGCCCTGACGGGCCGGGCGGCGCCGGCTGGCCGACGGCCCAGCCAGCGTCGGCGGAACGGCCAGCGTCGGCGGAACGGCCGTTGGCAGCGCCGAGAAAACCGCCGAGTCCCTCCAGTGCCCGGCCGATCTCGCTCGGCACGATCCAGACCTTGTTGGCATCGCCCTGCGCGATCTGCGGCAGCATCTGCATGTACTGGTAGGCCAGCAGGCGCTGGTCCGGGTTGCCGTCGTGGATGGCCTTGAACACGGTGCTGATCGCTTCGGCCTGGCCCTTGGCCCGCGCCGCCTGCGCCTTGGCGTCCGCCTCGGCCCGCAGCACCGCGGCCTCGGATTCCCCGCGGGCCCGGAGCACCGCGGCCTGCCGCTCACCCTCCGCGGTCAGGATGGCCGACTGCTTGGATCCCTCGGCGGACAAGACGGCGGCCCGCTTGTCGCGGTCGGCGCGCATCTGCTTCTCCATCGAATCCTGGATGGACGTCGGCGGCTCGATGGCCTTGATCTCGACCCGGCCGACCCGGATCCCCCACCTGCCCGTCGCCTCGTCAAGCTCGTGCCGCAGCTTGCTGTTGATCTGGTCCCGCGAGGTGAGCGCGACCTCCAGGTCCATGCCGCCCACCACGTTGCGCAGCGTGGTCACGGTCAGCTGCTCGACCGCCTGGATGTAGTTGGCCACCTCGTAAGTCGCGGCCCGGGCGTCGGTGACCTGGAAGTAGATGACGGTGTCGATGGCGACAACCAGGTTGTCCTCGGTGATGACCGGCTGCGGCGGGAAGCTGACCACCTGCTCGCGCAGGTCGATGAGCGGGCGCAGCCGGTCGACGAACGGCGTGACCACGTTCAGGCCCGCCTGCAGGGTCCGGTGATACCGGCCGAACCGCTCGACGATGCCGGCCGAGGCCTGGGGCACGATACGAACAGACCTGATGAAAACGAGGACCACGAGGCCGACCAAGACGAGCACCAGGATGATCGCGACAAGAGAGCTCATGGCTTCACTCCTGCGCCCGGGGCGGGGTTCCGGGTGTTTCCGGGTTTCCGGGCCTTATTACTACGTTACCGACCGCAAGCGAGTTGAGCTAGCATCCGGCAACTCAGCGTGCCCAGGCTCAGCGTGCGCGCGCGGTCCAGCGGGACTGCCGGTGCTCGATCTCCAGCTGGACGCCGAAACACCGGGACAGGTTCCGCGCGGTGAAGACCTCCTCGATCGGGCCGGCCGCGAGTACCGAGCCCCGGCGCAGCAGCATCGCGTGGGTGAAGCCGTCGGGTACCTCTTCCACGTGGTGGGTGACGAGCACCACCATCGGCGCCTTGGGATCACGGGCGAGCGTGGTAAGCCGGCGCAGCAGGTCCTCGCGGCCGCCGAGGTCGAGCCCGGCGGCCGGCTCGTCGAGCAGCAGCAGCTCGGGGTCGGGCATCAGGGCCCTGGCGATCTGCACCCGCTTGCGCTCGCCCTCGGACAGGGTGGAGAACTTGCGCCTGATCAGGTGCGCGCAGCCGAGCGCGTCCAGCAGTTCGACGGCGCGGGTGACGTCCGCGGAGTCGTACTCCTCCTTCCACCGGCCCAGGATCGCGTAGGAGGCGGTGAGCACCAGGTCGATGACCTTCTCCGCGGGCGGCACCTGCTCGGCGATCGATGCGCTGGTCAGCCCGATCCGCGGCCGCAGCTCGAAGATGTCGACCTCGCCCATCCGCTCGCCGAGGACCTCGACCGTGCCCTGCGAGGCGAACGCCATGGTCGCGGCGATCTGCAGCAGGGTCGTCTTGCCCGCTCCGTTCGGGCCGATCAGGATCCAGCGCTCGTCCCCGTGCGCCGTCCAGTCGACGTTACGCAGCAGGACCGCCGAGTCACGCCTGACCTCGACGCCACGCAGCCGCAGCACCTCGTCGGACACTAGGACCCCTTCCTCCGCACGCCCGCGCACGGCACCCGCCGGCGCAACGGCTGCCGAGACCGAACCTATGCCACCGTGCCCCCGTCAGCCCACCCGGGCGGTCCGACTGGCCGCGCCGATTTCCGGCGCGTTTGCGGCTCGCGGGGTGTCGGCGGCCGTTTTCCGGTTTCCCCGGGGGGAAGGCCTCAGGCGCGGATCTCTCCTGGCGAGAGACAGTTCTGCTCATGTCTGTGCCGTTATGGTGCTTTATATCTGGTTCAAGGGTTAAGTATCGCTGACAAAGGTGCCACGCTGATTAAAAGCGCGCTACGATGCCTGCTTGGTTAGTTATCCGGACATGGCCGTCGGGGAGCGGTCCAACGAGTAGGAGCGGGAATATGGTGACGCGCACTCGCGTGCTATCAGGCTGTTTCGCCTTTGGCGTGGCAGCGTTCATGCTGACCGGCACGGCCGCGCAAGCGACGACTGTGTCCGCAGCTCATATCAGTGCCCCCGCGGGCCAGGGGAGCGGTACTTCGTCGCCGAGCCCGTGCAGCAACTGCCAGACACACACTCCGCCGCCGACCAAGACGCCGTATCCGTCGCCGTCGCCGACCTGCACCACCTGCATGACGTCGACGCCCCCGCCGCGGCCCTCTAGCCCGCCGCCGCCTACGCCGTCGTCACCCGCTCCGTCCCCGTCGACTCCGGTGCCCACGACCTCAGCGCCGCCGACGCCGATCCCGTCCCCGACCATCACCACCACGGTGGCCCCGACCGGGGGAGCCGGCACCGGTGGCGGCGGCAGCATCGGTGGCGGCGGCAGCAACGTCCCGCTCGCCGCGGGCGGCGCCGCGGTAGCGGTCGCAGCGGGCGGCCTGGGCTTCTTCGCCTTCCGCCGCTGGCGCAGGACGACTGCCTGAGCTCGTTGTCTTTGGATCGGGATCATCCGGCTCGACACCGGCGCGCGTCCGAGGGGCGCGCGCCGGCCGGCCGGCGGGCCCTGGCCGTAGCTCTCGCCGCTGCGGTGGTGTGCGCGGCCGGGATCTGCCTGACCGTGTTCGGCCTGCTGAACGGGACTCCCGCCGATGCGGGGGCCACGCTGACCCCCGCATCGGTGACGACGGCCCCGCCCAAGCTGACCCGTGATCCGGCCGCGAAACCGCTGGCCCGTTCGGTGCCTGTGAGCATCCGCATCCCGCGGATCGGGGTCAGCGCCCCGGTCATGAAGGTCGGCAAGAACGCCGACGACACCGTCCAGGTGCCGCCGCTCGATATCGCCAACCTGACCGGCTGGTATGAGTACGGCCCGACGCCGGGCCAGCGGGGCGCCGCGGTCATCCTCGGGCACGTGGACTCGCTCACCGGGATCTCGGTCTTCTACCACCTCAAGGATCTTCACGCCGGGGACAAGATCTACGTCACGCTGGCCGACGGGAAGACGGCGGCCTTCACCGTGGACGGCGTGCAGAAGGTGGCCAAGGACGCCTTCCCGGCCGCGTCGGTCTACGGCAAGGTCGATTACCCGAGCCTGCGCCTGATCACCTGCGGCGGGACCTTCGACGAGGTGACCGGTCACTACCTGTACAACATCATCGTGTACGCGCACATGATCCGCGCCTAGGGTTGTCTTTCCTGCCGGACCGCCAGCAGCGCGGCCTGGGTGCGGTCCTGGACGCCGAGCTTGGCCAGCACCGAGCTCACGTGGGCCTTCACCGTCTTCTCCGCCACGCCCAGGGTCCTGGCGATTTCCCGGTTGGACCGGCCATGGGTGAGTTCGGCCAGGACCTCGCGCTCGCGGCTGGTCAGCGCGTCCATCCCGCCCCACGAGGCGCTGGCGATGCGCACCAGCGACCCGGCCGCCTCGGGTGCCAGCAGCAGGTGACCATCGTGCACCGAGCGGATCGCGCGCACCAGCGCATCGGGGTCGACGTCCTTGTAGAGCACCCCGGCCGCGCCTGAGCGCACCGCCAGGCTCGCCGACGCGGGTTCGGTGGCGCTGGTGAGCACCAGGACCCGCGCACCGCTGTCGCGGGCTTTCAGCTCGGCGAGCACGGCGACGCCGTCCATGCCGGGCAGCTTCAGGTCGAGCAGGATCACGTCCGGATCGTGCTCGGCGGCCAGCGCCAGCGCGGTGGCGCCGTCGCCAGCCTCGCCGGCCACCTCGATCCCGTCCTGCACCTCAAGCAGCACCCGCAGGCCACGCCTGACCACTGGATGGTCATCCACGATCAGGACGGAGATGGTCATCGTGCGGCCTCCACAGGCGGGCCGAGCGCGGGCAGTTCCGCGGCGCAGATCGCGACCCGCACGCCGTGCGCCCGCCCGGCCAGCACCGCGTAGCTGCGCAGCGAGCCGGCCGGGAGCGCTCCTGCATCACCGAGAGCTGCTGGCTGCGCTCGTACAGCCGGGCGTTGGTGAGCGCGATCGCGGCGTGCGCGGCGACCAGCGACCGGGCCGACCGCACGATCACCTGCAGCACATCGCGGACGGACATCTGCCGGGTGACAGAAAGCACCGCCTGGCTCACTTGATAAAGCTCGCCCAGACCATCGCTCATTTTCCCGACGGTAGCCGGGCGGCGGGCTTCGCACATCGGCTGGCGGTCCTAGGACCATGGGCCCGGGCCGGCCCGGGCCGGGGACCGATGCGCGGCGGCGCCGGGGCGCCTAGCGTGCGAAGACATGGACAAGCCAACCGCTCTGATCACGGGGGCCTCGCGCGGGCTAGGCCGGGCGCTCGCCGCCGGCCGTGGCCCGCGAGGGCTTCGACCTCATCATCGACGCGCGGAACGCCGCAGGGCTGGACGCGGCGGCCGCGGAGATACGGCACGCGGGCGGGGCCGTCACCGCGATCAGCGGCGACGTCACCGACCCCGCGCACCGCGCCGCCCTGAGCCGGGCCGCCGCCGCGGCGGGACGGCTGGACCTCCTGGTGAACAACGCGGGGACGCTGGGCGCGAGCCCGCTGCCCGCGCTGGCCGACTATCCGCCCGGCGAGCTGCGGGCCGCCTTCGAGGTGAACGTGATCGCGCCCATCGCGCTGATCCAGCTGCTGCTGCCACGGCTGCGGGCGCACGGCGGCGCGGTGCTGAACATCACCTCGGACGCGGCGGTGGAGGCCTACGCGGGCTGGGGCGGCTACGGCGCCGCCAAGGCCGCCCTGGAGCAGGCATCGAATGTGCTGGCCGCCGAGGAGCTCGCGATCCGCGTGTGGTGGGCCGATCCGGGCGACCTGCGCACTGGCATGCACCAGCAGGCCTTCCCCGGAGAGGACATATCGGACCGGCCGGTCCCCGAGTCGGTCATCCCCGCGTTCGTCCGGCTCATCACGCAGCGGCTGCCGAGCGGCCGGTACCGCGCGGCCCACCTGATGCCGGCCGGCCATGCTGGCTGATTTCACCCTGCCCGCCGAGCGAGAAGCCCACGACCCGCCGGAGGCACGGGGCCTGGCCAGGGACGAGGTGCGCCTGCTCGTCAGCAGGCGCTCGTCCGGCGAGATAAGCCACCACGGGTTCCGCGACCTGCCCGGCCTGCTGCTCCCCGGCGACCTGCTGGTCATCAACACCACCGGCACGCTGCCGGCTCAGGTGCGCGCGGGCGGCGGCCTGGCGGTGCACTTCTCCACCCCGCTGCCAGACGGCGCCTGGCTGGTCGAGCTGCGCCAGATCAAAGACAAGATCTCGCTACCGAACGGGCACGGGCATCCCGGTCAGGTCATCTGCTTGCCCGCGGGGGCATCGCTGACCCTCCAGAGCCAGGTCACGGCCAGGCTCTGGCGGGCCAGGCTGTCCACCGCCGTGGTGCCTTACCTGCTCCGGCACGGCGTCCCGATCAGGTACTCCTACGTGCGGCGCGACTGGGCGCTGCCGTTTTACCAGACGGTGTTCGCCCGCGATCCGGGCAGCGCGGAGATGCCGAGCGCCAGCCGCCCGTTCACCCCTGCCCTGGTCACCCAGCTGGTGACCCGCGGGGTGCTGATCGCCCCGCTCACCTTGCACACGGGCGTGTCCTCGCTGGAAGCCGGCGAGGACCCGTACCCGGAGCCTTTTGACGTCCCGCCGGCCACGGCCAGCCTGGTCAACCACGTCCGGGCGGACGGCGGCCGGGTCATCGCCGCAGGCACCACCGTCGTCCGCGCGCTGGAGACGGCCGCGCTGGAGACGGCCGCCCTGGAGACGGCCGCCCTGGAGACTGCGGCCGGCGCCGGGACGGCGGCTGCCTCGGCGGGGTGGACGTCGCACGTGGTCACGCCCGAGACCGGAGTCACGGTGGTCGACGGGCTGCTCACCGGGCTGCACGAGCCCCGTTCCTCGCACCTGCGGATGCTGGCCGCGTTCGCCGGACCTGACCTGCTGGCCCGGTGTTACGAGGCCGCGATTTCCGCCGGGTACCTGTGGCACGAGTTCGGCGACGTGCACCTGCTGCTCCCCTAGCGGGCGGGGGCGCTCAGGTTCGCCTGGGGTCTGTTCGGGTAGCCTGGCGCCGCCATGAATACACTGCGGGCCACCCTGCTCATCACCCTGACCGGCCGCGACCGGCCGGGGGTGACTTCCCGGCTGTTCGCCATCCTGGCCGGTCACCCGCTCAGCGTCCTGGACATCGAGCAGGTCGTGATCCGGGGCAGGCTGGTCCTCGGCGTGCTGCTCGGCTGCGACTCGCCGCCCGACCTGACCGGCATCCACGCCGCGGTCAGCGCGCTCGCCGGTGATCTCGGCCTGGAAGCCGAGATCACGACCGGCTCGGAGCGTGCGGCCCAGGCCGGCCAGGCCGCGGCCCGGCCGGGGCGGCTGCACGTCACCCTGCTCGGCAGCCCGCTGACCCCGGCCTCGATCACCGCCATCGCCGGCCGGATCGCCGCCAGCGGAGCGAACATCGACCGGATTGGCAGGCTCGCCCAGCAACCGGTGACGTGCATCGAGATGGACGTCTCGGGCGCGGATCCGGCGCTGCTGCGCGGGGATCTAGCCCGGGCCGCGGTCGCGCAGGGCATCGACGTGGCGGTCCAGCGCGGCGGCCTGTACCGGCGGGCGATGCGGCTGATCGTGATGGACGTGGACTCCACCCTCATCCAGGATGAGGTGATCGACCTGCTGGCCGCCCGGGCCGGCTGCGCCCGCGAGGTGGCGAAGGTGACGGCGGCCGCCATGCGCGGCGAACTCGACTTCGCCGCCTCGCTGCGCGAGCGGGTGGCCCTGCTCGCCGGGCTCGACGCCGGGGTGCTCGATGACGTCCGGGGCGACCTGCGGCTGACGGCGGGGGCGCGCACGCTGATCGGGACGCTAGGCGGCCTCGGCTATAAGTTCGGGATCGTCAGCGGCGGCTTCGTCCAGGTGATCGGCCCGCTGGCCGCCGAACTCGGCATCGGCTACGTGGCGGCCAACGTGCTCGAGATCACCGGCGCGAAGCTGACCGGGCGGCTGTCCGGGCCGGTGATCGACCGGGCCGGGAAGGCCGAAGCGCTGCGCAGGTTCGCCGCCGACGCCGGCGTTCGGCTGTCCCAGACGGTGGCCATCGGAGACGGCGCCAACGACCTCGACATGATCGCGGCCGCCGGCCTCGGCGTGGCCTTCAACGCCAAGCAGGTGGTGCGGGACGCCGCCGACACCTCCCTCAGCGTCCCCTACCTGGACGCCGTCCTGTACCTGCTCGGCATCTCGAGCGAGGACGTGGCCACGGCGCTGGCGGCCGGACCCGGCTCCTGATCCGGCACGGTTTCGGCGCGCCCGGCGCGGCGCGCCCGGTCCGGCAGCCTGAACCAGTAACAGTGATCCCGCCAGCCTCCTAAGCCCCGCAGCGCTGATTCGCTCATGTGCAGGAACAGAGCCAGGGAGGACGAAAATCCGGGCCCGGAGGTGCTGGCACCTCCGGGCCCGGGTTCGTGGTACTCGTGAGCCGCCGGGTTAGTCGGGGTTCTTGGCGGCGGGGGCGCGGTCGGCGGCGGCGGCGTCCTGGGCCATGGCCTCGGCGACATCCGCGCCGGTGACCCGAGCCGCTCCCTCGACCGCGGGCGAGACGGCCCCCGGCACCTCGGTGGCCGCGGGCGCGGTCGGACCCATGCCCGAGGAACGGCGCTTGGAGATCACGATCGCCGCGACCACGACGATCACCGCGCCGAGCGCCACCCCCACGCGCAGCCCGACGTTGCTGCTGTACTTCACCACGCTGGTCGCGACCAGCAGCGACACCAGGTTGATCACCTTGAGCAGCGGGTTGATCGCGGGACCGGCGGTGTCCTTGAACGGGTCGCCAACCGTGTCGCCGACGACGGTCGCGGCGTGCGCTTCTGAGCCCTTGCCGCCGTGCTCGCCCTCCTCGACCAGCTTCTTCGCGTTGTCCCAGGCGCCGCCGGAGTTGGCCAGGAACACCGCCATCAGCACCCCGGTCGCGATGGCGCCGGCCAGGTAGGCGCCGAGCGTGGCATACCCGAACGCGAAGCCGACTGCGATCGCGATCAGCACCGCGAGCAGGGCCGGGGTCACCAGCTCGCGCAGCGAGTCCCTGGTGACGATGTCGACGACGCGGCCGTAGTCGGGCTTCTCGGTGTAATCCATGATCCCCGGGTGGGTGCGGAACTGGTTCCGCACCTCCAGGACCACGCGCTGCGCCGCCCGGCCCACCGCGCTGATCAGCAGGCTGGAGAACATGAACACCACGGCGGCACCGATGATCACGCCGACCAGGACCCTCGGCTGGTCGACCGACAGGCTGAACGAGGCTGCCCTGCTGCCGAGCGCCTGCTCGATCGTGGTGCGGAAGGCGCCGAACAGCGCGGTCGCGGCGAGCACCGCGGTCGCGATCGCGATGCCCTTGGTGATCGCCTTGGTGGTGTTGCCGATCGCGTCCAGGTGGGTCAGCGCCCGCGCGCCCTCGCCCGTGACGTCGCCGGACATCTCCGCGATACCCTGCGCGTTGTCGGTCACCGGGCCGAACGAGTCCATGGACACGATCACGCCGACGGTGGTCAGCAAGCCGCCGCCGGCCATCGCCACCGCGAACAAGGCGATGGTGGCGTTCCCCGTCGCGAGCAGGTACGCGCCGAAGACCGCGCCGGCGATCAGCAGCGCCGCGTACACGGCGGACTCCATCCCGTAGGCCACGCCCGACAGGATGACCGTGGCCGCGCCGGTCTCCGAGCTCTGCGCGATGTCCCGCACCGGCCGCCGGTTCACCTCGGTGAAGTACCCGGTCAGCAGCTGGATGGCGCTGGCCAGCACGATGCCGATCAGCACCGCCCCAAACGCGATCCAGCGGGGGTTGCCGTGGTAGGCCGCGATGGCCGGGTCGGTGATGCCCTTCAGGTCACTGAAGTGGGCCGGCAGGAAGGTGAAGGCGGCGATCGCCACCCCGATGACCGAGATCAGCGCGGAGACGAAGAAGCCGCGGTTGATCGCGGTCATCCCGCTGCGGTCACCCTTGCGCGGCGCGACCACGAAGATCCCGATCACCGCGGTGATCACCCCGATCATCGGGACGATCAGCGGGAAGACCAGGCCTTTGTCACCGAACGCGACCTTGCCCAGGATCAGCGAGGCCACCAGCATGACCGCGTAGGACTCGAACAGGTCCGCGGCCATGCCCGCGCAGTCGCCGACGTTGTCACCAACGTTGTCCGCGATCGTCGCGGCGTTCCGCGGGTCGTCCTCCGGGATGCCCTGCTCGACCTTGCCCACCAGGTCCGCGCCCACGTCGGCCGCCTTGGTGTAGATGCCGCCGCCGACACGCATGAACAACGCCAGCAGCGCCGCGCCGAAGCCGAAGCCTTCCAGCACGCCCGGCGCGTTGCCCTTGTAGATAAGCACCACCACCGCGGCGCCGAACAGGCCCAGGCCGACAGTGAACATCCCGGCCACGCCGCCGGTCCGGAACGCAATCCGCATCGCGCGCTGCTCACCGCCGTCCCGGGCGGCGGCCGCCACCCGGACGTTGCCGCGGACGCACAGCGACATCCCCGTGAACCCGGTGAGCGCGGAGAAACCGGCGCCGACCAGGAAGAAGATAGATCGTCCCCAGCGCACGCCGCCGGTGTCGGCGGGCAGCAGCAAGAGTACGAAGAAAATGATCACCACGAAGATGCCGAGGGTCTTGAACTGACGGCGCAGGTACGCGGCCGCGCCTTCCTGCACAGCCTTGGCGATTTCCTGCATCCGCTGGGTTCCCTGGCCGGCCGCGAGTACCTCCCGCACCAGCACGCCGGCCACGCCGAGCGCGAGCAGCGCTACGACGGCGACGATGACAACCCAGGTCAAGTTGGAGCCGCTTACGCTGACGGGGTTTGCCGCCAGCGCAGGAACAAGCCTGGACATTCGACCTCCTGGAATCCGAGCGGACGGCGTTGCCGATCGGTAAACAAACGAGTGGCCGGGAGTCTACGCACGCACGAGCCGAACCACTAACACCGGGTCGTTCCTAACGATTTCGTTATCTTGCCGTTATCATTAGGGTGAAGGAACGTGACCTTAGGGGTAATCGGTACGCGTGAGCAACCGCTAGTCCTGAATCGGTAACAGCTACGCAACAGCCGGACCGAAACGACGAAACGCGAGTATCGTCCCGCCCGGCGAACGGTGACGCGCGAGCGACGGCCAGGACCGGAAAGCGCGTTACGGGAGAGACAGCCGGGCCCGACTCGGCCCCGAGCGAGCAAGAGCCCCGAGCGAGCAAGAGCCCCGAGCGAGCGCCCCGGGCGGGCGGCCCGGGGCGGGTCAGACCGTGACGGCCGAAGGCCAGCTCATCCGGACGCTGACCCCGGCGCTCGTGGATGAGACGCGGACATCGTCGGCCAGGCCGGAGATAACGGCCAGCCCGAATCCGGCCGGGATGCCCCCGCCGTCCTCCTCATGAGCAACCTCGACGGGGCGGCCCTGGACCGCAGGCTGGCCATTGGCGCCCGCCGGGGCGCCGGGAGCCGTCGGAGCGTGGTCGCTCACTACGACGACGAACCGTTCGCCCTGATCGGTCATCTCGATCCGGACCGGCTCGGCCGGGCAGTGCCGGCGGTGCGCCTCGACCGCGCGCGAACAAGCCTCGCCGACCGCCAGCCGCACCTCGTCAAGCAATGCTTCGTCCACGCCGCTGCGCCGCGCGACCGCGGTGGCGACCAGCCGCGCGGTGCGAACGTGCGCGGGCAGCGGCGTGAACGTAACTTCAACGGTGGCCATAGCGAAGGCTTGATCGCGTTACTTCTCGAGCTTCTTGGCCGCTATGGCCAGATCCACCGTCTCGTGGATGCCGAAAACCTTCGTCAGCCCGGTGATCCTGAAGATCTTGAGTATCCGCTCCTGCGTGCAGACGAGATCGAGGGAACCGTCGTGCGCGCGCACTCGCTTCAGCCCGCCGACGAGCACACCGAGGCCGGTCGAGTCAAGGAACTCGACCTTCTCCATGTTGACGACGAGCTGGTAGTTGTTCTTGTTAACGAGATCGATGAGCAGCTCACGGAGCCGCGGCGCCGTGTAGACATCGATCTCGCCCTCGACATCGACGACCTCGATGCCGTCCTTGTTGTAGTGACCCAGCTTCAGATCCACAAATCCTCCAGCGCCATGCAAGGCGTCATCCATGCGTCCCGCCCAGCGCGCGGGCCAACGTAGCCAGAGCCTAGGGCGTGATCCTCTGCGGCATTCAACCACGCTCTGATGTCATGTCTATACGAAATCATGCCTCCGAGCATCCCTCTACGGATGACACACTAGAAAAGCTGTGTCGACGATCACTCCGGTTCCCCCGGCCGGACCCCGGATGTTCCCGGCCGGACTCCCCGCCGGGCCTGCAGCCATCATGCCTGGCCGGGCTGAGAACCGCGCGCTTGGCATCCTGCTTGACGACCCGCGCGCGGGCAGGCCCGTCCACGTGGAGCACATCCCGGCCCGCGCCGGGCGGGAGGTCCCCTGGCCGCAGTGGGTTCCCGCCGAGATCATCGGCGCGTTCGCCCGCCGGGGCATCAGCGCTCCCTGGACCCATCAGTCCGCCGCCGCGTCGGCCGCCCAGGCCGGCCGCAACGTGATTATCTCCACCGCGGCCGCGTCGGGCAAGTCACTCGGATACCTGCTGCCCGCCCTGACCTCGGTGCTGGCGGGCGACACCGTGCTTTACATCACGCCCACCAAGGCGCTCGCGGCCGACCAGCTGGCCTCGATCCGCGCGCTTGGCATCCCCGGCGTGCAGGCCGCCACCGTCGACGGCGACTCCACCAGGACCGAGCGGGACTGGGCTCGCAGCCACGCCAGATACCTGCTGACCACTCCGGACATGCTGCACCGGGCGCTGCTGCCCCGCCATGCGCGCTGGTCGGGATTCTTCAGCCGACTGCGTTACGTGATCATCGATGAGTGTCACGGGTATCGGGGGGTCTTCGGCTCCCACGTGGGTCACGTGCTCAGGCGGCTGCGCCGGGTGGTGGCGCATCACGCCGCGCCCGGTGACCAAACCCGGCCGGTGTTCGTGCTCGCCTCGGCGACCGTGGGCGCTCCCGGCGTCTGCGCCAGGCTGCTCACCGGGCTTGACGCCGAGGAAGTGACCGATGACGGCTCGCCCCGCGGGCCGCTCGCCTTCGCGCTGTGGGAACCGCCGCTGACCGAAGCCCGCGGCGAGGCCGGGGCGAGGCTGCGCCGGACCGCCACCGCACAGGCGGCGGATCTGCTCGGCAGGCTGGTCGCGGAAAACGTGCAGACGCTGGCTTTCATCAGGTCCCGGCGGGGTGCCGAGGCGGTCGCGCTGGCGGCCCGCAGGTCGCTAGGCGAGGGCGGAACAGGCGCGGACGAGGCGAAGGTGGCGGCTTACCGCTCGGGATACCTGCCCGAAGACCGGCGCCGCCTCGAAGCGGCGCTCAGCGAGGGGCACCTGGTCGGGCTGGCCACAACCAGCGCCCTGGAACTCGGCGTCAACATCACCGGGCTGGACGCGGTGCTCATCGCCGGCTGGCCGGGGACGTGGGCGTCGCTGTGGCAGCAGGCGGGCCGGGCCGGGCGCACCGGAAGGGCGTCGGCGGCGGTCCTCATCGCCCGCGATGACCCGCTGGATACCTACCTGGTCCGGCACCCCGAGATGCTGCTGCGGCATCCGGTCGAGGCCACCGTCCTGGACCCGGGCAACCCGTACGTGCTGGCCCCGCATCTGTGCGCGGCAGCGGCTGAACTGCCCCTGTCCGACCAGGACCTGGACATCTTCGGCCCGGCGGCCCGGCCGGTCGTGGACGACCTGACCCGCTCAGGCCGGCTCCGCAGGAGAGCGGCGGGCTGGTTCAGCATGCGCAGGGACGCGGCCGCGGCCACCGGCCTACGCGGCGCCGGCCTGCCGCCGGTCCGGGTGGTGGAGGAAGCAACCGGCCGGCTGGTCGGCACGGTCGACGAGCCTTCGGCCCACCTGATTGTCCATGACGGCGCCGTTTACGTGCACCAGGGCGACAGCTACCTGGTCCGTAGGCTCGACCTCGCCGACCGGGTGGCGCTCGTCGAACCGGGCGATCCCGGGTATACCACCACGGCCAGGGACGTGACCGAGGTCGAAGTGCACGGCGAACTGCAGCAGCTGACCTGGGGAACCGGGGAACTGGCCCGGGTGAGCTTCGGCGACGTCCAGGTGACCCGGCAGGTCGTCAGCTTCACCAGGCGCCGCGCGGACACCGGCGCGCCGGCTGGCGAGACGCCGCTGGACCTCCCCCCTCGCCTGCTGCGGACCCGGGCCGTCTGGTGGACCGTTTCCCCGGCCGGGCGGGACCGGCTGGCCGCCACCGGAGTCGACCTCGCCGGAGCCGCGCACGCCGCCGAACACGCGTGCATCGGCATCTTGCCGCTGTTCGCCACGTGTGATCGGTGGGATGTCGGCGGTGTGTCCGCCGACCTGCATCCGGCGACCGAACGGCTCACGGTTTTTGTCTACGACGGCTATGACGGCGAAGCCGGCTTCGCCGAACGAGGCTTCCAGGCCGCCCCGGACTGGCTTCGCGCCACCCGTCAGGCTATCTCCGGCTGTGACTGCGAGGCCGGCTGTCCCTCGTGCGTGCAGTCACCGCGGTGCGGGACCGCCAACCACCCGCTGTCCAAGCGGGGTGCCGTCGCCTTGCTCGAAGCCCTCCTGGCCGGATGCCCGGGGGCCTGACGTTCCGGTCCCGGAACTGCGAGCGGCGCCCCTGGCCGGGGCGCCGCTGCGAGAAGCCACGTCATACCGGGCTACCAAGCGTGCACCTTCTCCGTCAGTCAGGTCGCTCTGACCTGGCCTGACACGCCTCCCGCGGCTGGTCGCGCGTGGGTACCTGGCTGCCGTGCCGGACGCTCCAGCGCCCGTAACACAGTTGTACGACGAAATCGCCAGCCTGAAAAGGCTGATACGTGACCGATTCGTGATCTGAATCAGTCAACGTGATCACATGCCGTTAACTAGTGGCTTGCCGCCGCCCGCGTCAAGCCGGGCTCGGCCAGGGTTTGGGCACGTAAGAACGGGTAAAGGATAAGCCGGCCTTGTTCGCGGACGGTGTCGGACCGGCCGGAACGCGGTCAGCCGGCCGCCTCTTACTTAGTGATACCGGGCAAAAAATCCTTACCAGACGGTAGCGATCTGGCCAGAGACCCTTCTCAGGCTAGGCGACGTATGTTGTAATTCGATTGGCTGAAGCCGCATGAGGGCAACTGTGGCGATACGCCACCAGTGGTCGATACGACACTTGGTGGTCGATCCCATGGCCTTTTGCGGATAAGCTTCTTATAAGGACGGAGCCGGCCTCCCCCCCAGGGCCGGACCGTACGGCGGGCCCCGCTCTCCCCCCCGGCGGGGCCCGCCCTCTTTTTCTGGCCGCTGGCCCGTTTTGGGGCTAGTCCGCTCGTCGCGGCTAATCGCGGCACCCGGGTCGACGATTCGTCACATATCGGGAGTATTGTTCGTCCTTGACGGTCCGCGCCTATCGGGCCCGAACGGCACCTGATCGCTTACCTGCGCACGAGGCCAGCCTCTCGGCGGGGTGTGAAACGCCGGGCCGGGCGGGGTGCTGACATGATGACGATCAACAACGCTAGCCTTGGTCTTTGGCCAAACCTGCTCTAGCCTCCGGGGCGATATCGGGCGCGGACACCGATTGCCGTGCTGAGCGCGGATAAGCGGTCCGCACGATGGGAGATGGACTCGATGGTCCGCAGCGAAACGCCGGCACCAGCCGGCAGCGAACAGTCACTCGGAGACCTCGTGGCCCTGGCGGCCAAAGATGTCTCCCAGCTGGTCAGGTACGAGATCGACCTGGCCAAGACCGAGTTGCGCGACGACGTACGGCGGATCGTCATGGCCGCGGTACTGGTCGGCGGGGCCGCCTTCGCCGGATGCCTGGTCCTTGTCGTTCTCTGCTTCGCCTTGGCCGAGGGCCTGGTCGTGCTCGGCCTCTCGAGGTGGGAGGCCTTCCTCGCCGTCGCGATCGCCCTTGTGCTGCTGGCGGCGATGGCAGTGGGGATCGCCTTGCTCAGGGTGCGGAATATGACCGGCCTCCGCAAGACACGCCAGACCGTCACTAAGGGACTCGGGATACTGCGCCCCGGCGGCCAGAGCCTGGACGGCCAGAGCCTGGACGGCCAGCGCCTCGACGGCCAGCTCCCAGACGGCCAGCTCCCAGACGGCCAGCTCCCAGACGGCCGGCGCCCCGAGATCGCCGGCCGCAAGCCCCGGTGAGGTGACCGCGATGGCCATGGGCACCGATCCCGCTATCGCGATCAGCGGCCCTTGGGCGCACCGGTCGGTCAGCGCCAACGGGACCCGGTTTCACGTCGCTGAAGCCGGTGACGGGCCGCTGGTGCTGCTGCTGCACGGCTTCCCCGAGTTCTGGTGGACGTGGCGTCATCAGCTGGCCGGCCTGCCCGGCGCGGGTTTCCGGGCGGCCGCGGTGGACCTGCGCGGCTACGGCGGCAGCGACAAGCCGCCGCGCGGCTATGACCTGGTCACGGCCGCGTCCGACGCGGCAGGCCTGATCCGGGCCATGGGCGAGGCGAATGCGATCGTGGTGGGCCACGGCCTGGGCGGCCTGGTCGCCTGGACGCTGGCCGCCTACTACCCCAAGGTGGTCAGGCGGCTCGCGGTCGTGTCGATGGCGCATCCGCTGCGGATCCGGGCCGCAATGTTCTCCGACCCGCTCGGGCAGGGTCGCCGGATGGGTCACGCGCTCAGATTCCAGCTGCCTGTCCTGCCCGAGCGCCAGTTGCTCAAGGACGGCGCCGCCCGGGTGGGCCGGATGCTGGAGAACTGGTCGGCGCCCGGCTGGCCGGACCGCCGTACCGAGGAGATCTACGCCCGGGCGATGCGGATACCTGCGGTGGCGCATTCGGCGCTGGAATACCATCGCTGGCTCGCGCGCAGCGTGGTGCGACCCGACGGCCTGCGCTACGCACGGCATATGCGGGCCGCGATCCAGGCCCCGACCCTGCACCTGCAAGGCGCGGTGGACAGCTGCGTGCTCCCGCAGACCGCGCGCGGCGCGGGGCGGTATGTCGACGGCCCCTACCGGTGGCGGGTGATCGACGGGGCCGGGCACTTCCCGCACGAGGAACGGCCGGACGCCTTCGATACCGAGCTGTTCGGCTGGCTGGCCGATCCGGAACCCGAGCGTTGACGAGGGACCGTGACCGGTCGGGCCGGCCGCGGAACGCGCGCCCCCGCGACGCGCTCGGGCGCCCGCTCCCCCGCGGCCAGGCTGACGCCGACCAGGCCACGCTCCCCGGCGACCTGGTGCTCTCCGGACCGGACGCGGCCCGGCTCGCCGACCAGCTGCTGCGCGCCGGACGCCCGTTTCACGCGCATGAGGTATTCGAGGCGTCGTGGAAGTCGGGCCCGCCACGCGAACGCGATCTGTGGCAGGGACTGGCCCAGATCGCGGTGGGGCTGACACACGCGCACCGGGGCAACGCGCGCGGCGCCGTCACGCTGCTGCGGCGGGGCGCCCAGCGGGTTCGCGCATACTGCGAGCAGGCCAGCGGCGAGAGTGCGAGCCGCGACGCGTACGGAATGGACCTCGCCGCCGTCCTGGCGACGAGCGACGAGCTGGCGGCGCGTATCGAACGCCTGGGGGTGGCGAGCATCCCGGCCGCGGATCTTCGGCCGAAGCTGATGGCCCCTTAGTCGCAGGACATCGTGGAGACGGGCGTGGTGGCCTGCTCGCCCGCGCGGGCATCGGCGCGGACCTCCGCCGCGGTGAGCGCGAAACCGGTGTCGGCGACCCCGACCGCCGCGGCGAACACGACGCCGTCCACGGTGCCCTGGGGCGACAGCAGCGGACCGCCCGAGTTGCCCGACTGTACCTGCGCCCTTATCTCGTAGATCTGACGGGTCACGGTGCTCGTCTGGTAGATGTTCGGGCCTTGCGCGTTCTGGATTCCGCCGATCCTGGCCGGGGCAGCCTGCAGTTGCTGAGCGTTGAGCGGATAGCCGGCTACCACCGCGCTGTCGCCGGGACTGGCCTGCCCGGCGAATTGCAGCGGCGTCAGGTTGAGCCCGGGCACGTAGAGGACGGCCACGTCCACCTGCGGGTCGTAGAACACCACCGTGGCCCCGAGGGTCTCGCCCTGGGCGGTGGTCACCGTCTGCTTGGCCGTCACCCCGGCGACCACGTGCGCATTGGTGAGGATGTGGTCGGGCGAGATGACGAACCCGGAGCCTTCGATGGACCGCTGGCAGCTCGGGGCCACTCCCTGCACCCGCACCACCCGGCCGCGAGCGGCCAGGAATCCCTGGCTCTGCAGCGCGGCCTGATCGGGAGCCGGGATCGCGAGGATGCGTTCCGCGCCGATCCCGCTGAACACCTGGGCGTACGTGCTGTTGCTGGCCAGCAGCCGCCGGAAGTCGGAGAACATGGTCTTAGCGGGCGAAGGCATGAACTTGTCGAGGGTCTGCAGCGCGACCGAGCTGTTCACCTGCTGATCCACCACCGGGAACGGGGATCCGACCAGCACGGAGCCGACCACCCAGGCAATCAGCAGCACGGACACCACGCTGACCGCGGCGCCGCCCACCGAGTCAAGGACCGTCGCGGACCGCCAGGTCACCGTCGACCGCATGGCCGCGCCGATGGAGGACGCGATGAACTGCCCGATCACGGCGAAGCTGACCAGCAAGACGACGGCGATGACATCCTGCTGCGTCTGGCCGCCGACCAGGGCCCGCGAAATGCTGGGGCCGAATTCCGCGCCCAGCAGGGCGCCGCCCACGAAGCCGAAGAAGCTGAGTACGCCGACGATGAAGCCCTGCCGGTAACCAGACACCGCGAAGGCGGCGATAACCACGATCAGAATGAGGTCGAGCACATCACCGCGCACGACCCTAACCGTATAGCTTGCTGCTCACTAGCTGGCCCGTCAGCGGCCCTCACAAGTCCATGACCTTGGCCAGGTCCCACGGCTTCTCCCAGCCGGCCAGGGCGAGCAGGCGGTCGACGAGCGCGGCGGTGAAGCCCCAGATGAGCATCCCCCGGACGCGGAAAGCCGGCGTGGTGCGGCCATCGCGCACCCGCACCATCAGGCGGACGGCGGGATCGGCCAGTTCGGCCAGGCTGACCCGCTCCACCGCCGCCACCTCGTCCGCATCGACCGGCGCGACCGCCGACGGCTGCCGCCACCAGCCGAGCACGGGTACCACCCGGAAACCGGTCCGATCGATGAACAACTCGGGCAGGGTACCCAGCACGTCGACGTCGGCCGGGTCGACGCCGACTTCCTCGGCCGCCTCCCGCAGCGCTGCCGCGACCGGCCCCTCGTCCGCGGCGTCGATGGCTCCGCCGGGGAAGGCCGGCTGGCCCGGGTGCAGCCGCAGTCCCGCGCTGCGCATGATGAACAAAAGGTCGGGACCGTCTGGTCCGTCGGCGAACAGGATCAGCACCGCCGATGCCCGGCCGCCCGTGACGGGCGGTGTGAGCCGCTGCGGTACCTCCATCTGCTGCGCCACGGCGGCCAGCTCATGCAGCCACGCCGGCGCGGGCCCGGCCGCTTTGGGCTGGCGGCCCGAGGTCACGAGAACGGACCGGGCTTAACGAGCTTCGCCGCCACCACGGGATCGACGGGACCCTCGCCATAGGAAGGGCACAGGCGGGCCAGCGCGCAGGCGCCGCAGGCGGGCCTGCGGGCAAAGCAGACCCGCCGGCCGTGCCAGATCAGGCGGTGCGAAAGTATCGTCCAGTCCTTAGCCGGAATGAGGCTGGCTACCTCGGCTTCGACCTTCTCCGGGTCGGTGCTCTTGGTCCAGCCGAACCTGCGCGCCAGCCGGCCGAAATGGGTATCCACGGTCAGGCCAGGAATGCCGAACGCGTTCCCGAGCACCACGTTCGCGGTCTTGCGGCCCACGCCGGGCAGCGTGACCAGATCCCGCAGCCGCGGCGGCACCTCGCCCCCGAACCTGTCACACAGCGCCTGCCCGAGCCCGATCAGGCTGTTCGTCTTGGCGTGGTAGAAGCCGGTCGACTGGATGATCTTCTCCAGCTCGTCCCGGTCCGCCGCAGCGTAGTCGGCGGCGGTGACGTACCGCGAGAACAGGATCGGGGTCACCATGTTGACCCGCTTATCGGTGGTCTGCGCGGACAGGATCGTCGCGACGAGCAACTCGAGAGGGGAACTGAAGTCCAGTTCGCAGTGGGCGTCAGGATACAGCAGGGCCAGTTCCCTGTTGATCCGGCGGGCCCGCCTGACCAGGGCGGTATGCGAAGGGGGATCGGCGATCACGATTCCAGCTTAGGGCTCGCCAGGGCTGCTGGTGGTCCCGGATCGCAGCCCGGGGGACGGTAACGAGGCGGACGGGGTCGGCGACGGCGAAGATGACGACGGCGAAGATGACGGTGACGGGTCGTGGCGGGAATGCTTGGGGTACTCCGAACCGTCCGCTCCGCCCGGGATCGGACGAGACGTCCAGCCGACCTCAACGGTCTGCGGTGACGCGGCAGGCGGCGCAATGGAGACGACCGCGCTGCCCCCGCCGCTGCCGCGGGTGACCGTCACGTCGAGGGTCACGCTCTGCCCCGCCTGGAGCGTTCCGGAGTAGGCGCTCAGGCTCACCTGCGCCGCGGACGGGCTGGCCGACCAGCTGACCGGACCGCCCGCCGCGGTAAGCGTGATCTGGCCGGCCGAGCCGGCGCCGAGGGCCAGGCTGCCCGGCGACACGGTGAGCGTCCCGGCCGAGGGCGGCCCCGGAACGGCTGGCGCCTGGCCTGACCCATGAGCCGCCGAGGGCGGCTGCGGCGCGCTGGGCTTCGGGGCTGATAGGCCGGCTGGCGTCAGCGGCGCAGTGGCGCCAGCGAGCATCGCCTCGCCCCGGCCGCCCGTCTTGGCCGCGACGGCCGGCCGCGTCAACGGCTGCGCCGCGGGCCGGCCGGGACCGACCGGAGAGGCACCCGCGGTCCCGGCCCCGGGCACCGGCTGAGCGGCCGCCGCGGAGGGCGAGGCGGCCGTCATGGCGGGAGTGATCTCCCGGAGGGCGACGGGCCTGCCGCTGGATCCGACGAGGACGAAGGCTGAGGCGATCGCCGCGGCCGCAGCGATCGAGCCTGCCGCCGCGAGGATGCGCCCGGATCGGGCCAGCCGGCGCCTCGGCCGGCGGATGGTCGCGGCCGCGCTCAGCGGGCGCTCCGTGGCGACCGGGCCCGACGAGAGGGGGAACCCCGAATCACCGAGGGCCGACGTCCGGTTCACCGCGAATTCCCGGTACGCGGCGAGCCGGTCGTCCTCGAAGGAGCCGAGAACTTCGGCCCGGGCCTGCGGTGAAAGCGCGGGCGCGGGCAGCAGGGCGAAGACCCGCGCGGCGGACACGTTGCGCGGCAGGCCCGGCTCGCAGACGGCGCAGCCTGCGGCGTGCTCGAGCACGCGGTCCCGCATCCCGGGCGTCATCGTGCCGGACCAGCCGCTCAGCACTTCGGCGCGGTCCGGGCAGGCGTGGGTGCCCCGGCTGATCAGGAGCTCGGCCCCGAGGGCCCGTTCCAGGCTGTGCCGGGCCCGGGCGACCAGCGCCTGGGCGTCCCCGGCGGAAAGGCTCAGGACCAGGCTGAGGTCCACGTCGTGCCGGCAGGTGAGATCAAGAGCCTCGATCTCCTCGGGCACCATGGCGGTCACCGCGTTCCAGGCCATCAGCCGGGAATCGGCGTCGCGCTGGCTGGGCCGGGCGGGCGGCTCGTCGGCGAGGGACGGCTGAGCGGCGCGGCGCCTGCGGCATTCCGCGCGGGCCAGGGCGTAAAGCCACGAGCCGAGCGATTCGGGGTCCGCGAGCCGCGCGATGTGCGCTGCCGCGGCGACCAGCGTGTCGCGCAGCGCTATTTGCGCTGTTTCGCGATTCCGGAGCATGTTCCAGCAATACCGGAAGAGCCGGTCACTGTACGCGTCGAAGAGCTTCAGCCAGCGCGCCGGGCAGCTTCGCGCGCAGGTTGGCTGCGATCTGGGCGTCATTCATGCGGAAAAGCTAGAGCAAACGGGTGCGCTCAGCCACCTATTCAATGTAACGAGCGGTTAAACCAGCACTATTTCCTTAGTGCACGGAAACGAATCAATGATTGCCCATGATAACGCATAGAACTATTATCCCGATGAAGCAGTTTGGGGGTGTACCGCACATTTAGACCGCTGGTAGGGGCCCGGCCGGAGCCGGGCGGCCAGCGGGCCGGCCGCGGGATCGGCCGGGTCGATGTGGCGGCCAAGCACGACGATCGCGACCCGTCTGGCGCCGGCCAGCTTGAGCGCGGCGGCGGCGGACTGGGCGCTGGCGCCCGATACCCAGCTGTCCTCGATGAGCAGCAGGTGAGCTCCGGCCGCCGTCCGGTCGGCGCGGAAACGCCTCAGGTCCAGGTCGCGTCCCTGGCTTCCCGGCCGGATGGCGAGCCCGGTCACCGGCAGCCGCAGGTACGGCGACACCAGCTCGAGCAGCGGATGCGGTTCCGGGCGGCCGCTGCCGGTCGGCACCACGGCCAGCCGGTCCGGTGCGCGCATGCCCGCGTGCCGCCAGACGCAGGACCCGTGATCGTGCAGGAAAGTCAGCAGCAGCACCAGCAAACCCCGCCGCGCGGAGACGCTCGGTACCGGCCAGGATTTGTACCGCCACAGATCGGCGGCGAGCGGCGTGCCCTTGACCGCGTAGCTGATGGGTACCACGGCGTCGGCGAGCAGGCCGCGGCCGGACAACCCATGGCGTCCGCATTGATAGCAGCGGGCAAATCCGGGCTGGGCCGGCCCGCGGCAGATAGCGCAGTTCGCCCGGACGGACGGCGCCTGAGCTGGCCGCCCCGCATCGGGCTCAAGCGGGTACAGCGGGGGCATCGCCGTCCGCAGCCGCCGCCGCAGCGCGGCCCAGGCCAGGTCCTGGCCGCCAGGGGTCGTCGACGCGAGCATGCGCCGATGCTAAGGACCGGCACCGTCAAAACAATCGGTCACCCGCTGGGATGCAGTTCAGCGCCGCGGCCGGCCATGGCCGCGGCCAGGTCCGTGAGGCACCTCACAGCCGCGGTCCGGCCCGTGATGACGTCGTAAGTGGCGACGGCACCCGGGCAAATCTCGCTCTTAGGGACGCCTGCTACCTCGTGATGCGGCAGAATGATGCTCGCCAGGAAGGCGGCCGGGCACTTACGCGGCATCTCCTGCTGCCTGATGCGACTCATGCCAAGGATCGTGTGTGACCAACAGGAGCGAAACTGTATTGCCTGGCGCGGGCCAGGACCCCGCGGACGACGGTCTCGCCGCGGTCGGCACCTGGACCGGCCCCGATCGCAGGGATGCGGTCATCCAGGCGGGATCTCGCCTGGACCGGGCCAGCTGGGCCGTCGTCGGCATGCTGCGCAGGCACTGGGTCCTCGGGCTGCTGCTCGCGGCCGGACTCGTGCTCCGCGCCGTCACCCAGATCGGGTATGAGCCTGCCCTGCTGTTCATCGACTCCAAGAAGTACATATTCGGGACCGACTTCAACACCACCGACTGGGGATCGTTCGATCCGCTCGGCTACACGCTGCTCGTGCTTCGTCCGGCGCTGATGGTCGCGGACCTGGCTTTCGTCGCCATGGCGCAGCACGTGCTCGGGATGGCGATGGCAGTCGCGCTGTACGCGCTGATGCTGCGCCGCGGCGTGACCCGCTGGCTCGCCGCCCTGGCCGTGGCGCCGGTGCTGCTCGACGCCTACCAGCTCAACGCGGAACAGACGATCATGCCCGACGTGCTGTTCGAAGCCCTGCTGGTCGCGGGGATGGTCTTGCTGCTCTGGCAGCCCAGGCCCGGGCTCGGTTTCGTCGTCCTCGGCGGGCTGGCGCTCGGCACGTCGGCGCCGGTCCGCCAGGTCGGCGAGGCGCTGATCCTGCCCGCGCTGGTCTACGTGCTGGCGGCCACGGCCGGCTGGCGCACCCGCCTGCTGAGCGGCGCGGTGCTGACGTTCTGCTTCGCGCTGCCCGTCGTCGGCTACATGGGCTATTCCGCCGTTATCCTGCATTACGGTTTCGAGCTTTCCAACATGGGCGACGCGTACCTGTACGGCCGGACGGCGCACGCCGCCGACTGCGCCGCGCTGACGATTCCCGCCATGGAACGGCCGCTGTGCCCCAGCGCGGCGGTCGCCGCCTCGCTGGGCGTGGACGGCCTGGTGAACAACTCCGACTCACCCCGCGTGCTTTACCAGCCGGTCAATGTCCGGCTTGGCCTGCTGATCAATACCCTGCCCTGGCAGCGGCAGTTCGCCTACAGCGTGCTCAGGCAGCAGCCGATGCGGGTGGCCGGCGACATCGGCCGCGACTCGGTAAAGATCTTCGCGCTCACCAGGAACACCCAGCCAGGTGACACCTCCGTGGCTCGCTGGCAGTTCCAGGCCAGCTATCCGTTCTTCTCGCCGGGCATCACCCATTACGGCGGGAACAGTGCCACCAGGATCTTTGCCAGGGCAGGCGGCGGCGGGTCCGCGCGCGTCAACCGGTCGGCTGCCACCGCGCTGCGGGACTACCAGCTGCACGGCGGGTATACGCCAGGACCGGTGTTCGGAGTCGCGCTGCTGGCCGGCCTGGCCGGGATCTTCACCCTGCGCCGGCGCCGCGATCCAGGGTCGCAGGGTAGTCAGGGGCTGGCCCTGGCCTGCCTGCTGGTCGTCGGCTGCGGCGTCGCGGTGCTGCTCAGCGCGGACCTGTACGAGTTCTCGTGGCGGTATCAGCTGCCCGCGCTTATCACGCTGCCCGTCGCGGGCGCCCTCGGGGTGACCGCCGTCATCCGGTACCGGCGTGAGCGGCGCCCTGCCGCCACGGCACCTCCAGCCGCCAGCCCGGGCGAGCTGACGGTGGCGGCATCCGAGCAGGTGCCGTAGCCGATGCCGGCCGCGCCGGACGGTGCTGATGTCCGCACGCTCGCCTCCGCCGTCGTGTACGAAGACAGCTGGATGCGCCTGCGCCGGGACGAGATCGAACGGCGCGACGGTTCCCGCGGCACGTACGCGTTCGTGGAGAAATCCGACTTCGCGCTCGTCATCCCGGCCGAGGACGAGGGCTTCCACCTGGTCGAGGAATTCCGGTACCCGATCGGCCGGCGCACCTGGTCATTCCCGCAGGGCGGGTTCCCGGCGGGGCAGGCGGGGCGCCCGGACGAGCTCGCCCGGCTGGAACTGACCCAGGAAACCGGGCTGCGCGCCCGGCACCTGGTCAAGCTGGGCTCGCTGAACTGCGCCCACGGCATCAGCAGCCAGGCCGGCCATGTCTTCCTGGCGACCGGGCTTGAGCCGGGCACGGCGGAACGGGAGCCCGAGGAGCAGGACATGCGCCAGGAGTGGGTGAGCAGGCCCAGGTTCGAGGAAATGATCAGCCAGGGCCTCATCACCGACGCCAGCACCGTGGCCGCCTACGCCATGCTCCTGATGAGGGAACGCACCGGGAACTGAGGCTGGTCGTCCGCTGATCGCCGCGGTAGTAAGAGGCCAGTTAACCGGGGCCGCGGCTGCGCTGCTGCGGGGTCGACGTCAGGGGCGAAAACAGGTCGCCATGGCGGGCAACCCGGTCCAGCACGTCCTCGGCGGTGAAGAACAGGTCGTCCGCCGTCCGGCAGGCTTCAACCTCGTCCCAGGTGACCGGGGTCGAGACGGTGGGGTGCGCGCGGGCCCGCAGCGAGTAGGGGGCCACGGTGGTCTTGGAGCCGTTGTTCTGGCTCCAGTCGATGAGGACCTTGCCGGCACGCAGGGCCCTGGTCATCCGCGACACCGCCAGCCGGGGCTGGTCGCGTGCCAGCCGTTCGGCGAAGGCCTTGGCCTGGTCGCTGGCCTCCGCCGAGGTCACGTCCGAGATCCGCGCGTACAGCTGCAGGCCCTTCCCGCCGGAGGTCTTGGCCAGCGGGGCGAGGCCTTCGCCTTCGAGCAGCGGCCGCAGGGCCACGGCCACCCGGCAGCAGTCCACGATGCTGGCGGGCTCCCCCGGATCCAGGTCGAAGACCAGCAGGTCGGGCAGGCGGACCTCGGGCAGCCGCCACATGGGGGTGTGCAGCTCCAGGGCGGCTAGGTTGGCCGCCCAGATGAGCGCGGGCAGGTCGTCCGCCACCAGGTAGGTCACCATGGTGCCGCGGGCCCGGGAGCTGGCCGAGTTGACCCGGGCCGTGCGGATCCAGTCCGGGCGGTGCTCGGTGACGTGCTTGTTGAAGAAGGCCTGGCCGTCGACGCCGTCGGGGTAGCGCTTGAGGGTCAGCGGGCGGCCCGCGATGTGCGGCAGCAGGGCCGGCGCCACCCGCTGGTAGTAGTCGAGCACCTCGGCCTTGGTGAAGCCGGTGTCCGGGTACATGACCTTGGCCAGGTTCGTCAGCGTCAGCGTCCGCCCGTCCACCTGGACGGCCACCTTGGTCTCAGCGCTCACGGACCACGTCCGCCGGATCGATGTCGTCGCGTAGCCCCTGGTAGACCGGGGCGCGCATCCGGCCCGCCTTGGTCCACCGGTCGTAGCCCACCTGAATCACGAGCTCTGGCTCTACCCAGACGGCGGGACGGGCATACTCAGGGGGTACCGGGCCGTCGAACGGCGAGCCGGCGCGGCGCAGCGGCCGGAGCTTGTCCCCCAGCATGCGCAGCGTCTCGTCATTGAAGCCCGTCCCGACGTGGCCCGCGTAGATCAGGGCGCCTGACGCGTCGTGGACGCCGATGAGCAGGGACCCGACCTGGCCGGTCCTGTTGCCTTTTCCGGGCTTGTAACCGGCCACGATGGCCTCCTGGCTCCGGACGTTCTTGATCTTCCGCCAGTTATCGGCCCGGACGCCTGGCGCGTACGTGGAACTGAGCCGCTTGGCCACCACGCCTTCCAGGCCCTGCTGAACCGAGACGGCTTGCACGGCGCCGAAATCCTCGCCGGCGAAAGACGGCGGGGTCTGCCAGTACGGGCCGGCCAGCGACAGCTCGTCGAGCAGCGCGCGGCGCTCGGCGTACGGGACGTCGAGCAACGGCCTTCCGTCGACCTGGAGCAGGTCGAATACCAGGTAGGTCACCGGGTTCTGCCCGGCCAGCATGGCCGCCTGGGATGCCGAGCTGACGTGCATCCGCGGTTGCAGCGCCTCGAATTCCGGCCAGCCGCCATCGCCGAACACCACGATCTCCCCGTCGAGGAGCAGCTGCTTGCGGGTGGTGGCCGCGCCCAGGCGGGCGAGTTCCGGATAGGCCACCGTGATGTCGCGTTCGGTCCTGGACATCAGGCGAACCCGGCCGCGTTCGACGTAGGCCAGGGCGCGGACGCCGTCCCACTTCATCTCGAGCGCCCAGTTTTCATGGTCGCGGGGCATCGCTCCGGTTACCGCGAGCATGGGACGGATGGGCGAGGGCAGCGGCTGCCGCTCCCGGTGGATCATCCACTGGTTGCCGCGGGTCTGGAACAGCGCGAAGCCCCCGCTGACCCGCCGCCCGTGCAGCCTGACCTTGACCTCGTCCGGCGTCCACTTCTCGGTCTCGTAGGTGCCGTGATCCCAGATCGTGACCGCGCCCGCGCCGTACTCGCCGCGCGGTATCTCACCCTCGAACCCGCCGTACTCCAGCGGATGGTCCTCGGTGCGCACCGCCAGGTGATTGACTCTGGGATCGGCGGGCACGCCCTTCGGCAGCGCCCAGGACACAAGTACCCCGTCGCGCTCCAGCCGGAAGTCCCAGTGCAGCCGCCGGGCGTGGTGCTCCTGGATGACAAACGTATCGCCCCCGGAGGCCTGGCCGGCCTGGGCGGCAGCAGGCTCGGCGGGGACAGGCTCGGGCGTGCGGGCGGCGTCTCGCTTGTCCCGGTAGGCCTGCAGCTTGTCCACGTCACCCGGTCTACCCGGGATAACCAGGCCGGGAACAGGTGCCGGCGGTCGTTAGGAAGAAACGTTTGTAAACTAAGGTAGTAGGAAATGTAAAGAAAACGATCGGCGAGAAAGGGGAACGCTGGATGGGCCTCAGCCTCTACGTTGTGCTCGGCAGCGCCGTGGTCGGGTTGCTGGTCGGGCTGACCGGCGCCGGCGGCGGCGCGCTGATGACTCCGATGCTGATCCTGCTGTTCGCGGTCAAGCCGGTCGCGGCCATCTCCAGCGACCTGGTCGCCGCCGTGGTCATGCGGCCCGTGGGCGCGGCGGTTCACCTGCACAAGGGCACGGTCAACCTGCGGCTGGTCGGCTTGATGTCGCTCGGATCGGTGCCGATGGCGTTCCTCGGCGTCTTCTTGCTGCGCGAGATGGGCAACAAGTCCGCCGATCAGAAGAACGTCGAGATCGCACTGGGCGCGGCGCTGCTGACCGGAGCGGTCGCCATGGTGCTCCGGTTCATCCTGGACCGCCGGTCGGGCCGGCCGCGCACCGGCAAGATCGCGGAGGTGGCCGTCCGCCCGGTGCCGACCGTGCTGATCGGCATGGTCGGCGGCCTGATCGTCGGCATCACCTCGGTCGGCTCCGGCTCCCTGATGATCATCTTGCTGCTGTTCGCCTACCCGATGCTCAGCGCGGGCCAGCTGGTCGGGACCGACCTGACGCAGGCGGTCCCGCTGACCGCGGCGGCCGCCCTCGGCGCGCTGGCCTTCGGGCACGTCGAGTTCGGGGTGACCGCGTCGATCATCGCCGGCAGCGTGCCCGCGGTGCTGATCGGCTCGCTGCTTTCGTCGCGGGCGCCGGACCGGTACATCAGGCCGACCATCACCTTCGTGATCTGCGCGTCCGGGCTGAAGTACGTCGGCGTCCCCACGTACCCGCTGGGCTGGACGATGGGCGCCATCCTGGTGGCGGGTGCGGTGTACTGGGCGGTGACCCGGAGGCGGGACCGGGAGCCGGTGCTGGCGCTCCCGGCCCCAGGGCCCGGCCGGGCGGACCCGGCGGCCGCCAGCCCGCTGGACGACGTGCCGGTCAGGTGAGCGGTCAGGCCGCGTGCTTCTCCGCATACTTCTCCACCAAGGCGCCGACGGCCGGCAGCGCGGCCACGATGTGCTTGGACGCGCCGCCGCGGACGGCGCCGTAGGCCTTCAAGATCGTGGCCCGGTTGGAGATCTTCGCCCGCGCGTCAGTCACCGACAGCAGGGCCTCGGACACCTCGTCGCCGCGCTTAACCAAGTAGTCGCCGAACCCAGCGGCACCTGAGGTGCTGAAGTCGGCCCAGTACGGTTCGAGTTCGGTCACCATATCCGGCAGCAGGGATTCCACCGTGGA
This sequence comes from uncultured Actinomycetes bacterium, assembly GCA_963739615.1. GTDB lineage: Bacteria > Actinomycetota > Actinomycetes > Streptosporangiales > Streptosporangiaceae > Palsa-504. The sequence continues at coordinate 148,421 of CAVUBD010000021.1, forward strand.
CTGGATGTAGCCCGACGCGAATGTATTCGCCGTCTTGTACGCGAGCTTGACCGCGGTCCCGGAGACGCCGGACTTGCCGGAGACCTCATCCTTAATGAGCTGCTGGCAGTCGGCAATCACGTGCGGCCAGGCGTCTGGCGTGAGCAGGATGTCCTGAAGGGTGGCGGCCATGAGCGTCTTGTTCTCCTTAGTGGCTGGGGCGTTCCCGTCGATACGTGCGCCTCTGGGAGCCCCGGGCCAAGCCGTACCACACCCGGCTCCCCCCAGGCCGAATCATGCTAGCGCACGGGCGGGCCGTCCGTTATCGGAGTTTCGTTACTGTGACTTCGGCGTTGGCTAGCCCCCATACAGTGGTCACGTGACCGAAACCTGGCAAGTGGAACCGTCCGGGCCGCTGCGCGGCGACATCGAGGTGCGCGGCTCGAAGAACGCTGTGACCAAGCACATGGTCGCCGCGATGCTGGGCGATGGGCCGAGCACGATCCGCAACGCGCCCGAGGTCGGCGACGTCGACATCACCGCCGCGATGCTGGAGTCGACCGGCTATCACGTCAGCCGGGCCGGCGCGGACATCACGATCGCGCCAGGGACGGCGGTCGAGCCGCGGGTGCCCGAGGCGTTCACCGGGCTGAACCGGATCCCGATCCTGATGCTCGGGCCGCTGCTGCACCGGGCCGGCGAGGCGTTCGTGCCGCTGGTCGGCGGCGACCCGATCGGGCGGCGTCCGGTCGACTTCCACGTCGCCGCGCTGCGGGCGCTCGGCGCGGAGGTCGAGGCGGGCCCGGCCGGGATCACGGCGCGGGCGTCCCGGCTGCATGGCGCGCGGATCGACCTGCCGTATCCGAGCGTGGGCACCACAGAAACGGTACTGCTTTCCGCCGTGCTCGCCGAGGGCAAGACGGTGCTGCGCGGCGCGGCCACCGAGCCCGAGGTGGCGGAACTCGCGCTGTTCCTGCAGCGGATGGGGGCCCAGATCGAGCTCAGCCCCGACCGGCGGATCGTCATCGAAGGCGTGCCGCGGCTGCGCGGGGCCTCCACCCGGCTGGCCGGGGACCGGCTCGAGGCGTTCTCCTACCTGGTGGCGGGCCTGATCACCCGGGGTGAGGTGCGGGTGCACGGCTGCCCGCAGGACCGCCTGGTCACGGCGATCACCACGCTGGCCCGGATGGGCGCGCAGGTCGACATCACCGACGAATGGGTCACGGCGTCCGCGCCCGAGGGGCTGCGGCCGGCCGCCGTGCACACCGATACCCACCCGGGGTTCATGACGGACTGGCAGCAGCCGCTTATGGTGCTGTTCACCCAGGCCGACGGGATGTCGGTGCTGCACGAGACGGTGTTCGAGAACAGGCTCGTGTACGTGCCCGCGCTGCAGAAGATGGGCTGCGAGATCGAGGTGTTCGCGGCCTGCCTCGGCGGGCCCGCGTGCCGGTTCCACGACACCAACGCGGTGCACTCCGCGGTGATCAGGGGGGTGTCCAAGCTCCGCGGCGCCGACGTCACCCTGCCCGACGTCCGGGCCGGGTTCTCCGCCGTGCTGGCCGCGGCCGTGGCCGACCGGCCTTCGGCACTGCGCGGCATCCACCAGATCGAACGCGGTTACCACCGGCCGTTCGAGCAGTTCGCCTCGCTGGGCCTGACCATCCGGCGGGGCTGACTCACTGCGTGCATTGCCCGGCGAAACTCCGCGCTTGTCGCTAAATTAGCGGTTTAACATCAGAGCCGGTCAAACGACGAGCGAGGCGCGCGGAGCCAGTGCAGGCGACGAAGTCCGGGCCGGGTCATCATCGGCCCAGCGGGCAGGGCCATCGCCGGCCCAGGCGGACCAGCGGTGCCAAGATCGCGCTCGGGACCCTGACGGCGGTGCTTGTGGTGCTGGTGCTCGACGCGGGCTGCGCCTCGTCGGCGCCGGGTGTCGCCGACGGCGCGGGGCGCGTCGGCACCGGGACCGCGGTCGCGCGCAGCGGCCTGCCCGGCCGGCACCAGGCCGCCCCCAAGGCCCCGCTCACCTCGCTCACGCCGACAGCCAGCCCGCCGGCTGCCAGCCCGCCGGCTGCCAGCCCGGCGCCCTCGGCGAAGCCGAGCGTGGCGGCGTCGCCGAGGGCGTCGCCGCAGAACGGCTCGGGCCAGCCGGCGGCCGCGCAGGTGCTGGCGGTGATCAACCAGGCGCGGGCCCAGGCCGGGCTGCCCGCCTACGCGCTGAGCGCGGGCCTGGACACCAGTTCGCGGGCGCACACCGTGCAGATGGCCGGCGGCTGCGGCCTGACCCACCAGTGCCCGGGCGAGACGGCCCTGCCCGAACGACTGACCCAGGCGGGCGTGGCGTGGTCATCGTGGGGGGAGAATGTCGGCGAAGGCGGCCCCGAGCCCGATACCGCGGCGGCCATTGCGCAGATGGCCGCCGACCTCACCCAGGAGATGCTGAACGAGCAGCCGCCGGACGACGGTCACCGGCTGAACATCCTCAGCTCCTCGTTCCGGCAGATAGGGATCAGCGTGCTGCGGGACGCCAGCGGCACCGTCTGGATGACCCAGGACTTCTCGAGCTAGCTGGCGGCGCTCGTTTAGGCCCGGTGCGGCTGGTTAGGCTGCTGGGATGACGACGGCGTTCGTGCTCGGCGGCGGGGGCCTGCTCGGCGCGCACGAGGTCGGCATGCTCCGCGCGCTGGCCGGCGCCGGAATCCGGCCCGACCTGGTCGTGGGCACCTCGATCGGCGCCATCAACGGGGTGCTGGTGGCGGCCGACCCGGCCGGCGCGGCGGCCCGGCTGGGCCGGATGTGGCAAGGCGACGAGCTGCGGCTGGCGTTCAGCGAGAAACTCTGGAGCCGCGCCGTCCGGCTGGTGCGGTCCGGCACGCACCTGCACTCACTCGAGCCACTGAGCCGCCTGCTGGCCAGCGCCTTGCCCGGGGACACCTTCGAGGACCTGGAGCTGCCGTTCCAGTGCGTGGCGGCCAGCATCGAGGACGCCAGCGCCCGCTGGTTCAGCAGCGGGCCGGTGGTGCCCGCGGTCATGGCCTCCTGTGCCGTGCCCGGGCTGCTGCCCCCCGTCAAGGTCGGCGGCAGTCACTATTTCGACGGCGGCCTGGTCGATTCGATCCCGGTCGGGCGAGCCGTCGCGCTGGGCGCCAGCACCGTCTACGTGCTGCAGGTGGGACGGATAGAGAGCCCGCTCGCGGTACCCACCCGGCCGTGGGAGGTGGGCCTGGTGGCCTTCGAGATCGCCCGCAGGCACCGGTTCCACGAGGAGATGTCCTCGCTCCCCGGCAACGTCCGGGTGCACGTGCTGCCGACCGGCGGCGGTCAGCTCCAGCCCGGATTGGCACAGTTCCGGTACCGGGATAAGGCCAAGGTCGGGCTTAGTATCGAGCGGGCGTATACCGCGTCCGCGAGCTATCTCGCCGCGCTGGCCAGGAAATGACCCCGGCCGCCGAGGACGGGAGGGGCTGATGCTACCACCGAGGCTGATCCGCCGCCTCGTGCTGGCACCGCTGGTGGTCGTCTTCGCGCTCGCCTTCATCGTGCTCTCGCCGTTCCTGGCGCTGCTGGCCCTGGTATTCGGGCTGGCGGCCCGGTCGCGGCTCGGGCACATGCGCAGCTTCCGGCTGACGTGCTTCGCGCTGATCTGGTTCATCGCCGAGACCGCGGCGCTGTTCGCGCTGCTGGGCCTGTGGATCGTAAGCGGGTTCGGCGGGCGGCTGCGCACCGAGCCTTACCAGAGCCGCCACTACGCGGTCGTGCGGTGGTTCCTTGACACGCTGTACAACGGGGCGGAAAAGACGTACGGGCTGCGGGTCGAGGTCGACGAACCGGAATTCACCGCGGCGGAGCGAACCGCCCGGCTGGCCCGCCCGGTCATCGTGCTCAGCCGGCACGCCGGACCCGGCGACTCGTTCCTGCTCATCCACGAGCTGCTGAGCGTGTACGGGCGGCGGCCGCGGGTCGTGATGAAGGCGGCGCTGCAGTTCGACCCCAGCCTGGACGTGCTGGGCAACCGGCTGCCGAACGTGTTCATCCGGAAAGACCAGGCCGGCGACAACATCTTCACCGCCCAGATCGAGCGGCTGGCCCGCGGGCTGGACCGGACCGGCGCGCTAGTGATCTTCCCCGAGGGGGCCAACTGGACGCCGGGACGCTGGCGCCGCGGCATCCGGCGGCTCGAGCATCAGGGCCGGGCCGACCTGGCCGCGCGGGCCCGGGAGATGCCCAACCTGCTCCCGCCGCGCCCCGGCGGGACCCTGGCGGCGATCACGGCCTGCCAGGACGCCGACGTGATCTTCGTGGCGCACGCCGGGCTTGACAACATCATCAGCGTCGGCGACGTCTGGCGGAACTTCCCGATCGACCAGGTCATCCGGGCCAAGTGGTGGCGGGTGCCGTCTGACCAGGTGCCGCGGCCGGCGGCCCACGAGACGCAGGTGGCATGGCTCTATGACTGGTGGGAGCGTATCGACAGCTGGATCTCGCAGAACCGCCCGGTCGGCGCGGCGGTTCCGGAAGGCGCGGTAGCGCGTGAAGTGGTGCCGATACCGGACGAGGACTCCCCTGTGCCCGAGACCGGCCTATGACCACGGCGGCGGTACCGCAGCCCTGGCGCGGCCTGACCGCGGGCCAGCAGCCTGACTGGCCCGATCGTGACCGGCTGAACGCGGTGACCGGTGAGCTGGCCGCCCTGCCGCCGCTCGTCCTGGCGGATGAGTGTGACCTGCTGCGCGAACGGCTGGCCGCGGTGACGCGGGGCGAGGCGTTCGTGCTGCAGGGCGGCGACTGCGCGGAGACGTTCGAGGGCGCGACCGCCGACGCGGTCCGCGCCAAGCTGCGAACGTTGCTGCAGATGGCGCTGGTGCTGACCTACGGGGCCAGCGTGCCGGTGGTCAAGATCGCCAGGATGGCCGGCCAGTTCGCCAAGCCGCGGTCGAGCCTGGTCGAGGTACGCGACGGCGTCGAACTGCCCGCCTACCGGGGCGATGCGGTGAACGGCCTGGACTTTACCCCGCAGGCCAGGAGGCCGGATCCGGATCGGCTGCGGCGGGCGTACCACTCGTCCGCGGGCACGCTCAACCTGTGCCGCGCCCTGACGACCGGTGGTTACGCGGACCTGCGCCAGGCGCACGCCTGGAACCAGGACTTCGTCCGGGAAAGCCCGTCGGGACAGCACTACGAACGGCTGGCCAGTGAGATCGACCGGGCCCTGGCGTTCATGCGGGCCTGCCGCAGCGACCCGCAGGAACTGCGCTCGGTGGAGCTGTACTCCAGCCACGAGGCGCTGCTGCTGGATTACGAGCAGGCCCTGACCAGGACCGACTCCCGGACCGGGCGCGGATACGACGGCTCGGCGCATTTCCTGTGGATCGGCGAGCGCACCCGGGACCTCGGCGGTGCGCACATCGCGTTCGCCCGTGCCATCGGCAACCCGGTGGGAGTCAAGGTGGGCCCGGCCGCTACCGCGAGCGAGGTGCTGGCGCTCGCCGAGGCGCTCAACCCAGGCCGGGTACCCGGACGGCTGACGTTCATCACCCGGATGGGCGCCGGCCGGATCCGCGCTGCGCTGCCGCCGCTTATCCAGGCGATCCGCGCGGCCGGTATCCCGGTGGCCTGGGTCTGCGACCCGATGCACGGCAACACGATCTCGGCGCCGAGCGGTCATAAGACGCGGCGGTTCGCCGACATCCTGGACGAGGTGGACGGGTTCTTCGAGGCGCACCGGGCGCTAGGCACCCACCCCGGCGGCATCCACATCGAGTTCACCGGCGACAACGTGACCGAGTGCGTGGGCGGCAGCCACCAGATCGCCGAAGCCGACCTGCACCAGCGCTACGAGACCGCGTGTGATCCGCGGCTCAACCGCAGCCAGTCGCTCGACCTGGCCTTCACGGTCGCGGACCGGTACCGCCAGCCCGCGACGGCCCGTCACGGATCCACGCAGGCACCGTCCGGGTAGCGGCGCAGAAAGGAGCGGAGATCGTGAGGGTCAGAGGGTGCGGGCGTCTGCCTTTTCCTCAGCCACCCTCGTGATCAAGTCTCGCGAAGCCCCGCGCGGGAGGGCTTCGGACCGCAAAGTATCGAACGTAATGATCATCTTAGCCACGGTGGCTGAGAGATTCGCCGTCTCTCCCTCGTCCGGCGACTCGAAGTAGACGGTACCCGGCGCGTCGTCGGCGAAGCCCGCGATGGCGAACGCACCCAGCAGCCCGATGTGCGCACCCACCTCGGCCGGGATCACGTGAACCTTGATCATCGGCCGGTCGGCCAGCGTCATGCGACCGGCTTCGCGTGCGCGCCGTACCTCGGCCCCGAAGAAATGCGCGGGAGAAGCACCAGGATCCAGATCACGTGCGGCAGGCAATGGTCGCGGCATGCGGGGCACCCGCTTGACCGTTTCGCGACACCTACGCCCAAGGCTGCCTTTAAAGTCGAAATGCACGAATATCCGAGGGGGAAATTGGAAGTTTCAGGCACTTTAACGGTCTCCGCGGCACAGGTCATAGGCGCCGCCAGGGAAGTCGTCCGGCAGCTGGAGCCGGAGGAACTGGTCGTGTTCGACGCGGCCGCAGAGTCCTGGCTGTCGGGTGACCTGCCAGGCCGCCGGCGTCAGCGCGAGCCGGGCGCGGCGGTGGGCTTCGGAATCGAGACCGTCCTGCTCAGCGAGCTCGTGTTCCCGGTCATCACCGGCGCCTTGGGGCAGGTTCTCGGCACCTCGATAACCCCGATGACGGAGCGGCTCCGCTTCGGGCGGCGCAAGGCCCGCCAGCTAGCCGCGCCGGCCGCGGATCCCGCGGGCGGAAGGCCGGGCGGGCACGGCGGCCAGGAGGCCCGGCTGACGGCCGGGCAGCTGCGGGACGTTCACGACGCCTGCCAGCGGGACGCGGCCGAGCTGGGAATGGCTCCGGCCAGGGCCGCGCTGCTGGCGGACGCCGTCGTCGGCGCGCTGTCCGCCACGTCCGGCCGAACCGGGCCATGACGGCGGCCAAGGCGCCCCCGTCAGCGGCATCTCCGCAGGCCGACCGCCTGCCCGCCCCGCCGCGCCCGCTGCTGGGGATGTACGCCCTGGTGTTCACGGTGCTCTGCTGCGTCGCGGCCTGCGCGGGCCAGATAACGTACCAGGGGCGACCTGACGGCCGGAACCGTGGCGAGATGGGAGAACGACAATGATGCGCAAGTTCGCAGCGGAAATGCTGGGGACCGGACTGCTCGTGTTTTTCGGGGTCGGGGTGGCGACCCTCATGTTCGGGTTCAAGTTCGACGGGGGCAGCGTCGCGGCGGGGGTGGTGGCCACGGCCCTGGCGTTCGGTCTCGTGCTTCTGGCCCTGGCCTACACGCTCGGGCCGATATCGGGCTGTCACGTCAATCCGGCGGTGACCATCGGTGCGCTGCTGGCTGGCCGTATGCCGCTGGTCGAGGCCGCTGGCTACTGGGTGGCCCAGTTCGTTGGCGGCATCCTCGGCGCGCTGCTGCTGTGGGGGATGTTCAATACCTCTCCCCTGTACAGCACGTCCAAGACAGGGCTCGGCACGAACGGCTGGGGGGCGGCATCCGACATCCACATCGGGGCGGGCGGCGCCTTCCTCGCGGAGGTCGTCCTGACCGCCCTGTTCGTTTTCGTCATCCTCGGGGTCACCAGCAAGCTCGGGAACGCGGCGACCGCGGCCATGACGATCGGGCTGACCCTCTCGGTGGTCCACCTGATCGGGATACCGATCGACGGAACGTCGGTGAACCCGGCGCGCAGCCTCGGCCCGGCCCTCATCGTCGGCGGGACCGCGCTGACCCAGGTGTGGCTATTCATCGTGGCCCCGCTGGTCGGCGGCATTGTCGCCGCCGGGCTGCACTGGCTCGTCTATCCCCCGCCCAGACCGGAGCCCGCGCCCGGATCGGACGCACTGGCCGCTGAGCCACCCGCCGAGGCCCCGGCAGCATAGTCGCTGGCTCCCTGAGGACGATACTGCGATGGGTGAGGGGCCTGGGCCGGGCAGGCGCGGTCCCCTCGCCGGTCGAAGGTCCGATGTTGGTGACGAGGATCACGGCGTTCAGGTGCCCGGTGTCATGTGCGGCGGGAGCCACACTAGCTGGAACGACGTCTGTCAACGGTGCCGGGGCCGGCCTTGCCTTCAGGGCACGTCATAGACGGCAAGATCGAGAACCGCATAGCCGGTTTCGAGGTCGTCCGGGCCGGGACGGACCCGTGACAGGTCCTCTATCGCGACGCTCCACCGTCCCGGCGTGATCGCCGGGAGCGTGAGCGTGGCGGCCACGAGGCCGTCCGGTCCGACGGCCGCCTGGTGCCTGCCGTTGTAGCCAGGGCCGAGGACCCGGATCAGCGCCGTGCGCGAGCCGCCCGGGACCGGCGATACCTGGCCGGCGATGGAGAACCTGGCCCCGGACGTGAACGACCCGTAGCTGGCGAGGGCCTCGACCCTGGTCGTCACCTGTACCGAGATGAGGCTGTGGACCGCGTTGCCGACCTCTGATCTCGGCGGCGCGGTGATCGTCATCTTCGTGAGGATGCTGGGATCGGCCGTCACGGCCGGGATGACGGATGCCTTCGGCGCACCGAGCCGCACCGGCGCCGGAGCGCTCCGGGCCGCTGAACCGCCGGGGCCGGAGACGGGCGATGCGTGGTGAGCCGTGCATCCGGCAAGGCCCAGGCACGCGGCGGCGACCAGGCCGGCGAGGAAGCGCGCCGTCTGCCCCGGCATCATCCGGCCGCCACTACGTCTTGTTCCACGGCCTTCACGTCCTCTTCCGGATCGCCTTCCAGGAGATTCAGCAGGGACCGCGCGGCCTTGACGAAGACGCCCGCATTCTGCTCCGCCTGCACGAGCTCGCCCTCGGCCAGCGCTTGCGCCTCGACGCTGGCCAGCGCCGGGTCGTCGATGAAGGTGTTCCGCACCACGTCCGCTACCTCGCCTTCGACAGCGACGATGGTGTTCAGCGCGGAGTCCTCGCTGACCCCGGCTGTCGCCTCTATCTCGTCGACCATCGCGACCGCGTTGTCGGCGGCGATCTCCTGGGACGCGTCGCTGATGACCTGGGTCGCCGGTTCCTTGCTGGCCGCCTCGTCGTCCTGGACCACCTGCTCGACGTCCTTCGGCGAGACCTCGAGGGAGAACTCGAGCTGCGGCGAGTCGACCACTTGCAGTGCTTCCCTGCCGTTGCGCACCAGGTCGATTTCCTGGTGCTTGGCCTGCAGGATGACCGAGACCAGGGTGAGCGAGATATCAGGCGCCCCCCCGGAGGCGATCTTCGCCGGATCCAGGGTGGCGGAGACCTGCGGCCCGAGCTCCACCCGGAACGATCCGTCGTAGTGCGTGCCGAGATCCTGGCCGGCCGGGATCTGCGCATTCTTCTCCCAGCCATGCGACTCAGCGTCATAGACGAACGGGCCGAGCAGGTGGTGGTTTTGGTCCTGGTCCCGGACGGTCATCGTCGGCACGCCGACCTCGAAGGCACCTGGATCGATCGAGCCGCCCAGCAGGCCTTCCTCGCACAGGTGGAACTCCAGCGGCGAGAACCCGGCCGAAATGGTCACCGCGGCCATCGAGCCGGTCTCGCCCTGGCGGGGCGCGGCCTGCAACGGGATCGGCTGGAAATCGGCGAGCGTCGACTCGACGCCCTCGTTGAGGGGAGCGGTGCACCCTGACGCCGGCGCCTTCGCCGGGACGGCGGACAGCGGCACCGGGCTCGGGTCCTGCTGGATCTGCGCTCGCAGGGCGGCATTGGCCCGGGTCGCCTGGGCCGCCGTCGTCCCGTACACCGCCGGGAGTTGCGTCTGCACCCATTCGGCGAGTGTCTCCAGGCAGGACGCCTGGCGGGCAAAGGGAAGCGAGCAGTCGATGCTGGTGATCGGTACCGGCGGATACGGCGCCGCTCCCGTCAGCGGGTCGGTGTACTCGAAGATGCTCACCTCGAGAGTGGCGTAGGGAGAATGCGTGGTGATGACGTCCTGGCCCGGCGGAAAGACCGCGTACGCGATCGACAGCGGCGTGCCTGCGACCGGCATCACCGACTGGTACGTCGGTCTTGCCGTCACGGGATCACACCACTGCCGGTGCGCCCGCCGGTAATCATCGAACTGCGCGATCTCGCCGGCGTCCAGCAGCGACATGCACGTCTCAGGTTCCTGGTTGCTGTTCGCATTGGCCGAGTAATAGGTGAACACCTTGGCGTTCGGGTCGGCCGGCGATGAGAGCTGCGCCCAGTTCAGGTCCCAGGAGTGGTCGTAACCGTCCGCCGTGCACTGAAACGAGCTGGGGCCGACCAGCAGGTTGTTCTTCAGGTAGGGGGAGCCGGCCTGCGTGCCGACGCCGAAGTAGGTCAGGCCGGCGGGCATCAGGTAGCCGGCGATGCCCGGGGTCGCGGTGACCCCGGGCCGCAGCCGGACAGGCAGATACGGAGCGCTGGTGTCGGGCTGGCAGGGCGTCAGCGTGGCGAGCCCGAACGGGCTCTGGACCGGAGCAGCCCATGCGACGGCCGCCCCCGGCATGGCGGTCACGGAAAGGCCGACGATAAGAAGCACACGAAGCCCCAGACGGAATCGCGGCACGCGCCGCCTCCAAGCATTAAATGGCTGTCAGACCTAGCGGTGATGAAAAGACATGATGGCCGCGGTGTAGGCGGCCGCGCAGCCGGCGGCTGCGAGAACGATGCCGATATTCGGCGAGAATGTGAGGCTGGCCGTATTGCCGAATTGGTCCTGGTGCAGGACTCCGGTGATACCGGCCACGATGAGCCCGACGTACGTCAGGCCGGCCAGGGAAGATAGGCCCAAGGTCGCGATACCTGCGATGAGCCGCCCCGGCTGCGGCGCCGCGCGCAGCGCGAATCCGAGTGCCACCAGGGCTAGGCCGACGACCAAAGATGCATACCTCGCCGCGGGTTTCACCTCCTCGCCGACGCCGTTGAAGGACACCAAAGGCAGCAGCGAGCCGAGGACGACCGCGATCCCGCCCGCCATGGCCAGCCGCGAATCCTGCGCTTTCGGCGCCACCCGGTCAGCGGGTGCGGGCGGCCAGTCGGGAGGGGGATTGAATCGTGTGGTCATGGCAGCTTTCCTTTCCGGGCATGGGGCATCTCATCCAGCGATTGCGCGGTACTGGCTGCGGCGGCATTTCCGCCGGCCCGGCCGGTAAGTTTCCTTCGATAGCCGGCCGTTTGATAACACGAGTACGACCGCTATAAGGCGATCGGTTCACCGCACCGAAGAATTTTCTGGCGGCCGCCTTATCCGCGCGGTCCGTAGCAGCGGCAGGCCAGATCAGGGCCCGCGGCACCGTGCTGTCCTCGCTCGATGAGCCAGCGCGCTATTGCGGATCCGGACGCCGACTGGCCGGCCAGCGGCGGAGTTTACCCAAGGAAAGCACAGGGATGCTTCCCCTGGCCTGGCCGGTCCAGGCATACTAGGGCAAGCCGGCTACCAGATCGCGGTAAGGGAAGCGGGATCCGGCGATGACCCGAGAGCCGTCTCGATCCGGAAAAAATCCAGGGCGGATTTGAACCGTTGGACGGGTAGACGTCGTAGGTACCTGTGGGGGGTTCTTGACGGAATCGGTGACCGGCACCGAGGAGCGGATTGCTGCCGAGGAGGCAGGCCTTGTTGCCCAGATCGCTACCGGGGAGGTTGAGGCCCCCGTCGACGAGCTGTACCGGAGGTACAGCAAGCGGCTATACCGCTTCGGCGTCCAGTACCTCGGCGACAGCGGACTGGCCGAGGAAATGGTCCAGGAGACCTTCGTGAGGCTATGGCGGACCGCGGGGCGCTTCGACACGACACGGGGCAGCGTCGGCGCTTACCTGTTCGTGATCGCCCGCAGCACGGCGGCTGATATCCGTAAGCGGCCGTCGTCCCGCCCGCTGATGCCAGTGGAGGACGCCCAGGTGCCGCCGCAGCCTGACAGCGTTGACCAGATACTGGATGGCCTGATCGTGCGCGAGGCCCTGGAGACCCTCGGAGCGGGACACGCCCAGGTGCTGCAACTGGCTAAGGAGGAGGGGCTTACCCAGTCACAGATCGCCGAGCGGCTCGGGCTGCCGCTTGGCACGGTCAAGACCCGCATGTTCCACGGCATCCGGGCCATGCGTTCCGCCCTAGCGGAGCGAGGTTTCAATGCCCTATGACGTGAACCACGTGCTCAAGCACGCCGATGTGGCGGGATGGGCCCTTGGCGCGCTGGACCCCATCGACGCTCAGGCGCTCGAGGCCCATCTGCGGTCCTGCGGCCAGTGCCAGGCGGCGGTAGCCGAGTTCGAGCCGGTCGCGAAAGCCCTGAGCCGGGCCGCGCCTGCCGTCGAACCGCCGGACAATCTCCAAGCCCGCACCATCGCCAGCGTGCTCGCGGCCGTGGCCGAAGACAAGGACGCCGCCAAGATCCGCCCGATCCCCGTGGCCTTCCGGCCGGCCGGACCCCGGCCTAGCCAGGCGCTTCCCGTTCCGCCCGGCCCTGACTCGGACTCGGACTCGGACTCGGACTCGGGCGAGCCTGGGCCAGGCAGACGTCCAGGGGCCGGGGGCACGATCATCCGGTTCCCGCGCTGGCACGGTCACGCGCGGCTGGCCGCCGTAGCAGGCGCGATAGCCGGCGCGGTAGCCGCGGCCATCATCGCCGTCCTGGTCATCGCGCCGGGGAGCGGCCATGGTCTCCCGGCCGGTGCGGTCAAATTCAATCTTGCCCCGGCCTCCGGCCAGACGGCCTCGGCCACAGCGACTGACGTGCAAGATGCGTCCGGAAGCTGGCGTATCACCATGAACGTTCAGCACCTGGCGGTCCTCACGGGCGAGGACTACTACGAATGCTGGTACGTGCGCCCGGCCCGGGCCGGGCGGCCGGAGCAGTACGTCTCGGCTGGCACGTTCGTCGTCCCGGATAACGGAAGCTGGATCTTCTCCATGTCGAGCGGGGTCGACCCCACCGAGTTCAGCAGGATGGAGATACACAAGGAGTCGCCCGGCGCTACCAGCCCGCAGGGCCCGGCGATCCTGAGCGGCACTGCCGTCACCTAAAACTCTCTCCCGTCCCGTTTCAAGATTCCTGGCCGCGGCGTTGAACCATACGGTTCTTTCCCGTCGTACTTGGGGCAATAAGGGCCGGGGAGGCTGACAATGGGACATGACTCCCGCCGCAACGCGGCGAAATTCACTGCGGGATGCGTATCGCTGCTGATCACGGTCGGCGCGAGCGGCTGCTCTCGGCCCACCGGCCGGCATCAAGCCAGCTTTACGCACGGCTCATCAAGGATCGACGTCGACGTTCCCGGCCCGGCCGGGACGCCGCGAATTACCGCCCTTCCGCCGCTGCGGCCAGGCGATATCCCGGCCGCGATGAAAGTATTGACGCAGCCAGTCCATATCGCGACGCGGCCGTTCAGCGGGCAGGGAACGCTGACGTTCAGCTACAGCCCGCAGGCGCTGCCCGCGGGTGCCCGCGCCGATCGCGACCTGAGCATCCTGGAGTACGTCCCGTCGGTGTCCGCATGGCTGCCGGCCGGGGGCACGGTGAATACCCGCGCGCACACCGTGACCGTGTCGACGGCCCATTTCTCCGACTGGGCGCTGGCCGTCACCGATCCGCAGGAGCTGGCCGATGAAGAGGCGACCGACCACGCGCTGTCGCGCACCCTGGGCGGCAAGCTGGGTGAACTGATCACCGGGAAGCAGGACAGCCTCGACTGTTCTGCGGGCAACCTGCTGCTGGCCGCCCGGATCTCCGAGCCCGCCGCCCTCAGCACACAGCTGTGCGAGGAGGTGCTGCCCGGCGGCAGTTACCGCCTGCAGTACGTCAACACCAGCGGAACACCCCAGCTCATCCACCTGCCGGACGGGTTTACCGAACACGATTCATCCCTTGAGGTCGACCCGCTGCTCGGCAGGCTGCTGACGGGCGACGATTCAAGGTCCGCGGTGGTCGAGGCGGGCGGGAGCCTGGACCTTCGCTTCACCGGCCAGGCGGTCACGTCCAGCACTCGCATCGCGGGCGACACGGACTGGGCCGTCTATGTCGTCACGACCATCCGGACCGCGCTTGAGGCCGTGCTCGGCGTCAAGTCCGGCGACTCCAAGCTGGTTACGAAACTCGACCAGGCCCTGAACGTAGCCGATCTGTGGGATTGCGCGGCCCGCGCGCAGCAGGGCATTTCCGCGGCGGCCACCGCTGGCGGGAAGCTCGCCGCGATCCGCGCGCAGGTCTATGAGTGCGGGAAAGACGTGGCCGCGGAGCACGCCGCGCGCCTGATCGGGGCGCTGGCCGGCGTGGGCGAAACGGCGGTCGAGAGGTTCCTGACGGGGAAACTCGACCCGCTCCTCGCACTGCCGAAGCTGCTGGAGTTGGCCCGTGACGAAGTAGCCGGGCTGCCGCCGCTCCTTTTTTCCGCGGGCGGCGGCCACGTGGACACGTCGGTGACGATCATCCCGGTCCGCGCGATGAACTTCGCCGAGGCGTCGGCCCTGCCCGCCGCGACGCTCGGAAGCTTCGGCCAGTGCCCGGCACCGCCGGCCGACGTCCCGCTGCCTGCGGGCGCACCGCCTGCCATTCAGTGCCTGTTCGCGGTGCCGGCCGATCTCGACGGCAACGGCAAGCCCGACCGGCTGCTGCTCTGGATGACACCGCCGGCCGACAGCCAGGACCTGTCCTCGGCCGGTCAGGACGGCGGCGGACCGCAGATCGGCGCGGTGGCCTACCTGGACGACGGCAGCTTCCACCTGCTGGAGGAGAGTCCCGCGAGCTGGCAGTTGCTTCCCTTCCTCAGCGTCGAGCAGTTCTACCCGGCCCAGGTGGTCTCATTCGGCGACGACCGGCGCCAGCAGGTACTGGTCACCGTGACCGTGGGAGCGAACACCACCTGGCAGGTGGTCCTGACCGTCGGCGCCGACCGGCGGCTGCACGTGCTGAAGGCGGCCGACGGGACCACGGTGGCCTTGGCCGGGGGAGGCGGAGCTGGTTCCAGTTCCGGCTACGGCTGCGTCGAGCGCCACGGCCAGCCGCTGGTCGCCTATGAGGGCAGCCTGACCAACAGATCGCCGGACGGCCTCAACCAAAGTTACAGCTGGACCACTGACTACTACCAGCTGCACGACCTGCGGTGGACGCGGGTCGCGACGGCTGCCGGCCGGACACCGGGGAACCAGTGGACAGGCCTGCATGTCGGCTCCCGCTGCAGCAATCCAAACCCGTCAAACCGCGGACCCGCGATCGGCAATCCATAAGGGCCCGATTCCAAAGTCTAGTTGTTTCTTCGGGACTCGCATTAGCCGAAAAGATCTTGAACCGTTTGACCGCCTTGCCTCGTTTGGGCAGGAAAGGCAATAAAAACCCGCACAGAACGGAGCGCACTGATGGAGTACTCGCCCGGCAACGCCGGATTCCAAGGTCGCAATGAATTCGACGGCCCATCTGACGGCGGAACGCCAAGTCAGCCGTTCGAGCAGCCGACTATGTCACCTAAAATCAGGAGCGGGCAATTCCCCTGGCCGGGTATCGTGCCGCCGCAGCTCGAGGAGATCGCCCGGCGCGGCGACGGTCTCGTACTGGCGCTGTGCGGTGGCGGAGCCGTGGCCGCCGGCGCCCTGATGCCCTTCATCACCAACGTTCAGGCCTCGGTCGACGGATTCCCGGCCGGCAGCAGCGGGCTCGGGATCGGGATCGGGGCCCGGTTCGCTTCGTGCCTTTTCGGGTTGCTACTGGCAGGCCTGGCCCTGTCGACCCGCTACCGGCCAGTATTCCGACGGCGAATCGCTATCGCTTCGCTCGTGCTGAGCCTGCTCGGGTTCGCCGGCTATTCCTTGTTCTCACTCATCGGCATGGTGGGCGGAAATATAAACACCGATCTCGGCCCGACGCATCTGTCGTGGTATCCGAACATCGGCGCGCTGTTTTCCATCGGCGGATGCGCGGCCTGTGCGATAGCCGCACTCGTCATGCTCATTACCTTCACCCGGGCGCCGGGCCAAGGCTGAGACACGTTGGTGCAGGCGTAAGCGCGTCAGGAGGTCAGCACGTGGCCGGCCCGGGCGCGCTGCGCCCGGGCGGGCCGCACGACCAGGTGGCCGGCCTGCGGCAGGTAACCGCAGACCCTCCCGCCCGCCGGGACGCCGGCGGCGGCAGAGTGGTCCGGGAAAGATCATCACGAGCTACCGCCAGTGCCCGCAGTGACGTCATGGCACGAACCTGACGCCTCTTGTTACGGCTGAGACCCATCCGCCGGCTTTCCTGTACCGCAGGAAAGCCGTCCGGTAGCGTCGTGGCTGTGGTCGCCGGCGCGGCTGTCACCCATGTTCACGCGCCACCGTTCACGGCGACCGGAGGGGATGAAAATGACCCTGACAGTGGTGACGAGAAGGATCGTGAGCGACTCGCGGGAAGCACGTGACCTGGCCGACCGGTTCCATACGCGCTGGCTGGCACAGAACCCGTTCGCGGCCAGCATGTACGGCATTCCCGGGTACGACGACCTGGTGCCGGACGAGAGCGAGGAGGGCGAGCAGGGCTGGCGGGCCGAGATCGAGGACTTTCTCCGGGAGGCCGAGGCGATCGCGGCGGCCGGCCCGCTCACGCCGGCGGACGCCGTCACGCTCGACTGCACCAGGGAGGCGGCCACCCAGGAGCTGGCGGTCATCGATTCGGCTCGGGCCGAGCACACGGTCACCGCGATGCAGTACACGGGGCCCGCCGCGCTGATGGCGGTGGCCGCCAGGACCCTGCTGCTCGACCCGGCGGCGGCCGAGGCCTACCTGATCCGGATGCGGCGCAGCGGCGGCTACCTCGACCAGATCAGCGAACGGCTGCGGGCCGGAGCCAGGAAGGGACGCTTCCCGGTCGCCCCGCTCGTCGAGCAGGCCATCGGCTGGGCGGACGGCGTGCTGGCCGGACCCGGCCCCGGACCGGTGCTCGTCCCCCAGCCACCGCCGGGGTGGCCACGGGCGGCGGCCTGGGAAGAAGAACGCCGGGCGGTCGCCGCGGAAGTGGTGAAGCCGGCGCTGGCGCGCTGGGTCGCCACCATCACCGAGCTGCTGCCGCAGGCCCGGCCGTCCGAGCGGGCCGGACTGTGCTACCTGCCCGGCGGCGCGGACGATTACGCCCGGGCGGTCCGGAGCAACACGACCCTGCCGCTGCGCCCGGCCGAACTGCACCAGACCGGCCTGGACCAGATCGCCGCGCTGGAGGCCCGGGCCGTGGAACTGGGCGCGGGACTGGGGTTCTCCGGACGGGAGGAGGTCTTCGCCGCGCTGCGGGACTCGGCCGGGAAGATATCCCCGGCCGAGGCCATCCGGCAGGCGACGGTCGCGGTGCGGCGGGCCGAGGCCCGGGCGGCGGAGGTGTTCCCGGCGCCGCTGCCACCGCCGTGCCAGGTGTCGCCCATGCCGGAGGTCGTGGCCGTAGGCGGCGCCGCGCCGCACTACACCCCGCCGCGACTGGACGGCGGCCGGCCCGGGACGTTCTGGTTCAATACCGAGCGGCCCACTGCCGGCACCGGCTGGGACCTCGAAGTGGTGGCCTTCCACGAGGCGGTGCCCGGGCATCATCTGCAGCTGTCCCGCCTCCAGCTGCTCACCGGCCTGCCCGCGCTGCAGCGCCAGCGCAGCATCACGGTGTTCGCAGAAGGCTGGGGCCTGTACGCCGAGCAACTGGCTGAGGAAGCCGGGCTGTACACCGACGACCGGGCCCGGCTCGGCGCGGTCAGCTCGTCACTGATGCGAGCCGCCCGGCTGGTGGTGGACACGGGGCTGCACGCATCCGGGTGGAGCCGGGAGCGGGCCCGGGACTTCGTCCTGGAGCACGTCCCGATGCCGGCCGAGTTCATGGCCGCCGAGATCGACCGGTACGTGGTGATGCCGGGACAGGCGCTGGCCTACCTCACCGGCAAGCTCGAGATCCTCCGGCTCCGCGAGGAGGCCAGGAGGCGGCTGGGGCCCGCCTTCTCGCTGCCGGACTTCCACGCCGCCGTGCTGGACCACGGCTCGCTCCCGATGCCGGCGCTTGACCGCAGCATCACGGGCTGGCTGGACCGCACCGAGGTGGCGGGAGCACGCACCCCGGTCCGTTCGGAAGAATGATTTTGATCTTCAGTACAGCTCCAGGCCGCCGGTGACCGGATCGATGAGGTCGTCGTAGTCCGGGCCGATGCCGAGGCACGTCCGGGTCGGGACGCGCCGGCTCAGCCAGGCCATCGACGCGTGCGCGCCCTGGGCGATCTCCTTGCCGCGGCGCATCTTCAGGTCACGCCGGATGACGATGACCTGCTTCACCGGACGTTCTGCTGACTGCGCCACACCTGAAGCATATGCCGAATAACAGAAAGTGGTCGGTGAAATACTTTACGACTACATTCCGCAATAGCACGCTCGCGCTATCCGGCTTACCCACAGCAACCTGTGGACAGGTTGCGCAAAGGAGCGTGGACAACCGCTGTGACGTGCGGGAAAACCTATCACGTTTTGTGGACAATGTGTGGACGACAATGTGCGGACACAGAAGAACTGGAAATGAATTCCCGTCGGCTCTTGCGCGACGCTCGCGGCGGTAGTAGAAATACTTTCACCGTTGGAAACGGGCATCATCAAGGGGCAACCCGGGACGTGAGAAAGGCCGGGAAACCGGTGTTTCGAGCGGGTACGGCGTACCGGCCAGTGGCGCCGGGTGGCCGGGCCACTGGCCGACCCGGTGCGGCGGCCAAGGCGCAAGGCCCCCTCCATCTCATACATGGAGGGGGCCTTGTCGCATTCTGCCCCGACATAGACATTTTTTCCGAACGACACGCCGGTAACCGCGGCGGCCCGCTGAATTGGCTCCGCCAGCGTCGGCCGGGCAGCACGGCCTGTAAGTCAGCATGAAACGGCCTGGGCCACGACAGCGGCCGGCCGGAGGGCCGCGTCGGCGGTGAACAGGACGGGCACGGCGAAAGCCGGCGCCGCGGTGATGACTGGCGGATCTTGCTGGTCGGCTTTAGCCTGGCGGGGGCGGTGATGGTCATGGACGGGCAGCCGGACATCGTGTCGTTCGAGCCGCGTCGGGGCACCCGGCGGGCGGGGCCCGGCCGCGGTGCCTGGACCGCGATCTTCGTGCTGCTGGCTTGCCTGGGCACGTTCCTGGGACTGCTGGTGGCGCACAAGGATGACACGATCAACCACCTGCAGGCGGCGCTGCGTCGGGCCGGCCAGCCGACGGCGGCCGCGGCGGCGAGACCGGCGCTGCCGGTCGATTCCGGCAGCGCCCTGTCCACGTTTCCCGATGCGGCGGGCGGCTCGTTTTCCGTGGTCGCGGCGGCTATCCGTCCCCGGCCGGGTTCGACCGCGCTGACCTGGCTGTTCGTTTATGGCCAGCACGCCAGCCCGGGCGCGCGCTACGGCCTGCTCGAGGGCACCTGCGGAGGTCAGTACGTCACCGCCGCTGACCTAGCGGACGGGACGGCGGACCGGAAGGGTGGCCTCGCCATCGTGGCACCCAATCTCGCTATCGATTCCGGCGCTTCCGATGTCTGGGTGCTGGTGTACCGGCTGGAAGACGGCGTGACGCTGGGCGGCATCCAGGGGCCGCTGACCGGCAGCGGCGCACGGGGATTCCGGTCCGCGCCGCCCTGCTGAGCCGCGGGCTCCGGCGGCCGGTCTTCGGCATCTTCAGGCTGGGCCCTGGAGCAGCTGGCGATGGTTTCTGGGCTAATTATCCTAAGTGCTGGGATCTCAATTGCGATTTTCGCCCATTCGGATGCCACCAAATATGCGGCTGCTATCATTACCGCCTCCGGCGCGGCAGTAGGTGGATTTATCACCAACACATTTATCAAAGTTCATATGCAGGCGTCGGACCAGCTAAACTTTTACTTTCATCAACCGCTGGTGCAGAGTTACCTTCTCTCGGGTGAAAGGCTCGTCGAGCGCATGCCTGAACATCAAAGAGCTGAACATTTGAGTGCAATACTGTCAACGGCCATGACGCAGATCGATCCCGCGCGTCCAAGCCAGATTGATGCTTCAAAGCGGCCGCGTCTCCGTAGACCGAGGGCTAAACCGCCCACGTCAGATCTTACGGATGACCTTCATAGCTCGACCTCGAACGGGTAGCTGATCGAAGCCAGGGGCGGCTGGCCGGATGAGGCGGGTCATGAAGATCTCGAATCCGCTGGTTCAGGCCCATATGCCTGTGATCGCGATCACGGTCTGCTCGGAGCGATCAGAAGGGTAGGGCTCCGCAGACGGGGTGGGCGAGCGGGCAGGGGTCAGGCCGGTGCGCTCAGGACGCCGATTCCCTGGCGTCAGAGCCTCGGCTGGCCCACAGGCCGCGCTCCTCGAGGATCTCGATCAGGTGGTCGGCGCTGCCCAGGATGTGCTGTTCCATCAGCGACCGCGCCGTGCGCACGTCGTGCCGGCGCAGGGCCTCCACCAGCTGAGGATGCTCGTCCCGGGTCGCGGCGACCTGGGCCTCGATCGAGGCGTAGAACCGGTTCGGCAGGTGGTTGACCACCGCGCCGAGCAGCAGGGCCAGCCGGCGGGAAGCCGCCGCCAGGTTGATCTGCCGGTGGAAGGCGTAGCCGAGGTCGGCGATCCGTTCCGTGTCGCCGGCGGCGACGGCCTTCTGCAGCTCTTCGACGTTCGTCTCGAGCCTGGCCACCTGCCCGGGCGTGATCTTCTTGGCCGCGCGGGCCGCCAGCTCCCGCGCCAGCTGAGCCTGGGCCCAGAACAGGTCCCGCACGTCCTGCTGGGTGAAGGGAGCGACGACGAACCCGCGCCTGGGCACGAGCTGGACGAAGCCCTCGCTCTTCAGGGCGAGCAGGCCCTCGCGGACCGGGGTGTTGCTGACGCCCACCTGCTCGGCGATGCGCTCCATCCGCAGGAACTCACCCGGCTGCACCCGACCGGAGATAATCAGCTCGCGAACATAGCCGGCCACCTCTTCGGGAAGCTGCTGCCGACGGCTCACGCGGTCACGGACGTCGGCTGCCTCGTTGGCCATCGTTCACCACGCCTTCCGATATACAAAGCATCATACAAAGCAGCCGGGTCGGCCCCATGCCGGCGAGGACGACGACGCGAACTCCGGCCAGCGGACCTGTCATGGTGTCTCCCCCGCTCAGATTCCCCGGCCGCCGGTCACCTGGTGCCCAGCCGGGCGCCCATGAGGCTAACGCCGAGGACGAGATCGAAGTCGGCCTCGCTGAGCTTGCCGATGTAGCCGTCGCGGGTTACCCCGGCGTTGTTGACCAGCACGTCGACCCGGCCGAAGCGATCCAGGCATTCCCGGACCACTCGAGCCAGGTCCCGTTCGGATGTCACATCGCATGAAACCGCGGCGATGTCTGCACCTTCCGCCGTCAGCGGGGCCACCGCCTCCGCGATGGCCAGGCCGGTGCCCCGCGCGCCGCCGGCGACGATCGCGACCTGGAGGCCGGGCACCGAGGTGGAGATGAAGTTGAGGACCATCTCCCGGGAGATCGGGGCCAGCCTGATGGGACGGTCGATGTTCATGAGGGTTCCTTCGTTCAGGTCCGGTCCAGGCCGCCGCGCTTGATGAGCTGGCCGGCGATGACGTTGCGCTGGATCTCGTTGGTGCCCTCGCCGACGATCATCAGCGGGGCGTCGCGGAAGTAGCGTTCGACGTCGTATTCGGTGGAGTAGCCGTATCCGCCGTGAATCCGCACCGCGTCCAGCGCCACCTGCATCGCGATCTCCGAGGCGAACAGCTTGGCCATGCCCGCCTCCATGTCGCAGCGCTGCCCGGAGTCGGACCTCTCGGCGGCGTGCAGGATGAGCTGCCGGGCCGCGGTGATCTTGGTGGCCATGTCGGCCAGGTAGTGGCCGATCGCCTGGTGCTTCCAGATCGGCTGGCCGAACGCCTCGCGTTCGGCGGCGTAGCGCAGCGCGTCGTCGAACGCGGCCCGGGCGACGCCAAGCGCGCGGGAGGCGACCTGGATCCGCCCGGTTTCCAGGCCCTTCATCATCTGCGCGAAGCCCCGGCCCTCGGCCCCGCCCAGCACCGCCTCGGCGGGCGCGCGGTAGTCCTCGAAGACCAGCTCGCAGGACTCCACGCCCTTGTAGCCGAGCTTGGGCAGGTCCTTGGACACGGTCAGCCCCGGGCCGTGCTCCACCAGCAGGATCGAGACGCCCTTATGCCGGGGCCGCGCGTCCGGGCCGGTCTTGCACAGCAGCGCGATCAGCCCCGACCGGCGCGCGTTGCTGATCCAGGTCTTGGCCCCGTTCACCACGTAGCCCCCACCCACCTCCCCATCCCCCTTCACCCGGCGGGCGATGGTCGTCATGGCCTGCAGGTCCGAGCCGCCGCCGGGCTCGGTGAGCGCCATCGTGGCGCGGATCTCGCCGGTGGCCATCTTGGGCAGGTACCGGTCCTGCTGCGCCCGGGTGCCGAACGCCAGCAGCAGCTTGGCCACCACGGTGTGCCCGCCCATCGCGCCGGCCAGGCTCATCCAGCCGCGGGACAGCTCGGCGGTCACCAGCGCGTAGCAGGGCATCGACACCGGGGCATCGCCCCAGGGCCCGGGAATGGCCAGCCCGTAGATGCCCATCTCCTTCATCTGCTCGATGAGCTTCTCCGGGTAGGTGTTGGCGTGCTCCATGTCCCGGACCACGGGCCGGACCTCACGATCCACCCAGTCCGCGACGGTCTCGACCACCGTCTGTTCCTCAGCGCTCAGCATGATGGGTTCGCCTTCCTTTCCGGTTAAGCAGGTCCTTGGAGGCTCGCCGTCGCGATCAGTGAGGGTTCCGCGCCTTCCGCTCCGACGGTAATCCCGGCCGGCCCGCCCACGCTGATCAGCCCCCGCCACTCCCCCGCCGGGACAGGAACGCCGCCGGGCGGCCACGACGATGCGCTCCCTCGCCCACCGCGTTCAGGTTCGGCGCGTCCAGGGCCAGCTCGACGACCCCCGTCTCGTCCGGCCTGTCCACCCGCAGGTGCTCGAAACGCGCGTAACGGCTCAGTACCATCCTCATTCCGTCCTCGGCGACCGGGCTGGCTAACAACATTATATATTAAGTATTAATACTAGCAAGGTGCGGGCTGCGTCACGTCGCAAGTGAGCTGCCTGAGATGAAACCGGCGCTCAGGTCACGGCGGGAAGGACTTGCCCGGGTCATCTGGTTGACAGCCGAATCGGTGGTGAAGTGCATCCCCGCGCCCGCGGCGACGAGCGCGGCGCAGTTTGGAATAATTACCGCATTACTGGTATTGGACACGCATCAGAATCCGTCCGAAAATCGAAAGGCATGAGGGACAGAGTCAGCGACGAGGACTTCTCGTACATCCACGCCCAGGTGCGGCGCTTCATCCGCCACGACGC
Organism: uncultured Actinomycetes bacterium; assembly: GCA_963739615.1. Taxonomy (GTDB): domain Bacteria; phylum Actinomycetota; class Actinomycetes; order Streptosporangiales; family Streptosporangiaceae; genus Palsa-504. Next base: position 171,698 of record CAVUBD010000021.1, read on the forward strand.
CGGCGGCGCCCTCGTCCGTGACCAGCGGGCCTCAAGGCCCGGCCCGCAGGCCTAGCGGCCGCGCCAGGAAGGTTGTCCCGCATGCGTGAGGTCGTGATCTGCGAACCGGTCCGCACCCCGATCGGCCGGTACGGCGGCGCCCTGCAGTCGCTCAGTGCCGCCGAACTCGGCGAGATCGCGCTGCGCGCCCTGCTGGACCGGACCGGGCTCGACCCGCAAGCCGTCGGCAACGTCGTCCTCGGGCACTGCTACCCCAGCAGCGAGGCGCCCGCGATCGGCCGCGCGGTCGCGCTCAACGCGGGCCTGCCGGTGACCGTGCCCGGTATGCAGGTCGACCGGCGCTGCGGCTCCGGCCTGCAGTCGGTGCTCCAGGCCAGCATGCAGGTCAGCACCGGCGTGCACGAGCTGGTGATCGCGGGCGGCTCCGAGAGCATGAGCAACGTCCCGTTCTACTCCACCGAGATGCGCTGGGGCATCAAGGGCCCCGGCGTGACCCTGCACGACGGGCTCGCCCGCGGGCGCGTCACCGTCGGCGGACGGGACTACCCAGTCCCGGGGGGCATGCTGGAGACGGCCGAGAACCTGCGGCGCGAGTACGGCATCTCCCGGGCCGAGCAGGACGAGCTCGCCGTAGTCTCGCACCAGCGGGCGGTCGCCGCGCAGCGCTCCGGCGTGTTCGCCGAGGAGATCGTCCCGGTCACGGTGAAGACCCGCCGCGGCGAGAACGTCGTCGGCACCGACGAGCACCCGCGCGCTGACGCCTCCCTGGAGACGCTGGCCGGCCTGCGGCCGGTGCTGGGCAAGCAGGACCCCGAGGCCACCGTGACCGCGGGCAACGCCAGCGGGCAGAACGACGCGGCGGCCATGTGCGTCGTCACGCACCCCGAACGAGCCGACGCCCTCGGGCTGCGGCCCCTCGTCCGCCTGGTGTCATGGGCGGTGGCCGGGGTGCCGCCCAAGACCATGGGGATCGGGCCCGTCCCGGCGAGCCGGGCCGCGCTGGAGCGGGCCGGGCTGAAGCTGTCCGACATGGACCTGATCGAGCTCAACGAGGCCTTCGCGGCCCAGGTGCTCGCGTGCACCCGGGAGTTCGGGTTCGGCCAGGCCGACTTCGAGCGCCTCAACGTGCACGGCTCGGGGATCTCGCTGGGCCACCCGGTCGGCGCCACCGGCACGCGCATCCTGGCCACGCTCGCGCGGGAGATGCACCGGCGGCAGGCCCGGTACGGGCTGGAGACCATGTGCATCGGCGGCGGCCAGGGACTCGCCGCGATCTTCGAGCGCGTCGCCTGATCAGTCGCGGGCCATCGCCGGCGGCAGCAGCGCCGGAACCGGTCCCGCCAGGGAGTCCACCTGCCGCCACCGCTCCCGCGCCGCCAGCACCCGCCAGGAGCTCGCTGAGGCATGGGGAATACGTGAGTGATCGCCTTGTCCGCTTCCCGGGCTCATCCTGGCAGGAGATCGAGGCCTTGCCGCAGCCGCTGCATCGGTGGTTCGACTGAGCTGGAGTGCTCAGCCACGGCGGTGCGGCCCCCGCTCAGCTCGGCTCGGCCGCTCGGCGCCGGTTGTAGAGGCGGATGGCCCAGAGGTAGGAGACAACGGCGATGCCGATGCTCCACGCGATGGCGGCGATAGCGTGGTCGCCAATCACCGCGCCGCTGAGCAGTCCGCGCATGGTGTCGGCGACGGGGGTGAACGGCTGGTACTCAGCGAACTGGCGCAGGCCCGTTGGCATGGTGGCGGTGGACACGAAGCCGCTGCTGAGGAACAGCAGCAGCAACAGGACCATGGGGGTGTTGCTGGCGGTCTCGACGCTCTTGGCGGCCAGCCCGAGCGCGACGGCCAGCCAGATCAACGCGAAAGCGAACAGGGCCAGTATCCCGATTGCGGCGAGCCAGTCGAGCGGCCCGGCGCTGGAGTGGAACCCGAGGCCGAAGGCGACCCCGATGAGGATGGCCATGGCGGCGAGGGTTTGGATCAGGCTGCCGAGTACGTGGCCGGTGAGGACCGAGGCGCGGGCGATGGCCATGGTACGGAACCGGTCGATGATGCCGCCGGTCATGTCCATGGCGACCATGATCGAGGTGCCCTGGACGACTGAGGCCACGGTGATGAGCAGCAGCCCGGGCACCACGTAGTCGAGGTAGGCGCCGCGGCCCTGGTGGGCGCCGAGGCCAGCGCCGAGCTGGCCGCCGAAGACGTAGACGAACAGCAGCAAGAGCACGATGGGTAGGCCGATGAGCATCACCGTCATGGACGGGTAGCGGAGCTGGTGCTTGAGGTTGCGGCGCAGCATGACCCGTGAGTCGCTGAGCGTGTAGGCGAGCGTGGTCATCGTTTCGCTGCTCCTTGTGGTGCGGGGTCCTGGCCGGGCTGGGCGCTGACGTGGCTGCCGGTCACGGCGAAGAACACGTCGTCAAGGTCGGGATTGTGGATCGACAGCCGTTCGACCTCGATACGGGCGCGGTGCAGCTCGTCGAGTAGTTCGCGGAGCGAGTCCACGGTGGCGTCTGCGGGGACCTGGAGGACGAGCTGGTCCTGGTCGGGACTGGCTGCCGGGAGCAGCTCTGCGGCCGAGTGGAGCTCGTGCGGGTCAGCGAAATGGAGCTGGACGTGGCCGCCGGGGATGCGGCTCTTCAACTCGGCCGGGGTTCCTTCGGCGACGATCCTCCCCTGGTCGAGCACAGCGATCCGGTCAGCTAGCTGGTCCGCTTCGTCGAGATACTGGGTGGTGAGCAGTATGGTGACCCCGGCCGCAGCGAGCTGGCGGATGATCTGCCACATGGTGTGACGGCTGCGCGGGTCCAAGCCGGTGGTGGGCTCGTCGAGGAAGATCACCCGAGGCTGACTGACGAGGGTCATCGCCAGGTCGAGGCGTCGTCGCATCCCGCCTGAGTAGGTCGAAAGCAGCTTGTGAGCGGCGTCGGTGAGGTCGAACTGCTCCAGCAACTCGGCCACCCGTTGCCGCCCAGCCTCGCGGCCGAGGTGGCGAAGGTCGGCCATCAGCTGCAGGTTCTCGGCGCCGGTGAGCAGGTTGTCCACGGCCGAGAACTGACCGGTGACCCCGATGACGGCCCGCACCCCGTCGGGGTCGGTGACCACGTCCTGACCGGCGATGCGCATGGAGCCGGAACCAGCCGGGATCAGGGTGGACAGGATGCGGACCATCGTGGTCTTGCCAGCCCCGTTCGGGCCGAGAAGCGCCAGGATCGTGCCCTCCTCCACGGCCAGGCTCACCTTGTCGAGTACCAGATGGTCGCCGAACGACTTGCACACGTCCTGGGCCACGATCCCCGTCGCAGCAGACACGCTTGTCATGGCCTTCTCCCTCATCGCCATATGGTCGAGTCGTCGGGAAGCTCGCCCGCGGCACGCAGCGCCTCCCGTTGCGCTTTCCACTCCTGCTCCAAGACCGGGAGCCGCGCGACCAAGAAATCGGAGAATGCCGCCCACTCCGACAAGATCGCTCGCCGCTCAGCCGGCGCCTCGGCCAGCAGGCGCAGGCCCTCTCGGGCGAGGTCCGCCATCTCCCGGTACTCGGAGGCGTCGAAGCCCATCGCATGAGACGACGACATGTCGATGCGTACCCGGTCCATCCGCTCGCCCGCCGCCCGGGAGCGCCGGATGAGCCCGAGGTTCTCCAGGTAGTTCACCGCGCCGGCGATCGCGCTCCGGCTCGCCAGCAGCGCCTCGGCCAGCTCGCTGATGCTCTGCTCGCGCGGGTCGCACACCGCCAGGTAGCCGATCAGCCGGCCCACCATCGGGGCCATCCCGAAGCGCCGGGCATAGAAGCGCCCGGCGTGGTCAGCGAACGTGATCTCACCGTCACTTGGCATGCCAACCAACCTACACAACCTCCTGAGATAACACAAATTCGTGTTATCTCAGGAGGTTGGTCAAGCGAGCTACGGTGGGCGGAGCGGTCGGTGTCTCGACATGCGTGTTGTCCACCTCGACGCACTGCGTGCGGTCCCCCAGTGGTCCCCAGCTCGGCGGTTCCCCACGTTAGTGACATCGCGCACCGCGGTCGGCTTCTCCCTGGCGGGTATGCTCGGGCAACGTGGGTGATCACCTGGCCGGCCACCCAGCCGGAGGCGTCGACACGGCTCATCCCGTAGACCGCATCCGCAGGCGTGCTGGCCAGCGGGGAGGGGACGGTCACCGCTCCTCGCCGTCGCCTGGGCCAACTTCTCCACCAAGGACATCATCGCGTAACCGCGATCGCGGACCACGGTGCAAGGGCTGGCGAACACTCAGCTACCGGACATATCCTGACACCAGGTGGGATCTGTGAGGGGTGGGCACGCAGGATTAGGAACTTGGCGATTGGCAGGATCCGCTAACTGGTGCGCTCGCCGCTAGCCCGACAACCCAGGAGCGCGGATGGCCTCAGATAATGTAAAAGCAGCCTGGATTACCAGCGTGGTTGGTGCCGCTGGCCTGATAATAGCCGCCATAGTAACCCACGGCTTCGGGTTAGCTAATTCGTCAAGTTCTTCGAGCACCGGTGACGGGACGCCGGTGACGGTGGCGACGACACCCGTCGCGGGAACGACGACGACGCCGAACGTCGCGGCCGTACCGTCCAGCTATCAGGGAACCTGGACGGGGGTGGTAACCCAGTCCAACAACGTGAGTTATTCGCTGACGCTGCAGATCGGCTCCGGCAACGTCGGCAACGCCGTCGGGTCATGGAAGGTGCCGGTCTTCGGGTGTTCTGGCGAGCTGGACCTCGAATCAGGGGGCGGCCCGCTCGAGATGCGGCAGGTCACGACGTTCAATCCCAACGACGAGTGCTTTAGCCAGTTTGAGATCAGCGTTTCCCTGCAGGGCAGCGATCTGGACTATGAGATTAAGGCCATCACCACGGTAAGCGGGCAGTTTGTCAACGGCAACCCAACCCTGGGCGCCGCGACGCTCAGCCCCCAGTAGCCCGACCCCGACGGCCTGTGAGGTGCCAGAACTGTGCCGGTAGCCGTGACCTGGGCTTTTAGGCGGTCCGCTCGTATTCGTTGAGGAGGCCGCCGAGGACGGGCCGGCGCTTTACTCGTTCCTGGGAGAGATCGGCTACGAGGTGGCTGGGCCGGGGTGGCTGGAGCTGGAGGGCGCGGTGCGGTCTTCGCCCGTTGCAGTGCCGGGCATATTCGGCCATCACGCTGCGCAGGTGCCGTTCACCGAAGATCAGCATCCGGTCGGTGACCTCCGTCCGGGCGGTGAGCACGAACCTTTCCGCCTAGGCGTTCGCACGAGGACTCCGGGGCGGAATTTTAACCGCTTCGATGCCGGCATCGGCTAGGACCGCGTCGAACGGCGCGCTGAACTGCCCGGCTCGGTCACGAATGAGGAACCGGAAATCAGCGGCGCGTTCGCCGGGATCCATCAGGAGGTTCCGGATCTGCTGGGTGGCCCATGGCCCGTCCGGGCTGGCGGTCACGCCGAGGATGTGCACGTAGCGGGACCCGATCTCCATCACGAACAAGACGTACAGGCGCTGGAGGGTGACCGCGCAGTCCACGTGGAAGAAGTCGGTGGCCAGCATCGTCGCGGCTTGCGCGCGCAGGAACTGCCGCCATGTCGTGTCGGTGTGCCGCTTGGGCGCCGGAGGGATCTTCAGCGCTTTCAGGACCCGGCGGATCGTGGATGCGCTGACCCGGTGGCCGAGTTTGAGCAGCTCGCCCTGGATCCGCTGGTATCCCCGGCTGCTGTTCCCGGCGGCGAGCCGCCCGATCAGCGCGGCAATCTCTGCGCTGGCTGGCGGTCGTCCTGCGCCGTGAGGATAGGTCCATTTCCTGGTGACCAGGCGGCGGTGCCACCGAAGGACAGTTCCTGGGGTGACCAGGCGGTGCGCGCGCAGCTTCCCTGGCAGGTACCGGATCAGCGCGGCCATGACGGCCCGGTCGGCCCAGTCGAGCCGGGGTCTGGGCCTGGTGCGGCGCAGCACGGCGACCTCGTGCCGCAGGACCAGCAGTTCGGCGTAGTAACTACCTGTTGGTCTTTCCCGGGTTGCTGAAGGAACGTCCTCCTGATGTGGTTGACGGGCTTCAGATCCCAAGACATACAGGAGGACGTTCGTGGCTCAGGGTAGCGGGCTGACACGGGGTGACCGGAACCGGAACCAGCGCATCGCCGCGTTGCGCGCGGTGGTTCGGCGGGACCGGGCGGTGCTGGCGATCGACTTGGGCGAGGATAAGCAGGTTGCGGCGGTGGTCGATCACGAGGGCCGGGTGCTGGCCCGTAAGACCGTCAAGGCGAAGGCCTATCAGCTGGGTGAGCTGCTGGCGTGGGCGGCGGGCAGGGCCGCGGCGGCGGGGTTTGCCGGGCTGGTGGTGGCGTGTGAGCCGACCGGGCACCGGTGGAAGGCGCTGATGGGGCTGGCGGACGTGGCGGGGCACGGGTTCGTGTGCGTGCAGTCGCTGGCGGTGGCGCGGGCCCGGGAGGGCGATGACTATACCCGGGACAAGACCGATCACCGGGACGCGTACCTGATCGGCAAGCTGGTGATCAGGCTGGACTGCTACCTGCCCGAGCGGGCTGATGAGGTGTGGGCGCGGCTGCGGCACCTGGGAGCGCGCCGGTTCACGCTGGTCGCCGATGTGATCTCGTGCATGCAGCAGGTCGGTGACCTGCTGGCGTGCGCGTGGCCGGCCGCGCTGGGGGTGGCGGCGCGGCCGCTGGAGGCCACCACGTGGCTGGCCGCGATGGGGGCGGTCGTTGACCGATGCAACGGGAACCCGGCCCGGCTGCGCACGATGGGGTATGACAAGTTCGTCGCCGCGGTCCGCCGTGAGCTGCCCCGCTGGGGCGCGAAGAACGTCTACCACAAGATCGTGAAGGGGCTGTGGGAGGCGCTAGCCGATACCGGCGGCGTGATCGCGCAGCGCCGCGGCGCGCTGGAACGCGTGCACCTGCTGATGGGCGACTGGCGGTCGCTGCTGGCCCGGCTGGCCGACACAGAGGGCCGGATGACCGCCGTGCTGGACGAGCTGGGCCTGACCGAGCTGGTCACCAGCATCGACGGGCTGTCGGCGGTCGGCGCCGCGGCCATCTTGGCCGAGACCGGGGACCTGACCCGGTTCGCCTCGGCGCGGTCGGTGGTCAAGCACGCCGGGCTGAACCCCTCCGAGCACACCTCAGCCACCCTGGCGGGCAAGACCCGGATCTCCCATCGCGGCCGGCCCGGGCTGCGCGCAGCTGCGTGGCGCGCGGTGTGGGGCGGCATGCGCCATAACCGGGTGCTGCACGCCAGGCACGCGCACCTGACCGGGCGGGACGGTAACCGGCTCAGCGACGGCCAGGCCCGGGCCGCGTGCGCGGCGACCCTGCTGCGCTGGCTGTATGCCGTCGTCACCCGGCGGCGGATGTGGGATGCCCGTATCGCTGCGGGCGCCATCTCCGCCCGCCCGGGCGCCGTGACCACAGCGGCGGCCGCATGAGGTAAACCGCGACCAGGGCGTCCCGCGCAGGGGCCGCCCGGCAGTCCATAGACTTTCCTCCCGGCGGCGGGGCGAGCCCGGATTGGCGTTGAGCTCAAGCTCGTCAAGAACCATGGGCAGCCCCGCCGCGCCCTTGCACGAGCTCGATTGCGCGCTGTCGGGACCCGGCCTCCGGGCCAGGGAGAACCCGGTTGAGGACTACGTAGAGACGCAAGGCGCGGCGGAGCCCCCGCACCCCCGGGACGAGCAAGAAGGCACTTCCCGCAAAAGCCAGCCCGGCGAAGCCGGACCGGTCAGGTCACCATGCCCGCAAACGCTACCGGTCACGGTCACTGACAGCGCCCCCATCCGGCGCAGCAACCATCCCAGCCGCGCGGTAACTATGCGTGACCTGCGACACTCCCTGCCCGCTGACCACTATCAAGCCCACGCCCCCATCCCGTCCGAGACCAGGCTTGACAAGTACCTGTTGCGATGGTTCTTGGACGCTGACGAGCGGCCGAGCAGGACCAGCCAGCCGCAGAGCCGGACGAAGATCAGGTAGAGCAGGCGGAGGGACACGGCTGACCATCATGCCCTACGGCCACACATTGCCGCAGGTCACAGGACCGGGCCATATTTTGGCACCCGACACGCCTACAAGGCAGCCATCGCCGACATCACCAGCCAAGCCTCACTCGGCATCCAGCAACAATCCGTCACCAAGGGCCAGTCACAGCCGGCGTCAGTCGTAACACGCAACCCAAGTTGACTCGACCGGTGAAATCCCTGCGGGGAAAGATAACTTACTCTCCCGTGGCATGGGCCACGGGAGACGTCCTGCATTGCCGAATAGCGGGCGTCACACAAAGCATAGCGATGCGGTGGATCAGCTACTTGCTCATGCCTAGCCGACACAGATAACGATGGGATGAACGCTCTTTGAGGGACGGCGATAACAGATTTATCCCAATGGACAAAGTAATAGCAACCGCCGAAGTCGGTACAGCTACAGAGGCACCCCAATTTGATCTGGAAGACTGGGTTGCCCAAAATCCGGGACGGCGCGCGCAAGAAGGAGAATGATCGGCATAAGCGAAACCAGCGAAACCCAGATTGCGGTCGAAAAAATTACCAGCTGCACTGCCGGGTATGCCGGGTTCCAGGAACGAGCCGAGGAGCTGGCAACAACTGCCGCGCCAAGTCCACTGATTACTATGTAACCCCCAAAGGAATAGACGGCAATCTGCAGTGCCTTGATAAACTGCCGTTTGCTACTTGCCCGCAAAAACCTGGCGACCCAGTTATCGAATTTTCGTTCAATCAAAGCATCGCCGAGTACAGTCGCGGCAGCCGCAACGCCCGTCGCGAAGTAGATGTAGAGATATACCGTACCGAAGAGCGGAATATGATTATTGAAGACCGCGATTAGATAACTTCTCGAAGTCACGTAGAGAAGGGCCATGACCACGACTCCGACCCCTGCCCGGAGAACACTACATAGCCTCTCAAGCAAGTGCACAGTTTCTCCTAGGAAATTCGGAGGGCCACTGGTATGCTTATCTGAGCCAGGAATAGCGAAGGTGAATAGAAGCACGAAGCTGGCCACGATTACAACCGCCCCTACACCCAGCAAACCTGCCGCGAACATCGCCTCAGTCCATGACCGGCGACATGCGCTGACTTTGCCGATAACATTCGTGCTGTCGCCGGTAACAAGTCCAAACAGAAAAGCATCCAGGCCGAGCCCGACAAATGCCGCGAAGAGTAAGGCTAGCGCTTGGATATATTCTGCCTTCATCTCTGATGGCTTATAGGCGAGCACTAGGACGATCCCGTTGATCATGAACCCGGCAAGGACCGCTGCCAACGACGCGTTCGCCGACGCAGATGCTACAGCCGACCAGCTGGTGACAGAACAACCAACACCCATGATTCCAGTATGCCCTCTCAGACGACGACTGTCAGGTGGTAGACAGGGATCAGCGACTCGTTAAGAGACGAAGGGACCTGTGATGGCACTGTATATGTACCAGGCAACTTACACCGAGGAATCACTGCGGGCCCAGGTCAAAGAACCGCAGGACCGGATCAAGGCCGTCAGCCCTGCACTGGAGGCCATGGGGATCAAAATCTTGGTAGGTGGCTACCCGTTCGGTGACTGTGATGTGCTTGTCGTTTACGAGGCAGCTAATGACGTCACAGCTGCCAGCGTCGCGATAGCGGTTGCCGCCGGCGGTGCAGTCAGGGGCGCCAAGACCACTCGCCTACTCAACGGCCAGGAGTGGATCGAGTCGCTACGGTTGGCGCGGGGGTCTCAGTATCGGGCAGCACATTAGACGTATCATCTCCCCAAAACTTCCCAGCGACACGTCGACTGCCGCAAATAGTGATTAGAACGACCTCGTTCGTAGGCGTCATAGCCGTGTGACATACTCACATGCCGCAATTCGTATCGTAGGCCGAGGGGCTCCGTGACCGCTGAGCTGCTGACGGCTCCGCTGCTCCCGTGCCGTTTCCACGCTCACGGCCAGTCGAGACTTCCCAGCGGCGCGCAGTTCCGTCAGAGCCTGGGCGCGGTCCAGCAGCGGTGGCCGATGAGGCGGACGATGGTACGCAAGAAGTGCCCGGCGCGGCGCGAGGCGACCGTTCGCCTGGACCGCTTCAGGGTGCCTGAGCAGCCGGTGACCCGCCAAGGAGGACCAATGGCATCGTCGCCCGACAAGAATCTGGTAATAAGCGCAGCGCTGGCGGAGTACACGGCTCTGCGGGCCGAGGTCACAAACCGCATAAGCGGCCAGGACACCATGCTCAACCTGTACATGACGGCGGTGGCAGCCATCTTCGGGTTCGCCTTGTCCGGTCATGCCGACCTGCTGATCCTCCTGGTCTTGCCGCTGCTGTCGACCTCGGCGCGGCTGCTCTACCACAACCACAACCTGTACATCAAGCTGGTGTCGGCGTACCTCAACGACCAGCTCAGGCCGTTGGTCACAGACCGCTTGGGTGAACCTGGCCTGCTCGGCTGGCACGAGCGGTCCCCGGAATATGAACGCGGGCCGCGTTGGCGTCGGCTGGCGCATCCCGCCGGGCTGGGGCTGCTCTTCCCGGTCCCCGCTGCTGTCGCGCTCGTCTTGGTCGTCCCCCGGCTTCCCTCCCCGTGGGCGTGGCTAGCGTGGGCCGGTGGCTGGCTACTCGTGCTGGCGCAGGTAGTGCTCACAAGCCAGCGAGTCGGCTCCGTCGGGGCACGCCGGGCTGTTTCTCACACGGAATACCGGCAAGGGTGAACGACACAACAGCGACGATCGGATTCCGGGTCGCGAGCAGGCGGTATTCCGCGTCCAGCAACCGTGCGAGCATGACCCTCAACGGGGCACGGGAAGGATATCCACGCCATCCTCACCCACTTGAGAGAAAAGGGAGCCAAAGTGGCACGGGATATCACCGATCAAGTACGGCAGCTGTAGTTCGTTGTGATCATGGTGTTGTCTCTGCATAAGAATTCCAGCGTCGGTGGGCTTGGCGGGCGCGGTGCTGGTGGCGGCGGCGCCAGGCCGACCAGTGCAGGCGGTGGGCCCGGTCTCGCCGGGGCGGCGGGATGACGATGTCGCGCAAGAGCCGCAGCAGCTCCGGGACGGTGACCGGGACCAGCCCGGCGTCCAGGTCTGAGCCGGCGTCTTGCTGGCGTTGCACGGCGACGGCGACCGCGAGATAGATGTAGGCGAGCAGGCAGATCGCGGTCCAGCGGTGCCAGGACCTCCAGCGGATGACCTGCCCGGCGTCCAGGCCGGCAATCTGCTTCGCAAGCTGATGATCTTCTTCAATGCGCCAGCGGCAGACCGCGATGGCGATCAGCCGGGACAGCGGGACCGGTCCGGGTGTCCAGCACCGGTAGTACGACAGCTGGCCGGTATAGCGGTGCCGCCGGGCCAGCATCACGCTGTGCCCATCATCGTGCCCGCCGGGAGTATCGTCGCTGGCCACCTCCAGCATCGCCCAGTCATAGTGCCGGGTGCCCTTAGTCCCGGACCCGGTGCGCATCCGGTGCCAGGCGCGAGCGGGAATCATGCCGGCGGCCGCCGCGGCGGTCACGGTGCGGCCTGAACCCGTGGTCAGGGCGTGGTTGGCGCGGACCGCCATCACGTAGCCCATCCCGCGCTGGCGGATATCGCGGCGCAGCTCACGGCCGCCGTACACCTCATCGCCCGCCACGAAGGCGGCACGGATCCCCAGGCAGTGCGCGCGGTCCAGCAAAGTGCCAGCCAGTTGCGGCTTGCTGGCGAACAGCACCTCCTCCGGGACGCCGGCCAGCTCGCGGTGCTCCTCATCAGCGGCCCACGCCTCGGGCAGGTACAAAGCCCGGCCGATCAGCGCATGCCCGCGGCCGGTGGCATAGGTCAAGGTCACCGCCACCTGGCACAGCGCGACACCGCCCGCCGTGCCGCTGTACTGGCGGGCCGCGCCGACCGCATCGGCAGAGGACTTCTCATCGGCAGTCTCATCCACGATCAGCACCGCATCCCCGTCATCGAGGTAACTGACCGCCCAGGCCGACGCGACGTCCGCAACGTGCTGGTCGTCCCAGACCGCACGCGACAGCAAGTGCTGTAGCCGGTGCGGCCCGCGATGGCCCACCGCCTCGGCGATCGTCCAGCAGTTGTGATCTTCCAGTTCCATCAGCAGCCCGCTGACCATCTGGCCGCAGCACTGCCGGGTCTCCCGCCGGGGAAAGCACCCGGCCACCCGCCCCAGCAGATCCGCCAGCAGCGCGGACCGGGCATCATCCGCTACCGTGGCAGCAGCGACTGCCGCATCTTGATCGTGTTCCACAAACCCATCATGATCGCGGCAGCCGCACCTCTACGCGGTTCCCCTGACCTGCGCCAACAACCCCACGATCACGAACTACAGCTGCCGTAACGGACGATGTCCAGGCCGTGGTGCCGAGTTGGATCGACCATGGCCTGGCTCCAGAGGCCGCCGTTGTCTTGGACTTCGATCCGGGCGTAATGGTCCGAGCTGAGGACAGCGCGGACGGTGAAGGTACCGCCGGGCAGGCGGGAGCGGCTGTGCTGGGCGGCGTTGGCGGCGAGTTCGGAGGCGCACAGGATCACGTCATCGGCCCGGGGGCAATCCTCGAGGATTGCGCGCAGGTCGGCGCGGACAGAGCGAATGTGCTCGGTGCCGCCAGGGTAGGTGGCCTCGGTGGTGCGTAGGCCGATGGTTCGGGATGCTGGCGTGTGCATGGGTCCTCGCTGCTGCGCCTGGTCCGCAGTCTCTGCAACCTGAGAGTACTCCGAGTTATAGTGCCGTACAATAAATACGTGTTACTTCAGGTATCAGCCTGGCACATCAGGTGCGAGCATGGCGTCACACGAGCTGGAGGAGAGCGATGTTCGGTCTGTGCGTGCGCTTCACGTGCAAAGACGAGGCCGCCGCCGAGGCCTACGACAAGCTGGTCGCCGAGACCATCGAGGCCATCAAGACAGATGAGCCGGGAACGCTGGTGTACGCCTCCCACACGGTGGAGGGCGAGCCGCTGCAGCGGATCTTCTACGAGCTGTACCGGGACCGGGCAGCATTCGAGGCGCACGAGGCATCTCCGGCTACCCGCCGCTACCTGGAAGCGCGAGGACAGTACCTGGCCAGCACCGAGGTGGATTGGCTCACCCTGCAGGCCGGCAAGGGCACCGAAGGGTGACTACCCCGGATTACCAGAAGGCCCTGGGTCGGAAGATCGCCGCGGAGCGCCGCCGCCGGGGCTTGTCCCAGCCCGAGCTGGCCCGGATGATCGACCGGTCGGTGGCCTGGGTCTCCCAGGTCGAGCGCGGCGTGCGCAAGGTCGACCGGATGTCCGTGCTGGAAGCTCTGGCCGCCGCGCTGGAGGTGCCGCTGGCCGAACTGGCCGCCGAGGCGCCGATCGTCGCTGCGGTCACCGAAGAATCACCCGGCGCGGGCGGGCTGCGCCTGGTGCTGTCAGGGGCTTACGCGCTGCGCGCCATGCTGGACGGCCAGCGCGCGCCCGCGGTCGGCGCGCTGCGCACCAGATCGCGTCAGGCGTGGGACCTGGCCCATGCCGGGCGATATGCCGACCTGGCTGACCTGCTGGGCAGCCTGGTCCCGGACCTGGAGACTGCCGCACGGGCGGTGCCTGGAGCCCGGCGGGCCGAGATGTTCGAGCTGATGGCCGCGACCTACCAGGCCTGCTCGGCGGCGCTGGCCAAGCTCGGCGAGCCCGAGGCGGCCTGGATCGCTGCCGACCGGGCGATGGCTGCCGCCGAGCGGGCGGGCAACCCGCTGCTGGTAGCCGCCGGGGCGTTCCGGCTGGTGTTCGTATTCATCTCCGCCCGCCACTACGATCAGGCCGAGGAGACCGCCCGGACAGCCGCGGGGGCGTTGCAGCCGATGGCTGATGGCGGTGATCCACAGGCCATGTCGCTGTGGGGTGGGCTGACCTTGCAGCGCGCCGTAACCGCCGCCCGCATCGGCGACCCCGATACCGCCTACGACCAGCTCGAGCGGGCCAAGCAGATGGCCGGCCGGCTCGGCGAGGGACGCAACGACTACAACACCGAGTTCGGCCCGGCCAATGTGGGACTGCAAGAGGTCGCGATCGCCGTCGACCTGGGCGACGCGGGTCGCGCGCTGCGTGCCGCCGCCGCGGTGGACACCACTGGGCTGTCGGCCGAACGGCAAGCCCGCCTGCTCATCGAGATGGCCCGTGCGTACGCACAGCGCCGCCAGGCCGATGAGGCCGTCAGTACGCTGCTCCGGGCCGAGCAGATCACCCCGGAACTAGTCCGCGGGCACGTCCTGGTCCGCCAACTCGTGTCCGACCTGCTCACCATGCAGAACCCGCCCAGCACCGAACTGCATGACCTCGCCAGGCGGCTGACCGCCAAGACCGATATTGGTACTTAGTGTACTAGTCACGTATATCGGGTACTGTAATAGTGGGGCCGTCGAAGGCCCCGCCCCATCGAGGGATAACCGTGCAGATGCCGGGTCGGTGGAGATACCGGACACCCCGGTCACGGTGCACACGCCATTACATGACACGCCTGAGCGGCAGGCCACTCCTAACCAGGCCAGCATGCGGCACAGCACCGCTGATCAGCGAACCGGACCCGCGTCTGCCTGGTTGGAGCACGCCTCCGCTCGTCCGCCCCGACGAGAGGAGTACCGCCTTTGCCCACCCCTGTCCCCGCAGGTCCCGTCCGGCACACCGGAGTGTGCCTGCAACCGGTTCTGCTGCGCGGCCGCGCCGACTACATCGACGGCGGCACCGGCGAACTGATCCACCGCTACACCACCGTCCACGAACCCGGCGGCGTCCTGCCCATCGCCTGCAAGACCCGCCGCGCCTCCCGCTGCCCGCCCTGCGCCGAGGTCTACCGCGCCGACACCTACCAGCCCATCCGGGCCGGGCTGACCGGCGGCAAGGGCATCCCCGCCACCGTCGACGACTATCCCTGCGTGTTCGTCACGCTGACCGCGCCGTCGTTTCGGCCCGGTCCACGCCCGCCGCGAGAAAGACGGCCGGGTTCTGGCCTGCCGACCGCGCAGGAAGAGCAAGACCTGCCCGCACGGCATCGGCCTGTCCTGCGGCGACAAGCACGACCGGGACGACCAGTGGCTCGGCGAGCCGCTGCGCCCGGACTGCTACGACTACACCGGGGCGGTCCTGTTCAACGCCTGCGCCCCGGAACTGTGGCGCCGCTTCACCATCACCCTGCGGCGCACCCTCGCCCGCCGCCGGGCTCACCGGCAACGCCCTCGCCGCGCAGCTCCGGGTCTCCTACGCCAAAGTGGCCGAATACCAGCGGCGCGGCGTCGTCCACTTCCACGCCATCATCCGGCTCGACGGTCCCGCCGGGCCGACCATGCCCCCGCCCGGCTGGGCCACGCTCGGCCTGCTCACCGCCGCCATCGGCCAGGCCGCTCGCGCCGTCAGCGTCACCACTCCCGCCGCACCGGGGCTCCCCGCCCGTACCCTGGTATGGGGCCGCCAGCTCGACATCCGACCAGTCACCGCCCACGGCGACGTGACCGACACCAAGGTCGCTGGCTACGTGGCCAAGTACGCCACCAAGGCCGCCGAATGTACCGGTACTCTCGACCGCCGCATCACACCCGCCGACCGGCTCGCCGACCTGCCCGTCCGCAATCACGCCCGCCGCCACATCGCCGCATGCCTGCGCCTCGGCAAGCTCCCCCAGCTCAAGGACCTGCGGCTGGCCGCCTGGGCACACATGCTCAGCTTCCGCGGCCACTTCTCCAGCAAGAGCCGCACCTACTCGGTCACCTTGGGCTCGTTGCGCGCCGACTGGGCCGCCCACCAGCGCGAGTACGCCATCGCCGCTGGGCTCCAGCCGGATGTGGACAGCGACACCACGCTCGTCCTCACCAACTGGCACTACGCCGGACGCGGACACCCGCTCACCGACCTGCTGGCGCTGACGGGAGGTGCGCCGTGCCCCGGCTCCTGATGACCGTGCCCGAGGCGGCCGAGGCACTCGCCATCTCGCGCAGCAAGCTCTACGAGTTGCTGGCCAGCGGCGCCATCGCCTCGATCCGCATCGACGGGTCACGACGTATCCCCGTCACCGCCTTGGAGGAGTACGTCTCCAGGCTGCTCGCCGAAAGGACCGCCGCCTGATGCCAGCAACCAACCGCAAGAACACGCCTCGGCTCCGCGATGGCATCATGAAGCGGGGCACCACCTGGTCCTACGTGATCCGTGTCAAGGACCCCGAGACCGGGGTCAGCAAGCCTAGATGGGTTGGCGGCTTCGCCACTGAGGAGGACGTCAAGGCCGCCCGGGACGAGGCCCGGGTGAAGGCCCGGCACGGCGAGTACATCGACCGGAACCGGACCACCGTCGCGGCGTACCTGGACGACTGGATCGACGCTCACGCCATGGAGATCAAGCCGCGGACCCTGGCTGACTACCGGGCCTGCATCCGGCTCTACGCAGTGCCGCGCATCGGGCACCTGCCGATTCAGGCTGTCCGGCCGTCCACCATCACCAAGCTCTACCGGGACCTGCTGACCGGCGGAGGCCGTGACGGTCAGCCGCTCGCCGTTGCGACCGTGACCCACCTGCACGCGGTGCTGAGGAAGGCGTTTCGCGATGCCGTCATCGTGGACGAGCTGATCGGCAGCAACCCGGTGGGGCGGGCCAAGCGGCCACGGGCGCAAGCGCCAGAGCCCGGAACCGTCTGGACCATCGCCCAGCTCCGCGCGTTCCTGGCGACTGCGCGGCAGCACCGCCTGTTCGCCTTCTTCCACGTCGCCGCGTACACCGGGGCACGTCGCGGCGAGCTGCTCAACCTGCGATGGAAGGACATTGACCTCGACGGCAAGAAGATCATCATCACCGGATCGACAGCCGTGATCGCGGGCGAGCGGATCAACGGGACGACCAAGAGTGGCCGGACGCGGGTCGTTTCCATCGATGACGAGACCGTGGCCGTCCTCCGCCAGCGGAAGGCCGACCAGGCAGCGGAGCAACTGAAGGCAGGCGACTCCTGGCGCGGAACCAGGGACGGGCACGTATTCACCACCGGATGGGGCGAGCCCATCTACCCCGATACCGTCACGTCCCTGGTGACCAAGCTCATCCGCGCCAACAAGCAGCTACCCCACGCCCGGCTGCACGACCTGCGGCACCTGCACGCCACTACCTTTCCGGCGTCCCGGTTCATGTGGTCGCGGCTCGCCTGGGCCACGCCGACCCGGCCATCACCCTCCGCGTCTACGCCCATGTGATCCGCTCCGCTGAGGCCGCCGCCGCGGACATTTTTCGGGCCTTCGAAGTTAACCGGGATGTCGTTGCTGCTCGATGACTCTGAGTGACCTAAGGATGGCGCTGAACGTGCCGGGCACCTGATCCGGGTTATCTGACCTGCGTGCGGCGTGCCGCCATGATGCAGGAGCCCGCGGCTTTTACGATCTTGGGCCTTACCACAGGATCCGAGATCATCAGAAAGCCGCGGGCATCGTGTTCCAGGATACGGCGTCTGTGCTGTTCGGCGTGGAGGGCCTGCAGGTCACCGATGCGCAGGCCGGGCCGGACGGCACGCTGGAGGTATGGGCGGTCACCGGTCATCCGGCCGCGGCGGCGTGCCCGGACTGCGGGACGGTCTCGGCCCGCCGGCATGACACCGTGCTGGCCCGGCCGCGGGATGTCCGCCGGGGCGGTGACCCGGTGGCGGTGTGGTGGGTCAAGTGCCGCTGGAAATGCGAGGCGCCGGGCTGTGATCGCAAGACGTTCACCGAGCGGGTGCCGCAGGTGCCGCCGCGGTGCCGGCTGACGCGGCGGCTGCGGGAGCAGGCCGGGACCGAGGTCGCCGGGCGGGGGATCACGCCGGCGGAGGCGGCCCGGCACGCGGGAGTCTCGTGGCCGGTGGCGCATGAGGCGTTCGCCGCCGCGGCGGACCCGGTGCTGGATCAAGCCCCGGGGCCGGTGGCGCACCTGGGCATCGATGAGCACCGCCGCGGCCGGCCCCGGTGGCGCACCGATGAGCAGACCGGGGAATACCTGCTGCTCGCGGACCGGTGGCACACCTGCTTCTTCGACCTGTCCGGGGACCAGGGGCTGCTGGGCCAGGTGGAGGGCCGCACCGCCGATGACGCCGCGTACTGGCTGGCCCAGGCCACCCCCGCCTGGCGGGACGCGATCCGGGTGGTCGCGATCGACATGTGCTCCATCTATGCCTGCGCGGTACGCCGGATGCTGCCCGGCGCGCAGATCGCCGTCGACTTGTTCCACGTCGTCCACCTGGCCGTGAAGATGACCGGTGACGTGCGCCGCCGGGTGGTCCGCGGCAAGTACCGGCGGCGCGGCCGGTCCGGCGACCCCGAGTACGGCATCAAGAACCTGCTGGTGCGCAACCTGGAGCACCTGTCACCGCGCCCAGTTCGCCAAGATCATCAGCACCCTGCAGGCGGACACGGCCGGGCAGGAGATCGCCGCCGCCTGGATCGGCAAGGAGAAACTCCGCCACGCGCTGAACCTGCGCGCCCGCGTCACCGGCTCGCGTCCCGTGCGAGCGCAACGTCCGGGACCGGCTCTTCGCCTTCTACGACTGGTGCGCCTGCAACGACGACATCCCCGAGCTGCTCAGCCTCGCCAGGACCATCTCCCGGTGGGAAGACCAGATCGTCTGCGCCGTCCTGACCGGCGTCACGAACGAGCTGGCTTCACACTGCACCTCATGTTGATGATCCGGTTCCGGGTGTGGCGATCGGGGGTTTTGTGCCTTCTGGAACTGATGATGGCACGGAGGTCTGACATTTTGCGGCGGCGTGGCCGCGGGCGGCGCGGATCTGTCCGGGGCTGGGTGCCTGCTGGCCGGGGTGGTAGAGGTTCCGGCCGGTGCCGTCGGTGCCGAGGGAGCGGATGAGTCCGAGCTGGTGCCATTTGTAGACAGCGGAGCGGCTGACGCCGTGCCGGGCGGCGAGCTGCCCGCCGGTGATGGCGTCGCCGGTGCCTGGCGGGCGGCACGCGGTGGTGATCTGGTCACGGGTCGGGCGGGGCTGGCCGGGCTGGTAGAGGCTGAAGCCGCGGTTGTCGGTGGCGGCGATGGTGAGCAGGCCGAGCTGGGTCCAGCGCAGGATGGTGCTGGAGGTGACGCCGAGCCTGGCTGCCAGTTGCCGGCTGGTGAGCAGGTGCCGGGTGCCTTCGGGCCGGCGGGCGGCGGTCTTGTCAGCGGGTCCGGGGGGGTGCTGGCCGGGGTGGAACAGGCATTCTCCGCGTCCGTCGGTGCGCCGGGCGGTGATCAGGCCGCGCCGGTGCCACTTGCCGATGGTCTGCGGGGTCACCTTGAAGTCAGCGGCGATCTGGCCGGCGGTGAGCATGCCTGCGGCGAGCAGGCGGCTGGCGTGCGTGCCCAGGCCGCGTGCGCGGCAGAGCGCGGCCAGGTTCTGCACGGTGAAGGCCCGTCCCCACCCGCCGGTGATCCCGCGGCCGTTCAGGATCTCGCTGATCTGGTCGAAGGGGTGGTCGTTGAGGAGCTGGTCGATCAGCTCGACGGTGGCGGGGGCGGTGGTGTGCTGCTCGGTGGCGGTGAGCGGCCGCGGGAGGGTGAGGGCGTGGTGCTGGCCGCCGGTGAAGCGGACCTGGCAGCAGGTGGCGCCGTCGCTGTCGCGGGTCAGGGTGACGTCGGTGATCAGCAGGCGGAGCAGGCGCTTGCGTTCCCGCATGGGGGTGGCCGGGTCGTTCCACAGGGCCGGGAAATCGCCGGCCAGGGCGAGGACGCGGGCTTGCTGCTCCTCGTCGAGCGCGACGTCGGTGTCGCGCGCGCGGGCGTAGTCGTCGCGGGCTTGGGCGAGTTCGCGCAGGCGGGTGTTCCAGTCGGCTTCCAGGGTGTCGGCCACCAGCCGGTTGGCGGGGTCGACGGCCAGGTACCGGCGTTGCGCGGCGTCGGCGGCGTTCTGGGCGCGCTGCACGTGGGCGGCGCGGACGGTGTCGGCCTTGCGGGCGTCGGCGGCTAGTTCGGCGGTGACGGTCAGGGCGTTCTGCAGCGCGAGCGGGGTGAGGGTGTCGCAGATCAGCGCGGAGATCGCGGCGTCGATGCTGGTGCCGGCGATGGCCTGGCAGGCGGGGCGGGCGTTGCGGATGCTGGCGCGCTGGCAGTGGTAGGCCGGGACGCGGGTGCGGTCGGCGAGGGTGTGGTAGCCGACGCTCATGCGCCGGCCGCAGCGGCCGCAGATGACCATGCCCTGGAGCAGCGCGGATCCTTCGCGGGCCGGCCCCGCGGTGCGGTCCTCGCCGCGGGATGCGGCGTTGGCGGACAGCACGGCCTGGTTGCGCTCGTACTGTGCCCAGGTCAGGTAACCGGGATGGTGATCGCGGATGCACACGGTCCAGTCGCTCACCGGCTTGAGGTGGCTGTGGACGTGCCCGTCCAGGTCGGTGCTGGTCTTGCTGCGTCCGTAGACGTAGGCGCCGGCGTAGGCGGGATTGTGCAGGACGTCGAGCACGGTGTCGTGGGTGAGCGGCTTGAAATACAGCTCGCCGGCGTGCGGGCCGCCTTGGTGGCGGCCGGGGAAGGTCAGGCTCGCCTTGTTGAAGGCCGCCACGACGGCGCGGGCCGAGCCGGCGGCGGTGAAGGTGTCCAGCAGCAGCTGCACTGCGCCGCGGACTTCGGTGTCGGGGTCGAGCATGATGATGCCGGCGGCGTCGTAGGCCAGGCCGGCCGGCAGGCGGAGTTTCAGCTCGCCGCGGCGGGCCTTGGCCAGCAGGCCTCCTTGCATGCGTGCCCGCAGGAAATGCAGTTCGCTTTCGGCCAGGGTCCCCTTGAGCCCCAGCAGGAGTCTGTCGTTGAAGCTGGCCGGGTCATACAGGCCGTCCTCGTCGCAGATCAGGGTGTCATTGTGGGCGCAGATCTTGATGAGCTGCTGCCAGTCGGCCGAGTCGCGGGCCAGCCGGGAGCATTCCAGGCCGAGCACGATCCCGGCACGCCCGAGCGACACCTCGGCGACCAGGTGCCGGAACCCTTCCCGGTCGGCGGCTGAGGCCCCCGAATGGCCCTGGTCGATGTCGATGACGTGGATGCGCTCGGCCGGCCAGCCCAGCGTGAGCGCCCGGCCCCGCAGGTCGTACTGCCGCGCGGTGGACTCGCTATTGTTGATGACCTGGTAGAGGGTCGACTGCCGGATATAGAGGTAGGCGTCACGGGACAGCCGGGCGGCCGTCACCTTGGACACGCTGTCACTGCTCATGGCGGGATGGGCTCCTGTCGGGAATCGGGGGCGGGAACGGGGGACGTGGCGCGCGCCCGGGCACGGGCATGGTGGAGCGTCAGCTGAGCCATCACCGCGATGAGCTGGCTGGTCACGGCGGGCGGCAGCGGCGGGCAGGCCGAACCGGGGTTTCTGCCTCCTTCCGCCGAAATGGCGGACAGGGACTGGTCGAGGGCGGACGGGGACCGTTCGGCCTGCGCTTGCGCTGCCGTGCCGTCGCGGCTGTCTGCGGGCGGGCGATGGGGGGCCCACGTGGCCGCGGTGGCCATCCAGGCCGCCATCCCCGAGGCGGCCAGCACCGCTGCCCCGTACCGCCAGCCGCCGCCGAGCCCGCCGGCGGCGATGCCGCGCAGCTGCTCGTAGGCGAGCGCAGCCGCGTCCGCGTCCTGCCCTGCGGACGGGACGCTAGCGGCTTTTGGCCGCCTCCTGCTGCTGGTTCCCGGCGGCGCGCCGAGCGGCGAGCGCGCGCTCGACCGACCGCTTGTGCACGGTGACGCCGAACTGGTCCGCGACGGCTGCGGCCAGCTGCGCCGAGGACGGCGCGGGATCCGCGGCCGCCTGCTGTTCCAGGAAGTCCACCACCTCCGCGGTCAGCTTGTGCCCGCCCTTGGGACCTGGCCGGGCCGGGAGCAGGCCGGCCAGGCCGTGCTCGGCAAGCGCCTTCCGGGCGTTGTAGTAGCTCTGCCGGGCCATGCCGAACGCCGAGGCCGCGGCGCCCGCGCCCAGCCCGCCTGCCTCGACCGCGCGCACCATCTCGTACTTGACCTGGACCAGGTCGGCGGGATCGAAGAAGGCACCGGAGGTGAAAGCCGGATCGGTGACCCCTTCCGGATGCGGGTTCAGCGTCCGTGACGCCGCCAGCGAGGCTTCCTTGCTCTGATCCCGGCCTGCCATGGCGCCTCCCGCATCTGAATTTCGCCCATGTAATTCTGCCGCCAAGGGTAACAGCCCGGATAGCCTGCTGGCATGCCGACACGGCAACTACCCGCACATACGCACTAACAAGTCCGGGAAACCCGGTGATCTGTGTTACGCCGCCACGGGCATGCGACAGGATCCCATGGACATTCACGGCAGAATCTCCTGGACACCGGCCGCACCGGAACGCAGCCGGGCAACCTCATCAGCCAGCTTCAGCAGATCCGCCGTCCGGAACGGCGCCCGGCCCGCCGCGACCACCACGAACGGATCCGCCGGCGCCAGATCAGTCCACTCCACCGGCAGGCTGACCAGCTCCCCGGCATCATCGAACACATACACCCGGTCCGCCCGCCAGTTCCGGCGCCGCTTCACGAACTCCAGGTCCCGCCCGAACCACGGATGGAACGCGTGAACCACACGCACCCGCCTCGGAGCTGCCTGACCTATCGGTTCACGTGTAGTCGACGACTCAATCGAACGCCACCTCCGAGAGCCTCAACCGGCTCGCCAAACTCGAGGCCCGCCTCGCCTACGGCTTCCGTAACCCCGCAAACCAGCGCCGGCGCGTCCGCATCGCCTGCACCCGCGGCAAACGGCGCCCATCACGCACCGCAACCACTAGAAGAACACGCACAGTAACAGGGCAGAAACCCGATCCCGGTTAACTTCGAAGAGCCCATTTTTCGCCGAGGCGGTCAACGCGGCCTGTTAGCAAACCCGTTAGCAAGAAAGCCGCTTCCAAGATCGGAAAGGGCTCTGAGCTGGGAGCCGCCTATCGGAATCGAACCGATGACCTACGCATTACGAGAGGCATGCTCCTATGCTTCGCACGTGCTAGCTGCACTGATAGCACGGGCCATTGCATCGACGGCGCTCACGGCGCTGGGATTATCGGGCAACACGGTCCACGAACCGGTCCACGCCCGAGGCCCCTGCGCCCAATCATCCTGCTACTGTGCGTAACGTCACTCTGGGCACCGCATCCATGCCCGCGAGGAACTCGGCGCTGTCGCCATTCGGGCCGGGAAGCGGGCCGAGGTGCTTGTCATAGGCCTCCAGGGCCGCCTGCAGGGTGCGCGGCCCGCGAAGCCACTGAAGCCGCGGCGGGATCTCGGAGTAATCCACGTACGGATTATCGCCGCAGCCGGGGCAGATGACCTCGAACACTCCGGTGTAGCCGCCTTCGGCGCGGCCGTCCACGATGCGAACCGGCTGGCGCCGCACGAATGCCGTCCTGCCGTGGCCGGGCTGACCGGCCAGCGGGAATGTCATACCGACTGCAGGCCCCATGCGCAGCCACGGGTCACGGCGATTATGCAGACTCGGCGCGGGGACGGCGGCCGGACGGACACCGGGTCCCGTACCGGCCGCGGCGTCAGGGTTACCAGGACTACTCACCTCAACTCACCGCCAGGCCAGTGATTCCTGCGCCGCCGGGGTCTGGAGCAGCATATTTGTTACCACCAGACAATACACGTAGGCGCTGCGTGTCAAGGGACATCAGGGGTCTCGTGGTGTCCGTGGCCGCTGTCAACTGCGCGGCGAAAATGTCCAGCCGAGTTGGACAGTGCCTGGTGAGCCTTGCCTTCCAGCCGTTTGCCTCAGCGTTAAGTAACGTTCTCGGTGGTCTGCCCGGTGAGCAGCGGGACCGCCGGACGGGGAGGTTCGCATCCGTGATCGCGCTGGCTCCGGCCGGGTGGGTGCGGACGTCCGGGCAGCGTTCCTGGAGTCGCTGCAGTGTCTCGGTGTCGCCGAGGGGGAACACCACCTTCAGGCGTGCGCTTTCCTGCACTTCGGGCAGGTCCAGCACGGCATCGACCAGGCTCGCGCGGCGGCCAGGGGCGATGTGCCCGGACTCGGCGCGCAGCGACGCCCAGGCGGTTCCGCCAGGTCCTTGGGAGGTGACCTCGACGGTGGCGACCGTGCGCTCATCGTCGCCGATCTCGACGTGCCGGTGCAGTTCCCGCCTGGCCATGCCCGCCGCCCGGCCGCGGCCGGGCTGCCCGGCAGGCGGGAGCGTATTGGCGCGATCGGGCACGGTGCCCAGCCACGGGTCACGGCGGTCGTCCGGACGCGACGCGGAGACGGCGGCCGGACGGGCGGCCGGCCCGGTACCGGTGCCAGGACTGACAGGACTTCTCACTGAACTCACCTCGGGCGGTAGTTCTTGCCGCTGCCGGGGTCTGGAGCAGAGATGTCCATTATCACGGACGATAGCAAGCAGGCACCGCGTTCCCGCTAGGGACGAAGGTCCGCACACTGGGCCGGGCTTACCCATTTGCCAGCGAGGGATCAGGTGCCGCCCGCAGCATGATCCGGAACCTACGCGGAATGGCGAGGACCGAACCGCCAAGCGCTACTCGTCTAGGACGGCCGCCTCCAGTGCGGCGCTGAAACCGGCCCAGCGTCAGCCATGCCGAACGACCGGCCAGGTCTGTTCCCGGCTTTCCCCTCGCCTGCGGCGTTCCGTCAGCATCCGGTCCACAAGGTCTTCGACGTCGGATTTGGTGATGGACTGGAGCGGACGTGTCCCCAGTTGCTCGCGGACGGGCCGCAAATGCGTCTTCGTAGTTCTGTTTGGTGCAGGCACGCAGTATCCCGGCTGCCTAGACGCTGGCTGTAACTGTACGGAGCGCCCGGGCGTCGTCGATGGTGGCGAACACCGGCATCCGGCTGTCCAGGCCGCTGATCCGCAGTATCTTCGCGACCGGTGGCCGTGGCGCGATGAGGCCGAAACCGCACCCGGCCGCGTCGGCGTGGTTGGCGATCCGGACGAGGGCGCTGAGCCCGCGGGCGTCGCAGAAGGACAGGCCGGCCAGGTCGAGCAGCACCAGCCGGGCCAGGCGGGCGATGGCTGCGCAGCCCTGGGCGACCACGCCCTCGCTGCTGGTGAGATCCAGCTCCGCTGGCATGCCCGCGATCTCGATCCCGGCGCCGCTATCGGCCGTCGTCGTGTTCTCGCCTGGGGTCATCGTCGCCGGCCATCTGCCGCCACTATCCGCTGCTGCGTTCCGGCCACGATGGCATGGCGGCCTGCCCGGGTGTATAGGGCCGAAGGTCCTGGCCGGAACAGATGCTAAGTCCCTGGTGGACGGCTCGCAGGGGACTGATGCTGGCTGGATGAGGATGAGGTTTCCGCGCCTCAGCGCCAAGAAGGCCGGGAGGTCCCCGGACGGCCAGGGCGCCGGAACGGCCCCCGAGGACGGGGCTGCCTGGTCCAGGCGGCCCGATCTGGGTGATCGGGCCTGCTGCTGCCCGGCCCGGCCGGTGGTGCGGGTTCTCATCCCGCCCGCCTCTGCCCGGCCGCACTCGGTTGATCTGCTGCTGTGCGGCCACCACTACCGGGCGTCCTGCGCCGCCCTGGCCGCCGCCGGGGCGGTGATCATGGACGACCGGCGCGGTGGCGGAACCATCGTCGCCGAGTATGAACTAGGCGATCCCCTGCCCTCCGCTGCCACGCCGCGGCGATGAGCCGACCGCCCTGCTCGCAGGATCCCGCTTGCTGACGGCGGGCAAGGTGACGGGGAGTTCTTTCTGGGCATGCCGCTGCCCGGGCAGGGCGCAGGCCGGGACATAAGTGTCATCGTGGAGTGACCGGTGAATCAGAGACCCTGGCAGGACTGGGAAAACCCGGCGTGGGCCGGCGAAGGATGGAACATGTTCCATCACTGCTCACCGGGCCCGTACCGGGCTCCCGGTTCCTCCTCGGGGCAGACCCCCGTTCCGGTCGCGGCCGGTCCGGGCACTGCGGTGCTAGAGGGCTTCGAGGTTCTCGCGGCTGCCGTAGGCGCACAGCCCCCAGAGCGCGACCACGTCCACGGCGATGATGACCAGCGCCCAGAACGGGTAGGCCGGGATGAAGAACATCATGTCGATGGCGTTGATCCCGACCACGGCCACCGCGAACCAGCGTGCCAGCTGGTTGCCCGCCAGGACCCCGCCCGCCGCGACCAGCTGCAGGACAGCGATGATGAGCGTGATCCACCCCCAGGCGCGCAGGTCGCCGATCACGTAGTGCGCGTTGGCGACAAAGACGTGCGAGTTGGCGATCGCGGCGATGCCGTAGATCATGTTGAAGAACCCGGCCACGAGCAGCAGGACGGACGCGAACAGGACCAGCCCGCCGCCGCGGCCTTCCGCATGGCGCCCGCCCGTGCCGCTGCTCCGCTTCATTGTTGCCGAAGTCATGATGACCTCCTATGCCAGAATCGCCGGGTCCCCTGTCGCCTGTGCTCAACCTTTCTGCGCGCCGTCCAGGCGAGCGGAGCGGGGCAAACACCGGACGCGGGCCCGGGCCTCACCTTTCACCCTCACCCCACGTGAAGTGCGCACTTAGGGCCAGAGGTCCCGACATTCGGGGCCGGTCGGCAGGTCGCCAGCCCGACCGTACGCACGGATCACGGCAAACCGTCCGGGGGGTTTGCGGGAGCTGTCTCGGGGCGTCGTCGCCCTTGCGCGGGTGATTCCAGCGGAGCGGCTGGTGCTACTTCAGGATGTTCACGGCCCGGGCGACCACGAGGATCCCGACGATAACCGAGGTTGCTTCCTCGGCCATCATCATGAGCTTTGCCCACGGCTTGATCGCCGAGACGTCCGTGGTGCTGAACGCCATCGCGGCATTGAAGGAAAGGTGCAGGTAGTCCACGAAGGCGGGGTACCAGCCCGCACGGACATGCTCCGGGTTTGACATCTCCGGGAACAGGAACGCTGGTCCGGCAGCGGACCCGAGCGCGCGGGCGGCCGCGCCGCCGCGATCGAGATCCCAGTACCACAGCGCGAATGCGATCACGTTCGTCAGCCAGATGACCCCGCCGGCTGCCAGCAGCGTGCGCGCCTGCTGGGTGAAAGGCTCGGTGAACAAGATGCCGTACACCAGCCGCACCATCGCCGCCCCGTTGGCGATCGTGATCAGCACGATGGGCAGCGCGGTCAGCACGCGCAGCCAGGTCCCCTGCCGGTCGATCCGCCCAGGGTCGGCCGCGATGAGCGCTATGCTCAGCCCGAGCAGGACCCCAAAGACCACTGGGCGGGCGTCGTTCAGCCTGAGCTGCGCAGGCAGGGTTATCCTCAGCGCCCCGGCCAGCAAGACAGCTGCAATCATCAGCCAGCGGCGCTCGCCGACGCGGTTCCGCCTCGTCACCATGACACGATATTTCAGGCAGTCGCGCCGCCGGTCACGTCGCACCTGCTTCGGTGTGGGTGAACCGGTCCACGGCCGCATGTACCGAGGGGTAGAAGTTCCCGGCGCCGATCGTCTTGGTCACTTCGGCGAGCTGGAACTGGTCCTGCATTCGTGTCGCGAGCCGCGCGACAACGAGGGTGATTCCCTCCTGGCGGAGGTCCTTGACCAGCGCGATAATGGCCTCGAGCCCGGTCGAGTCGGTATAGGTGACGGCCTCGGCGTCGAACACGAGCCAGGACACGGGCGTGGGTGCCGCGCGGATCGCCTCGTGCACGCGGGCCTTGAAGTAACGGGCGTTGGCGAAAAAGAGACGGGCAGACAACCACACCCGGCGTCACTCGCGCCTGGCGGTGGAGTGAGACGTCGGCGTAGCGGCCCAGCCGCTCGACCCAGCCGAGCACCGCATCGTGAGGGCTGGCGCTGCGCCGCACCGTGTCGATCAGCGACAGCCCGACCGCGACGATCAGGGCCTGGAGCACGCCGAACGCGATGACGCACCCGGTGGTCACGGCTGCGATCGCGACCTCGACATGGTCGACGGCGGCGAGTGCGCGCCAGGCCTGCGGGTCGATGAGCCCGATCGCGGCGGTGACGATCACCGCGCCGAGGACAGCCTTGGGCAGGTACTGGACCGGCTTGGTGAGGAAAAGGACGATCACCGCGACGGTGGCGGCCGCGATGAGGCCAGCGATCTGGCTGCGAGCGCCCATGTCGTCGTTCACGGCCGTGCGCGAGCCGCTAGCGCCGGGCGAGAAACCCTGCGTGAAGCCGGCCGCGGCGTTCGCGGCACCCATCGCCAGCAGCTCCTGCGGGACTCGCACGCTCTGGTTGTGCTTGCCCGCGAAGGAGCGCGCGGTCAAGATCTCGTCCGCGAACGAGACAAAGAAGATGCCCAGCGCCGCAGGGGCCAGGTGCCCGATATCGGCCCAGCTGGCCAAGGCACGCCGAAACTCGGCAGTCCCGAGGGAATCGCGCCGACGACGGCGACGCCATGGGCCTGCAGGTCCAGCGCCCACGAGACCCCGATCGCGGCGACCACGACCAGCAGCGCCGCCGGCAACCGGGGCATGACGTAGTGGAGCAGGAGCAAAACGGCCAGCGCGACCGCGGCGACCGCGACGGTGATGCCGCTGGTGTTGCCGAGCTCGCGGATCACCTCCCACAGCTGGGGCAGCGGGTCACTGGCGCTGATCGACAAGCCCAGGAGCTTGCCCCAGCTGGCCGATGATAAGGACCACGGCGACCCCGTGGATATAGCCGATGAGCACGGGCCGTGACAGGTAGTCGGCGATCCACCCCAGGCGCAGCATCCACGCCGCCGCGAAGCAGATCGCGACAAGCAGCGCGAGCATCGCGGCCAGCCCTGCGGCATCACCGGTCGCTGGAGCGGCCAGCGGCAAGATCGCCGCGGCGACAAGGGTTGACACCGAGCCCTCCGGGCCGATGATCAGCTGTCTCGACGAGCCCAGCAGCACGTAGGCGACGGACGGCAGTAGCAGCGCATACAGGCCGTTCACCGGCGAAAGCCCGGCGAGCTCGGCATAGGCCATCGCGGAGGGCACAGCCAGCGCTGCCACCGTCACGCCGGCCACCAGGTCGCGGCGCGCACTCGGGACCCGGTAGCCGGGCAGATCTCCCGCCACCGGGACCACCCGCGTGAGCAGCGGCTGCTGCTTCGCCGGCCGAAACGGCGATTTCTTCCCGTACTTATCCGGGCTTGAGGACTGGGGCAAGTGGGCTCTCCGCGAGTCGTCATCCACGCTTACCGCCGCGGGTGTTCGTTTCCGGTCAATGCGCGCGCCGTGTGCATTACCACGACCATGAGGGCGCGGTGAGCGCGGCGCACCACCCCCATGGGATGGTGCTGCGGGCCGGGGATGACCACGCCCCCGCGCCTCCCTCACCGTGCACAGACGAGAACTCCCGCCGCACCGCCATTCGCGTGCGCGCCATGCAAGACCAGGGGCTGGCCACCAGGCGCTGTCCCGCCGCGTCCCCATCACCCGGCGTGTGAGCCTCAGCCCGGGAGCAGCCACCCCCGCTGGCTTTCACCCGCTGAGGGTGAAGCACCGCAGCTACAGGTACGCCATCGTGAATGTGACCACGGGTGTGCCATCGTAAGTATCGGAGGGGTCCGAGTGGCTGTTGTCGAGTATGAGCCGGGTGCTGCGTTCCCTGGCGTGATCGGGCGGACCGCGGATGAGTCCACGCCGGCCTGGCCGGCCCCGGTACGGGCCCGCGAGGGCGCGCCTAACGTGCTGTTCATCGTCCTGGACGACACCGGGTTCGGGCAGCTGGGCTGTTATGGCAGCCCGATAAAGACGCCTAACTTCGACGCGCTCGCGGCCGACGGCCTGCGATACAACAACATGCACACGACCGCGCTGTGCTCGCCGAGCCGGTCGTGCATCCTGACGGGCCGGAACCATCACAGCAACGCGATGGCCTGCATCACGGAGTTCGCGACCGGTTATCCGGGGTACAACGGCGTGGTCCCGTTCGAGAACGGCTTCTTGTCCGAGATGCTGCTGGAGCACGGGTACAGCACGCTCATGGTGGGGAAGTACCACCTGACGCCGAGCAACCAGGAGACCGCCGCGGGCCCCTATGACCGGTGGCCGCTGGGCCGCGGCTTCCAGCGCTACTACGGGTTCCTGGGCGGGGATACCAGCCAGTGGTATCCGGACCTGGTGTATGACAACCATCAGGTGGAGCCGCCGCGCACGCCCGAACAGGGGTACCACCTCAGCGAGGACCTGGTGGATAAGGCGATGGAGTTCATCGCCGACGTCCGGCAGGTCGACCCGGCCAAGCCGTTCTACCTGCACCTGTGCTTCGGCGCCACGCACGCCCCGCACCACGCGCCGAAGGAATGGGCGGACCGGTACGCGGGCCAGTTCGACGAGGGCTGGGACGCCTACCGGGAGCAGGTGTTCGCCCGGCAGAAGGAACTCGGCATCGTCCCGGCCGACGCGCAGCTGTCGCGGCACGATCCGGACGTGCCGGACTGGGCGTCGCTGTCCCCGGCCGCCCGGCGGCTCGCTGCCCGGATGATGGAGGTCTTCGCGGGTTTCCTGTCCCACACCGATCACCAGGTCGGGCGGCTGATGGAGTTCCTGCGCCAGCTCGGGGAGCTGGACAACACGCTGGTCATGGTGATCTCCGACAACGGCGCCAGCGCCGAGGGCGGCCCGACCGGGACCACGAATGAGGCGCAGTTCTTCAACAACGCCCAGGAGCCGATCGAGGAAAGCCTGGCGCTGATCGATGAGATCGGCGGCCCCAAGCATTTCAACCACTACCCGTGGGGCTGGACCTTTGCCGGGAACACGCCGTTCCGCCGGTGGAAGCGGGAGACCTACCGGGGCGGTGCCAGCGACCCGTTCATCGTGTCCTGGCCGCGGCGGATCACGGCCCGGGGCGAGGTCCGCACCCAGTACGCGCACATCATCGACATGGTGCCCACGGTGCTGGACCTGCTGGGCATCGAGCCGCCCAAAGCGATCCGCGGCGTCACCCAGTCCCCCCTGCACGGGGTCAGCTTCGCCCACACCCTCGATGACGCCGCGGCCGAGACCCGTCACCACACGCAGTACTTCGAGATGCTGGGCCACCGGGCGATCTACCACGACGGCTGGCGGGCCGTCTGCCCGTGGCCGGGCCCGTCGTTCGCCGAGGCGGGCGTGGGCTTCGGCCAGCCGATCTCCGCCGAGACCCTGTCGGAGCTGGACGCCACCGGGTGGGAGCTTTACCACGTGGCGGAGGACTTCGCCGAGACCCACGACGTGGCCGCCGATCATCGCGACCGGCTGATCGCGATGATCGGGACGTGGTACGTGGAGGCCGGAAAGTACAACGTGATGCCGGTCGACGGCAGCGGCCTGGCCCGCATGATCGTCGAGAAGCCGCTGGTGGCGGTGCCCCGTGACCGCTACACCTACCGGCAGGGTACGCAATCGGTCCCCTTCTTCGCGGCGCCCCGGGTGCTGAACCGCCCGCACAGCATCACGGCGGACGTCGAGATCCCGGCGGAGGGGGCCGAGGGGGTGCTGCTGTGCCAGGGCACGGCGGCCGGCGGATACTCGCTGTTCGTCAAGGACGGCAAGCTTCGCTACGTCCACAATTACGTGGGCCGGGCCGTGTACGGGGTGGAATCCGACATCGACCTCAAGGCCGGCAAGCACGCGCTCAGGTTCGAGTTCGAGCCGACCGGCAAGCCTGACATGCAGCACGGCAAGGGTGCGCCCGGCAGGCTCCAGCTCTACGTGGACGGCACCCTGGTCGGGAACGCCGAGGCGCCCGTCACCACGCCATTCATGCTCAATCCCGGTGCGCTCACCTGCGGAGCCAACCCCGGCTCGGCGATCACCGACGACTACCCTAGCCCGTTCAAGTTCACCGGCACCATCCACAGCGTGACCGTCGACGTCAGCGGAGAGCTCATCCACGACCCCGAAGCCGAACTGCGCATGCATATGGCCCGCCAATAGGCCATCGCGGTAGCAGCCGGCCGGAGGTGACACGGTGACGGCCGCGGATCTGGCGATCATCGCCGGGCTGGTGTTCGCGTGGGGCACGTTGTCGGCGCGGCTGGAACGCTTCGACGTGACCGCGCCGATCGTGTTCACCGTCGCGGGCGTGCTGCTGACCCATGGCCCGCTGGCGCCGCTGGGGATCACGCCCGGCAGCGAAGTGGTGAAGGTACTGACCGAGGCCACTTTGGCGCTGGTGCTGTTCTCCGACGCGTCCCGGGTCGGGCTGCATCAGCTGCGGGGGGACCTGGGGTTGTGCCTGCGGCTGCTGGGCATCGGGCTGCCGCTGGCCATCGGCCTGGGCACGGTGGCCGCGTTCATCGTGCCCGGGGTGAGCGACATCTGGTTCGCCCTGCTCATCGGCGCGGCACTGGCGCCGACCGATGCCGCCCTCGGCGCCGGCGTGATGGTCAACCCGGCGGTCCCGGTCAGGATCCGGCGGCTGCTCAACGTCGAGAGCGGGCTCAACGACGGGATCGCCACCCCGGTCGTGCTGGTCGCCATCGCCGGCGCGGCCACCGCCGAGCACGCCGACAGCACCGGGCCCGGGAAGGCGGTGGCCGAACTGGCGCTCGGCCTGCTGATCGGGGCGGCGGTCGGCGGTGGCGGCGGCTGGCTGGTCAAGGTGTGCCGTGGCCGCGGCTGGGTGGCGGAGGGGTTCGCCGGCGCCGCGGTGCTGGGCCTGGCGCTGTCTACGCCACCTCCGTCGCGCTGCACGGCAACGGGTTCATCGCCGCGTTCACCGGCGGCCTGGCCTTCGCCGCCGCGGGCGGCACGGCGGCGAAGCTGGTTCCCTTCGTCGAAGAAACCGGCGCCATGCTGTCGCTGCTGGTCTGGCTGATGTTCGGGGTGGTCGCGGTGGTGCCGGCCCTGAAGGACCTGACCTGGCAGACGGTGCTGTATGCGGTGCTCAGCCTGACGGTGATCCGGATGCTGCCGGTAGCGGTCGCGCTGGCCGGGGCCCGGCTCGGCCGACCCGCCGTGCTGTTCATAGGCTGGTTCGGCCCGCGTGGCCTGGCCTCGGTCGTCTTCGGGCTGCTCGCGCTGGAGGACCTGGGCGAGCCGGCGGCCAGACCCGCACTCACCGTGATCGCCTTCACCGTGCTGCTCAGCGTCCTGGCCCACGGGCTGAGCGCCGACCCGCTGGCCAGCCGCTACGGTCCCCGGCTCACCCCGCCGCCGGGCGCCGCTGCCCCGGCCGGGCTGGCCGAGATACCCGAACGCCGCCTCATCCGCCGCCAGCCGGCTCAGGGGAGGGGAAGTTACTGATGACCGCAGATCAGATACTGTTCAGGGCCGGAAGGCGCCGCCGAGCGGGGTTCCCGCGCGGCATCGTCCGGACGCGGTGATGCAGCCGCTGACTGACCGCCCGCTCGGGCGGTTCGCCCGGCCCCGGCGCCGGCTTCGGGCCGGCCTGGTCCAGTTGCTATGCGTGCTGGCCGGGCTCGGGCTCGGCCTGCTGCTGCCCCGGATCACCACCGGCGCCACGGTGGCCAGCAGCCGGGTGACCGACGTGCTGGTCGGCGTCGGCTTCGGCGTCCTGGGGCTGGTGACCATCATCTACTCGCTGCTGTTCCTGGTCGTGCAGTGGGCCTTCACCAGCCTGTCGCCCCGGCTGACCCTGTTCCGCGACGACCCGATCATCTGGCGGACCTTCGCCTTCGCCGTCGGGGTGTTCGTGTTCTCGGTCACCACCGCCCTGGTCATCGGCGACCAGCAGAAAGTGTCGGTGATCGTGCCGGCCGCCGAGATAGTGGCCGTGCTCGCCGCCCTCGCCCTGATCCGGACCCTGCAGACGAAAGCCTTCGCCTCCATCCAGCTGGCGCCCACCCTGGCCGCCATCGCCGGGCAGGGCCGCGGCATCCTCGACGACCTGTACCCCCGGCCATGCCCGGCGCAACGGCAGCCGGCCGCCCCGCTGCCGCCGCAGCTCAGGGCGATCATATGGCCGCACCGCCAGGCGATCTTGCAGCAACTGGACCTGGGCCGGCTGCTCGCCGCTGGCGCCGGCGGCGCGGTGATCGTGCTGCGGGCCGGCATGGGCGACACGCTGCAGCAGGGCGCCCCGGTCGCCGACCTGCACGGCGGCGAGGCGGCCGACGCGGCGGTCCTGGCCGGGCTGGTGACCGGGCCCGAGCGCACCTTCGACCAGGATCCGCTGTTCGCGTTCCGGCTGCTGGCCGACATCGGCATGCGGGCGCTGTCGCCGGCGGTCAACGACCCGGCCACCGCCGTCCAGGTGCTGGACACCACCGAGAGCCTGCTCCAGCTCCTGGTATCACGTGACCTGGACGTGGCTGAGGTGGCCG
>CAVUBD010000022.1:0-212698 GCA_963739615.1 uncultured Actinomycetes bacterium
GTCCAAGGCCGGCGCTGAAAGACTGCTGCTGGTCAGCCCCGAGCTCGCCGGCGTCCTCAGCGCCATCGTCTGCCGGATCCGCGGCCGCACCGGCGCCATCGCGCTCGTGCCCAGCTACGACACCCACGAGAAAACCTGGAACCCGCCCCTGCCGCTGCTGTTCCAGCGCGCCGTCTCCGGTGAGCGCCAGGCCCATCAGCGACGGCGCGCTCGCGAGATCTTCCAGCGGGCCCTGGCAGGCACCGGCATCCGCGGCCACGACGGCCAGCCGCTGATCTTCACCCCGCACGGATTACGCAGGATCTTCGTCACCAACGCGGTCATGAACGGGCTGCCGCCGCACATCGCCCAGGTCATCTGCGGTCACCGCGACATCAGCACCACGATGGGCTACAAGGCGATCTACCCCACCGAAGCCATCGAAGCTCACCGCGCCTTCATCGCCCGCCGCCGGCAGGCCCGCGCGCCAGCGAGGAATACCGGACACCGGCCGATGAGGAATGGGACCAGTTCCTCGCCCACTTCGAAAAACGGAAGCTGTCCATCGGCATCTGCGCCCGCGCCTTCGGCGCGCCCTGCATCCACGAGCACGCCTGTATCAGGTGCTCGCTCCTGCGGCCAGACCCCGCCCAGCGCTCCCGGCTCGAGGAGATCCGCGCCAACCTGCACGACCGCATCAGCGAAGCCGAACGCGAGGGCTGGCTCGGCGAAGTCGACGGACTAAAGGTCAGCCTCGCCGGCGCCGACGACAAGCTCGCCGATCGACACCGCCCTACGGCGGCAAGCCACCACCGTCCAGCTCGGCATGCCCGCATTCCCCAGCATCCTCCCAGACAACCCCACCCCGGACCGCTGACCGGAAAACCGGACAACAGGGCACAAACAACTCAGTTCAGAGAACCTCGGGCTTACAGATCAACACCGCATGGATGTGGGCGTCGCTGATCGCCGCGGCGATCGCCGCCTGGCTGCACCAGCTCACCGGCCTGATATCCGGCGGCGAAGCTGGTAGAAGGCCACGGCGCCCGCGGCGGCAAGGCGATGATCGCCACCTTGCGGCGGACACTGATCGCCACCCCCGCCCGGCTGGTCCGCCACGGCGGGCAGCTGATCATGCGGCTGGCGCCCGGCGCGCACCTGCTGCCCGCCGTCCTGGCCACGATCCGCGCCCTGCCAGCCCCCGGCTAGCCGGCCGCAGGCCAGCATCACCCGCGCCCCGAGCCGTCACCGGCACACCGACCCCAGGCCCCGGCCACCACGGCCCGCACCGGCAGAAAGACCCCCGACCGCGAGACCCGGCGCGAACCCGGGCCATCGTCATGCCTCCAGGCACGGCCTGGCGACTCCAAGATCATCTACCTGGCTGTGGATAACCTCCGCCGCTCTACTCGTGGATTCGGGTCTGAGCGCTCGGTGTCCGCTGAGCGGTCCCCTAACGGACTACTCCGACGACAGCGACTTCTACTGTGCCGACTGCCGGCAGGCCGAGGCATCAGGCCGCAATGCCGGACCAGCGGTCCTGCCCCAGCTCGCAGCGTGCGATGCTGCGGTGATGGACATCATCAGCCTCAGCGACGCTCCTGCCTACGACAGCAACCGAGTGGTGGCTCAGCCGTTCCTTGAGGGCTCGCAGTCCAATGTCCGTCTCATCCGGCTCAGCCCTGGCCAGGCCCTCCCCCCGCACACCCACGGTTCGTCGGACCTCATGATCTTCGCGGTCGAAGGCGAAGGGACGCTCGATACCGACGATGGCACGGTTCCCTTCGGAGCCGGGTCTCTTGCCTTCTACCGGGGCGATGAGGAGTTGCGTGTGGCTAACAAGGGTCAGACCGGCCTCACCTTGCTGGCCTTCCTCTCCCCGCCGTTCCCGCCCCGCTCCGAGACGTGACCGGCGACAGATCCTTAAGTCCGGCCTCGAACCGTCGGCGGCCCGCGCCGGGTAGATCGGCGCCCCGCGTGCAGCGTGCGGCTCGGCCGCACGAGAGTCCAGGGGTGGAGATCGATGTCTGACCGCACCGACCGGCCTGCGCCCGAGGATCTGCCCGCTCTGGCGCCGTCGCGCCGCGACGGGCCGGGGTCAGCTCGCGAAGTACGCCGGTCACCTCGAGCGCTCGCCGCTGACCGGGCACAGCCCGCGCACCTACCTCGGCGCGATCAGGGCCTGCCTCGCCTGGCTCAAGCAGGCCCCGGCCCGGCGGCGACCCGCTGAACGACGCCACGGCGAAGGGGTTAGCTTCAGAGAACGAGTCTTCTCTGAAGCTCTGGACCACCCACGTGGGAGTCCCCCCGCTCGATTCACAGGCACCCCCGCTGACCAGGGGAAACGCTTCCTACTGCGGGTTTCAGGCTTATCCTGGCTGTACCCCCGCCAACGCCGGTGCCAGCGCCGGGGCGGGCGGCGGTGACCAGCCGGCCTCTTCCAGGACGGCGCGGCACTGGTCATAGCCCGCGGACAGCCGCCGCTCGATCGAGGCCCGGGAGAAATCCCCGGGACTGTCCTGGGCGGGCTTGTTCATGCTGATCAGGTGGATGTGCCGGACGTGGTCGTAGTTGAGGCTTTCGATCCACTCCAGTGTCTGGCGGACCGCCGCGTCGGGAGGCAGTTGCTCGTCGGCCTGCCGCAGCGCGGTGATGAACCTGGTGTAGGACCGGGCAGTGTCCAGGTCCGCGCGCAGCCGGTTCGCCGCGAACATTTCGAGCAGGCGGAAGGCGCCCTGCATCATGTTGCCGGGCAGCAGCGCGGTGTCGGAGTTCACGTCGATGACGAAGATCGGCATGGTGGCTGGCTCGTCGCCGCGCAGGTTGTCGAGCACGGGCTTGAGCGGCGTGTTGTCGATCAGGCCGCCATCCCACCATGCCCTGTTCGTGATCACTGTCCACGGGAAGCCGGGGAAGATGCTGCCGGACGCCTGCACGTGTTCTGGCCCGAAGCGGACCGCCGGGTATTCCGGGCCGCCGGGCAGCTCGTCCGCGCCGATGTTCGAGAAGTACGCGACGCGGCCGGTTTCGACGCCGGACGCGGACACGATCAGCCGCATGTGACGGGCGTCACGGACCTGGTCCCAGTCCAGCAGGTCGTCCAGGGTCCGGCGCAGCGTCGGCTTCGTGAGCGATGTCCAGGACGGGAGATTCCAGTAGTCCAGCCGCGGCCGGTACATGCCCGGCACCCAGGGTGACGGCATGTAGTAGCTCCAGATGCGCTGCGCCCACGCCGGGACGAACGGAGTCGGCACTTTCGGCAGGAACGGGATGAGCCCGTCGACGGCGAGCCGCTCCCACAGCTCGCGCAGGACGCGCGGCGGGTACCTGGTAGCCCCGGCGAGCGTGGCGGCGTTCATCGCGCCTGCCGAGGCCCCGGCGGCGATCGCGCATTCCATGCCGAGGCTGTACAGGTAATCGATGGCGCCGGCCTCGTATGCGCCGAGCGCGCCGCCGCCTTGCAGCACCACGCCAAATTTCGGCCTGCCGCCGTCCATGACGTTCGTGACCTGCGTATCCACTGGAAATCACCCCATCTTACCCGTAACTGGCGGCACCGGGCCGCGGGGACACGGTTTGCCAGCTTCCCGTCCCCGCTGACCAATGCCCTTAACTTCATACCAGGCCATTGGCGGGGGATACGGAAGAGGCCTTGGCCCTTTCTGGCCAGGACTTCCGCCATGAAAACCAGGAGTTCGAAAGACGGGGCCTGGGTCAAAGCCGGTAGATGGGCATATTGGGCTGCCGTTATATGGCTGAGTGAACTATTCATGCTAGTTGTGAGATCAGAATCAGGTGGCTGACGGGACTTTTGAGCTGACAGTCCGGCTTGTCAGCTTGCCATCGGATCACTCGTGACGCTCGCCGTACTCCGGCTCACACACCCGAGCGCGAGGCAAACGGCGTGCCCGTCGCTACACCGAGCGGTTCCCCGGCGCGGTTGAAGCCGGGACTGATCGTCAGCGGACAGCCAGCCGCCGAACCAGGCAAGGCCTGCCCGCAAGGGGACCCCGGCCACCGGACACGCCGGAGTACCGCCCTGCGGGTCAGGTGACTTGCGGGAACGTCGTCTCGTAAGACCGGTCGGCTCACTAGTCCGGTGACGGGAGGTTAAACGTACGCTGCTCCTGCCAGGAGCAATGCGCTCCCGAGAGCTCGGGCCGCGAGGTGCCATGAATAAGGGCCGCCGCTGCCAGACCGTGCCTTCACAACAGGCACGGTCTGGCCCCCGGAGAAGTAAGAAGGTCTCCCGCGCCAACGGGAGACCTTCTCTGTCCGGTGCGTGTCCCGGGCTAACAGACCTGCGCCGGAAGCCGGGCATATGCCTGGCTTCTGTTGCTCAGCCTCCGGTGACCGGCTGCTGTCCGGCAAGTAGTCCGGGCAATCTCCGCTTCGTGCGCGGGCCGCCCCCGGCCGGTGCGCGGGAGAG
This sequence comes from uncultured Actinomycetes bacterium, assembly GCA_963739615.1. GTDB lineage: Bacteria > Actinomycetota > Actinomycetes > Streptosporangiales > Streptosporangiaceae > Palsa-504. The sequence goes on from CAVUBD010000022.1 coordinate 4,409, forward strand.
CGCGTAAAGCGCGGAGACGCTGGCGGTAATGGCGCGCCTGGGCGCTTGCCGGCACTGCGCGGAGTGTTAGCAGGGAGGTGAACAGCGGTGGTGCTCACTCCGCCCAGCGCCCCAGCAGCTTGCGCGCCTCTGCCGCCGCGCCGGCCGGGTTGTCGCAGCCGGGACACCGGGCCGAGTAGGGGTCGGCGTACCGGAACGTGCCGTGACCGGCGGCCGCAGCCCCCTCCGCGGGGGCGGGCCAGGGAGCGCTCAGCGTCTCCCTGATCTGCTGCGCGACGATCGCGGTCGCGTGCTCGCTGGTGATTACCGGGAGAAGCGCGGCGACCGGGTCCTCTTCGCCGGCCCCTCATCCCCGGGTAGCGGGAGCGTCTTCCCGCTCGCGGCGGCCTGCTTGATCCAGTCGAGCGCTGCCACATAGTTGCGGTCAGTGCCCGTCGCCAGAATCTGCTCGTTCATGATCGTAAGTCCCTTGATTGTCTGGTTGCATGCACGAGTGCGCGCCTTCAGGTGGCGCCCTCAGAGAGACCGCGTAAGCGGTAGCCCTGCGCGGTCAGCTGCCCGGCAGCTTGATGGTGACCTCGCCGGTGCAGACGTCCAGGCCCTGGACCTCGCCGGCGAACGCGTGGCCGTCCCGGCTGGTGACCACGGCGACGTCACCGGGGAACCAGCGGTCAGGGCAGATCACCGAGACGCTGAGCGTGTCCCGGCCGGCCGCGCTCGCGATCTGGCCGGCGGTCAGCGTGCTGGTGATGCCGTGAGACACCGTGTCGGTGATGCCGTCCACGTAAGGCTGTGAAACCATGGCTTATCCCCTTTTTTGCCCGGTTTGCGGAGTGAATGCAGCTGGCTGGCCGTGCCAGAAGATATTTCCGGCGGGCGCCATTTCGGTCTTTCCCAGGCCCCGTTGCGCCGAGAAGTCTCTTATCTTATGTCCGGGACGGCCGAAGGCAAGGCCAGGATTCCCCGGGGCCTCTGGCGCCGCTCAGGGCAAGATCTCTGACCTGCGGAAACGCAACCCCGAAAATATTCAATTCTTATTGTTACCTACCTGGCCGGGCGTGCCCGGCAGGGGTATCCGCTGGGTACCGCTGTTGTGGCCTGGGACTGATGTTCTCCTCGATCCAGGCGATGAACACGGCGGGATTGTGCCACTCGGGACAGACCGTAATGCGGCCGTCATAATCATGCCCGCGAATCTCTGACTGATGAATTATCAATTAACTTTTAGAGAGTGCCGGGCATCGCCCTCGGCCGGGATGACTCGATGAAGCTGGAGGGCGGCCTGGTGCCCCGCGCTCTGGCGGCCTGCCCGCAGGCCGGCGAGGATCACGGCGCGGGCACACACTTGTAACTTCCAGGGGCAAGAGCGCTCTTCGCGATGAAGAATACGCCGTGGGACCACGGGCTGAGGGTCTTGGGGTGTCGGTAAGACTGCTGTCACCAGGTACACGCGATTGCGTCGAGCCCGCTCAGCGCAAGGCTGGTCAGCTTGCTGACCGGTCCCGGCGGCGGCGCGCAGCGCGGTTCTGGCGCTAGCGATGATCTTGTCGGACGTCAGTCATCTCGGTGTAGGGGAAACGACCGTTACCCCGACACGGATGTGCGGTGGCGCGCGGCAGGGCGCCTGTGACTTTCGGCGATAAGTGGCAGGGAATATAGTGCCTCCCGCGGCGGTGGCCGCCGAGCGCGGCGAGGGGTTGCGGGTAGTGCTGCGCATCGATACCCCGGCGCTGGCCGGGCTGCCGTGGGAGGCGATGTACGACAAGGACGCCGGGGCGTACGTCTGCCGGCAGGACCGGCTGGTCCGCCACATCCCGGTCAACTCGGTCCCGATGCCGCTGCGCGTCCGGCCGCCGCTGCGGATCCTCGGCGTGGTCTCCTCCCCCCGCGGACTGCCCGCCCTGGATGTGGAGAAAGAACAGGACCAGCTGACCCGCGCGCTAGCCCGGCCCGCCAGCAAGGGCCTGGCCGAGGTGCACTGGACTGCGGGCGCAACCTGGGCCGACCTGCAGGACCTACTGCTCGATGACGAGTGGCACGTGCTGCACTTCATCGGACACGGGGACTTCGACCCCGCCCGGGACGAGGGGGTGCTGGCGCTGGTACGCGAGGACGGGCGCGCGGACCAGGTGGCGGCGCACCGGCTGGTCGACCTGCTGCGGCAGGCCCGGCCGATGCCGCGCCTGGTCGTGCTCAACTCATGCTCCGGCGCCGCAGCGGGCGTGAGCGACCTGTTTTCCGGCACCGCCGCGGCCCTGGTCCGCGGCGGGGTTGGCGCCGTGGCCGCGATGCAGTACAAGATCTCCGATCCCGCGGCGGTCGGAGACGCTCAGCCGCCATGTCCGGGCGCGCTCGCGCCGGTAACCAAGTTGGCCGAGTGTTTTCCCGTCCCATCTGGACGTTTTTTTCTACCTATGTAGAGTCATGCCCGTGAATGCGCGCGTGGACCCGCTCGCCGGTGCGGCTGAGCCGACAGCGCGGCCGACGGCGCGGCCGGGAGCGCGGGTGGCGCGGACCGGGCCCGGAGTGGCGACGGGGGTGGTGCACCAGTGAGAGGGCTGAGTCGGGTGGAGGCCGCGGTACGGCGCGGCTGGTGTCGGCCGGGCGGCGTGACTGGGTGGAGGCGGTCTGGGCCGAAGCGCCCGAGGTGCCGCCGGGACTGCGGCGGCTGGCCTGGCGCGCGGGCGGTGCGCGGCTGATAGCGAGGGAGGCGTTGATGCGACGCGGTATCGGCAGCGCGATGCTATTCGCGGTGGTGGTGGTGGTGGTGGTGGTGGTGGTGGGCGGCGGCGGCCGCGGCCTGGGCGGCCTGGCCCGGCTCGTCGGCCAGCTTTGACACCCCGGGCGACCGGGTCTATGTGATAACCATGGTGCTGCTGCTGGCCGGGCTGCCGCTGCTGGCACGCCCGTTCCTCGGGCCGGTCGGCGACAGCCGCGCCGCCAGGTTCCTCCGCGTCGGCACCTGCGCCGCGCTTCTGGCCCTGATACCGGCCCAGACCTCGGTCGCGCAGTTTCACACTACGCCGCCGCGCAGGGGTGCTGAGCTGCGCGTTTACCGGCTTATCGTAAGCCCGCCAGGTAACATCCCGTGGGCGTATCAGCTCATCTCCCTAATCGTCATGGTCGGCCTGGCGACCGGCTTGCCCGGCCTTCGCGAGACCAGGCCCGGCCTTCGCGAGACCAGGCCCGGGCATCGAGGAGTACCGGCTCGGGGCCGCCCTGCCTGACGCTGCCTTCCAGCCTGCCGGAATGCGATAACCGCCGACTCGCCGAGCCCGGAACCTCCCCGCGAGACGCGCGGATTCGGGCGTCCTAGGCCATCGCGGCGATCTCCAGCGACCCGGCACGCGTCAGCCGCGCGTACTCGGCCTCTTGGGTGGGCTTCGGCTGGCCCGCCCGGCCGCGATAGCGCTCGGGCGTGATCGTGCCCCGCTGGTAGGCGCCGATGGCGGCGGTCGCGGTGTCCACGCCTACCGGCCCGTAGTACAGACCATGCGGCAGGATCACCAGGTTGGCGGCGAACCGGTGCCCGCCGACGTGGGTGGTCTCCCAGACCTGCCCGGGATGCTGCGCGGCCAGGGCTGCCGCGAGCGGGGCGCCGAAACGCGCGCAGCAAGCGCTGCGCCGCCCGTGCGCGCAGACCAGGAAGACGGGCTCGCTGACCGGCTCCCCGAAGGCGGGCGCGATCCCGGCCGCCAGTTCCTTCAGGTCCAGTTCGGTCGGAGCGGCCCCAGCCGCGGCCCCGGCCGCGGACAGCTCCCCGCGCCTGAGCCACGGCTCGCCCCCCGCGGTCCAGCCGACGAAGATACTGCGCGCATCGCTGGCCCTGCGCCGCCCGGGCCTGCGGATCATCTGCACGCGGATGCCTAGGCTGGCGGCGAACCAGACCAGGGCGCCGACCGGACCGGGCAGCGACGTCTCGGTCGGCTCGGCCGCCCATGGCCCCGGGTGCTCGACCAGCAGCCAGGCCCTCGACGCCTCGGGCGCCGACGCCATCGAAGGCTCGGTCCCGTCATGGCACGCCGCGCCGTGCTCACATCCACCGGCCACGCTGGCTTACCTCCATCACCGGAACGGGTCGCCGTTTCATGCTAATGCCGGGTCAGGTTACGTTTGCCCGGCTGGCTGATCGTGTCACCGGCGGCTCAGCCAGCCGGTCCAGCCGTAGCGATGTGGCATCGGTGCGGTTGCAGCCGCCTCGATGTCACATCGTTGCGGTCGGTCAGGCGGTCCCGCGACCGGATCGCGGTACCTGACGGGCTGCTGGGAAACCGGAGGGGGGCAAGGGTAATCTGCTGCCGCACTTGTTGCCGCGGTTAACGGAAAGCCGACGGTCGGCGCGGGCTCGGCCGCAACGTAAGAATTCAGGACCTGCGCCAGGCAACCCAGCCGTCGCTTTGGTCGGAGGCGACGATCCGCCAGCCGGCCGGGGCATGGGGCCAGCTCGCCTCGGCGGACTGGCCCGCCGCCCAGGAAGTCTCGACCACGGTCGCGTCGGCCGGGGGTGGCTGGCTGGCCGGGTTGAAGAACTCCGGTTCCGTCCACGAGATCTCGTACGCCTGCGGTATCGCGATCTCCCAGCTGAGGCTGGAGGAGATGGCGATCTGCTCGCCGGGCCGCAGCCCGCTGGCCGTCAGCAGCCCGGTCGTGTCCGCCACCTGGGACGGCGTCGAGGCCAGCGAGACCTGGCTGGTCATCTGGGTCAGGGCCACCAGGCTCACCGCCGCCACGCCGAGCCCGAGGACCCCGAGGCCGCCGGCCCGCCTGACGCCGCGCCAGCGCCTGACGATGATCGCGCCCGCGACCCACAAGGCGAGCAGCCCCAGCGCCACTCCGGTGGCCTCAAGCACGTTGGCCTGGGTCCAGTTCTGGGTCAGCACGGCGGGCTCGGCGAAGTTGAACGCGTCGCCGAACCATGTCGTGGGCAGCGATGTGCCGGCGTAGACCGACACCGTTACCGCGGCCAGGACGGTCAGCCCGGTAACGCACGCCGCGTACCAAAGGATCCGCGATGTGCTGGCCCGCAGCAGCACCACCGCGCCGACGAGGAAGAACGTGACGATCATGCCGTCGAGGTAGCGTCCGGAGGCCCAGGTCTGGGACTGGTCGGGCGGCAGCGCGGCCGGCGCGGTGGCGGCGATGAGGATGGTGACCGCCACCGAGAGCGCCGCCATGATCCTCAGGTCGGAGCGCAGGCCACGCCGCCCGATCGCGGCTAGGGCGGCGATCAGGCCGATCCCGGCCAGGCCCCAGCTGTCGAGCGTGAGCCGCCACATCTGGCCCGCGGCCATCTCGACGACGTGGATCATGCCGTAGAAGCTGCCCAGGGTGGTCTTCATCTGGGCGGACAGGTTCCGCGTACCGCTCGGGTACATCGCCGCGGCGAGATACCGGTCCAGGCTCCAGGCCCCGCCGACGGCGAGCAGCGCGGTCAGGGCCGCGGCCGCCACCGTGCCGCGCGCCGCGCGGCGGCGCCAGGCGATGAGGGCGCCCACGACCGCGTAGCCGAGGAGCATGACCACGCCCCGGGAATGGACCGCGTAGGCGTATCCGGCCAGCAGGGCCGAGCCGATGGCCGCTGCGTACCTGGCCCGCGCCGAAGTCGCGATGAGCCAGCCGTGCACGGTAAGCAGCCAGGCCAGCGTGATCACCGGGAAGATCGCGTCGGTCATCGCGTACTGGCTGTAGAAGAACCCGGCGGGCACGAGGGCGGCGATCATGGCGACGCCGTAGGCGGCCCGCAGGCCGAGCCCGAGCCGGCGGCAGGCCAGGAAGCCGAGCGGCATCACCAGGGCGCTGATCGCGGCGTTGATTATCAGGACAATGTGGTAGATGGTGACCGGGTTGCTGGAGAACCAGTACGCCGGCGTGATCAGCAGCGGATAACCACCCTGGTACAGGGTGGAACCGGACAGGTCCACGTCTGGGCCGCCGGCCAGCACCCGCGCCGCGATCAGGTACGCGGTCTCGTCGGGATTGGCCAGCGGGACGACCTGCGCGTGGCTGAGCCATGCTCGCAGCCCAGCCTGGCACAGCCAGCCGACCGCCAGCAGCAGGACCCACCGCCGCGCCGTCCGCCGCGCCGCGTTCCTGCTGCCGCCCCGCACGGCACCCGTCCGCACCGCGTCAACCGGCCCCAGATCAACCGGCCCCAGATCAACCGGCCCCAGATCAACCGGCCCGATCTCAACCGGCGCGGCGGCCGCCCGTGCGGCAGCGGCTTGCACCTGGGCGGTGCTGGCTAGCGTGATCAGGCGCGCCAAGACGGCGGTCTCCCCACTGTCGAAGGATGGTCCCGGCCTCGGCCCCGGGGTACGACGTCGACGTCGCGTAGCCGCGCACGCCGGAATAGCAGCCGTGATGCGCGTGTAACCAGCGTGGTCGTTCAGCCTTAGAACAAGTTAGGTGAATTTTGTGTGGACGCCAAGAACTCTCTGGCCCGCACCCGCATGGCAAGCCACCGAACGATCGTCAGCAGACGACCTCGCCTTCCTCACCAAGCCCAGGGTGTAGCATCAGTCGCGTGTCGCGGTGGTATTGGCGCTTTACCCTGGCTCCAGACGGAGCCGGGCGAGTCCGCCTGCGCTTACCCCCGCCTGGAGCCGGTAAACAGAGACAGTCCTGTCTCGCTGAGGGGTGTGCTGGCTCCCGGGCTCCGGGCAGCGGGCCGCCCGGGAGGAGACGCGCCCGATGCCGCGCACCAGGGATACCCGCATCACCGGCTACGAGCCGCTGCTTTCGCCTGCGGCCCTGCTCGATGAGCTGCCGCTGACCGACGAGGCAGCGGCCACGGTGGAGCGCACCCGGGCCGAGGTCCGCGCCGTGCTCGACCGATCCGACGACCGCCTGCTGGTCATCGCCGGGCCCTGTTCGGTGCACGACCCGTCGGCCGCCATCGACTACGCGGGCCGGCTGCGGACGCTGCGCCAGGGCATCCAGGCCGACCTGCTGATCGTCATGCGGGTGTACTTCGAGAAGCCGCGGACGGTGACCGGCTGGAAGGGCCTGATCAACGATCCGGGGATGGACGGCGGGCACGATGTGCACCGTGGCCTGCGGACCGCGCGGCGACTGCTGCTCGACATCGTCGGTCTCGGCCTGCCGGTGGGCTGCGAATGGCTGGACCCGATCACGCCGCAGTACATCGCGGACACGGTCACCTGGGGCGCGATCGGCGCACGGACCACAGAAAGCCAGGTTCACCGTCAGCTCGCATCCGGCCTGTCGATGCCGGTCGGGTTCAAGAACGGAACCGACGGGGACGTCCAGGTAGCCGTCGACGCCTGCCGGGCCTCGGCGACCGGGCACACGTTCTTCGGCGTCACCCCGGTCGGCGCCGCCGCGGTCGTGACCACGGCGGGCAACCCGGACACCCACGTCATCCTGCGCGGCGGCCGGACCGGCCCGAACTACGAGCCCAGCCACGTGTCCAAGGCCCTCGACCTGATCACCGGAGCGGGGCTGCCGCGCAGGCTGATGGTCGACGCGAGCCACGGCAACAGCGGCAAGGACCACCGCCGTCAGCCGCCGGTGGCGGCCTCGATCGCCGAGCAGGTGGCAGCCGGGGAGGATGGCCTGACCGGCGTCATGCTCGAGAGCTTCCTGCGCGAGGGCAGCCAGCAGCCCGGCCCGCCGGCCACCCTCAGCTACGGTCAGAGTGTCACCGACGCCTGCATGGACTTCGAGACCACGGCCGCCGTACTTGACGGCCTGGCCGCCGCCGTCCGTTCCCGCCGTAAATTCTTAGGCCGAACGATCCGGGGGTGCTAGCCGACGGAAGGCAGCCGGCTAAGGGCGTCGTCGATGCGCTCCTGGGACAGCTCGAAGTCGGTCATTTCACCGGACAGGTAGCGCTCGTAGGCGGCCATGTCGAAGTGCCCGTGGCCGCACAGCGCGGTGAGCAGCACCTTCGGCTCGCCGGATTCGGTGCAGCGCTTGGCCTCCTCGATGACGGCCGCGATCGCGTGCGAGGGTTCCGGCGCCGGGATGATCCCCTCCGCCCGGGCGAAGGTCACGGCGGCGGCGAAGCACTCCCGCTGCGGCTTGTTCACCGCCTCGAACAGCCCGAGTTCGTACATGTGCGACAGCAGCGGCGACATGCCGTGGTAGCGCAGCCCGCCCGCATGCACCGGGTCGGGGATGAAATCGTGGCCGAGCGTGTGCATCTTCAGCAGCGGCGTGAATCCGGCCGTGTCGCCGAAGTCGTAGGCGTACCGGCCGCGGGTGAACGACGGGCAGGCCGAGGGCTCGACCGCGCGGATGACCGGATCGGCCCGGCCGGCTAGCTTCTCCCGCAGGAACGGCAGGAAAAGGCCGGCGAAGTTGGAGCCGCCGCCGGTGCAGCCGACGATCAGGTCGGGCATGGACTCACCGGCCGCGGCGAACTGCTTGAGCGCCTCCTCGCCGATCACCGTCTGGTGCATGAGCACGTGGTTGAGCACGCTGCCGAGCGCGTACCTGGTCTCTGCGCTGCCGCCGGCCGCCTCGACCGCCTCGCTGATCGCGATCCCGAGGCTGCCCGGCGAGTCCGGGTCCGCGGCCAGGATCTTCGCGCCCGCCGTGGTCGCCAGGGACGGGCTGGCGTGCACGGTAGCGCCCCAGGTCTCCATCATCGTGCGCCGGTACGGCTTCTGGTCATAGGAGGCCCGGACCATCCAGACCTCGCAGTCGATGCCGTACTGGCCGCAGGCGAAGGCGAGCGCGCTGCCCCACTGGCCGGCGCCGGTCTCCGTGGTGAGCCGTTTGGTGCCCTCGGCCGCGTTGTAATACGCCTGCGGGACCGCGGTGTTGGGCTTGTGCGACCCGGCCGGGGAGACCCCCTCGTACTTGTAGTAGATCCGGGCGGGCGTGCCCAGCGCCCTTTCCAGCCGGTGCGCGCGGTACAGCGGGGTCGGCCGCCACAGCCGGTAGACGTCGAGCACCTCGGCCGGGACGTCGATGTAGGAGTCAGTGGCCACTTCCTGGCGGATCAGCTCCATCGGGAACAGCGGCGCCAGGTCTTCCGGGCCCACCGGCTGCAGCGTGCCCGGGTGCAGCGGCGGTGGCGGCGGAGCGGGCAGGTCGGGGATGACGTTGTACCACCGGCGGGGGATCTCGGACTCATCCAGTGTGATCTTGGTGCGCTCGGTCACGACGGCCTCCGATCTCCTGCGGGGAACATCCTTCCCGAACCCTACGCCCCACAGGAACAGCCCGCCCCGCCCGCGTCCCGTGGCGGGCTAGCCCACCAGGGTCTTGACCGCCGAGGTCAGCTCGGACATCGCCTTCTTCGCGTCGGCGAAGTACATGCTGGTCTTGGGATCGAAGTACAGCTCGTTTTCCATGCCGGCGTAGCCGTGCCCCATCGAGCGCTTGATCACGATGATGGACTTGGCCTGGTCCACGTCCAGGATCGGCATGCCGGAGATCTCGTTGCCCGGGCGGCGGGCCGCCGGGTTGGTCACGTCGTTGGCCCCGATCACCAGGGCCACGTCGGTGCGGGCGAACTCCGGGTTGATCTCGTCCATCTCCACCAGCTGCGGGTAGGGCACGTTCGCCTCGGCCAGCAGCACGTTCATGTGGCCGGGCATCCGGCCCGCCACCGGGTGGATGGCGTAGCTGACCTCGATGCCGCGGTCCTCCAGGGTCTTGGCCAGCTCGGCCACGCCGTGCTGGGCCTGCGCGGCGGCCAGGCCGTAGCCCGGCACGATGATCACCTTGGAGGCGTAGGCCAGCTGAATGGCCGCGTCGTCGGCCGCGACCGCGCGGACCTGCGCGTCCACTGGGCCGCCCACCGCGACCGCGCTGTCCCCGGTGCCGAACCCGCCGATGATGATGTTGGTCAGCGACCGGTTCATCGCGTCGGCCATCAGCTTGGTGAGGATGCCACCGGACGCGCCGACCAGGGCGCCGGCCACGATCAGGGCCCAGTTCCCGATGACGAACCCGGCCATCGCCACCGCGGTGCCGGTGAACGCGTTCAGCAGCGAGATCACCACCGGCATGTCCGCGCCGCCGATCGGCAGCACCATCATCACCCCGAACGCCAGCGACGCGATCACCACGATGAGCAGCGCCGGCAGGCTGGCCGTGCCGAACATGTACGCGGCCGTGCCGATCGCCGCCACCGCGAGCACCACGTTGAGCAGGCGGCCGCCCTTGAAGATGATCGGCTGGCCCGGGATGAATCCCTGCAGCTTGCCGGCCGCGATGATCGACCCGGAGAACGTCACCGAGCCGATGAGCACGTCGAGCACCGTGAACACCGTGGTGCTGCCGAGCACCCCGCCGGCGTGGGACTCGGCATAGTAGTAGCCGTAGATCGCGACCAGCGCGGCGGCACCGCCGCCGACCGAGTTGAACGCCGACACCAGCTGCGGCATGGCGGTCATCTTCACCGTCCGCGCGGCGTACAGGCCCGCGGCGGATCCGATTAGCGCGCCCGCGATCAGCACGATCCAGCCGGTCGCGGTGACCGTGCCGTAGTGGATCATCAGGATGAAGGTGGCGACGACGGCGATGATCATGCCGGCCATCGACACCTGGTTGCCCCGGCGAGCGGTCGCCGGGCTGTTCATCAGGTGCAGGCCGATGACGAAGCACGCGGCCGCCAGCACGTAGACGAGCTGGATATATCCGGCGAACCCGGTCATGGCTGAGTCCTGCCTATCTTGCCTACGAGACCCCGCAGGCCCGTATGGCCGTTGGCCGCTTCCAGTTCAGGCTGCCCCGCCGCGCTGAGCTGCCCCTGAGGGCTGGGGGCCGCTACGACCTTCTTGCGGAACATCTTCAGCATCCGCTCGGTCACCACGTAGCCGCCCACCACGTTGGCGGACGCGAACACGGCGGCCACGAACGCGAGGATGTAGCCGACCAGGTTGTGCGCCGTCACCCCGATCAGCAGGGCGCCCGCGAGCACGATGCCGTGGATCGAGTTGGTGGCTGACATCAGCGGCGTGTGCAGCGTGGCCGGGACCTTCCCGATGACCTCGATGCCGACTAGCAGCGCGAGGACGAAGATGGTCAGGTCAGTTATTAGCGCCGTCGACATCGGCGTCTCCCTCTGGTAGTGGTGGCGGCGCTTGGCAGGCGTCTTGGCAGGCGTCTTGGCAGGCGTCTTGGCAGGCGTCTTGGCAGGCGTCTTGGCAGGCGGGGCGAGCAGGGCCGCCACGGCCGTGCTTACGATCCGGCCGTCATGCGCGATCACGACGCCCGCCTGGATCTCGTCTTCGATGTCGATAGTCAGCGCACCGTCCTTGGTCATGTGCAAGAGCAGCGAGGAGATGTTGCGTGAGTAGGCGTTCGAAGCCGCGGTCGGCACGGTGGCGGGCAGGTTGTCCGCGCCGATGATCGTGATGCCGTTTCCGGTGACGATGATCTCGCCGGGCCGCGATCCCGTCACGTTGCCGCCCAGGGCGCTGGCGCCCATGTCCACGATGACCGATCCGGCGGTCATCGCTTTGATCGCGTCCTCGGTCACCAGCAGCGGCGGCCTGCGCCCAGGCACCTGGGCGGTGGTGATCACCACGTCCTGCTTGGCGATGTGGCCGGCCAGTTCGTCCTGCTGGGCCTGGCGTTCCTCCGCGGTCAGCTCACGGGCGTAGCCGCCTTCGCCGGCCGCGGTGCCGACCGAGGTCAGCTCGACGAACGTGGCCCCGAGCGACTCAACTTCGCCCTTGGATGAGGGCCGCACATCGTAACCGCTGACCACCGCGCCGAGGCGCCTGGCGGTGCCGATCGCCTGCAAGCCGGCCACGCCGACGCCAAGCACCAGCAGCCGGGCCGGCCGGGCGGTGCCCGCCGCGGTGATCAGCAGCGGGAAGAACCGGCCGAACTCGGCGGCGGCGATCAGCGCCGCCTTGTAGCCGGCCACGTTCGCCTGGGAGGTGAGCGCGTCCATCGGCTGGGCCCGGGACAGCGTGCGCGGCAGCCCGTCCAGGCTGATCGCGGTCACGCCCTGGGCCGCAAGCAGGGCGGCCAGGTCGGGGTCGGTGAGCGGGGCCAGCATGCCGATGATGGCGTGGCCTTTCCTGAGCTGGCTCACCGCCGCCGCCGACGGCTTGGTCACGGTGAGGATGACGTCGGCGGCCTGATAAAGCTCGGCGGTGCTGACGATGGTCGCGCCGGCCTCGGCGTAGGCCGCATCGGCCAGCCAGGCGCCCTCACCCGCCCCGCGCTCGACAAGTACGTCAATCCCTGCTGGGCGTAGCTTTGCCACCGCCTCGGGCACCAGGGCAACCCGGTGCTCTCCTGGCGCGGTCTCCTTGATGACAGCTGCCTTCATGCGCGCGACCTCTTATCCATTCCTCGGCTAAGCCCAATACGGTCTGCCGGTAACTGACGATATCCGTCACGGCTTTAGTCTGTAGGGCCGAGAGCCGCCCTATGATAGGGCCTAACGTCACTATGCCCAGATTGCGCCGGCCTCTAGTCAGCCACGGTCCACGGGCGCTCGCGCAGCCCGGGCTACGTTTCCCCGGTGTCCGCCCGGAGCAGCCTGCTGATCCTGTCTCCAGCCGCGACGACGGCCGGGGCGTGAACCCGCCCCGGCGACCTGGTCAGGCGCTCGATGGGGCCGGACACCGAGATCGCGGCCAGGACCCGGCCGCCGGCCCGCGCACCGGGGCGGACACCGACGCCACGCCGGGCTCGCGCTCGGCCGCGGTGGCGGCCCAGCCGCGCCTGCGGACCTGGGCGAGCGTGGCCGCGGTGAACTTAGCCCCGCGCAGCCCGCGGTGCATCCGACCGCCATCTTCCCAGGCGAGCAGGACCTGGGCGGCGGACCCGGCGGTCATCGGCAGCGCCGCGCCCACGGGTACGGTGTCCCGCAGTCCGCTCGTCCGCTCGGCCGCGGCCACGCAGATGCGCGCCTCTGCGTGCGGCCTGTAGAGCTGGGCGCTCTCGCCAGTAACGTCCCTGAGCTGGGTCAGGACCGGTTGCGCGATGGTCAGCAGCCGGTCCTCCCCGGCTGCGGCGGCCAGCTCGCCGATTTTCGGGCCGAGCACGAACCGGCCCTGCGCGTCCCTGGCCAGCATGCGGTGGCTCTCGAGCGCGACCGCGATCCGGTGCGCGGTCGGCCGGGCCAGGCCCGTCGCCTTGACCAGTTGAGCGAGCGAGGCCGGTCCGGTCTCCAGGGCGCAGAGCACGGAAACTGTCTTGTCGAGGACGCCGACTCCGCTAGAGTTGTTCATGGAATGAATACTGCCGTCTCGGAATGCGAGACGCAAATGAAGGGAGAGAGCGTGATGGGCCGTACGCTCGCCGAGAAAATCTGGGACGCCCACGTGGTGCGCAGCGCGGAGGGCGAGCCCGACCTGCTCTATATCGACCTTCACCTGCTGCACGAGGTGACCAGCCCGCAGGCGTTCGATGGGCTGCGGGCGGCCAGCCGGAAGGTCCGGCGTCCCGACCTGACCATCGCGACCGAGGACCACAACGTGCCGACGACCGGGATCACCGGCCCCGGCGTGCCCCTGTCGGGCCCGGGCAGCCCGGTGACTGACCCGGTGTCGCGTACCCAGGTGGAGGCCCTGCGGAAGAACTGCGCGGAGTTCGGCCTCCGGCTGTATCCCATGGGCGACGCCGGCCAGGGCATCGTGCACGTCATCGGGCCGGAGCTCGGGCTGACCCAGCCGGGCCTGACCATCGTGTGCGGCGACTCGCACACCTCCACCCACGGCGCGCTCGGCGCCCTGGCCTTCGGCATCGGGACCAGCGAGGTCGAGCACGTGCTCGCCACCCAGACGCTGCCGCAGCTCAGGCCCAAGACGATGGCGATCACGGTGAACGGCGAACTGCCGGGCGGGGTGACGGCCAAGGACCTGATCCTGGCCATAATCGCGCAGATCGGCACCGGCGGCGGCCAGGGTTACGTGCTGGAGTACCGCGGCTCTGCGATCCGCGCGCTGTCCATGGCCGGGCGGCTGACCGTCTGCAACATGTCCATCGAGGCCGGCGCGCGGGCCGGGCTGGTGGCCCCGGACGACGTGACGTTCGGGTACCTGGAGGGCCGGCCGCACGCACCGTCCGGCGCCGCGTGGGAGACCGCGCTCGACTACTGGCGCTCGCTGCCCACCGACGACGACGCGACCTTCGATAACGAGGTGGTCCTGGACGCCGGGACGCTGACGCCGTACGTGACCTGGGGCACCAACCCGGGCCAGGCGCTGCCGCTGGCGGCGTCCGTGCCCGACCCCGATTCTTATCCCGACCCGGCCGCCCGTGCCGCTGCCGAGCGTGCGCTGACCTACATGGACCTGAAGCCGGGCACCGCGCTGCGCGACGTCGCCGTGGACACGGTCTTCGTCGGCTCCTGCACCAACGGCCGGATCGAGGACCTGCGGGCGGCCGCCTCGGTGCTGCAGGGCCGGCGGGTGGCGCCGTCGGTCCGGATGCTCGTGGTGCCCGGGTCGATGGCCGTGCGGGCCCAGGCCGAGCAAGAAGGGCTGGACGCGGTCTTCACCGCGGCCGGCGCCGAATGGCGGTCGGCGGGCTGCTCAATGTGCCTCGGCATGAACCCGGACAAGCTCAGCCCGGGCGAGCGCAGCGCGTCCACCTCCAACCGCAACTTCGAGGGCCGTCAGGGCAAGGGCGGGCGCACCCACCTGGTGTCGCCCGAGGTGGCCGCCGCCACCGCCGTAACCGGCCACTTCGCCGCACCCGCCGACCTGTGACAGGAGAGTCTCGAGATGGAACCGTTCACCACCCACGTCGGCCGTGCGATACCGCTGCGCCGCAGCAACGTGGACACCGACCAGATCATCCCGGCCGAGTACCTGAAGCGGGTCAGCCGGGCCGGGTTCGGCGAGGGCCTGTTCGCCGCCTGGCGCGAGGACCCGTCCTTCGTGCTCAACTCACCCGAGTACGCCGGCGCGACGATCCTGGTCGCGGGCACGGACTTCGGCACCGGGTCCTCCCGTGAGCACGCGGTCTGGGCGCTGACCGACTACGGTTTCCGTGCCGTGATCGCGCCGAGGTTCGGCGATATCTTCCGCACGAACTCGACCAAGGCCGGCCTGCTGCCTGTCGTCTTGCCCGAGGCCACCGTGACCGCCCTGCAGGACGCTATCGAGGCCGACCCGGCCGTCGAGATCACGGTCGACCTGGCCGGCCGCGTCGTCCTAGCCGAGGCGGCCGGGATCATGGCGCCCTTCGACATAGACGACTACACCCGCTGGCGGCTGATGGAAGGCCTGGACGACATCGGCCTGACCCTGCGGCACGTCGACGACGTCACCGCCTTCGAGCACGCCCGCCCCGCCTGGCTCCCCGTCACCGCCTGACCCTGCCCGGACACGAAGGTGCCAGCCCGGCCCACGCTCTCCAATATCCAGCCCTGAGGCTCCCAGCTCACCCGGATATGTTCTCGAGACACCCGCGGATCGTCGATCACGACGGCGCCGTCATCCCGCCTGCCGATTTGCGCTACTTGCCCCGGCCGGAGCACGACTTGCTGATTGCGATAGGTGACGGCAAGTTCGTTCACCGTTCCTCCCCTCATGGCACGCTGACTTCCCAGAAGGCCTGGTCAGCGTACTTCCCAACCGGACTGTGCATGGATAGGGCGTCGTCTTAGCCGATCCGGCCCTGCACGGCACCGAAGTCGATGCGCAGGGGCCGTACGGCGAGGCGTTGGCTCGGCGACACGCATTTCGGCTCTTCACCGTCAGGTATCACCGTCCACGTGCTGTGAGTGAGGTTCCGCATCACCACACGCCCGGGTCGTCCAGGATGCTGCTCGACCATCGCGCATACCGTGCGATGATCACGGTCCCGGTTAAGATGATGGCTGGTCACCACGGCGCCTTCGGACAGGACAAGGGTGCCTCCGGGGACGGTGAGCGTAGGCGGAGCTGGCAGGATCCCGCCACATTGCCAGCAGTGCGTCCCGGCCTGTTCCAGGTCGTAATACACCGATACACCGCAGCTCGGACAGGTTGACACGCAGTCGTGCAGACGGAGCAGTGCTCGCCGCCAGGTACCCTCGAGGACCCGCCCGTAGAGGGACGCATCTTGCAGCCCTTTGGTAAAGGCCTGCGTGAATACCCTGCGAAGCTGCTGTGGGTAGATGGCCCACCAGGCGGCCACGCTGGTCCCCGGCAGAGGCCCATTCGAGTGGTCGTCCGGGTCGAAGATGAACAGCGGATTCACGCCGAAGTTACGGACCATCAGCTCAGTTTCCGAAATGTGGCGGCCGTGTTCCCACGTGTAGGAGGCGTCGGCCCGTACACCGAGCAGCGGATGGCCGTGCATGAACAGGTAAAACAGCAGCACGGCCAGCGAGTGCAGGTCGGTGACGGTCGAGGGGAGTGCCTCATCGCGCAGGATCTCCGGTGCCATGAATGGTCCCGTCCCCTTGACCTGCGTGGGCGCCCCGTCGCTACCGATGTTGTCAACATCGATGATCGCCACCTCGCATGCTTCCTGGTCGACCCGCAGGTTGCCGAAGCTGATGTCGCGGTAGCACAGCCCGGACGAGTGCAGCGCGGCGAACGCGTCAACCAGCTCACGGCCGATGGTGGCCAGGACACGGAACGACGGTTCCGTCTCCAGGTTCAGCATTGGCGCCAACGTGGTGAAACGTGGTTCAAGCAACGGCATTACGTAGCCAAATCCTGGCAGCTGATCCGAACCGACTAGGTTGATCGGCCAAACAAAGGCTCGGTGGGGCGGTCGGCCGCGCCGGATCAACTCGGTGATCGACTTGCGCATCTCCTCGCTATCCTCCCGGTACCACTTCACGGCGAACGGCGAGCCGTCAAGCCTGGCCTGGTGGACGACTCCCTGGCTACCCTCACCGAGCCGGTTCTCCACCACGACCATGGCACCGCCGCCCCGCTCCATCCGGAGCGTCTGTCCCGGCTGAATCAGCCCATCCATCTCATGGATCCCCCTTCTGCTGAACGCTGCTGGTCACTGGCCGGTGTCTGTACGGCGGGCACCGCCAGGGGCGGTTGCGTGCCTCAGTCCCTGACCTGACGCCGGTGACAGCAGGGGATGGCACTCGCGGCCCGCCGACGGTCTTGTGGCTGGTCGGCGTGCTATGCGCTCTCGCTGGACGAGTCGGGCTTACGGTAGATCGATGCGTGACAAGTATGGTCACGATGGCGGCCAGGACCGCCGCCGCGATCACGGCGACAATGATGCCCACCCGCCGGCGGTGAGAGGCGCCATGCCTGCCCCTGCTGACCGGCCGCGAGCGTGCAGGCCCGGGTGGCGCGGGGGAAACCGGTCCGGCGGTTTCCGGTGTGGGAGAGGCGAAGCGCGCCGACGGCCACGCCGGGACCACGTCGGCCGAATCGGGCGGTGGTGGTGGTGGTGGCGGCGTGGTGGTGGTGGCGGCGGCTGCTGCTGCCTGGCCGAGCTGGACTGGCTGCGACGGTCCGCGTGCCAGTCGCGCGGCTGGCGAGGCTGCGCCAGGCTGGAGGAGCAACGCGATCGTTGTATCGTCGGCACTGCCATCGGCCGATGCACAGCGCTCCGCCCAGCTTGGCACCTGCCGCTCGAACCAATGATGGTCATGTTCAGCGGCGAGCTTGGCTAGGTCCTGACCGACGCCCAGCTGCCAGAGCTCAGCGGCCTGGGCATTGCTGTAACCGTCTGTAGCCAGCAGCAAGGCCAGCAGCGACATCTCGCTAAGGTCAAGCGCACAAGTCCTGAAGGACGCCACGGCATCCGGCTGACACAGGCTCGTCGTGCGCTGGCCGTCGAGTCGGCTGTCGTCGGCCAGCGGGTAGAAGGACCGCCCGTCCGGATAAACCGCCAGCAGGTCGCCATCGCCGATCTGCGCGCAGACCAGCCAGCGTGCGGTGATCATGGCGAGGAGCAAGGTAGTGCCGTAGGGGATTTCCGGGCCGTCCCCGGCGAGGTCGAGAGTGGACTGCTCCTGGACCGTGTACGGCCGCACCACGAGTTGCTTTCCTACCCCGGCGCGCCAATCTAGGACGATTGCCTGAGCCAGATCGTCTCGGACCGCCGCGTCCAGCTCATCTCTCCGTGCGCGCGCGCCCAGGCCGACGGCCAGTCGCGACGCCACCCGGCATGCTACGTCTACTGCCAGAGCGGATCCGTCCGCACTGCGGAAATGACGCTCGTGGCCGTGCCCATCGGCGACCGCGACGACAATCGCACCACCGGTTCCGCTGGTGGTGTGCTGAGCCGCTGAGTCCTGGTTGGGCATGCCGCTGGCACGGTGGGCGGCTCCGCGGGCGCTGCCGGTAATGACGTGCCAGGCCGTAGCCTCGCTCCCGGAATGTTCATGTTCACTGGCCATGGCGTCGTCAGATGATCGTGTCCTGATTGAATAGCCCGGACGGCATGTCTTCTTGCAGGCCGAATAGCCTGCGCGCCACCGCGCTGCGATCCGCGCCGACCTCGGACATCCTCGATACTGCCAGGGACGCTGCCACGAGGCGGTCCGCGATGTCTTCGGTGCTGTTGGCCACCAGCACCGGGACACTGGGGTCGCCGATGAACCGGTTGAGCGCATCGGACTGGGCATCACGGCCGATTGCTATGGCCAGCCGCAATGCTGCCCGGCCCGCGGGCTGGGCCATCAAGGCGCCTAGGCCTGCCTCGAACCCCCCCGGCGGGTCAGTAGCCAGCCCGTCGGTAATCAGCAGCAGGGCCGGCCGGAACGCACGGCGCTCGATCCGGCCGGGCGCCAGCGCCTCGGCGACCATCGCGAACGCAGGCCCCATGTTGGTCAGCCCTTTGGTTACCGGCTGAAGCGGCTTCCACCGGATGCCGACCACCGGTACGGGATCCGGGATGTGCCAGCGCGGCTCGGTGGCGAATGCCACCGCCCGGACGAACACCTGGGCCTGTTCCTGGTCACGTTCCCAGGCCGCCAGATGCGGCATCATGTCCGCGATCGCGTAGTTCAGCGCCTGGATCTTCTCGCCCTTCATCCCGCCAGAACAATCCGCCAGGATGATGACGTGCAGCGGACGCCTGGAGATACCGCCTCCGGGCATGCGTATCGTCGGTACCGGCGTAACCATCGTCGGCCATCCGGCATCGCTTTGCCGCGCTCCGCACGGCCGGGCCGTGCCTTGGTCATCATGGCGTCGCGGGGCTCGGGGATGCGTTCGGTTCTGAGTTGTCCGTCCACCATTTATCGAGGTGGGAGAACGTCGAGTTCGGGTCGCCTATGGCGATGATGTAAGCGTCCTCGCTCGGGAACGCCCAGGCGTACGTGGGCTCGGGCTGGTTGTTGTTGCTCTGGAGAACCCCGCACTCCAGCACCTGGCCGGCGGCCGTGGGGAAATACGCCTTGGAGCCGCTGTCGTCCCAGGTGGTATTCCCCTGCGTGCTGCTGCCGCTTGGCGGGCAGCTCGTTCCCGAAGGAGCGCTGAAGCCCCACCACGTGTTGAAGTTCGCCCAGGACGCTTGGTAGTCGGCCAAGCTGTTCATCTGATAGGCGTAGATGCTATCGCCGGTGCCCACACCAGAGTCAGTGCATGCCAGCGACTTAACCAGGCCGGGGGTGGCCCAGCCAGTCTTCGGCTTGGCCTTGCAGTTAGCAGGGTTCACGTCCGACGGCAGCAGCTGAACGAGCGGGGCGACATTCGCCGCCAGTGAGGGGCCCGATGTCGCCGGCGTCGTGTGATGACTCGGCGGGACCGTGGGATGTGTTGGTGTGGGGCTGGCCACGGGGTGTGATTTTGACTTGGCGAACGGGGTAATGCCCGCGACGGCGGCGACAACGAAATAGAGGACCACGACCGCAGCGACGGCGATGGCAGCGATGATGGGGCCACGGTTCCGCCGCTTGGGGGTGGGAGGCGGGAAGCCGGGCCCGGGTCCGGGCTGCGTTGGCCAGCCCGGTCCCTGTGGCTGTCCTCCTGTGGGTGGCGGGGGAACGGAATAAGGGCTGTGGCCGCCTGCAGGTCCTCCATCCCAGCCCTGGGCTGGCGGTGGCGGCCCCTGCGCTGCCGGGGTTGTTATCGTAGGCGGCGGCTCAGGGGTTACTACTGGTGGTGCTGCCCCGGCCGACGGAGCGTATGACCGTACGGGATAACCCAGGGCCTGGGCGTACTCGGTGGCGACCCACATACTGGCCGCCGGGTCGATCGACCTGCGCTCGGCAAGGGCGTGAGCTACCAGCTGAACGGCGGTGTCCGGGTTGAGGTGCTGTTCCTCGACGTGTTGCGTCAGTTCACCTGCGACGTCGGCCTCGGCCGCGGTGACCAGCAGGCTCTGCTCCCGCGGCAGATCGGGAAGAAGATCGGTGACAACGTTGCCGAGGATGCGCGGGTCGCTGAGAATGCGCGGGCCGAAACTGGCGACGGCCGAGTTCAGTGCATCGTGGGCCTCGCCCTGTGCGTCCAGTTGTTGTTCGCTCATTTGTCCCTCCGGACTTACCGTTCGCGTTTGCTGTTGGCTCGGGCAAAGGGGCACCCGTGTTGGAGTCATGTGCTAGGTGTGGCTGCCCCTGGTGGATTGACGGCAAGGTTGGACGACGCGCTCAGCGGAGTCAGGTCGGGGCCCCCGAGAAGCTGAACGTGGTAGCTGCCGTCGGGCAAAGCCGGTAGGCCGAGTTCCGCGGCGGTGAGATCGACGGTGAAGCAGCCGCTGCTGGCCGTCGCGGTCGACTGCGGCAACCCGCCCGTGGATACGGTGACTACGGTTCCGTCGGGCAGCCCGATCAGCATCGCGATGTCGAGGCCTACGGGAAACCGGTCGTAGCTGACGCCGAATGTCGCTGATGTCGCCGCCGCGACCGCCGGGCTGCCGGAGCACGCCGTCTGCGGCGTGGAGCCGACTCCCGAGGCAGTCACCTGCTCCGTGCCCGTCAGCTGAACCAGGACCTTGCTGTGGTATCTGGTATCGTCTCGCGCCGCGGTGACCAGCGGACTGGCTTCGGTGACGGAGCGCAGCCGCCAAGAGACATCGCTGCCCTCCCCGGGGATGGAAAGGCTTGGCACGCCGATCAACTGGCCTGCGTTGTTGATCGCCGCGCCGCCGGAGTTGCCGTGCGCGACCCGGGCGGTGGTTTCGAGTTCGAAACGGGGATTGGCGACGTGCCCAAGCGGGTCGGGCACGAACGTGGATATGACCCCGCTGGTAACACTGATCGAGTCAGAGTCGGCCACGCCGGGGAAACCCAGCACCGTGACTGGCTGGTCCAGCTGGAGCGCAGCGTCGTTGCCGAGCGTGAGGTACGGCAGGTGAAGCGAGTCCGGGTTGACTGGCCCCCCGCTGGTCGTGGCATATATCTGGACGATCGCCAGGTCGAGGTATCCATCGACGGCTACCGGCTTGGCCCGGTATCGAGCGACCACCGGTGAGGACGAACCCGTGGTCAGCTCCACGGTCAGGAAGGGCGGATTAGGGTCAAGCTGAGAGGCCGGGAGCCCTTCCGCTACCGCGGCACCCGGCGCCTGCGGCTCGGCGACGTGGGCGTTGGTGAGGATGAGCCCGGTGGGGCTGATCAGCGTTCCCGATCCCCAGCCCGTGTAGGAGGATGGGGAGCCGAGCAGCAGCCGGACGGTCGCTGACTCTGCATGGTGAAGGGCGGCCACCTGCAGGCCGCCGCTCAGTGAGCTGTTCGCCGGGGCGGTCCCCGTACTGAGGCCAACCACAGCAGCTATCCCCGCCGCGACCGCGACCGCGACCGCCGCGGCCACCAGCGCACCCATGCGAGCCCGGCCGCTGAGCACCCGCCGACCCCGGTTGCGTTCCAGCTGGGCGCTGCTGAGTGGGGGGGTAATTCCCAGCTCCTCGCCGGTGGCCGGATCGCCGAGGCGGAGCACCACCGATTCGGTAATGCGTAGCGGTTTGCGCAGTCGCTTGCCGTCGAGGAACGTGCCCCGCCGAGACTGGTCGATGTAGGTAGCGCCGTTCTGGTCGGAGATGATCAGCCCGTGGCACTGCCTTGACACAAGCGGATTTACGGACACGAGCTCCAACGACGGGTCCCGGCCGACTCGAACCTGCACGCCCACCGGGAAGATGCGCTGGTTGCGGCCGAGCCGGGTCACCAGCACCGGTTGACCTGCCGTGTCAGGACCGTCGGCCTTACTGTGACGGTCGGCTCCGGCGGACTCGGGGCCCGCAAGCGTATTGACCGCGGTGACTGCATCCGTCCCGCTGATCAGCTCCAGGCGGATCTCGCTCTCACCGTGCGCCCCGAGCAGTGCTGTTACTGTGCCAGTCACGGGCAACGAGCTAACCCGGCGGTCGGCGACCCAGATACCACCGGCGGTGGTCTCATCGTCTACTAGGCACCATGCGTCATTGTCGGGAACGAGGCGGGCATGGTGATGGCTAACTGCCGGTGAATGCAGGATGACGTCAGCGTCCTGCGCCCGTCCAATGCGGATTATCGTGCCCTGGGGAAAGGTGTAAGTGCGACCCTCCGCAATCACGCGTAGCGACGTCACATGGACACCGTGCTGACCGGGAAGCCGCAACATTCAACTGAACACACACCCACCAAACCCCCACTCATATCCCCATAAACCCATTGCAGCACCGCGAGTCTAGACTTGTCCCAACTTAATCAAATTAGGACAAGTCGGACTTAACGGGCACCCCCTCCCAAGCCTAGGGCATAACCCCAGTTTCTTACGTAGAATGGTACTTCCGGGAGCTGAGCCGGTAAATAGGCCGCGGCCGCAATAAATGCAGCACCGTCGTCATGGTCGTTGAGGCGAGCTGATCGTCTTCTCTTGGTCCGTGCGAGGAGCCTGCGTGCCGTGCCA
The DNA here is from genome assembly GCA_963739615.1 of uncultured Actinomycetes bacterium. Taxonomy (GTDB): domain Bacteria; phylum Actinomycetota; class Actinomycetes; order Streptosporangiales; family Streptosporangiaceae; genus Palsa-504. Next base: position 27,094 of record CAVUBD010000022.1, read on the forward strand.
ACCTGGCTATCCGGACGGAGTTGCCGCTCAGGTGCGGCGAGGCGGAGCGAGGCATGTGCGTATCGTTCGGCGCTCGCGGTCTTTATATGCTTCTGTTCGTTCCGTTCGATCAGCGGTTGCGGGTCATGAGACGACCTGGCCGTGCAATTTCATGTCGACAGCGGCAAAGTCGCGTCGTTACATTGGCTTATCTACGGCTCGGTGGCGCACAGCCAGCATGCCCGGCCGACGGCTTTTGCCGTCAGCTTCACCACCTTGTACCTGGTCGGCGTCGCGATCGCCGCACACGCGATCATGGCGGAGTCGAAGCCGCGGAACTTTGGCTGAGCTGCCGGTAGGTGCAGTACCTGACGCTATGTCGGTGATCATTTTTGTGCCCTGTGAGGCGTACGAGCTGACCAGGGTATCTCGCCGCTGAAGGGTCTAATCCTGGTAATCATTCTGGCTCCGGTAAATCATTCTGGCCGTCGTCTAGCTGCTGACGGCCAAGCGGCTTTTCGGGCCGCGCGGTGGCGGCAAGGCCTATAAAGTCGATACAGCTCAGACACCGGCTGAACTCTTATCTAACGCACACGCTAAGGACAGCCGTTCTCGCTCACAGTTACGACCTCGCCTCCAACGGCGGCGGGAGGACTGGACGACATCGGCCTGACCCTGCGGCACGTCGACGACATCACCGCCTTCGAGCGCTCCCGCCCCGCCTGGCTCTCCGTTACCGCCTGACCCGCGATCTCAACCGGCTCGATGTTCCATCGAGCCGGGTAGTATGTGGCCCGATGCTCCATCGAGCCGGTCGCCGAGCAGGCCCGCCAGGCCCGCTCAGTCCTAGCGCCCCGAGCCATTGACACGATGTGACGTCGTTGCGGCCTGGAGGCTCACGGAACGGACCGCGGGCGACGGGTTACGGCCTCACCGGCCCGCTGACCGGGGGCGGAAGAGCAAAGTTGCAGATAAGCCGCATCTGGACACCTTGCGTATACCGGCGGGATGCTCGGGCGTGTGATCTTGGCCGACACGCCGGCCAATCTGGCCATGGTTATTGTGCAACGGGGCCGGATCGCCTACTTTCGGGCAGGTCAGAGGTCGCGATCCCGGTATCGGAGCCCACGCGACCTGTGGGGGAAGCGCAGGAGTGAATATGAACAAGCGTGATCTGATCGACGCGATTTCGGGTCGGCTGGGGGACAGGAAATCCGCGACCGAAGCCGTGAACGCGGTACTCGAGGCCATCCAGTCGGCCGTCGCGAGCGGTGACAAGGTAGCCATCACCGGGTTCGGCGTCTTCGAGAAGAGCGAGCGGCAGGCCCGCACGGCCCGTAACCCGGCCACCGGCGCGACCATCGAGGTGCCGAAGTCCTCGGTGCCCAAGTTCCGCCCCGGTGCCGACTTCAAGGCGCTTGTCAACGGCGAGAAGCCGGGCGGCAAGAAGTAGCCCACGCCAGGCCAGCGGCGCAACCGCGCGACGCCGCAACCGCGCGACGCAGCAATGCAGGACGGCCGCGGGCGGCATCCGGGTACCATCCCGGACGCCGCCCGCGGCCGTCTTCAAATTCCAGCGATAACCGCAGGCCGGGGCGCTTGCGCAGCGCGGTCTGGATGATCCGGTCGATGAGCTGGGGCAGCGGCAGGCCGGTGGCGGCCCACATCATCGGGAAACCCGAGGCCGGGGTCATGCCGGGCATCGTGTTGATCTCGTTGACCAGGATCTGCCCGGCGGGCGTGTAGAAGAAATCGACCCGGGCCAGGCCTTCGCAGGAAATCGCGTCGAACGCCGCGCAGGCGATCCGCCTGATCTCGTCCGCCGCCGCCGGGGGCACCGGCGCCGGGATCGCCATGGTCGTCGCCGACGCCAGGTACTTCGCCTCGAAGTCGTAAAAGTCCGACCGCGAGTCCACCACCACCTGGCCGGGAACGCTCGCCTGCGGCGGCCCGCCGTCGATGCCCTCGAGCACCGCGCACTCGACCTCCATCCCGTCGACCGCGGCCTCCACCAGGACCTTGGGGTCGTGCGCGCGGGCCGCCTCAATGGCCTCCTCGAGGTCGTCAGGGCCCGCCACGCGGGTGATCCCGATGCTGGAGCCGCCACGGGCGGGCTTGACGAACACGGGCCAGCCCAGCTCGGCGATCTCGTCGAGGATCCTCTTCCGCTCCCCGAAACCGAAGCCGGAACCCAAGCCCGGACCCAGGCCAGCGCTAGCGCCGGAGCGCCAGTCGCGGTCCCTGACCACCACGTACCGGCCGACCGGCAGGCCGCGCGCGGTCAGGATCAGCTTCATGTACTCCTTGTCCATGCCGGCCGCGCTGGCGAACACGCCGGCGCCCGCGTACTTGGTGCCGGTCATCTCGAGCAGCCCCTGCAGCGTGCCGTCCTCGCCGTAGGCGCCGTGCAGCAGCGGCAGCACCACGTCTACCTCGCCGAGGTCCCGCGGTACCGAACCGGGGCTCGTCACCTGCAGCGTGCCGCCCGGGCCGGTCCGCGGCGTGATCTCAGTCCCCGAAACTGCCACCGACTCCACCGACGGCACCGAGCCAGCGCAAAGCGCCAGCCGGGCCGGGTCGCCCGAGGTGAGCACCCAGCGCCCGTCCGTGGCGATGCCGATGGGCAGCACGTCGTAGCGGTCATGATCGATGGCGGACAGGACCAGGCCCGCGCTCGCGCAGGACACGGCATGTTCTGTGCTGCGGCCGCCGAACACCACGGCGACCCGTATCTTGCGCTGCCCCGTCACGCGTCCTCCCGACCCAAGTTGAGCGAAACCCCAAGGCTATGGCCTGCTGAGGGATTCCAGCGCTACGTACGCGTCGGAGATGAGGTCTTCCGCGTCCTCCAGGCCGATGGAGAAGCGTACCGCTCCCGGGTCGATGCCTGCGGCCGCGAGGGCCCGGTCATCCAGCTGGCGGTGCGTGGTGGAGGCGACGTGGCTGACCACGGTATGGCTGCCGCCCAGGGACGTGGCCAGCTGGGCGAGCCGCAGCTTGTCCGCGAACGCCAGGCCGGCCTCGCGGCCGCCGTGCGGGATCACGGTCACGATCGCGCCGAACCGGACGCCCTCGGGGCCGGAGTCGAACATCCGCCTGGCCAGCTGGTGGCCGGAGTGCCCGGGCAGCCCCGGGTAGTCGATGCGCAGCACGGCCGGGTGCCGGGAAAGCGCGGCGGCGAAGACCGACGCCGTGGAGCAGGCCCGCCGTACCCGCAGCGGCAGCGTCTCCAGCCCCCGCCTCAACACAAACGCCTCGTCCGGGGCCAGGCAGCCGCCGGTGTCGACCCGGACGCCGCGGATGTTGCTGATCAGCTCGATGCGCCCGGTGACCACGCCGCCGGTGGCGTCGGAGTGGCCGCCGATGTACTTGGTCGCCGAGTGCACCACCAGGTCGGCGCCGTGCTCGAGGGGCCGGCAGATGACCGGCGGGGCCAGCGTGGAGTCCACCACGAGCAGCGCCCCGGCGTCGTGCGCGATGTCGGCCAGCTTGCGCAGGTCGGCGACTGCCGTGGTCGGGTTCGCGATCGTCTCCGCGTACACGATCCTGGTCGTCGGCCGGATGGCCGCCTGGACCTGGTCCAGGTCGGTGATGTCCACGAAATCCGTCTCGACCCCGAACCGGGACAGCACGTTGCGCAGGAACCCGTACGTCCCGCCGTAGACGGCGGCCGAGGCGACCACGTGCGCGCCCGTCCGGGCGAAGGTCCAGAACACGCCGCTGATCGCGGCCATCCCCGAGGCGAAGGCCTGCGCGGCGGGCCACCGGGGCAGGTTCACGCCTTCCAGGGCCGCGACCGCGCGGGCGAACGCGTCGACGGTGGGGTTGTCGATGCGGCTATAGGTGTAGCCGGGCATCTCGTCGTTCAGCACGGCGCGGTACTCCTCGGCCGTGCCGAACGCGAACGCCGCGGTACGGTACACCGGCGTGCCCAGCGGCTGCTGCGAAGGCGTCGGCGGCGCCGGCAGGTGTACCGCCCGCGTATTCTCGCCCGACTGCTTACGCACTATGTCCACGATGTCATTCCCGCCGATCAAGGGCCATAACAACCAAGCATCACGGGCCGTACCACTCAGGCTTGGCCGAACGTGACGCTAGCATTGACGCGGCCCGCTCGACCGGCAGCCCGTCCCGCATGACCGCCTCGACGACCTCGGTGATCGGCATCTCCACGCCGTTCGCCCGGGCCAGCTCGAGCACCGGCCCGCACGATGCTACGCCCTCCGCCGTCTGGCTCATCACCGCGGCGGCTTGCGCCACCGACAGCCCGCGCCCGAGGTTCTCACCGAACGTCCGGTTGCGTGACAGCGGCGAACTGCACGTCGCCACCAGGTCGCCCATCCCGGCCAGGCCGGCGAACGTCTGCGGGTGGGCGCCGAGCGCCGAGCCGAGCCGGGCGATCTCGGCCAGCCCGCGGGTGATCAGCGTGGCCTTGGTGTTGTCGCCGAGGCCCATCGCGACCGCGATCCCGACCGCGATCGCGATCACGTTCTTCACCGTGCCGCCGAGCTCGCAGCCCGTCACGTCCAGATTGGTGTACGCGCGGAAGTACGGCGTGTGGCACGCCCCCTGCAGCGCCAGCGCGCCCTCGGCGCAGGCGCAGGCCACTACCGCGGCGGTGAACTGGCGCCTGATGATCTCGCCCGCCAGGTTCGGGCCGCTCACCGCGGCCACCCGGTCAAGATCCGCGTCGAGTACCTCGGCGATGACCTCGCTCATCCGCTTGCAGGTGCCGAGCTCGATCCCCTTGAGCAGGCTGACAAGCAGCGCGGTGCGGGGGATCAGCGGCGCCCAGGCAATCAGGTTCGCCCGCAGCGACTGCGCGGGTACCGCGAACACCACCAGGTCGGCGTCCGCGAGCGCCTTCGCCGGGTCCGCCGTCGCCTCGAGCGCGGGCGTCAGCGCGATCCCCGGCAGGTAATCCGGGTTCTCGTGCGTCTCGGACAGCGCCTTGGCCAGCTGTGCCCGGCGGCTGTAGAGCACGGTGCGGGTCCCGGCGTCGCAGAGCACCTGGGAAAACGTGGTGCCCCAGGACCCGGCCCCCAGCACGGCCGCCTTCATGGCCGAGCCCCCTTCATGGCCGGGCCCCCTTCATGCCCGGTCAGGGGCGGACTCGCCCGCCTGCGCCTCCCCGGCCTCAGCAGCACCTGACGAGGAACCAGCACCGGGGTCCGTTCGGCCCGGAGAAAGCTGGCCAGCCAAGGCCGGATCGTAGGGCACGGCGGGAGGTGCCTGCTGCCTGAGCTTGGCCAGCAGCCCGGTGATGTCGGCCATGATGTCGGCCGTCGCCGCGCGCAGCACGCTCGCGCCGAGCCGCTGGCCGGCGTAGGCGGACAGGTCCACCGGCGGCCCGGCCGCCATCCGCACGGTCTTGCGGGGGAACAGGCGGAGCTTCTTCGACCCGTAGGGCAGGATCTCCTGCGCGCCCCAGTGCGCGATCGGGACCACCGGCGCCCCGGTGGTCAGCGCCAGCCGTGCGGCGCCTGTCTTGCCCACCATCGGCCACAGGTCCGGGTCCCGTGTCGCGGTCCCCTCCGGGTAGACGATCACGGCCGCTCCGTCCCGCAGCGCCTGCTCGGCCTGCTTCAGCACCAGGCCGGCGTCGCCGCGGTCGCGGTACACGGGCAGCTGGCCGAACTTGTACATCAGCGGGCCGATCACCTTGACCTCGAATATCGGCGACTTGATCATGAACACGGGATAGCGGTGCGCGTACCCGTCGCTGAATATCGCGATCGTCGCCCAGTCGGCGTAGGACACGTGGTTCGGGGCCAAGATGATGCCGCCGGTCCGCGGGATGTTCTCCTGGCCCTGCCAGCGGAGTTTCATCAGCAGCCGCAGCCCGGGGTGCAAGATGACCCGCGAGAGCTGCCGCCAGCCCTTGGAGTAGCTGTAGCCGCCAGGCGGCGTAGGCTGGCTGGCGGCCTTTCGGGAGCTCATGGGGTCAGTCTCCTGGTTCTTCTGGTCTGGTGTCGAGGCAGGATCAACTACATGACCGATAATGGCCGCTTCCCCTGGTCGGTGCTGATGCCCGTCAAGGTACTCGCCCGGGCCAAGTCCCGCCTTGCCGACCTGGCCGGGCCGCACCGGGGCGAGCTCGCGCTCGCGCTGGCCTGCGACACGCTGACCGCGGTGCTCGGGTCCGACCAGGTAACGCGCGTGATCGTCATCACAGATGACCAGGTTGCGGGCGCTGCGCTGGGGGGGCTTGGCGCGCTGGTGGTGCCGGACGAGCCGCGCGACGGCCTCAACGCGGCGCTGCGGTACGGTGCCGCGCAGGCCGCGTCGCGCTGGCCGGGATCCGGGCTGGCCGCCTTGTCCGCCGACCTGCCCGCGTTGCGGCCAGCCGAGATCGGCCGGGCGCTGCGGGCCGCCGCGGCGTGGCCGTCGGCCTTCGTGGCCGACGCGGCCGGGCCGGCACGACGCTGTACACGGCGGCTTCCGGGGTGCCGTTCGAGCCCGCCTTCGGTCTCGCGTCCCGGTCGAGGCACGCCGCGGGCGGTGCCGCCGAGCTGGACCTGGACGGCATCCCCGGGCTGCGCCGGGACGTGGACACGCCTGCCGACCTGCGCGGCGCGGTCGCGCTCGGCGTCGGCCCGCGCAGCGCGTCGCTGGCCGCCGAACTGCTCAGATGTGCACCACGGGGCAGGTGAGGGTCCTGGTGATCCCTGGGACGGACTGGATGTACGTGGCCACCAGCCGGCCGAGCTCGTCCACGTTGTCCGCCTGAGCGCGCACGATCACGTCGTAGGGGCCGGTAACGTCTTCGGCCTGCGTGACCCCCGCGATCTTGCCGATGTGCGAGGCCACGTCGGCAGCCTTGCCGACTTCGGTCTGGACGAGGATGTAAGCCTCCACCATGAGGTCTCCTCCTGGGGCATTGCGGGACGGGTGCCCCCTGATGGATCACGCTACCGTAGAGGTCCAGACCTGTAACACTTTTGCCCGTTGTAATGGAGGCCATTATCACTGGCGGAGATCGGCAGACGCTGGGAGCGCTGGGGGAGTTCGGCCTGATCGCCGCGCTGTCGCAGTGGCTGCCGCCGGGCCCGCGGGCGCTGGTCGGCATCGGCGACGACGCCGCGGTGCTGGCCACGCCCGACGCCCGGGTGGTCGCCACCACCGATTTCCTGCTCGAGGGCCGGCACTTCCGCCGGGACTGGTCAAGCGCGCAAGATGTCGGGCACAAGGCCGCGGCCCGGAGCCTGGCCGACGTCGCGGCCATGGGCGCGGTGCCGACCGCACTGCTTGTCGCGCTGGCCGCGCCCGCGGACCTGCCGGTCAGCTGGGCGCGGGACCTGACGGCCGGGCTCGCGGCCGAGTGCGCGCGGGTCCCTGGCGCCAGCGTCATCGGCGGGGACACGGCCCGCGCCGATTCGGTGCTGCTGGCCGTGACCGGCCTGGGTGACCTGGCCGGGCGCGCCCCGGTGCTGCGGTCAGGCGCCCGCCCTGGCGACATCGTCGCGGTGGCCGGCCCGCTCGGCCACGCCGCGGCCGGCCTGGCCCTGCTGTCGTCCGGCCTGCGTCACGATCCCCTGGTCACCGCGCACCTGCGCCCGGCGCCCCAGTACGATGCGGGTCCCGAGGCGGCCGACCTGGGCGCCACATCCATGATCGACACCAGTGACGGCCTGCTCGCCGACCTGGGTCACGTCGCGGCCGCCAGCGGCGCGGCGGTCGATCTAGCCGCCGCCGCGCTCTCCCCGGCCGCTGACCCGCTGCTACCCGCGGCTCGCGCCGTGCAGGCGGCCCGCCGTCACGTTTCTTCTTCCGGCCGAACGGTCCGTCCTCCCACCGTCCAGCCACCTACCAGCCCGCGGTCGCAGGCGCTGGCGTGGGTACTGTCCGGCGGCGAGGATCACTCATTCGCCGCGACGTTCCCGCCGGGCGTGCGGCTGCCGTCCCGGTGGACGGTGATCGGCGCGGTGCGCGCCGGGCAGGGCGTAACGGTAGACGGCCAGCCGTGGCCGGAAGCCGCCGGCTGGGATCACTTCGCCTGAGGTCCGGCTGCTCAGGTCCGGCTCCAGCGGCGGGCGCTAGCGGCGGACCTTGCCCGCCTTGATGCAGGAGGTGCACACCTTGAGCCGCTTGCGCGTGCCGCTCACGAGGGCGTGCACGGTCTGGATGTTCGGGTTCCAGCGGCGGGGGGTGCGGCGGTGTGAGTGCGAGACGTTATTGCCGAAGCCCGGCCCCTTACCGCATATGTCGCAGACGGAAGACACGGTTTGCTCCATTGATCAGGGTGACGGGTCAGGTGACGCCAGCTCCGCCGTGAGGGCGGATCGGCCAGCCGTCGAAGCCTACCCGATGCCCGGGCTTGGGCGCGAACCGGGCCGAATGTCGGCGGGCGCTTCTATGCTGCCAGGTGTGACCACGCTCCGCGACCCGCTGGCCCGGGCGCTGGGCCCCAAGACGGCCAAGGCGCTCGAGGCCCACCTCGGCCTGCGCACGGCCGGCGACCTGCTGCGGCACTACCCGCGGCGCTATTACACCCGCGGCGAGCTGACCGACCTCTCCGCGCTGCGGGAAGGCGACCACGCCACCGTGCTAGCCCGGATCGACCACGTGAGCCTGCACCCGATGCCCGGCTACGGGCGGTCCCGGGGCGAGGTGATCGTCACCGATGACCGCGCCAAGCTCATGCTGACGTTCTTCTTCAGGTCCGCCCGGCCGCAGTACAGCTTCAAGCGGCTCGTCCCCGGCATGGTCGGCATGTTCGCGGGGACCGTTTCCAGCTTCCGCGGCCGGCTCCAGCTGATCCACCCGGAGTACGAGATGCTGCCCGGGGCGCCGCCCAACGCCGACCTGACGACCGAGCTTGCCGCCGAGTTCGCCACCGAGATGATCCCGGTGTACCCGGCGAGCGCCAAGGTCAGTTCGTGGACGATCGCACGCTCCATCCAGGCCGTGCTTGACACGCTGGACGCCGGGGAGGACCCGCTCCCGGCCGGGCTCAGGGAACGGTACGGGCTGGCCGGCCGGGCCGAGGCGATCCGGGCCATCCACCGCCCGCTCGACCCGGCCGACCGCAAGCGCGCCGTCGAGCGGCTCAAGTGGGACGAGGCCTTCTTCCTGCAGGCGGCGCTGGCGCAGCGCCGCCTCGCGGCCGCCGCGATGCCGGCCATGCCGCGGCCGCCTATCGAGGGCGGCATCGCCGCCGAGTTCGACGCCAGGCTGCCGTTCACCCTGACCGCGGGCCAGGTGGCGGTGGGCGAGACCATCGCGGCCGAGCTCGCCTGCGCCTATCCGATGCACCGGCTGCTGCAGGGCGAGGTCGGCTCGGGCAAGACGGTGATCGCGATCCGGGCCATGCTCCAGGTGGTGGACGCGGGCGGGCAGGCCGCGCTGCTTGCGCCGACCGAGGTGCTCGCGCAGCAGCACTACCGGTCCGTCACCGCCATGCTCGGACCGCTGGCCGACCGCGGCCAGCTCGGCGGCGCGGAGCAAGCGACCGGCGTGGCCCTGCTCACCGGCTCGGTGGGGGCAGCGGCCCGCCGGTCGGCGCTTTCCGACGTATTCACCGGCGACGCTGGCCTCGTGATCGGCACCCACGCCCTGCTCGAGGAGCAGGTCCAGTTCGCCGACCTCGGCCTGGTCGTCATCGACGAGCAGCACAGGTTCGGCGTAGAGCAGCGGGACGCGCTGCGCGCCAAGGCCGCGGACAACCGCCCGCACGTCCTGGTCATGACCGCGACGCCGATTCCGAGGACGGTCGCCATGACCGTGTACGGCGACCTGGAGACCTCGACGCTGACCGAGCTGCCCGCCGGGCGCTCGCCCATCGCCACGCACGTAGTGCCCGTCGCCGATAAGCCGCGGTACCTGGAGCGGGCCTGGGAGCGGCTCAGGGAGGAGGTCGCCCAGGGCCGGCAGGCCTACGTGGTCTGCCCGCGCATCGGCGGCGACGACGCGGATCCCGCCGAGGCCCAGCACCCCGGCGAGACCCAGCACCCCGGCGAGACCCAGCACCCCGGCGAGACCCAGCACCCCGATGAGGACGATTTTGCCGGCGGGGACGATTTTGCGGGCGGGGACGATTTTGCCGGCGGGGACGATTTTGCGGGCGGGGGCGCGATCCCGCGCGGGATGGTCAACGGCCGCCGGCAGCCGCTGGCCGTGCTCGACGCGGCCGCGGCGCTGGATTCCGGTCCGCTGGCCGGGCTGCGGATCGCCGTCCTGCACGGCCGGCTGCCCCCGGAGGAGAAGGACCGGGTGATGCGGGACTTCACCGCGGGCGCGATCGACGTCCTGGTCGCGACCACGGTGATCGAGGTCGGCGTCGACGTGCCGAACGCGACCGTGATGGTGATCATGGATGCCGAGCGGTTCGGCGTGTCCCAGCTGCACCAGCTCCGCGGCCGGGTCGGCCGGGGCGCCGCGCCGGGCCTGTGCCTGCTGGTCAGCGAGGCGCCGCCCGCCAGTCCGGCGCAGGAGCGGCTGGCGGCGGTGGCCGCCACCGTCGACGGGTTCAAGCTGTCCCGGCTCGACCTCGAGCAGCGCCGCGAAGGCGACATCCTCGGCGCCGCCCAGGCGGGCCGTCACTCCAGCCTGAAGCTGATCCGGCTGCTCGCCGACGAGGACCTGATCGGCCAGGCCAGGCAGGAGGCCACCGCGGTGGTCTCGGCCGACCCCCACCTGGCCGCCCACCCCGCCCTGCGCGAAGCCATCGACGAACTCCTCGGCCGCCAAGCCGACTACCTCGACAAAACCTAGCCCCCAACCCCCGGTGGACTATCCGGACTGCGCCCCGGGACGATCCCGCGCCGCCCGGCGTACCTCGGCTGGCGAACATAAGGGGCGGGGGAGGCGTGACGGCTGCGAGGCCAGCGTGCACACTTAAGGGGTGGCACGCGTCATCGCTGGCGAGGCGGGCGGACGGCGGCTGGCGGTCCCGGATGGGCGGGATACCCGGCCGACGAGCGACCGCGCCAGGGAAGGCCTGTTCGCCACCGTCTCCTCGATCCTGGGCCCGCTGGCCCGCGCCAGGGTGCTCGACCTGTACGCGGGGTCGGGCGCGGTCGGCCTGGAGGCCTTGTCCCGCGGCGCGGAGCATGTGCTGCTGGTGGAATCCGGAGCCCGCGCCGCGCACGTCATCAGGCAGAACGTCGACGCCATCGGACTGCCTGGCGCCGTCGTGATCGCCGACAGGGTGGAACGGGTGCTCGCCCGCGGACCGCAGTCCGGACCCGGCCGGTATGACGTGGTGTTCGCCGACCCCCCGTACGCACTGCCCGACGCTGACGTACAACGGATGCTCTCGCTACTCGCGGACGAGGAATGGCTGGCGCCTGGAGCGCTGGTGATCGTGGAGCGCGCCACCCGATCCGGGCCGGTGCGCTGGCCTGACGGCTTCGTGCCCGACCGGGCGCGCAAGTACGGGGAAGCAACCTTCTGGTACGGTCTCGCCCCTGAAACTCAAGCGCGGTGACCAGCCTTCGCCCAATGGTGTACTCACAGCCGAGCAGGAGAGGTGAGGCGCGTGCAACGCGTAGTCTGTCCGGGTTCCTTCGACCCTGTCACCAACGGTCACCTTGACATCATCGCCCGCGCCGCCGGGCTCTACGACGAGGTGATCGTCGCGGTGCTGATCAACGTGACCAAGCACAGCCTGTTCACGGTCGACGAGCGCATCGAGATACTGGGCCAGGTCACCAGGCAGTTTGGCAACGTCAGGATCGAGCGCTTCTACGGGCTGCTGGTAGATTTCTGCGCGACCAACGGGATCACCGCGGTGATCAAGGGCCTGCGTGCCGTCAGCGACTTCGAGTACGAGATGCAGATGGCGCAGATGAACTACCGGCTGGCCAAGGTCGAGACGCTGTTCATAACCACCAATCCGCTCTACTCCTTCCTGAGCTCGAGCCTGGTGAAGGAGATCGCCAGGTACGGCGGAGACGTGAGCGGCCTGGTGCCGGAACTGGTCCTGTCCCGGCTGCGTGAACGCCTGGCCGAAGAGTAAGCCTCCGGCGGAATACTGGCGGGCCGGAATAATGGCGGGCCGCCGTCAAGTTGGGAATACCGCGCCCCGCCGGTAGGCTGGGCGCTCGGTTCCGCTTAGTCAACGCGAGTACTCTGTCATGCCCAACACACGTACCAATGCTCCCCGCGGCGCGCTTGTCTTCGACACGCGCCTGCTCGGCCGTCAGGCGGGGTCCGCCCTTACCCAGACGCGGACCGTGCCGGCCCCCGACGACATGCGCCTTGAACTCGTCTACGTTCCCGTCGGCGAGGACATGACCCTTGACGTCAGGTACGAGGCCGTGACGGAGGGCGTCCTGGCCACCGGGTCGGTGACCGCGCCGCTCACGGGGGAGTGCGCCAGGTGCCTGGCCCCGCTGACCTCGACGGTTACGGCCAGCTTCCAGGAGCTTTACCTGTACCCCGACGATCGGCCGGCCCGCGCGAACGACAGGCACGACCGGCATGACAAGCATCACCGGCACGACCACCACGACGAGCCCGAGGAGCAGGCCGACGAGGAGCTGCATCTCAACGGCGACCTGCTCGACCTCGAGCCGGTGCTCCGCGACGCGGTAGTGCTGGCGCTGCCGATGGCGCCGCTGTGCGGGGACGACTGCCCCGGGCTCTGCGTCGAGTGCGGCGTGCCGCTGGCCGACGCGGGCCCCGATCACGGGCACGAGAACGCCATCGACCCGAGGTGGGCTCGCCTGAAGCAACTCTGAAGGCCGCAAGCAGCGCTGACGGCCGCAAGCAGTGTGACGACCACCTACAGTTTGACGACCAGATGAGTAACGACCAGGACCGGCGCGCCGGTGCCATCGACCTATAGGAGGGCTGACGTGGCGGTTCCCAAGCGGAGGATGTCCCGCAGCAACACCCGATCACGACGTTCGAACTGGAAGGCCACCGCGCCCTCGCTGGTGAGCTGCCCGCAGTGTCACGACCTCAAGCTGCCGCACGTGGCCTGCCCGACGTGCGGTACCTACCGGCGGCGTCAGGTCATCACGCCATCGGCATGAAGCTGACCGGTCCGGGCGGTGTGCGGGGTTAAAAACATCGTCCGGCCGGGCATGATCAGCGAATGCTAGGAGGAGGACGCGGTGGGCGTCGTGAGCCGGTCATGGGATGGCGGTGTGAACGCCGGAAGAGATCCCGTTGAGCTCCAGCGCGCTCTCGGCGCGCCGATCCGCCTCCAGTCGCTCGAACGTGCGCTGACGCACCGCTCCTTCGCGTACGAGAACGCCAACCCGCCGACCAACGAGCGGCTCGAGTTCCTCGGCGACTCGGTCCTCGGCCTCGTCGTGACCGATACCCTGTTCCGCGGCTACCCCAGCCTCCCGGAGGGGCAGCTGGCCAAGCTTCGCGCCGCGGTGGTCCAGATGCGCGCCCTGGCCGAGGTGGCGCGGGAGCTGAGCCTGGGCGCCTACGTCATGCTCGGCCGCGGCGAAGAGGTGACCGGAGGCCGGAACAAGTCGTCGATCCTCGCCGACACCCTGGAGGCAGTCATCGGCGCGGTCTACATCGACTGCGGCCTGGAACAGGCCAGCGCGCTGGTACACCGCTTGTTCGATCCGGTCATCGACCGGTCGGCCCGGCTGGGGGCTGGCCTGGACTGGAAGACCTCGCTGCAGGAACTCACCGCCGTCCACATGCTCGGGGTGCCGGAGTACGTGGTCGAGGAAAGCGGCCCGGACCATCAGAAGTCGTTCCGCGCCGTGGTCAGGGTCGGCGGCAGGGTGCTCGGCTCCGGCGAGGGCCGATCCAAGAAGGAAGCCGAACAGCACGCGGCCGAAGCGGCCTGGAACAAGATCAGCGCAGAAACGGGCGGCCAGCCGGCGCAGGACCTGGCGACGGCCAACGGCGACCCAGGAAAAGCGGACCCAGGGAAAGCGGACCCAGGGAAAGCGGACCCAGGGAAAGCCAGCTCAGCGGAGGACGACGGGGGAGAGGCGCCCGGCTTCGCGCCGGAGGCGTGAGCCATGCCCGAACTGCCCGAGGTGGAGACCGTTCGCCGCGGCCTTGAACATCATGTCGTCGGCCGGACCATCGACACCGTCCGCGTCCTGCACCCGCGGGCCGTCCGCAGGCAACCGGGAGGCGCCGCGGAATTCGAGGCGGCCCTGGCCGGGCGCACCCTGGACGGCGTGCGGCGCCGGGGCAAGTACCTGTGGATGTCGGTCGGGGAAGACGCCCTGCTTGCGCACCTGGGCATGAGCGGGCAACTGCTCGTCGGCGAGCAGTTGCGGCCACTGTCATCCCACGTCAGGATCTGGCTCACGTTCTCCGATGAGGATGGTCCCGACCTGCGCTTCACCGATCAGCGGACGTTCGGCCACATGTGGCTGGTGCGGGACGGCGCCGAACTGCCCGCGCCGATCGCGCACATCGCACCCGACCCGTTCGAGCCGGCCTTCGACGCCGCGGCGCTGGCCCGGCGGCTGCGCGCGCGCCGCACCGGGGTCAAGCGCGCGCTGCTCGACCAGTCACTGGTCAGCGGCGTCGGCAACATCTACGCCGACGAGGCGCTATGGCGGGCCCGGCTGCACTTTGCCAGGCCCACCGAGACCCTGAAAGGACCGGAGGTCAGCCGGCTGCTCACCGCGGTACGGGACGTGCTCGGCGAGGCGCTGGCCGCCGGCGGGACCTCGTTCGACGACATGTACGTCAACGTCAACGGGGAGAGCGGCTACTTCGACCGGTCGCTGGCGGTCTACGGCCGGGAGGGTTTCCCCTGCCCGCGGTGCGGCACGCCGGTCCGGCGCGACCCGTTCATGAACCGTTCCGCGTACACCTGCCCCCGCTGCCAGCCCCGGCCCCGGCGGGGCCGCTGGTAGCCCTGCCCTGCCGGGGCCGCTGGTAGCCCTGCCCTGCCGGGGCCGCGGAATCCGTCTTCCCGATACGTAGAAACGGGGCAGTTCAAGAAGATAGGCTGCATAGCAGGCATGAGATTGGGCACTCAACTTGACCAGCAAACGCTTGGATGAGAAACTAGGTGACGTTGGTTGCGCGCGCGAATCTCGCGCGTGTTAAGTTCATGTGCCCACTCTGGTCACTCAGCGTGGAGGACCTTTTACAATGGCGAAGGCTCTATTCGGCCACGTCGGCGGTCCCGATCCCCGCATCGTTTCCGAGATGCGCCGCCTCCAGCAACGAGTACGCGACCTGGAAGCCGAGCTTGTGCGGCTCCAGGAGGAGAATGAATCGCTTACGGTTGAGGCAGCTCACGAGGACATGCTGGTCGCGGAACGTGAGCCCGCGTTCGTCTGACGAGCGCAGGCAGGCGAGGCCAAGACGACAAACAACGAATCAGGGGCGCCTATGGCGGCGCCCCTCTTCGTTGTATATCTACCCGTTATATGTCATTAGTCACACGGGTATCAAAGGGCGGTAACCACGCGCCGGGTGTCCCTTTCGCGGCTCCGGCGGCTTTGGCGTGCCCGCTTCACGTTCCACGCGGCACGCGAACAAGCTGCGGTTCCCGGTTTCGCGCGCCGCGGGACGATAAGGTGCGTGGAGCGGAAGGAGGGGCTGCACTTGTACCTGAAGAGCCTCACCCTGCGCGGCTTCAAGTCCTTCGCCTCCGCCACCTCGCTCCGCCTCGAGCCCGGCATCACCTGCGTCGTGGGCCCGAACGGCTCGGGCAAGTCCAACGTCGTCGACGCCCTGTCCTGGGTGATGGGCGAGCAGGGGGCCAAGTCGCTGCGCGGCGGCAAGATGGAAGACGTCGTGTTCGCGGGCACGACCTCGCGCCCGCCGCTGGGCCGCGCCGAGGTCACGCTCACCATCGACAACAGCGACGGCGCCCTGCCCATCGAGTACGCCGAGGTCACGATCAGCCGCCTGATGTTCAGGTCCGGGCAGAGCGAGTACGCCATCAACGGCGATCACTGCCGCCTGCTCGACGTGCAGGACCTGCTGTCCGATTCGGGCCTGGGCCGGGAGATGCACGTGATCGTCGGGCAGGGCCAGCTCGACGACATCCTGCACGCCGGCCCCGAGGCCAGGCGCGCCCTGATCGAGGAGGCGGCCGGCGTCCTCAAGCACCGCAAGCGCAAGGAGAAGGCGCTGCGCAAGCTCGAGGCCATGCAGGCCAACCTGACCAGGCTGGTCGACCTCACCGCCGAACTCGGCCGCAGGCTCAAGCCGCTCGGCCGGCAGGCCGAGATGGCCAGGAAGGCGGCCGTCATCCAGGCCGAGCTGAGGGACGCCAGGCTCCGGCTGCTCGCCGACGACTACGTGACGCTGGCCGCCGACCTGCGCCGCGACGAGGCGGACGAGGCCGCCGTGCTGGCCAGGCGCGCCGCCCTCGAGGCCGAGGTCGCGCAGGCCAGGGCCAGGGAAAACGAACTCGACCAGGCCGCGCAGCAGGCCTCGGCCGTGCTCGCCCGCGCCCAGGAGACCTGGTTCGCGCTGTCCTCGCTGACCGAACGGCTGCGCAGCACGCAGCACCTGGCCGCGGAGCGGAACCGCCTGCTGACCGAGAGAGGCGAACCCGAGCGCCCCGGACGCGACCCCGACGAGCTTGACCGCCAGGCGGCCGAGCTGCGGGAGGAAGAGGACGCGCTGACCACGCGGCTGGCAGCGGGCCGCGAGGTGCTGTCCGTGGCGGTCGCAGCACGCGCCGCGGCCGAGGCGGAGCTCAGCGCGATCGAGCGCCGCCTGGCCGAGGGCGCCAGGACCGAGGCCGCCCGCACCGAGCGGGTCGCCAGGCTCCGTGGCCAGGTCGGGGCCGCCGACAGCCGCAGCGCCGCCGCCGCCGAGGAAATGGACCGCCTGGAAGTCTCCGCCGAGCAGGCCCGGGAGCGGGCCGAGCGCGCCGCGCAGGAACACGACCTGGTAAACGACATGGCCAGCGGACGTGACGAAGACCGTAGCGGGCTGGCCGCCGCGCACTCAGCGGCGACCGCCGTTCTTTCCGGACATTCCGAACGGACCTCGGTTCTCCGCACCGCGGAACGTGAATCCGCTCGCGCCCTGGCCGCGCTGCGGGCCCGGGCCGAGGCGCTGGCCGAGGCGGTCAGGCGCGGCGCCGACGCGTCCGCGGCCCTGCTCGCCGACCCGGCCCGCTTCGACGGCGTGACCGGCTCGTTCGCCGCGCGGCTGCGGGTCGCCGAGGGCTTCGAGGTCGCGATCGCCGCCGCCCTGGGCGCCGCCGCCGATGCGGTGACCGTGACCAGCCTCGATGCCGCCGCCGAGATCTTGTCCACCCTCCGCCGCGAGGACGCAGGCAGCGCCGGCCTGGTCATCGCAGACGCAAGCCCCGTCCCCGCCCCCGTGCCAACCCCCGCCCCCGCTCCCGCGACCCCACCCGTCCCAGCGACCCCACCGGGCGCCCCCGTCGCCGCGGCCACGCTGGTTAGCGGGCCCGACGGCTTGGGCGAGGCCGCCGCGAGGCTGCTCCGCGACGTCGTGGTCACCGCTGACCTGGCAGAAGCACGCCGGATCGTTCGGGAAAATCCTGATCTTAAGGCCGTGACGCGCGCTGGTGACCTGCTCGGGTCGCACTGGGCCCACGGCGGCGGCGCGCGGCCGCAGAGCCTGCTCGAGCTGCGCGCGGCGGCCGATGAGGCCGCGGCCGGGCTGGCCGAAGCGGAGCGGCGGTGCGACGAGGCGGCCGATCAGCTGGCCGCGGCGATCGAGGTCGAGGAGGCCGCCGGGCAGTCGGTCGCGGACGCGCTCGCGCGCAGGCACGAGGCCGATGCGGCCGCGGCAGAGATCTCCGGGCGGCTTGGCCGGCTGGCGGGCGCCGCCCGCGCCGGGCAGAACGAGGTGGCCCGGCTGGAGGCCGCCATCACCGCGGCCCGGCAGGCCGCCGAGAAGGACCTGGTCAAGCTGGAGCAGCTCCGGCAGGACCTGGCCGAGGCCGAGGCCGCGGCGGAGCAGCTGCCGGAGGCGGCGGACGAGGCCGACGGGCGTCGCGAGGATCTGGCCGAACGCTGCGTCGCGGCGCGGAACGCCGAGATGGAGGCCAGGCTCGAGGTCAGGACCGCGGAGGAACGGCTCCGCGCGATCGGCGGCCGGGCCGACTCCCTGGCCGCCACGGCGGCCGCCGAACGCCAGAGCCGGCTGCGCGCCGCGCAGCGGCGCAGGCAGCGCGCCGCCCAGGCCGCCGTGGCCCGTGCGGTCGCGCTCGGCGCCAAGTTCGCGGTCGAGGCCGCCGAGCAGTCGGTGAGCCAGGCGATGGCCCGGCGGGCCGAGGCCGAAGCCGCGAGCGCGGGCGGCGCCAGCGAGCTGAAGGCGGTCCGGGCCCGGGTCCGTGAGCTCGCCGCCGACCTGGACACCGTGGTGAACACCGCGCATGGCACCGAGATCGCCCGGGCCGAGCACCGGCTCCGGCTGCAGCAGCTGGCCGAGCACGCCCTCGAGGAGTTCGGGATCGAGACGGACGCCCTGATCGCCGAGTACGGGCCCGACGTACCCGTCCCGGTGATCGGCGACCAGGTGGCGCCGCCGTCGCGCTACGAACGGGCCGCGGCCGAGCGCCGGGCCGCCGGCGCGCAGCGCCAGCTTGACCGGCTCGGCAAGGTCAATCCGCTGGCCCTGGAGGAGTACGAGGCCCTCACCGAACGGCACACGTTCCTGGCCAACCAGCTTGACGACCTGCGGAAGACCCGGCGGGACCTGCTCACCGTGGTCAAGGAGGTCGACGACCGAGTGCAGGAGGTGTTCGCGTCCGCGTACGCCGACACCGCCCGCGAGTTTGAGCAGCTGTTCGGCCGCTTGTTCCCCGGCGGGCAGGGCAACCTGGTGCTGACCGAGCCGGGCGACATGCTGGCCACCGGCATCGAGATCGAGGCGCGGCCGCCAGGCAAGAAGGTCAAGCGGCTCTCGCTGCTCTCCGGCGGCGAGCGGTCGCTCACGGCCATCGCCTACCTGTTCGCGATCTTCAAGGCCCGGCCCTCGCCGTTCTACGTGCTGGACGAGGTGGAGGCGGCCCTGGACGACACCAACCTGCAGCGGCTGCTCACGGTCTTCGAGGAACTGCGGGAGAGCTCCCAGCTCATCGTGATCACCCACCAGCGCCGCACGATGGAAGCCGCCGACGCCCTCTACGGCATCACCATGCGCGGCGACGGCGTCTCCGCCGTCATCAGCCAGCCCCTAGCCCGCGCCGGCCAGCCCGCCTAACCCGCGCCCCCCAGCCCCCAGCCCCCAGCCCCCAGCCCCCAGCCCCCAGCCCCCAGCCCCCAGCCCCCAGCCCCCAGCCCCGCCCAGCCCGCCTATCCCCACCGACATCACTCCCCCCAGACGCCGCATGCGCCGCACTCATCGTGGAGGATTCGGCCTATGCGGAGTTTTTGGGCAACGCTGGGGTACCGGATCCTCCACTGAGCCCGGATCCTCCGTGTTAATTACCCTTCTGGGCGATAAGGCTATCTCCAGCACCACGCGTCACACGCGGGGCGAGCGGGCGGAGGTAAGTTGGCGGACGACCTGTGCGCTGCTGATGCCGCGACCGGACGCCCCCGCTCGATGCGACGCATCGCGGGGTCTGGGAGACTGAGAGCCTGATGGAATACGTAATCCTTATCGTTGTCATCGCCGTCCTGGCGGTCGCCGCCGGCGGCTGGCTGCTGTTCCAGCGGCCGCGCCGGGGGCGGACCATCTCGCCGCCGCGAAGCCAGCCTCCGGTGGTCTCGCCGCCAGCCGCCGAGGAAACCGAGAAAACCCAGCAAACCGGGCAAGCCGCGGACACCCCGGCCGCCCCGCCGCAGGCAACCGCCGCGGTGCTCGAAGTCGAGCGGCCGCCGCCGTCCGCGGGACGGATGGTACGGCTGCGGGCCCGGCTGGCCCGGTCCCAGAGCTCGGTCGGGTCGGCGCTGCTCAACCTGCTGTCCAGGGACCGGCTCGACGACGACACCTGGGACGAGATCGAAGAGGTGCTCATCACGGCCGATGTAGGCGTGGTGCCGGCCCGGCTGATGGTGGACGACCTGAAGACCAAGGTGAAGGTGCTCGGGGCACGCGGGCCGGCCGAGGTGCGGGCACTTCTCCGGGCCGAACTGCTCACCCAGGTCGGTGAGGACGAGGACCGCTCGCTGCGCACCTCCGCGAAGAGCGGCGCGCCCGCGGTGGTGCTCATGGTGGGCGTGAACGGCACAGGTAAGACGACGACCGCCGGGAAGCTCGCCCGGGCGCTGATCGGGGACGGGAGCACCGTGCTGCTCGGAGCGGCTGACACCTTCCGCGCGGCAGCGGCCGACCAGTTGCAGACGTGGGGCGAGCGGGTGGGCGCCAAGACGGTGCGGGCCGACCGGGAAGGCGCCGACCCGGCCAGCGTGGCCTACGAGGCGGTCAAGGAGGGCATCGAGGCCGGGGTCGACGTGGTGGTGGTGGACACCGCCGGACGGCTGCACACCAAGGTCGGGCTGATGGACGAGCTCGGCAAGGTCAAGCGCGTGGTGGAGAAGCTGACCCCGGTCGGTGAGGTGCTGCTCGTCCTCGACGCGACCACCGGGCAGAACGGCCTCCGGCAGGCCCGGGTGTTCGCCGAGGTGGTTGACGTCACGGGCATCGTGCTGACCAAGCTCGACGGCACGGCCAAGGGCGGCATCGTCGTCGCCGTGCAGCGTGAGCTCGGCGTTCCTGTCAAGCTCGTCGGCCTCGGCGAAGGACCCGACGACCTGGCCCCGTTCGATCCCGGCGCGTTCGTGGACGCCATCCTCGGCTGAGGCCCGTACCGGCCCGGCCTGCGCAGAAACATGCTTGTAACAAGGGCGCTGCGTGTTTCACGTGCCCGACACACGCCGACGCCTCTGGCGAAACGTCAGCAGCCGATGGTCTGTACAGGACTCCGAAGGGACACCACAGATGAAGCTCATCATTGCTGTCATCAAGCCGTTCAAACTGGACGACGTCAAGGCCGCACTGCAGGCATTCGGCGTCCACGGCCTGACGATCACAGAAGCTAGCGGATACGGCAGGCAGCGTGGGCACACCGAGGTGTACCGCGGGGCTGAGTACCAGGTCGACCTGGTGCCCAAGGTTAAGGTCGAGGTTCTGTGCGAGGACGAGGACGCCGATGACCTGATCGGTGTCGTGGTCAAGGCCGCGCAGACAGGCCGGATCGGGGACGGGAAGGTCTGGTCGGTACCCGTCGAGACAGTCGTCCGGGTGCGTACGGGCGAACGCGGGCCGGACGCTATCTGACCGGCATCTTATGAGCGTTCCGGGGGACGCGTGGAAGCCATGACTCCGTTTGCTGCGGACCGTGTTCGCCGGACTACGCAAGTCGATCGATGGCTGGCGGAACTGCTCGGCGCCGAGGCCGGCGTGGCCCTGGTGGCGGTCGGCGGGTACGGGCGCAAGGAACTACTGCCGCGCAGCGACCTGGATGTGCTGCTGCTGCACGGCGGTCGTGACGACATCGCCGGGATCGCGGACCGGATCTGGTATCCGGTCTGGGATTCCGGCGCCGAGCTCGATCACGCGGTCCGTACCGTGCCGCAGGCCAGGAGGGTGGCGCGCGCCGACCTCAAGGTCGCCATGGGGCTGCTGTCCGCCCGCCACGTGGCCGGCGATCCCGACCTGACCGAACGGCTCCGGGCGGGCGCGCTCGAGGACTGGCGGTCCGCCGCCCCCGCGCGGCTGGCCGAGCTGCACGCCAACCACGACGAGCGCACCCGGACCAGCGGCGAGCTCGCGTTCCTGCTCGAGCCCGACCTGAAGGAGGCCAGGGGCGGGCTGCGGGACGTGCACGCGATCCAGGCGGTGGCGGCCGCGTGGGTGGCGCCCGCGCCCGGTCCCAAGGTTCGCACCGCCTACGAGCAGATCCTCGACGCCAGGCACGCGCTGCACGAGGTCACCGGGCGCCGGCTCGACCGGCTCGTCCTCGAGGAGCAGGACGAGGTGGCCCGCGCGCTCGGGCTGCTCGACGGGGATGTGCTGCTGCGGATGCTGGCGGGCGCCGCGCGTACCGTCGCCTACGCGGTCGATCACGCCTTCCGCCAGGCCGACAGGGTCCGCGGGCGCCGGCTGCGCCGCCGCCGCGCCGAGCGCCGCCCGCTCGCCGACGGAGTAGTGGAGCAGGACGGCGAAGTAGTGCTGGCCCGGGCGGCCGACCCGGCCAGCGATCCCGCGCTCGTGCTGCGCGCGGCCGCGGCGGCCGCCCAGGCCGGGCTGCCGCTGGCACCGCGGACGCTGGACCGGCTGACCGAATGCCCGCCGCTGCCCGTCCCGTGGCCCGCGGCCGCCCGTGACTCGCTGCTCGCGCTGCTCGGGGCCGGCCCAGCCGCGGTCAGCGTGTGGGAGGCGCTTGACACCGAAGGCCTGGTGACCGCGCTGATCCCGGACTGGGAGCGGGTCAGGAACCGGCCGCAGCGCAACCCGCTGCACACCTACACCGTGGACCGCCACCTGGCCGAGGCGGCCGCGAACGCCGCCGCGCTGACCAGGGAAGTGGCCCGGCCCGACCTGCTGCTGCTCGCGGCACTGCTGCACGACGTGGGCAAGGGCTGGCCCGGCGATCACAGCGTCACCGGCGAGGTCGTGGCGCGGGACGTCGGCCGGCGGATGGGCCTGCCCGCCCCTGATGTGGAACTCGTGGCCGCGGCCGTCCGGCTCCACCTGCTGCTGCCTATGGTCGCCACCCGGCGTGACCTGGACGACCCGGTCACGGTGAAGCAGGTGGCGACGGCGGTGCGCAGCCGGGTCCTGCTGGAACTGCTGCACGCCCTGGCCATCTCCGACGGGCTGGCGACCGGCCCCGCCGCCTGGAACGACTGGAAGGCCACCCTCGTCGCCGACCTGGTGCGGCGGGTGACGGCCGTGCTTGACGGCGAGCCGATGCCCGGGCCCGCGCCGCTGCGCGAGGATCAGCTGGCGCTGGCCGCCGAGGGCAGCCCGGCGGCGACGGTCCGCGGATCCGAGGTCACCGTCGTCGCTCCGGACCGGCCCGGCCTGCTGTGGCGCGCCGCCGGGGTGCTGGCCTCGCACCGGCTGGCGGTGCGCAGCGCCAACGCGACGTCGGTGGATAACACCGCCGTCACCGTGTTCGACGTAGAGCCCGAATTCGGCGACCCGCCCGACGCGACGCTGGTGGCCGCGGACCTGCGCCGGATGCTGCAGGGACGGCTGGACGTCGAGGACCGGCTCGACCGCCGCGCGCGGGCCGTCCGGCCGAACGGGACCGCCGTCCCCGCCCCCAAGGTGACCCTCGTCGACGACGCCTCGGACACCGCGACCGTGGTGGAAGTACGGGCGCATGACGCGCCGGGGCTGCTGTGGCGGGTGGGACGGGCCCTGGGCGAATGCGGCCTGGATGTCCGCGCGGCCCGGGTGGAGACGCTCGGGGCCGAGGTCGTGGACGTGTTCTACGTGACCGACGGCGACGGCAAGCCGCTGGCCGGCGATGACCTGCGCCGCGCGACCGTGCATTCGGTGCTGGCCGCGCTCGGCGATTGACCGGGGAACGCTGACCGGACCCGGGATCGCTGACCGGACCCGGGTACCACGGACCGTTCGGTAACCTGGGAGTTGTGTTTGAGACCCTATCTGACCGGCTGACGCAGGTATTTTCCTCCTTGCGCGGCCGGGGACGGCTGTCCGCTGCCGACATTGACGCGACGACCAGGGAAATCCGCATCGCCCTGCTGGAGGCGGACGTCGCGCTTCCTGTCGTCAGGCAGTTCATCGCGCGGGTCAAGGAACGGGCCGTCGGCGAGGAGGTCGCCGCCGCGCTGAACCCGGCCCAGCAGGTCATCAAGATCGTCAACGAGGAGCTCATCGGCATCCTGGGCGGCGAGACGCGGCGGCTGCGGTTCGCCAAGGTGCCGCCGACCGTGATCATGCTGGCCGGCTTGCAGGGCTCGGGTAAGACCACGCTGGCGGCCAAGCTCGCGCTCTGGCTGAAGGCGCAGGGCAACACCCCGATGATGGTCGCCGCGGACCTGCAGCGGCCCAACGCGGTGCAGCAGCTTCAGGTGCTGGGCGAGCGAGTCGGCGTGCCGGTCTACGCGCCGTTCCCCGGCAACGGCGTCGGCGACCCGGTGGCGGTGGCCAGGGACTCGCTGGAGGAGGCACGCCGCCGCCAGCAGAACATGGTCATCATCGACACCGCGGGCCGCCTGGGTGTCGATACCGAGATGATGGCGCAGGCCGTCGCGATCAGGGACGCCACCCAGCCGGACGAGATCCTGTTCGTGGTCGACGCGATGATCGGCCAGGACGCGGTGGCGACCGCGCAGGCGTTCCTGGACGGGGTCGGCTACGACGGCGTGGCGCTGACCAAGCTCGACGGTGACGCGCGCGGCGGCGCCGCGCTGTCCATCGTGGAGCTGACCGGGCGCCCGATCATGTTCGCGTCCTCGGGGGAGAAGCTCGAGGACTTCGACCTGTTCCACCCGGACCGGATGGCGTCGCGGATCCTGGACCTCGGGGACATCCTCACCCTGATCGAGCAGGCCGAGAAGGCCTTCGACGCCGACCAGACCGCGAACCTGGCCGGGCGGCTCGCCTCCGGCGAGGGCTTCACGCTCGAGGATTTCGTCGAGCAGCTGTCGATGGTGCGCAAGCTGGGGCCGATCGGGAACCTGCTCGGCATGCTGCCGGGGGCCGCGAAGAACCGGGAACTGCTCGCCCAGGTCAGCGACCGCGACCTGGACCGGGCGGAGGCGATCGTCCGGTCCATGACGCCGGAGGAACGCCGCAACCCGAAGATCATCAACGGGTCCCGGCGCGCGCGCATCGCCAACGGGTCCGGAGTCGCCGTCGGCGAGGTCTCGCAGCTGGTCACGAACTTCTTCGAGGGCCAGAAGCAGATGAAGGCGATGTTCAGCGGCGGCCTTCCCGGCATGCCTGCCATGCCCGGCATGGGCGCGGCCCGGCGGGCGGCGACCAAGCCGGCCCGTAAGAAGGGCGGCAGCAAGAAGAAGGCCCCCCGCAGCGGCGACCCGCGGCGCGCCGCCGAGATCGCCCGCGCCGCAGGGGCCCAGCAGAACGCGGCCCCCGGCGACCTGAAAGGCCTGCCCGGCCTGCCAGAGGGCTTCCAGGAAAGCCTGGCCGACGGCCTGGCCAACCTGCCGCCCGGCCTGGGCTTCCCGCCGCCGCAGCAGGACAACGTGCCGGCCGCGTTCAAGCGCAAGAAGAAGTGACCGCGTGACCGCAGGCGCCGGAAATGACGCCGAAGCGCACACGATCAAATAATCAGGGGCTCAGGGCGCGGAGGGTGTCGATGGTGTCGGCTTCAGCGGCGGTCTTGTCCTCGCGGTAGCGCAGCACGCGGGCGAACCGCAGCGCGAGGCCGCCGGGGTAACGCGGGCTGCGCTGGACGCCGTTGAAGGCGACCTCGACGACGAGTTCGGGCCGCACGTAGACCGTGTAGGCATCCCGCCGGTCCTCCAGCGCAAGCAGCCGCTGCGTCTGCCAGGTCAGCAGCTCATCGGTCAGCCCCTTGAACGTCTTGCCCAGCATGACGAACCCGCCAGTCTGCGGATCCCTGGCGCCCAGGTGCAGGTTGGACAGCCAGCCACGGCGCCGCCCGTGTCCCCATTCGACCGCGAGCACCACCAGGTCCAGCGTGTGCCGCGGCTTGACCTTGATCCACCCGGCGCCGCGCCGCCCCGCCGCGTACGGGGTGTCCAGGGACTTGACCACGACCCCTTCGTGGCCGCGCCCGACCGCGTTGGCGAAGAACGCCATGGCTTCGGGAACCGAGTCCGTGACCAGGCGGGGCATGAGCAGCTCGGGCGGCACCGCCCGGGCCAGCGCGGCGTGCCGCTGGACGTCCGGCAGGTCGATCAGGTCCGCGCCTTCGAGCGTGAAGCGCGTCGAACAGGAACACGGAAAGCGGCACGGCCAGGCCCGCAGCGTCCAGCTGGCCGCGCGGGCCGAGGTGTCCTGGAACGGCAGCGGCCTGCCGTCCTCGCGCAGCGCGATCAGCTCACCGTCAAGCACCGCCGACGCGACCGGCAGCTTGGCCAGGACCGCGACCACTTCCGGGAGCCGGCCGGTGATCTCATCCAGCGTCCGGGTGAACAGGCGCACGCTGCCCGCGGCCAGATGAGCCTGGATCCTGATCCCGTCGAGCTTCCATTCCACCGCCGCGGGCCCGCCTACCTTCGCCAGCGCCTCCGAGAGGCTGGCCGCGCTGGCCGCGAGCATCGGCCGCACCGGACGGCCGACCTCCAGGCCGAACGCGCCGAGTGCCTCGCGGCCGCCCGCGAGCGCCGCGGCGGCCACCGCGCCGAGCGAGCCGCGCAGCATCATGGCCCGGCGGACCTCCGCGACGGGCACGGAAGCCGCCCGCGCGACGGCCTCGGTCATGACTCCCTCCAGCGCTCCCTGCCGGAGTTCGCCGGAAAGCAGGCCGTAAAGGAACCGCTGCTCGTCCTCGGCGGCCCGCCCGAACAGCTCGCTGACCAGGGCCTTGCGCGCCGCCGCCGAGCCCTTACCGGAGATCGCCCCGATCGCGGACAACCCCGAGTCCACCTCCGACAAGGTGAGAGTGGGCGCGGCCGCGGGCGTGAATCCGTCCCGCAGCGTCGCCCAGCCGATGCCGATCTGCCGCTGCGGCAGCTCGCCGGACAAGTACGCGACGGCGATCGGCACCTCGAGCGGCCCGGCCTCGCGCAGCGCGGCGGCCAGCGTCTCTATCTTCGCGAGCCGGCCGCTCGTGGTAGCCACGGCCCGCGACACCTCGGCGATCTCAGCAAGGAGCACACGAACATTCTGCCGCCTCGCGGACCGCTCCCCCCGTCAGGTGTGCTTGCCCCGCCCCCCGCCCCGCGCCTCGCGGCCCCCCCGGCTCGGCCCCCCCGGCTCAGGCTTGCCCCCCCGGCTCAGGCCGCCCCGGCTCAGGCCGCGCCGCCCCAGGCCGCGGCGGCTGCTGCCAGGCGCCCACAGCCAGTACCCGACCGGGAACAGCCGGACGTGCAGGTGGTCATCGACGAGCCCCCAGAGCCCGCGCCGCGCGAACAGTGCGATGGCGATGGCGACCAGGCCGAGGATGATCAGGTACCACGCATTGTACGAGGCCAGCGTCTGCTGCAAGATGATGTAGACGGCGGTGCCGAGGATCGGCCCCTCGATCGTGCCGAGCCCGCCGATGATCGTCGCGAACGCCATCTCGGCGGTCCACTGCACGCTGAACACCGCGCTGGGCTGCACCTGGAGCTGGCTGATCGCGAGTACCGCGCCGGCCGCGCCGCAGCCGATCCCGGCCACCACGAACACGAGCATCCGGGCTAGGCCGACCCGCGCCCCGGAGCTGCGGGCGGCGACCTCGTCGTCCCTGATGGCGGTGAGCACCAGGCCAAGCCGGCCGCGCAGCAGCAGGTAGACGGTGGCCAGCGCGATGACCGTGACGGCCAGCCCGATCCAGTAGGTGTAGGCGGTGAGCAGCGTCGGGGTGAACCCGGACAGGCCGGGCATCGGCATGCCGGTCCCGCCGCCGATCGAGGAGAACTTCTCGATGATGAGCATCACGGTCGCGGCGAGCACCCAGGTGGCGATGGCGAAGTACCCGCTGCGCAGCCTGGAGACCAGCCACCACAGCGGGACCGCGGCGAGGCCGCAGCCGATCGCCGCGACCGGGAGCGCGGCGAAGGGCGAGGTTCCGTGCAGGGCCAGGATCAGCACGAAATACGCGCCGAGCCCCACGAACGCCTGCTGCCCCACCGATACCAGGCCCGCGAAGCCCGCCAGCAGGTTCCACATGCTGGCCAGCGTGAGCACGATGAACGCCTGCACCATGATGGTGGTGGTGCCGGCGTACACGATGTAGGGGAACAGCGCCAGCACCACCACGACGACGAGCGCGCCCCCGCCGGTCCAGGCCACGTTCCTGCGCGACCTGGTTACCCGGTAATTTTCTTCCGAACGGGCATGGGTATCAGTGGCCACGCTCACGACTGCGCCTTCCGCGTGGTGAGGCCCTGGGGCCGGAACACCAGCACGACCAGGAAGACGATGTAGCCGGCCAGCACCTCGTCTGAGATGTTGATCTGGGCGCCGATCTGCTGAGCCACGCCGAGCACCACGCCGCCGAGCAGCGTGCCCCACAGCGAGCCCAGCCCGCCGATGACCACGGCGGCGAACGCGAACAGCAGGATCGTGTCGGTGCCCGTGGTCGGCGAGAACTGCGAGTACATGCCGTAGCCGATGCCGGCCAGCGCCACGGTGCCGAACGCGATCGCCGCCGCGATGCCGAACACGTGCCGGTAGTCGATGCCGGACAGCTGGGCCGCTTCCTTGTCGTCGGCCACGGCCCTGATCATCCGGCCGTACCTGGAGGCGGACAGGAAGTACTGCAGGCCGAGCAGGACCACCACGGCCACCGCGAAGATCAGCAGCAGCAGGTAGGCGATCGTGATCTGCGAGCCGATCGAGAACGAGCCGGTGATGATGGCGTTGCCGACCCCGAGCGAGTGGCTGTCGGCGTTGACGAACTGCAGCAGCCCGTTCTCGATCACCACGGACAATCCGAATGTCACGATCAGCGTGGTGAGCACGCTCCGGTCCAGTGACGCCTGGATCATGGTCCGCTGGAGCACGTAGCCGAGCACCGCCATGATCGGCACCACGACCAGGAACGACCACAGCACCGGGGTGTGCGTGACGGCGATGACGCCGACCGCCACGTAGCCGGCCAGTATCGCGAGGTCGCCGTGCGCGAGGTTGACGACCTTCATGACCCCGAACATCAGCGAAAGCCCGCAGGCGAAAAGCGCGTACAGGCCGCCGGTCAAGATCCCCTGGATGATGGCGTTAACCCAGACCATAACGGCTCCATTTCCTCGGGGGGACGCCCCCCCAGACCCCCCCGCCACGGGGGGCTGCCCGCCCCCCGTACCCCCCGGGGAGGGGCTGCCGCCCCCCCGTACCCGCCGGGATCCCCGTACCCGCCGGGGCCCCTGCGCCCCTCGGGGTCCTCGGGGCCCCCGGCGGGGGCCAGGCCGAAGTAGGCGGCTTCGACCTGCTGCGGCGTGACGTCGGACGGCCGGCCTTCCAGCGTGGTGTGCCCCTCGAGCAGGCACTGCAGGCGGGAGGCCACCCGGAGCGCCTGGCTGACGTCTTGCTCCACAAGCAGCACGGTGAGCCCGCTGGCCAGGATCTGCGGCATCATGCCGTAGATGCGCTGGACGACCACCGGCGCCAGGCCGAGGGACAGTTCGTCGAGCAGCAGCACCCGCGGGTTGGCGACCAGCGCCCGGCCGATGGCCACCGATTGCTG
This sequence comes from uncultured Actinomycetes bacterium, assembly GCA_963739615.1. Taxonomy (GTDB): domain Bacteria; phylum Actinomycetota; class Actinomycetes; order Streptosporangiales; family Streptosporangiaceae; genus Palsa-504. Next base: position 56,204 of record CAVUBD010000022.1, read on the forward strand.
CTCGCCGCCCGACAGCTGCGCCGTGCGCTGGGTCCGGCGGTCCTTCATCCAGCCGAATAGCTCGTACACGCGCTCGATAGTCCACGGTCCCTTCCGCGCGTACGTGGCACCCACCTGGAGGTTCTCCTCGACCGTGAGCGATCCGAACAACCGCCGTCCCTCCGGCACCATGACGATCCCGCGGATGGCCCGGCGCTCGGGCCGGAGCCTGGTCACGTCCTGGCCGTCGTAGCGGATCGATCCCTCGGTCGGGTGGTGCAGGCCGGCGATCGTGCGCAGCAGCGTCGACTTGCCCGCCCCGTTCGCGCCGATGATGGCGTACACCTCGCCGGGGAACACCCGCAGCGAGATGCGGTCCAGGGCCCGCAGCTGCCCGTGGTGCACGGTGAGGTCCCGGACCTCAAGCAGCGGCTTGTCTTCGCCGCGCGGTTCGCTCACGGGGTCTCCCCCTGGATGAGGTCCTCGCTCAGGGTTCCCCCGGATAGGGAGGCGGTGACTTCTGAGCCGAGGAAGACCTCGCGGACGGCCGGGTCGGCCAGCACCTCGGCCGGGTCGCCGTCACCGACGAACGACCCGCCGGCCAGGCAGATAAGCCGGCCCACCACGGCGGTGAGCGCGCGCACCACGTGCTCGATCCAGATCACCGCGATGCCCTCGGCGTTGACGCCGCGGATGATCGCGGCCAGCTGGGCGACCTCGGGGTCGGTGAGGCCGCCCGCGACCTCGTCCAGCAGCAGCAGCGTGGGCTGCGAGGCCAGGGCGCGAGCCATTTCCAGCCGCTTGCGCTGCAGCAGGCCGAGGCGTGCGGCGGGCAGGTTCGCCTCGCTGGTCATGCCGGCCCGCTCGAGCGCTCCGGTGGCCGCCGCGTAGCTGGCCCGGCGCCGCAGCCCGCCGCCTTGCTGCGCGGCGACGAGCACGTTCTCGAACACGGTCATGTCGGTGAACGGCCGCGGCACCTGGTAGGTGCGGCCGACACCGAGTCTGCACCTCGCCGCCGCGTCCAGCTTGGTGACCGGGCGTCCGGCGAAGGAGATTCGCCCGGCGTCCGGGGACAGGTCGCCGGAGATGAGGCCGAACAGGCTGGTCTTGCCAGCCCCGTTCGGCCCCACGATCCCGACCGTGTCCCCGGCGCCGACGGCGAACGACAGGTCTTCCGCGATGACGACCCGGCCGAAACGTTTCGTCACGTGGTCCAGTTCGAGCAGCGGACTGGTCATCCGGTCAGGTGTTGGTCGGCTTCAGGTCGCCGGTTGTCGTCACCTGCGGCAGCAGCGTGTTGTCGACGACCTTCATCTCCAGCGGGTACTTGGTCCCCTTCTGCCACTGCACGCCGACCGGCGGGGTGATCGCCACGCCGGGCGCGGGCGCCTTGCTCGAGGCGAAGTTCAGCGGCCCGGCCAGCGCGTTGATGTTGACGTTGTGGATGGCGTCGGCGACTTCGGTCTTGTCGTGGGGGTTGCTGACCGAGGTGAGGGCGGCGTGGGCGACCTCGAACAGGCTGTAGTTGCTCAGGTTCGCGTTCCACTGCCCGCCGCCTGCCGACTCGTAGTCGTTGGCGATCTGCTGGCACGTCTCGCCGGTGAAGGACGACGTCCAGGGCATCGTCGGTACCCACCAGGTGTCGGTGGCGACGTTGTTCACCAGCGAGCCGAGCGCGTAGGCGTCGGTCGGGAACAGGAGCACCTTGGCCACGGTGGCGAGCTTCGGCCTGAAGCCCTGCTGCACGGACTGCTTCCACATCGTGGCGAAGTCGGGCGGCAGCGGCACGTTGGTGAAGAAGTCGGCATTGGCCGACTTGAACTGGGAGATCATGGAGGAGTAGTTCGTGGTCCCGTCGGTGTAGGCCGACGATATGTCCATGGTGTAGCCGGCCGCCTTGGCGAACATCGGGAACACCGCCCGGAAGGCGTTGCCGTCGGAGTCGTTGGGGAACGCGGCCGCGACCACCTTGTTGGTCTTGAGCTGGCTGTGGATCTTGTTCCACATCGGGATGAAGCACTGGACCAGGTGCTCGGCGCCGAAGAAGTACATCACGACGTACTTCGGCTTCAGCGTCGGCTTCTGCGGGTTGCCGTGCAGGTTGATGTACCACGATTCCCAGGGGATGTTCGCGCAGACCAGCGGCGTGCCGAGCGTTTCGGCGGTACTGGCCACCGCGTTCACCGTCTCGGGCGTGCTCGAGGCCAGCAGCAAGTCCACCCGGTCGGCGTTGATGGCCTGCTGCGCCAGCTGGCCGGCCCGGGTCGGGCTGGACTGGGTGTCATAGGACTTGACGGAGACGTCGTAGGTCTTGCCGCCGATCTTGAACCCGCTCTTGTACGGGGTGGTCTGCATGATCTTCGAAATCACGAAGTTGTCCGCCGCGCCGAACCCCGCGAGCGCGCCGGTGAGCGGGTGAATCCAGCCGATCGTGATCTGCCCGGCGGCGGATCCGGAGCTGGCGCTGGACCCCGCGCTGGCACCCTTGATGCTGGAGCTGCATGCCTCGAGCAGCCCGCCGCCCCCCACGACGACCGCACCAGCGCCGGCCGCGCGCAGCAGCCCGCGTCGGCTGAAGCCTGCCAGGTTATTTCTGTCGGGATCCGGACTCTGGTCACTCATGTGCAATCGATCTCCTTTGAGGTCGCGCCGAGGCGCGGGAGCGCGTCTGAGGTGACACCACACCCTGCGAAACCGGGGCCATGAGGCTGTGGCGTCATGAGGCTAACATCACCTAAATCCCGATGAGGGAGCGCTACGAGTGAAGCAACGAATGTCCGGCCTCATTGGTTCAGGGGACCTCGGTGCGGAATGCCTAATATGCGGGCTCCTATCACTAGATGAGAGTGGGTCCGGCGCCCCCCCGCTGAAATTGTGCGCTCTGCGAACGAACGTGCATATATAGAACAGTATGGCCACGCTAGGATGCCTGTTCGGGGATAGTCAACGTACGTTATGTAACTGTTTCATGGCACGAGACAGTCAGGTCGGCGGCTTCCTGCTGGCGGTACGGCCTGCCGGTGCTAATCTCTCCACCCGGCTCATTGGGCCCTGGGTCGGCGCGGTTTTCTTCTCCGCTCCATCCGTTCCACGGGTCACACGGTGGATGGTGCTCGCGTACGTTTGGTGTCACTAGAGTGCCCGCTGGGACTTAGCCCCAAAACCGCCGCGGGCCGCCTGCGGCGAGGCTGCCGCGGGCGGGTTGGAGTTACGATTACTGGTCGGGTCCCGTTGTCTGGCACAATGTGATGCTGACCGCTAGGTCATGCGACGCCCTCTCCTCGTTCGCCCGGCCTAGCTCATCTGTGCGGTCCTGTCGGCTGTTCCCCGGTCGGCGCGGGTCCGCCGCTTCACATCTATCGCTGGGAGAAGACCACAGTCGTGGCTGTCAAGATCAAGCTGAAGCGCCTGGGCAAGATCCGGGAGCCTTACTACCGGATCGTTGTCGCAGACGCGCGCACCAAGCGTGACGGGCGCGCCATCGAGGAGATCGGCAAGTACTACCCGAAGGCCGAGCCCTCGTTCATCGAAGTGAATTCCGAGCGGGCGCTGCACTGGCTCTCGGTGGGCGCGCAGCCCACTGACCCGGTCCGCGTCCTGCTCAAGATCACCGGGGACTGGCAGAAGTTCACCGGCGAGGCGGGCACGGAAGGCACGCTCCGGACGGCTAAGCCGCGCGAGGATAAGAAGGAGCGCTTCGAGGCCGCCGCCAAGGAGAGCCAGGCCGGCAAGGAAGCCAGGGAAGACAAGGGAAGCAAGGCCGGGACCCAGTCCAGGGCCGCCAAGCCCGCCAAGGATGCCCCGGCCAAGGACGTCCCGGCCAAGGACGCCCGGGCCAAGGACGCCCCCGCCAAGGACGCCCCCAAGGTGGCGGACGCCGCCCAGGACGCCCCCAAGGTGGCGGACGCCGCCCAGGACGCCCCCAAGGTGGCGGACGCCGCCCAGGACGCCCCCAAGGTGGCGGACGCCGCCCAGGACGCCCCCAAGGTGGCGGACGCCGCCCAGGACGCCCCCAAGGTGGCGGACGCCGCCCAGGACGCCCCCAAGGTGGCGGACGCCGAGGCTCCCGCGGCTGACGTCGAAGCCGCCACCGGTGACCAGCCCGCGAGCCAGGACGCCGGGGCCGCTGACGTGAAGGCGGCGGCCGGTGAGTCAGGGAGCGGAGCCTGACGTGCTTGAGGAAGCCCTCGAGCACCTGGTGCGCGGCATCGTCCAGTTTCCGGACGACGTTCAGGTAGCCAGCAGGACGTTGCGGCGAGGCAGCGTCCTCGAGGTGCGGGTGCATCCCGATGACCTCGGCAAGGTCATCGGGCGGGGCGGGCGGACCGCCAGGGCACTGCGGACAGTGATCAATGCCCTGGCGTCGGGCCGCTACGTCCGCATCGACCTGCTGGACGCCAACGAGGTCCGCTGACCTCCATGCGGGTGATCGTCGGCCGGATCGGCCGCCCGCACGGGATTCGCGGTGAGGTCGTGATCGGGGTCAGGACGGACGAGCCTGACCTCCGGTTTACCGTGGGTGCCGTGCTCGAAGTCGGACGCACCCCTCCCGCCGAGGGCCCGGTGCCCGCTGGCGGCGAGCAGCTGACGGTCGCTTCGGTGCGCTGGCATTCGGGACAGCTCCTGGTCGCGTTCACCGGGATCACCGACCGGACCGCGGCCGGGGAGCTGACCGGCAGCTGGCTGAGCATCGATTCGAGCCAGCTGCCGCCGGTCGCGGATCCGGACGAGTTCCGCGACCACGAGCTGATCGGCCTGTCGGTGCGGACCGCGGCCGGTGATCCGGTGGGCGTCGTCACCGACGTGCTGCACTACGGTCAGGACCTGCTCGTTATCCGGCGGGCGCCAGCCCAGGGAGACAGCGAGTCCCTGGTCCCGTTCGTGAAGGCGATGGTGCCCGAGGTCGATATCGGCGCCGGCGTTATCGTCATCGATCCGCCGCCTGGCCTGCTCGACCCCGCACTTGGAGAATAGGCGGCCGATCGTGACACCCCTGCCCGTTCTGAATAATCAAAGGGAGAGGGCGTGGGGCTGCGCATCGATATCGTGACGATCTTCCCTGAGTACTTTGACAGCCCTCTCGGGGTGTCGCTGATCGGGAAGGCCGCCGCGCGGGGCGACATCGAGTTCCGGGTGCACGATCTGCGGCGCTGGGCCACGGACGTGCACCGCACCGTGGACGACCTGCCGTTCGGCGGGGGCCCCGGCATGGTCATGAAACCGGACGTCTGGGGCGACGCCCTAGACGAGATAATCGGCCCGAACCCAGTCGGGCCAGCCCCAGCCGGGCCGGACCCAGCCGCCAGGGCCAGGCTGGTCGTGCCCACGCCGAGCGGGGTGCCGTTTACCCAGGACACGGCGGCCAGCTACGCGACGGCGCCGCGGCTCGTCTTCGCCTGCGGCCGGTACGAGGGCATCGACAGCCGGGTCGTCGAGGAGATGCGGACGCGTATGCCGGTCGACGAGGTGAGCATCGGTGACTACGTGCTGGCTGGCGGCGAGGCGGCCGCGCTCGTCATGCTCGAGGCCGTCGGGAGGCTGCTTCCCGGCGTCCTGGGCAATGCCTGCTCGGCCGGGGACGACTCCTTCGGCGGCGACCCGGACCAGGCCGCCGCCATGCGAGGGCTGCTCGAGGGACCGGTGTACACCCGGCCGCGGACCTGGCGCGAGCGAGAGGTGCCGGAGGTCCTGCTCTCGGGTCACCATGCCGCGATCGCCCGCTGGCGGCGCGACATGGCGCTGCGCCGGACCGCGGTCCACCGGGCGGACCTGATCGGGGCGCTGCGCGACCTGGACCGGCGGGACCGGCAGGTGCTGGCCGAGGCCGGATATGATGGCGACGATAAACGTGCGGCACCGGGTGCTCTCGAGCGCGGTTCTCCGGCGGGTGAGGGTGAGCCTTCTGCCGCTGGCTTTCCGGTTAGCGGCGAAGATATGGCACACTGAAGTCCGCTGCCTTACTGGCACGCGGCCGGGGGACCCCAGGACGCCTCCTGGCACGAGCTGGCTGCTGCCTGCTGCCCCGCACACGACCACCACTGAGGAAACCCTGTCATGCATACCGCGATTGCCGAAATCGAGCAGGCCCAGACCCGGTTTGACATACCGGACTTCAGGCCAGGGGACACGCTGAAAGTCCACGTCCGGGTCACCGAGGGGAACCGTTCGCGGATCCAGGTGTTCCAGGGCGTAGTGATCCGGCGTCAGGGCAGCGGGGCGCGGGAGACCTTCACCGTCCGCAAGATCAGCTACGGCGTGGGCGTCGAGCGGACCTTCCCCGTGCACAGCCCGTCACTGGACAAGATCGAGCCGGTCACCCGCGGCAAGGTGCGCCGGGCCAAGCTGTACTACCTGAGGGACCTGCGCGGCAAGGCGGCCCGCATCAAGGAGCGCCGCGACCAGATCGGCAGCTGACGTGCCCGGGGGCGGGCAGGCGATGGACGATGATCCCGATCGGCGTACGCTCTCGTCCGCCCGCACCTCCGCGTCAGTAGGAGATAGTGAGCGCGCCGCGGGCCGCGGCGCTCCGGCCGCCGACGCCCCGGCGGCCAGGAAGAAGAGAAGCCTCTGGCGCGAACTGCTGACCATCGTCGTGGCCGCGGCCGCCCTCACCCTGCTGGTGAAGGCCATTGTCGTTCAGGTGTACCGGATCCCGTCGGCGTCGATGGAGAACACCCTCCAGGTCGGCGACCGGGTCCTGGTGAACAAGCTCGTCTACCACTTCCGCGGTATCGGCCGCGGCGACGTCGTGGTGTTCAGCGGCCAGGACTCCTGGGGACCCGACGCGCCGCCGCCGTCCAGCGATCCGGTAGTCAGGGTCTTTGACGACGTGCTCTCGGACATCGGGCTGCGCAGCAGCCAGACCTATTACATCAAGCGGGTGATAGGCCTGCCCGGCGATCAGGTGGCGTGCTGCACCGACGGGAAGGTCACTGTCAACGGCGTTCCGCTGAGCGAGAGCTCTTACATCTATCCCGGTAACGCCCCGTCCGCTTTCCGGTTCAAGGCGATCGTGCCGCGTGGCGACCTGTGGGTGATGGGAGACCACCGAGGGGACTCAGACGATTCCCGCTACCACACCGGCTTCCCTGGCGGGGGCGCGATACCGGAAAGCGAGGTCGTCGGCCGGGCGTTCCTGATCATCTGGCCGCCGTCGCAGATCCGCGATCTGCCCATTCCCTCCACCTTCGCCCAGGCCGCGCTCCACGCCGGGGCGGCGGGCGCCCCGGTGCTCGGCGTCAGCGGGACAGCGGTCGCGGCCGGCGGAGCCGCGCTGAGCGCCGTGGCAGCCGTTCCGGTGGCGGGCACCGCGGGCCTCGCCGGGCTAATCAGCGCTCCCTGGCTCCTGGCGCGCCGCCGCCGCAGGCGCCGGGATAAGCCGCAGGCGCCCGGATAAATGGCCGCCGGGCGGAGCCGTGATGCTCTTGGGCGGCTCGTCTGTGGCCCCTGATCCTATTGAGCGAAAAATGACTTGCGTCCGCAATTGCGGGGCTATCTGATGCCTGGCTCCGGGCGCGGGGTGGCCGCTCAGGGGCCATGAAATGGCGCTAAGCTCAGGGGATGACGGCGGTGCGGGCTGGCGTACGCCGTCCGGATCCGGTGCGCGTGACGTCCGGCCGACGGGGTGCGACCGCGGTGGCCGGTCGCGGCAAGCGATGAGCGTAAGCGGAAGGGGCACGGATGAGCGGCGCTGGCCGGGGCGTGACCCCAGGTGCCGGCCGGGGCGTGACGCCAGGTGCCGAGCCAGACGCTGGCGCGGACGCGCACGCTGGATCTCCGGTACAAGATCAAGGCCGGGCGGTCGGCCCGGATACGGCGCCCGAGACGCCGCAGGGCGCCGCCGGCGAGCCCGCGCATGACCCACCTGTACCTGCGGCCGAGCCCGCAGGAAACGCGGGGGTCGCCGCCGGGCCGGATGGGGCGTCAGGGGATAAGCCGCCGCCGGGGGATAGGAAGCCACCCGGGAATGAGGCGGCCTCGGGGTCGGCGGGTTCTGGTGCGGCCGGGCGCGGTCAGGCGGCCGGGCGGCGGGGCAAGCGCAGCGGGCGGTTCCTGCGCGAGCTGGTGATCCTGGTCGCGATCGCGCTGGTGATCGCCGTCGCCATTAAGACGTACGCGATCCAGGCGTTCTACATCCCGTCCGGATCGATGGAAAATACGCTTGAGGTTAATGACCGGGTTCTGGTCAATAAGATTGTTTACGATACCCGGAGCATTCACCGTGGCGATATCGTCGTCTTCAACGGCGATGGCTCATGGGACCCGGGGCCGGTACCCGCCAGCTCGAATTTCGCCGCCGAATTCGTTAACGGCTTTGCCAGCATGTTCGGCTTCGGGCGGCCGGGCGACATTCTCATCAAGCGGGTCATCGGGCTGCCCGGCGACACCGTAGCCTGCTGCGACGCCCAGGGCCGCGTCACCGTCAACGGCGTTCCGCTCAACGAGCAGTCGTACCTGTATCCCGGCAATTCCCCCTCAGAAGCCAGGTTCAGCATCGTCGTGCCGTCCGGCCGGCTGTGGGTCATGGGGGACCACCGGCTCATTTCCGACGACTCCCGGGACCATGAAGGCGATCCCGGCGGCGGCACGATACCGCAGAGCGCGGTACTCGGCCGGGCCTTCGTCATCATCTGGCCGCCCAGCCGGTGGCGGATCCTGCCCATTCCGGCCACCTTCGAGCAGCCCGAACTCAACGCGCTGCCAGCGTCACCGCCCGCTCGCAGCTCGGCCAGCAGCGCCTACACCGCGGGCCTGCTCTCGGCGCGCCTCCAACCGTCGAGCCCGGCCCTCCCGCTGTCCCTCGGCTTCGCCGTGGCTCTACCCGTCACCTGGCTGCAACGCCGGATCCGAGTCCGGATCACCCGGCGCCGCGCGGGCAGTCGCGGATCCGGCCCTGTGCCCGGGCCGCCCGCGCCCTAGCTCGGCCCGCGCCCTTGCCGCCTTGGCCGCGTCACCGCGATAACTGGCGTAATCTTCGCAGTGTCATGACCCGCCATCCTGGTGTGCCGATAGCCAGCCTGGCCCCTTCGGCCCCCCTAACCCCCTCAGCCTCCATGGTCCCTTCAGAGTCTCTGGCCCCGGCCCGCAACCTGTACCCCAGATATCCTGGCTATACACCCAGACGTGATGGAGGCCTCGCGGCGTACGAGACCGTGCTCGCCCGCGCTGGTTTCACTCCGGTGGCCGGCATCGACGAGGCTGGACGGGGCGCCTGCGCGGGCCCGCTTGTGGTCGCGGCCGTGGTCCTCGACCCGGCCAGCATCCGGCGGATGCCCGGCCTGGCCGATTCCAAGCTGCTGTCTCCCCAGGCCAGGGAGGACGCCTACGCGGAAGTACTACGCCGGGCTATCGACTGGCACGTGGTCGTGATCGGTTCCGACCAGATCGACGCGACGGGATTGCACGTCTGCAACGTCTCGGGCATGCGCCGTGCCTGCGCGGGTCTGCGCGCCAGACCAGGCTACGTGCTCACCGACGGCTTCCCCGTCCGCGGCCTGGGCGCGCCTGCGCTGGCGGTCTGGAAGGGCGATCGGGTGACCGCCTCGGTGGCGGCGGCCTCGGTTCTGGCCAAGGTCAGCCGGGACCGGATGATGCGGGACCTGCACGAACGTTATCCCCTGTACGGGTTCGACCGGCACAAGGGATATGTGACCGATGAGCACGTGCGCGCCCTGACCGAGCACGGGCCATGCCCGGCGCACCGCTACTCGTTCGTGAACGTGGTCAGAGCGGCAAACCCGCAGGATCGCGCGGAACCACTTGACGCGGGCCTCGTGAACCCGGCGGACGCCACGACCCCGGCGGCGGCCGATGCGGACTCCGTAGCGGCTTTCATGGCCTCAGGACTGAGCCTGGCGGGTATATCAGGGGAGAACGAGAGGAGAATGAACTCATGAGCGCGGAGGACCTCGAGAAGTACGAGGCGGAGATGGAGCTGCAGCTCTATCGTGAGTACCGCGATGTCGTCGGGTTGTTCACGCACGTGGTCGAGACCGAGCGCCGGTTCTATCTGACGAATGACGTAGAGCTGAACGTGCGGTCAAGTGACAACGGTGAGGTCTTCTTCGAAGTTACGATGCGCGATGCGTGGGTGTGGGACATGTACCGTCCCGCCCGGTTCGTCAAGAACGTCCGCGTGGTCACCTTTAAAGACGTCAACATCGAGGAACTGGCCAAGGCTGACCTGGAAGTTCCTGAAGATAAGCCGGACTTCCCGGCCTGACCTCCGCGGAGGGACGAATGTTCGGGCTTCCGGACGGGGTGACCGCCTGCTTGTTCGACATGGACGGCGTGGTCACCCGGACAGCGGTGGTGCACGCGGCGGCGTGGAAGGAAATGTTCGACGAGTTCCTTCGCGAGCACGCCAAGAGCACCGGAACCGAGTTCGTCCCGTTCGATCCGCACGCCGACTATGACGCCTTCGTGGTGCAAGACCTCGTGGAACTCCTCGGTGAGAACGCGCCCGCGGGCAAGGACGCTCGGTGATCAAGCAGTCCGCGTACGGCACGGAGCCCTGGCGGCTGGTCGAGAACCGAATTGACCTCGACGTCCTTGCCCAGAGCGAGTCGATCTTCGCGCTCTCGAACGGCCATATCGGCCTGCGCGGCAACCTGGACGAGGGCGAGCCGCACGGGCTGCCAGGCAGCTACCTGAACTCCGTCTACGAGGTGCGCCCGCTGCCCTACGCCGAGGCTGGCTACGGCTACCCTGACCATGGGCAGACGGTCATCAACGTGACCAACGGCAAGGTGATCCGCCTGCTGGTCGACGACGAGCCGTTCGATATCAGGTACGGCATCCTGCACTCGCACGAACGTGTCCTCGACCTGCGGGCGGGCACGCTGACCAGGCAGGTGGACTGGTCTTCCCCGGCCGGGGCCAGGATCAAGGTGACCTCCGTGCGGATGGTGTCGCTGACTCAGCGGGCGATCGCCGCGATCAGCTACACGGTCGAGCCGGTAGACAAGGAACTGCGGCTCGTGCTTCAGTCCGAGATCGTCGCGAACGAGGAGCTCCCGCAGCGCGGCAGCGACCCGCGCCTGGCGGCCATGCTCGAGAACCCGCTGGTCAGCGAGGAGCATCAGTGCTCGAGTGACGGCACGCCGCCCAGGGCGCTCCTGGTCCACAGGACCCGGCTCAGCGGGCTGCGGATCGCCGCCGGCATGTCGCACGAGATAACCGGCCCGGAGAAGATGGCTACCCGGCCCGAGTCCTACCCCGATCTGGGCCGGGTCACCGTGGCCGCCCAGGTTGCCCCGGGCGAGCAGATACACATCGTGAAGTACGTCGGCTACGGCTGGTCAAGCGGGCGGTCCAGGCCCGCCCTCATCGACCAGGTGGTCGGCGCGCTGGCCGCTGCCCACCTGACCGGCTGGGATCGCCTGCTGGCCGAGCAGCGGGCCTACCTCGACGAGTTCTGGGAAGGCGCCGACGTCGAGGTGGACGGCGACGCCGAGATCCAGCAGGCCGTGCGGTTCGGGCTGTTTCACATCCTGCAGGCCGGAGCGCGGGCGGAGTACCGCCCGATTGCGGCGAAGGGGCTGACAGGGACCGGCTACGACGGTCACACATTCTGGGACACCGAGACCTTCGTGCTGCCCGTGCTCATGTACACCCAGCCGTCCGCCGCGGCCGACGCGCTGCGCTGGCGGCACATGGTACTGGCGGAGGCCAAGCAGCACGCCGCCAAACTGGGTCTGGCCGGGGCCGCGTTCCCGTGGCGGACCATCCGCGGCCGGGAATGCTCTGGCTACTGGCCCGCGGGGACCGCCGCGTTCCATATCAACGCCGACATCGCCGACGCTGTCAGCCGCTACCTCGACGCCACGCAGGACTCGGCGTTCGAGACCGAAGTCGGCATGGAACTGCTGGTCGAGACCGCACGGCTATGGCGGTCGCTCGGCCAGCACGACGCCGCAGGCCGGTTCAGGATCGAGGGCGTGACCGGGCCCGATGAGTACAGCGCGGTTAAGGACAACAACGTCTACACCAACCTGATGGCGCAGCGGAACATGGCCTGCGCCGCCGACATGGCCGCCAGGCTGCCGCAGGTGGCCGAGATACTCGGCGTGACGACCGAAGAAGCCGCGTCCTGGCGCGACGCGGCGGCCGCGATTTACATCCCGTTCGACGAGCGCCTCGGCGTGCACGCACAGCACGATGGGTTCACCGACTACGCCAGGTGGGACTTCAGGAATACCCCGGAAGATCACTACCCGCTGCTGCTGCACTACCCGTATTTCCAGCTCTACCGCAAGCAGGTCGTCAAGCAGGCGGACCTGGTGCTCGCCATGTACTTGCGGCCGGACGCCTTCACGGCGGAGCAGAAGGCGCGTAACTTCGCCTACTACGAGCCGCTCACCGCGCGCGACTCCTCGCTGTCGGCCTGCACCCAGGCGGTGATCGCCGCCGAGGTCGGCCAGCTCGAACTGGCCCACGACTACCTGGCCGAGGCCGCGCTCATGGACCTGCGCGACGTCGAGCACAACACCTCCGACGGCGTGCACATGGCCTCGCTGGCCGGAGCGTGGATCGCGCTGGTCGCGGGCTTCGGCGGGATGCGCGCGGGCGCGGGCGCGCTGGCCTTCAGCCCGCACCTGCCCGGCGGGATAACCGAGCTGAAGTTCCGGCTGCGTTACCGCGGACGCAAGCTCCGGGTCACCATCAACTTGGAGCACGCCAGGTATGAACTGCTGGAAGGCGACCCGCTGTCGGTGGTCCACCACGGCAAGGAATTCATGCTCGGCCAGAAGGCATCGCAGCACGACATCCCGCCCGTCCAGCCCGGCCCCCGCCCGGAGCAGCCGCCGGGCCGCGCCCCGTTCCGCCGGGCAGGCTAGACCGGCGCGTAGTCGGCACGATGGAGTATGGGGCGCAGACAGGAAGCTCTTACCATGCGTCGGCTTAGACGCCCCCCCGGGAGGATTGAACCTCCTCCCACTGACATTCCCGGCTCCTTTTCCACCGCTGCGCTGATCGCTTCCCCGGCTTCCGCAGCCCCGGCGGCCATCCTGCGGGCCACCCCCGGTTACGGCGATGGTCGTAACCGGAGGTGATGGCGATGCGCGCCAAGGACGTACTTGGGAAGTCTGGTGAGCAGGCGGCCGCGGAGTACCTGGAGGCGTCCGGGCTGCGGATCCTGGATCGCAACTGGCGATGCGCGGGCGGTGAAATCGACATCGTGGCGGTGGAGCGCCGCGCGCTGGTGGTGTGCGAGGTGAAGTCCAGGAGCGGGGTGCGGTATGGCAGCCCGCTCGAGGCCGTCGGCCGGGCGAAGCGGGCCCGGCTGCGCCGGCTCGCGGTCCAGTGGGTGAACGCTCACGGGGTCCGGTTCGATCAGGTCCGGGTTGACGTGATCGGCCTGGTATATGAGGGCACCGGCGGTTTCACCATCGAGCACATCCGCGGGGTGGGCTAGCCGTGGCTCTGGCCCGTACCCACTCGGTGGCCTTGATCGGGGTTACCGGCCATGTGATCGAGGTCGAGGCGGACATCGCGAACGGCCTGCCCGCCATGATCTTGGTTGGCCTGCCTGATACCGCGCTGCGAGAGGCCCGGGACCGGATCCGCGCCGCGATCGTCAACAGCGGCGAGGAATGGCCGCAGCGGAAGATCACCGTCGGCCTCTCCCCGGCCAGCTTGCCCAAGCGCGGCAGCTGGTTCGACCTCGCCATAGCCGTCGGCGTGCTAGCGGCGGCGGGCAAGGTGCCACGGTCGGCGGTGGACAGGGTAATGTTCTTCGGCGAACTCGGCCTGGATGGGCGACTGCGCCCCGTTCGCGGCGTGCTTCCAGCCGTGGCGGCCGCGGCGGAGGCCGGGTTCAGTAAGGTCATGGTGGCCGAGCGAAACGCGCCGGAGGCCGTCCTGGTTCCCGGTGTGCGCGTGATCGCGGCCACGAGCCTGACGGCGGCGGCGGACTGGCTGCGGGGTACGCCAAGCCTGCGGGACGGCCCGCCCGCGGCTGAGTTCGAGGGCGGTCAGGAACTCTCTAGTGGCCGGTTGCGAGGCGCGCATGGGGCCGTCGGCGGCGCGGTCTCCGACGGCCGCGCCGTCTCTCGTGGCCGTGCCGGCCAGGTAACCGCCGCAAGCGCGACTACGCCTGATCTTGCCGAGTTGCTCGGCCAGTCGATGGCCCGGCGGGCCGCCGAGGTGTGCGCAGCGGGCGGGCACCATCTGTCGATGCTCGGGCCACCCGGTGCCGGCAAGACAATGCTGGCGGAACGGATCCCTACTATATTGCCGCGCCTCGACATCGCGGCCGCGCTGGAAGTCACAGCCATCCACTCGGTCGCAGGGACCCTTCCCCCGCAGGTTCCGCTGCTGACTGATCCGCCGTTTCTCGCCCCGCACCACACCGCGACCAAGGCGGCGATCGTGGGCGGCGGCAGCGGCGTTATTGTCCCTGGCTCCGCGTCGCTAGCCCACCGGGGCGTCCTGTTCCTCGACGAAGCGCCGGAGTTCGCCAAGGACGTGCTTGACGCGCTACGGCAGCCGCTCGAAGCGGGTGAGGTCGTGGTGGCCAGATTGGGAGTCATCACGAAATTCCCAGCCAGGTTCACCCTTGTCATGGCCGCGAACCCGTGTCCGTGCGCGAAGATGGCTGGGTCGGCCGTGGGCTGTACTTGCAGCCCGGCCGCACGCCGCCGTTACCTGGCCCGGATCTCGGGTCCGCTGCTCGATCGGGTCGATGTGAAGATCGAGCTCGAGCCGGTGGGCCGCAAGGAACTGCTGAACGACCGGACCTTCGCCGAGTCAAGCAGGACCGTGGCGCTCCGGGTGATCCAGGCCAGGAAACGCGCTGCTCATCGGCTGAGTGGCACCCCGTGGCGCCTCAATGCGGAGGTGCCGGGATCGGAGCTGCGCCGGACCTGGTCCCCGGCACCGGGTTCGCTGGCCGCGGTGGAACGCTCCCTCGAGCTGGGTCAGATCAGCGCGCGTGGCGTCGTCAAGGTCATCCGCGTGGCCTGGACCATCGCCGACCTGGCCGGGCGTCCGCGTCCGACTCGCGATGACTGCAATTCCGCCCTGGGCTTGTGGCTCGGAGTGCGGCGGTGAGCCCCGGGGCGCCTCTGGCCAGTCAGCTCAGCGCGGCCAGGCTGGCCCGGGCCGCGCTCACCTATCTGGCCGAGCCGGGCGATCCCGCGCTCGGGGCCCTGCTGGCCATCTGCGAGCCGGATGAGATCCTGGCCGCGGCCAAGGCGGACATGCTGCCAGCCATCGGGCCTGGATGCGGCGACACCCCGGCCAGCCGGGCGGCGCTCGAACGCGCGCTCAGCCGCTGGCGCGTCCGCCTGCCCAGCCTGCCCGGCGACGCTGACATCGCCGCCGCGTGCCGCGGTGAGATCAGGCTGGTCTGCCCGGGAGACCCCGAATGGCCCGGCGGCCTTGACCAGCTCGGCCAGGCCCGCCCGTACGCGCTATGGCTGCGGGGAAGCGCCGACCTGCGCTCCAGCTGCCGGCGATCGGTGTCCATGGTGGGGTCACGTGCCGCGACCGGGTATGGCGCGCACGTGGCCGGCGAGATCGCCGCTGGCCTCGGCGAGAGAGGCTGGGCCGTGGTCTCGGGCGGAGCGTACGGCGTCGACGCCGCCGCGCACCGCGGCGCGCTGGCCACGCAGGGGATCACGATCGCGGTGCTGGCCTGCGGGGTCGACTACCCCTACCCCGCAGGCCACGCCGAACTGTTCGCGACGATCGCGGCGCACGGCCTGATAGTCAGCGAGTGGCCGCCGGGACGCCATCCCGCTCGCGTGAGGTTCCTGGTCCGTAACCGGGCGATCGCCGCACTGACCTGCGGCACCGTGATCGTGGAGGCGGGTGAGCGCAGCGGAGCGCTGAACACCGCGCGCCATGCGGCCGAGCTGGGCAAGCCGCTGATGGCCGTGCCAGGCCCGGTGACCTCGGCCCAGTCGGCCGGATGCCACCGGATCATCATGGAGTGGGGCGCGAACTGTGTCACCAGTGCCGTCGACATCATCGACCTGCTCTCTCCGCTCGGCGAGCCAATCGGCGGGGCGAATGCGCTGGATTCCGGCGACGGACCTGGTGCCCGCACGTCGCCGGGCCGCGGGGCGCCTGCCCGGCCCCCAGGACTCTCGCGCGATGACCTTGATGCCGATAGCGCCCAGGTCCTCGACGCGTTTCCCGCCCGCGGCGGTGCCGGGACTTCAACGATCGCGGTCGAGGCCGGAGTGGATCTCGATACGCTGCTGCGCTGTCTCGGCGTCCTGGCCGGGTACGGCTTCATCGAGCGCTGCGACGGCGGCTGGCGCCTGCGCAGGCACTGTCCCGCGCAGCGCTAGCAGCGCACCGGAACCCAGAACCCGGCCTTATGCGACCCTGGCCTCGGCGTCAGCCTCGAACTCGCCCTCAAGCTCAGCGTCGGCCTCAAGCTCAGCGTCGGCCTCAAGCTCAGCGTCGGCCTCAAGCTCAGCGTCGGCCTCAAGCTCAGTATCAGCCTCGGCCTCGTCGTCGAACTTGAGTTCCATCGTCTGCTGCCTGGCCAACTGCTCTAGGCCGTAGCGCTCGATATGATCCGGGTCGGTGAGGCTGATGGTCCGAATGCCCTGCCTGGCCAGCCGCTCGTTGATCTCGGTGAGGTGGTCACGGACAAGCTGCTTCTCGGTATCCGTGGTCTTGCCCTTGTGCGGCTTGCCCGCGTGCTCCAAGGTCGCGTAGTCGAGGCGGTCGCCGCGGGATGTGCCGTTGGCGGGGGTTCTCGAGCTGCGCCGGGCGGGCCGGGCCGCGACGAGCAGTTCGCTCATCGGGTTATCCGTGGCCAGCTTGTCGAAGACGTCAGCCTCGACGACGAGACGACGCGGCTCCATGTCGTCACGCAGGTAGACGTCCACGACCGCCACCCGCAGCGCGGCCTCCTCCATGGCCTCGGCTTCGTCGACGAGAGCCTCGATCTCGACCGGGCCGTCGCCGAGGTCGGGGTGCTCGTGGACCACGATGCGCGCCAGTGCGTCGTCATGCATGATGAGCTGGCCACTCAGGTCGCTGAACCGGACTGTCTTCTGACCCATGCTCGATCCCTCTCTCGTAACTTGACCCAGCCGCAACTTGCCCCAGCCGCAACTTGACCCAGCCGCTGGTGCAAGCGCTTCCGGCGGCCACGCGGCGATGCCCGACTCTCGCGGCGACCGCACGAATCACCCTGCCGCATCGATTCCGCCATGTCAAACCTCAGTTCGATCGGCGTGTCGCGGTACGAAATTACTCGCGATTGCCCTCCGCGCCGGCCTGTCCTGCGTTCACCGGCCCGTACGAGGTGCAGACTGGGCCCATGAAGGACGCCGCCGAGCCAGCCGAGGCCGAAGGGCCGCTGCCGCCTCAGCTGGCCGCGGCCCTGGCCGCCTTCGAGCGTTATCTCCGGGCCGAGCGCTCGCTGTCACCGCACACCGTCCGCGCCTACGTCGGCGACGTCAGGGCACTGTTTGAGCACGCCCGCCGCAACGGGGTCGAGGCGCCGGACGGCCTGGACGTGGCGCAGCTGCGCAGCTGGCTGGCCCTCCAGCACTCCTCTGGCGCGGCGCGCACCACCCTGGCCAGGCGCGGCGCGGCGGCCAGGACCTTTACCGCCCTGGCGTACCGCCGCGGCTGGCTCGCCGCGGATCCGGGGCCGCGGCTCGGAACGCTGAAGACCCGCCGCGTTCTCCCGCACGTCCTGCGTCAGGACGAAATGGCGGCCGTGCTGACTGGCCTGGAAACGGCCGGACGCCAAGCTGAGCCGATTACCGCAGGCCAGGCGGGGCAGGCCGAAGCGGCGGTGATCCTGCGGGACGCGGCCGTGCTCGAGCTGTTCTACGCGACCGGCATCCGGGTCGGCGAACTGTGCGGACTGGATGCGGACAGCCTTGATTACGGACGCAGGACGGTCCGGGTCGCGGGCAAGGGCAATAGGGAACGTACCGTGCCGGTCGGCTTGCCCGCGCTGCGCGCAGTGACCCGCTGGCAGACCGCGGGCCGCCCGATCCTTGCCGCCGCGGCCAGCGGACCGGCCCTGTTCCTCGGCGTCCGCGGCCGCCGCCTAGACCCGCGCACCGCCCGCCGGATCGTGCACGAGCGCCTGCGCGAGACCGGAACGACCCGCGATGTCGGTCCGCACGGCATCCGCCACAGCACGGCGACCCACCTGCTCGAGGGCGGTGCCGACCTGCGCAGTGTCCAGGAGATTCTCGGCCACTCCTCGCCCGCGACCACCCAGATCTACACGCACGTGTCGATCGAGCGGCTCAAGTCCAGCTACCGCCAGGCCCACCCCCGAGCCTAGGAACCGGCCCCACAGCGGCCATGCGCACTGACGAGGCGCACTCCCGCCGTTGCGCCCCAAGCCGGCGCACCATGCCCCCAAGCAGCCAAGCGCACCCTCACCTGGCGCCCGGTCCGGTCCCCCCGGCGCTTGTGGTCCGGCGCCGAACGGGCCGCCGAACGGGCCGCCGAACCGGCCAGCCCGCGAGCGAGCGCTGCCCGCGAGGAATGAAAACGGGCAGCAAACCCTTATCCGCCAAGGATGCAGCCTCCAGCGCGAGGCTATGTGCATGCGCGGACGGCGGTATCGTCCAGTATCCTTAGTGAAGGTCGCCGCAGCCTCGCCCAAACGGACTTGCGCTCGGCGGCCAAATCGCGTGCCCGCTTGCTCTCCGGGGCGACTAGATCGCTGACGTGACTAGATCGCTACCGGCGGGACGCGCCGCTCGGTCCGCCGGCCGCAAGGCCAGCCGCAGGCGCGTCATGTCGCGGGCACCAGGAACCAACCGAGCAGCGCCGTGCCCACAAACACGGCGCACGAAGAAGGGACCGGCCCCATGGCTCAGGTCGTCAGCATGAAGCAGCTCCTGGAGAGCGGTGTCCATTTCGGTCACCAGACCAGGCGCTGGAATCCGAAGATGAAGCGCTACATCTTCACCGAGCGCAACGGCATTTACATCATCGACCTCCAGCAGTCGCTCGCCTACATCGACCGCGCGTATGAGTTCATCAAGGAGACCGTCGCGCACGGCGGGACCATCCTGTACGTCGGCACGAAGAAGCAGGCCCAGGAGGCGATCGCCGAGCAGGCGCGCCGGGTGGGGATGCCGTACGTGAACCAGCGCTGGCTGGGCGGCATGCTGACCAACTTCTCCACCGTGTACAAGCGGCTGCAGCGGCTCAAGGAGCTTGAGGAGATCGACTTCGGCGACGTAGCCGCGTCCGGGATGACCAAGAAGGAGCTCCTGCAGCTGCGCCGCGAGCACGACAAGCTCGACAAGACGCTGGGCGGGATCAGGGACATGGCCCGGGTGCCGAGCGCGATCTGGGTGGTGGACACCAAGAAAGAGCACATCGCCATCAACGAGGCCCGCAAGCTGGGCATCCCGGTCGTCGCGATCCTCGATACCAACTGCGACCCGGACGAGGTCAACTTCCCGATCCCGGGTAACGACGACGCGATCCGCAGTGTCGCGCTGCTGACCAGGGTGGTCGCCGACGCGGTGGCGGAAGGCCTGATCGCCAGGGCCGGCGCGGCCGGCGGCGACGAGAAGCCCGCGGGCAGCCAGCCCGGTGCCGCGGAACCGCTGGCCGAGTGGGAGCGGGAGCTGCTGGTGGGTTCGACGGCCGGCGCCCCCGCGGACGTAGTGCGCCCCGCTGACACGCCGATCGTGGCCGCGGCCGAGGCCGAAGGTGCCGCCGACCGCGAGATCAATGCTGAGTCCGCGATTACCAGCGACGCGGCCGACGCGGCCGACGAAGCCGACGACCTGGCGGGCCTCGCCGACGAGGCCGCCAGCCCCGTCACGGCTGCGGCCCCCGTCGCGGCTGCGGCCCCCGTCGCGGCCGCGGCCCCCGTCACGGCCGCGGCCCCCGTCACGGCCGCGGCCCCCGAGGCAGCGGCGGCCCCCGAGGCAGCGGCGACCCCCGAGGCAGCGGCGACCCCCGGGGTAACGGCCAGCACGGACGAGGCGGCCGCGGGTACCGACGAAGTATCTGAGTGAGAGACGAGGACATGGCGAATTTCTCCGCCGCTGATGTGAAGCGGCTTCGCGAGCAGACCGGCGCCGGCATGATGGACTGCAAGAATGCACTCGAGGAGGCCAGCGGTGACCTGGAGGCCGCGGTCGAGGTGCTCCGCCTCAAGGGCGCCAAGGACGTGAACAAGCGGGCCACCCGCACCGCGGCCAACGGCCTGGTGGCGGCCGAGCTCGACGGCACCCAGGCCGGCGTACTGGTCGAGCTGAACTGCGAGACCGACTTCGTGGCCAAGACGGACCAGTTCCAGCAGCTGGCCGCCGAGATCGCGGGCACCGCCATCAAGACCAGGGCCGCCGACCGGCTGGCGCTGCAGGCCGCCGAGGCCAAGCCGGGCATCACCGTCCAGCAGCTCATCGAGAAGGCAGGCGCGAGCCTGAAGGAGAAGCTGGAACTCGGCCGGTTCGCCCGCTTCGAGGGCGGCTACGTGGCCAGTTACCTGCACCGCAGCGACGCGGCCCTGCCGCCGACCCTCGGCGTTCTCGTCCAGCTCGACCAGGAAAACAAGGAGGTCGGCACGGACCTGGCCCAGCAGGTCGCCGCGATGAGGCCGCTGTACACCACCCGCGAGGACGTCCCCGCCGACGTGGTGGAGAAGGAGCGCAGGATCGCGGAGCAGATCACCCGCGACGAGGGCAAGCCGGAGCAGGCCATCGGCAAGATCGTGGACGGCAGGCTGAACGCCTACTTCAAGGATGTCGTGCTCACCGAGCAGGCGTTCGTGAAGGACCCGAAGGCCACGATCAAGCAGGTCCTCGGGCACAGCGGTGTCACCGTCAAGGGCTTCGCCAGGTTCCAGGTCGGCCAGGCCTGAGGCCCGGCCCTGATGGCGGAGGCCTGATGCCGGAACCCGGACTCGCGGGGGTGCTCCATCCGAGCTGGCGCCGGGTGGTGCTGAAGCTGTCCGGCGGGCTGTTCGCGGGGGATGAGCCCCTGGGCATCTCGCCGGACGTGGTGGCCCACCTGGCGGCGGAGATCATCGCCGCGGTGAAGGACGGAGTGCAGGTCGCCGCCGTGGTCGGCGGCGGCAACATGTTTCGCGGCGCGGCCCTGGCCGAACGGGGCATCGACCGGGCCCGCGCCGACTACATGGGCATGCTCAGCACGGTGATCAACTGCCTGGCCCTGCAGGACGTGCTGGAGAAGCTCGGCGTCGAGACCCGGGTGCAGACCGCCATCACGATGGGGCAGGTCGCAGAGCCCTATATCCCGCGCCGGGCCATCCGGCACCTGGAAAAGGGCCGGGTGGTGATCTTCGGGGCCGGGCTCGGCGCGCCGTTTTTCTCGACCGACACCGCCGCCGCGCAGCGGGCCCTGGAGATCGGCGCCGACGCGATCCTCAAGGGCACCAAGGTCGACGGCGTGTACGACGCGGACCCGAACACCACGCCCGACGCCATGCGCTTCGAGCGGCTGGACTACGGCGAGTTCCTCAGCCGCGAGCTGAAGGTGATGGACGCCACGGCGGTGAGCCTGTGCCGGGACAACGGGCTGCCGATCGTGGTCTTCGCCCTGATGCGGCCGGGGAACGTCGTCCGCGCCATCCGCGGCGAGAAGGTCGGCACCCTGATCTGCCGCCACGACCCGCACGACAGCCACGACACGCAAGACACGCGCGAACTCGAGGACAGCCAGGAGCGCAAGGGCGGCGGATCAAGCCCACCGGACAGCTAAGCTCGCTTAAGCATGGCGAGCACAACGGAGCCGAACAATGATCGATGACACGCTCCTCGAAGCCGAGGAGAAGATGGATAAGGCGGTCTCGGTCGCCCGGGAAGACTTCAGCATCATCCGGACCGGCCGCGCGCACCCGAGCATGTTCAACAAGATCACGGTCGACTACTACGGCACGCAGACCCCGGTGAACCAGCTGGCCTCGTTCCATGTCCCCGAGCCGCGGATGGTGGTCATCCAGCCGTTCGACAAGAGCTCGCTGGCGGCCATCGAACGGGCCATCAGGAACAGCGACCTGGGCGTCAACCCGAACAACGACGGCGCCATCATCAGGATTGTGCTACCCGAGCTGACCGAGGAGCGCAGGCGCGAGTACATCAAGACCGCCCGGCATAAGGCCGAGGACGGCCGCGTCGCGATCAGGAACATCAGGCGTCACGCCAAGGACACCCTGAACAAGATGATCAAGACCGGGGACGCTCCCGAGGATGACGTGCACCGGGCCGAGCGTGAGCTCGACGACCTTACCCACACCTACGAGGCGCAGGTAGACGAGCTGCTCAAGCACAAGGAAGCCGAGCTCCTCGAGGTCTAGTTGGACACCGATCCGGCTGTACCTCCCCTCACCCGCCCGGTCGGCCGCGCCGGGCGCAACCTCCCCGCCGCCATCGGCGTCGGCGCGGCCCTCGGCGGCGTGGCCATCCTCACGCTGCTGACCGTCAAGGCGACGTTCCTGCTTTACCTGGCCCTCGCCCTTGGCATCGCCCTGGCCGAACTGGCCGGGGCGCTCGCCAAGCGCGACATCAAGATCCCGGTGATCCCGATCGCGGCCGGCGGCGTAGCCATCGGCACCTGCATGTACTGGCTGAGCGTCCAGGCCGCGCTCGCCGCGCTGGCGCTGACCGTGATCGTCATCTTCGCCTGGCGCCTGCCCGGCGGTGCCTCCGGCTACGTCAAGGACGTGACGGCCGGCGTCTTCGCCGCGATCTACCTGCCGTTCCTGGCCTCGTTCGTGGTCGCCATGCTGGTGCCCGCCGACGGCCCCCGCCGGGTGCTGACGTTCGTCATCCTGACCGTCTGCAGCGATATCGGCGGTTACGCCGCCGGGGTCACGCTCGGCCGCGCAGGCCGCCATCTGATGGCCCCCGCCATCAGCCCGAAGAAGACCTGGGAAGGCTTCGCGGGCTCGGTCCTTGCCTGCCTGGCCGGCGGGGCGCTATGCCTGCGCTTCCTGCTGCACGGCCACGTCTGGGCCGGACTGCTCACGGGGGCGGCGGTGGTGCTCGCGGCCATCCTCGGTGACCTGGTCGAGTCCATGATCAAGCGGGATCTCGACATCAAGGACATGGGCACGCTGCTTCCCGGTCACGGCGGGATCCTGGAACGGCTCGATTCACTCCTGGTCGTCGCGCCCGTGGCGTGGCTTCTTCTCTACCTGTTTATCCCCGTGCATTAGCTTTACCTGTCCCGCTCCGAGCCAGCAGGAGCCGCCCTCTAAGGGGCCACGATCCAGCTCCGGTGCTGGTCCGCGAGGCGGCTGACCAGGTGAGCGGAGCCGCGTTCCTTGGCCAGCTGCCGGTCCCGTTCGGAGATCGGGACGACCCACAGCCAGCGGACGGGGTCCCCGCCGAAGGCGAAGCCGGACAGGTCAGGCGGCTCAGGCCCGGGCAGCGTGCCGGGGGAGTCGAGCAGCAGGACCGACCCGTAGCCCTCGCCGGCGCCAAGCGGGAACGTCGAAGGCTCGTGATACCAGCGGACGCTGTGGCCGGGCCCGAACCACGTCACGGCCCGCCACGGGTAGGTGGCCAGCCACAGGAACACCCGGGCGGCTTGCGCGCTCGGCAGCGTGGTGGCGATCGCGAGCTCGATCCTCGCGTACCCGCTCGGATCCTCAAGGACCTGCTCCACCACGGGCATCCGCTGGCAGCTCATGCCCACGGTGGACAGGACCGTGTAGGGACGGCGCGGGCCCGAGGGCCGTTCGGTCACGCCGGTGAGCGGCTGGTTGCCTGCCGACGCGTCCCAGTAGTGCCCGCCCGGGCCGAGCCTGGGCAGCAGGTGGCCCATGAGCGACTGCTGGAACTGGCCCCACCCGCTAGCCGACTGCCGCCAGCGCCAGTAGGCCCGGGACCGCTCCAGCCGGGGCGCGAACCCTTCCATGGCGTCGTCGAGCGACCAGCCGAACGGCGTCTGGCCGATCACGTCGCTGCTGTAGCCGGGCATCCCGCGGTCCATATCAGACCAGCCCGCAATCACCGCGATCGGCCGCCCGTGCTCGAAGATCGCAACCCCGTCGCCTTCCTCGAACCACAGTGCCTGCAGCGCGTTCGCCTGCAGCGGCGGCCGGCCACCGGGGTGCTTGGTCCGCCCGGCCGGCATCAGCGGCACGCGGCCGGCGTCGAGCCTGGCCTGGTCGGCGCCGGACGGCGCGGGCCGGTGGTTGGCGATCCAGGTCGCCGAGATCGCGGCGGTGTCGTCGTGCAGGTAGGCGGCTGTGGTCAGGCCGTCGTACTCGACGATGACCTTACGGCTTCCGTAGGGGCTGAAACTCTCGAGCAGCGTGACCGGCGGCCGCGGCTGGCTGGGCCTGCTGGCTTCTGAGAACGACGTGCCCATGACACGAAATGTACTGACTCAATCGCAGCGCTCAAACTCCTGACGGCCGCGAGACCGCAGCAAGCGCGAATCCTGCGCCCTATCCTGGGATGACCGCAAAAAACTTTTTATTCCGAACGGAGCGGCGTGTCACGTCCCGGACCCCCGTCAACGGATCGAGTGGTATCAGAAGAACCGCGCGATCCCGTCGAGCTCACCCTGACCGGGCTCGCTCCAGAGGGGGCTGCGAGCCGTACCGGATCGCGGGCCGGGTCGCAGGCGAGCTCGCAGGCCGGATCGGAGGCCGGGCCGAAGGCTCGGCGTCCGGGCGCCGGGCGGCCGCCGCGCCACCTGGCCGACATGCCGCTGGCCGAGCGCCGGGCCGCGGTGGCCGGACTCGGCCAGCCGCCGTTCCGGGCCAGCCAGCTGTCCAGGCACTTCTTCGGCCGGTACACCGACCAGCCGGACGAGATGACCGACCTGCCGCGGGCGTCCCGCGACGCGCTGGCGCAGGCCCTGCTGCCCCGGCTGCTGACGCCGGAACGCGAGCTGGCCTGCGACGACGGGACCACCCGCAAGACCTTGTGGCGGACGTTCGACGGGGCGCTGGTGGAATCGGTCCTGATGCGCTACCCGGACCGGGTCACGATGTGCGTGTCGTCGCAGGCAGGCTGCGGGATGGGGTGCCCGTTCTGCGCGACAGGCCAGGCGGGCCTGACCCGCAACCTGTCCACGGCCGAGATCGTGGGCCAGGTGGTGGCAGGCGCACGGCTGCTCGCGGCGGGCCAGGTGCCTGGCGGCCGCGGCCGGGTCTCCAACGTGGTGTTCATGGGCATGGGGGAGCCGCTGGCCAATTACGCCAGCGTCGTGGCCGCGGTCCGCAGGCTGACCGAGCCCGTGCCGGAAGGCATGGGCATCTCCCAGCGCTCGGTCACGGTCTCCACGGTGGGCCTGGTGCCGGCCATCAGCCGGCTGGCCGCCGAAGGCCTCTCGGTGACGCTGGCCGTGTCCCTGCACGCCCCGGACGACGAACTGCGGGACACCCTGGTGCCGGTTAACCGGCGGTGGCAGGTCGCCGAGGTGCTGGCCGCCGCGTGGGATTATGCCGAGGCCACCGGCCGTCGCATCTCGGTGGAGTACGCCCTGATCAAAGACGTCAACGACCAGGCGTGGCGGGCTGACCTGCTGGGCTCGCTGCTGGCCGGACGGCTCGTGCACGTCAACCTGATCCCGCTGAACCCGACCCCCGGGTCGAAGTGGACGGCGTCGCGGCCCGCCGCCCAGCGCGAGTTCGTGCGCCGCCTGGAGGCCCGCGGGGTGCCGGTCACGGTGCGGGACACCAGGGGCCGCGAGATCGACGGCGCCTGCGGTCAGCTGGCCGCGGCGTCAGCCAGCCAGTGAGCCGGCCCGCGAGCCCGCCAGCGCGCGGCCGGGCCCGTGACCCGGCTTCGCCGGCTCCAGTGGCGAGCGGTGCACTGGGGGTGGGCCGCGGCGCAGCGAGCCGGGGCGGTGACGGCGGATACGCCCGCCGGACGGCGGTTCGCCGCGTTCGGCCGTGGCTCGATGGCGGCCTTCCCGCCCGGATCGGTGTTCGGGGAGCGCTCGATCGCGATCGGGGCGGACACGATCATCGGCGCGTCCGTCACCCTGTCGGCCGGGATGGTGCCCGGCCAGGATCTCGGCCCGGTGCCGGTGCTCCAGATCGGGGACCGGTGCGTGATCGGCCGGGGCAGCCACATCGTGGCGCACCATTCGCTGGTGATCGGGGACGACGTCTTCACCGGCCCGTACGTCTACATCACCGACCAGAACCACGGCTACGCCGACCCGGACGTCCCGATCGGGCGCCAGCTGCCGCGCAACGCCGCCGTCCGGATCGGCTCGGGCAGCTGGCTGGGAGCCGGGGCGGTCGTGCTGCCGGGAGCGTGCATCGGCCGCAATGTCGTGATCGCGGCCGGCTCGGTGGTCCGCGGCGCGATCCCGGACCGGTGCGTGGTGGCCGGCGTCCCAGCCCGGGTGGTCCGGGCCTACTCCCCAGGCGACGGCTGGTCGCCGCCGCCAGGCTCAGCCCCCGCCCTTATCAACGCTCCCCTCGTCGAGCGCGGCGATGGCGTCGCGCAGTCGCCCCATCCGCCGGGTTAGCCGCGCCGCCATTTCCTGTGCCTCGGGGTCCTTGGTCACCGCGGGCAGGTCGCGCAGCACGGCGGCCGTCTCCTCGACGGCCGCCAGCGGTCCGGACAGCCGGTCAGCCAGCGACCGCTGGTCCCGTTCTCCGGCCTGATCGCGCTGCCTGGTGCCCCGCAGGTAGAGGTCGACGAACACCGACACCTTCGACTTGAGTACCCACGGGTCGAACGGCTTAGCCAGGTAGTCGACCGCGCCAGCGGCGTAGCTGCGGAAAGCCTGCTCCGGGGGCCCGATCGCGGCGGTCAGGAAGATGATCGGCACGTCACGTGTCTTGGCGTGACGCTTGATCCGCGCGGCGGTCTCGAAGCCGTCCATCCCGGGCATGACGATGTCCAGCAGGACGACGGCGAACTCGTCCGTGAGCAGGGCCTGCAGCGCCTGCTCACCGGAGCGGACGGGCACCAGGATCTGATTGAGGGAAGACAGGATGGCGTCCAGGGCGACCAGGTTCTCCATCCGGTCGTCGACCAGCAGGATTCGGGCCTGCCGCGACACTGGCTCACTTCCCTCTCGCTGCCCGCATATCTAGCAGCCCACCCCCGGCGGCTTGATGCCATCGTCTCACGCTGCGACCGGCCCGCCTTTCTCCCTTCGGCTACATCACCTTTCTCCCTTCGGCGCATCGTCTTGCCCCTTCCGCTACGCCGTTTTGCCTCCTTCGGCTACGCCGTTTTGCCTCCTTCGGCTACGCCGTGGGCTTTACCGTCCTGGCTCCCTTCGGCTTGACCGGCTTCTCCTGCTCCGGATAGGCCGCCGGGCCAGCCATCGCCGGCGTGAATACCTCCCCGCGCAAGGCGCGTTCGACCAGGCTGACCGCGCGGGCGGTGGCGGCCAGCCGCGCGCCTTCCTTGCGGTAGGCGGCGAGAACGGTATCGATGGCATGCGGCGGCAGCGTGCCGGCGAGCTCGGTCCGCGCCGTGCGGTAACCCTGGCGGGCGCCCTCGACACAGGCTTTCGAGTGGTACCTGGCCATGGCGGCGAGCGCCACCGGATAGCGGCGCAGCACGCCGTGCAGGCGGTAGTCGGGCGGCACGACGTCAAGCAGCCAGCCGACGGCGGTGGACTCGAAGCCCTCGCTGCCTGGCGGGTGCACTCCGGCCGGCCACCCTGACGGTATATACGTGGCCATGGTGACATCATACCCTAGATCGAACGTTTATTCTATACGTTGAGTCAGTTACCCTGCCCGGAAGCGGCTCCGGCGGACGTTCCACCCAGAAGTAATCTCGTGCGCCGCGGAAGGGAAGGGACATGCGCGCCCTGGGACGCAGGGTGTACCTCGCGGCCCTGGTCGCCGCGCTCGGTACGGGAGTGACCGCGTGCGGCTCCGCCAGCACGGCCGGAGGGCGCGCCGCAGCCAGCACGTCAGGATCGCCGCAGGTCGCGGCCATCAGCCGCGATGTCTCGTTCATGGTTGACGGCACCACCACCTACGGGACGCTCGATGTCCCCGCGCACCGGGCCGGCCAGCATCTCGCCGCCGCGCTGCTGCTGGCAGGGAGCGGACCCACCGACCGCGACGGGGACAACGCCGGCGCGGGCCTCACCCCGCACGTCCTCCGGCTGATCGCGGGTGTCCTGGCCGGCGACGGCATCATGAGCCTGAGATTCGACAAGTACTTCAGCGGCCAGACCGGCGGCGGCACCTTTGCCGCCCACCCGGGCTCCATCGGCCTGGCCGCCTTCATCGGCCAGGCCGACGCGGCCTACGCCTTGCTCCGGGCCCAGCCGCAGGCCGCTACCGGGCGGATGCTGGTCGTCGGGCACAGCGAAGGCGCGATGTACACGCTGCTGGTGGCCGAGTCGGTGTCGCCGCGCCCGGCCGGACTGGCCCTGATCGAGCCGCAGGACGAACGGCTGCTCAGCCTGGTCCAGCTCCAGACGGACGAGCAGATCAATGCGGCCGTCAGTCAGGGCACGCTGACCGCGGCCAGCGGCCGGCGGAACGCGGCCGGGGTACAGCGGGCCGTCGCCGAATTCCGGGCCGGGCGGCCGGTGAGCACCGCCGGCCTGGCGCCAGGCGTGCTTGGGCTACTCTCGCCCGTGATCCTCGCCCCGGCGAACGCGCGCTACGTGCGCTCGGACGACGCGGTTTATCCCCCTTCCGTCGCGGCCCGGCTCCCGGCCGGCACGAGGGTCCTGGTCACGGACGGCACGCGGGACGCCAACGTCCCGCTCAGCACGATCAGACCTCTGGTCAGGGCCCTGGCGGCGGCCGGGACCAGCGGCCCGGGGCTGCGCGTGCTGACGGGCGTCGATCACCTCCTGCACCTGCCCGGCGTCGCGGCGAACGACCAGATCCTCGCCCCGTCAGCGGTCGCCGCCCTGCGGGCCTGGGCGCAGCCCTACGCCGCCAACGGCACATGAAACCGTGGTTACACGATCACCCAGCGCCCTGAAATCGCGGTTTCATGCCGCGCTAACCGCTCGTACCTGGGGCGTGCGGCGGGGCTGGTGGAGGGGAAGGGGCGCGTGGGGGGAAGAGGTGCAGCGCGCGGGCGCGGGCGGCGGCTTCGCCGCGGCTGGCGGCACCGAGCTTGCCGAGGATGTTGGACACGTGCACGCTGGCCGTTTTCGGCGAGATGAAGAGCTCGGCGGCAATCTCCCGGTTGCTGCGCCCGGCCGCGACCAGGCGCAGCACTTCGAGTTCGCGTCTGGTCAGGCCGAGTTCGCCGCTTCCAGCCTCCCGGTCGCCAGATCCGCCCGCCGCCTGGGCCGCCGTCCCGCGGTCGTCCGGGCGGGCCCGCCTGATCCCGGCTCGCCGCGCCAGGATCGCGATCTGCTCGCCAAGCGGCTGTGCGCCGAGATCGGCCGCCAGCGGGCCGGCCCGCTGCAGCCTGGCCGCCGCGGCGTCACGGTCCGCGCCGGCGAGCGCGGCCTCCGCCGCGTGCAGCAGCGCCTGGGCGAGCGGATGGGGTTCGCCGACCGCGGCCCAGGCGGCGGCGGCCCGGTCCCAGGCCGCGAGCAGGACCCCGGGAGAAAGCGGATCGCCTGAAGCACGGGAAGGGGCGGCCAGCAGGTAGCCCGTGTGCGCGTCGGCCGCGGCGAACGTCAGTTGCTGGGCCTGCTGAACCGGGCCGCACGACTCCAGCTTCTCCGCGGTCGCGCGCAGCCGGTCCGCGGCCGCGCCGGCACCGTCGCGGAGCCCTTCGTCTTGAGCGACGACGGCCTGCCGGGCGGCGCCGAGGACGGCCATGATCCCGGCAGTCATTACCGGCCAGGCGTACCTTGGGCTGCTGCCGGGCAGGTCAAAACGGTCCGCGGCGGCCCGCGCGGCTGCGATCGCGGCGGCCGGCCCTTCGGTGTCGAGGGCAACCAGGATCTCCAGCCGGGCCAGCGGAAGCTGATACTGGTCCTCATAGCCAGCCGAGCGCAGCATGTCACGCGCCGCCGCCGCCGCCCGGCCGGCCGCGGCGAGGTCGCCCCGGGCCGCGGCGATGGTCCCGACCATCAGCTGCAGTATGGTCCGGTGTATCGGCCCGCGGGAGAGGTAGAGCTCAATCGCCCCGTTGGCGACCTTGACCGCCTCGTCCCAGCGGCCAAGCGCGAACAGCGGTTCGGCCTGGTTGATCGCGAGCAGGCTGCCTGAGGTGCGGGACAGTCGTTGCGAATCCGCGCTCACGGCCGCACGGCGGGCCGCCTCGGCGGCGAGTTCGTGCTCACCCGCGCCCTCGAGCAGGTGCGACTCGTGAACGGCGGCCTTCAGCAGCACGTCTTCGGACCCGCTCCGCTTGCCCATGGCGCGCGCCTGCCTGACCAGCTCGATGGGACCGCTGCCCGGTCCTGCCTGTTGACCCGGGTCGGCGTGGAACATCGCCAGCGTCAGCAGCGCGTTCGCCTCGCATGCCTCGTCCCCGACCTGGCGGGCCAGGGCCAGGGCCTCATCGGCGTAGGACCGCTCGTCGGCCACCGCGGGCGCGCAGCGGGCGAGGAACAGCAGAATATTAATGCGGATCGCCGGGGCTACCTCGCCGGGCACCAAGGCCAGCGCATCGTGCAGATCCTGCGTGTAGTCATGGCGGCCTAGTTTCATCCTGAAGTTGCTGCGATCCTCGAGCAGCCGCGCGACGCGAACCGGCTCGGCCGCGGGGTCCAGCTCCTTCAGGGCCGAGGTCGCCAGCGCGACGCCGCGTTCGAGCTCCCCGGCGTCGTGGGCCGCGCAGGTGGCCTCTTCCAGGACGCGCGCGTGGTCCGCGCCGATACGCACCTGCGCGTCAGGCACCTGGTCCCAGAGCGCGAGGACCCGGGCCAGCAGCGAAAGCCGCTCGGCGGCCGCCACGGCCCGGCCCGCCTGCGCCGCCGCCTGCCAGGAGGCGATCAGCGCCCAGGCCGAGTCGTGCGCGGAGTGCCAGTGGTGCGCCATCTCGATGGCGGCCCGGCCGGGCGGGACCAGCGCCGGGTCGGCGTCGATGGCCGCGGCGAAGCGGCCGTGCAGCCGGCCGTGCTCGCCCGGCAGCAGGTCCTCGTGCACGGCCTCGCGGATAAGCTCGTGCCGGAACGCGTAGCCGTCCGCCTGGGCCCGCAGCACGTTGGCGAGCACGGCCGGCCGCAGTGCCCGGATCAGCGCATCGTCGTCCAGGCCGCTCACGGCGGCGAGCAGCGCGTGCCCCGTCATCGAGCCGCCCGCGCTGGCGATCCGCAGTACCTCCTGCGTGTCTTCCGGCAGGCGGCGCACGCTGTCGATCAGCAGGTCGCGAAGCGACTCCG
Organism: uncultured Actinomycetes bacterium; assembly: GCA_963739615.1. Taxonomy (GTDB): domain Bacteria; phylum Actinomycetota; class Actinomycetes; order Streptosporangiales; family Streptosporangiaceae; genus Palsa-504. The sequence goes on from CAVUBD010000022.1 coordinate 87,356, forward strand.
GCAGGGCCGAGCTCAGCTCGCCGTCACAGCACAGCAGGGTCTCCACGAAGAGCGGATTTCCCTGCGACCGGCGGTAAAGCGCCTCGGTCAGGTCCTCGGCAGGCTCGCGGCCGAGGATACGGATCGCCAGCTCGCCGGTGTCGTGCCTGCTGAGCCGTTGCAGCTCGATCCGTTCCACCCAGTCGAACCGGTCGAGCGCCGCCAGCAGCGGCCGCAGCGGATGGGTCCGGTGCAGTTCGTCGGACCGGAACGTGACCACGATCAGCAGGCCGCTGATCGCCCGCTGGTTGCCGATGAGGAACGTCAGCAGGTCCCGGCTCGACCGGTCAGCCCAGTGCGCGTCCTCGATAACCAGCACCACCGGCGAGTGCCTGGCCAGGTGCTGGAGCGCGGCGAGCACCTCCTCGAACAACCGTGCCCGCGCCTCGCCGGGGTCGCCGCCCGCGCCAGGCTCGTCCGGTTCCCCCAGCTCAGGCAGCAGCCGGGCCAGCCCCCGCGTGGTCCGGCCTGGCAGCATCGCGGCCACCGCGTCCGCCCCCATGTCATGCACCAGGTCGCGAAGCACGGCGGTGAACGGCGCGAAGGGCAGCCCGTCGGTCCCGAGCTCCAGGCAGCCCCCGGTCAGGACCCGTGCCCCCGCGCCGGCCGGCCCCGCGCCGAACTCCCCGACCAGCCGGGACTTGCCGACGCCGGCTTCCCCGCCGAGCAGGACAGCCGACGGCCTGCCCTGGCGCGCGCTGGCGAAAGCGGCGTCCAGGGCGGCCATCTGCTCACCGCGCCCGACCAGGGCGGGACTGGATGCTCGCCCGCTCATCTCCGGACCTAGCATGCCACGCTGGTCTGACATTCCGGAAAGGTCGCGGCGCCCCGCGGCGGCGGTCATGACGGCTTAGGCGGCGCGGCCTGTGCTTGGTACCCGGCCCGGCCGGCCGGCCACCTCGTCCTCGGCCGACGGCACGCGGAACGAGCCGTCCACGTAGTCGGGAATGGCCGGAACGACGAACGCGTCCGGCGCCCTGGTTCCGCGTCGCCTGGCTCGCCGTTCCTTGCTCGCCATCCGGGCGAGCATGCCCTGATGCGCCCGCTCCCGCATCTCGCGGCCGCGCTGCGCGGTTAGCTCACGGAGAATCTCGGGATGCATGGTTCCTCCTCGGCCCCCGGGGAACCTCGTTCGGTTCCCGCATGCTCAAGACTCGCCGTAAGGCCCCGCCCTCGGCATCGGACGAATTCCTTATCTTCGGCGCCCAGCACGGCTTAGGCCCGTGTAAGATCCCCCTGGTCCGTTCTAAGCCGTCTTAGTGCAGGTCAGAACGGGTTTGTGTCGCTGCCGCCTCGTTGTCCGGCCCATGATCTGGCTTGACGCGCCGGTACGCGCCGAGCGCCGCATAGAACTCGCGGCACTCGGCTACCTCCTTCTCGTACGCCCATTGCCGGATCGCGATCTGCTCGTAATGCGCGGCGGTAACCAGCAACCCGATTGCCGCGCCGATCAGCAGCGCCACTAGCAGCCCGGCGTCGTAGACGATGACCACGGTCTCCCCCCTCCTATTTCATCCGCCAGTCGGTGTCCGGGCCCGGCCAGTCGGTCGGCTCAGGCGGCCGTCCCGTGCTGGCCTCAAGCTGCGTGAGCAAGTGCTCGGCGACGGCCCTGGCGTGTATCGCCTCACCCTGCCAGTAGCGGACCTTGCGTTCCATCTGCTGCTGAGCCCAGGAGATCTGGGTCATGACGTAACCGGTCCGCAGCAGCCAGGCGACGAAGAAGCCGGTCACGAAGCAGCCAAGGGCCAGGATTCCGATCATGGCGCGTGCCGCCGGTGATCCGGGGAATTGCGACGCGGGTCGGAGGTTTCCGGATCCGCCTGGCCGGTAATACACTGTCCAGATTGCACGTGTGATCCCTTCATGAGAAAAGTCGCGGACTGCGTGTGACATGATCAGGGCCGGTGGAGCCACCCATCGGCCCTGCCTATGGACGTGATCGGCGGCGGCCCGCGCTGGCCGCGTCCAGGTACGGCCGCTGTCCCGGTGGCCAGAACGCCTTGGGCCCGGGTAGCGCCTTGGGCCCGGGTAGCAGTACGGGCCCCAGCTCGGTAGCTGCGGCCCGCATGGAAGGTGTGGTGCGCCTGGGCCTTTCGGCCGCCGCGACGAGGCGGAGGCTTGGGAGGTAGCTGTTTCCGGCCCATAAGATGCCCGCCTAGAACTCTGTTTGCAAGTCCAATTATGGGATTCCCATGGCGACGTCGGCCGAAACGGTAACTTTGCGCAAACAGGGGATAAACAGGACGGCCGTGGAAAGAAGCGGCTGGTTCACTTGCTGGTTAAGCTGGGGTAACGCAGGAGTTAAAGGGATGGGTGGGCTGGTTCCGCGGTCTGTCTCGCAGGTTCGGATGCGGTCCGGGCGTGGCCGGTTGTACGGTTGCACGATGGGAATCCCATACCGGGCGGAACTCGCCGGGCATAGCCCGCTCGGGACGGCGGCCTGCCGTGGCTAAGGTGACGGGCCCGCTCGGGCCGCGACGCAGCATCGCCGCTGCCGTCAAGCAGCTGAGAGAAGACCAGGGCAAGCTCCTGACCGAGGTCGCCCGGGACCTGCTGATGTCCTCGAGCAAGCTGTCCCGGCTTGAGAACGCCCAGGGCACGCCGCTCCCGCGCGATATCAGGGACCTGATCAGGTACTACCAGATCGAGGGCACGCCGCTGGCCGTCCGGCTGGAACGGTGGGCGCGGGGTGCCCGGCGCCGCGGCTGGTGGACGGACTTCGACGACGAGATCCTCGAAGGTCTTGACGCGCACTTGGCGTACGAGGTGGACGCCGCCGTGGCCCGCGTGTACACGCTGCCGTTCGTGCCGGCCCTGCTGCAGACCCCGGATTACGCCAGCGCGGTCTTCCGTGACATGGAGGACCGGTCGCCCGAGCAGATCAGGCAGCTGCTGGAAGTCCGGACCCGGCGGCAGGAGGCGCTGCACAGCCGGGACAGCCTGGAGCCCCTCAGGCTGATCGCGGTGACGCACGAGTCGACCCTGCACCAGTTGGTCGGCTCTCCCGGCATCATGCGCGAACAGCTAGACGTACTGGCGGAGCGCTCGGCCGCTGCCAACGTGAGCCTGCACGTGCTCCCGTTCGCGGCCAAGCCGACGTTCTCCATGACGTGCATGTACGCCTATTTCGAATATAAGGACTCGGGCGAGTCGGATATCGTCCACATTGAGAACCATGCCGGGTATTTCAGTGTGGAAGACGCGGAACAGGTCGAGCGCTATCGCGTTGCCCACGACGCCCTAGTGCGCGCCTCGCTCACCGAGGAAGCCTCGCGGGAACTGATTTGTGAACTTCGCGATTCGCCGCGTGCCTATGGCTGAGAGTCCCGCGACCCCAGGTATATGCTGCTCCCCATTAAGATACCGGCACCCGCGTTACTAACCGGTAATTCCGCCCTTCATACACCCTGCGAGTGCCACTGTGAGCAATGACGCAACACAGCACGTGTCCGACGGTCATAGGGACGTATGGGCGGCGCTGGAGAGCGACGGCTATGCCATCACCAACGATCAGCTAATCGGACTTCCCGAGAAGTTTCGGACGAACTTCCATGGCGCCTACTTCAATGACCGGACGCTCCGGCATGACGAGGGTGACTGGCCGGCCGACCGCCGGCGAGCCAGGGACGTGATCCGCTACCAGTGGTACGACGGACGTCTCAGCCTGCGACGACACGATACCATCACGATCACCGACCGGGCGGACATCCCGGGCAGGCGCGAGCACGCCCGGGTCGAACTCCTCGACGACCCGCAAGCCTGGGATCTCATCCGTGCCCTCCTCCAACTGGTGCCTGCCGAGTGGCGGCAGACCAACGGCACGTTCGGCCTGAATCTTTTCCGCACGTTCACCAATGTCGTGACGAAACCGCACCACGACAACGAGCAGTTCATCATCATTTACGTGCTCGACCGGATCGGGGAAGGCGCGGAAACCTACCTTTACGCCGCGGCCGACGTCACGGATGACGGCGAGATAAAGGCACCGCCGGTGCTCAGGAAGCAGCTGAATCCCGGCGATATCATCATTTTCGCGGACAAGCTGTTCAAGCACGACGCCACGCCGCTCATCAGCCCGCCTGGCGGGACGGCGAGGCGTGACGCGCTCATCTGCACGGTCGACCACCACAGTACGTATCTTGAGACGGCAAGCTGACCCGCCTATCGCCGTATACAACGTCATTCCGCTGTGAAAATTCGCAACTGCCGTGACTGCCGGTGCTGACGTAGGCAATTGAGTTCTCCTGCCATTCTGGCCGGATTGGCGCGCGTAAAGCCCTGGTTTGTTGATTGAATGCCGGGGATATGCGTATTGTGCTCTGATGGGGAGCGGTCAGGGCATCGGCAGTTTGACGCAACGGCGGGGGAGCGGGCTACGGCGGCGCGAAAGGCCGGGATTTGCCCGCTGAGCTGAGCGCGGCCGCGGCCCGTGCCGCCGTCGAGTATGCGTTTCCCCTCCTCCGCCGCGAGCTCGACCGGCTGGTCCGCATACCGTCGGTCAGCGCGGCCGGGTTCGACACCCGGCAGGTACGGCGCTCGGCTGTGGCGACCGCCGCGTGGCTGCGGCGCTCAGGGTTCCGCGACGCCAGCCTGCTGGAAGTAGACGGCTCGCACCCTGCGGTGTACGGCACGATCCGGGGACCGGCCGGATCGCCGCGGCTGCTGCTCTACGCCCACCACGACGTCCAGCCGCCCGGTTCCGCGGACCTGTGGGAGTCACCCCCGTTCGAGCCGGCCGAACGCAGCGGCCGCCTGTTCGGGCGGGGCACGGCCGACGACAAAGCCGGGATCGCCGTGCACGTGGCAGCCGTGCAGGCGTGGGCAGGAAAGCCGCCGCTCGACGTCGCCGTCTTTATCGAGGGCGAGGAGGAAACCGGCTCGACGCACCTGCCGGAGTTCCTGAGCGCCTACAAGGAACTGCTGCAGGCCGACGCCATCGTGATCGCGGACTGCTCGAACTGGGACATCGGGCAGCCCACCCTGATCACGTCCCTGCGCGGCATCGCCGACTGCGTGGTGGAGGTACGAACGCTTGATCACGCCGTGCACAGCGGTAAGTACGGCGGTCCGGTACCTGACGCGCTCACCGCGCTATGCCGGCTCATCGCGACGCTGCACGACGACGCGGGCAACGTGGCGGTCAAGGGCCTGCACACCGGGCCGCCCCACGCCGTGGGCATGGACGCCGCCCGCTTGCGCCAGGTCGTCGGCCTGCGGCCCGAGGTCCAGTTCCTCGGCGAAGGCGCGCTGTCCCAGCAGATATGGGCGAGCCCCGCCGTGGCCGTTCTCGGTATCGACGCTCCGCCCGTGGCTGACGCGGCGCACAAGATCGTGCCGTGGGCCCGGGTCGGCATCAGCATCCGGCTGGCTCCCGGCGACGATGCCGAACGGGCGTTCGCTGCCCTGGAGGAGCACCTGCGCGGCCACGCGCCGTGGCACGCCGAAGTCGTCGTCAGCCGGCACCACCAGAGCCAGCCGCACCGGATCGACGCGTCCGGCCCGGCCTTCGACGCGTTCCGCCGCGCCTGCGCCGGCACCTGGGGCCGCGCCCCGCTCGAGGTCGGCAGCGGCGGCTCCCTCCCGCTTGCGGCCGCCCTCGCCGAGGCGTATCCCGACATGGCGCTGCTGCTGACCGGCGTTGATGACCCGGAAAGCAAGGCGCATGCCGAGAACGAGAGCGTCCACCTCGGCGAGCTCAAGCGGTGCTGCGTCAGCGAGGCGCTGCTCCTCGGGTACCTCGCGGAGATCAGCTAGCCAGCCCTTCCCGCGCCGGGCTAATCCTGGGGCCGGATGACAGGAGGCGGCGCGGTGGTGCTTCGCACCACGAGATGAGGCGTGAGCACGATCTCACGCGGCGCCGTCCGGTCGTGCTCGAGTCGCTCGACCGCCAGCGCGATCGCCTGTTCGGCCTGGCGCCGCGCGTCCTGGCTGACGGTGGTGAGATCCACGTGGGCGAGCCGGGCCAGCATGCTGTCGTCGTATCCGACGACGGAAACAGCCTCGGGAACCTTGATGCCCAGCCGGGTGAACGCGTCGAGCAGGCCGACCGCGCTGCGGTCGTTGGACGCCACCACGGCGGTGGGCAGGCCCCCCTCGGCCAGCAGCACCGTGGCGGCGCGGATGCCTGCCTCCTCGGTGTGGTCGCCGGGGATAATCCGCGCCTGCGCCGCCAGCCCAAGCCGGCGCATGGCCTGGCGGTAACCCCGGCGGCGATCGGACGCGATGGTGCCCTGGCCGCCGTCGACGAAGGCTATGGCCTGGTGTCCCAAGGTCGCGAGGTGGCCGACCGCCTCGGCGACCCCCTGGTCATCGGCCGCCCGCACCACGTCGACGGTGGCGGACGGGACCCGGCGCCCGATCACCACGACGGGAAGCTCCTGACCGAGCGCGTTCAGCCGTCCGGCAGGCTCGGCCGGCCCGAGCAGGATGAGCGCCTCGCTGCGGAAGTCGAGCAGGACCTCGGCGGCCCGGCGTTCGTCCCGGCTGGGTGTCACGGCGCTGAGCAGCAGGTCGTAGCCCGCCCTGGTCGCAGCCGCGTCGAGTTCGGCGACCAGGTCGGCGTGAAAGGTGTTGCGTACGTCCATCATCACGCCGAGGTGATGGCTCCGCCGCCTGGCCAGCAGGCTGGCCGTCCGGTCGGCCCGGTACCCCATCTGCTTGGCGGCCTCGAGGACCCGGGCCCTGGTCTGGTCGCTCGGGCCGGGCTGGTTCCTGAGCACCAGCGAAACCAGCCCCGAGGAAACTCCCGCCAAGGCCGCGACGTCGGTCAGCCGCGGTCGGCGCCCCGCCGGCCGCGGCGCGTCTCCCGTCCCGGCCGGTGCCGCTTCCGTCCCGGCCGGTGCCGCTTCCGTCCCGGCCGGTGCCGCTTCCGTCCCGGAACCTGGGTCCGCCACCCGCCCCCCAAACATGCCCTTGACACGTTCCCTGGATTCGATATTAACTCTATTAAAGCGCTTTAAAGCCTCCAGCGCTACCTAAGGAGATACCTTGACCAAGTCCTCGATCGGGGTCGCGGTGATCGGGGCCGGGATGGCCGGCCGCGCGCACGCCAGCGGCTACCGGTCCGCTCCAGCCGTGTTCACCCCGGACCTGCCGGACGTGAGGCTGGTGGCCATATGTCGCCATCCCGTTCTGGACGGACATCCAGGCCCGGGCGCGTGATGCGGACGTGAAGGTCTGCATCGAGATGCACCCGCACAACATCGTCTTCAACCCCGGCACGATGGAGCGGCTGGCCACCGAGATCAACGCCACGCACGTGGGGGCCGAGATGGATCCCAGCCACCTGTTCTGGCAGGGCATCGACCCCATCGCGGCCATCGAGCACCTCGGTGATCTCGTCTACCACGCGGCCGCCAAGGACACCCGCATCAACGAGCAGAACTGCCGCATCTACGGCGTCCTGGACGACCGCTTCGAGCGGGTCCCGGCCGATGCGAACCCGCTCGGCATCGGCGGCCGTAACACGCTGAACCGGTGGCCCGTACCGGCCTCCTGGCAGTTCGTCGCCGTCGGGCGCGGCCACGACCAGGAATTCTGGACCCGTTTCCTGCAGGCCCTGAGCGCCGTCGACCCCGGCATCGCCGTCAACATCGAGCACGAGGACGCCGAACTCGACCAGATCGAGGGCCTCCGCCTGGCGGCGGAGAACCTGACCGCTGCCGCCGCCCAGGCCGGCCTGTGAAACGAGCCCGTGACACGAGCCCGTGAAACAGGTCCGTCAAATCGAGGTCGGATTGTGACCTGGATCACCAGCCGGTCAGCGTGAGATCGAAGCTGTATCTCGACGCACGGTAGACGTGGTTGCCGTACTCCGCCACCCGGCCCTGGTCGTCGTAGGCCGTGCGGACCATCGTCAGCAGCGGGGCTCCCCTGCTCTCGGCGAGCGCCCGCGCCTCGCCTGCCGTGCTGGCGCGGGCGCCGATCGACTGCCTGGCGATCCGCAAGATGATGCCGTTCGCGCGGAACAGGTCGTAGAGCCCGTGCGCCTCGAGGTCGGCGGCCGACAGGCGCAGCAGGTCGGCAGGGACGTAGTTGTGCATCAGCGCGAGCGGTTCCGTCCCGGCGTAGCGCAGCCGCTCGAAGGCGTAGACCTCGGCGCTGCCGAGTTCGAGCGCGATCGCGGCCGGGGCCGGCCTCGATCACGAAGCTGAGGACCTTGGTGCGCGGATTGCGGCTGGTCTTGGCCAGGTCGTCGTAGAGGCTGGTCAGCTCGACCTGGCGGCGCACCTTGGCGTGCACGACCTGAGTTCCCACGCCGCGCCTGCGGACAAGCAGCCCGCGGTCGACGAGGTACTCGATCGCCCGTCGCATCGTCGGCCTGGACAGCCCGAACTGGTCGGCCAGCCCGGTTTCGTTCTCAAGCCGTGTTCCCGTGGCCAGGTCGCCGGACTCGATCATCTGCTCCAGGTGCTGCGCCACCTGGAAGTACAGGGGGACCGGGCTGTTCCGGTCCACCTGGATGGGCAGGGCGGTACGGTTCACGGCCATCACTCTCGGCGTCTGGACGGGAGATGCTTCCCATTATTACCAGGTCAGCCGCCACTATGACAGTAGCAAGTCGGGTTGTCGGTAGATCTATACGTAAATATGTCCGGACATACTATTGACCGACCGGAAACACAGGCGTAAAAAGTTAGCAACTCACCGTTTAGCGAGCCGTACCTCCAGGGAGGCAGCGCCGATGAGCGCCTTCGAGGTTCTCACCATGGGCCGGGTCGGCGTTGACCTGTACCCGCTTCAGGCGGGCGTCCATCTTGAGGACGTTCAGACTTTCGGCAAGTATCTCGGCGGCAGCGCGACCAACGTCGCGGTGGCCGCCGCGCGTTATCAGCGGCGCACCGCGGTCATCACCCGCACCGGCGACGACCCGTTCGGCCGGTTCATTCACGCGGCGATGAAGGGCTACGGCATCGACGACCGCTACGTCACCTCCGTGGCGGACCTGCCGACGCCGGTGACGTTCTGCGAGATCTTCCCGCCGGACGACTTCCCGCTGTACTTCTACCGCTGGCCGAAAGCCCCTGACCTGGAGATCTACCGCGAGGAGCTGGATTTCGCCGCGATCAGAGAAGCAGGCGTCTTCTGGGTGACCGGGACCGGGCTTTGCGACGAGCCGAGCCGCAGCGCGACCCTGGCCGCCCTGGAGGCGCGGGGCGGACGGGAGATCACGGTCCTTGACCTGGACTACCGGCCGATGTTCTGGGACTCGCGGGAGCAGGCCAGGTACTGGATCCAGCAGGCGCTGCCGCACGTGACCGTCGCGGTCGGCAACCTCGACGAGTGCGACACGGCGGTGGGGGAGCGGGATCCGCTGGCCGCCGCCCGCGCGCTGCATCAATTCGGCGTCCGCCTCGCGGTCGTCAAGCAGGGTCCGAAGGGCGTGCTGGCCGCGCTGGCCCGGGGGGACGCCCCCCGGAACCCCCCGGTTCTGGGGGGACCGATCCCCCCAGGCCCCCCTTGGAGGTCCCGCCGGTGCCGGTCAACGTCCTCAACGGCCTGGGGGCCGGTGACGCGTTCGGCGGCGCGCTGTGCCACGGACTGCTGGCCGGCTGGGACATCGAGCGGGTAATGCGCTTCGCGAACGCCGCAGGCGCCATCGTGGCCGGGCGGCTGGCCTGCTCGGACGCCATGCCCACGGCCGCCGAGGTCGCCGAGGTCGCCGGGCTCGTGGACGAGGGACCACCGGAGGACATCCATGCATGAGCAGCTCAAGGCCATCCTCGACGTGCGGACCAGGCGTCCGCAGGCCATTGCCGAGGCGGCCGCCCGGCGCAAGCGCCGCGCGGCGCTGCTCGGCGAGGACAATCAGCTGTTCATCATCGCCGCCGACCATCCGGCGCGCGGCGCGCTGCGGGTGGGGGACCGCCCGATGGCCATCGCCGACCGGTCAGGCCTGCTCGAGCGGATGTCGCTCGCGCTGTCCCGGCCCGGCGTCGACGGCGTGCTTGGCACCGCGGACATCATCGAGGACCTGCTGCTGCTCGGCGTGCTTGAAGACAAGGTGGTCATCGGCTCGATGAACCGCGGCGGCCTGGCCGGGACCGTGTTCGAAATCGACGACCGGTTCACCGGCTACGACGCGGCCGCCATCGCCCGGATGGGTTTCGACGGCGGCAAGATGCTCTTCCGTATCGACCCGGACGATCCCGCCACCGTCGTGACCATGGAGTCCTGCGCCAAGGCGGTCAGCGAGCTCGCGGCCCACGGCCTGATGGCCATGGTCGAGCCGTTCATCTCGCACCGGATCGACGGGCGGGTCCGCAACGACCTGTCGCCCGACGCGGTGATCCGCTCCATCGCGGTCACCTCGGGGCTCGGCACGACCTCGGCTTACACCTGGCTCAAGGTGCCGGTGGTGGACGACATGGAACGGGTGCTGGCCGCGTCGACGCTGCCCGCCCTGCTGCTCGGCGGTGAGGTCAGCGCGGATCAGGACGCCGCCTTCGACCAGTGGCGCAAGGCCCTGCAGATACCGTCCGTGCGCGGGCTCGTCGTCGGCCGGAGCCTGCTCTTCCCGCCCGACGACGACGTGGCCGGCGCCGTCGACACCGCCGTCCGGCTGATGCGGGGCTGAGCATGGAAGAGAAGTTCTACCTCAAGGCCGGGACCAGCCAGGACAAGGCCTTCAACGTCGTCGTGACGCCCGAGCGGGCCGGCTGGACCTACTCCGGCCTGCGCGTCCTGAGACTAGGCCCCGGCCAGGCGCACACGTGGCCCACGGAACACGACGAGCTGCTCGTCCTCCCGCTAGCCGGATCGGCCACCGTCACCTGCGACACCCTCACCGGCGACCAGGCGACCTTCGAGCTAACCGGCCGCCGCGACGTATTCTCCCGCGTCACCGACTTCGCCTACGCTCCGCGCAACGCCGTCGTCACGGTGTCCTGTGCGGCCGGCGGCGTATTCGCCCTGCCGAGCGCGCGTTGCGCGAACCGGCTACCGCCGCGCTACGGTCCGGCCGAGCAGGTCCCGGTCGAACTGCGCGGCGCGGGCCAGGCCAGTCGGCAGGTCAACAACTTCTGCGCGCCCGAGGCGTTCGAGTGCGACAAGCTCATCGCCGTCGAGGTGCTCACGCCGGGCGGCAACTGGTCCTCCTACCCGCCGCACAAGCACGATCAGCAGAGCGCGCACGAGGCCGAACTCGAGGAGATCTACTACTTCGAGACCCGGGGGCTCGGTTACCAGCGGGTATACGGCACCCCCGATCGTCCCATCGACGTGCTGGCTGAGGTCGCCGCGGGCGACGTGGTGCTCATCCCGCACGGCTGGCACGGGCCGTCGATGGCGCCCCCCGGATACGACCTGTACTACCTCAACGTCATGGCGGGCCCGGCCGGCGAGCGCGCCTGGCGTTTCTGCGACGACCCGGCGCACGCCTGGATCCGCGGCACCTGGCACGACCAGCCCATCGACCCGCGACTGCCGATGACGTCCGCCGTCCACCGGGAGGCATGAAACATGGACACCGTACGCCTGACCGTCGCCCAGGCCCTGGTCCGCTTCCTGGCCGCCCAGTACAGCGAGCGCGACGGGGTGCGGCAGCGGCTCATCCCGGGCTGCTTCGGCATCTTCGGCCACGGCAACGTGGCGGGCGTGGGCCAGGCGCTGCTCCAGGCGCATGAGACCAACGAAGCAGACCTGCCGTATTACCTGGCCCGCAACGAGCAGGCGATGGTGCACGCCAGCGTCGGCTTCGCCCGGATGCGGAACCGGCTGCAGGCCCTGGCCTGCACCGCCTCCATCGGCCCGGGCTCGACCAACATGGTCACCGGAGCCGCGCTCGCGACGATCAACCGCATCCCGGTGCTGCTGCTGCCCAGCGACTTCTTCGCCACCCGGGCCGCCAGCCCGGTCCTGCAGGAGCTGGAAGACCCGCGGTCCTACGACGTCAGCGTCAACGACGCGTTCAAGCCGGTGTCGAGGTTCTGGGACCGGATCAACCGCCCGGAGCAGCTGCCCTCGGCCCTGCTGGCCGCGATGCGCGTGCTCACCGACCCGGCCGAGACCGGCGCGGTGACGCTGGCGCTGCCGCAGGACGTGCAGGCCGAGGCCTACGACTGGCCGCAGGAGCTGTTCAGGACACGCACCTGGCACGTGCCGCGCCCGGTCCCGGAACCCGCCGCCCTGGTCCGCGCCGCGCAGCTGCTCAGAACAGCGAAAGGGCCGCTCATCGTGGCCGGCGGCGGCGTCATCTACTCCGAGGCGAGCCACGCGCTGAGAGACTTCGCCGAGGCCACCGGCATCCCGGTGGCGGACACCCAGGCGGGCAAGGGCGCGCTGGCCTGGGATCATCCGTGTGCCGTCGGGGGGGTCGGCGCCACCGGCTCACCCGCGGCCAACGCGCTGGCCCGCGAGGCCGACGTGGTGCTCGGCATCGGCACTCGCTACAGCGACTTCACCACCGCCTCGCGCACCGCCTTCCAGCACCCGGACGTGAGGTTCGTCAACCTGAACATCACGGCCTTCGACGCGGGCAAGCATTCCGGCGTCTCGGTACAGGCCGACGCCCGCGCCGGGCTCGAGGCACTAGGCCGCGAGCTCGCCGGCTACCACGTCGACGAGGCGTACACCGCCCGCACGCAGGAACTGAACCAGAGCTGGCGCCAGGTCGTCGACCAGGCGTACCACCTGGGCCACCAGCCGCTGCCGGCCCAGACGGAGATCCTCGGCGCGCTGAACGAGTTCATGGACGACCGCGACGTGGTCGTGCAGGCGGCCGGCAGCATGCCGGGCGACCTGCAGATGCTGTGGCGCGCGCGGGACCCGAAGCAGTACCACGTCGAGTACGGCTACTCGTGCATGGGCTACGAGATCGCAGGCGGCCTCGGCGTCAAGCTGGCGGCCCCGGACCGCGAGGTGTTCGTGCTGGTCGGCGACGGCTCCTTCCTGATGATGGCGCAGGAGATCGTCACGGCCGTCGCCGAGGGGATCAAGCTCAACCTCGTCCTGGTCCAGAATCACGGCTTCGCCTCCATCGGCGCTCTGTCGGAGTCGCTGGGCTCGCAGCGGTTCGGCACCAGTTACCGCTACCGCAATCCGGAAACGGGGATGCTCGACGGCGACCTCCTGCCCGTCGACCTCGCCGCCAACGCGGCCAGCCTCGGCGCCGACGTGCTCAGGACAAGAACCGTCAAGGAATTCGGCGAAGCCCTCGCCCGGGCGAGAAAGGCAGACCGGACCACCGTCGTCTACATAGAAACCGACCCGCTGGCCCCGGTCCCGTCCTCGCAGAGCTGGTGGGACGTTCCCGTGTCCGAGGTCGCGGCCCTGGAGAGCACCCAGAAGGCCCGCGCCGCGTACGAGGCGGCCAAGCGCGACCAAAGACGTTACCTGTAGAAAGGGCCAGGAAAATATGCGCACCATCCCGCACTGGATCGCCGGATCGGAGACGACCGGCGCGTCGAGGCGATTCGGCCCGGTCTACAACCCCGCGACCGGCGCGCAGCAGGCCCAGGTCGCGCTGGCCGAGGCGGCCGACGTGGACGCCGCCGTCCAGGCGGCCAAGAAGGCCTTCGACGCCTGGCGCGACGTGTCGGTCATCCGCCGGTCGCGGATCATGTTCGCGCTGCGCGACCTCCTTGAGCGGCACCTGGACGAACTGTCCGAGATCGTCGCCGACGAGCACGGCAAGGTCGTCTCCGACGCCAAGGGCGAGGTGACCCGCGGCCTGGAAGTCGTCGAATTTGCCTGCGGCATCCCGACCCTGCTCAAGGGCGAGTACTCCGAGCAGGTCTCCACCGACGTGGACGCCTACTCGTTCCGGCAGCCGCTCGGCGTCTGCGCCGGGATCACCCCGTTCAATTTCCCCGCCATGGTGCCGATGTGGATGCATCCCGTCGCCATCGCCACCGGGAACACCTTCATCCTCAAGCCGAGCGAACGCGACCCGTCCGTATCGAACTTCATCGCCCGCCTCTACGCCGAGGCCGGCCTGCCCGAAGGCGTCTTCAACGTGGTGCACGGCAACAAGGTCGCCGTCGACGCGATTCTCGATCACCCCGATATACGAGCGGTCAGCTTCGTCGGCTCGACCCCGATCGCCAGGTACGTCCACCAGCGTGCCGCCAGCCTAGGCAAGCGCGTGCAGGCCCTCGGCGGCGCGAAGAACCACGCCGTCGTGCTGCCCGATGCGGACATGGAGTTCGCCGCCAACCACATCACGGCGGCGGGATACGGGTCCGCCGGCCAGCGCTGCATGGCGATCTCCGCGGTCGTCGCCGTGGGCGAGGCCGGCGACGAGCTGGTCGCGAAGCTCAGACCGCATCGGCTACGTGCATATCAAGCAGATGGACCCCGCCATCGTCGCGCAAGCCGACCGCGACGGGCTGGCCTTCGCCCGCGCCGTGGCCATGGGCGCCAGCTGCGAGCCGCCCGCCGGGGAACCCGCCGTCGACGAGGTCGCCAAGGCCCTGCTCGATCTTGGCCGCGACCTGTTCGTGGTCGTCGAGCAGGACATGTACCCCGCCGACTTCGACAAGCCCAAGCCGATCGCCCAGCGCACGTACCACTACCTGCGCAGCGTCGGGATCGGCCAGAAAGAAGGAGGCGACCGGAAATGACCGCCGGGGTAGGCGTCATCGGCGTCGGCATGATCGGGCAGGACCATATCCGCCGGATCACCCAGGTCCTCACCGGCGGCACCGTCGTGGCGGTCAACGACGTCGACGCGGCCCGCGCCGGGCAGGTCGCCGCGGGCCTGTCCAGCGCAACAGTCCACGCCAGCGCCCGGGACCTCATCGCGGACCCCGGCGTCGACGCGGTCCTGGTCGCGTCCTGGGGCGCGGCCCACGAGGAGCAGGTCGTGGCGGCGATCAAGGCCGGCAAGCAGGTGTTCTGCGAGAAGCCGCTCGCGCCCGCCAGCGACGCCTGCCTGCGGATCATCGACGCCGAGATCGCGGCCGGCCGAAGATACGTCCAGGTCGGCTTCATGCGCCGCTACGACGCGGGATATAAGGCCATGAAGGCCGCGCTTGACGACGGCGGCATCGGCGCCCCGCTGCTGATGCACTGCGCGCACCGCAATCCGTCGGTGCCGCCGTACGGCTTCACCACCGAGATGATTCTCAGCGACTCGGCGGTGCACGAGATCAACCTGGTCCGGTGGCTGTTCGACGAGGAGATCGTCAGCACCGCCGTGCTCAAGCCGAGAAGGACCAGCCAGGCCGAAGAAGGCGTGCACGACCCGCTGATCCTGCTGCTCGAGATGGCCAACGGCGTGCTCGTCGACGACGAGCTGTTCGTCAACGCGCGGTACGGCTACGATGTCCGCGGCGAGGTCGTCTGCGAGACAGGCACCGTGGCCCTCGCCGACGTCGGCGAGACGACGCTGTCCGTAGCGGGCCGGCGCGGCGGCCGCGTCCCGGTGGACTGGCGCGACCGGTTCATCCGCGCCTACGACGCCGAACTCCAGGACTGGCTCACCGCCGTAGCCGCCGGCACGGCGACCGGTCCGAGCGCCTGGGACGGCTATGCGGCCGCCGCCGTCACCGATAGCGCCCTGGCTGCCCTCCGGACCGGCCAGCGCACCCCGGTGACCATGCCCGAACGACCCGACTTCTACGCGAAGGCGCAATAAATGAAGATCGCCCTCGACCCCTACATGTTCCGCCGCGTCCCGCTCACCGACCTGCCCGGCCTCGTCGCCGACCTGGACTACGAGTACATCGAGCTGTCCCCGCGCGAGGACTTCCTGCCGTTCTTCAGCCACCCCAGGGCGGACAAGGCGCAGATCGCCGCCTTCAAGAAGGCCCTGACCGCGGCCGGCGTGCAGATCTCCTCGGTACTGCCGCTGTACCGGTGGTCGGGCCCGGACGAGACCGAACGGCAGGCCGCGGTACGCAACTGGAAACGTGCCATCCAGATCGCCGTGGACCTCGGCGTCAGCGTGATGAACTCCGAGTTCAACGGCCGCCCCGAGGCGGCCTCGGCCAGCGAGGCGCAGTTCTGGCGGTCCCTGGATGAGCTGCTGCCCGTCTTCGAGCGCGAGGGCGTGCGGCTGGTGCTGGAGCCGCATCCGGACGACTTCATCGAGGACGGCCGGGCCAGCGTGGACCTGGTCCGCGGCATCGACAAGGACTGGGTGTCGTTCCTGTACTGCGCCCCGCACACCTTCCACCAGGGCGGTGACATCGAGGGGATCATGAGGTACGCGGGGCCGCTGCTGACCCAGGTGCACATCGCTGACTCCTTCGACCACCGGGCGTCCTCGGGCCTGCGCTACATCGTGAACCCGCCAGGCTCGACCGCCCGCGTGCACCAGCACCTCGACATCGGCCAGGGCGAGGTGGACTGGGACGTGTTCTTCCGCACCCTCACCGAGACCGGCTTCGACGGCATCGCGACCGTGTGCGTCTTCGCCTGGGAAGAGCGCGCCCGCGAGTCGTCGGCTTACAACCTCGAGCAGGTCCGCCAGTACCTCGCCAAGCACGGCGCACTCTGCGGGTGAAGCGCACCGCTGATAGTCAGCCGTTGCGCTGCTTGAACCACGCCATGACCAGGGCTCCGGCACCCTGGCCGGGCTGCGCTTCGTGGGTCGAGACGCAGCTCCAGGTGCCCGCGTTGATCGTGGTTGGATCGGCCAGGTTGCCGTAGGACTTGATCATGTAACCGGGCTGGAGCTGGTAGACGTTCAGGCCGATGCCGTGCGCGGCCAGGTACTGCAGGTACTCGGGCACCTTCGTCGACGCATCCGGCCAGCACGAACTGCGCGGCACCGCCGGCCCTGTGGTCGGCGCGGGCTCGTAGTTGGTCCATTCGCCGTCCACCACGGGCGCGAGGCCCGAGGTGACCAGATAGCCGAAGCCGGCGTCCCAGGAGGTCGTGTCCGGGATGCCCGACGGGTGGTGTACGGCGTACACGACGCCGCTCACCTTCAGCAGCGCGCCAGCGCCCGCCATCCCGGCGAAGGAGGCCGAGACGCCTGGGCCCTCGATCCAGAACAGGTTCTGGGCGCGGACGGTGTTCCGCACGTAGTTCGCCAGGGTCGCCATGCCGAAGGGGTAGTACACCCCCTGGAACCAGCCGCCGTTCAGCCATAGCTGCCACTCCTGAGCCTGCGACATGCCGGCCGAATAGGTTCGCGGCTCGTTGAACAGGTCGAAGATCACCTGCGGGTCGTTACCGTAGACGTCGGCCAGGTCCTTCCAGAACCTCTCGGTGGCCGGCGTAGGTCCCCGCTGGGAGATCCGCACCGCCGGGGCAGCGAACTCGGTGTTGTCGTTGAGCACCACGACCATGTGGTCCTGCTCGGCCGCCGAGACCTCGGACTCGATCGCCGTCATGTACGCCGGACTGAAGCTCGTCCCGTCCGGCCCGAGCAGGTTGTCCTGGCTCAGCTGCAACCGGACCGTGTTGGCACACCAGTAAGCCGCCGTCGCCGCGATCTTCTGCTGGTCAAGTGGCCCGGCAGGCGCCCAGTTCAGGCCCTGCAGGCCCGGCACCGTGATCCCGTAGGAGACGAAGGGCTTACCGCCCTGGCCGAGCACCTGGACACCGTGCACGCTGAAGGGCCCGGTCGCCGTCCCGCACGACGTGCTCCCCGCCTGCGCCCCCGCCGCCTGCGCCCCCGCCGCCTGCGCCCCCGCCGCCTGCGCCCCCGCCGCCTGCGCCCCCGCCGCCTGCGCGGTCGCCGTCCCCGCGACGATCGCGGCCACCGCTAGCGCCGTGCCCGCCACCGCCCGCAGCCCCCCCGGCCAGCGTCGCCGCCTGCCCGCGCGCGCTGATCCTGCCCTCGTCACCGAATGCCCCCTATGTACACGTGTCCAACGTGATAACTGCAGCCGAGGGCACCGGAAAGATTATTCTTAATGGGGAAGGTCATAACCTGCCCAGGTTGCGCCGTGATCATAGCGTCTTGCTCATGCTCCGCGCCTGGCCCTTAGCCGGTCCGTGACCGTTTACCGCTCCGCGAGCTCGTACGCGCTCCTGGCCGCCGTGCCCGGCGTCAGGAGCTCGTGAGGATAACGAGTCGCTGGGTCGCCCGGGTCATCGCGACATAGCGGTCGACCGCTCCTTCGATGCCCTGGCCGAACGCCTGCGGGTCGATGAGGACGACCAGGTCGAACTCGAGGCCCTTCGACAGCTCCGGGGTCAGCGACCGGACGCGGGACGTCGCCAGGGCTCGGGTCACCTGGTCGGGGGGATCGCCGATGACGCAGGCGATGCCTTCGGCATGCACAGCGAGCCAGGTGCCGAGGATCGAGCCCAGCTCCGAAGCGGGCCCGTATCCGACGGGGACGCCGGTGCTGCGGATGGAGGTCGGTACGTTGGCGTCCGGGAGCACGGACCGGATGACCGGCTCGGCTTCCGCCATGACCTCTTCAGGCGTCCGGTAGTTGATGCTCAGGGAGGCCAGCTTGATCTGGTCCAGCCCGATCCGCATCAGCCGTTCCTGCCACGACTCCGTGAACCCGTGCCTGGCCTGGGCGCGGTCCCCGACGATGGTGAGGCTCCGGGACGGGCAGCGGAGCAGCAGCATCTGCCACTGCGCGTCGGTCAGTTCCTGAGCCTCGTCCACGACGATGTGCGCGAACGGGCCGGCGAGCAGGTCCGGGTCGGGGCTGGGCAGCGCGGTCTCGTCGACCAGGGCGCCGGTGAAGTCCTCGCCGCGCAGCATCGTCACCAGGCCTACGCCGTATTCGTCGTCGGCGGCGGCCTCGATCAGGTTGTCGACGACCCGGGCCATCTGCTCGCGTTCGGCGGCGACCGCGGCGTCGTGTCGGCGCTTGCGCCGTGACGCCTCCGGGTCGCCGAGCCGCTGCCGTGCCGCGTCCAGGAGCGGAAGGTCGGAACACGGTCCACGCCTGGGAGTCCTCGCGCTGCAGCGCCTGAACGTCATCGGGGCCAAGCCAGGGAGCGCACTTGCGCAGGTAGGCGGGTACCGACCACAGGTCCCCGACGAGATCAGCCGCCCAGAGCAGCGGCCACGCCCTGTTGAGGGCCGTGCGCAGCTCCCGATTCTGCAGCAGCGACTTGCGGAGCAGGCCGGCCGGGACCTCGCCGTCGGCCTTGTTCATCAGGATCGTGAGAAGTTCCGCCCAGATCGCCTCGCGCGCCTCGTTGTGCGGAGTACCGGGTTCTGCCGTTTCGAACGCCTCAGCCCAGTCGTCGGCGCTCAGCCAGATGTCGCCCCAGTGGGTCTCGACCGTCATCCCCTGAGCAGGCGGATTCTCGTAGAACCTGACGGCCGGCTCGATCGCCTTCACCAGGTCCGCGGACGACTTCAGGCGGGCCACGTCCGGGTCAGTCTCCGGCGCTGCCGCGGCTCCCTCGGCGACGAGGTCCCGCAGGGTGCAGATCTGCACGCCCTCCTCTCCGAGGCGGGGGAGCACGTCGGAGACGTAGGCCAGGTAGGGCTGGTGCGGACCGACGAACAGCACGCCGCCCCGGCGGTGACCCAGGCGAGGATCGGAATAGAGGAGGTAGGCGCAGCGGTGCAGGGCCACGACGGTCTTCCCCGTACCAGGACCGCCATCGACGACCAGAGCGCCGCGGGATCCCGCGCGGATGATGGCGTCCTGGTCGGCCGCGATGGTGCCGAGCACGTCTCGCATCCGGGCCGACCGGTTGCTGCCCAGGCTGGCGATGAAGGCGGACTGGTCGTCGAGCGCGGCGTGCCCTTCGAGCCCGTCCGAGGTGAACACCTCGTCCCAGTAGTCGCTGATCCGGCCGCGGGTCCAGCGGTACCTGCGACGGCTGGCCAGGCCCATCGGGTTGGCGTGGGTCGCTCCGAAGAACGGCTCAGCCGCGGGGGAGCGCCAGTCGATCAGCAGCCGGCGACCCGTGCTGTCCGTGAGGCCGAGTCGTCCGACGTACACGGGCTCGGGGTCGTCCGCGCTGACGATGCGCCCGAGGCACAGGTCCAGGCCGAAGCGTCGCAGGGTGCGCAGCCGGGCGGCCAGCCGGTGGATCTCCATGTCCCGGTCCATCGCCTCCTGGCCTATGCCGCCGGGCGCCTTGCGCTCGGCATCGAGACGGCCGGACAGGTCGGCGATCGACTGCTCAAGGCTCTCCGCGATGGCCGCGAAGTGCTGCTCGTCGGCGGCGATCAGCGCCGGGTCGGCCTTGGCGGTGAGGTGGTCGGGAAGGTCGAACGCGCTGGTAGTCAGGGGATTCACGTCATCAGCTCCGATCTGAGGTCGCATGCAGCCGTTACGCGTCTCGACCGGCGCGACGACCCTGGTGGCCATGACGAGCAACGCTCCGCCTGACATGGACCTGTGGTCGTTGCCGGTTCAGGCCGCCAGCCGCAGCGCGAGTCCCGCCGTCGGTTCGAGGTCCCCGCGCGACCCGTACGCCGACAACAGCACACGCATTCGCGATCCCCGTTTCCGCAGTTTCTGGCCTCGGCTGACCATTCTGCGGCACGACCAGGGGCTTGCCGCAAGCCCCCCGGTGCGCTATAGATTGAAAATGGAGGGGAGTGGGCAGTTCCCTTTTCCCTTGATCGCCCGCTGCGGGCGGACAACCTCCGTCGCCGCGCCGCACGTGACTCCGTGGTGCGGCTGCGCCGCAGCCCTGCGCCCCGTCGATCGGCAGCCGGCCCGCAGCGAGTCGGGCCCGCTCAGCTTGCCTGATCAGGTGCCCTATGACCTGGCCGTCTTCGCGGGCCAGCACGACCAGGCAGGCCTCGTCGTTCATCAGGGCGCAGTAGTACGCGGCCCCCTCCCCGTCCGGCCAGTCGGCCTGACGCAGACATCTTTGGGCCCGGGCGGCTACTGGGGCCTGACCCAGATCACCGCCTACGACGAGGTACTCCTGCTGCGGCTTCTGCTCACCAAGAACCCGGTACTCGATACCACCTCACGGGACTATGCGCTGCGCCTGATGGCCCAGGTCATCTCCTCCCAGCGGTGGGGTGTCCCGGCCGGCGCGCCTGCCCGTCTGACCGTCCACGTCAAGAACGGATGGCTGCCCCTTCCCGCGCACGGCTGGCGCATTCACAGCATCGGCTGCTTTACCGGCCGCGGCGGCGGCTACAGCATCGTCGTGCTGACGCAAGATAACCCGGCTATGGCCTACGGGATCGCCACCATCGAGGCGATCGCCGCGGCGATCAACCACGACCTGAACCCCCGAACGGCATCAGTCATCCGGTCATCCGAGGTCTCCTCATCATGGGAGACGCCCGACGAGCCCGTCCCCGCCCCTCCCAGCCATTCCTAGGAACGAGGCGACGGATCGCCAGGCGACCCCGAAAGAGGGGTTGCCGCACCGCAGGCGATCACGCACGCTCGGTGGCATGGACGCAACGCAGGCGCCGGCGCCGGGAACCCAGGCGCCCGCTGCCAGGCAGCGAGGCCGCGCTTGTCGGCCTGGCCGTCGTGGGGTCCGGACGCCGTGTAACCGCGGTGTCACGCCGTTGCGGGAGACCGCCTCCGGGCGGGCGCCAGAATGCGTGAATATGCAGTGCGATGCATAACTATGCATGTACCCAACGTCCGCTATTCGGCAGATTCGAATGCAGGTGGCGGTAGGTGAAGGCTCAGGCGGCGTGGGGGGCTATCTCGACGATGAGGTCTGCGTCCAGAGCCATGCTGATCCGCTCAAGCAGCGGAATGGTCGGCACGACGCCGCCTGCTTCCAGGCGGGATAGGGGCGTAACCTCGTACGGTCTTCGCGGCGCGGGGTTGCTAGTGTGGTGGTCGCCTTGGCCGCGGATTTATGTTGCCGGTCACGTCGGCCGGTGCCCAGAGCGTGCTAAAAGTGGTTCGTGGTGCTGAGATGCTGATTACGGTTCGTGACGATTCCCATCCTCTGAGGTGAGAAGGCCGAGGTGAGAAGGCCGGGATGAGTGAGGAACGGGCCGGGGGCTCGACGGAATTCGCCGAGCGGATGCTCCGCACGATGAACGAGGCCGCGCTGGCCCTGATGGTGAGCGTGGGCCACCGCACCGGACTGTTCGACGTCATGGCGGCGATGCCCGCGGCGACGAGCGCCGAGATCGCGTCGCGCGCCCCGCTCGACGAGCGGTACGTCCGGGAATGGCTGGCGGTGATGACCACCGGCCGGATCGTCGAGCACGATGGCGCGACGGGATCTTATTCGCTGCCCGCCGATCACGCCGCCTGGCTCACCAGGGCAGCCGGCATGAACAACCTCGCCACCGGGATGCAGTACATCGGGCTGATGGCGCTGGTGGAAGATCAGATCGTGGACTGTTTCCGCCGCGGCGGCGGGGTCCCTTACTCGGCGTTCCCGAGGTTCCAGACGGTCATGGCCGAGGACAGCGGCGCCGTCCACGACGCCACCTTGATCGACGTGACGCTGCCGCTGGTGCCCGGGCTGACCGGCAGGCTCAGGCACGGCATCGACGTCGCCGACGTCGGGTGCGGGTCCGGCCACGCCGCCAACCTGATGGCTGAGGCGTTCCCGCGGTCGCGGTTCACCGGCTTCGACTTTTCCGACGCCGGGATCGCCGCGGCCCGCCTGGAAGCCGGACGCAAAGGCCTTGCGAACGCGCGCTTCGAGAAACGCGACGCCGCCCGCCTCGGCGAGATCGGCCGGTTCGATTTCATCACGACCTTCGACGCGGTGCACGACCAGGCCCGGCCGGATCTGATGCTCGCCGGGATCGCCGGGGCCCTGCGCCCCGGTGGTGTCTACCTCTGCGTCGACACCTCCGCCTCCAGCAAGCTCGCGGAGAACCTGGACCACCCGCTCGGGCCGTTCCTGTACACCGTATCGTGCATGCACTGCATGACCGTTTCCCTCGCCGACGGCGGAATGGGCCTCGGCACCATGTGGGGAGAGCAGACCGCACGGAAGATGCTCGGCGAGGCGGGCTTCACCTCAATCGAGGCCGCGCACCTCGACGGCGATATCGTCAATACCTACATCATCGCCAGCAAGGGCTGAGCCGGCGCACTGAATCCTGCCTTCGGCTTGCCCCTAAGTGGCTGACGCCGGCGAGCCGGAGGCGGAATGGCCGATGATTAGGAGCTGGCCGGGCTCGATCCTTTCGCCCTGCCCGACAACGAGGCCGAGCGCTTGGATGCATTCCTTTCCGGTCTCGGCGAGTCCGGCTGGAAGCGGCCGTACGCTGGGACACGGCGTTGTATGGCAAACATTCAGCTGTCTAACCTCGAGCCGGCTCTGGCGTTGGTGTAAAGCTCCCTGGGAGTTATGCTCGCTGGCTCACGATGCCCGCGAGTCAGATCACTCGTCACCGACAGCGCCGCAACGACCCCGCCGATCCCTACCAGCTCACGCACGCGCGCAAGTCTACGGAGCGTCTGGCAAATCGGCGGCGAGGCGGGCCCGGAACTGGGCGACATGGCTGTCAGCGCAGCGGCGCGAACCGTGCGGTGAAGTGCCGCAGCTGCCTGGGCTGGGACACGATGCGCAGGCCGGGCAGCTGGGCGGCCCGGCTGGCTACCCGGGTGACGACTTCGATCACGTAGTCGAGGTGGCTCTGGGTGTAGGTGCGGCGGGGGACGGCGAGACGGACCAGGTCCATCGCGGCCGGGACCTCGGTGCCGTCTGGCTGCCGGCCGAACATGACGGTCCCGATCTCGCAGGCCCGCACTCCCCCCTCGGCGTACAGAGCGCAGGCCAGCGCCTGGCCCGGGTAGCGCAACGGGTCCAGGTGCGGCAGCATGGCGCGCGCGTCGATGAAGACCGCGTGGCCCCCGAACGGGACGACGACCGGCACCCCGGCGGACTCAAGGGCCTCGCCGAGGTAGGCGATCGAGCGCACCCGGTAGCGCAGGTAGTCCTCGTCGAGGCACTCGGTCAGGCCCTGGGCGATCGCCTCCAGGTCCCGGCCGGCCAGCCCGCCGTAGGTGGGGAAGCCCTCGGTGAGGATCTCCAGGTTGCGGCACTGCCCGGCGAGGCTGTCGTCGTTGAGGGCCAGCCAGCCGCCGATGTTGGCGAGCGGGTCCTTTTTCGCCGACATCGTCATCCCGTCCGCCAGCGCCGCGATCTGCCGGACGATGCCGGCGACCGGGACGCCGGCGTAGCCGGGCTCGCGGGTCTTGATGAACCACGCGTTCTCCGCGAACCGGCAGGCATCGAGGAACAGCGGCTTGCCGTAACGATCACAGACCTCCCGGACGGCGCGGATGTTCGCCAGGCTGACCGGCTGGCCGCCGCCGGAATTGTTCGTCACGGTCAGCATCACCAGCGGGACCGCGGCGGCTTGCGCGGCCAGCAGTCGCTCCAGCGCCCCGGCGTCCATGTTGCCCTTGAACGGGTGCCGCAGCGCCGGCTGCAGGCCCTCCGGGATGGGCAGGTCGACGGCCTGCGCCCCGGTGAACTCGATGTTGGCCCGGGTGGTGTCGAAGTGGGTTGTACCCCGCGGCCGCCAGGGCGGCCGCCCGCTCGGCCCGGGTGGTCAGCCGCATCGGCTCCACCGAGTGGATCCGGAACGGCTCAATGATCGTGCGGAACGGCTCATCGGTCACCGGCTGACCTCCTCAAGCCAAACGTACGCCGGTCAGTTCCCGCGAACCCGCGAACTTCAACGAACGACCTGTATCCAGAACGGACCGTGGGCTCTCCGCTAAGTTGACGATGGCGGCCATCCGGTGGCCGCCGCCGACCGTGGAGGAGCTTTCCTTGCCAGACCTGAGTTCGGCGCCGGTGAGCGCCGCCGCCCCCACCCCCGACGGCGTGACCGTGACCGTGGCGCTCCCGCTGCCCGGCACGGGAAACGGCCAGTGGGCGGTCAGCTTCGTGGTCATCCATGAGGCGGACCGGTTCAATCCCGCCATTCCCGCCCGCTCCTACCCGCTGGCCTTCGCCGCCGACACCTGGTCAGGCACCGTCGCCATCGCGCCCGAGGCGGGCACGAGCTTCGGGCTGTCCGGCCGTTACCTGTACCGTTACCGTTTGTCGGGGATCGATGGGACGGTAGTCGTCCCGTGGTTCACCGATCCCTTCGCCCGGGCCACCGACGACGTTGGCCAGCTCTCCGCCTTCGACACCGCCGACATCAACCAGGGCTTCACCTGGGGTGATGACGCCTGGAAGGTGCCCGCCGGGGGCGATGTGGTGGTGTACGAGCTGCAGGTCGAGGAGTTCAACGGCACGTTCGGCGGCGTCATCGCCAGGCTTCCCTACCTGCAGAGCCTCGGCGTCAACTGCCTCGAGCTGATGCCCGTCACCACGCTGCGGCTGACGTTCGACTGGGGATATCAGCCGCTGCACTACTTCGCGCCTAACGAGCGCTGGGGCGGCGCCGACGGCCTGAAGTCGCTGGTCAACGCGTGCCACCAGGCGGGGGTCGCGGTGATACTCGACATGGTCTTCCAGCACGTGGACGTCTCGTTCGCCTTCAACCAGGTCTATTCGGCCGCCGGCCTGCCGAGCCCGATGATCGGGGCGGTGGGGCCGTTCGGCCCGCAGGTCGACTACACCAAGCAGTTCTCCCGCGACTACGTCCACGCGGTCACCGCCCACTGGCTGACCGAGTACCACGTCGACGGATTCCGCTACGACGAGGTCACCGACCTGTACAACGAGCCGACCGGGGATCCGTACGCCGGCTTCGCGTATGACGTCTACAACCAGTCCCTCGCACTGCCGCGGTTCACCCCGTCGGCCGGCGCTGTCCCGGGGGAGTACAGCCGGGTGATCCAGGTCCCCGAGGCCCTCAACCGGCCGCAGGAGGTGCTGCGCAACACCTATTCCACGGCCACCTGGCAGGACGGGCTGCTGGACAAGGCCGAGGACATGGCCAGCAACGGATGTTACGTCGACGACAATTTCGCGCTCCTGCTCGACGCGAGCTTCAGCGGGTACCCCGCCACCAAGTCGGTGCACGACATCGCGGGGAACCCGGTCGATATGCCGGTGAACCCCATTCAGTACCTCAACAGCCACGACCACAGTCACCTGCTCGCCTTCCTCACCCAAGCCGGGCGCGACCCGGCTCAGCCGCTGGCCGACCGCGCGTCGTGGTACAAGATCCAGCCGTTCGTGGTGGCGCAGTACACCGCCCAGGGCATCCCCATGCTCTGGCAGGGCCAGGAGGTCAGCGACGACTGGATCCTGCCCGATCACGACCCGCTGCGGACGCCGATCCAGCGCGACTTCCACTGGGAGTACTTCTACGATTCCCTGGGCTCGCCGCTGGTCCGCCTGCACCGGACCCTGGGCGCCCTGCGCCGGACCTACCCCGCGCTGCGCAGCCGCACGTCGTTCTACTACAACCAGCAGTCCAGGACCGGCGACGGGATCATCGCCTACCGCCGCTCCACGGCTGACCTGTCGCAGCACGCCATGGTGGTGCTGAACTTCTCCGACCACGCCCAGTCGATCAGCGTGCCAGGCTCGGCCGCCGGGACGTACCAGGAACTGGTCGACGCCGCGACCCGGCCCGCGCCGCTGCAGTGCGTCGCGGCTGCGGCCGGCGACCTGCTCTCGGTCACTGTCCCGTCCAACTACGGTTACGTCCTGGTGAGCCCCGCCTAACGATCAGTCCATGCCGCCGAGCACGTTCTGGTCCCCTCAGCCGCGACGCCGCGACCGGGACCTTCATACCCGGCCAGCGCGGGAACGCGAGAGTATGATCGCGTGTTCAATACACTAGAGGCAGCCACCGCATCGGGTGGCTGATCCCAGCCGCCGAGCAAACGAGAAATCACGCATGCCCGTACAGCATCAGACCGCGTCCGTCCAGACGGCGTCCGCCCAGGCCGGCATGGCGACCAGGGATGACCTGCGCAACGTCGCCATCGTCGCGCACGTGGACCACGGCAAGACCACGCTGGTGGATGCGATGCTGTGGCAGTCAGGCGCGTTCCGCGCCAACGCGCACGTGGCCGAGCGGGTGATGGACTCCGGTGACCTCGAGCGGGAGAAGGGCATCACCATCCTGGCCAAGAACACCGCGGTGCGCCACGGCGGGCTGACCATCAACATCGTGGACACGCCGGGGCACGCGGATTTCGGCGGCGAGGTGGAACGCGGGCTGTCCATGGTCGATGGCGTGCTGCTGCTTGTCGACGCCAGCGAGGGGCCGCTGCCGCAGACCAGGTTCGTGCTGCGCAAGACGCTGGAAGCCGGCCTGCCGGTGATCCTGGTGGTCAATAAGGTGGACCGCCCCGATGCGCGCATCGCCGAGGTGGTGGACGCCTGCTACGAGCTGTTCATCGACCTCGACGCCAGCGAGGAGCAGATCGAGTTTCCCATCGTGTACGCCGCGGCCCGTGCCGGGCGGGCATCGCTGACCCGGCCCGCGGACGGCGAAATGCCCGATTCGGCCGACCTTGAGCCCCTGTTCGCGGCCGTGAAGGCCACCGTGCCCGCGCCCGCGTACGAGGTCGGCGCGCCGCTGCAGGCGCACGTGACCAACCTGGATGCCTCTTCCTACCTCGGCCGCATCGCGCTGTGCCGGATCCGTAACGGCACGATGTCGCGCGGGCAGCAGGTCGCCTGGTGCCGCCGGGACGGGGCGATAGAAAAGGTCAAGATCTCCGAGCTTTACCTGACCGACGCGCTCGAGCGCGTGCAGGCCGATTCCGCGGGGCCCGGGGACATCGTGGCGATCGCCGGCATCCCCGACATCATGATCGGCGAGACGCTGGCCGACCTGGACGATCCGCGTCCGCTGCCGCTGATCACCGTGGACGAGCCGGCCATCTCGATGACGATCGGCGTGAACACCGCGCCGCTGGTCGGCCGGGCCGCGGGCGCTAAGGTCACCGCGCGGCTGGTGCGCGACCGGCTCAACCGCGAACTGGTCGGCAACGTGTCGCTTGACGTGCTGCCCACCGAACGGCCGGACACCTGGGAGGTGCGCGGCCGCGGCGAGCTCGCGCTGGCCATCCTCGTGGAGACGATGCGGCGGGAGGGCTACGAGCTGACCGTGGGACGGCCCGCCGCCGTCACCCGGGACGTGGACGGGGACGTCTTCGAGCCGGTGGAACGACTGAGCGTGGACGTGCCCGAGGAGTACCTGGGCACGGTCACCTCGCTGATCTCGGTGCGCCGCGGCCGGATGGAGTCGATGACCAACCACGGCACCGGCTGGGTCAGGCTCGAATTCATCGTGCCCGCCCGCGGCCTGATCGGCTTCCGCACCCAGTTCCTCACAGAGACCCGGGGCACCGGGATCGCGCACCACGTCTTCGAGGGGTACGAGCCGTGGTCCGGCGCCATGCGGGGCCGGGCGACCGGTTCCCTGGTCGCCGACCGGTCCGGGGCCGCGGCCGCGTACGCCATGTTCAACCTGCAAGAACGCGGGTCGCTGTTCGTCGCTCCCGGCACCGGGGTGTACGAGGGGATGATCGTCGGGGAGAACTCAAGAACCGACGACATGGACGTCAACATCTGCCGCGAGCGCAAGGTCACCAACGTCCGGCAGTCCACCGGGGAGGAACTCGAGCGGCTCGTGCCGCCGCGGTTGCTCAGCCTGGAGCAGGCCCTGGAGTTCTGTGCCGACGATGAGTGCGTGGAGGTCACGGGCTCCGCGGTCCGGCTCCGCAAGACCGTCCTCGACGCCAAGGAGCGCGCCCGCGGCCGCGGCCGTGCCTCCCGCGCCGCCACCTGACAGCGCCGCCACCTGACAGCGCCGCCACCTGAGCGGCTACTGCTGCCGGTCCTGGCGCAGCCGCTCGAGCACCTCGCCGGGGTTCTCCGTGGTGACCCGGATCATGGCCCGCACCGCGTCGGCCAGGGAGACCCGCGGCACGCCGAGCGTGACCGCGGCCGAGTCGGCCCACATGGTCAGCTGCCGGTACAGCTCCGGGTTCAGGTCCAGGGTGATCCGGACCGGCTTGGACCGGATCGCGGTCCGGCCCGCGGGGCGCGCGCCTGGCTCGGTGCGCGCGGCCGCCGCGGCCGCCATCTGCGCCTTGCGCTGCTCCCGCGGCGTGCTCATCCCCGCACCGAGCACACCGGAGCGCACCGGTCGATGAGGTCGCGGGCCACCTGGCGCCACACGCCGCAGCCCGTCTGCTTGATCGGCAGGCCGAAGCTCTGGGCGTAGACCTCGAGCCGCGGCACCGCCGTCTCAAGCACGTCATAGCCGAGGCCCGCCAGCGCCTCCCTGGCGTCGGTGGTGGAATGCGCGCGGGCGATGCACCGGTTCAGCAGCACGGCCGAACGCACCGGGATCTCCCGGACCGCCTGCATCTCGGCGATCTCGTCGCGGACCGGGGAGGTGCGGTTGATCTCGATCGGGCTCGGCGCGCACGGGATCACGACCTCGTCCGCGAAGCGCAGCGCCGACCTGGCGATGGCGGCGTGGTCCTCGATCTGCGGCGTGTCGATGATCACCACGTCATCGTCCCGCGCGATCTCGGGCACCCGCCGGTGCAGTTCGCGGGACGGCAGGGCCACGATCCGGAACGGGAACGCCGCCTGCGGCGACGCCAGCCGCGGATCCATGGCGGCGAGATCGGACCATTCCAGGGCGCTGCCAGCGGGGTCCGCGTCCACTAGGAGTACGCTGTTCCCGGCCTGCGCGAAAACGTGCGCCAGCCAGACCGCGGAAGTGGTCTTGCCCGTGCCCGGCTTCAGATTGGCCAGGGCGAGGCTCAGCCCTGTCATCCACGCATTATCGCAGCGTCTGCGGTGATTCGACAGCCAGTCGCCGACATGGGAGTCAGGCCGGGGCCGCCCGCCCGGCCGAAGAACTGCCGTAATGCAGTAATTACTGCATTACGGCGATGCCCGGCAGGCCCGCGACAGGCGCGCGACAGGCCAGTCGCGCACGCCGGAATTTCCCGGCTGTGGACAATGCCGGCCGGTTATGCAGCTCTTTGCATGTTTATCCACAGCATGTGGACGACTGTGCGTAGTTGCGTCCCGGCGAGGTCCGCGGGGCCTAAGTTGACCCGGTTCCGGGATCGTCAGACGGAAGATGAAACAGCGGCTCAGTGTGCACAGGACGCGGCTGGTTCAGACGGCTCGCAACAGGCCCTGCCGTCCGGCACCGGCGCTCCCGCGGGCGGCCTGGATCGCCAGGCGGATCCTGATGCCCACCGCCCGTGCGACAGGCGGCGGGAAGGCATTGCCGATCTGCCTGTACGCGGCCGTCTTGCGCCCGTAGACCTGCCAGTCGGGCGGAAAGCCCTGAATGGCGGCGGCCATCCGCAGCGTTAGCCTCGGCACGTGACCGGCCGGGGCGGCCGCGCTTGGCGGCGCGTCCGCCAGGCCCTTGCCATCGACACTGAGCTTGCGCCAGGCTTCGCGGGCGCGGGTAGGCCCGAGATCCGGTCCGCCGTGCTTGCGCGAGCCTCCCACGAGCGTCGGGCCGATGCCATTGGCCTGCCTGGCCCAGGCTCCCGAGCCCTTCCAGCCAGCCTCGGCCATGAGATCGTACAGAGCCTCACCGACAGTCGGCGGCGTCCCGATCGCGCTCGGCCACTCGAAGTGCGCGTAGGCGTCCGGCCTCATCGCCACCAGGATGAAGCGCGGCCGCAGCTGCGGAACACCGAACTCGCAGGCGTTCAGCACCTGCCAGTCCGCCTCGTAGCCCAGATCGCCCAGCTCGCTGAGAACCTGCTCACGGTAGCCAGCGAACCGCGCGGCAGAAAGGCCCCGGACGTTCTCCAGCATCACCGCAGTCGGCTGGCACTCCCTGACCAGGCGCAATGCCTGCGGAAACAGGTCACGCTCGTCATCAGCACCGAGCTGCTTGCCCGCCACAGAGAACGGCGGGCACGGCACCCCGCCGGCCAGCAGATCAATACCGCGGTAGGGGAGGCCGTCGAAATGATGCACGTCCATCTCGACAACCTTCCATGCGTGCTGCCGGTTCAGGCGCAGCGTCTCGCAAGCGTCAGGGTCGATCTCAACCGCCGCGACATGGGCGAAATCTGCCTGCTCCAGCCCCAGGGACTGTCCGCCGGCGCCGGCACAGATTTCCAGGCAGGTCAGCTCGGGCACAGCATCCCCATGTCTCCCGCGGGCCTTCTCATGAGCCTGCACATTACAGATTCAGATGCCCTAGCTCCAGCACCGTTACGTACATATTTTCGTGCCACCCGCCCGACGTCTCATCCCCGCCGCGGACGGCGGATCAGCCGGAGGCGCGGGCGTGGCGGGGGGAGCGGCCGCGCTTGCGGGGCGGGGGCTGCTTCCTGGCCAGTGCCTCGGGCAGCGGCAGCAGCGGGTTGAACGCGCTCTCCACCACGTTCTCTGCGATCTCGATGACCCGCCTGCCGCCGGACCTGGCCACGTTCCTGAGCAGGTCGAACGCCTGCCGGGGCCGGAGCCTGTGCCGTTCGGCCAGCACGCCGATGGCCTGCTCCACCCGGACCCGCGAGGCCAGGGCGTGCTCGAGCTGCGCCACGGTCACGGCCAGCCGCGCCGCCTCGTCTTCCTCGCTAACCGGCTCGGACCTGCGCGGTCCGGCGGGCGGCGGGGCCGGGGACCCGAGCTCGGCGGCGAACAGGTCCGCCAGCACCATCGCGCTCGTCAGGTCGGCTGTTTCATCGTCGCCGACCTGCCAGCCCTGCGCTGAGCGGCGGACTACCATATCGGGCCGGGAGCTTTCGGCACCCTCGCCCGGCGTCTGACCCGTCAATGTCCCACCCGTTCCTGTCGCTCGCGCCGAGGACCGTTCGGTCAAAAAGATCGTTTTCATGCCGAACGAGCCGTGGTACCAGTTCCCGGCCGCCTTCCACTTACCCGGCGCTGGTGGCCAGCTGCGCCTTGACCTGCGCCGCCGAGGGGTTGACCAGCGCGGTGCCGTCCGGGAACAGCACGGTGGGCACGGTCTGGTTGCCGCCGTTGACCGACATCACGTACTCGGCCGCGGTCTCGTCGCGCTCGATGTCGACCTCGGCGATCTCGATCCCGGCCCGGGCGAGCTGGCTCTTGAGGTTCCGGCAGAAGCCGCACCAGGCGGTGGTGTACATCGTCAGCTGACCGGACACCCACTGCCTCCTTGACGTTGCGGTGAAGTTACCGCCCGGTGTAACACCGGCGCGGCCGATTGCGTTCCCAGGCCAGCCGGATGCGGCAGGATAAGGCACGTGGCGGATGCGATGCTCGGCACCTCAGAAGCGCTGCTGGCCGCCCTGGATCCGGAGCAGCGCGAGGTGGCCCTGGCGACCCGCGGCCCGGTCTGCGTGCTGGCCGGCGCGGGCACCGGCAAGACGCGGGCGATCACCTACCGGATCGCGTACGCGGCCTCGGCCGGCGTGGTGAACCCGGCCCATGTGCTGGCGCTGACCTTCACCGTCCGGGCGGCAGGCGAACTGCGCGGCCGGCTCAGGCAGCTCGCGGCGGCCGGGTCGGGTTTCGCCGGCCTGGGCACCTCCCTGGTCCGGGCGTCTACCTTCCACGCGGCCGCGCTGCGCCAGCTCAACTACTTCTGGCCGCGCGTCATCGGGGGCCGGCCGCCGCAGCTGATCGACGCCAAGGCCGGGCTGATCCGCGAGGCGGCCAAGCTGGCCGACGTCCGGCTGGACGGCCCAGGCGGCAAGGGTGCCGCGCTGTCCGATGTCGCCGCCGAGATCGAGTGGGCCAAGGTCACCCAGGTCCGCCCGGACGGCTACCCGCGGGCCGCCGCGGCGGCGGGCCGGTCGCCGGTGACCGGCGCCGACCAGCTGGCCGCCGTCTACGCGGGCTATGAGCAGCTCAGGCGCGAACGGCAGCTGATCGACTTCGAATCGGTGCTCGAGCTCACCGCCGCCATCCTGGCCGGGAACCGCACCGCGGCCGACCAGGTGCGCGACACGTTCAGGTACTTCGTCGTGGACGAGTACCAGGACGTGAACCCGCTGCAGAAGCTCCTGCTCGACGCCTGGCTCGGCGACCGCGACGAGCTGTGCGTGGTCGGCGACCCGCATCAGGTGATCTACTCGTTCACCGGCGCCACGCCGGCCTACCTGACCGGTTTCGCCGCCGAGTTCCCCGGCGCGGCCGTGGTCCGGCTGGCGCGTGACTACCGGTCCACGCCGCAGGTGGTGGCCGTGGCCAACCAGCTCGTCAGGTCCAGCGCGGCGCTGGTCGCGCAGCGGCCGGCCGGCCCGCGGCCGCGGCTCACCGAGTACCCGGACGAGACGGCGGAGGCGGCCGGGCTGGCGGTCCAGATCCAGGCGCTGCTAGGGACGGGGGTTCCGGCCAGGGAAATCGCGGTGCTGGTCCGGATCAACGCCGACACCGAGCGGTTCGAGCTGGCGCTCGGCGGGGCCGGGGTGCCGTACGTGGTGCGGGGGGCGGAGCGGTTCTACGAGCGCCCCGTCGTGCGCCAGGCGCTGGTGCTGCTGCGCGGCGCCGCGCGCGGGGACGCGGCCCAGGCGCCGAGCCCGGCGGCCGCCGGAGCCGGGGCGGGCCGTGACCCGCTGCCGTCCTCGGTCCGGCACGTGCTCACCGGCATCGGCCTGAACCAGGGTCCGCCCGCGGGCGGCGCGGCGGCCAGGGAACGCTGGGAGTCGCTGGCGGCGATCGCCCAGCTCGCGGACGACATGCACGCCGCGCGGCCGGAGGCGACGCTCACCGATTTCTCGGCCGAGCTGACCCAGCGCGCCGAGCTGGGGCACGCGCCGGCCGTCGACGGCGTGACGCTCGCGTCGATGCACGCGGCCAAGGGCCTGGAATGGGACGCGGTGCTGCTGCCCGGGCTGGTCGAGGGGCTGATGCCGATCGTGCACGCCCGGACGGCCGACGCGATCGAGGAGGAAAGGCGGCTACTGTATGTGGCGGTGACCAGGGCGCGCGAGCACCTGTACCTGTCCTGGTCGCCGGCCCGGGCACCCGGCGGCCGGACCCAAGGACCTCAGGGGGCCCGCGGCGCGGGCCGGCCGCGGTCGCGTTTCCTCGACGGCATCCGGCTGGGCTGACGATGGCTGCGCTGACGATGGCTGCGCTGACGATGGCTGCGCTGACGATGGGTGGGCTAGCACTGTGAGGCGGCATGACTAAGGCGCTCGACGTGCTCCTCGAGCACCTCGACCTGGAGCAGATCGAGGTGAACATCTTCCGCGGCCGCAGCCCGGACGAGCGCAGGCAGCGCGTGTTCGGCGGCCAGGTGGCCGGGCAGGCGCTCGTCGCGGCCGGGCGGACGGTGCCCGCGGACCGCCCGGTGCACTCGCTGCACGCCTACTTCATCCGGCCCGGCGACCCGGCGGTGCCGATCGTGTACACCGTGGACCGGCTGCGGGACGGGCGGTCGTTCACCACCCGGCGGGTGTCGGCCATCCAGCACGGCGAGACGATCTTCGCCCTGTCGGCGTCCTTCCACCATCCCGAGCCCGGTCCTGAGCACGCCGACCCGATGCCCGGCGTGCCGCCGCCTGAGATGGTGGAGCGGACCGCGGACCGGCTGCGCCGGGTGCTCGGCGACACCCAGGCCAAGCTGTTCGGGCCGATCGACCTGCGGTCGGTCGGCCCGCTGTCCGCCGAGGCCGCGCGCGACCCGTCGCTGCGCACCACCCGCAACCTCATCTGGCTGCGGGTGGACGGGGAACTCCCGGACGACCCGCTGCTGCACGTGTGCCTGATGACGTACGCCTCCGATATGACGCTGCTCGACTCGGTGCTGACCGGGCACGGGCTGACCTGGCTGGACGGCCGGACCTCGGGCGCGAGCCTGGATCACGCCATGTGGTTCCACCGGCCGTTCCGGGCTGACCGGTGGCTGCTGTACGTGCAGGACTCGCCGGTGGCGAACGGCGCCAGGGGCCTGGCCCACGGCGAGGTGTACACCGAGGCCGGGGAACTGGTGGTGTCGGTCATGCAGGAGGGCCTGATCCGGAGCCGCCCGCCGGGTCCGCCTCGTCCCTGAACGTCCCGTTCCTGAACGTCCCAGGTCAGCGCGACGCCCCCGCGCGCAGGCCTATTTTCGCAAAATCCCAGGTCAAAAAATTGTTGCCCGTTGCCGGGGGCAGCATTTAGGCTTCTCGCATGTCCGTGGGCTAGCTGTCGACCACTCCCGGAGGGAGGTGCCCGACGTGACGTACATCAACTCAGCGCCCCAGCTGTCGTGGGCTTCGCGCCTGGGTGCTTCCAGCCCGCGTCTGGCCGGCCTCCCAGGGACCAGTGTGCCCGCCGCCGTTAACGGCAATGGGCCGTCCACCGCTGTCGCGCACGCCATTGCCGCGCACGCCGTTCGGCGTGTCCGGGGCAAGGTCGCGTTCGTGACCCCGCCGACGCAGCAGGACACCGTCCTGGCCCTGCTCGGCCAGACGAATACCCACAACTACATGACTCGCGCCTACGCCGTCGGCGAGGGCGCATCGGGTCCGCCTCCAAATAGGGAACCGGTCTAACCAGACCGGCCAGAAGTTCCCCTTGAGGCCGCGGACCCGCACACAGGGTCCGCGGTCTTAGCTATTTAAAGGCCTAGGTCCCCCGGACGGGCGAGAAATCGCGTGACGATGACAGGACCGGCAAGCGAGAGGGGATGGCACCGATGCAGTGGCGCGATGCCACCGTCGGCGGGACGGACGCAACGGGGTTTGAGGCGTCTGTTCCTATGGCGACGCGGCAGGAGCCAGATGTCAGGCAAGTATTCGACCAGGTCAGCGTGGCGGGCCAGTTCATGGTGGCCGGTTCGGCCACCGAGCTCCCGGTAGGCCTGGATCTTCCGTGCACGGAGGACCCAGAGCTGTTCTTCGCCGAGTCGCCGCAGGATGTGGAGACGGCGAAGGCGATGTGCCGGGGCTGCAAGGCCAGGCTGGCCTGCCTGACCGGTGCGCTCGAGCGCAGGGAGCCCTGGGGTGTCTGGGGCGGTGAATTGCTGATGCGAGGCGCGATCGTGCCGCGCAAGCGCCCTCGGGGGCGTCCACGCAAGACCGAAGTGGCCGCGTAAGCGGCCGCACGAGCACAGTGGCCGCGTCAGCGGCCACCTCACGGGGAGCCGTGGCTGCCTGACACCAGCCACGGTAGCCAGTTCCGGCCGCGCGGCGAACATGAGCCGCGCGGCCGGCCGGGCACACGATGCACAACGGAGTGGTCAATGATGCATGTCATGGAACAGCTCGCGAGGGAGCGAACTCGCGACAGCATAAAACTGGCGGAGCAAATGCGGCATTCACGTCAGCTGCGGACGCTTCGCCGGGCCAGCCGAATGGAACGCAAAGCCGAGCGCCGCATGATCGACGCGTGGCGCCGCGCCGCCGAGCTCCGCAGCTCCGTCGACTGCGCGAGCTACTGACAAGACGCGGAACCCCGGAAACCGCGGGTGCGCGTACCGGCTCGATGGAGCATCGAGCCGGCTGCCTGGCCGTCCCGTCTACGCGCGGCCGTAGACGGGGATGGCGGCGCCGGAGATGAGGACGGCGTCGTCGGAGACGAGGAAGGCCAGGACGGCGGCGAGCTCGGACGGCTTGGGCCATTGCTCGTGGTGCGCGCGGGGCAGCGCCGCCCGGTTGGCCGGGGTGTCGATGATGCTCGGCATGATGCAGTTGACCCGGACCCCGGGCTCGCGGCCCTCGGCGGCCGCGGCCTCCACCAGGCGCAGCACGCCGAGCTTGCTGACGCTGTAGGCGAAGCCGTTCTCGCCCTTCTCGGTGGCGACCCGGCTGGAGACGTGCACGATCGCGCCGCCCCCCTGCGCGGCGAGCACCGGCATGGCGTGCTTGGTGACGGTCGCGGCGGTCACGAGGTTCAGCTCGAGCTGCGTCCTGAGCACGTCGATATCGAGGTCGGACAACGGCTGCGGCGGGGTGTACCCGCCGATGAGGTTGACCACCGCCTGGGGCCGCGGCGCCGCGGCGAACGCCGCGGCGATGCTGGACTCGTCGAGTGCGTCCACGATGACGTACTCCAGGTCCGCACCCGCTGGCGCCCTGGTGTCGGCCACCAGCACCGACGCGCCGTCGGAGCGGAACCGCTCGACGACCGCCCGGCCGAGGCTGCCCGTCCCGCCCAGCACCACGATCCTGCGGCCGGACAATGCTCGTTCCGTCATATCGGCGCCCCTTCTTTGCCCTCAGCCCGGTTGGCCCATCGCTGACCGATCATGTCATTGTGCCGGTCGTTCCCGACGAGCCGGTGCCAGTCATGGCGAAAGCGCGATTTCATCGCGGGGTGGGGAAAACCGCAGGACGTGAAACGGGGGGTAGCCGCATTCCGCCGGTCTACCCGGGGCCGTACCGTTTCCGCTGGGGTTGACGGAACGTTCGGAGGTCACGATGGCCGCAGATCGCCAGGCTGAGATCGCCGCCTCGGTGGCCGCCCTGCAGGAGCTCGGTCCCGATTATGACCAGGGACTGGCCGAGGGGCTCGTGGAGCGCATCGGCGCAGAGATCGACAAGCGGATCGCGGCCGAGATCG
Source organism: uncultured Actinomycetes bacterium (assembly GCA_963739615.1). Classification (GTDB taxonomy): domain Bacteria; phylum Actinomycetota; class Actinomycetes; order Streptosporangiales; family Streptosporangiaceae; genus Palsa-504. Next base: position 124,571 of record CAVUBD010000022.1, read on the forward strand.
ACAGCCGGGTCACGGCGGAGGTGGACAGCCGGATCCTGGCCCAGCTGGACCGGTACGCGGGATGCAGGCACCAGCGTCGCCGGGCCAGGCGCATGATCCGGGCCGAACGGCGCAAGATCCAGGCCGAGCGGGCCGACCGCTCCGGCCGGCAGTCCCTTATGGTGGCTCTCGGGTCCATGCTGGTCACCCTGCCGGTGACCGCGATCGTGCTGAAGGGGTCCCCAGGCGTGGCCGCCATCATGCTGATGGCCCTGATCTGGGTCATCATCGGGATCATCGATGTGGCCTACGCCATGCGCAAGCAACCGGAGCAGTAGCGGCCCGGCCGGCCAGCGCAGGCGGCATCCGCAGCCCGACGGTGATACCCGCGGTCGTTCGGTCAAAAAAGCTCTCTTCTTCCGAACGGGCGCCGGTGCTCCGTCCGGATAGTTCGTTCGGCCGCCCCGGGCGGTGCCCGGCCGGCCGGGATACCCGGCCGACCAAGATACAAGGCGCGCTAGAGTCTGGCCCGAGTGCCAGCCGTTAGCGTGATCCTTCAGGGAGCCCGGGACCGGGGATCCCCGAGGGAGGCCGGACATGCGGACAGCAGAGCTGCACGGACGCCGTCCGGGACGCCCGCCACTGACCTGGAACACCCTTGGCCGGAGCCCGGAAGAGCTCGCCGTTCAGGCCGACTGGCCCAGGGAAGTCACCAGGGAATGGGCCTGGGGCGGGTCCTCCGGGCGGGGCGTGCGCGTCTGCCTGGTGGACAGCGGGATCGAGGCGGGCCACCCCGACGTGGGCCTGGTGCAGGGTTCCTTCGCCGTGACCAGCGCGGCCGGCGGTGAACCCGCGGTCGAGCCTGCTGCCGACGGCGACCCGTGCGGACACGGCACCGCGTGCGCCGGCATCATCCGCTCGCTGGCGCCCGAGTGCGAGCTCTACAGCGTCCGGGTACTCGGGGAGCGCCTCACCGCCACCGGCGAGGCGTTCATCGCCGGGCTGCGCTGGGCCGTGGAGCAGGCCTTCGACGTGGTCAACCTGAGCCTGTCGACCACCCGCCGCCGGTTCGCCGCGGAACTGCACGCCCTCGCCGACCAGGCCTACTTCACGGGCACCGTGGTGGTGGCCGCCGCGCACAATACGCCGGTGGAGAGCTTCCCGTGGCGGTTCGCCTCGGTGGTGTCTGTGGGCAGCCACTCCGTCTGCGATCCCAGCCTGGTGCTCTACAACCCCCGCCCGCCGGTGGAGTTCTTCGGCTACGGCACCAACGTGGAAGTCGCCTGGCTCGGCGGCATCCGCACCAGGATCACCGGTAACAGCTTCGCCGCGCCGCACGTGGCCGGGTACTGCGCGCTCGCCATGGGCAAGCACCTGGGCCTGACCCCGTTCCAGGTCAAGAGCCTGCTCTACCTGACTTCCGACAACGTGAAGGGTTCCGCATGAGCGAGGATCACAATCTGCTTGCGGCCGCGTCCGCACTCCTGGGAGAGGCGGAACGCGACCATTCCGAACTGCTGGATTCCGTGGTGGACACCGCGCGCGCCCTGTTCGGAGCCGCGGCGGCGACCGTCTTCCTCCTCGATGAGCAGCCCGGGGAACTGGTCTTCGAAGCGGTCTCCGGCGAAGGCGAGAGCTACATGATCGGCCGGCGGTTCCCGGCTTCCCGGGGCATCGCCGGCTGGGTCCTGAGCGCGCACGAGCCGCTGGTGGTCGCCGATGTTTCGACCAATCCGGTGTTCGCGAAGGACCTGGCGGAAACCACCGGGTACGTGCCCCGGTCCCTGATGGCGGCGCCGCTGCTGCACGGCGAGGAGGCCATCGGGGTCATGGAGGTGCTCGATCCGGCGCCCGCCACGATCGGCCCGCTCGCGGCGGGGGACCTGCTCACCCTGTTCGCCGCCCAGGCGGCCATCGCGCTCGGGGTGATCAGGCGTAACCGCAACGCCCGCAGGCTGCTCGCCCAGGACGGAGCCGAGCTGGCCGGCCTGGCGGTGGTGGCGAGGCTCCTTGGCGAACTTGGCGCCGACCGCCGCGCCGCGGGCGTCAGCCTCCTGGATTCGGTACACCGGCTGCTGGCCCCGCCCGGATGATGCGCGAACGACACGGACGGCGCTGTGCAGATCTCCCTCAACATCCTGGGCCCCCTGACGGCCGAGCTCCGGACGGCCGAATACGGCGCCCGCCCCACCGAGCTTGACGCGGGCCCCTTCAAGCAGCGCCTGCTGCTCGCGCTGCTCCTGTGCCGGTGCAACAGCATGGTCCTGGTCGAGGAGCTGATCGACGCCTTGTGGTGGGACGGTCCGCCGCGCACGGCGCACAAGAACATCCAGGTCTACATCTCCCATCTCCGCAAGCTCCTCACCGAGGACGGCCTGCCCGGCCGGCTCGTTTACCACCCGTCCGGGTACCAGCTGGTGCTGACCTCGGCCGAGGTGGACGCGCTGCGATTCGAGGACCTGTCGAGGGCGGGCCGGCTGGCCCTGCGCCGCGGCGACGCCCGCGGGTCGGCGGCTTCCATGCGGCAGGCCCTCGGGCTCTGGCGCGGGCCGGCGCTGGCCGATCTGCAGGTGTCACCCGTGCTGCGCGAGGAGGCGGCGCGGCTCGACGACCGCCGGGTCTCCGGCTACGAGGACTGGTTCGAGGCCGAGCTGCTGCTCGGCAACCACGCCGAGGTGCTTGAGGAGATCGAGGCCGTCGTCCGCGCGCACCCGCTCAGAGAACGGCTGCGCAGCCACCAGCTGACCGCGCTGTACCGCGGCGGGCGTCAGGCCGAGGCGCTCGCCGAATACGACAACCTCCGGCAGCTGCTGACCGCTGAGCTCGGGCTGGACCCGAGCCCCGCATTGCAGCGGCTCTACCAGGGCATATTGTCAGGGCATCCCGCGCTGAACGCGCCGCCGCTGGCCCGCGGGGCCGAACCCCCAAGCCCTGCAGGCCCGTCAGACCCCGCAGGCCCGTCAGGTCCCGAAGACCCCCCGGACCTCGCCGGGGTCCCCGTTCCCCGTGGATCCTCGCCGGCCGAGGTCGTCGCCCATCTCTCCGATTTCCCCGAGGACGCCGGCCGGCCCGGCGGCGGGACGCCGGAGCGGGCGCGCGGGGGGATGTCCGCGGCCCTTCCGTCCGGGCTTCCCCGGGCGGCGGACGACTTCACCGGGCGAGAGGACGTGATGGGCGAGCTGCTGGCCTTCTTCGGCCACGGCGTCTCCGCCTCGTCCCATCTGCGCCGGTTTGCCGCCGTGGTCGGGCCTCCCGGGGCGGGTACGAGCACGCTCGCTCTGCAGGCCGCCCACGCCCTCGCCCCGAAGTTCCGCGACGGCCCGATCATGCTGCCCCTGCGTGACGAGAAGGGCGCGCCCCGGCCGTCCGCGGAACTGATCGATGACCTGCTTGGCCTGCTCCAGCCGTTCCCCCAGCCGCCACCCGTGGCGGTCCGTGACCGGAGCACCGTGCTGCGGAGCCGCCTCGCTGACCTCCAGCTGCTGCTGATCCTGGACGGCGTGGCCGAGGAGGCCCAGGTCCGGCCGCTGCTCCCCGGTGCGGGGGACTGCTCGGTGATCCTCACGAGCTGCCGCACCCTGTCCGGGCTTGAGGGAGTCAGCCGTTTCCCGCTCGGCCTGTTCACCGAGGACGAGGCGCTGGACTTGCTGAGCCGCCTCATCGGGACGGCGCGGGTCGCGCAGGCCCGCCCGGCCGCCCTGCGGATCGTCCGTGCCTGCGGCCTGCTGCCCCTCGCCGTCCGCATCGCGGGGGCACGGCTGGCCGGCCTGGGCCACCTGCCGCTGGAACGCTTCGCCGGCCGGCTGGAGGATCACGGCCGGCTGCTGGACGAGCTGGCCGTCGGCGACCTGTCTGTCCGCGACCGCTTCGACCGGTATCTGCGCGGCCTTGACTTCGCCGAGCGCCTAGCGCTGATGCTGGTCGCGGCGGCTTGGGGGCCCTCGGCGCGGGGCCCCAGCGAGATGGAGCAGCTCATGGAGCGGCTCGTCGGCGTGCACGCCCTCACGATCGCGGACCGGGGCTCTTGCCCGGCCGCCGACCCGTTGCCTTTCGCGATGCCGGCTCCGCTCTGGGCATATGCGCAGCACCTGGTCAGCGCGGCCGTCGGCGATGCCAGGCCCTGACGGCCCGCCCGGGAGCCGGCGTTACGGCAGCCAGCCCGCCTCATAAGCGGTCTTGATCGCGTCGACTCGATTGCGTGCATTGAGCTTGGTGACGATCGTCGTCAGGTAGTTGCGCACCGTTCCGACCGACAGGTGCAGCGCGGCCGCGATCTCGACCGGTTCTGCGCCCTCGGCGGCCAGCCGGAGAACCTCGTGCTCGCGTGGCGACAGCGGATTCTGACCGCCATCCCACACGGTCAGGGCCAGCTGCGGGTCAATGACCCTGCTCCCCGCCGCGACCCGGCGGATCGCCGCCGTCAGCTGCTCGGGCGGGGCATCCTTGAGTATGTATCCCGATACATGGGCCGCCAGCGCCCGGCGCAACGTCCCGGCCCGGGCCAGGTTGGTCACGATCAGGGTCCGGCAGGCGGGCAGTTCATTATGCAGCTGCTCCGCCGCGGAGAGACCATCGAGCCCGGGCAGGTCAATGTCGATAATCGCCACGTCGGGCTGGCAGGCGCGTGCCGCCGGAACTATATCTGTGCCATTTTCGACCGCCGCCACCACTTTCAGGTCGGATTCGAGCTCGATAAGGGCCACGAATGCGCCGCGCACCATGGCCACGTCCTCGGCGAGGAGGATTTTCAATGTGAGCAATCTTGCTCCAGGACCGGGGTCGGAGTGACCGGCATGGGCACGGTAGCCAGCACGTCGAATCGGCCCTCGTGCCGGCTTACGCTCAGCTTGCCGCCCACAGCCTCCAGCCGCAAGGCCAGGTTTTCCAGGCCGCCGCCGTCTCGCCCGGCCGCTGCCGACGACGGGACGCCGTCGTTGGTCACCTGCAACCTGACCGCATCTATACATGTGCTGGCCTCGACCGTGCAGTTCTGCGCCGCACTGTGCCTGAGCATGTTGGTCACCGCCTCGCGCAGGACCGTCGCAAGCACGGTATCGACTCTCTCGTCGAGAGGCCCGCAGTTGATCTCCACTCGGGCGGCGATGCCCGCCGTGGAGAGCAGGGAAAGGACCGCTGCCGCCTCCTTGGACAGGGACATGTTACGGTACCCGCTGGCCACTATGCGCACGTCGGCCAGGGCCTGCCGCGCGACGTCAGTGAGCTCGGCCAGCTCATCGCGAGCCCTGGCCGGATTGCTGTTCACCAGCCGCCTGGTGAGCTCGGCTTTGAGGGTGATCGCCGACAGGCTGTAGCCGAGCAGGTCGTGCAGGTCCCTGGCGAAACGCATGCGTTCCCTGATCACGGCCAGCTGGGCCAGTTCAATACGCGTCGCCTTGAGGTACATGATGATGAGGGTCAGCCGGGACAGGCCGAACACCACTAGGCCGGTGTCCAGGCTAGCCACCGTCAGGTACGCCGTGCTGTAAGCGTCCAGGCCCAGGATCAGGGACCCCACCAGCATGCTGAGGATAACGATCGCGAACAGCACCCATGCGATCACGCCTGGTAGCAGGAGCAGGATCGATCCGGCCAGCCATCCCGCCATGCCGCCCCACTCGCGCCCCAGGACCAGCAGTGGGAGGTAGGTGACCAGCGCCTGGGCCAGCAGCACCGCCACCCGCCGCGGCATCGACCATTCGGTTGCGGCCTGGGAGGAAATGAGGACCTGCAAGGTGAATAGCACGCAGATGGCGATGATGCCGACCGTCCTGACGAGCCCCTGCGAGGGTCCCTGGGCTGGCCAGACATTGATCGCCTCGACCGCGACGAAACCGCCGAGGACCGTCAGCAGGATTATGCGGGCCAGCCGCTGGCTCGGGTAAGATTCATCGGCGCTCGATGGCGCTGGCGTGCCCTGACGGAAATCGATTGCAGTTTGATCGGTCATGGAATTCGACGTTTCCGGCGCCGGCCCCGTCAACCAGCCAGTCTGCGCCTTGCGGCCAGGTATATATTCCCCTATGTTATGTCAGCCATCAGCGACGTGCTCGGAGCCGACGGTAGAGTGTCACTTAAGGGCATAGTACTAGTATTTCCGGCAAAGCGGCATGGCGGCGGCGTTAAAGTCAGGTTACGCCCACCCGACCCGGTCGTTCTTACCGGCTAGTAGCTTTATCTGGCCCCGGTTCTTCACCCGTTCCTCATGCCTTTCGCGGCCCTTCAACGCTGGGCCAGGCGGCCGGCCGGCGCGAAGTTCTCGTCGGCTTCCAGGGCCGGATCACCGGACAAGAGGGCCTGATGGAGCTGCTGGAGCCGCGGGCAGGGTTCGAGGCCGAGCTCGCTGCTGAGCACGGTGCGGAGCCGCCGGAACGCCTCGAGCGCCCGGCCGACATGGCCGGAGCGGTAGAGCGCCGTCATCAGCAGGCTGCAGAAGTTCTCGTTCATCGGGTTCTTCGCCACCAGCAGCGTCAGCTCGCCCACCAGGTCGGCATGGCGGCGCAGGGCCAGGTCGGCTTCGATGCGGCGCTCGAGCACGCCGAGCCTGGCCGCCTCGAGCGACGCCGCCTCCAGTTCGAGGACCTGCCCCACGGGGACGTCGACCAAGGCGGGTCCGCGCCATAGCGCTAGGGCGCGGCCGAGCAGGTCAGAAGTGGCCCGCTGATCGCCTGCCTCGGCGGCGTGCCGGCCGAGGCGGGCCAGCCGCTCGAACTCTTCGGCATCGGTCTCGCACGATCGCTCCGCCAGCAGGTAGCCGGAGTGCCTCGTGCTGAGGAACTCCCTGGTTTCCCGCCCGGCTGGCCCGGCCGCCGCCAGCCGGTTCCTCAGGTGCAGCACATATGTCTGCAGCGTCGTGGCCGAGCTGCGCGGGGGAGCGTCACCCCAGAGTTCCTCGGTCAGCGTGGGCACGGTGACGACCCGTCCGGCATTGAGCGCGAGCAGGGCCAGGATCTGGCGCTGCTTGGCCGCGGTTGGCGTCACCGTCCGCGGGCCAAGGAACGCCGCGAACGGGCCAAGCACCTGAACGCTTATCCGTCCGGGATTGACCTGCATTTCGTCTCCTCATGGCCGGCAGCGGATGGATCACGGTTACTTGAGCATGCCCCTAGCGGTAACCGAGTTTCCAGTGATCGCGTCACGACGAGGACCATGAATACTTCATGCCCGGGGCCTGAATAATTGCTCCTGGAACTCTCGCCCTCCGCCATGTGAATAATTCACGGCAGTTCAGTGAGGCAGGCACTGTCGATATGCCGCCGGGCGTACGCAAGCTTTTTTCAAGTAACGCGCCATCCCTAAAGGAGCAAGATCATGAAAACAAGCCAGAATCTGCCGCCAGTGGCCACCGGCGCCGTCTGCCTCGATGACGGGCCGGTGCCCGGCTCGGCGGCAGGCCAGCCGAACCCCATGATGCAGCAGAACCTCGTGATAGAGAACCTCGCCGAGCTCGCCGCCGCAGGCGTGCCGGACGCGTGCCAGATCTGCTGGGCGGACTGCGCCGCCCTGCCGGTCCCCGGTCACGATGGGTACCGGAGCTCGTCATGGACCCTGCCGACAGCCCGCTAGTCGGGTTCAAGCCTCATCTGCGGGTCGAGACGGTCCCGGCCGAGGCGGTCTATCTCATCTCCGAACGTGGGGTGACCGTCCTGTCGGGACCGTACGCAGAGCGGCTGGCCCCGCTCCTCGACGGAACCCGCAGCGCCGCCCAGCTGACCCGGGAGGTATCGGCTGAGCTGGCGGCGGCCGAGGTCGAGAGCCTGCTGGAGCAGCTGTCAAGCGCGGACCTGCTCGACGTCCGCTGTCCGCCCGCCCCCGGCATGCCCGCCCCCGGCATGCCCGCCCCCGGCATGCCCGCCCCCGGCATGGTGGCCGGGGGCGACGCCGCGGCCGCGGCCTTCTGGGCCCTGGCCGGGCTGCCCGCTGATGAAGCCGCTCGCGCGATCGGCGCCGCCACGGTGGAAATCGTGGCCCTGGGGAGCACCGACGCGGCGGCCGCGACCGCCGCGTGCGCCCAGTCCGGTCTGGCGTGCTGCGCACCGGGCACCGAGGACGCCACCGTCAGCGTGGTGCTGTGCGAGGACTACCTGGACCCGCGGTTGGCCGCGGTCAACGCCAGGCACCTGGCTAGCGGGCGCCCCTGGCTGCTGGTCAGGCCGGCTGGCACGCAATCGTGGATCGGCCCGGTGTTCCGGCCTGGTGCCGGGCCATGCTGGGCCTGCCTGGCCACCAGGCTGGAGGGGAGCCGGGACGAAGCTCACCTGCTGCGGCGGGTCCTCGGCCCGCGGGCCTTTCCCGCCGCGCCGCAGGCGTCGCTACCCGCCAGCCGCGCGGCAGCGCTCCAGCTCGCGGTCCTTGAAGTGGCCAAATGGCTGGCCGGCGTCCGGGACGAGGGGCAGCAGGCGATCCGCATCGTCGACATGTTCAGCCTGGGCGGCAGCCGCCACGCCGTGCACAGGCGTCCGCAGTGCGGCGGCTGCGGTAATCCGGGCCTGATGGCCGCCAGTGGACGCACGCCACCCGACGTCGCTCGCGCGGGGCCGGCCGTCGGCGGGGCCCACGCCGCCCCCGATCAGGTGCTGACAGACTACGGCCACCTGGTGGACCCGGTCACCGGCATCGTGGCCGAGCTCCGGCGCGATGAACGCTGCCCCGAGTTCCAGTACGCGTTCGTGTCCGGCCGGAACCGCGCCCTGGCCGCCGGCACCGTGGCCGGCCTCAAGGTGGGATCGCGGCATCCCAGCGGCGGCCGGGGCGTCACCGAACTTCAGGCCAAGGCCAGCGCGCTCGGCGAGGCCATCGAGCGGTATTGCGGCACCCGTCAAGGTGACGAGCCCGTGGTCCGGGGCAGCCTGCGCAGTTTCGGCTCCCAGGCCGTGCACCCCCATGCCTGCCTGCTCTTCGATCAGCGCCAGTTCGACGAACGTACCCGGTGGAACGCGGTCTGCGCGCCGTTCCACCGGGTGCCGCAACCGTTCGACGACGCCGAGGTGATCGACTGGACCCCGGTCTGGTCGCTGCCCGCCGGCGAGCAGCGGTTGCTGCCCACGACGATGCTGTACTACTACCCGAGAGCCGAGGACCGGCCCGCCTGCGCGGGGGCCGACTCCAACGGCAACGCGGCCGGCGCCAGCCTCGAGGACGCCATCATCCGCGCCTTCCTCGAGCTCGTGGAGCGCAACGCCGTCGCCTTGTGGTGGTACAACCGCACCCGTCAGCCCGCTGTCTGCCTGCAATCGTTCGAGGACCCGTGGCTGGCCGCCCTGCCGGGGATGTACCGGCGGCTCGGGCGGGAGGTCTGGGTGCTCGACGTTACCTCGGATCTCGGCATCCCGGTCATGGCCGCCGTCTCCCGGCGGACCGGCGATGCCGCCGAGGACATCATGTACGGTTTCGGCGCGCATTTCGACCCGCGGATAGCGCTTCGCCGGGCCCTCACCGAACTCGGCCAGCTGCTGCCCCCGGCCCCCGGCTCCCGGGACCGCCGCCGCGGATACGGCGCGGACAATCCCCATCTCCTGTCCTGGTGGACCAACGCGACCACGGCCAGCCAGCCCTACCTGGTCGCTGCGCCTGGGCAGGCCCCGCGGACCGCCGCCGATTACGGGTGTCCCGCTCGCGAGCCCGGCCTCAACGGCGTCTGCGCGGTCGCCCGCCGGGCCGGCCTGGACATCCTGGTGGCGGACCAGACCCGTCCCGACGTCAAGATGCCCGTCGTCAAGGTCGTGGCACCCGGGCTGCGTCACTTCTGGCCGCGGTTCGCTCCCGGCCGCCTCTTCGACGTTCCCGTCCGCCTGGGCAGGCTGCCCCGGCCTACTGGATACGCCGAGCTGAATCCAATCCCGGTGTACGTGTGACCAGCTCAGATTGAGAGCTCGCCGATGAGATCAGACCCCGACCGCGCCGGGCCCTCGCTGAAGCGGTCCGAGCTGTGGTCCCTGCGCGAAGACGTGAGCGTCGAGCTTGGCCCCGGTGACAGCCCGCTGCGGCTGCGCGGGCGCTGGGGAGAAGTCATTGTCGAGCGGCCGTCAGCCGTCGTGCGCGAAGCGCTGGAGCGGATGCGGCTCGGACCCATCTCGCTGGAGAATGCCCTCAGCGGTACCGGGGCTGGCCGCGCGCCGGCCGCGCAGCGGACCGAGCTCTACCGCATTCTCGAGGAGTTCCAGCCGCTGATTATCCGCTCGCTGAGCCTGCCGGCCGGACAGCCGCTGCTTTCCGTGGTGCCGCTCACGGTGCGATCCCGCTTCCGCCCGGTGCCGCTGGCCGCGGACATCCCCATCCGGCTGTCGACCTTTGCCGGGCTGCGGACCGACGGCAGCACCTACTACCTCGAGTCGCCCCTGGCGCTGCACCGGGTCCTGCTGCACCGGGCCGAGGCGGTGATGCTGATGGCGTCGCTGGGCAGCCCCATCACGCCGACCGCGCTCGCAGCCAGCGCGCCGCCGATCGGCCAGGTCACCGCCGACGCACTCGAGTATCTCACCGCGACGGGACTGGTTGTCCAGGCCGAAGCGGCAACGCCGGACCTGCCGGTCTTCGCGGAGGACGCCGATCTCGCCCTGATCGGCTGGTCACCGACGGACCTGCTCTTTCACAGCTCAAGCACGCTCGGGCGCCATGATCACGACTTCGGCGCCACGTACCCGGCCGGGGCAACCGCGCCGGCCGAGCCAGTCGTCAAATCGCAGGCGCAGGAGTACATCGAGCTCCACCGGCCCCGCTGGGAGGAGTTGCGCGAGGCGGATCCCACGCTCACGGCCGCCATCGAAGGACGCCGCTCCATGCGGCGCCACGATGCCAGCCCGGTGACGGTCACGGAGCTTGGCGACCTGCTGTACCGGACGGCACGAGTGCGGTCGCTGATCACCGTGGAGCAGGAGGACCACCGGATCCCCGGCGGCCAGCAGGCGGGATATGAGCTCAGCGATCGCCCGTACCCGAGCGGCGGGGCGTGTTACGAGCTCGAGTTCTACGCCACCGCGGGGAACTGCGCGGGCCTGGCCGCGGGGGTGTATCACTACGACCCGCTCGGGCACCGGCTCGAGCCGGTAAGCGCGGATCGCGCGGCGGTCGATGAGCTGCTGGGCTGCGCCCGGGTAGCGGCGGCCATGGACGAGACCCCTCAGCTGCTGCTGTCCATGACCGCGCGCTTCCGCCGCCTGTCCTGGAAATACGAGGGACTGCCGTACCGCCTGGTGCTGATGCACGTCGGCGTGCTGATCCAGAGCCTGTACCTGGTGTGCACGGCCATGCGCCTCGCCCCGTGCGCCCTCGGCTCGGTGAGCATCGAGGCGGCGGCGCGTGCCTTCGGCACCGACTGGCGCGTCGAGCCGTGCGTGGGGCAGTTCATCATCGGCCGCGAGCCAGGCACTTCCGCCCGTGATACCAGCCGGTGGCGAAAGGTCGGTGATGCGCAATGGGCCGATTTCGCGCGTACGGTGCTGAAGTGACCGCGAGCAGGTCACGAGCCGACGGCTATGGCCTGGCCTACGTATTCGGGTCGTTCCGCCGCGTCGGCCAGGACGCGGGCCAGTTGCTGACGGGAGATATGCCCGACCCGCCCCTTGTCGCCGTCTCGCATTATCCGGGGCGGACGGCCCGCCCCGCTGGCGAACCGCGGCGGGCGTACCAGCACCCACTCCAGGCCGCTCTCGCGCACCACGCGCTCCTGGTTCTCCTTATCGGGCACCATCGGCGCGAGCACCCTCAAGATGACATAGCGGTAGAACAACGAGGCATTGCGCTTGCTGTCGCCCGTGCCGAGCAGCGTCACGCAGACCAGCCGCGGCACCTGCGCCGACTGCATCGCGGCCACGAGGTTGCTGGTGCCGTCGCCGAGCAGGGTGCTTGGCCGGCGCGGGCTCGGCGTGCCGAGTACGCAGATGACCCCGTCGCGCCCGGCCACGGCGGTCCCGAGGCTGGCCGGGTCGAGCACGTCACCGCGCACCTTGAGCGCCGCCTCGGGCAGGCCGGCGGCCGCCGGGTCACGCATCAGCGCGCTGACCTCGTGTCCCCGGCGGACGGCCTCGTCTACGGTTATGCGGCCCAGGCCGCCGGTCGCACCGACGATGAGGAGTTTCATGTGCGACATGCTAGCGATTCTCCGCGACCGGCCGGTTACGCCGGAGTTCCACCCGTGGTTGATGCGAGCTTGGCCCCTGCTTGCCGCCGCGCAGACCAGCGCATCAACCGCAGGCTAGGCGCGCGACAGGGGTTATACAGGCCCGCCGCGCGACCATGGCCGTGGCGGGCAAGGCCGACGGACGCTAGATGGGGGCCGGATGCGGGCAAAACGGGCGAGCGGCACGCTGACCCGGTACGACACGCTGCGGATGAGGAGCTGATGATGACCGAGACGCTCGAGGAGGCGGCCCTGCTGGCTGACGATGGTGTCCAGGCATCCCCCATCCTGCAGGCGGCGAAGGGGCCCAGCCAATCCGAGGTTGTCCCGATCGATTCGCTCCTGCCCGCGGACTCACCTCGTACCTCAGGCGAGGACACCGGGCATACGCATCTGCTGCGCGAGAAATTGCCTGACCTGCCTGCGATCCTTGTCAACCGCCGGACGATGCAGGTCATCGACGGAATGCACAGGCTCAGCGCGGCCCGGCTCGAAGGGTCCCAGACGATCAGGGCTGAGTTCATCGACGCCGACGAGCAGAACGCGTTCCTGCTGGCCGTCAAGGCAAATACCGACCACGGCCTGCCGCTGTCGGTGGCCGATCGCGAAGCCGCCGCGATGCGCATCTTGTCCTGGTACCCGTACTGGTCAGACCGGGCAATCGCGGCTATCGTCGGCCTGGCCGCCACTACGGTCGGCACGATCCGCGAGCGTTCAACCGTCCAATCGCAGCAGTTGAACGTTAGGCTCGGCCGCGACGGCAGGCTCCGTCCGACGAGCACCCTGGACGGGCGGCGCCGCGCCAGCGAGATCATGGCGGCCCGGCCCGACGCCTCGCTGCGCGAGGTCGCACGAGAGGCCGGGATATCACTGGGCACCGCGCACAACGTGCGGGAGCGGATCAGGCGCGGCGAGGACTGCGTTGGGCACAGCCAGACCGCCGCGCCGGAGCGGCCAGCCTCATCGCATCTCGATCACAACCCCACCCGGCGCAGGCGGCGTTGCAGCAAGCCGCTGGCCTGGGAGGCGGTGCGGGAGCGCATCGTGAAAGATCCCGCCCTGCGCTATGCGGAGTCCGGACGGGTACTGCTGCGCTGGTTCGACACGCGTGCGATTGGCATCGCAGACTGGAGCGGCGTCATCGACGCGATCCCGCCGCACTGGATCGAGTCTATGATTAACGTCGCCTATTCCTGCGGCAATGAATGGTACGAGCTTGCGGCGGCGCTCGAGCAGCGCAACGCGGCCGTGGCGGAATAATTTCCGCAGCCCCTGACGGCGACCAGCGCCCCGGTGCTGGCGCTGGTCGCTATCGTGTGTTATGCCACCCCCGATAGGGGGCATGGTGTCACGCAAAGATCTGAAATCAGCTTAATTGGCGGTATGCATAACGCTCCCGGCCGCTCGGTCAGCAATGATGGTCGAGTGCAGATCAGGCTGGCTTAGGGAGGTCGGATATGTCGGGCACGGTGTTTCTCTTTCCCGGACAGGGCTCGCAGAAGGTCGGCATGGGCCGGGATTTCATCGATCGCTACCCGGAACTGAAGGCGCGCTGGTTCGACTGGGCCGACGACATCTTGCAGATTCCGCTCTCCCGGCTTTGCTTCGAAGGCCCGGACACTGAATTGCGGCGCACCGAGAATACCCAGCCGGCGATATTCGTCGTCAGCATGGCGATCCTGGATCTGCTCAGGGAGGCCGGCCTCGAGCCGCGTGCGGCCGCCGGGCACAGCCTGGGCGAGTACTCGGCGCTCGTCTGCGCCGGGGCCCTGACGTTCGCCGAGGCGCTGACGATGGTGCGGCGCCGCGGTGAGCTCATGGCCCGGGTGAACGAGCAGACGCCCGGCGCGATGGCGGCGATCATCGGCCTGCCGCCTGAGCAGGTCGACCAGGTGTGTGAGCAGGCCAGGGCCTCCAGCCGCGGCGTGGTGGAACCGGCGAACTACAACGAGCCCGAGCAGACGGTGATCTCCGGAGCGGCACAGCCGGTCGCGCTGGCCTGCGAGCTGGCCGCGCAGGCAGGCGCCCGGGTCGTCCCGCTGAAGGTCGGGGCTCCCTTCCACTGCAGCCTGATGTCGGTGCTCGACGCCGAGATCGGTGCTGCCCTGGATGCCGTCAGGTTCACCGACCCGGCGCTGCCTGTGGTGGCGAACGTCACCGGCGACTACGTGCCCACGGCAGCCTCGGTGCGCCAGGCGCTGCAGCGCCAGGTAGCGGGGGCCGTCCGGTGGACGGATACCATGCACCGGCTGGTAGCCGACGGATATGACACCTTCGTGGAGGTCGGTCCCGGTCGGGTGCTAGGCGGGTTCGCGATGAAGATCGCCCCCGATCTGCGGGCCTACAGCACCGGCGAGGCGCGCCGGGTGGACCGCCTGCTGGCGGCGCTGTCCGCGCCGCGCGTGCCCTGAAGCCGCGTGTGCCCTGAAGCCGCGCGTGCCCTGAAGCTGCGCGTGCCCTGAGTCAGCCGGGCTTACCTGGCCAGCTCGCGCAGTTCGCCGGCCAGCCCGGACAGGCCGAGGGTTTCCGCGTCGGCCAGCGCCTGGGCCGCCAGGGTCAGGCTGCGGTCGCTGTCGCCCGGCTCGGCGGACCGGAGCATCTGCGCCCACCTGGCGCGCACGCAGGCGGCCCAGCCGGGCGCCTGGAGCCGGCTGCAGAGCTCGTCCGCGGCCTCGAAATGCCGCTCGGCGTCCTCATAGCGGGCCATGGTCATGGCGAGCATGGCGAGTGCTCCGTCGACCGGGCCGACCGAGCCCACCGGCGTGAACGTGTTCTGGCCGGCGTAGGGGCTGAGGATCTGGTACAAGGTGGCCGCCGCGTCGGCGTCCGGTAGCGCGCGGCTGATCCCCGACAGGTGGATGACCGTCTCGAGCCAGCCCTGATCACGCGGAATGCCGCCGAAGCCGTCCGCCTTCAGGCGGTCGAAGAGCGGCTGGGCCAGGGCCGGGCGGCCCGCGGCGCAGTGCAGCCTGGCCTGCACGACCGTCGGCAGCAGCCAGCCCGGCTGCCCGTCCACCAGCTGCGACAACTCGTCGTCCATGTCGGCGAGGCGACCTTGCTGTTCCCGCGCCGACAGCCGGAAGCCGATCAGCATCGCGTCCAGGACCGGGCCGGGGATGCCGGTCTCCCGCCCCTTCTGCCACATCGCCTCGGACAGGTGCTCGCCTTCGGCGATGCGGCCCGCCAGCAGCGCCTGCGCCGCGCGCAGGCGCAGGACATGGAAGGCGAAGATCGGCTGGCGGAGCTCGCGGGCCAGGGCGTCGGCCGTTTCCAGGGCGGCATCCGCCTCGACGACGGCACCGGCGCGAACGAGGCTGGCGTAACAGCACATCTGTCCGACGAACGTGGTCTCGGGATCGCCGAGCACGTCGCCAAGCGCGACCAGCTCGCGGGCGACCAGGAGCGATTCGCCGTCGCTGTCCAGGTCGGCGAGCGCCGTATGGTGGCTGGTCAGCACCTGAGCTAGCACCATGGGATCGCCCAGCCGCCGGGCCATGGCGACCGCCTTGCGGCTCAGCGTCCCGGCCGGTTCCGCTCCCGAGGCGGTCAGGGCGGCGCCGAGCCCGGCCATCAGGCGCGCCCTGGAGGGACTGTCGGCCTCGTTGAGCAGCTCGAGCGCCTCTTCGATCAGGGCGACCTCGCGCAGGTGAACGGTGGGATCGGCGGGCCCGAAGTGCAGGAACAACAGCGCGGCGGTGGCGAGACGGGCTGCGTCGCCCAGATCGCGCGCCGCGTCCGCGGCCGCGAACGCGGCCTCACGGAACTCGTCGCTCCCGGACCGGGAAAGCGCCCCCGCCTCAGCCAGCAGCAGGTCGCAGGCGAGCACCGGGTCCAGGCTGGACAGCTCGAGCGCGGCCCGCGCCCGCGCGTAGTGGGCCGCCGCCACTTCGAACGCCAGCATGGTCGCCGCCTTGTCGCCCGCCTGGCGCGCATAGTCCACGGCGCGGTCGCCCTCGCCGACCGCGGCGGCCTCGCCGAAGTGGAACGCCAGCTCGCTGAGCCGCTCGTGGTTGCCGTCGCGCTGTTCAAGCGCCAGCCCCACGTCACGGTGCAGCCACCGCCTGCGGCTGGTGGGCATGTCCTCGTAGATGCTGGAGCGGATGAGCTTATGCGCGAACTCGTACCGGTTCGCGTTGCCGGGCACCGGCCGGATCAGCCGGGCCCGTTCCGCGGCTTCCAGGGCCTCGACCACCATCGCCATCCCGCCGTTGGCCACCGCCGCCAGCAGCCGCACGTCGAATTGCTGGCCGATCACGGCCGCGGTGGCCAGCACGTCGTGGGTGGCCGCGGGGAACCGGGCGAGCCGCTGCAGCACGACCTCGCGGACCCCCTCAGGGATGCCGAGCCCGGCCCAGATCCCTGACAGCGTCCAGCGGCCGCCCTGGCGCTGCAGGATGCCGGTCTCCACGAAGTGCAGCAGGACTTCCTCGATGCAGAACGGGTGCCCGCCGGTCTCCGCGGCCAGCCGGTGCGCGAACTCGAGCTCGTCCGGGCTCAGCTCACGATCGGCCGCCGACGCCACCATCGCCGCCACGCCGTCCTGGTCAAGGCCGGATAGCGACAGCCTCTTACCGCGGTTACTGCGGCGCAGGTCAGGCAGCAGCTGGGCCAGCAGATGGGCCCGCCCGATGTCGGTGTCCCTGTAGGTGCCCGCCACCAGCATCCGCATCGGCTCGTTCGACCGCAGCAGGTGCCGCAGCAGCTGCAGTGTCGGCGCGTCACCCCACTGCAGGTCGTCAAGCACCAGGAGCACAGGAGCCGAGGCAGACATCGCCGCGAGCAGGTCGACCACCGCCTCGAACAGCCGGTAGCGCCCGGTCTCCGGTTCCGCGTGCAGCGGCTCGGGCAGCCCGGGCACCCTGTTCCCAAGCGTCGGCACGATCGCGGTCAGCTCACCGCTGAGCGGACCCATCAGGCTGCGCAGCTGATCGTCGGGACAGGCCGCCACGAACTCGACCAGGGCCGCGGCGAACGGGTGGTAGGAGACCCCCATCTCCTCGTCGCACTGGCCGAAAAGCACCACCGCCGCGTTCTGGTTCAGCTCGGCGGCGACCTCACGCACCAGGCGGGTCTTACCGACGCCGGGCTCCCCGGACACCAGCACGATGCGCGGACCCGCGGCCCGGGCCTGCTGGCCGCCTGCGGTGGCTCGCTTCCACTCGACGAGCAGGAACTCCCGCTCCGCGGCGCGGCCCGCCAGCGGCAGCCGGCCACCGCCTTCCAGGGCCTTGGGCAGCGGGGCGATGGTCTCCTCGGCCTGCCGGCGCCAGAACACCTCGACCGTCTCCAGCGGCTTGGCCAGGCCCTTGAGGTTCAGGGCGCCTACCGAGGTGAACAGCGATCCGAGGCGGCCGACGGTCAGCACGCGGACCAGGTTGCTGCCGAGGATCTGGCCCTCGGCCGCGCTGGCGCACAGCCGGGATGCCTCTATCACCGCTGTCCCGAAGCAGTCGCCGTTCTCCCAGGCGACCTCGCCGACGCTGACGCCGATCCGGAGCTCAAGCGGAGCCGGCGTGCCTTCGCGGCGTCCCAGGCGCTCCGCGCCCTGCTGCACCGCGACCGCCGCCTCCACCGCCTCCGAGGCGCCGACGAACACGGCCATCGCCCCGTCGCCGAGTCCTTTGACGACGGAGCCGCCGTGCGCCCGGGTCGCCTCGTCGACGAGCCGGTCGTGCGCCCGGCGAAGCTCGTCGCCTGCCTCCTCGCCGAGTTCAGTACGCAATGCGGTCGACGCGACGATGTCCGTGAATAGCACGGCGGCCAGCGCACGGCCCTGGGGATGGGCACTATCGATCATGGTCCAACAGTTGCCTGAAAGCCGCCGGAATAGGAGGTATTAACCCGGTGTCTGCGTCACTCGTCCCGGCCGTGGTGGTGTCAGGGTGGCCCGGCGCTCCCGCGGCGGCGCCAGGTAGCTTGAACGCGTTCAGCCAGGAAATGCCGCCCGCGGGCCTGAACAGATACCGTGACGTGGCTTTCACCGTTGACACGATTTGGCCGGGCATCATACGTTGAAGACCTTCGTGAAATGTAATTAAGCAGGAATATTTGATCTCTATGCGGCGGGATTCAGAGCTGCCGTGAAGATCAAATAACGGCCCGCCAGCAAGTGCGCGGTCTTACGTCGGACGAGGCTGAGGAGATCGAACGACATGAACCTCGACGGTAGGGTCGCGCTGGTGACTGGCGGCGCCAAAGGAATTGGCCGGGCAATTTGTCTCGCCCTGGCCGGTGCGGGCGCGAGCGTCGCCGTGAATTACCGGTCAAGCCAGGCCGAGGCGGACGAACTAGTCCGCCAGATCGAGGCGGCCGGAGGCAAGGCCGTCGCTATCGCCGGTGACGTCTCGGACGCCGCCGCCGCAGCTGAGGTGGCCGAGCGCGCGATTGCGGCGCTCGGCGGCCTGCACATTGTGGTTAATAATGCGGGCATAGTCAAAGACGTCCTGATTTTCAACATGGAGCCGGCCGATTGGCAGTCGGTCATGAATGTAAATTTCGGCGGCGTCTTCAACGGCACCAAGGCTGTCCTGCCGCACTTCATGGCGCAGCGCGAGGGCACGATCATTAACATCTCGTCGGTAATGGGCGAGCGCGGCTGGATCGGGCAGGCGAACTACTCGGCCTCCAAGGGCGCGATTAACGCGTTCACCAGGTGTGCCGCGGTCGAACTGGCCCGTTTCGGCATCCGGGTAAATGCCGTGCTGCCGGGGTTCGCCCCGACCGAAATGGTGGCCGGCCTGATCGACAAGGGCGGTAAGGGCATAAAGCGGCAGCTGCCGCTGCGCAGGTTCGCCAACGTCGAAGACGTCGCTGCCTTGACTCTTTTCCTGGCCAGCCCGGATTCTGCCTATATGACCGGCGCGTGCCTTCCCGTCGATGGCGGCGGCAGCGCGCAGCTGGGGCTCGGGCGCCCCGAGTAACGACGATCAGTGACGAGGTAAGCGCTGCTTACCAGCGCGCCGTTAGCACACAAGGAGCACGAAATGGCAAACGAAGAGTTCTTCCCGCAGGTGCGCGAGGCAGTAGCCGAGGCGCTCGGCCTGGACGAAGACGAGGTCACCCCCGACGCCACGCTGCTCGACGAGCTCGGCGCCGAGTCCATCGACCTGCTCGACATGCTCTTCCGGCTCGAGCGGACCACCGGGGTGAAGATCCAGGCCTCCGATCTCGCCAGCTATGTCCAGGGCGGCATCCCTGACGAGGAGTTCGGGGACGAGGAAAAGGACGTCATCACGCCGGTCGGCATGGCCCAGCTGAAGACCGTCATGCCGCAGCTGGTCGACCTGGACCTCGACGGGAAGCTTCAGCCCGAGAAGGTCATGAGCTACTTCACCGTGCAGAACCTCGTGGACCTGGTGGCGTCGCGTGCCGCAACAGTCAGTTCGTGAGCGGACCTGCTGCGAAGTGGCCATCGGGGTGGACCTCGTCAGCGTGGACCGCTTCGCCCGGCTCCTGCGCGAGCACCCGGGCGCCGCTCCCGGCTTGTTCACCACCGCCGAGCTGGCCCGCTGCGCCGGCCAACGCCGCCGCGCGGAGCACCTGGCCGCCCGCTTCGCCGCGAAGGAAGCCGTGCTCAAGGCACTGGGGACCGGGCTCGGCCCGCGGATGCGGTGGACCGACATCGAGGTCACCAATGACCAGGCAGGCCGCCCGGTCGTGAGCCTGGGCGGCGCCGTGGCGGCGCGGGCGGACGCCTGCGGCTTCCGGCAGGTCTGTCTCTCGCTCACGCACACCGCCGGCCTGGCGATCGCGCAGGCAGCCGCGGTGCGCGGCCATGACGCGGATGTCTCCCGGCTTGCCGGGGGCGATGGCACGAAGGCGATGGATCAATGCGCTTTCACCTGATTGACCGGATAGACGAATTCGAGGCCGGGCGCCACGTGCGAGGCCGCAAGGTGGTGTCCGGCAGCGAGGAATTCTTTTCCCAAGGTGACCTCGTGATGCCTGCCCCGCTGGTGCTTGAGGCGCTGTGCCAGGCCGGCACGTGGCTGATCATGCTGTCGACGCAGCGGCGCAAGCGCGCTGCCCTGCTCCGGATCGGCGACGTCCGCTTCCTCGGCGACGTGCGCGCCGGGGACGTGCTTGTCCTGGACGGCGTCGTCGAATCGATGGGCGAGGACGTGGCGGTGCTCTCCGGCAGCGCGGCCGTCGACGGCACGCCCGTCATGGCGGCCAACGACATCATGTGCGCCCTGATCGACGCCGATGACCTGGAGGATCCCGTGGACTCGGGACGCATGCTGAGCATGCTGACGCGATCGTGAGCCGGGCCGAGCGCCGGGTGGCCATCACCGGCATCGGTGCCGTCACGCCCGTCGGCAATGACGCCCCGGCCACCTGGGCGGGGCTCAAGGCCGGACGCAGCGGCGTCGGCCCGATCACCACCTTCGACGCGTCGTCGTTCCCGGTCCGCATCGCGGGCATGGTGCGGGATTTCGAGCCAGCAGATCGCATCAGCGATTCCGGCCCGAAGCGTTGCCTGTCCCGCCAGGGCGCGTTCGGCGTGGCCGCCGCCGAGGAGGCCATGGCCGATGCCGGGATCGGCGGGAATCACTATCCGCCTCGCGAGCGCGGGGTCAGCGTCGGCGCGACGGCCGGCCGTCCGTCGCTCGCGGAGCTGGCCGAGATCTTCTACCGGTTCCGCGAGCCGCTCCCGCTCTACCGGCAGCCGCCTGAGCACGTGCTCGAGCGCGACCAGAACGTCCCGGCCGCGGCCATCGCGAAATCGGCAGGCTGCGCGGGCCCGATGCTCGGCGTCTCGACGGCGTGCACGGCATCCGGCCACGCGATCGGCGAAGCCTACCGCCGCATCCAGGAAGGAGATGCCCGCATGATGATCGCGGGCGGCTACGACTCCCTGATCTCCTGGCTGGACGTCCTCGGCTTCTCTCTGCTTGGCGCCCTCACCACCGCACACGCCGATCAACCAACGCGGGCGTCCCGGCCGTTTAGTGGCGACCGGTCGGGGTTCGTGCTCGGTGAGGGCGCCGCCATGTTCGTGCTTGAAGACCTCGACGGAGCCCGCGAGCGGGGCGCGACCATCCACGCCGAGCTGGTCGGCTACGCGGCCACCATGAACGCCTACCGCATGACCGACCCGCCGCCGGACGGAGGCGGCGTCACGCTCGCCATGGCCCGGGCCCTGCAGGACGCGGGCGTCTCCCGCGAGCAGATCGGCTACATCGCCGCGCACGGCACCTCGACGCCGGGCAACGACCTGTGCGAGACGCTCGCGATCAAGGACGTCTTCGGTCCGCACGCGCCGGACATCGCGATCAGCTCGGCGAAGTCCATGGTCGGTCACCTGACCGCCGCCGCGGCGGGCGTGGGCCTCCTCGGTGCGCTTGGCGTCCTGCGGGAAGGGCTAGCGCCGCCGACGATCAACCTCGAGCATCCAGAGCCGAAGCTCGACCTGGATTACGTGCCCAACACCGCCAAAGCCGTAGATACCGAATTCGCGATGGTGAACGCCTTCGCTTTCGGCGGAACGAACGCCTGCCTGATTGTGCGGAAGGTGCATGCCTGATGTCCGACACCCTGACCGAGACCACGGTGACCCAGACCGCGATGACCCAGGCGCGGCCCGCCGGCCAGCTGATCGGCTTTGACCGGATCCGCGCCGTCGAACCTGGCCGCCGAGCCGAGGCGGTGCTCAATGTGCCCAGCACGCTCGCGATCTTCGATAGTCATTTTCCGCGGATGCCGGTGCTGCCCGGGGTCATCATCCTCGGCAGCCTGGCCCGGCTGGGCGAGCTGCTGCTGCGGGAATCGACTCAGGTCCAGTGGCGCCTGGCCGAAGCCGAGAAGGTGTCCTACCGGCATTTCGTGCAGCCCGGCGACGTCCTGGAGCTGACGGTGGAGCTGGCCGAGTGCGCGGCCGCCCGGGCCAGGTGCACGGCCCGGGCGGGGGTGGCCGGAAAGCGCGTCACCACCATCGGCGCCCTCCATTTCGTCCCCGCCGAACTGGCTGGTGCCCGGTGAACAGGGTCGTCATCTCCGGCATCGGCCTGGTGACGGCGCTCGGAACCGGCACCGAGGCGACCTGGCGGGCGCTCGTCGCCGGCCAGAGCGGGGTCAGGAAGATCAGCAGGTTCGACGCCTCGTCGCTGCGGACGCAACTAGGTGCGGAGGTCGCCGGCTTCGACGCGGCCGCCTTCGTGCCCAAGCGCCTGCTGCGCAACATGACTCGCGACGACCAGCTGGCGGTGGCCGCCGCGGCCCTGGCGATCCGCGACGCGGGTGCCGTGCTCGACCACCACGACAGCGCGAAGGCGGGCCTGTTCATCGGCGGCAACAAGGAAATCTCCGAACCGTCGAAGGTCATCGACGCCGTCCTGGTCAGCCGGAACCCCGACGGGACCGCGGACGTGACGCGCATGGGCACCGAAGGCGCGGCGCAGTTCTATCCCCTCTTCTACGTGGAGGGCCTGCAGGCCGCCTCGCTCTTCTACATCTCCCAGGCGCACGGCCTGCGCGGCACCAACACCTATTTCTCCGGCACAGGCGACGCCGGCGTCACGGCCATCGGCCGGGCCTACCGCGCCATCCGCCGGGGCGAGGCGACCGCCGCCGTCGCCGGGGGATTCGATGACGCCACGTCGTGGTGGAGCATGACGAAGTTCGACGCGCTCGGCGTCATGTCCGGCCGCAACGAGCTCGGGACGGGCGCCTGCCGCCCGTACGACCGCGATCGTGACGGGTACGTGCCCGGCGAGGGCGCGGCGTTCGTCGTGCTGGAAGACGAGGCCACGGCGCGCCAGCGCGGTGCGACCGTCTACGCGGAAGTGGCCGGAATGGGCTCCGGCTTCGAGATCGACGCTCTCGTGACCCCGGCGCCCGACGGGAATGCCCTGGCCAGCGCCATCGGCAGCGCGCTCGGCGAAGCCGGGGTGAGCCCCGACGCGGTCGACTATGTCGCCGCTGATGGCTGCGCGACGGCCCTCGGCGACGCCAGCGAGGCGGCCGCCCTGCGGTCGGCCCTGGGCCCGGCGGCCAGCCGGATCGCGGCGAGTAGCGTGAAGGCGGCCACCGGCCACCTGGGGGCGGGTGCCGGGGCGCTCAGCGTGGCCGTCGCCGCGCTGGCCGTCCGCCAGCACCTGATCCCGCCCACCTTGAACCTGGAGCACGTCGATCCCTGCTGCGCAGGGATCGACTGGGTACCTGGCCAGGCGCGCGAACGACAGGTCAGCCACGCGCTGGCCGTGGCGCGCGGCCTGGAAGGGCAGAACGTCGCCCTGCTTGTGCAGGCGGCGGCCTAGCCCGACGCATCAGCAGGCTAACGAAACAAGGAGTCGATCGTGATGGCGGAGGGTCAGCCAGTGCGAGCAGTAGCTGTCGGAGTCGGCGCCATTACCTCGCAGGGCCCCACGGCAGAGGATCTCTGGCGTGGCGCGAGCCAGGGCAGCGTCGCCATCCGTCCGGTCCGCCATCTCGACATGAGCGGATACCGGACCGCCATCGCCGGGGAGGTCGAGGCCGAGCCGCGGGCCCGGCACGATGCCGGCTATCCCGCCGGGTTCCGCGATCGCGCCCTGGATTTCGCCCTGGTGGCGGCCGAGGAGGCGATGGCGAGCTGCGGCCAGGTGCTTGCCCCGATCCCGGCCGAGCGCTGGGGCGTGGTGCTCGGCACCTGCAACGCGGGCCTGCTGAGCGCCAGGCACTGGTACCAGGCCCGGATGCACGGCGAGGCAGCCGACGCCCGGCTGCTGCTCTTCGTCCCGCCGCAGGCGATCGCCGAGGCCATCGCGGGCGCCTTCGGCCTGCGCGGCCCTGTGCTCTCGGTGAATACCGCGTGCGCGGCCGGCGCGAACGCCATCGGGTACGCCGCCGACCTGATCCGCTCGGGACAGGCGGACGCGGTCCTGTCCGGCGGCACCGACGCGCTGTCCGACGTGCTGGTGGCGGGCTTCAACTCGCTGGAGTCGCTGTCTCCCCGGCCGGCCGCGCCGTACTCCAAGGACAGGACGGGGCTCTCCCTCGGCGAGGGAAGCGGCATGGTTGTCCTGCTGCGGTCCGATCTCGCGGAGCGGTACGGGCTGGCCGCCATCGCCGAGGTCGCGGGCCTGGCCCTGTCGGCCGACGGATATCACCCCACGGCACCGCACCCGGAGGGCGCCGGGGCATCCCGCGCGATCCAGGGCGCGCTGCGGGCGGCCGGAGTCTGCCCGGCCGATGTCGGGTACGTGAACAGTCACGGCACCGGCACCGCGAAAAACGACCCGGCCGAGACCAAGGCCATGAAGCTCGGACTCGGCCCTGACGCCCGGTCCACCGCCGTCAGCAGCACGAAGTCGATGATCGGCCACCTGCTCGGCGCGGCAGGCGCGGTCGAGGCGATCGTCGCCATGAAGGCGCTGGAGAACCAGCTGGCCCCGCCGACGGCCAACTTCACCGAGTCCGATCCCGACTGCGACCTGGACTACGTCCCCAACACTGCGCGTCCGCTGCGCACCGAGGTCGCGGTGTCCAACAACTTCGCCTTCGGCGGGGCCAACGCCTCGGTGGTGCTCACCCGGGGCCGCTCGGCCGCGCCGCCTGAGCCCGGACACGAGCGGGTGGTGGTCACCGGCATCGGCGCGCTCACTCCCGCGGGCACGGACCCCGCGGCCCTGTGGGACGCCGTCGCGGCGGCCCGCGACTGCACGGCCGACGAGGGCGGCACCCGGATCGGCCGCGTCGACCTCGACGCCGGCCCCTTCCTGTCCGCCAAGGTGCGCCGCCGGATGGACCGTCTCGGCGTATTCAGCGTGGTGGCCTCCAAACTCGCACTCACGTCCGCGCAGCTGGAGATCGGCGACGGCAACCGGGGCCGGGTCGGGGCGATCCTGGGCACCGGCGTCGGGCCGATGGAGTCGATGGAGCTCTTCTCCCGTCCCTTGTTCGAGGACGGCCCGCGGGCGGCTAACCCCGCGGTCTTCCCGAACACCGTCTACAACGCCGCCGCCGGGCAGGTGGCGATGCACATCGGCGCGGTCGGGCCGACGACGACGCTCACCGCCGGCCACGCGGCCGGCGCGTCGGCCATCGTTTACGCCATGGACGTGCTCGCCCGCGGCCAGGCCGACGCGATGCTCGCCATCGGCGCGGACACGCTGACCGAGGCGGTTATCGACGGGTACCGCGCCATCGGGTCGGCGGCTCCGGACGGCTATGGCCTGTCCGAAGCGGGCATCGCGCTGCTGCTCGAGCGGCAGGCCGGCGCGGACAAGCGCGGCGCCCGCGGCCTCGCGGAAGTGCTGGGGTACGGCATCGCCAGCGACGGGCTCGGCGTGGGGCGGTGGGACCTCGACGGCCGGGGGCTGGAACGCTCGATGCGGCTGGCGCTCGAGCAGGCCGGCCTGGCGCGGGCCGAGATCGCCGCCGTCTGGTCCTCCCAGTCCGGCCTGAAGCTCGCCGACCTGGCCGAGCAGCGGGCCCTTGGCCGCCTGTTCGGGGCGGGCGGCGGACCCGAGATCCTCGCGCCCCGGATGTTCACCGGCGAGCCCATGGGCGTCGGTGCCTCGCTCGGCGCCGCCCTGGCCATCGAAGGCTGGACCAGGGGCGAGTACCCCGGGCCGGCCCTGATCACCAGCAGTTCGCTGGGCGGCACGCATTTCTCGATCGTCCTGCGCCCGGTCGCGCCCGCGACGCAGCGGTCATCGTGAGGCGATCACGCCCGGCGGAGCACATCTTGGCCGGGCAGGGTCCGGAACTCGCGTACGGGCAAGCAGGCGAGGCCGGCGACCCGCTGGTCCTGCTGCACGGCCTCGGCGCCCGCTGGCAGGTATTCCAGCCGCTGATGGTCCGGCTGGGCGAGCAGTTCCAGCAGTACGCGCCGGACCTGCGCGGCCACGGCACGTCGGCGCGCACGCCTGGGCACTACGACATCCGCGACTTCGCCGCCGATGCCATCCGGTTCATCGAGGCGACCGGCCGGGCCCCGGTCAGCCTGTACGGGCACTCGCTGGGGGGCTGGATCGCGCTCATGACCGCGGCCCAGCGTCCCGACCTGGTGAGCGCGCTTATCATCGCCGACTCGGCCGTCTACCCGGAGAACCTCGATCCCGATCTGGTCGTGTCGTACCTGGCCGACCTGCCCATAGCGCTCCGGTCGCTGGCCAAGTCCCTGGACCAGCTCGATCCGGAGGTCATGACGCATTTCCGCGCCGGGCGCATGCTGACCGGTTACGAACCCGACGAGCTGCTCGCCAGGGTTTCGTGCCCCACTTTGCTCATCCAGGGCGATGCCGCCAGGGGCGCGCTGATGAGCGATGCCGACGTGAAAAGCGCTACCCGGCTGCTCGATGCGGGGGACCATGTATTCCTGCCGGGCCTGGGCCATGCGCTGCACGCGGAGGATGCCGCAATTGTCGCCGCCGAGATACGATCGTTTCTGGAGCGCCTTCGCGGGGAAAATATACCGCCGGTAAGCGGATAGCAAATCGAATAAGCGCGTTGGAGATGATCACATGCCTAGTAAGCTCGTTAACACGTTCCCGACGATTATCATGCGATCGCCATTGCATGCGATCGTAAGTTCCAAGTACACCATCATCGAGTTCACCGGGCGCAAGAGCGGCAAGACCTACCGCACGCCGGTCGCCTACGTGCGCGACGGCGACCAGATCCTGCTGTCCACCGATTCCCGCTGGTACCGCAACCTGGCCGGCGGCGCACCGGTCCGCCTGCTGCTGCGCGGGCGCACGGTGGCCGGCCGGGCCCGGCCGGTGACTGACCCGGACCAGTCGGCCGCGATCTTGCGGAAGCTGGTCGACGCGATTCCCTCGTACTCGCGGCCCGCGGGCCTGGCCAAGGAAAACGGGCGGGTCAGCGACGACGAGATCCGGCGCTCCATCGCCGCAGGGCGGGTGGCCATCGAGGTCGACCTGTCATGACGATCGCCGCAATCGGGATCTTCGGCGCGATCCTGCTCGTCGGCCTGCTGGCAGGCAACGAGCTGTGCGCGCTCATCATTCACGTCACGCTCGACCGGCTGCCTACCGCGCAGAGCCTGCCGGGCTCGCAGGCGATCACCCGGCAGCTGGGGCAGCTGATGCCGGTTTTCATGCCAATTACCATCATTGTGACCTTTGCCACCGGAATCGGGCTGAATAACGTCAGGTCGGCGCTGCTCATTACGGCCGGATGTGCCCTGGTCGGCATGCTGATAATCACGCTCGTCGGGCTGCGGCCGCTCAACGACCATGAGCTTGCGGCCACCGCGGAAACACCAGAGACTGATTGGCGAGCCTGGCGCAGGAAATGGGTTCGGCTGCACAGCGTGCGCGTCGGCTGCGATGTGGCCGCGCTCGTATTGGTCGCCGCCGCGGCCGTAATTAATTGATTCACTAAAGCCCGCTGCGGCAGAGACAGGCCTAGACAAGGGAGAGCCCGTCGTGGATAACCCCAGGGTGATAATTATCGGCGCGGGAATTGGCGGGCTGACCGCCGCGGTCGCGCTGCGCCAGGCCGGCCTGGACGTCGTGGTCCTGGAGCGGAACAAGTCGGCCGAGAACCTGTCGGTCGGCGCGGGCGTCCACCTGTGGACCAACGCGCTGCAGGCGCTGCGGACGATCGGCATGACCGACGCGGTCGCCGCCGCCGGGACCCCGGTGACCGCGCATCGCTACCTGTCCTGGCAAGGCCGCCCGCTGGGAGTCCTGCGGGTCGGCGAGGTCAGCGGCGAGCTGGGCGCGCCCACGGTCGGCCTGAGCCGGGGGGAGCTCCACCGCACGCTGCTTGGCGCGCTCGGGGACGGCGTCCTGCGGTTCGACGCGGAATGCGTCGGTTTCGAGCAGAGCCCCCGGCGGGTCGTCGTCCGGCTCGCGGGCGGCGGTGAGGAACGCGGCGACATCCTGGTGGGTGCCGACGGCATCAAATCGGTCGTGCGCCAGCAACTGCACGGCTGGACCGAACCGCACTACTCAGGCATTACCGCGTGGCGGGCCATCTGCGACTACGACAGCCCGCAGATGCCGGTCGGCGAGATGTGCATCTACTGGGGCCCGGGCGCGCGCATTCTGCACTATCACGTCAGCGGCGGGCGGCTGTACTGGCTGAGCCTGGTCAAGTCGCCCCCCCGGCTGAAGGACCCGGCCGGCGGCAGCAAGGCGGCGGTGACCGAGCGGTACCGGGGCTGGCCGCGGCACGTGCGGGGGATGCTTGAGGCCACCGACGAGGCGGCCATCCTGCGCACCGACATCGTGGACCGTGACCCGCTGAAGCGCTGGGGGCAGGATCGCGTGACCCTGCTCGGGGACGCGGCCCACCCGATGTACCCGGACATGGCCCAGGGCGCGGGCCAGGCCATCGAGGACGCGATCTGCCTGGCCGGCACGCTGCGCCGGGCCGCCGACCCGGTCGCCGGGCTGCGGGACTACGAAGAACGGCGCCGGGACCGTGCCAACGGGTTCGTCAAGACCTCGCGGATCGTCAACCGGATGAGCCTGATGGAGGCTCCGGTCATGTGCGCCGTCCGCAACCAGGTGGCGCTGCGGACCGTATACGCCATCCAGGCGGCCGGGAAGGTCCGCAAGGACCTGACGCCGGCCCTATAGAGCCGGGCGTCGTCATCCAGGCCGTCCGGGCCATCCAGGAAGGAACCAGCCATGCCTAAGGCGCAGATCATCGGGACCGGCGGCTACCAGCCGGGCGAGCCCATCAGCACGGAGACCATCGCCAAGCTCGTCGGACCGCTGCCCGACGACGTCCTCGACGGCCTGTCGATCGAGCAGCGTTACTGGATGATCGATCCGGAGACGGGCGAACATCTGGACAGCAACTCCGGGATGGCCTTCAAGGCGGCCAAGTCGGCCCTCGACTCGGCCGGCCTCGAGCCCGGTCAGGTGGATCTGATGATCCTCGCGACCGGGACGCCTGACTACACCCTGCCCCCCACGGTGAACCTCGTGCAGGAGATGCTGGGCCTGGAGAAATGCGCCACGCTGGAGATCCGGTCCGCGGGCGCCGGCGGCGCCCAGGGCCTCGACCTGGCCCGCATGTGGATCGAGCAGGGGCGCAACCGGACCGCCCTGGTGATCGGCAGCGAGGCGATCTCGCCGGCCCTCGCGCCCGTCTTCCTCGAGACCGAGCCGGAGAAGATCCGGATGCGCGACCGGATGCCGCTGTACATGTTCGGTGACGGGGCCGGCGCGATGGTGGTCACGGCGGTGGAGGGCGACAAGGGCCTGCGGCCGGGCGTCACCCGCGCGATCGGGGGACACCGCAAGCCCGGCATCCAGGCCACCGGCGGTGGCACCCACAAGCCGATCCTGGAGCAGCAGCGGTCCAAGCGCATGGTCGACCTGCGGGTCGACGTGGTGGGCGCCGGGGAGTTCACGCCGGTCATGGTGGCCGAATCGCTGACCGAGACGCTGAACGCGGGTTCGCTGGCGGCGCAGGACGCGGACTGGTGCCTGATCCCGGAAGGGAACGTCGGCTGGATGCTGGATTCGATGCGCGAAGCCGGCATCCTGACGCCGCAGTGGCAGGCGCTCGAGGGCCGGATCTTCGACAACCTGGCGCAGACGGGCGCCTGCGGGTGCGCCGCCGTCCCGCTGTTCCTCGACCACGCCTGGCGGACCGGCATGATCCAGCCGGGCCAGCGGGTCGTGCTCATCGGGGTCGAGGCGACCAAGTGGATCTACGCCGGGATCGTCTGCGACTGGACCGCTCCGACCCCGGCTCCGCAGCCGTGAACGGCACGGCGGCCGCTGACCGTGATGTGATCATCATCGGCAGCGGCCTCGGCGGGCTCTCGGCCGCCGCCCTGCTGGCCCGGGCGGGCCTGCGCGTCGCGGTCGTGGAGCGGAACGAGCACCCCGGCGGGTACGCCCAGGCGTTCCGCCGCGGGCCCTACGTCTTCGACCCGGCCATCCACTTCACGATGGACGCCGGCCCCCGCGGTTTCGCCCCCGAGATGCTGGCCCACCTCGGTGTCGCCGACCAGGTCACGTTCGCCCCGACCGGGCACACCTACAGTGCCAGGTTCCCCGGCGTGACCATCGACGCCGTGCCCGGCCGGGGCGAGTTCCTGGCCGCGCACCAGCGCCTGTTCCCGGCCGATGCCGCCGGGCTCGCACGCCTGTTCGACATGCGGCGAGACATCTTCGCCCAGCTCGCGGCGCTGCCGCAGAAGGTGGGACCGCGCGGGATCGAGGACGCGATGTCGGCCGCGCCGCTGGTATTCAAGTACCGCATGTCGACGCTCAACGACGTGCTGGAGGAGTACCTGACCGATCCGCGCTGCCGGGCCGCCATCGGCAGCATCTGGCCGTACGTGGGCTCGCCTCCCTCACGGATGTCGTTCCTGCTGTTCAACCAGATGCTGGAGACCCTGCACACCGGCACCTACTACCCGCTCGGCAGCTTCCAGACCCTGGCCGACGCCCTGGTCGCGGCGGTCAGCCAGAACGGCGGGGAGGTGCTGCTCGGCAGCGAGGTGACGAAGATCGTCGTCGACGACGGCCGCGCGGCCGGCGTGCGGACCGCCGACGGGCAGGTCATCGGCGCCCGGGCCGTGATCTCCAACGCCGACGCCACCCAGACGTTCGGGGAACTGGTGGGCTGGGACCTGCTGCCTGACCGGCTCCGCCAGCGGCTGCTCCGCGGCTGCCTGGCCCCGTCCGCCTTCGCGCTCTACGGCGTGCTCCACGCCGATCCCGCCGAACTGGGCCTGGCCCACGAGAACTTCGTGTTCGCCAGCTGGGACCACGATGAGACCTGGGCCGGCATACAGCAGTCACGGCCCGGCGGGATCTGGCTGAGCGTGCCCACCCTCGTGGATCCCTCCCTGGCCCCGCCAGGCACCCACCTCGCCATCGTGACCAGCCTGGCGCCCGCCCGGGCGGACGGCAGCTGGAAACAGGTCCGTGACTCCTTCGCCACCGCCCTGCTTGGCGCGGTGGAACAGGGCATCCCCGGCGTCAGGGACGCCTTCGAGACCGTCGAGGTCGCGACCCCCGACACGCTGCACCACTACACCCGCAACCGCGGCGGCGCGGCCTACGGCTGGGAGAACATCCCGTCCCAGACGGCCAGCAAGCGGCTGGCGCACCGGACGCCGCTGGACGGGCTGTTCCTGTCCGGTCACTGGTCCGAGGAAGGAACGTCCTCACTGCGCGCCCTCACCTCCGGCCGCGCGGTCGCGGCGATGGTGGCGGCCGATCTCGGCCGTCCGGGCAGCGTCCCCGACCTCGGCGGCCCGTCCTTCCGGCCGAATTAAACCACCGCCCGTTCCGATTGATCCGGAGGCATGATATGCGTGTAGGTAACCGGAGAATACTCATTGTCGGCGCGGGCGTCGGCGGCACGGCGGCGGCGATCGCCCTGCGCCGGGCCGGCCTTGAGCCCGAGGTCCACGAGGCCCGGTCACGGCAGGCCACCCAGTACGGCGGCTGCTATGTCCTGTGGTACGCAGGCGCTATGTCGCTTGGCCGGCTGGGGCTGGCGGACCAGGCCTACGCGCGCGGTCACCGGCTGGCCCGCTTCGAGATGTGCGATGCCCGCGGCCGCGTGCTGAACAGCCTCGATATGGCGGCCCGCGGGCGCAGCCTCGGCGCTGCCCCCCTCGCTATCCGGCGCGCCGATCTTCTCAACATTCTCTACGACGAACTCGGCGAGGAAAGCCTGACGCTGAATTCGACCTTCCGCGGCATGTCCCAGGACAGCCGGGGAGTAACTGCGACCTTTACCGACGGGCGAACGGAGCGGTGCGCCGTCCTGGTCGGTGCCGACGGGCTGGATTCCCGGGTCCGATCTCATCTGCATGGCCTGGAGCCGGCCAGGCACCCCGGTTACGCGCACTGGTCAGGTATCGCGGAGAACGAGGCCGGCGCGCCCGCCGGCGTGTTCCGGGTGCTGCACGGGAAAGGCGCGCGGTTCGCCTTCTTCCACCTCGGCGGCGGCCGCGTGTGCTGGTGGTGCGTGCGCAACGCCCCGGAAGGACCTGCGGGTGACTCGCTAGGCAGCTACCAGGCGCTCACCACGTTCTTCGGTGACTGGGAGCCCACGGTCCGGGGCCTGCTTGCGGCCACGCCGCCCGACACCATTCACCGCCGCGACACCCTTGACCGGTCCCTGCAGCGCACCTGGGGGAGAGGCCGGGTCACGCTGCTCGGCGACGCGGCGCACGCCATGACGTTCAACCTCGGCCAGGGCGCGGGTACCTCGCTGACCGACGCCGTCACGCTCGCCGACCACCTGTCCGGCGGCGTCGCCGTCATCGGCGCGCTGCGCGACTACGAGCGAGCCCGGCGATCGGTCACCCTGCCGCTGGTGCTGGCGTCACGGCAGGTGGGCGGGTCCGCGGCCTGGGGCGGGCGGTTCGGCCCGGCCCTGAACGCAGCAGTGCTGCGCACTATCGGGCCGAAAGTGACACCCGGGCTGCTTGAGCTAGACGCGCACAGCCACGCCACCTTGTCCCGGGCCGCCGGCCCCCCGGTGAGCTGACGGCGACGGGAAAACCCGCGCCAGATTATGGAGGTAACCATGACCCCGAAGCAGAACAAGGAAGTCATCGAGCAGTACCTGAAGCGAGCCTGGGGTGACGGAGACTGGGCCTTCGCCGAGGAGATCGTGGACGAGAACGCGGTCTTCCACGACCAGGTACGGGAAGGCGATCTGCCCCCCGGCCGCGAGGGCGTCAAGGTCGCGATGGAGCGGATCAGCGAGGGCATGCCGGACTTCGTCATGGACGTCCACGACATCGTCGCGGAAGGCGACATCGTGGTCATCAGGTGGAGCGCCACCGGCACCCACGCCGGCGACTTCAACGGC
The DNA here is from genome assembly GCA_963739615.1 of uncultured Actinomycetes bacterium. Taxonomy (GTDB): domain Bacteria; phylum Actinomycetota; class Actinomycetes; order Streptosporangiales; family Streptosporangiaceae; genus Palsa-504. Next base: position 157,419 of record CAVUBD010000022.1, read on the forward strand.
TTCCCCGCCACCGGCCGGGTAGCCACGCTCTGGGCGATCAGCATCGTGCGCATGAAGGACGGCCACATCGTCGAGGGGTGGCAGGAGACCGACCGGCTCGGGATGGGCCAGCAGCTCGGCATGGTGCCGAAGTCCGCGATGCCGCGACCGGTGGCACAGCTCATGGCGGCCAGCATCCGGATGAGGGACCGCTGGTCGCGGCGGCGTACCCGCAAGGAGCCGGCCGCGCTGGCGAGCTAACAGCCCGCGGCCAGCACGCCTAGCCGATGGCGAACCCGACGCAGATGAAGACGAACCCGATCAGCAGGAGCCAGGAGCGAACGCCCTGGAAGATCTCCCACCTGTTCCGCATGGACCGCCAGTCGGCCGGCGGAGCGGCCGGGTCGATCTTGCCGGTCGCCAGGTTAATCGGGACGTTCACGATGATGGTGGAGACCAGCGCGGCGATCAGGGAGGCCGCGCCGAGCCAGCGCCAGATGGCCGGACCGCCGTGGCCGTGCGCGATGCCGGCGTGGGCGATGCCCAGTGCCACGGAGCCGGTCATCAGGACCGGCATCACCCGGCCGAAGGTGCGCAGCAGGCCCTGCTCCACGGCCAGATGGTGCTCGATAGGGAGATGGCGGATGACCGGGTGCACGAAGGCGTAGGAACCGAACTCCGCGCAGCTGGTGAACCCCACGATGACCAAGGTGAAAAAGTCAAGGTAGTTCATTTTATCTACGGTACTCCTGTCGTCTTGCCCCGTCCGGCCAGTACCGATTCCAGCGCCGGCTCCGGCACCGATTCGGCGTCCCGAGTTCAGAGCGTCCTGTAGCCGCCTGAGAAGAAAAGCAACGGTGACCGGGCGGCCGGTTCGGCCCCGAGGGCGAGCACCTCGCCGATAAAGATCGTGTGATCGCCGACTTCGTATTCGGCGACAAGCCGGCAATCCAGATATGCCGCCACGTCATCGATGATCGGTGCGCCCGTTACCAGCCTGTGATGCGGGATCTCGGCAAAGGCATTCGGGCCGCGAGGCCGGTTCCTTGAGGCGAAGAAGTGCGAGATCGCCTCCTGGTCCGCGGTCAGCACATTCACCGCGAAGTGCCCGTTGCCGGAGATTATCGCCGCGCCTTGCGCCTGGCTCATGGCGCAGACGAGCACGAGCGGGGGGTCCAGCGAGACTCCGGTGAAGGAGTTGGCCGTCATGCCGTACGGCTCGGTGACGCCCCGGGTGGTGATGACCGTGACCCCGGTGGCGTACATCCCGAGCACGTCCCGCAGCTCACGCTTGCCGAACGGGGCCTGCACCGCCGTGGCGGCATCAGAAACCGCGGTCATCCGGAACTCCTGGCCAGCCCCGACATCCGCGTCCGGATTATCTGGTCGAAGTCTGCGGTGACGCCGAGAGACTGCGCGACCAGTGACCGGAATGTCTCGTCGTCCATGGTCAGCAGGGATACGCGGGTGACCGCGCGCACCGTGGCGGTCCGCGGCATGTCGCGCAGGATCGCCATCTCGCCGAAGAACTGCCCAGGTCCGAGGGTCGCTACCACCTGCTCGGAGCCGTCGTGCTCGCGGACCACTTCCACCCTCCCGTCGACGATGATGAAGAACTTCCCGGCCGGCGCCCCCTGGCGCACGATGGTCGTCCCGGCCGGCCACCTGACCTGCCCGAGGCGGGCCGCGATCGTCTCCACCTGCTCCGCAGGCAAGGCGCTGAAGACGCTGTAAACCGGATCGCAGCTGAAGGCGGTCGGCTCGGCCTCGTTACTGACGAAAGTGAGATCGGCCGGGCGGATCCGGAGGAACACGAGGTCCCGCAGGAACACGAGGTCCGGGAGCAGGCCGGGGAACTTCGCCGCGAACAGCCGATGGACCTGCCGGATTTCCGCCGGGTCGAGCACGATCGCGGCCTGGCCGGCGGCCTGTATTCCGCTGGCCTGCGGGCTGCCCGCCGGGTACTCGCCGATGGTCAGCGATACCGCCGGGTTGGCGCCGATATTCCGGATCGTCAAATTGTCCGGGTGAGTCCAGACATAGAACGTCCACTTGTCGTTCACATAACAGAACATTGCGGCGTGCGGCAAACCCCGTCCGCTCGCCGTGGCCAGCGTGAGGATGCGCTGGCCGGCCAGGTAGTTAACCGTGTCAGCATCGAGCTCGCCGACATGGCCACCCGGTGGCCGGTTTTTCATGTCGCACCTCCATTGCCTAAACATCTTGGGCCATTTCAGGGTAAGCCGTAACGTTGTCTGTGAAGCGTGTTTATGTCCTTTGTTTAGTGGCCCGGCACGGCCGGTGAACGAGGAGGGATTGCGTGGACGTATCGATGCTGGAATTTGCCGACCGGGCCCGAGATGCCTTCGACGCGGCGGACTTCAAGGCGAGTTACCGGCTCGCTCGCGAGGGTCTGAACGGCTGCGGCGACCACCCGGGGCTGCTGGCCATCGCGGGGCGCGCGGCCATGGAGCTTGGCCTCGATGAGGCCGCAACCTACCTGGGAAGACTCGTGGAACAAACACCGGCCGACGCCGCCGCCTGGCGGGACCTGGGCATGGCCCGGCTCAACTCGGCTGACCTGGGCGGCGCGGAGCATGCGCTCCGCACCGCCGTCCAGCTCGATCCGGCCGACTCGGGGATCAGAGTCAGCCTCGGGCACGTGGCCTACCTGGGTGGCGCGGTCGACGAGGCCGATCGCCAGCTATCCGAGGCCGCCCGGATGGCACCCGCGGACGTCACCGCGCTGCGCAGCCTGTCCGAGATGCGCCGGCTGGAGGGCCGCCTGCAGGCGGCGATCGACGCGGCCGGCGAGCTCCTGCGGCGTGCTCCGGATGACATAGCCGGGACGATGAGCCTCGCCGAGCTGAACCTCATCCTCGGCAACTACGCCGAATCGCTCGCCTGCTACCGCAGGCTCAGCGAGCTCGACACCGACCAAGGTCACGCCGGCCACATCATCCACGCCATGATCGAGGTGGAGATCTGCCGGGAACGATGGCGGCGCGCGCTCGACTACGCCATCATCGCGACCACGCTGGACCGGCACCTGCTGACCACCGACCTGCTCGCGTTCGTGAGCGCTCAGCTCTTCGGCACCGGTGAGCGCCCGGCGCCGCCGCGCCTGGAGATCGAGTCGAGGCTGCGAGCGCGCCGAGCCGAGCACCGCAGGCTTCATGCCGAAGTCCTGGCGGGCTGGGGGACCTGAGATGACCCAGAACCTGACGATCAACGCGGCCCGGCCGGCGACCGAGACCGTGCAGTGGACCAAGTGCCCCTCGTGCGATGCCTTCTTGTATCTCAAGCGGCTAGAGCACAACCTGAAGGTCTGCCCGGAGTGCCGCTACCATTTCCGCCTCTGCGCCGCCGACCGGCTGACCCAGCTCCTCGATGACGGCGTGCTGCACGAGCTTGGCCAGGACGTCGAGCCCTTCGACGCGCTGAGCTTCGTGGACTCCAAGCCCTACGCCGACCGCCTGGAGCAGGCCCAGCGCAAGACCGGGCGCCGCGATGCCGCGAGTTACGGGCGCGGCACGATCGGCGGCTTGCCGGTGGTGGTCGCGGCCATGGATTTCAGCTTCATGGGCGGCAGCATGGGCGGCGCGGTCGGCGAGATCATCACCCGCGGTGCCGAAGAGGCCCTGGCGACCAGGACGCCACTGGTAATCATCACCGCCTCGGGTGGTGCGCGCATGCAGGAGGGATGCGTGTCCCTGATGCAGCTCGCCAAGACCAGCCAGGCGCTCGGCCGCCTCAAGGAGGCGGGCGTGCTCAGTGTCTGCGTGCTCACCGACCCGACCTTCGGCGGCGTCACCGCCTCCTACGCCACCCTCGGCGACGTGCTGATCGCCGAGGCCGGGGCGCTGGTCGGCTTCGCCGGCCCGCAGATAATCGAGCAGACGATCAGGCAGCAGCTCCCGGCGGGCTTCCAGACCGCCGAGTTCCTGCTCGGCCACGGCATGGTCGATCTGGTGACGCAACGGGAGAACCTGCGGCAGACGCTCACCAAGCTGCTCCGCCTCCACGAAGGCCAGCACGGCGATGGTCCCGTGCCGCTGCCTTCCGGTCAGGGCGCAGGGCTGATCACCGAGCCCGGGCAGGCCGCGGACCGTCCCGCCTGGGAGGTGGTCAAGCTGGCCAGGCACATCGGACGGCCGACGACACTCGATTACGCCGGCCTGATCTTCGATGACTTCCTCGAGCTCCAGGGTGACCGGCTCTACGCCGACAGCTCATCGATCGTGGGCGGCCCGGCGAGCCTGGCCGGGCATCCCGTCATGCTGATCGGCCATCAGAAGGGACACAGCACTAACGAGCTCGTGGCGCGCAACTTCGGCATGCCGGAGCCGGAGGGCTATCGCAAGGCGCTGCGGCTGATGCGGCATGCCGGGCGGCTCGGGATGCCGGTGATCACCCTGGTCGACACGCCGGGCGCCTTCCCAGGGCTGGGTGCCGAGGAGCGCGGCCAGGCGGTGGCCATCGCGGAAAGCATCATGGAGATGGCCCGCCTGCCGGTGCCGATCGTGACGGTCGTGACCGGTGAAGGCGGCAGCGGCGGCGCCCTGGCGCTCGCGGTGGGCGACCGGGTGCTGATGCTCGAGAACGCCTACTACTCGGTCATCAGCCCCGAAGGCTGCTCGGTGATCCTGTGGAGCAACGCCGCCTCGGCGCCGCGTGCCGCCGAGGCCCTCCGGGTACGCGCACCGGACCTGCTGGAACTGCGAATCGTCGATGGCGTCGTCCCGGAACCCGAGGACGGTGCCCATACCGATCAGGTCACCACCGCGGCGAACCTGAAGGAGGCTCTTGTGACCACGTTGAACGAGCTGATGCCGATTGACCCGCAGACCCTGCTGGCGGCTCGCTACCAGCGGTTCCGGTGTTTCGGCACGCCAGCCGCCCACGCCGCGCCGGCCTTGGCCGGCGCCTCGGCCAAGGAAGATGACCGATGAGCACAGAAACGCAAGCGCCGCAGGCAGCGGAGCAATCCCTGGAAGCACTGTGCCAGCAGGCGCGGGTGCTGGCCACCGGGCTTCCCGGGGCCCTCACCCGCCTGACCGTGATCGGCGGGCCCGAATCGGGTGGAGATGGAGTGGCACGCCACCGCGGGCAACGGAACCGCGGCCGCGGCCAGCGCAGTCACGGGCAACGCAACCGCCACGACGGAGCCGCAAGACGCGCCGGCAGCGGAGAACGCCGTCGTCGCTCCGCTGGTCGGCACCTTCTACCGGGCGGGGGAGCCCGATGCCCCGCCGTTCGTGTCCGAAGGGGACATGGTCGAGGTAGGCCAGCAGATCGCCATCGTGGAGGCCATGAAGATCATGAACTCGGTGCAGGCCGACCGGGCCGGCCGGGTGGTGAAGGTCCTCGCGAAGGACGGCGACATGGTCGAGTTCGGGCAGCCGCTAATGATCATCGACCCGGCGGATGCCGGGTCGTAAGGGGAGTCATCGTGGAGAAGATCCTGATCGCCAACCGCGGCGAGATCGCGCTGCGGATTGCCCGGGCCTGCCGTGAGCTCGGGATCCCGAGCGTCGCGGTCTATTCCACAGCCGACGCCGACTCCGCCGTGGCCCGTTTCGCCGACGAAGCGGTCCAGATCGGGCCGCCCGCCGTGGCCCGCAGCTACCTGCACATCCCGAGCATCATCGGGGCCGCGCTGAAGACCGGCGCCGATGCCATCCATCCCGGCTACGGGTTCTTGTCCGAGGACCCCTACTTCGCCGAGATCTGCGCGGACCACGGCATCACCTTCATCGGTCCCACCGCCGGGGTGATGGAGCGGATGGGCAACAAGGCGGTCGCCAGGCAGCTGATGTCCGACGCCGGGCTGCCGCTGCTGCCCGGCACCATCGAGCCGGTCAAGACGGCCGACGAGGCGCAGGAGATAGCCGACGGCATCGGCTACCCGGTGATCATCAAGGCGGCCGCAGGCGGCGGCGGACGGGGGATGACCGTGGTGTCGCGGAGCGAGGACCTCCGCAACAGCTACCAGCTGACCCGCGCCACGGCACAGGCATTCTTCAAGAACAGCGCGGTCTACATCGAGCGCTACCTGGCCGCCTCCCGGCATACCGAAATCCAGATCGTCTGTGACAACTACGGCCAAGGGATCTATCTCGGCGAGCGGGACTGCTCGGTGCAGCGCCGGCACCAGAAGCTCATCGAGGAGGCACCCTCGATCCACCTCACGCCCGAACTCCGCGAGGCGATGGGCGCGGCCGCGCTGAAGGGCGCGCTCTCCATCGGCTACACCGGGGCCGGGACCATGGAGTTCCTGCTGGACGACGACGGCAAGTTCTGGTTCATGGAAATGAACACCCGCATCCAGGTCGAGCATCCGGTCAGCGAGATGATCTCCGGAATTGACCTGATCAAGGAGCAGATCCGGGTGGCCCGCGGCGAGCCGCTTTCGGTTGGCCAAGATCAGGTGCAGCTGACCGGGCACGCCATCGAGTGCCGCATCAATGCCGAAGATCCGGATCGCGACTTCACCCCCTCGGCCGGGCGGCTGGAGGAATTCTCGCCCCCAGGGGGCCCGTGGACCAGGGTGGATTCGCATTGCTCGGCGGGCTGGACGGTCAGCCCCTACTACGACTCGCTGATCGCCAAGCTGATCGTCTGGGCCCCGGACCGGGACGAGGCCATCGACCGGATGACCCGGGCCCTGTCGGAATTCCGGGTCAAGGGCCCAGGCATGAAGACCACGATCGGCTTCCACGAGCGGGTATTCGCTCATCCGGTCTTCCGCTCGGGCGACTTCCACACCGATTTCGTCGACCGTTACATGACTAAGTGACGGCAGTACAGGAAGGATGCTGATGACTGCCAACGCCCAGGACGCGGCTTCTCCCGCACCGCAGGCCACCTGGCTGGAAGAGCCGCTGCGCCAGGAGGTGGCGGCACGCAAGCAACTCGTGGACGTCGCCCTCCAGCTCAGCTCCACTCTCGACAGCGACAAGCTGCTTCAGCTGATCATGGCGTCGGCCACCGAGCTGCTCGACGCCGAGACCAGCTCGCTCATGCTGGTCGACGAAGAAACCAACGAACTCGTCATCGCGGTCGCCACCGGCACGATAGGACCCAAGGCGGAGCGGCAGCGCATCCCGATCGGGGCCGGCATCGCCGGATGGACGCTGGCCAACCGCCAGGTCGCGGCCGTCGAGGACCCGGCCTCCGACGGGCGTTTCTTCTCCGAAGTCGGGGAGTCGCTCCAGTTCACCACGAAGAACCTGCTCGCCGTGCCGATGCTGGTCAAGGACCGCGCCATCGGCGTGGTGGAGGTCATCAACAAGCAGCACAACGCGCGATTCACCGAGCGGGACACCGAGCTGGCGGCCGCGCTGGCCAGCCTCGCCGCTATAGCCATCGATAACGCCAACCTCTACGCCCAGCTGGCCAACGCCGTCGTAACGGCGCGGATGTCCTACCGTCTTTAAGCCCCGGCCCGGCTACCCGGCACCGGAAGAAAGGCACCGGCAATGACCACAGAAGCACTCGATGTCCTCAGCGGGACCGAGCTCGGCTTGATTAACGCGTACTGGAGAGCCGCCAACTACCTGGCGGTCGGGCAGATTTACCTGCTCGAGAACCCGCTGCTCCGCGAACCCTTGCGGCCAGAGCACATCAAGCCGCGCCTGCTCGGGCACTGGGGCACCACGCCTGGCCTGAACCTGATCTACGCCCACATGAACCGGCTGATAAAGGCGCACGACCTGGACGCGATATTCATCGCCGGTCCCGGCCATGGCGGGCCCGCCCTGGTGGCGAACGCCTACATGGAAGGCACCTACAGCGAGCGCTATCACCACATCGACCAGGACGAGGACGGCATCCTCCGGCTGTTCCGCGAATTCTCCTTCCCCGGCGGCGTGCCCAGCCACGTCTCCGCCGACGTGCCCGGTTCCATTCACGAAGGCGGCGAGCTCGGTTACGCCCTGGTGCACGCCTACGGCGCCGCGTTCGACAACCCGGACCTGCTGGTGTGCTGCGTGATCGGTGACGGCGAAGCCGAGACCGGACCGCTGGCCGCGAGCTGGCAGTCCAACAAGTTCCTCAACCCGGCCAGGGACGGCGCCGTGCTGCCGATCATCCACCTGAACGGCTACAAGATCGCCAACCCGACGGTGCTCGACCGCATCCCAGAACGCGAGCTGCTGAGCTACCTGGAAGGCCTGGGCCACACGCCATACGTGGTATCCGGTGACGATCCCGAGCAGGTGCACGTAGAGCTGGCCGCCACGCTGGAGGCCGCGTACCAGCAGATCGCCGCCATCCAGGCCGACGCCAGGATCGGCGGCAACACGGCCCGCCCGCCCTGGCCCGCGATCGTGCTGCGCACGCCCAAGGGCTGGACCGGGCCGCGCGAGGTAGGCGGCCATCAGGTTGAGGGCACCTGGCGGTCGCACCAGGTCCCGCTGCCCAACGCGCGTACCGACCCCGAGCAGCTCGCGCAGCTCGAGCAGTGGATGCGCAGCTACCGCCCGGAGGAGCTGTTCGACGCCACCGGCGAGCTGATCGCGGAACTGTCCGCGCTGTCGCCGCTTGGCCACCGCCGGATGAGCGCCACCCCGTACGCCAACGGCGGCCTGCTGATGAAGGACCTGAGGCTGCCGGATTTCCGTAAGTACGCCGTCGAGGTCGAGACCCCGGGTAACCCGCTGAGCGAGGCGACGCGGGTGCTCGGTCACTGGATGCGCGACGTGATGGCCGCCAACCAGGACACGTTCCGGCTGTTCGGCCCGGACGAGACGGCCTCCAACCGGCTCGGGGCGTGCTTCGAGGTGACCGACCGGACCTGGAACGCCGAGATGCGGCCGGGCGACGACCACCTCTCGCCGAACGGCCGGGTCATGGAGGTCCTCAGCGAGCACCTGTGCCAGGGCTGGCTCGAGGGCTACCTGCTGACCGGGCGGCACGGGCTCTTCAACTGCTACGAGGCGTTCATTCACATCGTCGACTCGATGTTCAACCAGCACGCCAAGTGGCTGAAGGTCACCCGCGACATCCCCTGGCGGCGCCCGATCGCCTCGCTGAACTACCTGCTCTCCTCGCACGTCTGGCGGCAGGACCACAACGGCTTCTCACACCAGGACCCGGGCTTCATCGACCACGTGGTAAACAAGAAGTCCGAGGTCATCCGGGTCTACCTGCCGCCGGACGCCAACACGCTGCTGTCCGTCGCCGACCACTGCCTGCGGTCGCGGAACTACGTCAACGTGGTGGTGGCGGGCAAGAACCCCGCCCCGACCTGGCTCTCCATGGATCAGGCGATCGCCCACTGCCGGCGTGGCATCGGCGTGTGGGACTGGGCCAGCACCGACGGCGGGTCCGAGCCTGACGTAGTGCTCGGCTGCGCCGGGGACGTCCCGACGCTGGAGACGCTGGCCGCGGCGGACCTGCTGCGCAAGCACCTGCCCGGGCTGAAGGTGCGGGTGGTCAACGTCGTCGACCTGATGCGGCTGCAGCCTGCCAGCGAGCACCCGCACGGCCTGCCGGACAACGAGTTCGACACCCTGTTCACGCGCGACAAGCCGGTCGTCTTCGCCTTCCACGGCTACCCGTGGCTCATCCACCGGCTCACCTACCGGCGGGCCAACCACAACAACCTGCACGTCCGCGGGTACAAGGAAGAGGGCACCACCACGACGCCTTTCGACATGGTCATGCTCAACGACCTCGACCGGTATCACCTGGTGATCGACGTCATCGACCGGGTGCCGGGACTGGGGGTGACCGGAGCCGGACTGCGCCAGCAGATGGAGGACGCCCGGTTCTGGGCACGGGCTTACACCCGCGAGCACGGCGAGGACCCGCCGGAGCTCGCCACCTGGACCTGGCCGTCCTGACCGGCTGACCCTGACCGGCTGACCCTGACCGGCTGACCCTGACCGGCTGAGCGGCTGACACGGCGGCGAGGACCCCATGGAAGCTCTCAACCGCCGCTGGTGCGCCGGCCTCGCAGGCCGGCGCACCAGGGTGATATTCAGTGACGGCGATGACCCGCGGACGCTCCAGGCGGCGCGGCAGCTGGCCGCCACGGCCCTGATCACGCCGGTGGTGCTCGCCCGCACCGTCAGCGCCGACGGCGGCGTCGAGGTGATCACCCCGGAAGACGCCCGCCGCGACGAGCGGATCAGCGGCTGCCTGGAGGCCACGCTGGCCAGGACACGGCTCTCGGCGGAGGCGCGCGCCGAGGTCTCCTGCGACCCTCTCTACCTCGCCGCGGCCGCGGTGCGGGCCGGGCTGGCTGACGCCTGCGTGGGCGGCTCGGCCCGCCCGACCGGCGACGTCATCCGCGCCGCGCTCCGCGTCATCGGGCTGGCCGCCGGCGCGACCACGCTGACGAGCAGCTTCCTCATCGTGCTGCGCGACGGCCGCATCTTCGGGTACGGCGACTGCGCGGTGATCCCCAGCCCCGACGAGCGGGAGCTGGCCGAGATCGCGATCTGGACGAGCCGCACCTTCCACGAGCTGACCGGGCAGACGCCCGCCGTGGCGATGCTCTCGTTCTCCACCAAGGGAAGTGCCGACCATCGCGAGACGCGGCTGGTCCGCGCCGCCACCCAGCTGGTCCGCAGCCGGGCCCCGGAGCTGGCCGTGGATGGTGAGCTGCAGTTCGACGCCGCCTTCACCGACACCGTGGCCAGCCATAAGGCGCCGGGTTCGCCGGTCGCCGGCCGGGCGAACGTATTCGTGTTCCCGAACCTGAACGCAGGCAATATCGCCTACAAGATCACCGAGCGGCTGGCTAACGCCACCGCCGTCGGCCCGATCCTGCAGGGCCTGGCGGCCCCGATGAATGACCTGTCCCGCGGCTGCAGCGTGGCCGACATCGTCCAGGTCGCGCTGGTCAGCGCCGTGCAGTCGATCAGCAGGGCCCCGGTGCCTTCCGGCGCCCCCTGACCCCAAGCTTGGCGGCCGCCGCTCCCCCCCGCCCGGCGGCCGCCAACCCCGCCTTCCCGCCCCCGCGTCCGGCTTCGGATCTTCGTGTGACGCTGTACCCCTGATAGGGGGTACAGCGTCACACGCTAACGGCCGGCTTCAAGCTTTGGGCCGAACGGTCCGTGGTGACCCATTCGCGTCGCCTGGCTTACTCAGCCGGCTAGCTCAGATACTCATCCAGGCAGCAGGCGGCGCTGATCAGGGCCAGGTGGGTGAAGGCCTGCGGGAAGTTGCCAAGCGCCTCTCCGGTGGGGCCGATTTCCTCTGAGTACAGGCCCAGGTGGTTGGCGTAGGTCAGCATCTTCTCGAACACGAGCCGGGCTTCGTCGAGCCGCCCCGCGCGGGCCAGCGCCTCGACGTACCAGAAGGTGCACATCGAGAAGGTGCCTTCTTCGCCGTCCAGGCCGTCCGGTGAGGCTTCCACGTTGTAGCGGTACACGAGCGAGTCCGAGACCAGCTCGCTCGCCATCTTGTCGAGCGTCGACAGCCACCGGCGGTCGCCTGGGGCGATGAACCGCACCATCGGCATCACCAGGATGCTCGCGTCGAGGACGTCGGTGGAGTCGTGCTGGACGAACGCGTGCCGCTCGGGGTTCCAGCACTTGTCCATGATCATGTGGTAGATCGCGTCCCGCACCGACTGCCAGCCGACCGTGTCGGCGGGCAGGCCGCGCGCGGCTGCGATCCGGATCGCCCGGTCCACCGCGACCCAGGACATCAGCCGGGAGAAGGTGAAGTTCTGCCTGCCGCCGCGTACCTCCCAGATCCCCTCATCGGCCTGGTCCCAGTGCTGCGAGATCCAGTCGATGATCTTGGACAGGGCGGACCAGGCGTCGTGGTGGATGGGCGACCCGTACTTGTCGTACACGTACACCGAGTCGATCAGCTCGCCGTAGATGTCGAGCTGGAGCTGGCCGGCCGCGCCGTTGCCGATCCGCACCGGCGCCGACCCCCGGTACCCTTCGAGGTGGTCGAGGGTCTCCTCGGTGAGGTCGGCGCCGCCGTCGATGCTGTAGATGACCTGCAGCGGGCCGTCCTTGGCCGGCCGGGGCTCTTCGAAGCGCTGAGTCAGCCAGCCCATGAAGGCCGCGGCTTCATCGGTGAAACCGAGCCGCAGCAGGGCGTAGAGCGACAGCGCCGAATCCCGGATCCAGGTGTAGCGGTAATCCCAGTTCCGGGAGCCGCCCATCAGCTCAGGCAGGCTGGTGGTGGGGGCCGCCACGATGGCGCCTGTGGGTGCGTACGTGAGCAGCTTGAGCGTCAGCGCGGAGCGGTGCACCATTTCCCGCCAGCGTCCCTGGTAACTGGATTTCGCCAGCCAGCCTCGCCAGAATGCCACGGTGGCCTCGAACGCCTCGCGCGTCACGGCTTCGGAGTACTCGCGCGGGATGTAAGTTTCCGGCACCCGTTCGAGCACGAAGGTCGCGCTTTCCCCTGGCTCGAGCACGAACCGGCACTGGACGCCCCGCCCGTCCGGCTTCAGCTCGAGCGGCGTCTCGAGGGCCATGCATATTCCGGGCGAACGGAACAGGACGCCGTTTTCGTGGAAGTACATGTCGTGGTCATCACGGCCGTAGTTGAAGCGCGGTTGCGCGTTCAGCAGGAAATGCATCGTGCCGCGGACGGCGATCACCCGCCGGATCAGGCGATTGCGGTGCGCCTGCCCCTGCCCGGTGTCGACCGGCATGAAGTCCTGCACCTCCCCGACGCCCTCCTCGGTCAGGAACCTGGTGATGAGGACGTTCGTGTCGGGTAGGTAGAGCTGTTTGGGGGTCCAGCCGCCGACCGCGGGCGCGATGCGGTAATAGCCGCCCTTTTCCCGGTCGAGAATGGCGCCGAAAATGCTGGGCGAGTCAAAGTTCGGGCAGCAGTACCAGTCGATGGTGCCGTCGGTGCCGACTAGGGCCGCCGAATGGAGGTCCCCGATTATGCCGTGCTCGGCGATCGGAAGGTAACCGGACAGCCTGGCGGACTCGCCGGCATCAGGTGAGGTGTGAGAGTACATGGCCATTAGCTCCGCATCGGGTCGACGGTCTTCAGGCGCCGTGCCTCGGTCTGGAGCATGCGATACATGACGCGAGGGTAGGAAAGGAGGAACTCCTCGGTGTGCTCCGCCGGGATGACCAGGCACCGCAGCGGGGTACGCGCCACGATGTCGGCCGTGGGCGGCTCTCCGAGCAGGACGGAGACTTCGCCGAAGAAGCTGCCGGTAGCGAGCTTGGCGCGCTCCTCATCGTCGATGACCACGCCGGCCTCGCCCTCGATGATGACGAACAAGCTGGTGCCCCGCCCCCCCTGCCTCAGCACCCAGCTGCCGGCCGGGAACGACCGTTCCTTCAGTTCGCGGGAGAGCACGTGAAGTTCAGGCTCGGTAAGGTCGGCGAAAACGCCGAGATGCCTTAGTCGGGCCAGGATATGGTCGGCCATTAGCGCGCGCCCTGCATGGCGGCCTGCCGCGCACCGTGATCGACCCGCGGGCTTGGTGACGGTGGCGCCGCGTTCCAGCGGGAGACGGCCAGGCCGTGTTCGGTGCAGAGCGTGCTGATGGTTCCGGTATCGAGCCGGAACAGCGCTCCGGCGGCGGGCGGCAAGCCGAGGTGACGGGCGGCGAGGACCCGCAAGAGGTGGCCGTGCGCCACCAGGACGACATCGCCAGGGGCGGAGTCGTCAAGCAGCGGGCGGATGCGCGCCAGGACCCGGTCGGCCCGCGCGCCCACCTGCTGGGGGGTCTCACCGGGGTGGTGGTCGGGACCGGTAGCCACACCGTCCGTCCACAGCGTCCAGCCGGGCCGCCTGCTGCGGATGTCGGAGGTAGTGAGGCCCTCGTAACCGCCGTAGTCCCACTCGTGCAGGTTGGGCTCGATCTGCGCGTGCCGCAGGCCGGCCAGCTCGGCGGTGTGCCTGGCCCGCTGCAGGGGGCTGGTCAGCGTGAGCGTCATCGTATGCCGCGCGAGCACGGCCGCGACGGCACGTGCCTGCTCCTCGCCGTTCGCGGTGAGCGGCAGGTCCGTGTAGCTGGTGTGCCGCCGTGCCAGGGTCCATTCGGTCTCCCCATGGCGGACGAGGAGCAGTTCACCCACGGCAGGTCTCCTTTGTTGTGGCCGGATGCGAGTGTTCTTGCCAGCCGCGGCGGGCGAGGTCGGCGGCGCCGATCAGGCCGACGTCCCGGCCTACGGTGGCGGTGACCACCTCGGCATGCACTCGGTGCGCGCCGCCTCCCAGCGCCCGGCGGTAAGCGTCTTCGGCCGGCCGGCGGATCAGCTCCCCCGTCTCGCTCAGGCCGCCGCCGATCACCAGGACGGCCGGGTCGAGGATCGAGGCGAGATCTGCGAGTGCCTGCCCGACCCAGTGCCCCGTCTGCTCGAACACGCCTAGGGCGAACGGGTCGCCGGCCTGGGCTGCCGCGGTGACGTGGCTGCCCTTGACGCCCGCCGGCGTGCCGTCGCCCAGCGCCATGAGGGCGGCCGCCCGGTCCGGGTCCGCGGCGGCCTGCTCGCGGGCGCGGCGCTCGTGGGCGGAACCGCTGGCGTACTGCTCGATGCAGCCGGACTGGCCGCAGCGGCAGGGAATCCCGTCAGGCACGGCCCGGTAATGCCCTATCTCACCGGCCATGCCGAACCGGCCGCGAAAGAGCTGCCCGTTGCTGATGATGCCGCCGCCGAGCCCGGTGCCGAGAGTGACCATCACCATGTCGTCGTATCCGGCTCCCGCGCCGTGCACGAACTCGCCCCAGGCGGCGGCGTTGGCGTCGTTCTCGACGACGACTCGCAGCCGGGTGGCCTGCTCGACGAGAGCCCGGATCGGCTTGTTCTGCCAGCGGAGGTTGGGACCGAAATGAACGGTGGAACGATGCTGATCGACGTATCCAGCCGCGCCGATGCCGATGGCCCGCACGGCGCTGGAGCCGCGCCTGACCTCCCGGACCGCGTCAGCGATCGCGTCCAGGATCAGTTCCGGGTCGGCCGGGGTGGGGATGCGGACCTGGGAGATGATCTCGCCCTTGGGGTCGACGACGCCGACGGCGATCTTGGTGCCGCCCAGGTCGACGCCGACCGTCAGGCCGTCCCGCAGAGCGGTCATGACCCTCCGCCCGGTGACCCGGCGGCTCGCTCACGCCCGTGGGCTCTCGTCCTGCTCAGGCCGATAAAACCGAGGTTCATGCCGCTCTTCTTTCTGCTCCTCGTAGCGGTAGGGTCGCGATGCGCCAGATATGACGCTGACCCTGATGGCTGAGGCCGGGACACGAATTCGAACCGCGGGTATGACGATTGTGATAAGGCTGCGGACGGCGCTGCCAAATGGCGTCTCTGCCGTATGCCTCTACTGTATTGGCCGGACGCCAGCCGGCAAAGGTGCATTACCGCGCCGCATTCCTGAAAATGGGGCGGCGAGCGTTTCAAAAGCCCAGTTTGCCGGTCTCGGGCGCGCATTCAGCGCCAGCCGCGATGATGGCGGACGTGCTGGCGCCGAAAGTGCGGCGAGAATGCCCCGGGCCCCCGCCCCCCGGTCGCACGGCAGCGGCGTGATCAAGAAACGGACGACGTCGTGCGCGCCCGCAGCGACGCGCTACCCGTGGCCGGCCGGTTACCTTACGGCCAGCTGGGGCAGCGAGATCTCCCGCAGCCCGCCGGTCTCTACTTCGAAGATGAAGCCGCGAATCGAGTGCTTGTACGAGATGAACGGGCTGGCCGTGATCTGGGTGGCCGAATCCAGGACCGACTGCTCCAGGCTGGCGAACGCCCCCGGTGCCCAGTCCGGCTCCGCCCCCGTCTCGGCCCGGAGCCGCGCCAGGAATTCATCGTCGGTGAACCCGAGCATGCCGCACCGGGTGTGGTGGATGAGGACGATCTCGCGGGTGCCCAGGAGCCGCTGACTGATCGTCAGCGACCGGATGACGTCGGGGGTGACCACGCCTCCGGCGTTGCGGATCACGTGCGCGTCACCCTCGCGCAGCCCCAGGAGCCCGCGCGGATCTAGCCGCGCGTCCATGCAAGCCACCACCGCGACCTGCCGGGCAGGTTTTCCTGAAATCGGCAGCGCGGCGAATGACTCGGCGTACCTGCGGGCATTCTGCAGCAACTCATCGATCATGCAGGTATTTGATATCAGCCGGATCCGGCCGGGAACAGCTGCTCAACCATGCCTGCGCAAATCCGGTAGATTTCGGCGCCCGGTAATACGCAGTGCGCACCATCGGATTGTGCAGCGCCGCCGGAGCGGGGCAAGATGTCTTTCAGGCAGACGGGCAGGGCGGGCAGGCGGACGGGCGGACCGGTGCTGCCGCCGGTGTGCGGGTGCGGCATTCCTACCGAAGGGCAGCGGCCAGATGACCATTCAGCATTCAGTCCTTCCCGTCCGGCACGACATCGCGGCCGCGGCGCGCGAGCAGGTGCTCGAACGCGGCGAGCCGCTGACCGAGGCGCAGCTCCGCCAAGTCCTGCAGATCCCCGACGGCAGGCTCGACGAACTGCTCGCGCTGGCCCACGAGGTGCGGCTGAAGTGGTGCGGCCCGGAGGTGGAAGTCGAGGGGATCGTGTCGCTGAAGACCGGCGGCTGCCCGGAGGACTGTCACTTCTGCAGCCAGAGCGGCCAGTTCTCCTCCCCGGTCAGGTCGGTGTGGCTGAACATCCCCGAGCTGGTCGAGGCGGCCAGGCAGACCCGCGCTACGGGCGCGACGGAGTTCTGCATCGTGGCCGCCGTACGCGGCCCGGACGCCCGCCTCATGTCGCAGATCCGCGCGGGCGTGCAGGCGATTCATGCGGCGGTCGACATCCAGGTCGCGGCGAGCCTTGGCATCCTGAGCCGGGAGCAGGCCGCCGAGCTGGCCGAGGCCGGGGTGCACCGTTACAACCACAACCTGGAGGCGGCGCGTTCGTACTTCCCCCAGGTCGTGACCACCCACACCTGGGAAGAGCGCTGGGATACCTGCCAGCTGGTGCGGGAGTCCGGCATGGAGCTGTGCTGCGGCGGACTGGTCGGCATGGGCGAAACCGTGGCGCAGCGCGCCGAGCTGGCCGCGCAGCTCGGCGCGCTCGAGCCGCACGAGGTGCCGCTGAACTTCCTCAACCCGCGGCCGGGGACGCCGTTCGGCGACTTTCCCGTGATGGCGGCCGGGGACGCGCTGCGGACAATCGCCGCGTTCCGGCTGGCACTGCCCCGGACGATCCTGCGGTACGCCGGCGGCCGGGAGCTCACCCTGGGCGATCTCGGTACCCGCGACGGCCTGCTCGGCGGGATCAACGCCGTGATCGTCGGCAACTACCTGACCACCCTCGGCCGTGACCCTCAAACCGATCTCGCGCTGCTGGCGGACCTGCGGATGCCGATCAAGGCGCTCAACGCGGCCCTGTGACCGCGATGAGCACCTACTGCGGGCACTGCGGTCTGCCGCTGACCGAAAGGGCCCATGACACCTGCGGCCGGCGGCTCGAGCTGGAGCCGCCGAGGTACTGCCCCGGGTGCCGACGCCGTATGGTGGTCCAGGTGACGCCGGACCACTGGACCGCGCGGTGCGCCGAGCACGGCGAAACCGCCGTCTCGACGTGGGCTGGTGGCTGAGGTGCTGGACTTCGACCGTGATCACCTGTGGCATCCCTATTCGTCGATGACCCGGCCGGGCGCGCCGTACCTCGTCGAATCCGCCTCGGGCACCCGGCTGCGGCTCCGGGTTGACGGCGAACCACGCGAGGTCGTCGACGCGATGGCGTCGTGGTGGTGCGCGATCCACGGGTACGCCGTGCCCGAGCTGGATGCCGCCGCCCGGGCGCAGCTGGGCCGGATGAGCCACGTCATGTTCGGCGGCCTCACTCACGAGCCCGCGATCGAGCTCGGCCGCCGCCTGGTGGACCTGGCGCCGGCGCCGCTGACCAAGGTGTTCCTGGCTGACTCGGGGTCGGTGGCCGTTGAGGTCGCGATGAAGATGGCCTGGCAGGCGCAGCCGGGCCGGACCGGGATGTTCACCATCCGCGGCGGCTACCACGGTGACACGTTCTCGTGCATGAGCGTGTGCGACCCCGATGACGGCATGCACGCGATGTACGGCGGCCTGGTGCCCAGGCACCTGTTCGCGCCGCGGCCGCCGGCCGGGCTGGACGCCGACCTGACCAGCTGGCAAAGCGAGGTCAGCGCGCTGTTCGAGCCGCACGCCCGCGAGATCGCCGCGGTGATCCTCGAGCCGGTGCTGCAGGGCGCGGGCGGCATGCACGTCTACCCGCCGGCCGCGGTCCGGTTCCTGGCTGACCTGGCCCGCGCCCACGGGGCGCTGGTGATCTTCGACGAGATCGCGACCGGCTTCTGGCGCACCGGCACGGCGTGGGCAGCCGGCCGGGCCAGGCGTCGTACCCGACATCTTGTGCGTGGGCAAGGCGCTCACCGGCGGCTACATGACGCTGGCGGCCACGCTGGCCAGCGCCGACGTCGCGGCCCGGGTGGACGCCAGCCCGGCAGGCGCGATGATGCACGGGCCGACGTTCATGGCCAACCCGCTCGCGTGCTCGGTCGCGTGCGCGAGCCTGGACCTGCTGGCGCGGCATGACAACGCCGCCCGCATATCCGTGATCGAGACCGCCCTGCGCGACGGGCTGGCGGCGGCCGCCGGGCTCGCGCCGGTCCGCGAGATCCGCACCCTCGGCGCCGTCGGCGTGGTGGAGCTAGACCGGCCCGTCGACGTTCCCGCCGTCACCAGGGCCGCCCTCGACGCAGGCGTATGGGTGCGGCCGTTCCGAAATCTGGTCTATACGATGCCGCCGTACGTCTGCACCGCCGAGGACCTGGCCACGATCACGGCCGGGATCGCGGCCGCCATCAAGCAGGTGCACGGGTGACCGGGGGCAGCTTCCCGGCCTGGCTGGCCGCCCGGGCGGCCGACCGGGAGGAGCGCGGGCTCACCCGGCGGCTGGCCGACTCCGACCGCGGCGAGCCGTTGCTCGACCTGGCCGGCAACGACTACCTCGGGCTCGCCCGCGATCCCCGGGTCGTGGCCGGGGCGGTGGCGGCCGCGCAGGCGTACGGCGCCGGGGCCGGTGCCTCGCGGCTGGTGTCGGGGACCCTGTCGATTCACACCGAGCTCGAGCAGGCGATGGCCGCGTTCACCGGTTTCCCGAGCGCGCTGGTGTTTTCCACCGGCTACCACGCCAACCTCTCGGTGGTCCAGGCGCTGGCCGACGCGGACACGCTCGTCGTCTCCGACGCGCACATCCACGCCTCGATGATCGACGCCTGCCGGCTCGCGCGGGCCACCGTGACCGTGACGCCCCACAACGATGCCGGCGCCGTGCGGCGCGTGCTGGCGAGCCGCAGCCAGCGCCGGGCGCTGGTGCTGGCCGAGACGATCTACTCCGTGCTCGGCGACGCGGCGCCAGTGGCCGAGCTGGCCGGACTGGCCGCGGCCTACGACGCGGTGCTTGTCGCCGACGAGGCGCACGCACTCGGCGTCGCCGGACCGGGCGGCCGGGGCCTGCTGGCCGCGCACGGCCTGGCCGGCCGGGCCGATGTGGTCGCGACCGGTACGCTGTCGAAGTCGTTCGGCGCTCAGGGCGGCCTGGTGCTCGGCTTGCCCGCGGTGCGCGAGCACCTCATCAACCGGGCCCGGCCGTTCATCTACGATACCGGCCTCGCCCCGCCCGCCGCGGGTGCCGCGCTCGCGGCGCTGCGGATCCTCCAGGCCGCCCCCGAGCTGGCCGCCCAGGTCCGGCGCCACGCCGCGTTCCTGGCCGACGCCGCGGGGGCGGCCGCGCCCGCGGCGGCCGTGCTGTCCGTGCCGATGCCCGGGCCGCGCGAGGCGCTCGCCGGCGTGGCGACCGCGGCTGGGCACGGCCTGCGGATCGGCTGCTTCCGCCCGCCTTCGACCCCCGACGGTATCTCCCGGCTCCGGCTGACCGCCCACGCGCACCACACCGACGAGGAGCTGGCCCTAGCGGCCAAGGTGCTGCGCCGCGTGGTCCCGGGGGCCGCCGTTGTCCCGTCCTGACCGGCTGGCCGTCGTCTGCGGTACGGCCACCGACGTGGGCAAGACCTGGGTTACCTGCCGCTTGCTGCGGGAGCTGCGGTGCAGGGGCGCCTCGGTCGCGGCCCGCAAGCCGGCCCAGTCCTTTGCCGACAACGGCCGGCCGACCGACGCCGACTTGCTGGCCGCCGCGAGCGGTGCGGCGCCCAGGGACGTGTGCCCGGCCCATCGCTGGTATCCCGTCGCGATGGCGCCGCCGATGGCCGCCGCCGCCCTCGGCCGGGACGCCTTCACCATCGCCAGCCTCGCCGCCGAGCTGGACTGGCCGGCCGGGACGGCGGTCGGGATCATCGAAACGGCGGGCGGCGTCCGCTCGCCGCTCGCATCCGACGGGGACGCGGTGACGCTCTGCCGTCTGCTCGCCCCCAACGTCGTCATACTTGTCGCCGACCCCGGGCTCGGCACGATCAACGCGGTCCGGCTGAGCGCCGCGGCGCTCCAGAATGGCGGCGCACCGGTCGTGGTGCACCTCAACCGTTATCAAGCCGCCGACGACCTGCACCGCAGGAACCGCGGCTGGCTCGCCGGCCGCGACCAGCTCGAACGTCGTCACCTCCGTCGGCGAGCTCGTGCCCCGCCTGCTCGCGCCGTAACCCCGCCCCGAGACCTATCTCCTGACCACGGCCGGGATTTTGCTACCACGGTAATACGTAAGGTAGTATTCACAGTATGAAGGTTAGTGTCAGCCTGCCGGATGACGATGTCGAGTTCCTCGACTCTTACGCGCGCGCCCAGGGCGCGCAGTCCCGGTCCGCGGTCCTGCACAAAGCTGTCGGGCTGCTGCGAGCCACCCAGCTCGCAGATGCCTATGAAGAGGCATGGGACTCCTGGGCCTCCTCAGATGATGCCACGGCATGGGAAACCGCAGTTGCGGACGGCCTGGGAAGCTGAATGCGCCGCGGCGAAATCGTCACCGTCAATCTTGACCCTGCCCGCGGGTCAGAAGCCAGTAAGACCCGCCCTGCGGTCGTCGTCAGCAACGACGCAGCCAACGCCACCGCAACCCGGCTCGGACGGGGCGTAATCACCGTCGTACCGGTGACCTCAAATACCACGCATATCTACCCCTTTCAGGTTCTGCTGCCAGCAGGCCAGACCGGATTGACCCGGGACTCCAAAGCCCAGGCCGAGCAGGTCCGCTCGGTGGCTGTCGAGCGGGTCGGCCCACCAGTAGGCAAATTGCCAGCGGCTCTCATCGCCGAACTCGACCAGGCGCTGCGTGTTCACCTCAGCCTGTAGGCCTGCCCGAGCCCGACCGTTCAGAGACCGCGCAGCAGCATGAGAGCGCGTTTCCGCGGAGACGGCTTGTGAAATTCCGCACAAGGCGCTTCCGCGGAAACCCTACGTTGCAGACGCGGCGGCCGACGCCCTGTGGCAGAAGCGGACGTTCTCCGTGCGCGGCGACGATGCATAATTATGCAAGCTGGTCATCCGCTCGCCGGGCCGAACCTCGGGTTACCGGACGGCCGGCGAAGCGAAGACCTCCTGCTTCCCGCGCGCCCACCCGCCACGATGATCGCCTCGCTGACTGACCGGCATGGTCGTCGAAGGTGCACCTGAACGAACGGTCTGCGCCGGCAGGCGAATACTGGGAGCATGAACCGGCGCGCTACCGCTCAGGGGGCTCTTACAGTCGGTGCTCTCGGGGTTGTCTTCGGAGACATCGGCACGAGCCCGCTGTACACCGAGCAGACGGTCTTCAACCCGCATGATCCTCATCCGGTCCAGGCGTCCGTGGAGAGCATTTTCGGGGTCGTCTCGCTGATCTTCTGGTCGGTGACGATCATCGTCACTGTCACCTACGTCCTGCTCGTGATGCGCGCCGACAACGACGGCGAAGGCGGGATCATGGCGCTGATCACCTTGATCCGGAGACGAGGAGTTCCGGGCGGGCGCCGGACCAAGGTGGCACTTGCGGCGCTCGGAGTCTTCGGCGCTTCGCTGTTCTTCGGCGACAGCGTGATCACGCCGGCCATCTCGGTTCTTTCCGCGGTCGAGGGCGTCAAGGTCGCCGAGCCGTCGGTGGCTGGCCTGGTCGTTCCGATCACCGCCGCGATCATCGTCATGCTCTTTCTCCTTCAGCGACTGGGCACCGGCGCGGTGGGACGCCTGTTCGGGCCGGTCATGGGCATCTGGTTCACCGTCATCGGCGCAATCGGGGTACGCGGTATCGCCGCCCGCCCCGAGATCCTCAAAGCACTGTCGCCCGCATACGCCCTTGGCTTCCTGACCGGCCATTTCTCGACCGCTTTCTTCTCGCTGGCCGCCGTGGTCCTGGCCGTCACCGGAGCCGAAGCGCTGTACGCGGACATGGGGCACTTCGGCCGCGCGCCGATTACACGCGTCTGGCTGATCCTGGTCTTCCCCGCATGCATCCTCAGTTACCTGGGACAGGGCGCCTTGATCCTGGGCGACCCGAGCGCCATCCGCAGCCCGTTCTTCCTGCTGGCACCTGGGTGGGCACGGCTGCCCATGGTTTTCCTCGCCACCGCGGCCACGGTCATCGCGTCGCAGGCGGTCATCACTGGCGCATTTTCGGTTACGCAGCAGGCCGCCCAGCTGGGCTACCTCCCGCGCCTGCGCATCGCGCACACCTCGGAGGAGAGGATGGGCCAGATCTACGTCCCGTGGATCAACTGGGCGCTCCTGGTGTCCGTCCTCACGCTCGTCGTCACGTTCAAGAGCTCAGCCGCGCTAGCCTACGCGTTCGGCATGGCAGTGACCGGCACGATCACGATCACCACCCTGCTG
This sequence comes from uncultured Actinomycetes bacterium, assembly GCA_963739615.1. Classification (GTDB taxonomy): domain Bacteria; phylum Actinomycetota; class Actinomycetes; order Streptosporangiales; family Streptosporangiaceae; genus Palsa-504. The sequence goes on from CAVUBD010000022.1 coordinate 180,097, forward strand.
TTCTTCTACATCGTCCGTTACCACTGGCGCAAACCACTGTGGATGGTCGCACCTGCCGCCGGCGCACTCCTCACCGTCGACCTTCTGTTCTTCGCCGCCAACCTGACCAAGCTCGTACACGGAGCCTGGCTTCCGCTGCTCATCGCCATCGCGGTGTTCACGATCCTCACCACCTGGCAAAAGGGCCGGGAACTGGTCACCCGTCAGCGCCGGCACGACGAGGGGCCGCTCCAGGCGTTCATCGACCAGCTCCACGCCATCAAGCCCCCGCTGCCACGGGTGCCCGGCACCGCCGTCTTCCTCAACCGCGGCAAGGCCACAGCCCCGCTGGCGCTGCGCGCGAACGTCGAGCACAACCAGGTCCTGCACGAGCACGTCGTCATCCTCTCCATCGAGACCATGCCCGTACCCCACGTCCCGGACGCCGAGCGGCTCACGATCGACGCGCTCGGCCACAAAGACGACCGGATCACCCACGTCACCGCCCGCTTCGGCTACATGGACCAGCCAGACATCCCCGGACTCCTGCCGCTGATCCACGAAGCCGACATCGAAAGCCCCCTCGACGGCGGCAAACTGTCCTACTTCCTCTCCACCATCGAGCTGCGCCGGGGCACTACACCGGGCATGAGCCGCTGGCGCAAGCGCCTCTTCCGCGCGACATCACGGCTCACCGCCGACGCCGCCGAGTACTTCCACCTCCCCCGCGAACGCACCGTCATCATGGGCTCACGCATCGAGCTCTGACGCCGCTGAGCGCGCCGAGCTGTCCCAGCCCTTCGAACGCGGGCGCCGCTGGCCACGTTAACGATCGGCCCCCGCCTACGGCGCCCTGTCCTGAGGCCCGAAGGCCGCGAGCGAGTTCAGCCCGGTGCCGATGAGCCGGGCCGCGCGGTGCACGTCGGCGGTCACCGCCTGGCGGACCTGGGCCGGCGTGCGGGTGCCGTCCAGGTATTTCGTCAGGCTCAGGAACTGGACGCGCCACAAGCCGAGCAGGGCCGTGGCCGCGATCTGCGGCTCGGGGTCGCCCGCGCTCATCGTGGCCCGCTCGGCCAGGACCCCGGCGGCCACCGCGGTGAACTGGTCCATCATGTCGCTCTGATGAGCCCGCAGTGAGGGCGTGGCCTGGATCAGGGTCGAGGTCGACTACCCGAGGAGCACCCATGAGCGAGATCCGTATCGTCCGTGACTACCCCCACCCCCCGGCGAAGGTCTGGCGGGCCCTGACCGACCCGGATCTCATCTCGCTGTGGACCGCGACCGGCGCTGGCGGCCGCCCGGAAGGATTCACCCCCACGGCGGGCACCACGTTCAGGTTCATCGCCAAGCCGAAGCCCGGCTGGAACGGCATCGTCAACTGCGAGGTGCTCGAGGTGAACGAGCCATCGCTGCTGCGTTACTCGTGGACCGACGACGGCGGCGGCGACGTGACCGAGGTGGTCTATCCAGGCGCACCAGCTCACCAAGAGGTACGGCGATTTCACCGCCGTCGACGGCTTCGATCTCACCGTCACCGCCGGCACGGTGGTCTCGCTGCTCGGCCCGAACGGCGCCGGCAAGACCACGATCGTGCGGATGCTCGCCACGCTCACCCAGCCGACCTCCGGTACCGCGATGGTCTGCGGCTACCGCGTAAGGACCCAGCCCGATGCCGTGCGTTCGGTGATCAGCCTGACCGGGCAGTTCGCCGCCCTGGAGCGGCCGGGTTCACCCAGCTGCACGCGGCGCTGGCCATCCGGTTCACGGTCGCCGTCACCCCCGAACGCCGCACCCTCTCGGTTCCCGCCCCCCAGGGCGCCGAGGACCTGGCCGCCGTCACCGCCGCCGTGCGCGGCGCCGGGATCAGCGTCGACGAGATCGCGCTGCGCCACCCGACCCTGGACGACGCGTTCCTGGCCCTCACCGGACCGCCCCCGAAGGAGACAACGTACGTTCGTCCCCATCGCGGGCATGCAACTGGTGCCGCGCACCATCGCCGAGTACAACCCGCTGTCAGCCATAGTGGCGGCCATCCGCCAGGTCACCCAGGGTACGGCGGCCGCCGGCAGCTGGCCGCTGCAGCACCCCGTCCCGGCGACGATCGCCTACTGCACCGCCATCACCGCCGTCTGCCCGCCCCTGGCCGTACGGAAATTCTCCAAGCCAGCCTGACCTCCTTTTTGGTCCGAACGGGCCGTGGTGCATCTCACCGGCAACTTCCAGGTGTCTGGAAGCTGCCCGCGATTCGTTGACTGACGCCTCGTCTGGCCGCATCCTTCGACTGGGGATTGACGGATCAGGACGGTTCTAGGATGGTGCCGATGTCTGAAGGCTGGGAAGCAGAACGCCGGTCGGCCAGCGCTCCGCTGCGGCGCAGGCGCTGGGTTCTCGCGGGCGGCGTAGCGGCGTGCTGGGTGGCGCTGGAATTCGTGACGGGTTCTGTCGTCTCCGCCACGGTGCTGCTCGTGGTCATCGCGGCGCTTGGTGCCGCGAGCGTGGCGGGCCTGCGGGCCCTGGGCGTCACCGGAGATCATCCGTGGATACGACGGATGGCCTCCCGCCCGTGGCGCGGCGACCAGGACGTTCTGCAGCTCGCGATGCGGCACCTGTCCGACGCGTTCGAGATCATGCCGGGCGGGTCGCTGGTCGCGCCGAACGTCGTCGAGCTCCAGCTGAACCCCGATGATTTCAGGGCGGCGGGCGGGCGGGCAGAGCCGGACGTGATCAGCGCGCGCTTGACCGAAGCCTACGAAGAGCAAGTCGCGGCGCACGGGGCCAGCTTCGCCGGGCCCGACCGGGCAGACGTGTACGTGGTCGCCGACATGTCGGTTCCGCCGGGCCGCTACCGCGTGCGCCCAGGTCATCCTGTGACCGTCGGCGGCCCGCCTGAGCTGCCTGATGCCCGGTACCCGTACGCCACGCCGGAGTTCATGTCCGGCTGGCAGCCCGTGTACGAGGGGCCCGGCGATCACGCCTGGTCGGCCCCGGCCCCGGCCCCGGCCCCGGCTCGGGCTCCGGCTCGGGCTCCGGCCCCGGCGGTCGCCGACGGCCAGGCGACGGTCATGGAACGGAGCCTGGCTCCCGTCCCTGTGCTGCGGCTGGTCACGGGATCCTCGGTCGCGTCCACCCTGATGTCCGGCGCCCGCGCCGGGCGCGGGTCCGTTGAGCTGGTGCTCCCCGATGTGCCCACGGTGTCCAGAGAGCACGCGAGGTTCACGTTCTGCGACGGCCGCTGGTGGATCACCAACCAGGGCATGAACGGGCTGACCCTCAACGGTGTCCCGGTCGCCGGCGAGCAGCCGCTCAGCGGCGGCGACGCGATCCGCTGGGGGACGAGGCCGGACGCACTGATGTCCCGGGTCGAGATTGGCTGAAGGCACCAGGTGCGCCAATTATCATCCAGGTATGGTGAGACTGGATGGCCCGTCCGCCGGCGCACGGTTTTACGCGGGTTGCGGCTGAGTGGCGACGGCCCAGCTTTTCCTGTGGTCAGCCGCGCGCGGCGAGTGGAGGAACTGTCCGCCCGACGAGATCGCCTGGCTGGACCGGAGCACGCTGAGCGACAACGCGGATCTTACCCTGCACCGAACCCCGCGCTGCCCGGGGTTCCGCTACGTCCACCACCGCTGGGAGTTGTTCAGCCGCGACACGACGTACCCCGTTTACCTGGCGCCGGACGTCGCCGGGACGGCGCTGCGCGCCGAGGAGGTCCAGCGGATGGCGTGCCGTGTCCTGCCGCTCGCCACGGCCAGGTACGAGCCCCTGCCGGTAACCCTGGAAGAAGGCTTGTGGCTGGTCAGCGTCGGGGCCTGGGTGGTCAGGCTGCGGCTTGACGTGCCGGCCCGCCCGGGCGCCGATCCGGCGGCTCCGGACCGTGACGCGGATGCGACGACCACGGCCGTTGACACCGGGCGGCGAGACGGCGCGCCCGGGGATGACGCGGTGGCCCGCGTACGCGGTTACTTTCAGCGCAATGCCACCGCACGATTGACAATGGCCTATTACTACCAGGAGTTCATCCTCGGCCGGCCCGCGCCGCAGACGGTGCCGATGATGAATGTGGTAATCGCCCTGAACCTAAGCGGCGAGGGAGCGGTGTCCGACTACAAGAAGCTGCTTCAGGGCTTCATCTGGTCCGAACGCGGTCACGCACGTGACCTTGTCGGCTTCCTGCTTGCCAGCGGCCTGCTGACGCTGGCCGATCTCGATGAGGCCAAACGGGTCGCGGCGGACAACGAACGCTATGGCGTGTGCGAGATGGCGCGCCAGCGGCTCCAGTATCGCCCGAAAGGCGCCGGCGCGTTACGGCACGCCGGGTTCCGCGGCGGTCTGTTACCTGCTGGGCTGCGGGGTGGTGCAGTTGATCCTCGGGTTAACACCCGAATAGTTGAGGGGACCCGCGAGGATGGTCACTGCGATCGTGCTGGCCTTGCTGCAGCTGCCGACGGGCCCGTCGTAATAGCCGCGCTGCCCGGCAGCGACCGCGCCGACGATCAGCCATATGAGCAGAAGCGCCGATCCGATATGCATTTTAACCTCCGTGACGTCATCTTCTCAAAGACAAGGAGACAGCCGGCCAAATTTCCGATCACGTCTTCGGCCGATTACCGGATTTCACAGCGACTCGATGACATATGAGTCGAGAACATTTGATTGTAAGCATATCCGTATGCGACGATGCTGACGTCGGCACGACCCCGCAGCGGCGCCTTTCCAGAAACCTGGAAGTCCGGGATTCATCCTTAACGGCCGCGGCTTGGAGCGATCTCGGTGATCGCGTGGTTGCCCTGCTGGCTGCTGGTGGCGTAGCGTGCACCGGGTCGGTGCGGCGCAGGGGAGGGGCGTTGTGGCGGATCCGCGAGATCTTCACCGCCGGGCTGGAGCAATGGCAGCCGATGTCATCGCCGGCATCCGGCCCGATCAGCTTGAGGATGCCACGCCGTGCACCGAATGGGACGTGCGCGCCTTGATCGGCCATGTCGTCGGCGGCAACCTGAGCTTCGCCACCATGGTCGCCGGCGAGCCAGGGCCCGGCGGCGGTGCCGACGTGCTCGGCAGCGACCCGCTGGCGGCGTTCCAGGACTCCTTCGACCGGCTGTGCACGGCTTTCGATGGTGCCGGAGTACTTGAGCGGGTTTACCCGACGCCGCTGGGTCAGGGGCCGGGCATGGTGCTGGTCGCGCTGCGGGTCACCGAGCTGACGGTGCACACCTGGGACTTGGTCGCCGCGACCGGCCAGCTGCGCGATTTCGATCCGGAACTTATCGGCTATGTGGACAGCGTGCTGCGGTCCCAGCCCATCCCGCGGGGCGTGAATGCCCCGTTCGCGCCCGAACAGCCGGCTCCGGCGGGCGGTACCGAAGCGGACCGGCTGGCTGCCTTCGCGGGCCGGGTAGTTTCGGTCTGATCATGACAGGGCTGCCGGGAACCGGGTCCCGGAGCAGAATGAGTGGGTGCGCTGTCCGATCCTTATCGGCCGGGATGAGCCAGTGTCCCTCATGGCCAGCGCCGTACGGCGGCTTCGCGGTGACGCCGGCGGCGGCGCGCTGGTCGTGGTGGGCGAGGCAGGGGTGGGCAAGACCCGGCTGGCCGAGTACCTGAGCGACGCCGCGGCCAAGGCAGGCGTCCTGGCCGTCCACGGCCGGGCGTTGCCCGGGGGGATCGGCAGCTTGCTACGCCCGGTCGCGGAGATGCTCCTCGAGCTGGCTCGCGACCGGCCCGCGCCCGGTGATGCCGGCCTGGCTCCGTATGTGACGGTGCTGGCTTCGCTGGTGCCGCACTGGCGGGCTCCTGCCTGGTCGGCTCCTGCTGAGCCGGTCGTGGTCATGGCCGAAGCCGTGCTGCGGGTACTGCGCTGGGCCACCGGCGGCGCGGGTGTAGTGGTGATATTGGAGGATCTCCAGTTCCGCTTAGCTTCCCGGCTCCACGCTGACCTGTTCGCCGGATGCGGTGCCCGGCGGCGGCAGCGGGTCTTCAAGGCACCCTTCATCGATCCACTGCTCGATAAAGGCAATGTCTTGCGCTGCAACCGGGTCAAGCCCGGCAGGCATCCGGGGAAAGCCGGCGTCCGGGGGTGGGTTGGGCAGATCGCTGCCAAAAGGTGTTTCGCCCTTGAGGGCCTTGACGAGGTTAGAGGACGCCCCCTGACCGACCGTGATCACATCGAGTGTAAACACATTCTTGGTGACGAACTGGTCGCGTGTCAGTCCTCGCCAGAATGTTCCGTGAGCGCCGATAATGGCATCCGGGCCACCGATCGCGTTATCGAGAATCTGTATCACGCGCTCAAACCTATTCATCGGAAGAACCCCTCAAATAACTTCGGTGCGCCCTGGCGGGCCAGGGTGCTTGTCTCTTACCGTGGCGGCGCTGCCGCGAAGGCTCTGGCCTGCAGGTCGTTCTGCCTCACCTGGGCGAGAAGGGTGTCCGGCCCGCTGGCCGCCTCGATGTCGCCGATCAGGTCGAGAGAGGTGTCCAGCAAGGCCAGGTGCAGGCGCCAGCGATCACGTTCGTCATCCGGCAGCGCCAGGGTGTACGGCAGTTCGAAGGGGGGACCCGCATTGGCAGGGCCCGCCGGATCAGGTGTCTCCTTCAGGGGCAACGTCGTGAGCGTCTTCGCGATTGCCTTGATGCCGACCCGCATTTCGGTGAACGCCCAGTCGCGCAGATGCCCGCGGCTGGTGGGCGCGCCTTGATCTTCGAGGGGGCCGGGCATGTGGAGCGCGTGCGCCAGATCGATGAGCAGCATGCGGTAGTGGACATTGAACAGGTGCGCCCAGAGCCTGGTCGTCGGGTGGGTGATCCGGCCGCCCTCGACGCTGGCGTCGGTGCTCGGATAGTGCAATGTGTTCGGGTTGTCGGGAACCGGCCGGGTCGGCATCCAGGCGGCCGAGCCGTCCGAGGCCTCCGTATCCGGGAACGCCGTGTAGATGCCAAGGAAACGCTCGAAGTGGGAGAGCGCCGGGGTGCCTGCCGGTGGTGTCGTCCAGCCTTCTCCCTGGGCGCCGATATCCTGCAGCGCCTTAACCGCCTCCTGCCGCGAGCCAACGGCGCGGACGATGAGCGGCGCGAAGCCGTGCCAGTCGTTCTGGCTGGCCTGCAGCGCGGCTGCGGTGTCGGTTCGCATGTCAGAATCGGCCAGCTTCGCGTCGTCCTCGAAGATGCTGGTCAACGTCTCATACAGCAAGCCGACGCGGTTGACAGGAAGGCCTCCGGTGGCGTTAGTGGCGCGGTCGACGATCTCCCGGATGAGCTCAGGCGGCTGCGCCGGATCGGCCGGCATCTCCGCGGCGACATACTTCGCCAGCGACGTCTTGGTCAGCGGCTCAAGCTGGAACGGGAACGGGTAGAGAAATGCCAGGAACGGAAAGTCCTCACGATCGAAGTTCAGCGGCCCGCCGATGAACCGGAGAAGATTCTGGACGGTGAGAAGGTGGGCCATCTCCTCCTTGGCGATCCCGGTGATCACTTGCTGCCATTTCCCGGTCAGCGTGCCCGCGTCCGACGGTACGGCGGGACCGGCGAAACCGGCGTCAGCCAGCGAGTACGCGGCGTAGAGATACTGCACAAGCAGGGCGTGCTCGATCTCCGCGGCTGTATGCAGCAAGAACACGGTCCAGTCCCACCACGTGAGCTCGACCGGCTTGTCCAGCGTCACATCGGCCAATGCCAGCTCGACCGCGCCCCGTTCCTCCGACGTCACCGCCGCGGGAGTGAGCAACCTCGCCGAGACAGGTTGAAACTCCCTATCGAGACGCACGACATCCGACATTGCGAGGAGGCGAGCGCGCCGTGCTTTCATATCAACGCTCCCGGGATCTTGTTTTCGGCTTGCTGGGTCACTTGGCTCGTCCTGGGCGTGCTAAGGGATCGCCGACGCCATTGGGTCGCCAATGTGCATGCGTGGTGGAGGACGTCCTGGTTGTCCCACTGCAGGCGGGTGAAAGTGACCGCGATCCTGCCCTCGTGGTCGAGTATGAACAGCTCGATACGGTGCCTGTTCACCAGTGCTGGCCCGAAGTTCACTCCCAGCTTGAAGTACTCTTGCAGCGCCTCGAACCCGGTCTTCGTCCGTAGAAAGCGGTCGCTGCCGCCGAAAACCACGCCCCGATTCTGCCCGTAGGCGCTCAATCTGGACGGCAGATCATAACCTGGATCGTAGCTGATGGCGGCGGTGCGCAGCTGACCCTGCAATCCCCGCTGCCGTAGAGCACGTTGCAGCTGGGCCAATTTAGCGATGGTCAGCGAGCATTTGTTCGGGTTATCGCATCTGGTGTAGAAAAAGACGACGATTGACGGCCGCCCGGTGAAGAAACCGCCAAAGGTAAGCGCACGTCCGTCCTGATCTTCCATCTCGACGTCCACCGGAACGGCGGCGCTCGGCCGCTCTTCACGGACATGTCCACCGCCGGTGAAACCGACGACGCTTTCTTCAGCGGCGCAGCCGCACGTATCGGCGTCACCGAGATCCGTCACGATGGCCTCCAGTGCTGCGCGCGCGGGAGGGGAGAGCGCTCCCCGGTCTTCTTGCAATGCCTGCAATACGGGCAGCGCAGGGCGCGCATGTTCGCCTAGCCACGCGAAGGTTTTCATGATCTCTTCGATCGCCGTGGTGTGGCTCGGCACAGGCCACCACGGCCGGTAGCTTCCAAACGACACTGCATCGTCGGAGTATTTGATGTTTTCGATGGCCTTGAGCAGAAACGGAACTGCGTAGTTGGTGGGGCCATCGAGGCCGCGTATCGCTCTGGCCGCGGCGGCCACTAGATAGGCGTCGCGTCCGCTCTCCAGCTCCTCGAGAACATAGGGGATGGCCGGATCCGGGAGTCCCACCTGCTCGAACGCCGCAATGATATAGCCCCGCATGCGGATCGTCGCGTTGGTGCTTCGACCCGCGTACAGCGATATCCGTTCCGGCAGTAGTTCCACCAGGGAGTCCCTGCATCGCGGATCGCGCTTGACCGCCTCCACCAGCGCCGCGATGCGCTCCTCGGGCGTATTCTGGTCAATGTCATCGGACAGCTTACGTGCACCCCCTCCGATCCGCTGCGCGCCTGCCGACCAGCAACTACGTGCCGCGCTTTGACAAATAACTGGCCGTGGCCTGCTTGACTTCCCGTGAAGCGGACTCTGTGCGCAGCCGGTCGATGCGTCCAGTCAGCTCGTCATCGTGGCTCAGGGCTTCCGGGTCCGCGAAGTGCGTCAGCGCGGTGATCGACAGGGCCTGAAGCTGGTCGTCCTCGTCATCGTCGAGCACGATTCGCCGGGCCTGCTCCTCGAACCGCCCCGGAGCCGCGGATTGCAGCGCGATGGCGCTGATCCTCCTGACGTCAGGACTCTCCGTCTTGTTACTGAGAATCGTGGCCAGCAGGTCGGTGGACGCAGGGTCCGCCGCCAGCAGGCGCACGGCCTCTGTCCTTGCCACGTTGCTGGGTGGCTGGTCGACGATCCGCCGAAGCAGAGGGAAATGCTCGGCGTGGATGTCATAGCCCAGGTACTGAATGGCTTTTTCCGTCGGGACCAGCGCTTCGGAATGACCCTCCAGGCCGTCGATCAGACGTCGCTGGACGTACTCGTCCTTTTCCCGCGCGAGGATGCCGATGGCGCGCTGGCGCAGCTGAGCGTCGGGATCGTCGACGATCGACCTGAGCGTTGCCAGATAGTCCGGCCGCTTCGCGGGGAAGGCCGCCATCCGGAAGCTGATCTGTTGCAGGACGTCGAGGACCGCTAGTCGGTCGTCCGCCGGGCGCGCGGTATCCCGTAGTACCTCGAGCAGAGTGTCGATCAGGTCGGGTTGTTCATCGATGGCGCTACTGATGACCTGGAGTGCGGCGGACCGCAACTGCTCGTCCGCCTGACCAGCACGGAGAACGGCGACCGCCGCCGTGAGATCATCGCCGGCCTGCGGTTTCAGGCTTGCGACAGCCGCCACGTCCGGCCCCGCGCCCCGGCGGGATCTCTCCAGCAGGTCACGGAAGCTGGGCTGCTGCCGAGCGGCTTGCTCGAGCTCCGCCTCAAACTGCCTGCGATACTCTGAGATGTCCATCCAGCATCACCTCAGGCCTGAAGGATCACGGGATAAAAGGGACTGGAACGGCACGTCATCATAGTCAAATCCTAGGCGGCTCGGCGGTGTCAGGACTCCCTGGTAATCAATAAGCGCGCCGACCGTGGGACTCAGCCCCGGCGCGCTCGTGAGCGGCGATGGTGCGAGGGTGCCTCCGGGCGCTGTTGGCGGACGCGGCGGCGTTGTGATCTGATTCCACGGCCACATGCTGTCATTCAGGTTGTGTCCCACCCTATTCGCGCCGGGATCTCCGGCACTGCCCTGGGCGGAAAAGGTCTTGGTGCTCGTCACGTCGAAGCGCTGCTTAACCCACTGCCATTTCGCCCACAGCCGATCCACATTGGCGTGTAGCAGGAAGAAAAGCGGGTCCTTTGCGGCGGTGGGAATACTGGAGATCGATCCTCCGAAACTGGTGTGGGCGGTGCCATGCGGGTTGCCTTCCAACTGCCGGAACGCCTCATACAGACCGTCTTGGCCGCCGAGCGCCAGCGTGGAGACTTCGGAGATAACGTGCGCGGGTTGCGTCTGGGTGACGAAGCGAGTCGGCCTGACGATGCCCGCAGTCCCGTCCGTCGCCCAGAACTGAATTGGATTGACGGTGCTGAACTGCAAGGCTCCAACCGAATTCGGAACGCCCATGAAGTCCTCGCTGAACAGGCTTGGCGCGGGCTGATCGAAGCGCCAGTAGGGCAATGCGACACTCGGGTCGATCGCCTGAAGCTCTCGTTCCAGGTCCAGCAAGAAGGCACGGTGCCAAGGCAGGAAACCGGTCGATCCGTGAGCCTCGGGACTTCCGGCTTGGGTGTGCACGTTGCGGAAGTCGCTGTACCTTCCCATGCCGCGATCGTTGAACATGGCCAAGGCGGCAAGGAAGCGGTCACGCTCGGCGGTCGTAAGGGTCGTTGCATTCTTGCGGATGCGCACCATCAGGGGAGTGCTGCCGAGCACCTCACCGGTGTTCGCATCGATGACCTCGACGACGGCATCTTTATCCGCACTGCTAGGCCGCTGAAACTGGCCCGCGATGCCGATATCCACCCACTCGCCGGTGACCGGCAGGGGAAGTTCTATTTCGGCCTGCCCGGTGCCGGTAACGGAAGTGAAGAACTCCACCTGCCCACCCTGGGCCGTATTCTGGTTCCGCACTCGGACGGTGACCGGGTCCGTTGCTCCGGTCGTATCCACAAGCCGGATCTGGGCTGGGACCGGAGCCCAGCCAACGTACCGGGCAGCCGGACTTGCGCTGCCGCTGAAAACCGTCTCCGCCCTCATGAGGCGGCCTCTCCGCGAGCAGCGCGCTCGGTGAGCGGCGTCATTTTCGTCAGCGCAGGAGGGCCCGTTTCCACCGTTCCGGTATGGATAATTGCGTTCATACCGTTACCCCCCCACGAGTAAAGTCCGCTATACGAACATCGCACATGATGATGCAGATGTCTACCCCTTACCTTTCGTGCGCCCGATTGTGTACTGTATCCTTACGCGGCGAGAGCGATTGTTATGGAGATTCTGTGTTGACGGTATGGAGATCCTGTGGAGATTACCCTCCGGCTAGGTCAATGATCTGACACGCTCATTGACCTAGCGATTACCCAAGCGTACGGTCGGCATTGCTCAGAGAGATCCGGAGGCAGTCGCATGCCCATTGACCATGAGAAGCTCCTTGAGTTGGCCCAGACCCTAACCGACGACCAGCGACGCCTCCTTCGCGAGGGGCTGGGCACTGGCGAGTACGTGGACCCGGCGGGGCGCAGTGCTGCATTGCGTTCGTTCGACAGCGAGGCCATGTTCGAGCGACTGGCGTCGGCCAGCGCAAACGGCGTCATTGCTGACGCTGGTATTCCGGATGGGGGGGTACCCGATGGCGGAGCACCCGACGCAGGTGGCTCACATCCGGTCCCTCCCGAGCCGCCATTGACACGGTGGTGACTCACGATACGACGCCGCGCTGACTGAGGTGATATCGGACCTAGACGCGTGGATCCGCGGGCGGAGAGTTGCGGTGTCGATTGATGCCGACTTCTTTACTGAGCCCAACTGGTCAAACGAGCAACAGCTCGTCGAGCCACTGGCAGGATGGCTCGCTGATTGCGTCACTCCTTGCCCGGGGGCACTGGAACATCTGGGCTGACGAACCGATCGAGCGCACGCTGGCCGCTGTCAAGTTGCTGGCTGGCGATGCCTGGGGCAGTGTCTCGGCGCTACGGCCTCACCTGCTCCGCGATGCCCTGGTCGCGCAGTGGCGCGACGCGACCCGCGAGTTGACAGACTTGAGCGAGTTGCATCGTCGACCGATGGTCCCGAACGCAGCGTCCCCAGCAGCCTCCAACGAAGACTATCGTGTGCTCCAGTACAGTAAAATCATACAACTAGTTATACTATCTAGAATCGGCGGTCGGCGCACCACCGCCTAGCCTGGGCCACCTGGCCTGGTCGGCCACCCGGCTGGATGCGGACCTCGGGTGCGCCTGCCGCAACGTCCCTCGCGCGATAACGTCAGCCTCGTATGCTGATTTGCATGAGGAAACCAGTTAGGTTTCCTCGCGCACGGCAGTCAGGCAGCGGGCCCGAGGGGAACACTTGAACGCGGTCAGGGGAAGCTCGGCAGTCCGGGTGCCTAAGGCCGGCGAGATGGTGGCGGCGCACCTGCGCCGCCAGATCGTCCTCGGCGAGCTGGGGGAAGGCGACCAGCTGCCTTCCGAGAGCGTGCTGATGGAGGAGTTCGGCGTCTCGCGGCCCACGCTGCGGGAGGCGTTCCGCATCCTGGAAGCCGAGGGCGCCATCACCGTGCGCCGCGGCGTGCGGGGCGGCGCACGGGTGCAGGCGCCCGGCATCACGGTGGCCGCCCGGCATATCGGCCTGCTGCTGCAGTACCGGGGCGCGCTGCTGTCCGATGTCTACGAGGTCCGCGCCGTCCTCGAGCCTGCCGCCGCCCGGATGGCGGCCAAGCGGCGCACGTCGGCCGATCTCGCCCGCCTGCAGGAGACGCTGGACCGGCATCGCGAGGCCCTCGGCGACCCGGCTGTCACCATCGCCGCAGACGCCGACTTCCACCGGCTCATCGTGGAGCTGGCCGGCAACGAGACGCTTCAGGTTCTCGCCGGGGTGCTCAGCCACATCATCCGCGAGGGAGACCGTGCCTACGCGGCGAGCCACGACCGGCAGCAGGAGCTCGCGAAGGTCGCGCTCCGGGCGCACACCTGGCTCGTCGAGCTCATCCGCAAGCGCAGCGGGGAAGAAGCCGAGGATTTCTGGCGTAAGCACCTGGCCGAGTCAGCCAAGGTCGTCCTCGGCGACCGCACCACGGCGACTGTGGTGGAACTGCTCTCCTGAGCCGCTTGGACCGGCCAGCAGTCGTGCTGAGCCGGCGAAGGGTCACTGGCGGGCGAAGGCAGCTGCCGCCTCCTTGGCCAGGTCAACGAAGGCTTGCCCGCTGACGTCGATCACGACACGTTTGACGGTTCCGCCGGTGAAAGCCCAGGGCCGCGGGCCTGGATAGTCATCGGTGACGGGCTCCGCTCCGGAGCGTCCGATGACAAGCCCGCCGCCGCCGAGCCCGAACTTGCCTGGCTGGGTGCGGATTTTCCCTTCGCCCGCCTTGTGATCGCGGATGTAGAGGGTGAGCGTGCCTTGCGGGGGCATGCCGTCGCCCTCGCGGTCGAAGGATGCTGACAGCACGACGTGGCCGGTCGGGATGGTCTCGCTGGATCGCACGACCTGCACGGCCTCTCCCACGAAGTTGTAGGCGTAGGCCAGCTTGCCGTCCTTGACGTAGAGGGCGTGTCCGCCGAATCGCGAGCCCTGGGAGAACAGGACGCCGTCCGCATCCGCGGCGTCGATGTCCACCTCTGCCGCGATCGTGTAGGACCGCCCGCGGATGTTGGGAGCCTGCGCTTCAGGCACCTCGGCCCCGCCCGGCAGGTAGGTGTACCGGGTGCGCGGTTTCGACAGCTCCGGCCGGGGCGTGGTGAAGGCCTCCACAGCGGTGCGGGTTTCCAGTGGCAGCGCCTGGTACTTCCCGGCCTCGACCCACCATATGTCGATCAGTTCCCGCAGCCGGTCAGGTTCCTGCTCGGCCAGGTCGTGGCATTCACTCGGGTCCTGGTCGGTGTTGAACAGCTCCCAGCGCTGGCCGCTGAAGTGGCCCCATGCGTTAGGGGCGGCCGGGCCGAGGCTGGCGGCCTTCCACCCCTGGTGCCACAGGGCGCGGGTGCCGAGCATCGAGTAGAACTGTGTCTGCTTGCCGGTGTCCGCGCTGGCGTCGTCGAAGCTCGCGGTGAAGCTGATGCCCTCGAGCGGCGTTTGCGGGTAGCCGTTGACACTATCGGGCAGGTGGATTCCGAGCGCGTCGTACAGGGTCGGCACGATGTCGGTGGCGTGGTTGTACTGGTGGCGGAATCCCCCTCGGGCCTGGATTCCGTCCGGCCAGGAGATGAGCAGCGGGTCGGCCGTGCCGCCGCGCAGGTTCCCGTAGCGCTTCCACATCTTGAACGGCGTGTTGAAGGCCCACGCCCACCCCGTGGGGTAATGGTTGTAGGTGCGCGGGCTCCCCAGCTCGTCGAGGAGCTGGAGGTTCTCCTCGATGGTGTCGGGGATGCCGTTGAAGAACTTGTTCTCGTTGACCGAGCCGTTGGGGCCGCCCTCACCGGACGCGCCGTTGTCCGAGACGACGACCACGATGGTGTTATCGAGCTGGCCCGTCTGCTCGAGGTAGTCGAGCAGCCGTCCGATCTCGTGGTCGGCATGGCTCAAGAACCCGGCGTACACCTCCGCCATCCGCGCGAACAGCCGCTTCTCCTCAGCCGAGAGCGAGTCCCAAGGCCGCACGGTATCGAGTTCAGGCCACCCCTGGCCGTCCGGGCCGGTCTCGACCACGTAGGGGTTGATGGGAGAAAGCTCCGTGCTTTCCGGGACGATTCCCATCGCCTTCTGGCGGGCGAGGATGGTTTCGCGAATGGCCTCGTAACCCATGTCGAATTTCCCCCGGTACCGGTCCGCCCACTCCCGGAAGATGTGGTGCGGCGCGTGCGCGGCGCCGGGACAGAAATACAGCAGGAACGGCTTGTCGGGGGCTATAGCGTTCGTGTCCTGGATGAACTCGATGGCTTTATCGGTCAGGTCGGTCGTGAGGTGATAGCCCTCTTCCGGAGTCCTGGGCGGGGCCACCGGGTGGTTGTCGTAGACGAGGTCGGGATACCACTGGTTGGTCTCGCCGCCGAGGAAGCCGTAGAACCGCTCGAACCCGCGGCCCAGCGGCCACTGGCGTTTGGATGAGGCCAGGTTCATCTCATCCTCGGCGGTCAGATGCCACTTGCCCAGGGCGTAGGTATTCCAGCCGTGCTGCCCAAGCACTTCGGCCAGGTTCGCGCACTCGAACGGGACGTGACCGTTCGCGTTGGGATAGCCGTCGGTGATCTCGGTAATCCCGGCCATCCCGTTCGTGGTGTGGTTGCGGCCGGTCAGCAGGCACGAGCGCGTCGGGGAGCACAGCGCGGTGGTGTGGAAGTTGGTGTAGGTCAGCCCCTGATCGGCGATACGCTGCAAGGCAGGCGTCTGGATCGGCCCGCCAAACGGCTCCATCGCCGCGAATCCCACGTCGTCCAGCACGATATAAAGCACGTTGGGAGAACCCTCCGGTGCCTGCGGCTGCGTATACGGCGCCCAGTCCGGCTTCGACTGCTTGATATCGATATTGATCACACCGCGAAACGGCTTACTCATTCCCTCGCCCCCTCCGGTCAACCGCGCTGGCCACCTGGTTGCCTCGTCGCGGCGTGCCGACCGCGGCAGATGCCAGCTCTGCTCGCACGTCGGCGGACAGTCACGTCACGCTAAGTGGCAGAACCCTCAGCCGAATCACCCGCAAGGGATGGTTTCTCGATCTGGCCAGCTCTTGACGCCGGCTCCGCATCGTACGTAGAGCCCTTGTTCGGGCGGCGGCGCGGCCACTCCGGCGATCCAACGTCGCGCCTCGACGATCCCCGGCGGCACGATCTCGGTGCCGTCGAAAAAGGACCTGAATTCCTCGTGCGTATGCCGGAAGGCGTCCGCGGCCGTGTATGCGGGTCTCAGCTCGTCGTTCACGCCCGGGTCTTCGGCGTGGCCCGCGGAGATCATCAGCCACGAGCCGGGGCGGATACGCGAGACGTACGCGGCGGTGGTGGCGTGCATTACCGCGGCGGGCAGGAAATGCGCGACCCCGCCGAGAATGACGCCCACCGGCTGGGTTAGGTCTAGGACCTTCGCCAGCTCCGGATCGGCGAGCACCGCCTCCGGCCTGGTCAGGTCGCCCTGGAAGGCCACGAGGCCGTCGCCCTTGGCCAGCAGGGCCTGCGAATGGAGCACCGCGACCGCGTCGAAGTCCACGTAGGCGACACGAGCCGCCGGGATCACCTCCCGCACCGCCTGATGCACGGCCGGGTGCGAGGGCAATCCCGAGCCGAGGTCAAGGAACTGAGCGATGCCGCCCTCGCGGGCGGCGCGGGCCGCCGCGGCCACGACGAACGCCCGGTTGCTGCGCGCCCATAGCTCCATGCCCGGGTTCACGCTCAATAGCTGCCCGGCGAGCTTCCTGTCGGCGGCGAAGTTGTTCTTCCCGCCCAGCAGGTAGTCATACATTCGGTAAGTAGTCATACACCCTAGGCGCGACGTGCCCTTTCGTGTCCAACCAGTGCGTCATGGTGCCCGTTGGCTGGGAGCCGCGCGGATGAACAGCGCTCCGGTTCTACGGACTCACATGAACAGCGGGCAGGGACATGGCCGAGGTAGCGGACTGATCTGAACGGGTCCGTGAGGCCTTTGCTGCCGCCCTGGTGAGCGCGCCAGGCAGGGACCAAGGTCCGGTGTGCGACTGGCTTAGGGCCGTACCCGCTGCCCGGAATCGTCGTAGCGTCGGGAATGGAGCCTGGCTGACGGGAACCGGCTGACCGCTGGGAAGGATCTTTTCGATGCACAGGCACAGCACGCGCAGGCTATGCGCCGCCGCGGCGGGCCTTGCCGCCGTTTGCGGCATCACTGTCCCCGGTGCCGCGGGCGCGGCCCCGGCCGCGCAGTTCCCGGCCCGGCCCTTGGCGCAGCCTGCCCGCCTGCTGGCCGCATCCGGGACCGCCCTCCCGGCGGCCGCTCCGGGTGCGCGGTTGTGGGTGGCGCGGTACAGCGGGCCGGGCAACGGCGATGATCAGGCCTTCTCGGTGGCGGTCAGCCCCGGCGGCACCCGGGTGTTCGTAACCGGCACCAGCCAGGGGGCCACCTCGCACTATGACTCCGCCACGGTGGCCTACAGCGCCGTCACCGGCGCCCGGCTGTGGGCGCGGCGCTACAACGGCCCGGGCAACGGCGACGACCACGCCTACTCGGCGGCGGTCAGCCGGGACGGGACCCGGGTGTTCGTGACCGGCACCAGTGAGGGGGTCGGCCACTCGGCCTTCGGCTACGCCACGGTGGCCTATAACGCCGCCACCGGCGCCCAGCTGTGGGCACAGCGGTACAACGGCCCGGGCAACGGCTTCAGCACCGCCTGGTCGGTGGCGGTCAGCCCCGGCGGCACCCGGGTGTTCGTGACCGGCAGCAGCCAGGGCGCCGGCTCGGGCCAGGACTCTGCCACGGTGGCCTATAACGCCGCCACCGGCGCCCAGCTGTGGGCACAGCGGTACAACGGCCCGGCCAACGGCAGCGACTATGCCTTGTCGGTGGCGGTCAGCCCCGGCGGCACCCGGGTGTTCGTGACCGGCAGCAGCCAGGGTGTCGGCTCGGGCTCTGACTACGCCACGGTGGCCTACAGCGCCGCCACCGGCGCCCAGCTGTGGGTGCGGCGCTACAACGGCCCGGCCAACGGCAACGACGGCGCCAGCTCGGTGAGGGTCAGCCCCGGCGGCACCCAGGTGTTCGTGACCGGCGACAGCCAGGGCGCCCGCTCGCACCAGGACTATGCCACGGTGGCCTACGGCGCCGCCACCGGCACCCGGCTGTGGGCGCAGCGCTACAACGGCCCGGCCAACGGCAACGACCACGCCAGCTCGGTGAGGGTCAGCCCCGGCGGCACCCAGGTGTTCGTGACCGGCGACAGCCAGGGCGCAGGCTCGGGCTCTGACTACGCCACGGTGGCCTACAACGCCGCCACCGGCACCCGGCTGTGGGCGCAGCGCTACAACGGCCCGGCCAACGGCGACGACCACGCCAGCTCGGTGGCGGTCAGCCCCGGCGGCACCCGGGTGTTCGTGACCGGCAGCAGCCAGGGGACCCGCTCGGTCTTCGCCCTCGACTACGCCACGGTGGCCTACAACGCCGCCACCGGCACCCGGCTGTGGGCGCAGCGGTACAACGGCCCGGGCAACAGCTACGACGTCGCCACCTCACTGGCGGTCAGCCCCGGCGGCACCCGGGTGTTCGTGACCGGGATAAGCGTCGGGAGGGCCACGGGATTTGACTACGCCACGGTGGCCTACAGACCCTGAGACGCGTCCTGCGGCTGGGGCTGCCAGGCAGACGGGGGTGGCGCTGGCCGAGGGGACTATGGCCGCGCGGCGGCGAGCACGGCGCTGATGTTCTGCCATCCGGTACGGTCACCAACATCCCGAGTTAGCTGGGACAACGACCAGATGCCCAGGAGTGCCGCTAGTTCGGGACCAAAAGGCCGTTCCCGCCGCGTGCCCGATGAGGCGGTCGCGAGAGAGGTATCACGGTCACTCTTGGACAGCACCGCAGGCATCGCGACCTGGCTTGACGCACGTGGGCCACGTCACCGAGGAGACCTACGGAAGAGGTCCGTGGTTCAAGTCCACGTAGCCCCTCCTGGCTAGGACGGTTTCATTTGGCCCCGCCGTGACGGCTTGATGCGGCGCCGGCTGACGCTGATTCGGGGTCGGGGTGTCGGCTTGAAGTGGCCCCGCTTTCTGGCTGGTCAGAAGTCGTAGGGCCATCTGCCGTCGGCGACGGGGGATTGCGGGTCGAATCTCAGGCGGGCCTCGACGGGGCTGGTGGCCAGCGCCCGGGCGATCTCGTCCCAGCTGTGCCCGTTGGCGCGGGCGTCGTGCACGCGCTGCGGCAGCCATCGCTCGGCCTGGTCGATGAGGCTTGCGATCAGGGCCATGGCGGCGATGTCGTCGCCTAGCCAGGTGCCGCGGCGTTCGGCGAGTGCCGCGACGGCGTCGTCGATGAGGTCGTAGGTGTCGTCGCCGCTGCGCGGCTCCGGGCTGGCGGCCATGGCCGCCGCCTCAGGCGGCCGACGTCCCGGCGCTGGCCCTGGCGCGGGCGAGGCGGTAGGACTCGGTGCCGGTCTCGATGATGGTGGCGTTGAAGGTGAGCCGGTCGACGATCGCGGCGCAGAGGCGGGGGTCGGTGAAGGTCTTGGTCCAGCCGCTGAACGACTCGTTGGAGGCGATGGCGACGCTGGCTGTCTCTTCTCGCTCGGTCAGGACCTGGAACAGCAGCTCGGCGCCGCGGCGGTCGAGTTCCATGTAGCCGAGCTCGTCGATCTATGCGGACATCCGCATAGATCGACCTATGCCGACACCGCGACTATGCCGAGAGGCCGACCGTGCGGGCTTGATGGGCGGGCTGTCTGGCTGGCTGGGTCTCGGCATAGTTACAAGCTGTCGAGGAACGCGAGTACCTTGTCGGTCGGATGGTAACGGCCGGGCTGTGCCTGGGCGGGCGTGGTGAGGGCGAGGGCCTTCTCCTTGATCTTCATGTCGGCGTGAACGTAGGCGTCGGTTGACCGGACCCCGGCATGACCGAGCCAGAGGGCGATCACGGATGTGTCGACGCCGGCTTGCAGCAGGGACATCGCGCAGCTATGACGCAGGACGTGCGGATGAATTTTCTTGCCTGCGAGCGACGGGCAGCCCTGGGCTGCGGCCGCCGCATGGGTAGTGACCCGTAGCGCGACAGCATCGCGGCTGAGCCGGCGGCCGGTGCGGGTGGGGAACAGAGGGTCTGGAGGCCGGCCCGCGCGTTCACGTAGCCACGCATGCAGCAGCATTGCGACGGGGGCGCTGAGGGGAACGGCGCGCTGCTTGCGGCCTTTCCCGTCGCAGCGGACGCTCGCGCCGGTGCCCAGGGTGACGTCGCCGCAGTTCAGGCCGGTCAGCTCGGACACGCGAAGACCGGTCTGGATGGCCAGGAGCATCAGGACCCGGTCGCGGCGTCCTTCCCAGCGAGACTGATCAGGGGCGGCGACGAGGGCATCTACCTCGGCTGAGGTCAGGAACGTCACGACGCGCTTGTCGAACCGCTTCGGCGGGATCGCCAGGACACGCTGGATAACCAGCGCGTGCTCGGGATGCCGCAGCGCCGCGTAGGAAAACAATGAGCGGATCGCCGTCAGGCGGACGTTGCGAGTCCGAGTGCTGTTGTGCCGATCGGTTTCCAGGTAGTTCAGGAACGCGGAGATCGTCGCGGCGTCCAGGTCGTCCCAGTCAAGCTGGGAGGGCAGCCTGCCGCTCTGGGCGTGCACGAAGCCGAGCAGCAGCTTAAGGGTGTCGCGGTAGGCCGCGACGGTGCGAGGACTCGCCTGGCGCTGCAGGGCGAGCCGGTCGGTGAAGAACGACTGGAGCGTCGGCGCGATCAGGGTCATGACCCAGCCGCCGATCGAGTTGCTGACCAGGCAGTGTCCTGGCGGGCAGCCGCCAGGGCGAGAAGTTCCGGCGCAGCCGATAGATACCAGTAGGTCGAGGCTGGTTCGCGGTGCCCCAGATAGGTCGACAGCGCCGGGATCTTCGCCTGGACGTCCTGGCCGTCGCTATACCAGCTCACCAGGGTCCGGACTGCGAAAGAATGTCTCAGGTCGTGCAGCCGCGGAGGCGACGGCGCTCCCGCTCCGACGCCGGCGCGCTCGACGAGCTGCCGGAAAGTTTGGCAGACGACGGCGTAGCACAGCCGGTTGCGGGTCAGGGACACGAAGAAGCTCGGCACCTCCGGCTGCGGCTGGAGTTCCTTGCGCAGTACGGCGTACTCGTTGAGCGCCTGCATGCTGCTGGCGTGCAGAGGAACAAGCCGGGACTTGCCGAACTTCGACTCCCGGATGAGCAGGACTCCCTGGTCCCAGTCGATGTCGATGCGGTCGAGCTTGATGGCCTCACCGATGCGCATGCCGCTCGCTGCGAGCAGCCCGATCACGGTGGCGTAGGTCGCCGCACGGAGGGGTGACACGATCGAGTTGCGGGCCTGGCTCATCACCGCCTCGATGTCGCCGGGAGTGTAGATGAACGGCCGCCGCCAGCGCTGCCGGCTCGGCATCAGCCCCAGCGGTGGCACCTCGGTGTTCGCGTCGATTCCCGCCAGGTAGCGGGCGAAGCCCCGGGCAGCGGTCATCCGGCGCGGTCCGACGCTCGGCCCCTTGCCCGTCGGCGAGTGCTGCGCCCACTCCAGAGCGGCCTGAACCGTGACCGTGCGCAACCCATGAGACTCGAGGTGGGCCACGAAGCTCGGCAGCAGCCAGCCTGCTTCGGCCAGGTCGTGCCCGAGCGAATGACGCAGGTCCAGGTAGTCCGTCATGGCCTGCTTCAGCGCGCTCAACGTGGTGCTCCCGGCCAGGGAAGCGCGACTTTCCGCAACGCGGCGAGGTCGACCTTCGCGTAAAGGGCAGTGGTGGCCAGGTCTTGATGTCGAAGGACCTGACTGATCGCGACCAGGCCCGCGCCCTGACGCAGCAGCTCCCCGGCCAGGGCGTGCCGGAGCCTATGCGGCCCCATGCGCGGAAGACCGGCCCGCAGGCACGCCCGTTCGACGACGTCGCCCACTAGGTCGGCGCGGATCGGTCCGCGAGGTGCCCGGCATGTCAGGAATAGGTGACGAGCGCTCTGCGGGCTGCGTCCGCGCGACAGGTAGGCGACCAGCGCCTCCCCGACCTCCGCCGGCAACGGAAGCTGGTCCTGCCGGCGCCCTTTGCCGCGGACGGTGATCTCGCCAGCCCGCCAGTTCACGTCCCGCAACTCCAGGCGTGCGACCTCTATCGAACGCAAGCCCAGCCGGGTGACCAGCATCAAGATCGCGAAGTCCCGGACGCCGACGTCGCCGCCACGGTCAGTACCGTCGAGCAAACGCTGGACGTCCGTCGCGGGCAACGACGGCGGCGGCAGGGCCGCGAGCCGCCAGCCGCCGACCGGAGGAACCGCTGTTCCAAGCCGCAGCGGCGTGGTGCCCTGCAAGTACAGGAACCTCAATACAGAGCGGAGTTCAGCCACTCGCCCTTTCGCCGATCCAGCCGAAACCCGGCCGCACTCCCGGAGCAAGAAGGTGCTGACGTCATCGCCAGTCAAGGCCGATGGCAGCAGCGCGCCGTCGACAACGGCCTGTTCCCGCAGGAACCGGCGGGCGGTGTTCTCGTAACGCAGAATCGTGGCCGGAGCCAGGCCCCGCTCCCGGAGCATCCAGGCCCGGTACTTCCCGAGCAGCACATCTAGCTGCGTCAGCGCTTGCTCCGCCGGCGGGGCCGCGCCCGCCTCCCGCAAGTACGTCAGCAACGGCGTCATCGCACGCGGACTCAGTGCCCTGCGTTTACCGGCCAACTGCCGGCTGGCGAGGAACTCCGCCATCCGGCACTCGTTGAGATCGCTGACCTCCAGCCCTAGGGCTGAAACCCACAAACCCACCTGGCCAAGGTCCTTCAGCATGTTCCGCACTGTCTGCGGGGTATAGCCGCGCCCTGTCAGCCACGCCCGGTAGCCCTCCACCTCCGGGCCCAGCAGTCCGGCCTTCCGCCGCGGAGTTCCCATCGCACTCGCCTCCCTCACCGGGGACACGGTGTCCCCATGAACGAGGCATATCGCCGCCCGCAACTATGCCGATACAAACGAGCCGACCGGCACGTCGTAACGCCAGCCCGCTCAGTCGTTACAGAGCAACCTCTCGCAGCGCTCGGCATAGTCGCGGTGTCGGCATAGGTCGATCTATGCGGACATCCGCATAGATCGACGAGCTCGGCTACATGGAACTCGACCGCCGCGGCGCCGAACTGCTGTTCCAGGTCCTGACCGAACGCGAGGAAACAGCCAGCGTCGCCATCGCGTCCAACGAGTCGTTCAGCGGCTGGACCAAGACCTTCACCGACCCCCGCCTCTGCGCCGCCATCGTCGACCGGCTCACCTTCAACGCCACCATCATCGAGACCGGCACCGAGTCCTACCGCCTCGCCCGCGCCAAGGCAGGCACCGGCAAGACCGCCGCCTGACCCGCCCAGCCCGGGGCCAGATCAAACCGTCACGCCACCCCCCGGCAACCCGCAAACGGAGCCAGGTCAAGCCGTCAGGGTGGGGCCAGACGAAACCGTCCTAACCATGCGCGTCGTGCTTCCGCCGGCATTCCCGGCCGGCATCTGAGATGAGCAGCAGTCCGGTCACCGCACTGACGCGCCGGCACCCGGAACACCCCCGCCGACCCGGGCATCCCTGCAACAGCGAGTGACCACGCCAGGGATGCCACGGACGGACAGCACGCGCCGATTATTTGCGGCTCTCAGACGTGACGGTCGTGTGGTTGGCCATGCGCAGATCACGAGTTCTGTAGGCCCGGCCGCAGTCGCCAGTCGCACATGCCTTTTAGCGCCGTTGGGATGGCATTCCCAGAAGGCGGCCTAGTCTTTTAGTTAATCGAAGGGACTGAAAGCGAACGTGCGCAATCGATGTCGGTCTGGCATGCCTTCGCCCATGCTTGTGCACCACGGTTGCCCAGGCTCGCTGGCGTTCGCGGCCGCGCTGTGGCTGAGGCAGGTGATTTTTGCAGTAAGGCGGTGAGATGCCGGCCGGACGAGCGGGAGGACGGTTCCTGAGGGCTTACCGGGATTCTTGGGCTGCGGTCGGCGCGCCGGCTGGCGGGGGGTTGAGGAGCCTGGCGCGGACTTGCGCGACGTCGGGGCGGTGCAGGTCCTCGATGAGGGCCAGGGCTTGCTGCCAGGCACGGCGGGCCGCGTCCTGGTCCCCGGCGGCCTGGTGGGCGTCACCAAGCTCCAAGAGTATGTCGGCCTCCATGTTGGTGTCGCGGAGCTGGCGGAACAGGTCGAGGGATCGCTGGCGGCAGGCGATTGCTTCGGCGTGGCGGCTGAGGAGGCGGTGGGCGAAGCCAAGGCTGTCCCACGCCCGTGCCTGGTAGTAGCGGTCGCCGTGTGCCTGGAGCAGGCTGATGGCTTGCTTACAGTAGCCGACGGCCCGCTGGGGTTCTCCCAGATGGGCGAGGCACCAGCCGATGCTGTTGAGGACTTCGCCCTCCCCGCCTTCGTGGCCGGCTGCGCGGAACAGGTCCAGGCATTGCTGTGCCCAGGAGAGGGCTTCACGATGGCGGCCCTGCGCGTCGAGGATCCGGCCGAGCTCCTGGTTGGCGCGGGCCTGGCCGGTGGTGTCATTGAGCTGGCTGAACAGGTCCAGGGCACGCAGCGCGTGGGCGCGGGCCTCGTCGTGCGGGTCGTCTCCGCGGGCAAGGAGGGCACGGCCCAGGCCGCGGTGGGCGTATGCCTGCCCGGTCACATCGCCCGCCTGCCCGGCCGCGGCCAGGGCGGTGCGCTGGGCCCGGGCGTAGTCGTGCCAGTGCCCGCGGATGACCGCGAAGTCCTCAACGGCCCAGCAGATCTGCCAGGCGTGGGTGACCAGCCCTGCCGCCGCGGCCTCGGCGATGGCCGCCAGCAGCACCGGCCGCTCGGCCTCGAACCAGGCCAGCGCCTGATCGTACCCGGCGAGATCCTCGGCCCGGGCGCCAGGACGGGGCGGCGGGGTCAGCGGGGGCGGCTCGCGGGCGGGCTGCAGCAGCCGGTCTGCGGCCTGGGCGGTGTGCAGGTAGTGGTCCAGTACCCGGCGCAGGGCCTCACGGCGCGCGGTGTCGCTGTCCACCGCGGTGGCCTGCTCGGCGGCGTAGGCCCGCACCAGGTCATGCATGGCGAACCGGCCGGGGAGGTGCTCGCCGAGCAGGTGCGCCCGGGTCAGCGTAGCGAGCACCTCGCGGGCGTCCCGGGGGGCCAGGCCGGCCAGGCTGGCCGCCGCCGCCGCGGAGATGTCCGGGCCGGGATGGGTGCCGGCCAGCCGGAACATCACGGCGGCGGCCGGGTCCAGGTGACAGACCGACCACGACAGCACCACCCGCATGCTGGTGGCCGGATCCCCGGCCTCCAGCGCGTCCAGCCGCCCGCGGGCATCCCGCAGCTCGGCCGCCAGCGCGGCCAGGGGAAACCCCGGCTGGACGGCGGCGCGGGCAGCGACGGCGCTCAACGCCAGCGGCAGCCCCGCGCACAGCCCGATCAGCTCGGCCACGGCCTGCGGCTCGGCCGCGGCCCGGTCCGGGCCCAGGTGGCGGGCCAGCAGCTCCCGCGCCTCAGCCGCAGGCAGCAGGCCCAGCGGCAGCGGGCGGGCGCCCTCGGCAGCGACCAGGCCGGGAAGCTGGCTGCGGCTGGTCACGACCACCAGGCAGGTCGCGGTGCCGGGCAGCAGCGGGCGCACCTGGCCGGCGTCCCGCGCATTGTCCAGCACCACCAGCACCCGCCGGCCTGCCAGCAGGCTGCGGTACAAGCTGGCCTGGGCCTGCGGGTCCACCGGGATCCGCGCCGGGTCCACCCCGAGCCCGTCCAGGAAGCCCCGGACGGCCTCACCGGGCGCCACCGGCGCATCGGCCGGGTCGAAGCCCCGCAAGTTCACGTACAGCTGCCCGCCGGGGAACCGCCCGGCGACCTGATGCGCCCAGTGCAGGGCCAGCGCGGTCTTGCCGATCCCCGCCATCCCGCCGACCGCCGAGATCACCACCGCCCCGCCCCCGCCCGTCGGCTCAGCAGCAGCCCGGTCCAGCAGCCCGGTCAGCGCCGCCAGCTCCGCCGACCGGCCCACGAACTGCGCCGTGCAAGCGGGCAGCTGGCGCGGCACCACCACATCACCCGCGGCAGCCGCCCGCTGGCCTGACAGCTCCGCGACAGGCCAGCCGGCAGCCTCCAGCGCCGCAGCCAGGCCGGCGCCAGGCTGGTCCAGGTAATCCGGGCGATCCGGGTGATCCGGAAGGCAGATCCACCCGGTCGTAGTGGTCTCCTTGACCGCCACCCGGACGGGGCGGTACGCAGCGGCATCGGCCGCGCTGTGCCGCACGACCTCCTCAAAGAACCATGACGAGGCAATGACCGCCAGCACCCCGTGAGAGGCGGCCAGCGCCTCCTTGACCGGGCCGCACTCAAGGAGGCGGAACGCCAGGTTGACCGACGCGCCGGTGGCTCCGTGCTCGTCGAAATTGACCTCGCCGGCGTGCAGGGCCATCCGCAGCCGGATCCGCTCCGGGGCCGGGTGCGTGCCGTTGTGCAGGCACAGCGCGCTGGCCAGCGCGGACGGCAGCGATTCTGCGAATACGCTCTTGGGGACCTCAGGGCCGACCAGGCTGAAGATACCGTCACCGCGGTCATCGTGATCACGATCAGCCCACGGGATTCCCGCCTGGCCGAATGCCTCCCGCATCGCACGGTACAGGCCGTCACGGACGACTAGCTGATTCCGGTTGGTGCGACACCGGTCGCCGAACCCCTCAATGTCGACGGCGACGATGGTCCTGTGAACGGCCGCGCCCGGATTCGCCATCTGCCCTCCCCTGCGAGAACCCGGCAAAGCCACGCTCTCGCTAACCGAGAGCTTATCCCCGATCTCACCGCGCGACCCTGGCCGGACACCGTGCCGTGCACGCGACGGGCAGCACCGGAGCTCACAAGGCATCCCGGCCGCGCATATCCGGCCGCACCTGTGAAACCCGTGACCGATGTTGCCCGCCTTGACAGACAAGACCGATGGCTTGATCAGGTTATCTTGCTGACCGTGTTGTGGTGGTCGTAGCAAGATCGGCTGGCCGCACAGCAGAATATCCGCGCTCAAGGGCACCATGCCACCGTTCTGCTGACCTGTACCCGCCAATAAGGCAGGACCACGCGCGTATGCCCTCAGGGATCTCGCAACGAAACGTGATTAACTAAGAGGCGCCTCTGACCCGAATCCACGAGTAGAGATCTACTCGTTGATTCGGGTCTGAATGATCACCCCTGCCGATTCCGGCGGCTCGCAGTTGCGCCGCCCACACGTGCACTCGCACGCAGGCCATCCAGTTATGAGCGGGTGACGGTCCAATCGACCTCGACCCGATAACCGCACCGAACGGCGGCAGTGTGCGCGTTCTCCCTGACCTCCCGTATCACTTAGCGTGACGACGGGACGGGGACACGACGCAGCGGGCAGCCGCACGCTCCTTTACCCCAGCGGCCCGGGATCGCACCGGCCGACCCCACCGCGACGTCCCCGGGGCCCGGCCGCCTGCCGGAGCCCGGCCTGCTGGATGATTCCGGCGGCCCGGCCATCCGGAGGCCGGCCCTCGAGCACCGGCCGCATCCGGGCGTCCCGGCCGGGCTCCCGTTCACCGCTGCGCCGTGACCCTCGATCAGCTCCACCGCCAGGGGCGACGGTCCCCGTGCAGCAGGCACGACGGACGGGGACGCCAGCGTGCCATGGCAATCCAGGAAGACCCTGTTGGCGGCAGATGCACGCGTTCTCAGGGCTGGACTGCGGTGTATAAATATTCAGGCCGGGCGGCTGCATGTTGAGCCGACCGCGGGTCCGCTGGGTCGCCGACATCGCGAAAATCCCTTTGATAACCGCACGCCGAGCCGCCGATCGGTGCTGCCGCCGACGATGATTATCCGGCTGGTTGCGGACACCCAGAACCGGCTGTTCTGGCACTGGTTTCCTGCTGGCGCGTCGGCGTTTCGACGTCGGCGACCCGTCGCGGCCGGCGTCGTTCGGCGAGCCGGACCTCAGGCTGGCGAACCGGGGCGGCGCCCGCATCTCAGCGGCCGAGATCGCGGCGATCCTCGAGCGCCGCCGCGGGATCGAGCCAGTGCTGCGGGTGATCGCTCCGGATGCTTCGCTGGCAGGAGCGGCGTCCTCAATGCCGTGGCTGCCGCTGAGGCAGCTGTTCGACGGGTTCGCGGACATCCGGGGGTCGGCTTGTCGAAGATGACGAAGGCGCTGCGCCCGAAGCGCCCAGCGCTGATCCCCATGCTCAACGGCGTCGTCCAGAAGTACCTGCAGGACGACGACCTCGGAGCTCAGGCTCCGTTCGGAGAGCGAGCGCTCGGGCTGGTCCGTGGCTAGGCGACCTGGACCACAACGGGGCGGCGGTGCGAGCGGTCCGGCAGGAGCTCGCGAGCCGCAGTTACGGGCTCACCGAGGTGCGAATCCTCGACCTGCTGATCTTGTCCGTGACGGCCGCGGCCCGACCGGCTGGCGCCTGACCAGGCTCTTCGCCGCACGGGCGGGAAAACCCGCCTCGTTCGGTTCGAAGGAGACGCGTAGGCTCGGTGTGTGCTTCCCGGTGACCTGATCGCGACGTTCCTCGCCGCGCAAGCGGCGTTCACCGGGCGCGTGCACGCCATCGCTGATGATCAGTGGCAACTCGGCACCCCGGACGCGCAGTGGACCGTGGCCAACCTGGTCTGGCATCTCACCGACGAACATCGCTGGGCCGGACCGCTGCTGGCCGGCCTGGACATGGACGCGGCCCGGGCGGTGGTGGCCGGATTGGGTCCGGCCGACGGGGACGGAGTCACCGGTGTCCGCGAATGGGACCTGGCCGCGGCCATGTCCGCCGTCGCGGAGGCCGGCGTTGGCCCGGGCCCGGTTCTTACAGCCAGTCCTTGCGTTTGAAGACGATGTAGAGCACGAACCCGGCGATGACCATTATGGCGATGGAGGCGGCGAAGCCAGCCTGCCGGCTGAAGCCGGGGTAAGGCACGTTCATCCCGTAGAAGCCGGTAATGAATGTCGGGACCGCGATGATCGCGGCCCAGCTCGTGACTTTCTTGGTGATGACGTTCAGCCGGTTGCCCTGGATGGTCAGGTTGGTCTCCAGGATGCTGTTCACCAGATCTCGCAGGCTCTCCGTCCATTCGGAGGCGCGGAGCACGTGATCGTAGACGTCCTGGTAGTAGGGCATGAGATCGTCGGTTACGACATGCAGGTCACGCCGCATCAGGGCGTTCACCACCTCGCGCATGGGGATCACGATCCGGCGGAGCAGTACCAGGCTCTTGCGTAGTTCGAAGCTGCGCCGCTGGACCTGCAGGTCCTGCGGAACCTCGGAGAACAGCTGGTCCTCCAGCATCTCGAACAGAGTCGTCCAGGCTCTGCACCGCTTCGAAGTGGCCATCCACGATGTAGTCGAGCAGCCCGTACAGCAGGTAGCCGACACCGGATCTGGTGAGATCAGGGCTGGCGTCCCAGCGTTCGACGACCGCGCCGATATCCAGTCCGTCGTCCTTGCGGACGGTGATCAGCGCCCGCGCGGTGATGAAGGCGGCGAGTTCGCTGGTGACCAGTTCTCCCGTGCCGGTGTTCAGCCGCGCTCCGTAGGCGTTCAGGAACAGGTGGGTGCGGTAGCGGTCAAGCTTGGGGCGCTGGTGCTCGTGCACCGCGTCCTCCACGGCCAGCGGGTGCAGCCCGAACTCCTCGCTCAGCACAGCAAGGTCATCGCGGTCAGGGTCACGCAGGTCAAGCCAGATGGTGACCGCCTCATCGGCCAGGTGATCGCTGATCTCGGCGACGGGGAAACCCTCAAGCTCGAGCCTGCCGTCCCGGTAAAGCCGCGTGCGTGCCTGGCACCTGGTCGGGGTGACATCGCAGATAGCGGATGCGGCCACCGTGTCAGGATCACCGCCGTGAAACGTCTGGGCCATCAGCGGCCGGGCACCCAGCGCGCCGCCGGACGCGCTAGCTGGAACGGGCGGCTCCAGATCTCGCCCGTTGCTCGCGATCCGCAGGTCCCTCGCGGCGTCCGGGCTGTGCGCAGGGCCGGACTGCGGTGAGTTCATCGGGTTCTCCTCGCTTCAGCAGCGGGCCTGCGGCAAAACGGGCACGCCCCGTCAGAGTTCATCTATCGTCGCCGCGTCGCCCCCATGCGAGGGACAGGCCAGTTCCCTGGCCTGTCGCGGCACGCGGGGCGGCCGGGCCGCCGGGCTGATCGCCGAGCCGGCCAGCCCGGCTCGTGCACAGGGTAGCTGTTCCGCATGCTTTCGCCGCTACCGCACGCGCCGCCGATCCGGCCGGGTGGCCCGATGCCCGCGGTTGCGGTCGCCCCCGGGTCGCCGCGCGACTGGAACAGCAGCTTTTCAAGGGCCGCAATTACCTGGTGGCTACCGGAGGCGATCAGCCCGGAATCCTCCCACCGGTACACCGTCAGCTGCTCCACGGAACGCAGCCGCTTCCGCCGCGCTGCGTCAGCTGCTTTCGTCTGGCCTGGTCAGGCTCGCTGGTAGACGGAAACGTGGTTGTCGCTGGCCGAGGTGAACGGCCGCTGGTCCCAGCCGGCGTAGCGCTGGGCCAGCCGCAGGCCGGCCTGGCCGGCCATCAGGTCCAGCTCGGCCGGCCAGCTGTAGCGGATGGCCACTGGCCGCAGGCGGATCCCCTGGCCGCCCAGCGTGATCATCTGGGTGGTGACGCGCTGCCGCATCCGGTCATGGACGGACACCTCGATGATCGCGGAGTCCTCGGTCACCGACCGTGCCTGGACTCGCTGATCATGATCGAACCGGGCCAGGTCCGGGACGAAGCACTCGATGACGAACATCCCTCCCGGCTCGAGCGCCCGCGTCACGCTGGCGAAGCACTCCGCCTGCTGCTCCTGGCTGAGCAGGCCGAACAGCGTGTTGAACACCAGGTACACCAGCCGGAACCGGCCGCCGGCCGGCACCTGGGCCATGTCGCCGACGGCGACCGGGATCAGCTCGCCGCCGGGCTTGGCCCGCAGCCGTTCCGCCATCGCGGCCGAGGCGTCGATCCCTTCCACGGCGATCCCCCTGGCGGCCAGCGGCAGCGCCACCCGGCCGGTCCCCGTGGCCAGCTCCAGCACCCGCCCGTCCCCGGCCAGGCCGGCCAGGAACTCCACTGCGGGCGCCGGGTCCGCATGTGCATGGTGCTCGTCATAGACGGCCGCCCACCGATCGCCGTAGAACGCGGGATCATCAAAACCGGCCATGGCCGCTACTCAAGCAGGCACAAGCCGCCCGCGCTACGCATTTCCCCGCCCTGCGAGCAGCCCGCAGCACGCGCTCATCTGCCGCCATGCAGTAATTGGGGTGGCGACAATGCCGCTACGGCCAGGGCAGGGCTGCTTGGGTGTGCCAGTTCGGTGAGTCCCGGCTGGTGCTGCCTGGTCCGCCGTGATCGCGCCTGTGCTACCTGGTGGCCCAGAATGGATGACGTGGAGCCATCCGATCTTGCTGGGGCTGAACAGCTGTTGTGGGCGGCTTTTCCTCGCGGCGCGTGGGTCGATCTTCGCGAAGGTGATCCGCTGGCCGATGACCCCGGCAATGCGCATAGCTGGGGGTTGCAGCGGGAAATCCGCGCCGAAGTGATCCGCTCGCTGCTGTTGGGTGCTTGCCCGGCTGAGCCGGGGTCCGCGCCGGGGGTACGGCTGCGGGGTGCCCGGATTACGGGCAGGCTGGATCTGATGGGCGCCGCCGTTGATAGCGCCTTGGTGTGCGAGTACTGCTGTTTTGAGGGTGAGATCCGCCTCGTCGAAGCGTCCAGCAAGACGGTCCGGATCGTGGACAGCCGATTCCCCGGGCTGAACGGGACGAGGCTGCGCGCGGACGGCATCCTCAACTTGTGGGGATGCGCCATGAACGGTGTCCTGCGGCTGGACCAGGCGCATGTGACCGGGCAGGTATGCGTTCGCGGCGCGACGGTCGCTCATGGCTCTGTCGGGGCCGCTTTTTCTGCTGATGGGCTGACGGTAGACGGAGATCTGGACTGGGCCGAGCTGACGGTGCGCGGTTCGGTTCACATGAGCGGTGCTCGGATCAGCGGATCCGCCGACCTGAACGGCGTGCAGATCTTTCATGCGGGTGAGCGGGCCCTAACCATGAGCCATTCCGTCATAGGAGGGAAGCTCACTGGCGAGAACCTCCAGGTCGATGGGGAGACCCGGCTTTCATAACGCTCGCATCAGTGGGAACATCCGCTGCCGGGCGCCACGCTGCGTAATCGGGGCGGGGTCGCATTGGGCGCAGGGGGACTTGACGTCGGTGGCGGGATGTTCTGCATCGACGGCTTCACTGCAGAGGGGGAGATCAACCTCATCAGCGCCCGGCTCGGGGATATTATTGCGCTGCCCGGTGCCCGGCTCGATAATCGCCGGGGCACGGCTCCTAACCTGGACCGGGCCACGATGGGGGACTGTGACCTGGCCGACCTGGCCTGCTGCGGGCGGGTCAGCCTCATCGGCGCCAGCGTTGCCAGCAGGATTTGAGCCTGGACCGGGCATGCCTGGATGCGGGGCAGCAGGGAAGTGCGCTGACTGCCGACGGGATAGTGGTCGGCGGCGTGGTCGCGCTGGCCGGGCTTCACGCGATCGGCGAAGTCAGCATGCGCACCGCTCGCGTCGGCGAAGGGATGTTGCTGAGCAACGCCTCCCTGGACAATCCAGCCGGGGTTGCTGTCTGCCTGGACGGGACCGAGGTGGCAGCCGATGTCGTCTGCAACAGTCCTTTCATGAGCAGTGGAGATGAAGCTTACGGCGACCAAGGTCGCAGGGCAGCTCAGCTTCGATCATGTGCGTCTGGCGAAT
>CAVUBD010000023.1:0-5513 GCA_963739615.1 uncultured Actinomycetes bacterium
TCTGCGCGGGGGCCGCCCGCAAGGGCGGTCCCTACCGCGATGCCCACGGCGTGCGGCTATGGGGGCTGGCGGGATCCCTGTTAGCCAGGGTGCAGCCAGCCGGACCCGCCGGACCGGTCGGGATCGGGAATCACGGCCGTACCCCGGGCGCCGCACCTAGCCCGGGAGGCTGGGCAGGGGCGCGTTATCGGAGACCGCATGCTCGGCGGACCGCAGGATCGAGTAAATCGTCGCGCGCTCGGCCTCGAGCGTGCCCAGGTCGCGCCGGAGCGTCGCGGTGGCCGCGGTGCGAGCAGACGCGGTGCGAGCAGACGCGGTGCGCGCGGGCCCGGCGGGCGCCCGCATGACCGGGATCATGTCCTCCTGCACCTGCGCGGCATCGAAGGACCAGGTCACGAAGTCGTTGGTGCAGTCAGGCAGGTGAAAGCCCGCCAGCAACTCCGTCACCTGATACTGGGTGAGGTCGGCCAGCAGTTCGTTGCTGGCGGGCGTGCAGTTGTTCGCGTTCCAGCCGACCAGGCCGATCGCGATCTTGACGCTGGCCGTCGGGATCGGACTGGACCGCACTCAGCGCCTGCTGTGATTCCCTGACGCCTCCGGCGCACGACTCGACGGCCGTGTTCATGTCGTTGATGTACGCGGTGAGGTCGCCAGCCTCCTGCGCGTGCGACGGCTTGTGCGACAGGGCGACGAGCACGACCCCGCCGGCCAGCAGCACCAGCGCGAGCAGGACCCACAGCGGGGTACGGCGGACCGGCCAGCCGCTGTGCCTGATCGGCACGTAGGGCGGGTCCGTGGTCGTCGGCGTGCTCAACTGATCAGCTCCCGGTGGCGAGCGCGATGCCCTTGCTGAGGTCCGCGGGGGTCACCACGCCGAAGATGCGATCGACGATACGGTGCTTAGCGTCGAGGAAGAAGGTCTGCGGCAGCCCGCCGACGCCATAGGCGGATGCGGCGCTGAACTGCGGGTCCCATCCCACTGGGTAGCTGACCCCCTCGGCGCGGGTGAAAGACATCGCATTGGGCAGGACATCGTTCTCGTCCAGGCCCACCAGCGCTACCTTGCCGTGCTCGCCATGGTAGAACCTGGCCAGCAACGGGGTTTCCTGCTTGCACGGAGCGCACCAGGACGCGAAGAAGTTCACGATCAGGGGCTTACCAGAGTAGCTGCCGAGCGAGACCTGCTGCCCGGAATGGCCGAGGTCGGGCACGCTGAACGCGGGCGCGGGCGCGGGCGCTGGCGCGGCGGCCGGCGCGGCCTGGCCGGAGGCCGAGCCGACCAAGGCGATCCCGGCCAGGGATCCCGCGACGCAGAGCGCGATGATGCCGGAGACGACCTTGTGCCGGACTGCGGACCGCCATACATCGCCGATCGCGCCCGCCCACGTCTGCTGTCCCATATGTCCCTTCATCCTGCGCTGGCCGCCGAACCGCGCCGTCACGGCATGCTGGCCAGTTTGCCACCGGTGATATCCGCCTCCGCCGGTGCGGCCGGCAAAAGCGCCAGCGGCCCCGGCGGCCCGGGCAGCTGCAGTTCGAACTCGCTGCCCTGGCCGGGGCGGCTGCGCACCATGACGTCTCCGCCGTGCGCCCGCGCGACCGCACGCACCAGCGCCAGTCCCAGGCCGGTTCCCCGCGGCTGCCCGTTGTCACCGCTGCGGAACCGGTCGAAGATGTGCCCGAGCAGTTCGGCCGGGATGCCCTGGCCGGCGTCCGCGACGACCAGGCGGGTCGGCAGGCCGTATCCGGTCGCCACGACCGACAGCCTTATGACGCTGCCGTCCACGGTGTGCCGGACGGCGTTCTCGAGCAGCGCGTCGATCGCCAGGCCGAGCCGCTCCCTGTCGGCCTGCACAGTCGCCTTATCGAGCCGGCCGAGCTGCCAGCGCCGGTCGGCGGTGGGGCGCCACCGGCGCAGGATCTCCATCGTGAAGCTGTCCAGGGCGACGGGCTCGAGGTGCAGGAACTCCGGACCCTCGGCGGCCGGGATGACCAGCAGCCGCTCGGCGATTCGCCGCAGCCGGTTCAGCTCATCAAGGACCACCTGGATGTCATGCCCCTCCTGGCGGCTGGTGAGGCCGCGGGCGAGCAGCTCCGCGTGCCCCAGCGCGATGGTGATCGGCGTGCGGAGCTGATGCGAGGCGTCCTGGAGGAACCGGCGCTGGATCGCGAGCAGCCGCGCGTTCTCCTCGCCGACCAGGCGCGACTCGTGCTCGGCGGCGAGCTTGCGCCTGGCGTGCCAGACCATGGCCAAGAACATGGCCGCCATCAGCGGGACCTCGGTCAGCTCGGCGCCTGGTTCGGCACCGCGCACCACGTCCACGCCGATGGCCGCCCCGGTTGTCGCCATGACCACGCCGAGCACCCACAGCGTGGGCTTGGGCGCCCAGGTGCGGAACCCGTACACCAGCGTGAAGCTGATCCAGATGAAGTGGAAGGGAACGGTCTCCCAGCCCGCGAACGCGAAGATGGCGATCAGGTTGACGGCGGAGAACGCCGCCCACGCGGCGTCGAGCAACACGGGCCTGAAAGGCCAGCTGAGCCTGATGAACGAACCGGCCGAGCCCGGACAGCCCCGGGTGCTCCACCTCAGCGGGCGGCGAGCTGATAGCCTTCACCGCGCACCGTCTTGATCAGGTCGAAGCCCAGCTTCGACCGCAGCCGCCGGACGCACACGTCGACGACATTCGAGCCCGGGTCGAAGTCGTATCCCCACACGGTCGCCAGCAGCTGCCCCTTCGGTACCGACTGGCCGGCATGTTCGGCCAGCTCCCGCAGCAGCAGGAACTCGAGCCTGGTCAGCGGGACCGCGCCGTCCCCGATGTCGGCGACCAGCCGCCCGACGTCCAGGGTGAGGCCGCCCGCCCGGACGATTTCCGCGGCCCGCTCGTGCCCGCTCTCCCCGGGCCCGCCCCGGAGCCTGACCCTGACCCGGGCCAGCAGTTCGGCCAGCGAGAACGGCTTGGTCAGGTAGTCCTGCGCCCCTCGCTCCAGGCACTCCACCTTGGAGGCCACGTCCGCCAGGCATGAAAGCACGAGCACCGCCTGATCCGGACGGGCCGTCAGCAGCCGTTCGAGCACCACCTGGCCGGTCATATCCGGCATCACCAGGTCCAGGATGACCAGATCGTAATGGCTGGCCAGGGCCTGCCGCAGTGCCTCGGATCCGGTGGCGGCCAGATCGGCCGCATAGCCTGCCGCGTCGAGCGCGCGGCCGATAAAGGCCCGGATCCCTGGCTCGTCATCGGCCACCAGGATCCTGGCGGCAACCGCATCCGCCCCGTGGGTAACGGTGGCCTGAGCCGCTTCCTGCGAAGTCATCGCATCTTCGCCGGTCAAGGGCCAAGTTATGGTCCGGCCTTATCTGTTACACGTCTGTGTCACAAACGATTGCAACCAGTGGCCTACCGTTTGTTTGCGGCCCGGTGCAACCCGCTGACGTGCGGAGACGGCCATCGCGCTCCGTTTAGGCGAAGCTCAGGCAGGGGATTTACCCCATGTGGCTACTGGGTGTGATCTGGCCTATGTGCCTGACGGGGGTGGAGGGGCAGTCCGGGCGGCCGGACGTCTCGCCGGACGTCTCGCCGGCAGGCGCGGGCACCTGGCGCGGGTCCCGGTGCGGACGCATGACAATTTTGTCATTCAAGCCGCGCGCTGTTGCGTCCCGATTCGTTCCGCCGTCAACATCAGGTGCGTAGCTCGGCATCGTCTCTGCAGGTTTTCTGGGCAGGCTCGCCCGTCGGCCGCCGCCAACTGGCTGGCCACTGCCAGCTGGCCCTTTCGGCCAGGTGACGGCCAAACCATGCCGCTGCAACCGTGTGCATCGGGTGTCGCAACGAAACGAGGTGGTTACCGGTGTCACTGCGGGCCCGGGTGACGACTCTGGCAGGCGCGTTCGTCTTGGTAGTCGCGGCCATCGTCT
This sequence comes from uncultured Actinomycetes bacterium, assembly GCA_963739615.1. Classification (GTDB taxonomy): domain Bacteria; phylum Actinomycetota; class Actinomycetes; order Streptosporangiales; family Streptosporangiaceae; genus Palsa-504. The sequence goes on from CAVUBD010000023.1 coordinate 3,923, forward strand.
TCGTCGCCGTCCATTTCATCCTCGCCTCTCCGCCGGTCGTGGACTACACGCCTTACGCCAGCGGCGGTCAGGTGAATGTCGTGATGCAGACCGACCCGCAGAACACGGTGACCAGCCAGCCGGACTGGGTCTCGTACTTCATCCAGAACCCGCAGACCGAACAGTGGGTGCACACCACGTACTTCAAGGTGCCGGCCGGCACCAAGGTGAACATGACGATCTACGGCTACGACGGCTGCACCCCGCTGCGTAACCCGGTGTGGGGCCAGGTGACCGGCACCACTGGCGGCGTGGCCTACAACAACGGCGCACCCTATTCGCTGCTCGACTCCTGGGCGGGGTGCAACGTCCAGCACACGTTCTCGATGGCGGCCCTTGGTATCAACGTTCCGATCGCCTCGCCGACGACGCTGCAGGAGAACAGCAACCTGTGCGGCACATCACCGTGCACCAGCGGCCCGCACCAGGTGGTCACCTTCAGCTTCAGGACCCCGGCCCAGGGCGGGACGTTCCGCTGGCAGTGCATCGTCCCGTGCGGTCTCGGCTATGTGGACGGAAACGGCGGCCCGATGGCGACGCCCGGTTACATGAGCGGGCAGATGGAGGTGCAAGCCTGATGGCCGAGGAGTCCTCGAGCCCGGCCGCGGCGGCCGAACCGCGGCACGGGCTGCGGCTGCTGATCGGATGGGTGGTAGCCAGCGTCGTCGGCTGCCTGCTGGTCTACCTCGTCTGGGGGCCGCACATGCCGCCCGGCGGCATGTCAAGCTCGGCCGCCAACCAGCAGTTCGACACCAGGGTCCTGGCCACGATCGCGACGCCCGTGATCCTCGGCGTGCTGATCTACTTCGGCTACGCGCTGACGTTCTGGCGGGCCAAGGACGGCGACGAGACCGACGGGCCGCCGATTCACGGCAACACCCGGATCCAGCTGACCTGGATCTCGGTCACCACCGTGATCGTGCTCTTCCTGGCCGCGTTCGGCACCGTCGAGCTGTGGACCACGCAAGGGGCAGGCGCCGGCCAGGGCCCGCAGCCGATCTTCACCCCGGGTACCTCCGACGTGCTTGACGTACAGGTCATCGGCCAGCAATGGGCGTGGACTTTCCGCTACCCGCAGTTCGGCGGTTTCGAGACCACGCAGCTTGAGATTCCGGTGGGCCAGCCGGTCCAGTTCAACGTCACCTCGCTGGACGTCATCCACAGCTTCTGGGCCTACGAGCTCGGAGTGAAGGCCGACGCCAACCCCGGCGTGAACAACGTCGCTTACACCACGGCCAAGCACACCGGCAGCTTCGTGGTCCGCTGCTCCGAGCTGTGCGGGCTATGGCACGGCGCGATGTTCGACTACGGGAAGGTCGTCACGCCGGCCGCCTTCGAGACGTGGGCGCACCAGACCGAGATCCAGCTGGCGCCGGTGACCAAGATACTGCCGCCTTTCTCGCTGACCTACGACCCGACCGTGGTCCCCAACTTCGGCAAGGTCCTCACCGAACTGGGGCTCAACGGCGCTGGCGGCGGCTACTACAGCCCGAACGATCCTGAGCAGCCATGATTCGGCGGAGAGCGAGGTAACGCAGATGGCCATCGAGAC
>CAVUBD010000024.1:0-155792 GCA_963739615.1 uncultured Actinomycetes bacterium
CAGCCGCAGCGACAGCTCGGCGTCCTCGGTGATGCACCACTCGTCCCAGCCGCCCAGCTCGTCCAGCGCCACCCGCCGGATGAGTCCCATGGTGCCGGCGAAGATGGCCCCGTCATGTTCGTTGCGTGACGGCTGAGAGATGGCGAAGAAATACTTGTAGGAGTGGTACAGGCGGCGGTAGTAAGCCGCCAGCCGCCAGCCGCGGTAGTCCTGCGGTGCCTGGACGAAGCCGATCCAGGGGTCGGCGAAGGCCGGCGCGCAGCTGCGCAGGAATCCCGGCTTGATCTGGTAGTCCGAATCCACCACGCCGATCAGCTCGGCCCGCGGATCGGTCAGGTGCCGCAGCGCGTAGTTCAGCGCCCCGGACTTGTAACCCGGCCAGTCCTCCAGGTGGGCGAACTTGACCCCGTGCCGGGCGCACCACTGCTGGACCGGCCGCCACAGGGCCTCATCGTCGGTGTTGTCATCGATCACGATGACCTCATACCGCGGGTAGTCAAGGCGCACCAGGGCCCGCAGCGTGTCGATGACCATGTCCGGCGGCTCGTTGTGGGCGGGGACGTGCAGGCTGATCATCGGCAGGTCGCTGTCCATGGTGGCCAGCGAGACCTGAGGGGCTACCCGCCTGCGGCAGTGCTCGGTGCCGAGCGCTTCGCAGATCTCCCACAGGTAGGCGCACGACAGCACGGCGCCGGACAGCTCGAAAACCCAGAGCAGCACGCCGCCGGCGGTGCTGGCAGCCCCGGATCGGCTGGCGAAGGTCGACTCCAGCGCGAACGTCAGGTAGACGATGACCAGGAAGGTGCTTGACGTCCAGCACAGATGGGCCCGCGCGGTCCAGCGGCGGGTCGCCGGAAGCCAGGCCAGGCTCGCGCACACCACGCCGGCGATGCCGGCCGCCTGGCCGTGCCCGGAAACCCTGAGCAGCCTCAGCGCCACCGCCACCACCGCCGCCAGCGCCGCTGTGGCGGCCACCGCGAGCACGAGCCGTCGGATGGCCGGCCACGGCCCGGCCGCGGTACGGGCGTGCCGCTTTACCGGGAAGAGCAGGCCGGCGAGTAGCTATTCAGCCTGGGTGGCTGGGGGTGCGTGAGCTTGGGTCCGGGGCTGGCGGTGGCCGCGGGGAGGGCCTGGTTCCTGATCTTTTATCCGCCGGCCCGGCGTGTCGTGCTGGTCACGGATCGCGGGCTCTGATGAACTGCGGCTTGTGTCCGATACGCCGCCTGTTCCCCGTCTGACCCGGCCGGATGGCTGCGTGCGCGGGTAGCGGAGCTGGAGGCCGACAATACCCGGCTGCGGCAGGCGGCCGCGGATCGCGATGAGCTGGCCGCGGCGCAGCTGGCAGCGCGGGACGCGCAGATCGAGGCGCTGGCCGCGCAGGTAGAGGAACTCCAGCGGCTGCTGGGCAAGGAGCCCTGAACGTCGTCCAGGCCGCCTTCCTCCGATAGCCCGTATAAGAAGAAGCCGAAGGACAGGTCGCTGCGCGGCAGGTCCGGCCGCAAGCCCGGCAGGCAGCCCGGCGCGCAGTCTTCCACGCTGAAGCAGTCCGGCAGCCCGGATGACACGGTGGAGTACGGCCCGGCGGCGTGCGGCTGCTGTGGGCACGGCCTGGCCGATGTCCCGGCCGCGTGGCTGCAGAAACGGCAGGTGTTCGAGGCCGCGCCGCCCCCGCCGCCGGAGGTGACCGAGTACCAGATCCTGGCGAAGGAATGCCCGGCGTGCGGGGAGACCAGCATCGGCCTGGCGCGGGCCGGGGTGACCGGGCGGGTGCAGTACGGGCCGCGGGTCCACGCCAGCACAGCGCTGGCGGTCTGCGCGAACTACCTGCCCGTCGCCCGCGCCGCGAAGCTGGTCGCCGCGCTGACCGGCGTGAGCGTCTCGGCCGGGTTCACCGCCGGGATCCGCGGCAAGGCCGCCCCCGGCTCGGCCCGTTCATGACCGGGTCCGGGAACTGCTGCGCGCGGCCGGGGTGCTGTACGCCGACGAGACCCCCGCCCGCGCCGCCGGGCACCTGCATTATGTCCATGTGGCCTTCACCGGGTTCCTCACCGCGATGCACACCGGTGACCGGACGAAAGAAGCTATCGACGCCGGCGGTGTCCTGCCCGGCTACGCGGGCACCATCGTCCGCGACGGCTACAAGGGATATGAGCACCTCACCGGCGCGCTGCACGCCTGGTGCGGCGCCCACGGGCTGCGGGACCTGGCCGGGCTGTACCGCTTGGACCCCGAAGGGCAGGTCTGGGCCCGCGCCATGGCCGACCTGCTCATCGACGCCAACGCCGCTGCCACCGCCGCCCGCGGCAGCGGGCACGCCTGTCTCGACGAGGCGCAGCTGGCCGGCATCCGTGCCCGGTACCGCGGCGCGGTCGCCAAGGGCATCACAGACAACCAGCGCAAGCGCACCGAGACCGGCAAGGACGGGCTGCGGCTGGCCCGCCGGTTCCGCGACCACGAGGACATGATCCTGCGGTTCACCACCGACCTTGCCGTCGGGTTCACCTCGAATCAGGCAGAACGGGACGTACGCCCCGTCAAGGTGCAGATGCGGACCTCCGGCGGCTGCTGGCGCACCCTGCAAGGACTCGCTGACTTCGCCATCGTCCAGTCTTACCTGTCCACCGCCGGCAAATGGGGCATCGACGCACTCGACGCCCTCGCCCGGCTATTCACCGGCCAGCCCTGGCTCCCGCCCGCAACCGCACCCCCGTAAACCACCACGCGAACGCACCACGCACCGCTGCCCGGCAGATCCGGCCACCCGCACGCCGACGCGTGACGAACAGGCACCCAGGCCCCGAAGCCAGCAACGCTTCCGGCATGCCGCCACTCAGGGACCACGCCAGCGACGCCGACCGCCTGGCCGTGCGCGGAAACCCTGAACAGCCGCAGCGACACCGCCACCACCGCAGCAAGTGCCGCTGTGGCGACCACCGCGAGCACGAGCCGGCGGATGGCCGACCACGGCCCGGACACTGTACGGGCGTGCCGCTTTACCGGCATGAGCAGGCCGGCGAAGCCCAGCGGTGCCGCAAGAATACCTGCCAACAGCAACGCATGCATTACTGACCTCCATTGCTAGGTACTGGCGCCCAAAGGACGTGAAAACTGAGCCGGGTTCTAAACCAGGGCTTGTCCCGCCGGGCTGGGCGGAGTATTCCGGCCACCGCCCCCGAAGCCGCTGACCGGGTTTTGACCCGGCGCGGGGTCCATTCGTGTCATGTCTGCCATGCCTCGTTCCCGGCGTAATTGGACTGCTGTGACTCACCTACGACAGGATGGCCGGAAAGGTTCACTGCTGTTATATGGCGCTAACGCGGATTTCCACGCAGCCAGTTGAGGCGGACTCTTAGCCGCGAGTTCGACGTGAGATGCGTATCTGACGTGCAGGAATGCACGCTGATAGCAGTCAGGAGGCGGGCAGCGCAGGGGGTGATCCCGCCGCCCGGGCGCCTTACCGCACTCGTTTGAGCCGAGTTCTTCTTAAGGGTTAAACCCTGGCTTGTCCCGCCGGGCTGGGCGGAGTATTCCGGCCACCGCCCCTGAAGCTGCCGACCGGGTTTTGACCCGGCGCGGGGTCCATTCGTGTCATGTCTGCCACGCCTTCGTTCCCGGCGTAATTGGACTGCTGTGACTCACCTACGACAGGATGGCCGGAAAGGTTCACTGCTGTTATATGGCGCTAAGTATTACAGTCGCTGTTTCACGTTAAGTGGTAGCCCCGCGCACTGTACGTGATCGCCGGACGAGGTTCGGTGCGGGCCCGTTCCGCAGTGGATGTGACAGTGAGTGACGGAGTTCGGGGAGGGCCTGGCGGTACCGGAAGTACGCGTGTGTAATCCGGGGCGGCCGTGGCTCATCGTTGAGTTTGTGAGGACACAAGACGATTGGCCTGTGACGAGGATCGGAACAGGGGGGTCAGCCGAGAACGCCGAAGTCGTCGAACGTGTCTTCAGCGACTAACAGGCCGCTGACCAGCCCACTGCCGCTTTTGGGCTTACTTGGTCTGCCCCCCTACCTGGCCGGCGGGCACGGCTTCGTGATCGAGCAGGGTGGTGATGATGGTGCAGGTCTCGGAGACCTGCTCTTGCCCGTCGCCGGAGGGCATGGTGACGTTGTGCTCGGTGACCCGGACCGGGAGCCGGTCTTCTTTCTTCCCCGACGGGGCGTTCAGCCAGCTCATCCGTGACCCGTCAGGCAGCCAGCCGCGGTCCGGCTCGTCGGCGAAGGGCAGGGAGATGCCTTCCTTCACCCGGGCGACCACGTGCCCGCCCGCGAGCAGGATCGCGGTGACCAGGTCATATCCGGGGGAAATTCCTGTCGAAGCAGGTGACGCGGCCACAGAACAGGTCCGGGCGGCGCCGCGCCAGCCGTTTCAGCAGGGTCTGCTCCCCGGTTCCCGCCTGCCCCAGGACCGCGCCTATGACGGCACGGCCCGCGCGGGCGGCCAGGGCGACGACCCGCAGCTGCGGGAACGGGGACGAGCCGTCCGCGGTGCCCGTGCTCCCGAAGAACGCCCGGTTCGCCGGCGTGTCCGCCAGGTTCACCAGCATCCCGTCCGCGGCCAGCACCGTCATCCCGGCCAGCGTGACCGCTGACGGCTCGTCATCGCTGATCAGCGGCCCGGCCGCATGCCAGAAGATGCCCTCCGTCACGTCCGCGGGGATCAGCAGCCGCCATTGCGTGATGACCCGCTCCGCCGGGACATGCCATTCCAGGACGAACGGGATGTCCGCGAGCAGGCCCGCAAGCTTCGCCAGCGCCTCGCAGTACGAGGAGCCCGGTGTCAGCGTCATCGCGATCATCAGCCGGATGACCAGCGGGTATGACATGATCCGCCGCCGCTGCCGCAGCTTCAGCCTGCCCTTCTCCAGCGCTGCGTCCACGGCCGCCTCGATCACCCGGGCCCCCAGGTGCGGTTCGAGTACCCCCAGCCGCACCAGGTCCGGCAGCCACGCGTCCGCCAGCACCGTCCCGTCCCGCCGCACCGCCGCCGGCGCCGTCATCACCGGGCGGCAGAACAGCGCCAGCTCTCCGGGCCGCGGAGCGGAACCGCTCGCCAGCACGGTCCCCTCCCCGCGGAACCGCAGGTCAGCAAACCGGAGCACGACCGTCCCGGCCGGAGTCCCCGGATCCGGGGAAAGCGCCAGCCGGGTTGCGCATGCAGCATCAGGCAGAGTAGAAAGCACCAAGGGCTCCTGGGTTCAGGTGAGGCATCGACAACCACACCTTTACCAAGGAGCCCGCCTCATCTCCAAAACACCACGCAACCGCAGGTCAGAACCCAATTAAGACCGCTGCACCCTTAAATACGTGGTGTTGCCCGCCGGCCGGGCCGGCGGTATTACGGCCTGGGCCGGCAGTGGGGGCTCGCCGAGTTCACGGGCGATGTGGTCGTCGTCGCTGTAGCGGAGGCTGAATCTGACGTCGTCGCTGACGTGGACTTCGTCCGGGCCGCTGCGGCTGTAGATCAGGCCGGTTTCCTTGAGCGCGGCCTCGGCGGCGGCCCAGCCGGGCCGTGCCCGCAGGCCGGGGTAGTTGCCGCCTTGCCACTTCTGCCCGACGGCGAGCGCGGCGAGCAGGACGCGGGCCTGGTCGTCGTCGAGGATGGCGGCGCCGGCGGTGTCGCGCAGGGCGCGGCGCTGCGCCTGGGTGAGGACGTCCAGCCGCGGCGTGACGGTCCAGGTTTCGGGCGGGATGCGCCGTAGCGCCAGCGGGCCGCCCAGATCGGGGTTGTCCTGCGCGGCGGCGATGGCGGCCGCGGTGCGCGGCAGCTGCCAGCCCAGGCCGCGGGCGAGCTGGTCGGCGGACAGCGGGGCCCGGGCGGTGGCGAGCGCGGTTAGCACGGTCAGCGCGTCGGCTCGCCCGTCCTGGCCGCCGGGGTCCTCGGTGAGGGCCTGGCGGCGGTGCGACAGCAGCGGCTCGAGTTCGGGGACCAGGTCGGCCGGGTGGATGTCCAGGCGGCGGGCGATCTCGATGAGGACCTGCACCGGCCGGCCGGTCAGCAGCGGGTGCGGGTCACTGACCAGGTGCGGGTGGATGCCGAGCAGGTCGCCCAGCTCCCACGCTGACAGGCCGGCGTCGCGCAGCCGCTCGCGCAGCGTCGGGCCGGTCATGCCGGGCCGTCACTGATCCACTGCGGCCGCGCGGGCACGATGGGCCGCGGCGGCGTGATCGTGCGGTCCTGGCCCGCGCCGGTGCGGGCCAGGACCAGGCCGCGCTCACCGAGCCAGCTGTGGGCGCGCCAGGTCAGGCCGATGTCGGCGCCGTACCGGCAGTCATCGCCGTGCAGCCAGGGCAGGTCCAGGCCGATCCGCTGCGCGGTGCTGCGGATCGCCGCGCGCAGGACGTCGGTAGCGGGCTTGTTCGCCGGGTCGCGGGGGTGCGCGAAGTAGAGGTCGGTGCTGGCGGCGCCGCTTTCGCGGCGGTAGGCCAGGTGCGCGGCGAACAGGGGCCGTGCATGGGCCGGGATGCGGATGGGCTCGGCCGTGGCGAGTTCGCGCCAGCTCCGCTCGTCGGCCTCGAGCACCTGGCCGTACCAGCCGCCAGCCCCCGGCGTGATGCCGCGCCGGAGGGGGCGTGCCCGGCCGGGCGGGACCCGGATGGCGGACCCGTCCGGGGCGACGTCGCTGAGCTGCAGCAGGCCGAAGAACGCCGGGCCTTGGTTGAGGTGCACGGACAGCGCGGTCGCGGCGGCCGCGTCGGTGCGGACCGCGGTTTGCAGCGCCCCGGCGACCTGGCAGGTGAGGTTGCCGGGCAGCCGTGTGGCGGGGAGCGGGCCGAGCGGGCCGGGCCGCCAGGACAGCACGATCGCGCGGACGAACAGCGCGGCTTGCACCGCGCGTAGCCGCACCAGGGCGGCCGGGCCGCACGGCGCCGGGCCGATCGCGCTGTCGCGCAGCCAGCCGGCCGTCGCCGCCTCGAACCCGGGAGTGAGCTGGCCGTCGCGCGGGTCGCGGGGAGCGCCGTAGGTGTCCAGCCAGGCGTCGGCGGCATCGGCCGTGTCGTAGTACAGGCGGGCGACCTGGGCGAACTCGGCACGGGGCAGGTAGCGGCGGCAGGCCGCCAGGAAGGTGGGGAAGTCCGCAGCGGGCAGCGGCGGCCAGTCACCCGGCTCGCCCGGTTCCGCGACCGCCGTCAGCGGCGGCGCGGCGGCAGGCAGTCGCTGGTAGAACTCCCACAAGGAGATGACCTGGGTGCGCGCCCCGGCCACCAGGTGCGGCGCTCCGTCGTAGCCGGGAGTGTACGGGTCGATGCCGGTGCCCCACAGCAGCCACAAGGCAGCGTCGGCCTTGGCGGCGGCGACCGCGGCCGCGTCGGCCTGGTCGCGGGTGAGCAGGTGCGCCCGGTCGACGATCAGGTCGGTGACGCCGGACCCGGCCAGCCACGCCTGCCCGTACTCCCACGACAGCGCGCTGACGTGTTCACGCCGGGCGGCGTGCGGCGGTTTGCCGGCCGCCACCAGCAGGTCCCAGCCGGTGGTGAGCACGTCGCCGGCGCCGGGCGTGGGCCGCAGCACCGCGCGGTGCTCGGCCGGGCCGCCGCAGGCGTTGATGTGGCGGACGGCGGCCAGGTCATCCCCGGCGTTGTCCACCACGTACACCCGCAGTCCGGCCGGGGCGGGCGGGGCGGTCAGCGGATGCCCCCGCCGAGCTTGGCGTACACGTTGCCCGCGACCTCGGCGCTGATGCGGTCGGTCCCGGCCTTGCGGCACAGGCCCACGGCGGCGTGGGTGAACACCGCCCAGTTGCGCAGCATGCCCTTGCCGTAGGCGTCCTCGATCTCCAGCAGCAGCGCCTCGTCGACACCGTCGTAGACCGGATGGTAACGGCGCATCAGCGCCGGGACGGCCGGCCGGTCCAGCCGGGTGAACGGCAGCCGGCGGAACACCCGCGAGGCCAGCATCGGCTCGCGGGACAGCACCTCCCAGCAGCCGTCCCCGCCGACGTACAGCAGCGCGAACCGGGTGTGCGGGTGGTCATGCAGGTGGCGCAGCAGCTCGATGCAGTCGCCGTTGAGCCGCTGCGCCTCATCGATCACGACCAGCCGCCGCGGCCCGGACAGCAGGTCGGTCAGCGCGCTGATGAGCTGGAACCGGTTGCGGCTACGCGGCGGGACCGCCCCGGTCAGCGCGGTCAGCAGCTCGTCCGCGACCAGCCGCATGGTCGGCTTGGCCGGGAACGCCAGCGTGCACACGCTCACCTGGGAGCCTGCCGGGCCGGGCACGGCGTCCCGGAGCCGTTCCAGCGCGGCCTGGACCGCATACGTCTTGCCGGTCCCGGCCGGGCCGTGCACCACGCCGGTCGCCAGCTCGGCGATCAGGTCGTCGATGATCTGGCCGGCCAGCTGGTACTGCCGGGTGGGCAGCGTCGCGGCGCCGGGAAGGTTCACGAAATGCTGCGGCATCAGCTCTCCTGTCCGGGTCCGGACTGCGTTGGCTGGGTGGGGTCGGTCAGGCCGAGCAGGTTGCTGCGGGCCTTGCGGCGCAGCAGCGCGTCACCGCGGCGGGCGGCGAGCTCGTCGCCGGCGTAGGGCGGCAGCACCCGGGACTCCTCGGCGCGGGTCTCGCCGCGGGACAGCGGGGCAAGCTCGGCCCGGGCCCGCGCGGATGCCTTGCGCCGCTCGGCGGTGAGCCGCTTGCGTTCGCGGGCGGCGTTCTCCAGGAACGCCTCGGTCTGCTCCGGGGACAGCCGCTGCGCCGGGTAGGCGGTGCACAGGTGCGTGCCGCCGAGGTAGACCTCGATGCTGCGGTCATCGTGGGGCATGTACCGGATCTGCACCCGCTGCCCGCCGCGGCCCTGCAGCTCCGGGGCGATGTAGGCCAGGTTGCTGAACCGGATCCCGTCCTTGCCGATGATCCGCTCCCCGCTGGCCAGCAGCAGGTGCCGCAGCCGGTCCGGGCTAATGCGGTGCAGCGGGCCGGGATCGTCCTGCCACGCCTGCAGCGGGGTGCGGCCGTCCAGCCCGTCATGGGGCCGCTCGTTGTTGTACCAGTCCGCCCACTGGCCGAACAACCCGGCGAAGGCCTCGATCGGCATCGGCGTCACCGGATCCCCGGCCGCGCGCAGCCGCGCGGCGAACCGGTCATCCAGCGGCCCGTACAGCCGCCCGGCCGCATCACGCGGACCGCCGGTGAACCCCGGCAGCCCGCACAGCAGGGTCTGGTCGATGGTGCGATGGACGCGCTCGACTTTCCCCTTCCGGTGCGGCTGGAATGCGGGCAGCCGCCGCTGGTCGACGCTCAAGGCGGCGAACGCGTCGCGGACGGCTTCGGCGGCGAACTCCAGGCCCCGGTCGATCCGGACCTGGGCCGGGATCGCGCCGAACGGGCCGCGGGCCGGGTCGTGCACCAGGGCCATCCTCACCGTGGTCAGCACCGTGCCCGTATGCGGGGTCAGCGCGATCGCCCACCCGGCCAGCACCCGGGTCGCGTCGTCGATCACCGAAGTCAGCCACGGGCGGCACGCCGCGCCGCGCGGCGGCATCACCAAGATGGGCAGCTGCTTGTGATCCATCTCCCAGGTCTGGTTGCGGTGCCCGGCCGGGCGGGTCAGGTAGACGCCCGCGGTCCGCTGCCCCTCTTCGCCCTCAGCCCATGCCGCGGCCTCCGCCGCGCTCAGCTCGCGGCGGAACGCCTTCTGCAAGGTCCGTATGGCGACCGGCTGCGCCCCGCGCCAGCCCTCACGCAGCGACGCCGGCACCGGCACCCCGGCGGCCAGCACCTCCGGCGCGTCCGGGCTGGCCAGCGCCGCCACGCGGGCCCTGTGCACCGCCGCCATGTTGCCGCGGTACCGCGCGTATGCTTCCCGGTCGGCCTCGCTGAGCTGGTACGCGCCACGTCCGGCCGGGATCCCGGGCTGCGCCGGCGGCCAGGCTCAGCCACCGCCATACCGTCCGTTCCCGCACCCCGAGCCCGGAGGCGGCCAGCCGCACATGGGCGGCCGTCAGCTCCCCGGCCTCGCGCAGCTGGCCGAGCCGCTCGACAGCCGCCCGGCGGCGTTCCGGGTCAGCCCGCTTTCCGCCGATGCGCTCCACCATCTTCGATCCGGCAGGGACACGGCAGGTCACTTGCGGGTACGTACCACCCCGGCGGCCGGTTCACCGTCCGCCCCGCTGGCATCCGCCCGTGCAGGTCCACGCCGGATGCGAGCCGGCGGGGTCCTGGTCAGCGACTGCGGCGGTCGGGGTCGGTGGCGGCCATCAGCGCGGCGACGGCGGCCTGGCTGGGTGTGACGTAGCGCTGCAGGGTGGCGAGCCGTTTGTGGCCGCTGATGGCCATGAGCAGGGGGGCGCTGACGTTCTGGTCGCCGAGGTGGGTGAGCCGGGAGTGCCGCAGCTGGTGCAGGGTCTTGCCGCCGGTGTAGCGCTTGAACAGCTGCTCGGCCATCTCATAGGACAGCCGGGCCCGGCCGCTGGCCGGGTCCAGGTCGGCGGCGGCGGTCACGCGGTGGGAGGCGGCCCGGCGGCTGGTGAGGAACACCGGGCCGGCCTGGCGGCCCGCGGTGAGCCTGGCCAGCAGCCGGGCGGCGGCGGTCTGGAAGTGCAGCGGCCGGGTGTGGCCTTCTTTGGTGCGGGCCCGGGCTTGCCGGTTGGCCAGGTCGAGGTCGCCGACGTCGAGGCGGAGGACTTCATCGGCGCGGGCGGCGGAGTCATACAGCAGCCGCCACAGCGCCCGCTCCCGCAGCGGGATGTCAGCCCGGGCCCACAGCCGCTCGAGCTCGGGCAGCGGGATCGCCCTGGTGTCGTCATCGGGGGCGGCCCGGCGGTCAGCGCGCAGCTCCAGGTTCCCGGCGGGCCAGCCGTGCCGGCGGCACCAGGCCAGGAACGAGCCGATGGTGGCCAGGTGCCGGTTCCAGGTGCGGGGCGCCAGGGCACCCCACAGCTGGCTGGCCGCGGCGGCGAGCTCCTCGTCCGTGACGCCGGCCAGGGGCCGGTCGCGGCCGAGCTGGCGGGCCAGCTGCTCCAGGGTGCGGGTGTAGGTGCGGGCGGTGGTCGCCGGGCGGGGCTGGGCGAGGAACGCGTCAATCGCGGCGCCGAGGGTTCGCTCCCCGCCGGCAAGCGCGGTCACCGTCCCGCCGCGCGCCGGGTTCCCGGCCATGCCTTCACCTCCCGTCCGCGCTTATCACAGAGAATCCGTTCTCAGCGACCCTATCCCGCCCCGCCCGGCCAGCGCACGCAGCCCATCCCATCAGCGGCTTAGGAACTGGCGTTGACCGCGCGGAACCGGCTTGACCAAATTTATCATAGAGAATAAAGTATTCACTATGATAAGTGGCGACGGCGGGAGGAAGGCGGCGACCATGACCGAGGGACCTGCTGGTGGCACCGCGACCGCGGCCGGGGCGCTGCAGATCGGCGACCGGGTGACCTGGCTGACCGGATGGAACTACGGCGAGCCGTCCAAGATCGTCAAGGTCCGGGAACTCGACGACCTTCCCGGGTACGTCGAGATCACCGAGGCGCCGAGGTGGTTCACTCTCACCAGCTACAGGCCCGCCCGGCTCCGCAAGGACCGGCTCGTCGCTCGCGTCATCGCGAGGACATGCGACCCGGACGCCCGGATCCGGAGCCGGACGGGCAAGGCCGGCCTGCTGATGCACGCCTACCCCCGACCCGTCCGGGGTCGGCAGCATGCCACAGCAACATGCCCGCCCGCAAGTGGGCACCGGACTGGCGGCCGTCCTTCCTGACGGCGCAGGAGGCGGCGGAACTGCGCGACCTGTGCCTGCGCTGCCTGGCAGCGCTGGAGCACAACCCGTGACCGCCGCCACCACCACGGCCCCTGAGGCCCCTGCTGCACTACGGCGAGCAATGCCCGGGTGCTTGCACCCTGGTGGGCCCGCGAGACCCGCCTGCCCGTCCGGCAACCCGCCGGGCCCCTGCCCTGGCACGTTTTCTCATCCGTCGCCGGGGACAGGCGGGTTGACGAGGCCCAGGCGGACAGCGATGGCAGCTGCCTGCACCCGGTCGCTGACCGCGAGCTTGCGCAGGATGCTAGTGACGTGGACGCTGGCCGTCTTCGGGCTGATGAACATCTGCTGCCCGATCTGCCGGTTAGTGTGGCCGGCGGCGAGCAGCCGCAGCACGGCGACTTCGCGGTCGGTGAGGCCGTGCGGATGGGACGGCGCCGGGGACCTCACCGGCTGTGCTGAGGTGAGGCTGATCCGCGCGCGCTGGGCCAGCCCCTCGATTTCGGCGCGCAGCTGGGCGGCACCCAGCCGCACCGTGGCCGCGTGCCCGGCGCGCAGCGGACCGGCCGCCCGGGCAGCGCCCGCACCGCAAGCGAGGAGCGCTTCGGCCTGCCGCCACTGGGCGTAGGCGGCCCGGTAGCTGAGTCCGAGCTGCTGCCATGCATCGGCGGCGGCCTGCCAGGCGCCGGGATCGGCGGCACCGCTTAGGCGGGTCAGCTCCGCGTCCCACAGGGCCAGCTCCGCCGCTGCGCTGGCCGGCATGGAGGTACCGGAGGCGAAGGGGTTATGCGTCATCTCGGTCACCCGCCGCAACAGCAGCCTGTGCTGCCGGTGAACGCTAGCCGCCGCGGCCGGGTCCCGGCCGGCCCGGGCCTGCTCGGCCAGGTCGGCTAGGGCGCGCGCGCCCAGGCAGGCCAGCCAGCCGGCGAACCGCTCCTGGCCGGTGCCGGTGACGGCGGCCAGCGCCTGCATCACTTCGGCCGGGGCCAGTCGTGGCCGGCCCAGCCACAGCAGCACCTCCGCCCGGCGCTGGCCGAGTTCCCGGGCACGCTCGGGACTTTGCCGCCAGCCGTGCTGGTGCACCTGGTCCAGCCGCGCCAGCGCGGCCTCGGGCTGGCCGCGGGCGGCTTCCAGCTCGGCCAGTTTGACCTGGAATATGGTGTTCGCGTAGCTGACCGGCTGATCGGCCAGCGGCTCGCTTAGCTGTGCCGCCTGGTCCCAGCGGCCGAGCCCGAACAGCGCCTCCACCGCGTAGCCGAGCAGATTGCACGCGGTGCGGTGGTCGGCGAGGCCCAGGCACCGCAGCGCCTCCCATTCTCCTACCGCGAGGTCGGCCGCTTCCTGCAGCCGGTTGGTCTTCAGCAGCACGTCGCTGAACAGGAGTTCGACGCCCGCCGCCACCCGCCACTCCGCGTCGAGTCCCTCGAAGTCTTGCTGGCCGCCCTTGCCCGCGCCGACGGGCCGTCCGGCCAGCGCGCAGGCCTCAGTGAGCATGGCGATGCCTGCGTCCACGTCTTCGGTGACCGCCCGCAGGTAGCCCAGCAAGGCCAGCGCCCGGGCGGCGTCGGGCTGCGAGCCGGCCTGGCGGGCAGCGGTCAGCGCCAGCTCGGCGACCGCGGCGGCCTCGTCGTACCGGGCGGCCTGAAGATGCAGCGTCCGGCCGTAGCCGATCAGCACCTGGGCGCGCGCGGTGGACGGCGGCTCCGCCGGGACCAGCCGGACCGCCTCCCGGTTGGCGGCCAGGGCCAGATCGAGGTCGGTCGTTCCGGCGGCGTACCAGCCGCGCAGGTTGTGCAGCAGGCCTGCCCGGACCGGGTCGGCGGCCGGATCCACGTGCCGCAGCGCCTGTTCGACGTGCGCCCGCGCCCGGGTCTCGTCACCGGCGTACTCCCAGGCCCGCGCCGCCCTCCAGTGCAGCCCGGCCCGGTCGACGCCGGCCCGGTCGGCGGCATCGGCCACCTGCTCCCACAGCGTCGCCGCGCCGTCGCAGTGGCGGGCCGCCTCCGCGTGCGCGTACACGCGCTCCGCGTTGTCAGCGGCCCGCACTGCCCAGGCCAGCGCCTCGCCCGGCTGGCCGGCCTGATTGCAGTGCTCGGCCAGTTCCGCGGCGTAGTGCGAAGCTGCCTGCCCGGCAGTGGGCGCGTTTACGATGGCGTGCGCGTAGGCGTTGTGCAGCCGGGCGCGCCGTCCGGGCAGCAGCTCTCCGTACACAGCCTCCTGCAGCAACGCGTGCCGGAACTCATACACCTCCTGCCCTGCGTGCTCCATCGGGGTGACTAGCAGCAGGCCGCGGCCTACCGCCTCGGCCAGCCCGCTGTCCAGCTGCTCGTCCGGCGCGCCCGCGACCGCCGCCAGCCAGTCGTGGCAGACCCACCGGCCGGCTACCGCCGCCACCTGCACCAGCTGCTGCCCCCCGGGCGACAGCTGCCGCACCCGGGCCAGCAGCACCTCCCGCAGCAACCCGGGCAGCGGCCGCTCCCCGGCTCCGCCGCCTATGGCGAACAGCTGCTCGGCGAAAAACGGGTTACCCCGCGACCGGTCGAAAACCTCAGCCACCACGCGGCTGTCCACCGGGCCACCCTGCAGCCCGGCCAGCTGCGCCGCCAGCTCCGGGCGGGTGAACCGCGGCAACTCCAGCCAGCACACCCCTGGCAGCCGGCGCATCTCGGCCAGCCAGCCCGCCAGTAGGTCCCCGGGATCATCGGCCCGGTACGTACCCACCACCAGCAACCGCGCCCCGCGCACGGTCCGCAGCACGAACGCCAAGACGTCCAAGGTGGCGCTATCGGCCCAGTGCAAATCCTCCAGCACCAGCAGCAGCGGAGCGGACCGGCCCAGCCCGCCGAACAGGCGGCACAGCCGATCAAACAGCCGCCCCCGGCCCAGCTCCGGTGCCCACGCCCGCTCCCCGGCCGGGCCGTCCCCGGTCAGCTCGGCCAGCACCCCCGCCAGCTCGGCCCTGAACTCCCGGAGGACGGCCGGCTCGTGATCATCGGCCAGGACCCGCAGCGCTTGCACCAGCGGCGCGTACGCCACCGCCCCGCCAGTCAACGGCGCGGCACCGCCCACCGCGACCAGCGTCCCCGCCCGCCGGGTCTGCTCGGCGAACTGCCCGGCCAGCCGGGTCTTGCCCACCCCGGCCTCGCCGGCGACCAGCAGCATCGCCGGTCGGCCGGCCGCTGAGCGCCGCAGCGCGGCGTGCAGCTCAGACAGTTCTTTGTCCCGCCCCACGAACAGCCGGGCCGCCGCGGGCCGCGCACCGGCGTCAGCTGCGCCCATCACCGCTCCTCCCCGCCGGCCACGTTGACGGCTCTGGCTTACCGCAGGGCCGGGCCCCGTCGCGCAGCGTGCCCGGCTGTTTCCAGCCTCCGCTAAGGAGGCGGCCGGGCACAACTAAGCACCTTCGGCCGCGATTTCGGCGTAGTTGACCGATCCGTCCCGAGGGGCCTTAGCCGCAGGCTGGGATTCGTCAGATCACGCCACGAGCAGGAGTTCCCATGCGCACCAAGCTGAGCCTCACCCTCACCGACGCCCAGGCGATCGCAGCCGCCGCCCATGCGTACGCGGAATCCCATCAGCTGAGGGTCTCCATCGCGATCGTCGACGAGTCCACCTACCTCCAGCACCTGCTCCGCATGGACGGAGCGCCCTACCTCAGCGCCGAGGGCGCGACGGAGAAGGCACGCACCGCCGCCGAGGGCGGACGCCCGACGACATTTTTCGAGGAGCCGCTGAATGCAGGCCGCTATTCGATGCTGAAGATGCCGATCTATCCCGTCGAGGGAGGGCTTCCCGTCATCGTTGACGGCCAGTGCGCCGGCGCGATCGGGGTAGCGGGGGTGCTGCCTGAACTCGACGCCGCGATCGCGGAGGCGGGACTGGCGGCGCTCGACCACGCCGGCTCGACGGCGGCGCTCGCCTCTGGCGCACGCAGTACCGCCACTTGACCGGTCCGCAATGGCGGTCAGGCGCGTATCCGATCGGCCGCCTCGACGTGCAGCACTGGCACCAGGCAGGGTGCATACCGTCAACACGCTGTAGATGCTGAAGTGGTCACGGCGCCGCGGTCTGGGCGCTCGTATGGCCCTTGCCGTACGCGTCCGCCGTCCTGGTGACCACCGGTCGAGCGTCCCGGTAATTCGCAGAATGTCGCCAGGTCGGCACCTGAATGCCGGCTCGTCTTCGGGCCTGCGGCCCCGGGTAGCCCGATCCCCTTGGCGCGGGAGCAGCCGCTCCCCTCGGGCCACGGCCGCGTCGCTGAGGAATGGAGACCAAGCTGATGGAGACCAAGCTGACGTCGCCCGGCAAGGCGGCAGCGGTGAACCGCAAAGGAACGCCGCGCGGTCACTACATCATCCGCGGAGGGGTAGCCGGACGCGAGCGGCTGCGGGTCCTGTCCCGTGTAATGGCGCCGGCGACAACCGGGTTGCTGGCGCGCATCGGGATCAGTGAAGGAGCGCGCTGCCTCGATGCCGGCTGCGGCAACAGCGACGTGACGCTTGAGCTCGCCCGCCTCGCAGGCCAGCGCGGGCAGGTGACCGGGATCGACCTGGACGAGATCACGCTCGCGATAGCGCGTGACGAAGCCCGCAGAACCGGCGTCAGCAACGTGACCTACCTGCATGCCGGGCTCGACGACCTCGACGAGCATTCCGCATTCGACGTGGCGTACGCACGGTTCCCGCGGCGAGCTGATCCAGCTGGACCCGGTCCAGATCCGCATCATGGAAGACCGGACCACCACCATCGGGCACCGGCTCGGCGTGCGGAGATCAGGCTCCCGCCGACGCGCGGGGCCCGCCGCCGCGCCAGCATGCGCAGCACGGCGAGGGCTTCTAGCCCGCTTTCCGCCGATGCGCTCCACCACCTTCCATCCGGCAGGGCCCCTCAGCGCCGGGCGGGCAGCCGTGTCTGGGCGCCGCGGGAACGCAGGCAGGTCACTTACGGGTACATACCAGCATCCGCCCGTGCAGGTCCGCGCCGCACGCCGGCCGGCACGGTTCTCCTCGTGTTGCCGCCTGTGCTCTCGGCGCCCAGATCGGCCGCGCCGCCGGCTGCTGCTCCGGGGGCTGGGTTCAGGCTGGCGGGCTATCGGCCGTGGGGTGGTGATGCGGGTGCCTGCCAGGGACCGTGATGAGTCAGATGGCCCGGTGACCGCGCCTGCCACTGCAGGTACGGCCGCTGGCCGGTCGTTGCCCGGCCGTCCCGCCGGCCGGCGGCCGGAATTCGACGTGATGCGCGGGTTCGTGGTGGCCGGGCTGGTGGTCTTCCACTCCGCCGTGGTGTTCGCCGCCGGCACGTCCTGGTTCGTGACGGACCCGCGGCCCAGCGCCGGGTTCACCGTCTTCCTGCTGTGGGGGTCGCTGTGGGGAATGCCGCTGCTGTTCCTGATCTCAGGGATGGGCGCACAGTATGCGATGCGGACCCGCCCGGCGGCAGCGTTCGCCCGGGAGCGGCTGGCCCGGCTGGGGGTCCCGTTCGCGGCCGGCCTGGCGGTGCTGGTCCCGCCGATGTTCTATCTTGAAAGGCTCGCCCAGCCCGCCGTTCACCAGTCGTACTGGCGGTTCTGGCTCAGCTTCGTGAACGTTCCCGCGATCGCCGCCGGGCTGCTGCCGCGCGGGTCGTGGACATCGGGCGGCGTCAGTTTCGATCCCGCGCACCTGTGGTTCCTGTACGTCCTGCTGGTCTTCTCCGTCGCGCTGCTGCCGCTGTTTGCCTACCTGCGGGGCCCGCGGGGCAGGCCGCTGATCGGCCGGCTGGCCGGTTTCGCCGAGCGCCACGGCGGCGTCGTGGTGCTCGCGGCCGCGGTCCCCCTGATGGCGACCGAGGCGGTGTTCGGCCCGGATGTCAACACCGGCGGCTGGGAACGCGCGACATATGTGTTCCCGTTCCTGTACGGGTTCCTGATCGCCTGCGACCCGCGGTTCGAGGCCGCGCTGCGCCGCTCCCGCTGGCCGGCCCTGGCGGTTGCCTGCGCGGCGACCGGCGCGCTGCTGGCCTGGGCGGGTGCCCTGAGCGGATCGGGCGCCGGTCTCAGCGGCGTGCCGGCGGGCTGGAGCGCGCTGCAGGGCCTGGCCGGCTGGGCGTGGATCGCGGCGATCATGGGGTTCGCCGGGTCAGTGGCCGCGCGGCGGGGCGGCCGGCCGCCGGACACGCCCGCCCCGCCCCTGGCAGCGCCCCGGCCGCGATGGCTCCGGGCCGCCCGGTACGCGAACGAAGCGGTGCTGCCCTTCTACCTGCTGCACGAGCCGGTCATCGTGGCGGCCGCGTGGCTCATCGTCCGCTGGCCCGCGCCGGTCCCCGCCAAGTACGCGGTGCTGGTCATCGTGTCCTTCGCCGCGACCCTCGGCCTGTACGAGGCACTGGTCCGGCGGTTCCGCGTCACCCGGCTCCTGTCCGGCATGAAGCCCCGCACCAAGCCCGCGACCCGGCACCAGGCTCCGCCTCGGACCGCCGAGGTTGATGGTTCTGCGGGCGAGCGGGTGGAGATCTACTCCCGCCGCGTCCCGCGCTGGTCCCCGGCGGTAACAGGACAGGGAGGGGAGATGGCAGGCAATCAGTTTCCGGCCGGCCAGGCCGCGGCGCTGGGGAGCCGGGAGCCGGTGCGCGGCGGGACGACAAGCCGCAAGGCGGCGATCGTCGTCGCCTGCCGCGACACTGCTGCCCGTGAGGTCCTCAGCCAGGAGCTGCGCAAGCGATATGGCGCGGATTACCACATCGTCGTCGGCGACCAGCCCGCCGAGCTGGAATCCCGGATCAGGGAACTGCTGGCCGCTGGCACGCCAGTTGCGCTGGTCATCGGCGGGGTCGGTACGCAAGACCCGGATGGCATCGAGGTGCTGGCCGCGATCCGTGCCGTCGACCCGACGGCATCACGCGTGGCCGCCGTTCGCTGGGGGGAGCTGGAGTTCGAAGCCGCACGCCCTCTGTTCGACGCCGTCGCTACGGGCAAGATCGATCACTGGGTGATGCACCCGGTGCAGACCCCTGACGAGGACTTCCACCGCGCGATCACCGGGTTCCTGAGCGAATGGGCCAAGCGGCGCGGCGGCGGCTTCGAGGCGGTGTGGGTGATCGGACAGCGATGGTCCGCGCGGTCTCAGGAACTGCGGGACGGCTTTTCCAGGAACGGGATCCCGATCGGCTTTTATGACGCCGCCTCCGGGCGCGGCCGGCAGATCCTCGATGAGCTCGGCCTGGTGGCACCGGACCTGCCGGTCATCGTCCTCCGGTTCGGGGAGGAGCGGTCAGTGCTGGTCAACCCGTCGAACCTGGAGATCGCCGACGCGTTCGGGCTCCTGACACCGACCCCCGCCGGGGAGGTGTTCGACGTGGCGGTGCTCGGCGCCGGCCCGGCGGGACTGGCCGCCGCGGTCCACGCGTCCTCCGAAGGCCTGCGGACCGTGGTCGTGGAACGGGAGGCCATCGGCGGGCAGGCGGGGACCAGCTCGATGATCCGCAACTTCCCCGGGTTCTCCCAGGGCGTCAGCGGCGCCACGCTGGCGTGGGAGGCCTGGCAGCAGGCCCGGCTATTCGGCGCCACATTCGTGTACATGCGCCAGGCCGAAGGCCTGTCGAGCGAGAACGGCCACTACCGGCTGCGGCTGTCCGACGGTGCCGCGCTGACGGCGCGGACCGTCGTCATCACGACCGGCGCCAGCTACCGCCGGCTTGGTGTCCCGACCCTGGAGAAGCTGAAGGGCCGGGGGGTCTTCTACGGCGCCGGCGTCAGCGAGGCACCGGCCATGCGCGGGCGGAAGGTGTTCGTCGCCGGCGGCGGCAACTCCGCCGGGCAGGCCGCGATGGACCTGGCCAGGTGGGCTGATCAGGTGACGGTCTTGGTGCGGGGCGAGTCGCTGGCCGACAGCATGTCCGACTACCTCATCCGCGAGATCAACGCCGCGCCGAACGTGGGCGTCACCTACCGCGTCGAGGTGGCCGGCGGCACAGGCACCGATCACCTCGAATCGCTGGTGCTGAAGGACATACAATCCGGGACGCGGCGGAATATCCCTGCCGACGCCTTGTTCGTCCTCATCGGCTCGCAGCCACGGGCGGAATGGCTCGGCGACAGCGTCGCGCGTGACCAGTGGGGCTTCATCCTCACCGGGCCGGACCTACTTGGCGACGGCGGTGGCCGCTGGCGCCTGCCGAGAACATCAACGGCGGCGGGGGTTACGTCTCCGACGCGTGGGTCGACACCGGAGGCGACACGTCCAAACAGATCCCGAGTTGCGCATCGTGATGAACACCTTCCACGACCACCAAGGACACGACTACTACCGAAGAGAGGCTTTCCGATGATCGGAAGGGACGACTATCCGTACCGCGGCGATCCGGTCGACAAGCCGGATCAATGGCAGTTCCTCAAGCGTGAGTGCACGAGCTTCGTCGCCTGGCGAGTCAACAACGACCTGCACGTCCCGTTCCAGAACAGCTACAAGGGACAGTGGTTCGGTGACGCGAAGGACTGGGCGGCCGCCGCGCAACGCGCCGGCGTCCGGGTCGACGGCAGCCCTCTGGTGGGCTCCGTCGCACAGTTCCCACCCGGCGTCGCCGGAGCCGGACCGCTCGGTCACGTCGCCGTCGTCATCGGGGTGACGGGCGACAGCGTCAGCGTGGAGGACTACAACTACCTGGATGCCTACGACCACGACACCGGGTACAACTACAGCCAGCACATCGTCCCATCGGCGGGACTGAACTTCCTGCATCTCACGGACAGCGGCCTGACCGGCGTCGTGGAGGCGAGCCCCACGCTGAACGTCAGGTCGGGCCCCGGGCCGGATCACCCGGTCGTGGGCACTATCCGGTACGGCGACTCGGTCGGGATCAGCTGCTGGACCAGGGGCGCCCAGGTGACGGCCGCCTGGCAAGACGGCAGCACCTGGACCACCGAGGTCTGGGACCGCCTCGACCAGAATTTCGGCGGCGCCACGGGCTACGTGTCGGACGCCTGGATCAACAGCGGAGGCGACACCTCCAAGCAGACGTCGTCCTGCTAGGGCGTGCCCGCAATGGCCCCGCCCGGACCGCGAGGCTTTGACAACCGGACCGGTATCTGCCTGGTGATCGGAAGCCAGACGATAAGGGTGCAATATCCGTGAGACGGGTGCCTTTGTTCAAAGCTACGAAACGAAAACCGAAGGAGAACGCAGCGATGGACATTTCACCGGCCGACTTGGCTGCCGAATACCGGCAAGCGAAGGCGCAATGGCCGTTCATCACCACCGTCAACGACGCCTACGGCCTGCCGCCCGCCCTGCTGTACGCGCTGGGCAGCCGGGAGACGAACCTGCAGAACGAGATCGGCGACGGCGGGCACGGACATGGCGTGTTCCAGCTCGACGACAGGTCCCACGCGATCCCGCCGGGCTTCGACGACGACGTGCAGGCCCAGGCCACAATGGCCGCCCAGATGATGAAGGACGGCTTCCAGCGGTACAACGACTGGACAAAAGCCTGCAACTCCTACAACTCGGGCACCCCCGACACCGCCAGCACGACAGGCGGAGACTACGGCCCGGACGTCATGGAGCGTCAGGCCTACCTGGCGCCCCTCGGCGGCCTGACCGGCGTCGTGGAGGCGAGCCCCACGCTGAACGTCAGGTCGGGCCCCGGGCCGGATCACCCGGTCGTGGGCACTATCCGGTACGGCGACTCGGTCGGGATCAGCTGCTGGACCAGGGGCGCCCAGGTGACGGCCGCCTGGCAAGACGGCAGCACCTGGACCACCGAGGTCTGGGACCGCCTCGACCAGAATTTCGGCGGCGCCACAGGCTACGTATCGGACGCCTGGATCAACACCGGAGGCGACACCTCCAAGCAGGCGTCGTCCTGCTAGCTTAGCTAAGCCTCGATCCACCGCATAAATAGGGCTGTATTCGGGTGTGTCGACGCGAAAGGTGCCCTCTGAGCTGGGACAATGGGAGTTGCTGAAGCTTCCGTGATCCTGGCCGAGAGGACACCTCGCAAGTGCAATTGTCGCATGATCCGCTGAAGACGCACGCATCGTTTGATGACCCGAATCTCGTGTCGCGGGCCGGCCTGGTCCCGGTGATGGCCCTGGCCGGGCGCTGCGGCCTGGCGGACCTGGCCGGCGAGCACGTCAAGATCGCCAGCCGGACCGGGGTGAACGCGCACCTGAAGATCCCCGGCCTGGTCGCGGGGATGGCCGCCGGGGCGGACAGCATCGATGACATGGATGTCCTGCGGCACGGCGCCATGCCAGAGGTGTTCGGCGGGATCCGGGCGCCGTCCACGCTGGGGTCGTTCCTGCGGTCGTTCACCTGGGGTAACGTGCGGCAGCTCGATGCCGTGGCCCGGCAGTTCCCGGGCGCCCTGGCGGCGGGCACGCCGCTGCTGCCCGGCGCGGGGGTGCTGGCGTTCATTGACATGCTCGTGTTTCCGAGTTTCGCGGTGAGGTCACTGAGTGCCAGAGGTTGCGGTAGGGGTGGCTGGTGCGGCGGGATGGCCGCTGGGGGCTGATTTGCCGGTGATGGCCTGATGGGGCAGCATCGGCGGTGCTTATCACACCACCGATGACCGGAGTGTCCGCCGATGCTGCCGCCTGCGAGCCTACCCATGCCTGTGACGTGGCGGGATCTGCTGGAGGAGCTGGCTCCGGCGTTCAGCCGCCGCTCGACGCGCCGGCTGTTCGTGGCGCTGGCGTGCGGGATGATCCTGGCCGATCGCAGCACGGTGGTGGCGATGGCGGCGGCCGCCGGGATGGCCGGGAAGTGGCGGCGGGCGTGCTGGTTTTTCTCCGGCGCGGTCTGGGACATCGATGACCTGGGCCTGGCGGTGGCCCGGCTGGTCGTGAAGTACCTGGTCACCGCAGGTGAGCCGGTGGTGGTGGCGTGCGACGGGACGTTCTTTAAGCGCTGGGGCCGGACGGTCTTCCAGGCCCGGTGGGCCTATGACGGGTCCGCGCAGGGCGGGAAGAAGGTCGCGTTCGGCAACACCTGGGTGGTCGCGGCCATCGTGGTACGGCTGTCGTTCTGCCCCTCTCCGGTGGCGTTGCCGGTGCTGTTCCGGCTGTGGCGCGGCAAGGGCACGACCTCGCAGGTGGAGCTGGCCGCCGAGATGGTGGAGCTGCTGGCCGGGGCGTTCCCGGGCCGCGTGATCCACGGAACTGGGGATGCCGCCTTCCACGGACAGGCCCTGGTCGTGGAAGGGAGCACCTGGACGACGCGGCTGCCAGCCAACGCGGTGCTGTACGGGCCGAAGCCACCCCGCACCGGCAGGCGGGGCCGGCCGAAGGTCAAAGGGGACCGGCTGGGCACCTGCGCGCAGATCGCCGCATCGGCTACCTGGGCCGGCGCGGTCATCCACGTCTACGGGCACGACACCGCGGTGCAGATCGCCGCCGCCGGGGCGCTGTGGCACGGCAGCTTCAAGACCGCCCCCGGCCGCGTCGTACTGGTCCGCGACCCCGGCTCCGGCAAACCCTACGACCTGGGGCTATTCACCCTCGACACCGACGCTGATCCCGCCGCCATCGCCGAACGGTACTCCTGGCGGTGGCCGATCGAGCCGTCCAACGCGACCGGAAAACAGCTCCTGGGCGTCGGGGACGCCTGCAACCGGGCACAGAAGGCCGTCGAGCGCACCGTCCCGTTCGGGTTCCTCATCCAGTCCCTGCTGATCTGCTGGTACGCCCGGTGCGCCTACGACCCCGCCGACATCGACCGCAGGCGCCGCCTATGCCCGTGGTACCGCACCAAGACCGACCCGTCACCTGCCGACATGCTCGCCCGGCTCCGCCGCGAGTTCCTCAAGGCCAGATTTTCTGCCATCCCGCCAAGCCAGGACGGCAGCGATCAAATCGACCTGGACGCCTGGACCTGCGACAGCACCGCCGCCTAACTCAGAAACACGAGGACATGGACTCGATGCAAAAACGCGTGTACGGGCACGCCAAGCAGGGCGCCGGGTTCGGGCACACGAAAATCCAGGGTAAGAGCCTGACAATCCGCGGCCTGAACGCCCTGGCCGCGGTGATCTCCACGCCGCTGGCCGCGCCGGTGATCGCGGCCACCCGGCTGCGCGGCGGCAAGGCGAACTCCGCCCGCGGCGCCGCGTCGCTGGCGGCGGAAGCGATCAGCACGGCCCGCCAGGCCGGGTGCACCGGCCAGATCGTGTTCCGGATCGACTCGGCGTACTACTCCGCCGCCGTGCTGAGCGCGATCCGGCGCGGCGGCGCGCGCTTCTCGGTCACCGTGCGGATGGACCCCAAGATCCGCGCCGCGATCGCCGCCATCGGCGAGGACGCCTGGACGCCCATCACCTACCCCCGGGCCGTCTGGGATGAGGACCAGCACCGGCTGATCTCCGACGCCGAGGTCGCCGAAGTGCCCTATACGGCGTTCGCCTCGAAGAAAGGCCAGGCGATCACCGCCCGGCTGATCGTCCGCCGGGTCAAGGACCTCAACCGCAAAGCAGCCGACGGCCAGGACGAGCTATTCGCCATCTGGCGGTACCACGCCCTGTTCACCGACTCGCCCTTCGAGATGATCCAGGCCGAAGCGCAGCACCGCGACCACGCCATCGCCGGGCAGGTCTTCGCGGACCTGAGCTGCGGCCCTCTTGCGCACCTGCCATCTGGGCATTTCCCCGCCAACGCCGCCTGGCTGACCCTGGCCGCCATCTGCCATAACCTGACCCGCGCCGCCGGCTGCCTGGCCGGCGCGTCCTGCGCGAAAGCCCGCGGCTCCACCATCCGCAGCCAGCTGATCGCCGTCGCCGCCCGCATCGCCCGCCACGGCCGCGGCCACATCACCCTGCACCTGCCCGAGGGCTGGCACCGCGAGACCGGATGGATGAACCTTTTCGAAGCCGCCTGCGGCCCGCCCGCCACCGCGGCCTGACCCGCCCGGAGCCGGTCACCGCGCTGCCATGGCCCCAGCGGCCGCCCGCCAGTACCTTCCCCAGACGAAGACCCGGACAAGCCGCAGAACACGTCAGCGGCCAGGCAGCCACGCCCGGAAACCATCAAGATCGTTTTATCTGCCCCGTCAGAACATCAAACGAGCAACAGAATTTACGCGGTGGATCGAGGCTAAGGGCGCGCGACAGAATAAGCTAGGTTTTCGGCTTCGCAGCGCCTATCGTCTGTGGTATGGACAGCGGTATGCATGTCGCGGAATCGGTGGCGCGGAAGTACGCGGTGCTTCGCCCGCACCTGGATGAGCGGCAGCGGAGACCGCGATGCGGCAGGCTTTGCAGAACAAGGACAACCCGGCCGACGTGATCAACGTGGCGCTGGAGGTGCTGAGCGCGCAAAGGTGCGAGTTGCCGGCCTATTCGACCCTGGATCGCATGGCTGGGACGCTGCGGGCCGAGGTCAACGGCGCGTTCCACCGCCAGGTGGTCGGCCGGCTGGATGCCGCCGACCGGGCACGGCTGCTGGAACTGCTGGTCGTGGACCCGGCCAGCTGGCAAAGTGCGTTGCCGAAGTTGACCCGGCTGGCGCCGAGGGCGACGGTGAGCCGGCTGAAGCAGCACGTGGCCTGGCTGGCATGGCTGGATGGTCTCGGCGCGACGCAGGACTGGCTGGCCGGGCTGCCGCCCGCGAAGATCAGCCATTTCGTCGGCGAAGCAGCGGTGCTGGACGCCGGTGAACTGGCCGGGGTGGGCGAGGACAAGCGGCTGACGTTGCTGGCCTGCTTGGTGCATACCGCCCGCACCCGCGCCCGGGATGAGGTGGTGACCATGTTCTGCAAGCGCATGGCCATCATCACCAGCAAGGCACGGGACAGGCTTGAAGAACTGCGTGAGCAGCACCGGGCCGAGTCCGAACGACTGCTGGGAGTCTTCGGGGACGTGCTCGCTGGCGTCCGGGAAGCCCTCGGACCCGCCGAGGCCGAGGCCGAGGGCGGGGATGACCGAGATACGTGCGAAACCGGCCATGGGTTGATCTTGGCCGCCGCATGAGACCGGCATCCCTGGGGGTATTGCGCCCAGCGGTTGGCTGACTGCCTGACCGCAACGACGAAGATCCCGGAACCTCGGAAGTCGATTCGCGGGTGAACACGATTCGTAGTTCGCCCGCACATCGTGTATCGGCCCGGTTACGGTATCGGTCGTTCATGCCGCTCTGAGGTGATGTGAGGGCACAGATCGTGGCATCGATCGATCGGACCGCATATCCACGGTTCAAGCGTTCCATCTCGGTGCGCGAGCTGCGGGAGGCGTACTCGCCGAGTCTGGATGAGCTGGAGTGGGCGCGGCAGATGACCGACAGTGACGAGGCGCTGCTGTCGCTGACGATGTGCCTGAAGTGCTGCCAGCGGCTGGGCTACTTCGCTCGCTTCGATGCGGTCCCGGCATCGATCGTGGACCATCTGCGGCAGGAACTGGGTCTGCACGAGTCGGTGGAGCCGGCGACGGTGCCGGACAAGACGGTGCGCAACCATCGTGGCCTGGTACGGCATCGCCTGGGCCTGGTGTCCGGTCAGGCGACGGCCCGGAAGATCGCCGCCGAGGCGATCCGGACGGCCGCCGAGACCAAGGACAATCACGTCCGCCCAGCTCAGCTCCTCTCCGAAGTGGGTCACAACCGCGGGCGGAAACAGCGTGTCGCTGGAAGCGCGCGAGTATCGTTTGCGGGACACTTCCGCGTATGGCCCGGTACGGGTACGCCCGGATCTCCACTCACTCGCAGCGGGACGACTCCCAGCTCGACGCGCTGCGCGCCGTCGGCTGCGAGCGCATCTGGACCGACACCGCCTCCGGCCACTCTGCTGCGCGAGCCGCCATGGCCTGCCCGACCTGCGGGCGCGAACCTATCACCAGGGGCGAGGCACTACAGCAACGCGAGGATCTCGCCATCATCTGGCTGCACCTCGACGGTGACCACCTCACCGAGGCCCGGCACTGCGTGTCATGCCAGCCGCACGAGCCCGTCATCGACGTCAGCTGCTCTGGCTGCGGCGACGGCCCCCTGATCACCGGGCAGTCACCCGAACTCGGCGGCCAACTCGCGCCGCCAGTGCTGGACTGGCTGCACTCCTGCGGCTGGCAACTCCACCCCCGGCCGCTATGCCCCGGCGACCAGAGATAGCCGCCAGCATCAAGTCACCGTGTGCCATAACGCTCAGGATCCTGCACCAATCCTCGTCACAGGCCCACGGGCAGCAGTGTCGCGGCAGGCGACGACGATCGCCGCCTTGCGGCTTGTCGTCCCGCCGCGCACCGGCTCCCGGCTCCCCAGCGCCGCGGCCTGGCCGGCCGGAAACTGATTGCCTGCCATCTCCCCTCCCTGTCCTGTTACCGCCGGGGACCAGCGCGGGACGCGGCGGGAGTAGATCTCCACCCGCTCGCCCGCAGAACCATCAACCTCGGCGGTCCGAGGCGGAGCCTGGTGCCGGGTCGCGGGCTTGGTGCGGGGCTTCATGCCGGACAGGAGCCGGGTGACGCGGAACCGCCGGACCAGTGCCTCGTACAGGCCGAGGGTCGCGGCGAAGGACACGATGACCAGCACCGCGTACTTGGCGGGGACCGGCGCGGGCCAGCGGACGATGAGCCACGCGGCCGCCACGATGACCGGCTCGTGCAGCAGGTAGAAGGGCAGCACCGCTTCGTTCGCGTACCGGGCGGCCCGGAGCCATCGCGGCCGGGGCGCTGCCAGGGGCGGGGCGGGCGTGTCCGGCGGCCGGCCGCCCCGCCGCGCGGCCACTGACCCGGCGAACCCCATGATCGCCGCGATCCACGCCCAGCCGGCCAGGCCCTGCAGCGCGCTCCAGCCCGCCGGCACGCCGCTGAGACCGGCGCCCGATCCGCTCAGGGCACCCGCCCAGGCCAGCAGCGCGCCGGTCGCCGCGCAGGCAACCGCCAGGGCCGGCCAGCGGGAGCGGCGCAGCGCGGCCTCGAACCGCGGGTCGCAGGCGATCAGGAACCCGTACAGGAACGGGAACACATATGTCGCGCGTTCCCAGCCGCCGGTGTTGACATCCGGGCCGAACACCGCCTCGGTCGCCATCAGGGGGACCGCGGCCGCGAGCACCACGACGCCGCCGTGGCGCTCGGCGAAACCGGCCAGCCCGCCGATCAGCGGCCTGCCCCGCGGGCCCCGCAGGTAGGCAAACAGCGGCAGCAGCGCGACGGAGAAGACCAGCAGGACGTACAGGAACCACAGGTGCGCGGGATCGAAACTGACGCCGCCCGATGTCCACGACCCGCGCGGCAGCAGCCCGGCGGCGATCGCGGGAACGTTCACGAAGCTGAGCCAGAACCGCCAGTACGACTGGTGAACGGCGGGCTGGGCGAGCCTTTCAAGATAGAACATCGGCGGGACCAGCACCGCCAGGCCGGCCGCGAACGGGACCCCCAGCCGGGCCAGCCGCTCCCGGGCGAACGCTGCCGCCGGGCGGGTCCGCATCGCATACTGTGCGCCCATCCCTGAGATCAGGAACAGCAGCGGCATTCCCCACAGCGACCCCCACAGCAGGAAGACGGTGAACCCGGCGCTGGGCCGCGGGTCCGTCACGAACCAGGACGTGCCGGCGGCGAACACCACGGCGGAGTGGAAGACCACCAGCCCGGCCACCACGAACCCGCGCATCACGTCGAATTCCGGCCGCCGGCCGGCGGGACGGCCGGGCAACGACCGGCCAGCGGCCGTACCTGCAGTGGCAGGCGCGGTCACCGGGCCATCTGACTCATCACGGTCCCTGGCAGGCACCCGCATCACCACCCCACGGCCGATAGCCCGCCAGCCTGAACCCAGCCCCCGGAGCAGCAGCCGGCGGCGCGGCCGATCTGGGCGCCGAGAGCACAGGCGGCAACACGATGCGGCACCGTGCCGGCCGGCGCGATCAGCGCCGCGAGCTCCGCGTAGGTCCGCGCGCCATAGACATGCTCGACCCGCGCGCTGTGCTCCTCCGTGGTGAGACGCCCCTCGGCGAACGCTTCGCTAAGCACGCCGATGGCCCGCTCCCGGTCTGCATCCGATGCCCTCACGCTGAGGATCAGCTGGCCTGCTGGAGCCGGATCGACCAGCTCGAACTGGCTGATGTCTGGCGCTGTCATCGGGCTGACCTCCTCATGGGTCTCGGCCGCTGGGGCTGTCGGATTGGCGTCAGCTCACCGCGGCTCAGTGGTTGCTGCGACTCGGCCGGATTCGGCCTGCGTGACCTGCCCGTCCGGGTCGCCTCATTTCCGGGGACTTTCCTGGCCTGGCCGCGGCGCGGCGCGCGCGAGGTCCTTGCTGCGGATAGCGGCCAGGGATACCACGCCCGACGCCAGCGCGATGATCGCGGCGACCAGCAGGATGCGGTCCAGGCCGGTGGTGAAGGCTGCACGGGTGATCACGCCGGCGGCCTGCCGGGCGGGCGCGGGCAGCTGGCCGATCACGTGCCCGATCTCCCCCGACTGCACGGCCGTGGCGATCTGCGGGCCCCTATGGGACAGCCCGGGCACCGCCGCCACCCGGGCCAGTACCTCATCGTGCACCTTGCTGGAGAACAGCGTCCCCAGCAGCGCGATGCCGGCGGCGATCCCGGCCTGGCGGAAGGTGGAGCTGATGCCCGAGGCCATACCGGCCCGCTGTGGTGGCACCACGCCGACGGCGGTGGAGGCCAGCGGCGGGTTCACCATCCCGACGCCCGCGCCGGCCACGATCATTCCCGGGATCAGGTGAGTCCAGGCTGAGGCCGCGTCGAGCCCGCGCATGAGCAGCAGCCCTCCCGCGATGATGATCAGGCCGGGCCCGATGAGCAGCCGGGCCGGGAGGTGCGGAGTGAGCCGCCCGGCCAGGGTGGATGCCGCCAGGATGCCGCCGGATAGCACCATCAGCCGCACGCCGGTGGCCAGCGGCGAGTAGCCCAGGATGTCCTGCAGGTACAGCACCAGGTAGAGAATCATCGCGAAGATCGAGGCGCTGAGCCCGAACGCCGCGACCGAGCCGCCACAGAAGGCCGGCAGCCGGAACAGGCTCAGGTCGAACATCGGGTGCGCGCTGCTCAGCTCCACGATGACGAAGGCAACGAGCAGCAGCGCCGCCGCGGCGAAGCAGCCGAGCACCAGGCCGTCGGTGAAGGAACGCTGGTTCGACTCGATCAGCCCGTAGACCAGGCTCGACAGCGCCGCCGTGAAGAGCGCGAAGCCGGCCCAGTCGGGCCGGCTGGCCTGCGGCGCACGCGATTCTGCCACCCTCATCACGCTGATAATGACCGCCGC
This sequence comes from uncultured Actinomycetes bacterium, assembly GCA_963739615.1. GTDB lineage: Bacteria > Actinomycetota > Actinomycetes > Streptosporangiales > Streptosporangiaceae > Palsa-504. Next base: position 29,871 of record CAVUBD010000024.1, read on the forward strand.
GACGCCGATCGGCGCGTTGACGAAGAAGATCCACCGCCAGGACAGGCCGGAGGTCAGCACGCCGCCGAGCAGCGGGCCGATGGCCACCGCCAGGCCGGTCACCGCTCCCCAGGCCCCGAACGCGACGCCGCGATCCCGGCCGCGGAAGGCATCAGCCAGCAGCGCCAGCGATACCGCGAACATGACCGCCCCGCCGGCGCCCTGCAGGGCGCGAGATAGCTGCAGCACCGACGCGCCGGTGAATACCACCAGGCCGGCCAGGTACAGCCGGCGGCGGCCGTACATGTCCGCCAGGCTGCCCGCGGTCAGCAGGAGCGCCGCCAGAGTCAGCGCGTAAGCGTCCACGACCCACTGCAGGTCAGAGAAACTCGACTGCAGCGCCCGCTGGATATCGGGCAGGGCGACGTTCACGATCGTGATGTCCAGCAGCAGCATGAACGTGCCCAGGCACACCGCGACCAGCGTCCACCACTTGTTCCCGCGCTGACCAGGATCCTCGCGGCCAGTCCTGGCCTGCTGGTCGCGTCTCGCGGCTCTGGCCTGGGTCATACGATCACCTCCATGTCAGCGGGTGTTCCGGTCAGGGCCCGTCTGCGGCGCACGGCCCGGGCGCGAGCCAGGGACGACGGCTCGGCCGTGCACGCCAGCACGGCTTGAACGGTGTTGCTCATGACATTCCTTTTCAGATTTCTCCCTGGCCGCGACCGCGGCCGGTGTACCGAACTGACGAATACGGGGGTCCTGGTCGGCCATGGCCCGGCGCGGTCACCCGGCCGGGCACCGCCCGGGTCAGGTCACGGGCCACAAGGGAGGTTGTCGAAGGAGTCATGGGACCCGATCCTGCGTGCCCGCCGCCGAGGCCGATATCCCCTGCCGTGAGGGATTCTGCGCGCAGGCACCCCAGCCGTAGCCTTACTGCCATGGGAAGCGACACCGCGCGCTGCGCGGCCCGCAACACGCTGCAGCGGCTGGCCCGCGCCCGGATGGACAACGACGTCTTCCGCTGGGAGGCCGCCGAGGTTCTGCGGCGCGCGATCGGGTTCGACACCTGGTGCTGGGTGCTGCTCGACCCGGCCACCGGGCTGCACACCCGCTACACCGCCACCAATCCCGTCATCGGCCGCAACCAGCGCCGCTTCCACCCGCTCGACCTGCAAAGCCGCGCCGCCTGCCCGCCGCCCGGCACCTGCCCGGCCCACGTGAGCCTGCTCAGCGCCACCACCGGCGGCGCCCTTGACCGTGACCCGCTGTGGCGGGAGATGCTCGGCCCCGGCGGCCTGGGCGACCAGCTCCGCGCCTACCTCGTCGCCGACGGCGTGTCCTGGGCCTACCTCACCCTGTTCCGCGACGAAGGCCACCACTGGTTCAGTCCCGGCGATGCCGCCTTCATAGCCGGCGTGGCACCGCTGCTCGCCGCCCGGCTACGCGCCGGGCTGCGCCAGGCCGCGCCGCCCGGCCCGGATCCCGGCGAGCCCGGCACCATCATCGTCGACCGCGACCTCAAGCTAGTCACCGCCACCAGCCACGCCTGGCGCTGGATCGACCGGCTCGGGCTCGCCAAACCCAGCGCCGCCGAGCCGCTACCTGGCTTCATCTACGCCATCCTCGCCCGCCTGGCCCTCTCCCCCCGGCCAGAAAAGACGGCCCAGGTGCGATTGCAGGCCGCGGACGGCACCTGGACGCTGGTGAGCGCGTCACCCCTGGCCGGCCCCCACCTCAGCGGCGGATACGCCATCACCCTGCAGACAGCACCCGCAACCGACCTCGCCAGCGTGCTCATGCCCGCCTGGAATCTCTCCCCTCGCGACCGCCTTGATCATCGACGGCCGGTCCAGCAACGAAATCGCCACCACCCTGTTCCTGTCGCCGCACACCGCAGGCGACCACACCAAAAACATCTACGCCAAGGTCGGCGTTCACGACCGGCGGGACCTCACCGCCGCCCTCACCGGCCAGCCCGGCCTCGCCACCTGAACACGCCGCCGCCATCACAGGAATACGCCATCCTCCCACAGCCAGCTCACCTCATCCGATAGCCGGCCGGCGCTGCTGTCGCGGCCGTCGAGTTCGGTGTCCTCCCTGGAGTCCGGATGTTCCGGTGCTAGCCAGCCCGCTGCTCGCAGCTCGCCCAGCGCCGCGTCCAGCGCATCTAGGTCAGCATCGGCCACGAGCTGGTGCACTCGGGAGGGTGACAGCCCGGCCGCCGTGGCCAGGGCGCGGATCGAGATCCCCTCGGCGGCCCTGGTCACAGGCCCAGCTCACGGAGCTGGGCGGGCCGCAGCGGCCGCCACCCGCCGGTTAGCTTGGCCAGTTCTGCTTCGATGTCGACGTTGATGACGCCGAAGAAGTTGATGTTGTCGGAGTGACCGGGCGAGATGTGGGCCAGCAGCTCGCCGGGAACCGAGCGGCCGTCGGCCCGCAGCTGCCTGACCGCCAGGGTGTAGTACTCGGTCGTCCACGTCACCAGGGCGTTGGTCAAGACCGTCAGGCACCAGGCTTGCTCAGTCTGCCCGGTCAGGTGGGGCTTGGTGATGGTGCCCTGCTGGGCGTAGTGCAGGTCCCGGCGCAGCGCGTGCAGCGACTCGCCCTTGTTCAGCCGCCGGGTGATCCGCCGCCGGTAGGCGGGATCTGACAAGTACCGCGCGGTGTGGATGGTCCTGCGCAGCATGCCCCATTCCTTGAGCGCGGCCGCCATGGTGTTCTGCCGGGACGCGGCCGACCACTTCCCGACGATCAGCGACGCTGAGGCCTGCCCGTACTTCAGCGACCCGCCCATCCGCAGCAAATCCGGCCAGCAATCGCTGATCAGGTCCTCGTTCCAGCGGGCGGCCAGCAGCGGACCGGCGTGCGGGTAGAGCTTCCCGATCTCGGTCGGGGTGTCATCCCGCACCAGCGTGATCTTCGTCAGGTCCCGCATCCGCGGGGTCAGCGCCTTCCCCACCAAATCGAACAGCCCAAAGTTGATCAGCGCGCCGTGGGTGTCGGTGGCATGCTCGGTGATGAGCAGGTCGGTCTGGTTGCCCAGGATGCCGTCGAGCACGTAGGGGTTCTCCGGCGACGTCGACGTGATCACCTTCGTGTCGAACGTCGAGTGCTGGTCCGAGACGTGGGTGTAGGTGGACACGCCCTGGCCGCGGGCGAAGTAGCGCGACAGGTGCCTGGCGGTCAGCGACTTGCCCTTGACCGGGAACTTCTGCCCGTCCGATGAGGACAGGGTGCCGGTGCCGAACGCCTGGGTCATCGGCAGCCGGTGGTGGTAGTTGACGATCGCGGCGTTGGCCGCCTCGAGCGTCTCGGCGCTGAAGTACCACTCCGCCGTCCACGCCAGCGTGTCGTACGGGACGCCACAGGATTCCGACATCGCCGACAGGCCCATGTTGGTGGCCTCGGCGATGATCACGTACAGCAGGTTGCGCCGCAGGTCCGGCGGCCAGGCTGGCCTTGCCGCCGGCGTGGGTCAGACGTTCGGTGAACCCCGTGCGGGCGTCGATCTCGACCAGCACCGACGCGATCGGCACGCGGGGCAGCATCGCGGCGAGCTCGTCGCGCAGCGCGCTGGCCTCGGCGGGGACGTCCTCGGCGGTCAGCGGCGGGATGATCAGCTCCCCGTCGGGGCCGAGGCGGACCTCGCCCTTCCCGCCGCCCCGGGCGAGCTGGGCCTCCAGGTCCGACAGCGCCCCGTGCAGCTCGTCATTCGCCAGTGCCAGGGCGTCGGCCGCGGCCGGCGGCTTGCCCACCAGGTGGCAGTACTCCAGCCGCTGCGGCTCCCACTGCCGCGGGGTCAGCAGGAACGAGGCCGGGTCAGCGTACCGGCGCGACCCCGGGACGTGGACGTCGCCCGAGCGCAGGCCGTCGCGCAGGGCCATCAGCACGCACAGCTCCCAGTAGTGCCGGTAGGCGACGACGTTGCCGTCCTTCGACGCCTTCTCCAGGTACCCGGCCCACCGGGCGGGCACGAAGCTGCCCGGTGCCCCGTCCGGGACCTTGCGGGCCCTGGACGCGTGCAGCCCAGCCAGGATGCCGGCCGCCTGCAGCAGGTCGTCCATGCCGGGGCCGCCGGCGAAGCCGACGGCGGCCAGCACGTCGGGGACGAACTGGCGCAGGTAGGACATCGAGGCGTCCATCAGCGCCAGGTGCCCGTGGTCGCGGGGCAGCCGCTCGCGCCGGGCCTCGTGCGCCGCCCGCATCCGCTCGTGGCCGACGTCCCGCCGCAGCCGCCCGCCCACCTGGTCGTCGGCCACGTCAGGGTCGAGCACGATCGCCAGGATGTCATCCAGCAGGGCCTGCCGGTCCTCGCCGCCCCGTGCGCGCTCGGCGAGCACCTCTGTCAGCCGCTCCCGCGCGGCCGCCTCCCTGCCGGACAGCGCCTGGTCGAACAGCAGCAGCACCTCGTCCAGCACGTCCACGGCGGACTGCGCGGCCAAGGTCAGCAGGATGGGGTACTTGCGGTCAGCGTCACGGCGGGCCAGGTTCTGCGCCGTCAGCCTGCGCCCCAGGCCCGCCAGGAACCGGCGCCGCTCGGCCGGCAAGACCGACAGGTCCAGCGTGTGCGCGTCCATCCCGCGCAGGTACGCCAGCTTCTCCAGCTCGCCCTTCACCGACGCCGGCGTCGGTGACACCGGCCCAGTCCCCAGCCAGGCCAGCCGGGTACGGCCCAGCAGCGGGTCGGGCACCAGCATCCCGTCCAGCTCATCGCACAGGAAGCCGGTCAGCATCGGCTCCACCCGCTGCCACGTCTCCTTGCGCGCCCGCTTCCGCGCGGTCGCGACGCGCTCCAGGACGAGCACCACGATTCGACGTCCGCACCCGAGGCAGGAGCCCAGTGCGGTAGTCCCGCCCGCTGGGTCAGGCCCCACCAGGAGGCGCTCACGAACAATCCTCGCTAATGAGAGCCGCGTGGCTGGAGGAGCAACTCTTCGATGGTCTCGGCGATCTCGGCGAGGGCGTCGTGGCGAGCGTACTCGGCCTGCAGACGCAGAGCGTGCTCGCGGTAGCCCGGTATTCCGAGGACGGATTCGACGGCCTTACGGATGTCCGACTCGTCCGGGCGCTGGGTGGCCAGGTTGATCGCCGATCCGGTCCAGGCCGCTCGGGCGGCGACCTCCATCTTGTCCTCGGTCTGCCCGGCGAGGACCATCGGTATGCCGTGGGTAAGCGCCTGTTGTACCCCGCCGAATCCGCCGTTGCTCACCAGGACATCGGTGCGCGCGAGCAGCCGGTCGAACGGGATGAACTCGGCGACCCGCGCGTTGGCGGGCACGTCGCTGAGCGTAGCGGCGCGGCCAAGCGTCGCCACGACCAGAGCGTCGAGGTCGGCCAGCGCGCGGAGAGCAGGTTCGATCAGTGCGCTGAAGTCCTGGTTGGCGATTGTGCCCTGGGAGACGACAACCACTTTCTTGGCGGTGACCACCTCGTCCCACCATTCAGGCAGCGCGGATTGCTGATCCGCGGATTGCTGATGCTGAGTCTCTGGGGGCAGGGCTCCGACGAAGCGCAAGCTCGCTGGCGCGTCGCTGCGCACGTACTCCAGACCGGCGATGGAGAGCTGAAGGTACCGGTCCGGCACCGAGACCCAGCCATCGATGATAAAGGGCGGCACCTCGGTCGCGCCCAGGCTGTTCAAGACTTCGACAAGATGTGCCTGCGCGCCGGCAAGCAGTTGCCCCTGGGCGAAGGCGTTGGCCGCACGGTTGCGGGCACGGCCCTCCTCCGAGCTGTCCGGCGGCAGGCCGAGGCCGAACGGGGCGGTGTCCATGCTGGAGATCGGGACGACGGTGATGCCGAGACCGATAACCGCCGTCGGCTGACTGCCGGGGGCGCCCAGTAGAATCGGCCACGACCCCAGGAATGTCGTGTCGTGCAGCACCACGACGGGTTCCTCCCCGGCTTCGGCGAGCAGGGCCTGCAGCGAGCAGTGCTGATCCGGAATCGGGTCGGTAAAGATCCGGCGCAGGTCGAAGTCGATACGCTCCGGACCGGGCGGAATCGACTCACGTTCGGGCCGCAGTTCGGCACGCCAGCTGGAATCGTGGTCTGCGCCGCCCTGCAGGGCGGCGAACCGGGCTCCGGTGCCGTCGAGCGCCTCGCGGAAGATGGAGCCGGTCAGGAACGTGACATCATGTCCCCGCCGGACCAGATCGACGGCGATCGCCCGCAGCGGGGCGAAATGCCCATACACGGGAGTTGCCGCAATGATCAGTCGTGCCATGGTGCGAACCTCCTATCACTGCCCGGCTAGTGAGTAGCCGACTATCGAGCGCGGTCCCTGGGCACGACCATCCCGGTGAGCGCCGACAGGGGCGTCTCGGCGTTCAGCGGATCGGCCCGGTGGACGATCAGGCCAGCACCGAGCGCCTGCCGGTACGCCACGCCAGGGTCGACGACCGGGACGGCGCGGCGGCGGCGCGCGGTAGCGGCGTTGGCGATCCACCAGCTGGCCGACCGCCCCAGGGAGTAGGCAGGCGCGCTGGCCGGGCGGCCGGGGCGCGGGCCCTCGGTCATCGGGTGCCCCCGGTCCCGGTGTCGCTGGGGGCGGTCAGGTAACTGCCGGCCAGCCGGTAACCGTCCTGGGTGAGGACCCAGGTCAGCGGGCCAGTTTCTGGCACGGCGGGCCGGTTTGCCTGCCACCAGGCCTCCCACATCAGTATCTGCTCGACGTGGGTGGGCCCCAGCGCCGCGAAGGCGCGGTGGACGGCCCGCCACAGGCCCGACCAAGATCGCCCGGCAAGCGTCGATGTCATCGCGGTCACCGTTGAATCCCTCCACGTGTCGTTGCCGGGATACCTTCTGCTGACTCGCGCGGAGATCCTCAGCCATGGGTGCTCTAGACCGGTGTGCATGTTGCTGACAGGTCGCCGGCGCCGGCGTACCAGCCGGGGTTGAGCGAGTCCATGTTGCTCAGGGTGACGGTGAGCAGATTGGTCGTTGCGGGCACGTTGACACCGCCCAGGTCGGTCCAGCCGGAGGTGGTCTCCTGGTCGATTGTGTGGCCGGGCCAGCCCAGCCAGCTCAGGTGGCCGGCCGCGTCGTCGGCCCAGAAGTCGTAGCGGGCGTGCCGGTCCCCGGCGAACTGGCTGGGGATGTACGCCCACAAGTGGCAGGACAGGCCATCGAAGAGAGTGAACAGCCCGGTCTCCAGGTGCCAGCGGAACACGGCGGTCTGGGTGGCCTGGTCGAGGATGTACATCGTGGTGCCGTTGCAGTTGCCTTTGAAGTACGAGCCGGGCTCGAGCCGGTCTGCGTCCGGTCCGATGTAGTCGCCGCCGGCCTGCGCCCAGCTGAGGTGGGTGTCCCAGTCGTCGTGATCCGGGTTGACCGTCGGGCAGCCGGGGCCCAGCGTGACTTGCCCGGGCGGCTCGCCCACCGTCGCGGCGGAGGCCGGCGAGCCGTGCGCGAAGATCGGCGCGGCCAGAGTGGTGAGGATCAGCGCGGCGGCGGCTGCCCACCTGGTGACTGGCCGGGTCGGAGGATGCCACATGGTGTTGCGCTCCTTGCTTCGAGTCGTGACAGGGTTTCTGAGTTGAGGCGTCGAACAGGGACCGGAGACTCGGGTGTGCTGGCTAGCCGTCATCGCGGTCACCTGGGCCCCGGGCCTGAGCCGCCTGGGCCTGGGCCTGGGAGGCGGACGGTTCGGCCGCCGCGGCGGCCGCGGGGGCACGGCGGATGAGACCGATCGCTACCGCGGCTGCGGCCAGGGCGAGGGCGCCGGTGACGGCGAACGCGTCGTGGAATCCGCCGGTCAGCGCCGCCGCGGCCGGGTGGCCGGAGTGCAGCAGGCTGGCGGTGCGGGCGGCAGCGATGGTGGTGGTCACCGCGAGGCCGACGGCCCCGCCGATCTGCCGGCTGGTGTTGATCAGCCCCGACGCCAGGCCCGCGTCGGCGGGCTTGACGCCGGTCGCGGAGGCGACGAGGAGGCCGACGAAGGCCAGGCCGGCCGCGGCGGCCACGAGCAAGAACCCGGGCAGCAGGTGCGTAGCGTAGCTCCCTGCGGCGGGCAGCCGGGTGAACAGCACCTGGGCGGCGGCCAACCCGGCCAGCCCGGCGGCCAGCACCACCCTGGCCCCGGCCCGGGTGACCAGGTGCTGCGCCAGGCCGGAGGAGGCGATGATCCCGACCGCGATGACCAGGAACGCCAGCCCGGCCCTGATCGCCGAGTAGCCCAGCACCTGCTGCATGTACAGCGACAAGAACACGAACATCGGGAACATCAGCCCGCCCAGCAGCAGCCCGGCCAGGTTCGCCGCGGTCACGGTCCGGTTGCGGAAGAACGACAGCGGCAGCAGCGGCGCCGCCGACCGGGCCTCGATCACCACGAACGCGGCGATCAGCGCGGCGGCGCCGGCCAGCAGGCCGGCCGTGCCGACCGATCCCCAGCCGTGGCCGGCCGCGGTGACCACCGCGTACACCAGCAGCGACAGCCCTGCGGTGACGGTGACCGCGCCGGCCACGTCGAACCGGCGGTGGCCCAGGCCGGCGCGGCTTTCCGGCAGCAGCGGCCGGGCGCCGGCCACGATCAGCGCCCCGACCGGGAGGCTGACGAAGAAGATCCATGGCCAGGACAGCCAGGTGGTCAGCATCCCGCCGGCCAGGACGGCGATCGCGCCGCCGGCCCCGGTGGCCGCCCCGAACGCGCCCAGCGCCTTGGTGCGCTGCGGGCCCTCCGGGAACAGGACCAGGATCAGCGACAGCGCCGCCGGGGCCATCATCGCCGCGCCCAGGCCCTCGACAGCGCGGGTCGCGACCAGCAGCCCGGCCGATCCGGCCAGCCCGCAAGCAAGCGATCCGGCGGTGAACACCGCGGTCCCGGTGACCAGGATCGCCCGGCGACCCAGCAGGTCGGCCAGCCGCCCGCCGAGCAGCAAGAACCCGCCGAACGCCAGCGCGTAGGCGCTGATCACCCACTGCAGCCCGGCCGGCGAAAACCCCAGCCCCCGCTGGATCGCCGGCAGGGCCAGGGTCACGATCGACGCATCGATCACCACCAGCAGCTGGGCCGCCAGGATCAGCCCCAGCGCCAGGCCCCTGTGAGGGGCCCTGCCGTCGGCGGGGCGCGTCGCCTGGGCGGCTGCGGCTTGAACGGCGTTCCTCATCACATTCCTTCCAGTTGCTGGCCGCGTCGGCTTGCCGGGCGGCCTGGTCTTGTTGCTGAACAGACGAGGGCCCCGGCGGGTACCGGCAATCGTCCGGTGCCCGGTGGCGGGTGCCACCGGGAAGGCGTAAACCGAGCCGGACGACCCGTACGCACATTTGTGCCGGCCACCCGGCCCTAGGGATGGCGCCGGAGGGAGCCCGGGCTCGCCCGCCGCACGGCATTGCGTGCCCTTGGCAGGCCGGTCTGTTCAGCTGTGACTGCACCAAGGCTCGCGCTAAGAGGCACCCCGGCGCGTCGGACGGATGCCATATCTCGGACAGCAGGCACACGTCGTGACGGCTAAGCAGTGCTTAGCCGGACTTAGGAGAACCCGCCAGGTGGGACAGGCAGTGGCGGCGCAGGCCACCGTGGCCGCAGCCGGCGGATGCTGGTTGCTGGCATCCTGGGGGATATGACCAGCCGTGCGGTAAGCCCGGTCTTCGCCGGGCGCGAGGCCGAGCTGAGCGTGCTGGCCAGCGCGTTCGATGATGCGGCCGGCGGGCTGCCGGGCACGGTGCTGGTCGGCGCGGAGGCCGGCGGCGGAAAGTCGAGGCTGGTAAGCGAGTTCGCCGCGCGGCTGGACGGCCGGGCGCTGGTGCTGGCCGGGGGAGTGCGTGGAGCTGAGCGCGGCGGGCTTGCCGTACGCGCCGTTCACCGCAGCGCTGCGGCAGCTGGTCCGGGAGCGGGGCGCCGCCGGGGTGGCCGCGCTGCTGGGCGGCCGGGACACCGGCGAGCTGGCCCGGCTGCTGCCGGAATTCGGCGCCCCGCCGGCCGCCGCCGACCCGGACATGGCCCGCGCCCGGCTGTTCGAGCTGCTGCTGGCCCTGCTGGAGACGCTGGCGGGTCGGCTGCCGCTGGTGCTTGTCGTGGAGGACGTGCACTGGGCCGATCACCCCACCCGCGACCTGCTGACCTTCCTGGTCCGCAACCTGCGGCACGCCGCGGTGCTGCTGGTGGTCACCTTCCGCTCCGCCGAGCTGCACGCCGCCCACCCGCTGCGGCCGCTGCTGGCCGAGCTGAGCCGGATGGCCGGGGTCACCCGGGTGGAGCTGCCCCGCCTGTCGCGCGGCCAGGTCGAGGCGCAGCTGGAAGGCATCGTGGGCCGCCCGCCCGAACCCGCCGTGACGAACGCGGTCTACCAGCGCGGCGGCGGGATCCCGCTGTTCACCGAGGCTCTGGTCAACGCCGGCGGCACCGTGAACCCAGGGCTGCCGTGGTCGCTGCGCGATCAGCTGCTGGCCGCAGTGAAGGAGCTGCCGGAGCAGACCCAGCGGGTGCTGCGCGCCGCCACCGCGGGCGGCGTCCGCGTCGGCCACGAGCTGCTGGCCGCGGTGACCGGGCTCGATGATCCGGCGCTGACCGCCGCGCTGCGGCCCGCGGTGGACGCCAACGTGGTGATCGCCGACCCCGGCGGCTACGCCTTCCGGCACGACCTGATCCGGCAGGCCGTCTGGGAGGACCTGCTGCCCGGCGAGCGCGCCCAGGCCGAGCGGGCGTTCGCCGAAGCGCTCGAAGCCGACCCCGCGCTCGGCGGCGACGGCATGGTCCAGGTCCGGCTTGCGCTGCACTGGCGGGGCGCGCATGAGCATGAGCGGGCGCTGCGGGCGGCCTGGGACGCGGCGGCCGGCGCCGCGGCCCGCTTCGCCGTCGCCGAGCAGCTGCAGATGCTGGAGCAGGTCCTGGAATTGTGGGACCGGGTGCCCGGCGCCGCGGAGCACACCGGGACCGACCGCGCCGCCGTGACCGAGCTCGCCGCTGACGCCGCCCGCTGGGCCGGCGAGCCGACACGTGGCCTGACGCTGGTGGAGGCAGCCCTCGGCGAGCTCGGCGAGTCAGGTGATCCGGGTCGCCGCGCGTCACTGCTGCTGCGGCGCGCCGTGCTCCGCCAGCAGGCGCTGCTGCCCGGGCCGGTCGACGACCTGCAGACGGCGCTGCGCCTGGCCCGCAGCCCGGACCGGGTGCGCGCCGAGATCCTGGGCCAGCTCAGCAGGGCCTTGTGGCTCCGGGGCCGCGACGAGGAAGCGAAACGGGCCGCCGAGGAGCTGACCGCCCTGGGCCGGCGGCTCGACGACCAGGAGTACCAGGCTGAAGCGCTGATGGCGCTCGCCCAGATCGGCGCCCGGGAGGGCCACGACGTCATCGCGGCGCTGCTGGGGGTGCGCGAGACCGCCAGGCGTATCGGCTCCGTCCAGCTTGAGATGCGCGCCTGCGCCGGAATTACCCACGTGCTCGAAGGCCGCGGCGACCACGAGCGCGCGATCCAGGCCGGCCGGGAGGGTCTCGCCCGGGCCAGGCAGCTTGGCCTCGCGCGCTTTGCGGCGACGCCGATCGGACCCAATTTGGCCGAAGCGCTGACATCGGCGGGGCGCTGGGACGAGGCGCTGGAAATCATAGAGGAAGCCCTGGGCCTGGACCCCACGCCGGAAGGCCGAGCCTACCTGCTGCTGCTGCGCGGCGGGATCGCCGTCGCCCGCGGCGAGCACGACACCGCGGCGGGGATAATGCGGCAGCTGCCCCCGCCCCCCGCCGGCGCACAGGGCGGCGCACAGGCCGCTACGCAGCTGGCGCTGCTGATCGCCTGGCTGGCGACAGAGGCCCGGCTGGCCGACGGCGACCTCGCCGGGGCCCTGGCCGCCGTACGCGCGGCCTCCTCACAGCGCCCGGACGCGGAGCCGCGTTACCTGTGGCTGCTGCTGGCCACCGGGATGCGGGCCTGCGCCGAGGCTGGCCCAGGCCGGCTGCCGGCAGAAGCAGGCGACCCGGCCGAGCTGCGGCGGGCGCTGGCGCGGGCGGCGGCGGGGCTGGCGCGCCCGGGTCCGGTCGAGCAGGCCCACGCGGCGGTCTTCGACGCCGAGGCCTCCCGTGCCGCGGGTCACCTGGACCGGGCTGCCTGGGATGCCGCCGCCGCGGCGTGGGAATCACTCGGCCAGCCCTACCCGCTGGCATACGCGCTGCTGCGCGCGGCGGGTGCCGCCGCCGCGGCGGGAGACCGGGACGCCGCCGCCTCCCGGCTGCAGCGAGCGGCCGGACTCGCCAGCCAGCTCCGCGCCCGCCCGCTGCTGCAGCAGATCAGCCGGGCGGCGCGGCGAGCGCGCGTCGAGATCGCCGGAACCAGCCCGGCCGACCCGGCCGCGCCTTTCGGGCTGACCGGGCGCGAGCTGGAGGTGCTGCGGCTGGTCGCGGCCGGGCGCGGCAACCGGGAGATCGCGGCCGAGCTGTTCATCTCGCCCAAGACCGCCAGCGTGCACGTGTCCAACATCCTGGGAAAACTCGGCGTCGCCTCCCGCGGCGAGGCCGCCGCCACCGCGCACCGCCTGCACCTGTTCGACCCACCCTGACGGCCCGGAACTCCTACGGCTACGGCGACCCGGCGCCTGTCCCGCCCACTGCCGCCTCCCCCACCTTGTCCCGCTCTCCGGCTAGTCGCTGCACTCGACGAGCTCGCCGCGGCTTACGGGCGCCGTGTCCTCGGCGTAGGGACCTGATAACACCTGGCGTTCGCGGCGTGCCGAGAAGCCGACCACCGTCTTCGTAGACATCTAGGCCCGTCACCGAAGGCGGGCACTGACATTTCGTGACGCCCCTACTGACATTCCCGTGACGCTCAACAACGACCGCGACGGGCACCCCGAAGACGACCATGAGACCAGCCTGGATGCCTACATCGCCCGGCTGGTCGATGCCGCCCCGCCCCTGTCCAGCCAGCAGCGTGACACGCTCGCGCTCCTCCTGCGCCGCCCCCGCCGCAGGTAAACGCCGAGACGCCCCGGCTCCCGGCATCGGGGCCCGGGCATCCTGGCCGGTATCAGGCGGCGTCGGGCTGCCGCCAGGTGACCTTGACGGTGGCCGGGTCGAACGGGCGGCGGGCGCCCCGGCCCGGGGAGTGCAGCGTGACCGACATGAGCGTCTTGATGACCGCCCGCTTGCGGCTCAGGTCCAGCGTCTCCCACAGCTCCGCCGCGTTCTCGGCGGCCACCAGCGGGGCCAGCACGTTCTCCCGCGCGGCGTGGTCCAGCTCGGTCCCGATCTCCTCCAGCCGGATGTTCGCCCGCCCGGTCGCGGCGAGCAGCTGCGGCCGGGTGATCAGGCCCAGCGCCCGGTCGGCGGCCATCTCCTCCAGGTTGCGGCGGATCGCCGCCGCCTCCTCCCGCAGCGCCGCCACATCCGGCCCGCCCTCCTCGACGGCCACCAGATCGGCGGCATCGGGGCGGGACAGCCGCCCCACCACGAGCCTGGTGATGAAGTCCTCGACCGGCCCGGCCTGGCGGGCCACGTGCTCGCCGGGCCAGGACCGGTCCCGGGTCGGCATCGAGCAGCGGTAGACCCGGTGCCCGGTATGCGAGGGCCCCCCGGCGACCACGTTGCCGCACGGGCACAAGGCCAGCCCGCCCAGCAACGTCCGCACCCCCCGCGGCGGCTTGCGGGACGGATCCTCCAGGATGCCGCGCACCGCCCGCCATGTCTCCTCCGGCACCAGCGGCTCCCACTGACCCCGGCCGACGATCTCCCCGTGGTAGACCGACAGGCCCGCGATCCGCGGGTTCAGCAGGATGCTGCGGATGCTGGCCCGGTTCCACCGGGTGGTGCCGCGCCGGTCCTGCTGCGGCGGCGTCAGCTCCAGCTTGGTCCACTCCCGCATGATCCCGCTGATGCTGCCCCCGCCCAGCAGCGCCGCGCACGCCTCCGCCACCGCCGGGCCCTCCACCGGGTGAGCAGTCACGTGGTCCTCGCAGTACCCGAACGGGCGCGGGCCGCCGGTGAACCGCTGCCCGTTGATCGCCGCAGCCTCGTTGGCCAGCTTCTGCCGCTCGGCCTTGCGCTCCTGCTCGGCCTTGGCGACCGCGATCAGGATCCGCGCGTGCAGCCGCCCGGAGTCGGTGCCCAGGTCAATGTTCCCGTCCACCTCGGCGAACCGCACCCCGGCCCTGTCGAACCGCGGGATCAGGTACTCCAGGTCCAGCGGCTCGCGGATGAACCGGTCCCACTTAAAGCACAGCACCGCGTCCACCGCCCGGGCGTCGACCAGCCGCATCGCCTCTTCGTACCCTGGCCGGTGCTTTCCGGGCTTGGTCGGGTCCTTGCGGGTCACCCCGATGTCGTTATCCGAGAGCCGGTACACCACCGTCCAGCCCCGCTCGCGGGCCTTGTGCTCCAGCTTGGCCATCTGGTTGGCCACGCCATGCCCGTCGTGGGCCTTGTCCATGCTGATCCGGACGTAGATCAGGCAGCGTGTTACACCGTCGGGTGGCCTGCTGGCCTCGGCTAGCTGTATCGCGTCGCGGATCGTCATATGTGTTAATATAACTGACAGGAGCCATTCTGCCGGCACAACCACCGCGACAAGTAAGCCCCCCCGGCTGGCACCTCGAGCACGCCGGAGCCCGCGGCTGGTTCCGCTGGACCACACCCTCCGGCCGCATCTACCTAGCCGCGCCGCGACGTGAGCCCGCTCCCAGGGCGTCAGGGACGTGCCAGAGCCCGATGCGGACAGTGTGCCTCAGGCGACGGCGAGTACGCGGTCCGGCGGGAGGCCGGGGACGAGAGTGTCACGGGGGACGATCGCGGCGGTGCCCTTGTACACTCGCATCGCGGCTGTGATCAGGGGGACCGGCGCCGCCACGATAGTGGCGCCGGCCAGCAGGGTGAGGTCAAGGAGCGTGGTGATTGGCGCTGTGCTTAGCCACGCCGAGCAGCGAGCGGAACGAGGTCATTCCCGGTACCTCGCCGAACGTGAACACCTGCCGTACCCGGGAGCGGTCCGCGGCCTCAGCCGCGACCTCCGCCAGCGGCGCGGCGGTGATGAGCACCCGCGCGCCGCAGGCATTGAGCTGGGCGGCGACATCGGCCAGGGCGGCGTCTGCCCGGATCGGCGAGGCAATGGCCCCGGCCGCGCGAACGGCGTTCACGGCGATGGCAAAGCTGGCCGCATCCTGGACGAAGACGCCGGCCGTATCCCCGTCGGCCAGCCCGCGGCGCCTGAGACCGTCCGCGGCCGCGCGTACCATCCGCGCGAACCGGGGCCATGCGGTCACGGTGCCTTCCGGCGCGTCGATGAGGGCGGCCTTGTAGCCTGCCTCGTCAGCCAGCGTGAGGACGCGTTCGGTAATCGCGCGGTGTGACATGCCCGCGCTCGGCGTTAGCGGGCCCGCCTCGAGGCGCGTCCCGTTACTGACGGCGCGTTCCACCAGAACCTCCCCAGCCTGGGTGCAAACAGCAGGCGGGTCCTGGCGTGGAGCCGGGACCCGCCCGGCCTCTGCCGCCGGCCCGCTGGTTCCCACCCCCCCTTGGGAACCAGCGCGGCGGCGGGTTCCAGGACCCGCCGCCACCGTGCGGTAGCGACAGCTGAAAAGGTAGTCCGTGCGGGCGGCCCTGCACATGCGCAGAAGTGTGTATTCCGATGTGCATATTCGCTGGCTAACGATCCCTGGCCGGGTGCACATCTGCACATGAGGATCAGCCGGGCGGCTCGTGACGGGTGGCCCACGAGGCGACTTGTGTACGTGAGCTGAAGCCGAGCTTGGCGAGGATGTTCGCCACGTGCCTGGCCGCGGTCGCCGGGCTGATGACCAGCTCGTCGGCGATCTCCTTGTTGGACAGGCCCTGGGTGATCAGCAGGACGATCTCGTGCTCGCGCGGGGTCAGCGGCGAGGGTGAGCGGTGATGGCCGGCCTCATGGCGCGGTCCTGCCGTCGCGACCAGCCGGGCCGGGTCGGCCCAGGCAGGTTCTCCGCCGGTCCTAGGTCCTGGCCCGTGGGTTCCGTGGTGTGATCCGAGCGCGTACCCGGCGGCGTCTTCCACCGACATCTCACGCCCCTCGGCGAACAGGGCGGCGGCAGCCGATGTCCCGAGCCGGTCCCGGGCGAACTCAAGTACCTGTTCAATTCTCGGTCCGATGCCGGCCGGATGCCCCAGGGATTCGCGCAGCTGGCAGGCCGCGCCGGCCAGCCTGACCGCCTGCTCGGGCTGCTGGCTGGCGGCCGCCAGGGCCGCGAACGCCTCAAGCCCGCGGGCCACGCCCAGGCGCTGCCCGCACATCTGGTTCAGTCGCAGGCCTTCGGCCAGGCTCTCACGGGCCAGGTCCAGGTCGCCGTTCGTGACCGCGATCCACCCGATTCCAGCCTGGCAGCGGGCGATCTCGGGCCAGGCGTCGAGCTCACGGAAGATCTCCATGGCCTCTTCGAAGTACCGGACGGCCATCTTGTCGTCGCCGCGCGCCCGCGCGAGCGTGCCCATCCCGTACTCCACCTGGGCGACCCCCCAGCGGTTGTTGTCGCTCAGCACCTCAAGGGCCGCCTCGCCGGCCCGCTGGGCCGACTTCAGCTTGCCCTGCCGTACCGCGACGGCGGCCCGGGCCGCCAGCGTGAGCCCGGCCTCCCAGTCGTTGCCGGACTCTTCGGCTGCCGCCAGGGCCTCGTCGACGTACGTCATGGCGTCACCGAGCCGTCCCGCCCGCGCCGCCGCCTGGGCGATAACCCGCAGCGCGGTCGGCACGGTGAAGTCATCGCCGCTGGCCCGGCTCAGCTCCAGGCTCTCCTCGGCGCTGCGCAGCAGCGCGTCGTACTCCTGCAGCTCGAAAGCGATCTCCGCGCGGCAGGCCAGGGCGCGCCCGCGCACGCGCGGGGAAACCTCGCCCGCCTCCTGGACGAGGAACCGGTCCAGCCAGGTAGCCGCCTCGCGCGCGTCGCCGTGCGGGACCCACATGTTGCGCAGCCCCGCGCACAGCCGCAGCCCTTCTTCCGCGTGACCATGGGCCAGCGAGGTGGCCAGCGCGATGCGGAAGTTGCCGTATTCGGCGATGCCGCGGCGGAACACCGCCCGGCGCACGGGCCAGGGCGGCTCGCCGCGGTGGAACATCCGGCGGGCGGTGTCTTCCACCAGCGCGAGGATGCAGTCGCGATGCCGCAGGGAGAGGCTGGACTGCTCGCCGGCCGCAGCGAGCCGCTCGGCGGCGTACTCCCTGATCGTGTCGAGCAGCCGGTACCTGGCGTCGCCGGCCACCTCGCCGTCCAGCACGACTAGCGACTTGTCGATAAGGGAGATGAGCAGGCCGAGCACCGCATCGGCGGGGATAGCGTCGTCGGAGCACACCTGCTCGGCCATGTCCAGGTTCCAGCCGGAGAATACGGCCAGCCGGCGCAGCAGCGTCTGCTCTGATTCGTCGAGCAGCTCGTAGCTCCAGTCCACGGTAGCCCGCAGCGTCTGCTGCCGCAGCGGCGCGGTCCTGTCACCGGAGTCGAGCAGCTGGAACCGGTCGCGCAGCCGGTCGGCGATCTGCTCGACCGACAGCGCCCGCACCCGGGCGGCGGACAGCTCGATGCCCAGCGGTATGCCGTCCAGCGTGCGGCACAGCCTGGCTACCGAGGCCGTGTTGTCGTGGGTCAGCATGAAGCCGGGCCGCGCGCCGGCGGCGCGGGCCGCGAACAGCCGGATCGCCTCGTGAGCGGCAAGCTCGGCGTCGGCCACGCCGTCGGGCGGCAGGTCCAGCGGCGGCACCCGCCAGACGGTCTCGCCCCGTACCCGCAGCGGCTCCCGGCTGGTCGCGATGATCCGCAGCCAGGGACACCTGGCCAGGAGCATCTGGACGAGCGTGGCGCAGTCACTGACCTGATGCTCGCAGGTGTCCAGGACGAGCAGCATGTGCCGCGGCCGCAGTGCCTCGGCCAGCGTCTGAGCGAGCGGAACGCCCTGCTCCTCGCGTACGCCGATCGTGGTTGCGACCTGCTGGGCGGTCTGGCCGTGCCAGTCGGCCAGCTCTACCAGCCAGGCCTCGTCAAGGTCGCGGGGGACTCCCGGGCCGTCCGCCGCCCCGGCCGGCTCATCCGAGCCGCCGATCACGTCGCGCGCGAGCCGGACCGCGAGCCGCGTCTTGCCGATGCCCCCCGGACCGCTCAGGGTCAGCGCCCGTACGTCGCCAAGAAGCCGTGCGAGTTCAGCGAGATCGCGCTCGCGGCCGATGAAACTGTTCGGCTCCGCTGGCAAGTTGCCGCTGATAAAGGCGGTGGCGGACTGCATTGGCCCTCTGGAGATCTCATGCTTGAAAGGGAGATAAAGCTAGGTGTCTCACCGTACCCGTTCGCCCATAGCGTACGTGGTCAGTTAGCGCGGCTCAATAATTACCGGAACGGCTTCGGTGTACCTGACCCGGCCGAAGTACATGACCTTCACCAGCGCCCACCACCGGGACCCGGGACGCTCGGTCACCGGCACCTTCACCGGGAACCGCAGCGTCGCGCTCACCCGCGGTGAGATGCCGAAACCCTGCGTCCAGCCGCCGAGCAGCGGCCAGCTGCCCCACGGCGACACCAGCTGGGCCTCGCCGCGCAGCACAGAGGCCAGCCCGTTGGTCACCTGGACTTGCAGCTCGCCCTCGCCGCCCGGAGCCAGCCGCAGTTCGGGCGTCAGGACGGCCAGCTCGACCTCGGCCGCGCCCGCCCGGTAATCGGCCTGGAGCAACTCGAGCGTCTCCTCGGGCGGCAGGTCCGGATCGGGCCAGCGGCGCTCACCGACCGCGACCATCGCCGTGTCCTCGACGTCGTAGCCGAGCTTGTCCCGCATCCACGCGGCCACGAAGTAGCGTCCCGCCGCGGTACCTGAGGCCGCTCGCACGGTCAGATCCCAGGCCGCGTACCCGCCGGGAGGCAGCTCGTATCGCAGGTCGTCCGCCCCGCTGACCGTGATACCGATGGGTACGTCGAGCTCCAGCCTCCCGGACGCGGGCTCGGCGCCGCAGCCTACGGTCAGCGTCAGCGTGGCGGCATCGCCGGCGTCCGCCAGGGCGACCCTGGTGGCGGAGAAGTGCACAGCGACCGGCAGGTTCCCGGCCGGCGCCGGGCCCCTCCCGTGCAGCCAGTAGCGGGCATAGATGGGCTGGACCGGTTCGGCGGAAGGTGAAGCGCCGCCGGCGGCCGGGCGGGATCCCGTCCGCACCACCAGGGTAACCGTCTCAAATGCCGACATATCGACAACGACCGTGCCGCCGCCAGAGTCCTCGACACGGAGGGAAACGCCGTCAGATTCCTCGAGCAGATTGGTGAGCCATGCCGCCGAGACCCCGGTCGCGAGCCGCAGCCGCGCGGTCGTCGCCTGTCCGCTGGTTTCCCGCAGCCGCACCGTGACCTCGGCCTGCTCACCCAGCCCGCGCGCGGCTCCCGGCCCGCGCGCGAGCGCGCCGACGCGACCGGAAGCGAGCGGATTGCCGCGCGGCTTCACCGCGCTGACCGTGACGTTACCAGGAGTCACCGACAGCAGGCTCGCTGCGGACGTCTGCGGGCCGGTCACCACGGCGAGCAGGTCGTGGTTGTACTCCTCGGCGGCGGCGTTGTAGCCCGCACCCCGCCAGTCGCCCGGGCCCGAGGACAGGGCGTACTCGAACGTGTGGCTCCAGTGCTGCCAGGCGAAGCTGCTGCCGTCCGGGGCCGTCCGGCGATCCCCGTCGATCCATATCCCGGACGGCCAGGCGCTGCAGGACCGCATCAGCGACATGTGCAGGGTGCCGTCGGGGGTGACCACGCAGCCTGGCGTGCCCCGGTTCAGCAGCGCGACCGACCGGTCGGCCAGCGGTACCGGCACGGGCCTGGCCTCGTAGCCCGCGCTAGGTGCCGGGTCGGCCTCGTCATCGGTAGCGTCTACGACAGCGTCGGCCAGATCCTGCGCCAGGGCGGTGACCGCCGCCGCCAGCTCGCCGGGCCCGGCGCCGGCCACGATCAGGACCGGCAGGTCGCCGGCCCCGCGCACGTCGGCGTCCGGCCCGAATGCGTCCGCCCGGCTGCGCGCCGCCGGCACCCACAGCCGCGCGCCGCCGGCCGCGAGCCTGGCTTCCAGCGCCTTGGCGTAATCGGGCCCCGCCGCCGACAGGACCTCAGCGGTGAAGGCGTTCGCCTCGGGGCCGCCGACCGCGATCCTGACGTCGGGCACGTTGGAGTCCGCGTCGATCCCGCCGTACCTGGATCCCTCGGCCTGGCTGCACGTCGCGGTCACCCCGGCCGCGGCCAGCGCCACCATCAGGTCACGGATGTCGCCCTTCAGGCCTTGCGGATCGTCCGGGCAGACGGCCTCGGCCACCCCGATCGCCTGCGTCATCCCGGGCCGGTAACCGGTGCGGACCCGGGCCGTCGAGCCGAGGCCGAACCACTGGTGAGCGGGGTTGTCCAGGGTGTACCAGTGGTCCGCCGAGTCCACGTCCACCGCGCCGAACGACCGCCCGATCACCGCCGTCGCCGTCTGGTACAGCGGCAGCCCGCCGGGCACGTCGGCGGGGAAGCGTACCCGCAGCAGCCGGTCACGCCCGCGGTACCCGTCGACGTGGGTGCGGAACTCGACGCGTTCCGCGCCGTCCCACAGCAGCGTCTCCTGGGTGACGTCGAGCCCGTCCATGGTGAACGAGGCGACCAGCCGCGCGCCGACCGGGCAGCGCTGCGCCCGCACCGTCGCGGCGATCCCGGCAGAACCCACCCCGGCGCCCTTGGGCGACAGGTGCCACGGACCTTCTCCGTGCCGCGGGTGCTGCGCATACTCGTCCTGTATGACCAGCTCATTGCCGGGGCCGGCCAGCACGCTGCGGCCGGACCGCTTGTCGGTGATGCTGACCGTCCCGCCGCGCGCCGGGTCGGCGGTGATCAGGTACGCCCCGTTCTCGATGACCGCGTTTCCCGTGACGTCCTGCCACCCGGTCGCGGCCGCCTCGGCCGCCGGGACCAGCGAAAAGGACCGGTACCCGAGTGCGGGCACCTCGCGGGCCGCGAACGTCAGCGTCACCTCCGCGAGCGACCCGTCCTCCCGCCGCCTGACCCCCTCGGCGAGCGATGGCAGGAGCGCCCCGTCGCCGTCGCGCAGTTCCAGCCACCTGGTTCCGTCATGCGCCGGCACCTGCACCGTGACCCGCGCCATCCCGTCCCTGGCCCGCGCCACCGCGTTGACGACGCAGACGGACTGGTCCTCCTGCGACGGGTAGCCGGGCAGGGGCGGCTCTGCGGACAGGCAGGCCACGGCGTCGCGGCGGGCGGCTGAGATCAGTTCCCATGCCTCCCGCCAGCCGGCGGCCAGGTCCAGGTACACCTGATCGGACTCGACGCCGGTGATGCCGTCGTGGTGGGCGCCGTAGGCCAGCAGTCGCCACGCCTTGTCCAGCGCGGCGTGCGGGAACGGCGCGCCGTCCAGCCAGGCCATGGTGGCGAGCCGCTCGGCCTCGATCACCGCGGTCTCGATGGCCCGCTGGGCCTGCTTGGTGTCGATGTAGGAGACGTCCTTGCCGGTGTACACCGGCCCCATGTCCCTGGTCTGCGGCGTGATCCACGTGCCCCCCGGGCCGGCCTCGGCCCTGACCGCGGCGAAGAACTCGCTGGGCACGGCCGTGGTGAACCTGGGCCACACGTACCGCTGGTTCCAGTCCCTGTGGATGTCCGTCACCCACCGGGCCGGGATGACGTGGTTGGCGCCGACCGGCAGCATGACGTTGCGCGTGGCGGCGACCTGCGCGAGCGCGCGGAACTGCCCGTACGCCTCGAGTTCGGCGGCCTGCAGGTCAGGCAGCGTGTGCAGCTTCCAGCCCGCGCCGTAATGATGCGCCATGTACGACGTCAGCAGCCCGCGGCCATCCGGAGAGATCCACTCGAACTCGGTGCTGAACTGCATGCGCCCGGTGCCGCCCTGCGCCCCGGCCGGACCCCACTGATGGAACGGGCCGCGCGCCCACGACGAGGAATTCATCCCGGCCGCCGCCATCAGCCCCGGGTACCCGGGGTCATGCCCGAACACGTCGAGCATCCACGCGGTCCGCGGGTCGCCGCCGAAGACGTCCCGCTGGAACCCGATGCCGTAGACGGCGTTGCGGATGGTGGCCTCGGCGCCGGTCAGGTTGGTGCTCGGCTCGTTGTAGTTGCCGCCCACGATCTCGACCCGGCCCGCCGCGATGAGAGCGCGCAGGTCCTGCCGGTCCTGCGGGTAGGCGTCGAAGTACGGCTTCAGGTAGTCGATCTCGGCCAGCACGAACTTGTAGTCGCTGTCTTTCCTGGCCTTGCCCAGGTGCAGGCCGACCAGCTCGAACGCGGTCCTGACTTCGGGCAGCCTGCCCTCTTCGTCCGGCAGGCTCAGCCGCGCCTCGGTGAATTGCCCCTGGGTATTCCACCAGATCGGGTCGTAGTGGAAGTGGCTGACCATCCACATCGTCCAGCCCGGTTCGGCGACGGTGATGTCAGCCTCGACATGACTGCGCCCAGACTCGCTCTCGACCGTCACCGTGACCCGCCGGGCGCTGCCCGGCAGGTAAGGCGCGGCGACTTGAACCCCGATCTCGAAAGCTCTCTGTTCCCCGGGGCTCAACCCTGTTATGCCGAACGGTCCGTCGGTTCTCACTCCGGATCCCTGCACGTAAACCGAGGCGGCCATGGCCGGGCTGGCCAGCATGCCCGGCCCCTCGTTCACCACTGTGACCCGGATGACCTGCAGCGGCCGCTGCGCGGTCCCGACGAACAAGTCTGTTGATTCAACCCCGGCGATGCGCATTCGTTTATCGTTACACGACCCGGCGACTAGATCACGCCGTGCCGGCCGAACCGCCCGCCGCGGCCCTGCCTCCTCGACCTCAAGCCCGCGTCATGCCAGGCGTAGCCGCCTGGTAAAGGCCCGCACCGCGGCGGCGGGATCGTCGGCCTCGGTGATGGCGCGGACCACGACCACGCGGGTGGCGCCCGCGGCCAGCACGTCCTCGAGCCGGTCCAGGCTGATGCCGCCGATCGCGAACCACGGGCGTTCGGGCTTGGCCCCGGCGACGTGACCCAGCAGCCCGGGGCCGGTCGCCGGGCGGCCCGGCTTGGTCGGCGTCACCCAGACCGGACCGGCGCAGAAGTAGTCGACGCCGGGTTCGGCCGCCGCCGCGTCGGCCTGGACCGGGCTGTGACTGCTGCGGCCGATGAGCGGACCGGGGCCGATGATCCGCCGCGCCACCGCGACCGGCAGGTCATCTTGCCCCAGGTGCAGGACGTCGGCGCCGGCCGCGAGGGCTATGTCCGCGCGGTCGTTCACCGCCAGCAGGCGGCCGTGCCGTCGGCACGCGTCAGCGAACACCTTCAGCAGCGAGAGTTCCTCGGCCGCCTCGAGGCCCTTCTCCCGCAGCTGCACGATGTCGACCCCGGCTCCGAGGACGGCGTCGAGGAACCTGGCCAGGTCGCCCTGGGATCGCCGGGCGTCAGTGCACAGGTAGAGCCGGGCGTCGGCGAGCCGGGCCCGCAGGTCACTGGTCATCTGGCCATCCAATCATCGCTGCGCGCAGCCCAGCTGGTATAAGGTGAACTGTCGGAAACAACTTCGACCACGGGAGCCCGCGAGGGCTGAGAGGGAGGCCAAGCGCCTCCGACCGTCGCACCTGATCCGGGTAATGCCGGCGAAGGGAGTGCTCATTGGCCGTAACCGCAGATGTCGTCGTCGCGGGCGGCGGTGTCATCGGAACCGCGATCGCCTGGCGGGCCGCCGCTGCCGGGCTTGATGTCGTCCTGGTGGATCCCGACCGTGGGGACGCCGCGTCCCTGGTCGCCGCCGGGATGCTCGCGCCGGTATCGGAGGCCCTGTTCGGCGAGGGAGCGCTGCTCAGGGTCAACCTGCTGGCCGTCGGGAGGTTCCCGTCATTCGCGGCCGAGCTCGAGGACCTGACCGGTTCTCAGGTCGGCCTGCGCCGCGAGGGCACCCTCGCCATCGCGTACGACCCCGGCGACCTCGCGGCGCTGATACGGCTGACCGCCTTTCGCCGGTCGGCCGGGCTTGACGCCGAGGAACTGGACAGCCGGGCCTGCCGCAAGCTGGAGCCGTTCCTCACCCCCGACGTGCACGGCGGCGTGCTGTTCGCAGCTGACTGGTCCGTCGACAACCGGCGGTACGCGGCCGCGCTGCGCGAGGCCGCGACGACCGCCAAGGTGCGGATCGTGCGCGACTGCGTGACCGCGGTGCTGACCGGGGACGGACAGACCCGCGGCGTCCGGCTCGGGGACGGCGGCGAGATCGGATCGGCCCAGGTCGTGGTCGCCGCCGGATACGCCTCGGGTGCGGTTGCCGGGCTGCCCGCGGCTCTGCGGGCCGTGGTCCGGCCGGTCAAAGGCCAGCTGCTCCGGCTGCGGCACCCGGACGCGATGCCGCCGGTCATCAGCCACACGATCCGGGCCACGGTCCGCGGCGCGGACGTCTACCTGGTGCCGCGGGCCGGCGGCGAGGTAATCGTGGGTGCCACCTCCGAAGAGCGCGGGCCCGACCGGACGGTGACCGCGGGCGCTGTTCACGACCTGCTGCACGACGCCATGAGCGTGCTCCCGGTGACGAGCGAGCTGATCCTGGCCGAGACGTGCGCCGGGCTCCGGCCGGGCACGCCGGACAACGGGCCGATCGTCGGTGGCTGTGGCGTCGAAGGGCTGCTGCTGGCTACCGGGCACTACCGCAACGGCATCTTGATGTCGCCGGTCACCGCGGACGCCATCGTGGCGTACCTGACAGGAAAACCGCCCACGGACGAATGGGAGTCCTTCACGCCCGGGCGCTTTATGCCCCGGCCGGCCACCGGGGAGGGATCGCGGTGAGCATCCTGGTGAAACTCAACGGCGAGCCACGCGAGTTGCCAGACGGCAGCACGATCGCGCAGGCGGTCGCCGAGCTGACCGCGGCGTCGTCCGGCGTCGCCGCCGCCGTCAATGGCGACGTGCTGCCGCGCGGCTCGTGGGCTGCGACGATGCTTAACGACGGCGACCAGGTCGAGGTTGTCACGGCCGTCCAAGGAGGTTGAAGTGACCGATGCGGATCTGCTGAGCCAGAGCCAGACGGTGGCCGGGCCGCAGCCATGGGTACTAGCCGACCACGAGCTGAGCTCGCGGCTGATCCTGGGGACCGGGGGAGTGCAGAGCCTCGAGGTGCTGCGGCGGGTCCTCGACGCCTCAGGGACGGCGCTCACCACGGTCGCCATGCGGCGGGTCTCGCCCGCTGGGGACGGCGCAGGCTCGCTGCTCAGCACGCTGCGTGAGTCCGGCGTGCGCATCTTGCCGAACACCGCGGGCTGCCACACCGCGAGCGAGGCGATGATGACCGCCCGGCTAGGGCGGGAGGCGCTCGGCACCGACTGGGTCAAGCTGGAAGTGGTCGCGGACGACCAGACCTTGCTGCCTGACCCGGTGGAGCTGCTTGACGCGGCCCGGATGCTGGTCAGCGACGGCTTCGTAGTGCTTCCCTACACCAACGACGACCCGGTGCTGGCCAGGCAGCTGGAGCGGGCCGGCTGCGCGGCGATCATGCCGCTCGGCGCGCCGATCGGGTCCGGCCTCGGCGTGCGTAACCCGCACAACATCGCGATGATCGTCGAGCAGGCCGGCGTGCCCGTCATCCTCGACGCCGGGATCGGGACCGCCAGTGATGCGGCGTTCGCGATGGAACTCGGCTGCGACGCGGTCCTCATCGCATCCGCGATTACCCGCGCGGCCGAGCCGGAGCGGATGGCCACCGCGATGCGGCTGGCCGTTGCCGCCGGCTACGCCGCGCGGCACGCGGGACGCATCCCGCGCCGGTGGCATGCTCGCGCATCAAGCCCGGTGGCCGGCCTGCCCGAGCTCCCGGCGTGAGTGAGGCCGACCCGCAGATCCCGCGGGTGCTGACCATCGCCTCGTCCGACTCGGGCGGCGGCGCCGGCATCCAGGCCGATCTCAAGGCCTTTGCCCGCTGCGGTGCGCACGGCATGTCGGCTATCGCCGCGCTCACCGCGCAGAACACCGTGGGGGTCCGGGCCATCCACGAAGTCCCGCCTGAGTTCGTGCGGGCGCAGATCGACGCGGTCCTGGACGACATCGGGGCGGACGCCGTGAAGACCGGCATGCTCTTCTCCGCCCCGTTGATAGAAGCGGCGGCGGACGCGCTGGCCACGCGGGGCCTGCCGCTAGTGGTGGATCCGGTCATGGTAGCGAGCTCGGGCAGCACGCTGCTGCTGGCTGATGCGATCGGAACCCTGGTCGCGCGGCTCTTCCCGCTGGCCACCGTGGTGACCCCCAATCTGCCGGAAGCCCAGGCGCTCACCCAGACGGTAACCGGCGATCGCGCGGAGCTAGCCGAGCGCCTGGTCATGATGGGGGCGCGCGCGGCCCTGGTCACCGGCGGACACGGGGCCGAGCCGGTCGATCACCTATTCGACGGATCGCGGCACGTGGCCATCCCGGTCGCCCGTCATCAGGTCGCCGCTACCCACGGCGCAGGCTGCACGCACTCGGCGGCACTGGCGGCCGGACTAGCGGCGGGGATGTCCCTGGAACAGGCGGCTCGCCAGGCGGCCGCGGTGGCCGGGGAGGCAGTGGCCCACGGGCTCGCGGCGCTCGGCGAGGGTGAAGGCCCGGTTCATGTCCTGCACCATCTCCGGTCCTGTCAGACCCCGATGCCTTAGGCCGCCTGATGGCCCGCCGGGCAGGGCTGGCCGCGAGCCATCAGGGTGGGCGGCAGGCTAAGCTCAGCGCTCATGGCGAGGCTGCTAGTCGTTCATCACACGCCATCGCCCACGCTGCAGGCGATGTTCGAAGCGGCGGTCAGCGGAGCGCGGACCGATGAGATCGAGGGCGTCGAGGTGGTCATCAGGCCGGCCCTGACCGCGGCGCCCGCCGACGTGCTCCAGGCCGACGGCTACCTGCTGGGCACCCCGGCCAACATCGGTTACATGTCCGGCGCGCTGAAACACTTCTTCGATGGCATCTACTACCCGTGCCTGGAGGCCACCCGGCGGCGCCCGTACGGACTGTACGTGCATGGCGGTATGGACACCGGTGGCGCGGTGCGCGCGGTGGAGTCGATCACCACCGGCTTGCAGTGGCGGGCCGTCCGGCCGCCGGTATGCGTCACAGGGACCCCGGGCAAGCAGGACCTCGACGCCTGCTGGGAGCTGGGCGCGCTGCTCGCCGCCGAGGTCGGCCAGCCGCTATAGCGCGCGCGCTGGTTCGAGATCAGCCAGGTTGCCCACATCGGCCATGGTGAACTGGCGGAGCGCCAGCCTGTCAGCTTCCGGGGAAACGCGCACAGCTGAGTTCCCCTCCCGTCAAAGGCGATGCCTGGGCCGGTCAGGTTCCGGGACAAGGGAAAATAGAGTCATGGGCTCCATGTCAGGTGACCCCGAGGCGGACAGGCCGAGGGAGTGGCTTGCCCTGCCCGGCGGCGGGATCCGGCCCGTAGTCTCCGTGCCAGGCAAAGACGGCATCGCCGAGTTGCTGGCGTATGCCGCCTGGCTAGCCCGGCTGCATCCGGTCTGCCATTGCGGCAGGCCTCGCCTAGGCTCCGGCCGTACCTGCGGAAGCGCGGAATGCGTAGCCGACCTGCGCCAGCAGGAGACGAGCAGGTAGTCCCGCGGCCAAGCGGTGCGGGTTACCGCGACCACCTGAGCTGGGCGATCTTGTCGTAGTCAGCTGAGGAGTATCCGACTAGCCCTTCGGATAGAGCGAAGATCCACTCCGCTATACCCAGCGACAAGGCCAGCCGGCTGCAGCGGGCGCAGAAGTGAGGTTCCTCCAGCCGGACCGAGTTGTCCGCCTCGAGCCGCACGTATATCAGCTTCGCCTGCTGCAGCATCTGCCAGCCATCGCCGGTACGCGCCAGGGTGATGGCCCGCTGCTCAGCGTGGGTCCGGCAGTTGTCATGGTGACCATATTCCCCGAACTTGCAGAAGCAGTGGTCTTCCCCGGGAAACGGCACCCCGTTGGTTCCCCAGGCCAGGAGGCTGCCGTCCCTGACCAGAACCGCGGCATGCCTGGTCCGGGCATGGGAATCCCTGGCTAGCTCCGCCGCCCGCTCTACCATTTGCTCCGCCACATGGCTGTCGTGGCGTTTGAGCGGACGCCACGGGGGCTCTGGCCCTGGTTGCATGCCCACCACCTTTCGCAGCACAGGGTAGTCCCGCCCGGCATCAGCGTCTCAGGCAGGGCGCTTTTAGCCAAGGCAGCCGGGGTGCCTCCGGCACCTTCGCCCCGAGGCGACACCGGAGTCGTCATGGAAGGAAGCCCGGCGGAGCTGACGGCCGGCCCGGACTTCACCGCGTCGTTCCTCTGCGGGCATAATCCCGCGCCTGGCATCTCCTGGGATAGGGTTAGTCCAGCCAAAACAGGCTTAATCAGGTTACACCTGTCTGCGGGAGCACGATGAAAGATGCCTGATCACCCGGCGACGCTGCGGGACGTAGCGGCTGCCGCGGGTGTCCACCCGGCTACCGCGTCCCGTGCGCTCAATCCGGAAACCCGCCTCCTGGTCAGCGAGGAAACTGCCCGCCGGGTAATGGCGTCGGCCGCGAAGCTGGGATACCGGCCCAATCCGGTCGCGCGGAGCCTGCGGACCCGGCGCTCGCACACGGTCGGCGTGCTGATCCCTGACCTGAACAATCCGCTCTTCCCGCCCATCGTGCGCGGCCTGGAAGACAAGCTGGCCTCGGCAGGTTACGTGGCCCTGCTTGGCAACACCGATGCCGACGCCAACCGGGAGCGCACGCTGTTCGAGCAGATGCGGGCCCGTCACGTCGACGGTTTCGTGCTCGCCACCGCGACCCAGCACGACCGCCTGCTGGCCGAGGCGGCGGCGGCGGAACTGCCCGTCGTCCTGATGAACCGGCTGTCGCAGGACTACAGCTTCCCGTCCGTCTCGGTCGACAACGAGCAAGGCGCGCGGATGGCCATCACCCACCTGGCCCGGCTCGGTCATACCCGGATAGCGCACATCGCGGGTCCGCAGGACGTGTCCACCGGCGCGGGCCGCCTGCGAGGGTTCCGCGATGGCATGGCGTCACACGGACTCGAGGTAGACGAGGACCTGATCGCGTACGCCAGCAAGTACACGGTCGAGGAAGGTACGCGCTGCTACCGGGAGCTCCGGGTCAGGCACGGTGACTTCACCGCGGTAGCGGCGGGCAACGACATGCTGGCGGTGGGCTGCTACGCCGCGCTCGACGAAGAAGACCGCCAGTGCCCGGACGATGTCTCCGTGATCGGCTTCAACGACATGCCGTTCATCGACCGGCTCAGGCCGCCGCTGACCACTGTGCGCTTTCCGCACTACCAGCTGGGCACCGAAGCGGCCCAGTTGCTGCTCGAACGGATTAACGGCGGCGACGGGCCGGTGAAGATCCTCTACCTGGCACCCGAGCTTGTCGTCCGCGGGTCGACGGCACCGCTCGCGACGCCAGCCGATCTCGCCAGCCATGACGATGCCGGCGGAGCGGCCAGTCCGCCGGTGCCGATCAGCCACGCGCCCTCTCAGCGCGCGCGGGGAGCAGCGCCAGCGTAACCGGTCACCGGTGCCCGGTGCCCGGAAGGGCCCGGAGTCGGCAATCGATTGCCGACAGGCACCTGCACCTTCGGCCACGGCGGCCACGCCGTTACGCGCCGTCCCGATCGCGTGAAGAGAGAATTTCATGCGGTTTGGTAACAGGTTGGACGCCCGCCATTGACAAAGATATCGACGGAGGCCCAATCTCAGGGGTGCAAACGATTGTGACCAGAGGGGGAGGGGATCTGGCGGCATGGCAGGACATGAGGACACACATCGGCTGGGCTGGCTGGGCACTGGCCGCATGGGCGTGGAGATGGGACGCCGGCTTCTTTCGGCAGGCTGTGACCTCGCTGTTTTCAACCGCTCAATGAGTAAAGCCGAGCCGCTGATACGGCTGGGGGCCAAGCCCGCGCAGTTCGCCGCGGAACTGGCCACCAGGGACATCGTGTTCATCACGGTCGGCTCGTCGGATGACCTGATCTCCGCGGTGCTGGGTCCGGAAGGGCTGATGTCCGGCCCGGCCGCGGCACCTGGCGTCCTTATCGACTGCTCAACGGTATCGGCCGAGGCCTCGGCCCGCGTGCGGGCCGAGATCGCCGAATGCGGTACCGCCTTGCTGGCCGCGCCCGTGATGGGCAACCCGAAGGTGGTGCGGGCCGGAAAGATGACGGCCGCCGTCTCCGGTCCCCGTGATGCGTTCGACCTGGCCGAGCCGTATCTGAACATGCTCGGAAAGGGCGTCACCTACGTAGGTGACGGCGAGGTGGCGAGGACGGTTAAGCTCTGCCACAATTTGTTCCTCGGCGTGGTGGCCCAGTCGCTCGCCGAGATAACCGTTCTCGCGGAGAAGAGCGGGATAAGCAGGCAAGCGTTTCTCGACTGTCTTAACAAGAGCGTGATGGGTTCCCTGTTCACCGGTTACAAGACGCCTGCGTACGTGAACCTCGATTTCGAGCCCACGTTCACCGCCACGCTGCTGCGCAAGGACTTCGATCTTGGCCTGGCCGCCGCGCGGGAACACGAAGTGCCGATGCCGGTCGCTGCGGTGGTCCACCAGCTGATCCAGGGACTGGTCGGACGCGGATACGGTGAATGCCGACTTTGCCGCGCTGCTGCAGCAGCAGGCGGATTCCGCGGGCTTGCCGCTCGTCAGCGAGCACGCGGAGGTCTCCGATGGCCTCGGCACCAGCGAAACCTAATCCGTGATAAACCCGAACGAGAGGAAGGAGGCACCGGGCGTGAGACCCCACCTCCCCTGGCTCTCCAAGAATTGCCTCGCCCTGAGCGCGGCAGCCATCTTGTCCGCCGGCTTCGTGGCGGCCTGCAGCAGCAGCAGTAGCAGCAGCAGTAGCAGCACGGCACCAGGCCACCAGTTCCAGCCCGAGTACCAAGGCGCCGATCACCATCGGCGCGTCGCTCTCGCTGACCGGCGACTTCTCCGCCGACGGCCAGGCCTTCGAGCGCGGCTACCAGCTGTGGGCCAGCGACGTGAACAGGGCCGGCGGCCTGCTCGGCCGCCAGGTCACGCTGAAGATCCTCAACGACAACAGCTCACCCACGCAGGTGCAGACGAACTACCAGACCCTGTTCGCCCAGGACAAGGTGGACCTCGCCTTCGGGCCGTTCTCCTCGCTGCTGACCACGCCGTCGGCGTCGGTCGCGGCGCGGTACGGCTACGCTCTGGTCGAAGGCGCGGGCGGAGCGCCGTCGGTGTTCGAGAGCCCGGCCAACGTGTCGGCTCACAACGTCTTCGACGTCAGCCTGCCGATCGAGGACGAGTTGATTCCCTTCGTCAACTGGGTCGCCTCGCTGCCGCCCAGCCAGCGGCCCAAGACGGCGGCCTACCCGATGGCCGACGACCCGTTCGCCGACCCGCCGGTCCAGCTCGCCCAGCAGAGGCTGCAGGCACTCGGGGTGAAGACGGTCTACTCGAAGATCTTCCCCGAGGAGGAGAGCTCCTACAAGCCGGCCGCCGACCAGGTGGCCGCCACCGGCGCCCAGGCCGTGCTGCTCGGGTCCACCGACGTGCCGACCGTGTCCGCGTTCATGCAGGCGTTCGAGCAGCAGCACTACAACCCGAAGATGTTCATCTGCGCGGCGGGCCCCGACCAGGGGGCCGCGTTCACGTCCGCGGTGGGGAAGGGGAACGCGACGGGGATGATGGTGCCCAACGGCTGGTATCCCGGGTACGCCAATCCGGCAAGCCAGGCGATGGTGAATGAGTACGTGGCCAAGTACGGCGGGAGCCCGTCCGACGTCAACGCCGACGTGGCCGAGGCCTACTCGGTGGGCCAGGTGATGGCCCAGGCGGTGAAGGCGACCGGCGGCACCGACAACGCGAAGATCATCACCTACCTGCACAGCGGCGTGACGCTCAGCACCGTGCAGGGACCGGTGAGGTTCGACAACTTCGGCAAGAACGCCAGCGCCGCGGCGTTCACCTTCCAGTGGCAGCAGCAGGGCACCGCGTTCAACCAGGTCCTCCCGGTCAGCGCGGCCGGCTCGGTGACGATCATCAACCCCAAGCCGAACTGGACTAGCTAACCCCCATGGCACGAGAGATCTACCAGGCTATTGTCGACGGCATCCTCGTCGGCGGCGTCTACGCCCTGATGGCCGTTGGCCTTACGCTGATCTTCGGCGTGCTCGACATCATCAACATCGCCCAGGGTGTCCTGGTCATCCTGGGCGCTTATCTCAGCTATCAGCTCTCGGTGTCACTGCACCTGGACCTGTTCCTCGGGTTGCTGATCACCGTGCCGGCCATGTTCGTGATCGGCGTCGTCATCCAGTGGGCGTTCATCCGGCGGCTGCGCGGCCGGGAGCGGACGTCCATGACGCTGCTGGTCACCTACGCGGTCGCGCTCATCATCGAGGGGATCCTCTACGAGATCTACGGGCCCAACCCCAAGCAGCTCAACGCCTCCTACGTGCAATCCAGCGTGCGCATCTTCGGCTTCTACCTGCCGTACATCTACCTGTACGGCTTCGCGCTGGCGCTGGTGCTCATCGCGGCCATCTACGCGCTGCTGTACCGGACCACGTTCGGGCGCAGCGTGCGGGCCACGATGCAGGACGAGACGGCGGCGCGGCTCATCGGCATCGACGTCAATCGCGTCGCCGCCCTCACCTTCGGCGTCGGCGTCGCGGTGACCGCGGCCGGCGGCATGATGTTCGGCGCCACCAACGCCTTCAACCCCAACAGCGGCTACGACCTGATCTCGCGGCTGCTCGCGATCATCATCCTCGGCGGTCTCGGCAGCATCGGCGGCGCGCTGGTCGCGTCGGTCTTCATGCTCACCGTGGAGTCGCTGGTCGACATCTGGTCCCCGGAATGGGCCATCGTGGTGTTCTACGCCGCCCTGGTGCTGGTGCTGGTGATCCGCCCGACCGGGTTCTTCGGCCGACAGCCGGTGCGAGCGCAATGACGGGCCCCATGATGAGCACCGTGAGCAGGCAGCGCGCGGCCGCGGGGCTGGGGCTGATCGTCCTGGCCGTGGCGGCCATCGTGTTCCCGGCGGTGTTCAGCAGCCCGGTGGTCACGAACTACGCGATCTACGCGCTGATCTTCGTGGCCGTGGTCTCGGCCTGGAACCTGTTCTCCGGCTTCTCCGGGTACATCTCGCTCGGTCAGGCGGTGTTCTTCGGCAGCGGCGCCTACGCCGTGGGCATCGCGGCCAGGGACTGGCACATCAACGGCGTCGGCGTGTTCGCCCTGCTGCCGCTGGCCGCGGCGGTGGGGGCGGTGATCGCGGTGCCGTTCGGCCTGGTGGCGCTGCGGGTGCGCAGGCACACGTTCATCGTGATCACCATCGCGGTGTTCTTCATCTTCCAGCTGGCAGCCGCCAACTTCTCCTTCACCGGCGGCTCCGTGGGCGTCTCGGCGCCGTTCCTGCCGTGGTCACCGACGGAGTTCAACGACCGCTTCTACTACATCACGCTGGCCTGCGCCGTGGCCGCCATCGTCATCGCCGCGGTGGTCCGGCGGGCCAGGTTCGGCCTGCAACTGCGGGCGATCAGGGACGACGAGGACCGTGCGCGCGGGCTCGGCGTGCGCACCATGCGGGTCAAGCTGAGCGCGTTCGTGATCTCGGCGACGATCACGGGGCTGGTCGGCGGGGTGTGGTTCCTCTACCTCACCCAGGTCGAGCCGCCGTCGGGCTACGACCCGCTGTTCGACCTGTCGCTCGTGCTGATGGCCTTCCTGGGCGGCCTCGGGACCATCAGCGGGCCGGTGATCGGCGCGCTCATCATCGAGCCCGGCCAGCTCTACCTGACCATCAAGTACACCAACGGGTACCTGAGCGAGATCCTGCTCGGCGCGCTGTTCCTCCTCATCGTGCTGTTCGTGCCGCGGGGTATCGTCCCGACCGGCGGCGAGTGGGTCAAGCGGCTGCGGACCAGGGGCCGTCCGGCGGTCCCGCCGGTGCCCGCGGCGGTGCCGGTGCCAGCCCGGCCAGAAGGCAGCGACGCGCCCGCGAGGGAGGCCAGGCGATGAGCGCGCTGCTGCGGACCGAGGACGTGCGCAAGGCTTACGGCGGCGTGCACGCCCTCGACTCCTGCACGGTGGAGATCGAGGAGGGCTCGGTGGCGGGCCTGATCGGGCCGAACGGATCGGGTAAGACCACCCTGTTCAACGTCATCACCGGGTACGCCAAAGCGGACGAGGGGCAGGTGTACCTGGCCGACAAGAAGATCACCAACGTCACGCCGGACAAGGTCTTCGCCCTCGGCATCGGCCGGACCTTCCAGCTGACCAGGATCTTCGCCAGCCTCACCGTGCTGGAGAACATGCTGGTCGCCTCGCCGAACGGACGCGCCGCGGCCCGCAAGCGCGCAATGGAGCAGCTCGAGTTCGTCGGCATCGCCGGGCACCACGCCGAGCTGGCGGGCACGCTCTCCTACGGCCAGCGCAAGCTCCTGGAGCTCGCCTACGTGCTGGTGGCGGACCCCGCCGTCATCCTGCTCGACGAGCCGGCCGGCGGCGTCAACCTCTCCCTGGTCAACCACATCGCCGAGCGGATCCGCGAGCTGAACGCGGCGGGCAAGACGTTCCTGATCGTCGAGCACAACATGGAGTTCGTGATGGGGCTGTGCGACCGCGTCACGGTGCTCGACTCGGGCTCCGTGGTGGCGGCCGGGCCGCCGGACATCATCAGGACCGACCAGCGGGTGCTCAACGCCTACCTGGGCGAGGACGTGGAAGACGACCCGGAACCCGCGGAGGGCACATGAGGCGGAGACCGGGGCAGGCACCACCGCCCGTTCGGTACTGAAGATCGAGGACCTGGTGGCCGGCTACGGCGGCGGCGACGTCCTGCGCGGGGTCTGCCTGGAGGTGGCCGAGGGCGGCATCACCTGCGTGGTCGGGCCGAACGGCGCCGGGAAATCCACGCTGATGTCGTCGATAAGCGGGCTCCTGCGGCCGCGCCTCGGGTCGATCACGCTCGGACGGGAAGAACCTCGTCGGCATGTCGCCGCGCCAGATCCTGCGCCTGGGCGTGGTGCAGGTGCCGCAGAACCACAGCCTGTTCCGTGACATGACGGTACGGGAGAACATCGAGCTCGGCGCCTACATACTGTCGGACAGGACGCTGACCGCGCGCCGGGTGACGGCCGTGTTCGACATCTTCCCGGACATCGCCGGATGGGCCGGGAAGAAGGCGGGCAGCCTGTCCGGCGGGCAGCAGCGGCTGGTGGAGTTCGCCCGGGCGCTCATGCTCGAGCCCAGGCTGCTCATGCTGGACGAGCCGTCGATGGGGCTGGCGCCGAAGATCCTGCGGACCGTGTTCGACGCGATCAGGCAGATGAACGCGGCCGGCACGACGATCCTGCTCGTCGAGCAGAACGCCCGGGCCGGGCTCCGGCTTTCCAGCCACGGCGTGGTGATGGAGAGCGGCCGGGTGCGGCTGTCCGGCACCGGGCGCGAGGTGCTGGAGAACCCCGAGATCGGGGCGCTCTACCTCGGCGGGGCGGTCAGCGCCAGCTGGCTAGGGGCCAGCTAGTCCTTCTTGCGGGCCAGCGTCAGCCCGTCGCCGATCGGGACCATGACCAGATCCACCCGGTCGTCGGCGGCGGCGTGGTCGTTGAAGTCCCTGACCGCGATCACCATCGGGTTGTCGTTGCCTGCATCGATCACACGGCCGTGCGAGAACGTGTTGTCAACCATGATCAACCCGCCCGGGCGTACCCGCGGCACGACCTCGCGCCAGTAGCCGAGGTAGCCGCCCTTGTCGGCGTCGACGAACGCCAGGTCGAAAATCTCCTCGTCGGGCAGCGAGCGCAGCGTGTCGATGGCCGGGCCGAGCCGGAGCTCGATCCGGTCCGCCAGCCCCGCCTTCTCCCAGTACTTCCTGGCCACCGAGGTCCACTCCTCGCTGATGTCGCAGCACAGCAGCCGCCCGCCGTCGGCCAGTCCCCGGGCGATGCAGATCGAGGAATAGCCGGTGAAGGTGCCGATCTCGATGGCCGACGCGGCGCCGGCGATCTGGGTCAGCAGCGTCATCAGCGTGCCCTGCTCCGGGGCGATCGCCAGGCCGGTCTCGTTCGGGTAGAGATCGGCCGTCTCGTTCGCCAGCTCCCGCAGGACGGCGTCCGGCGGGCTGCTGTGCGCGGAGAGGTACGCGTTGAGATGAAGGCCGATCTGCTCGGTGCGTTGCGCCATGGGACAACGCTATAGGTGTGACATGCGTTGCGACTACCGGCCGCTCGGCAAGCGGCTGGCCAGCAACTGGGCCAGGTGAGTGCCCTCGACGTGGCCGAGCTGGCCGAGCTGGGTGCGGCAGGAGAACCCGTCGGCCAGCACCACCGCGCCCGGTACGGCGGCGCGCACGGCGGGCAGCAGCGCGGTCTCGGCGACGGCCTGGGATACGTCGTAGTGACCGCGTTCGACGCCGAAGTTGCCGGCCAGCCCGCAGCACCCGCCGACCGCGCGGACCTCGGCGCCGGCCCGGGCCAGCAGCGCGGCGTCGGTATGCCAGCCCATGACGGCGTGGTGGTGGCAGTGCGGCTGGGCCACCGCCCGCACGCCGGTGAGGTCGGGGACCTCCCATGACCCGGTCTCGGTCAGCAGCTCGGCCAGGGTGCGGGTGGCGGCGCGTACCTGCCGGGCGCGCGGGTCACCGGGCTGCAGCTCGGTGATCTCGCCGCGCAGCACGGCGGTGCACGAAGGTTCCAGGCCGACGATCGGGATGCCGCGCCGCACGGCGGGATCCAGGGCGTCCAGGGTCCGCCGCAACTGCCTGCGCGCGCCGTCCAGCTGGCCGGTGGAGATCCACGTCAGCCCGCAGCAGGCCGGCTGGGCGGTGATTTCCACCGCGTAGCCGGCCGCTTCGAGCACCCGCACGGCGGCCTGGCCGACCTCGGGCGTGAAATGGTCGGTGAAGGTGTCCACCCACAGCAGCACCGCAGCGCCGGTGCGGGCGGGACGGGAGGCGAACCACTCACGGAAGCTCTGCGTGGCGAACTGCGGCAGCGGACGGCGGGCGTCGATGCCGCCCAGCCGCTTGACCAGGCCGGCCAGCGGCCGAAGGCGCAGCGCGCCGTTCGCCAGGCCCGGCGCGCGGGCGGCCAGCCGGGCCCAGCGGGGCAGCCAGCCCAGCGAGTAGTGCGCGGGCGGGCGCAGCCGGCGCCGGTAGCGCTGATGCAGCACCTCGGCCTTGTAAGTCGCCATGTCCACCCCGGCCGGGCAGTCCGACGAACAGCCCTTGCACGACAGGCACAGGTCCAGCGCCTCGGCCACCTCCGCCGAGCGGAAGCCCTTGACCAGCGTGCCGTTCGCGAGCTCCTGCAGGACCCGGGCGCGGCCGCGGGTGGAATCCTTCTCGTCCCGGGTGGCGAGGTAGGACGGGCACATCACCCCCCCGCTGGCCGTCGTGTCGGCCCGGCACTTGCCGACACCGGTACAGCGGTGTACCGCCACCGACAGGTCACCGCCGTCATGGGGATAGGCGAAACCCAGGCCGGCCCGGAGCGGGCGGGCCTGCGGCACGCGCAGGTCCGCGTCCAGCGGCAGCGGGTCGACCAGCACGCCGGGATTGAAGATGCTGCCCGGGTCGAAGATCGCCTTGACGGCGGCCATGGTCTCGATGGCCTCGGGTGAGTACATGTAGGGCAGCAGTTCGCTGCGTGCCCGGCCGTCACCGTGCTCGCCGGACATCGAGCCGCCGTACTTTCCGGCCAGTTGCGCCGCGGCGACCACGAAGTCCCGGTAACGGCCCGGCGCGGTGGCGAACGGGAAGTCGATGCGCACGTGCACGCAGCCGTCACCGAAGTGCCCGTAGGTCAGGCCGTCCAGGCCGTGGTCGTGCATCAGCGCGCCGAAGTCACGCAGGTAGGCGCCCAGGCGCTGGGGCGGCACGGCGGCGTCCTCCCAGCCGGGCCAGGCCGGCGCGCCCGCCGGGGTGCGGCCGCCCAGGCCCGCGCCGTCCTCGCGGATGCGCCACAGGGCCCGCGCCGGGCCGCCGGTGACCACCAGCGCGTCGAGGCCGCCGGCGTCGGCGATGAGCCGCTCGGCCGCTGCGCGCGCCTCGGCCTCGGTATCGCCCGCGGTCTCGACGAACAGCCAGGCGTCACCGCGCGGCAGCCCGGGAACGGCGCCGGCGCCGCGACGGGCGCGGAAGACGTCGACCATCCGCGCGTCCATGCCCTCGATCGCCACCGGGCGGTGCGGGAGCAGACCGGGCACCGCGTCGGCGGCGGCGGGCATGCCGGGATAGCCGAGCACAGCGAGCGCCACCGCCTTCGGCGACTGCACCAGCCTGACGGTCGCCCCGGCCACCATGACCAGCGTGCCTTCGGTGCCGACGAGGAATTTTGCCAGGTCCGCGCCGTTCTCGGGCAGCAGGTGCTCCAGGGAGTAGCCCGATACCTGCCGGGTAAACCGGCCGAACTCGGTGCGGATCATGCCCAGGCGCGCCGCGACCGCGATGTCGAGCGCGGCCCCGATCTTCCCGGCGGCGGCCAGGCCGCCGCGGCGCGCCGCGAGCCGTTCCCCCGAGGCGGTCAGCACGTCCAGGCTCACCACGTTGTCGGCGGTGCGGCCGTACCTCAGCGCGCGCGATCCGCAGGCGTTGTTGCCGATCGAGCCGCCGATGCTCGCCCGCGCGTGCGTGGACGGATCGGGGCCGAACCGCAGCCCGTACCTGGCCGCGGCCGCGGTGATGTCGTCGAGGATCGCGCCGGGCTCCGCGACCGCGGTACGCGCTTCCGGATCGACGGAAAGCACCCGGTTCATGTGCCGGGAGAAGTCCAGCACGAGGCCGGCGCCGACCGAGTTCCCGGCGGTGGAGGTACCGCCGCCCCGGCTGGTCACCGGCACGCCGAGCCGCGTGGCCACGCTCAGCGCGGCGGCCGCCTCCGCCGCGTCCCTCGGGAAGGCGACGACGCTGGGCACGACACGGTAATTGGACGCGTCGGCGGAGTACTCCGCCCGCCGGCGGGGCGAGTCGTCGACGCCGCTCAACCCGGCCTCGCGCAGCGCAGCCGCAAGACCCCGGGCAGCCGCTAGATCCCGCGCCTGCTGTGTGGTCATGGACCCGGATGCTACGCCATGTTAAGCCCGGCCCGGCCCGGGGAGGAGATCTGGTTATGGTACCGCCAGGACCGGCGGTACCGATAACTCGGCGCTATTTATGTTTCCGCATCAAACTAATTGCATTGTTGCTGCATGCACATGCAGGCTAACGTGCGCCCGGATTGTGCACGTTAACATGATCGCGCATGTTCACGGGATGGTGCGGGAGGGGCAGTGAACCGGAGCGGTAAATGATCAACCTGCGCACTCCGGATCGTCACCCGGGCCCAGATATAAGACGAAATAGTGCGACTGGGTAGTTGATGCTCTATTCCGGTCCGGGAGTTGAGGCCTAAGTTACCTGCGGTTAACCTCGGATGCGCACGAGGAGTATTCGCATGACTACGCAGTTAGGTGGAAACTGAGACTAATATTGCCAATGAGGTGGCGCGTCGCTGGCGGTGCGGACAATATTGCTTCGGATGGTCGCTGCCACCGCCTATTTCCCGCGTGGCGGCGCATCGCCTTCACTATTGACGGCGGTGGCCCCTCCCGCTCGCGACGGGACGGCTGCCTTAACACCAGGGGTTTCCAAGGGAGGAATGGGCCTTCGATGACCGCACGTCGAACACACGCCGACGGGGGTGCGCCCGGTGATCCGGGCGGGGCATGATTCCAATCGATGATCGTGCGTCGACGGGTGCGTGCGACGCCGACTCGCGGTGCCTGCACGTGCCGTGCTTTCAGGTCCGCCTGGAGGCATCGCGGCCGAGGCAGGCGCACCGGCAGTCAAATGCCTGTGCCTATCACGTGGCCGACGTCATCCAGGCCCTGCGCGCGTGGGCGGGGGAGCGGGCGCTGGTCGACGGCGAGCTGACCATACTGGCCATCGAGCCGGCCGCGGGCGGGCGCCAGCCTGCGGGGCCCGGCGGCGCAGGCGGGCCGGATCAATCCGGCCTGCGCGGATTCGCGTTCACCACTATCCCGCTCACCTCGGCTCACCGCCGCGACCCGGACGCCAAGATCGCCTCCAACACGGCGCCTGCCGAGCCGGAGAGCTAGGCAGAACGCCTCAGTCCAGGCGGGATGCGCGGTGCCGCAGCGCGCGGGCGAATTCGGCCGCGAACGACATGGCGCCGGCCTGGTCCAGGCGGGCGGAGGAAATCCTGACCCCCGGCGGCGAAGCGATCCGGAACCGCTGGCCGGGGGCCACTGGCTGGCCGCCAGGCGGCGCAGCCGCGGCGAGACCGGCGCCTCGGCGTACATCCGGACTGTAACATTTATCGCTGAACGGGGGGGCGGATACCTATGAGCGAGGCGTTCTCGGCCGAGTCCCGGCTCATCCACGCGGGTACCGGACGCGGCCCCGGCCAGCCGGCCACGCCGCCGCTTGTCCCGGCCAGCATCTACGTCTCGGCCGGGGAGCCGCGCCCTGGGCGGGCGTACGGGCGGGACGGCAACCCAGGCTGGGAAGCTCTCGAACAAGCGCTTGGCGGCCTGGAGGACGCCGAAGCCGTCGTCTTCGCCTCCGGGCAGGCCGCCTCGATGGCGCTGATGCTCGCCCTGGCGCAGGGCCGGGCACGTATCGTGCTGCCATCCGATGGCTATTACGGGGGACGGGTGCTCGCAGACAAGCTGCGGCCGCACGGAGCCGTCCCGGTGCCCACGGACCTGCTTGACCTGCCCGCCGTCGAACGCGAACTGGCGGCCGCGCCCTCGCTGCTCTGGGCCGAGACGCCGACGAACCCGCTGCTCCGGGTGGCTGACCTGACCCGGCTCGCCGGCCTCGCGGCCGCGGCGGGTGCCCCGATGGTGGTGGACAACACCGTCGCCACCGGCCTGCTCCAGCGGCCGCTCGACTCAGGAGCCACCGCTTCGCTCTACTCGCTGACTAAATCCATTTCCGGTCACTCAGACCTGATCCTCGGCGCCGTGGTGAGCCGCGATGCCGGACTGCTGGCCGCGCTCCGCGGCTGGCGGGCAAGCGGCGGCGCCATCCCAGGGCCGTTCGAGGCCTGGCTGGCGCTGCGCGGGCTCAAGACCCTCCCGCTGCGGATCGCGCGCCAGTCGCAGAGCGCGCTCACGGTGGCGCGGCACCTGGCCGGCCATCCGCGGGTGGCCGCGGTCCACTATCCGGGTACCGGCGCCTCGACGCTCGAGGTGGCCCGCCGGCAGATGCCGGCCGGCTTCGGCCCCCTGCTGTCCTTCGAGGTCCGCGGGGACGCCAAGGCCGCGGACCAGGTCGTGGAGAGCTCGCGGCTGATCCTGCCCGCGACCAGCTTCGGTGGCGTCGAGTCGAGTTGGGAACGCCGGGCCAGGTGGCAGGGTGAGACGGCGCCGGAGGGCCTGATCCGGCTGTCGATCGGCATAGAACCCGTCGCGGACCTGATCACCGACGTCGACGCTGCCCTGCAGACCCTGGAGACGACATGACGCGAACCACCGTGGGCGAATACGTGCTCGTGGGCCCTCTCACGGGAACACAGGTCCGCCTGGAGCCGCTGCGGCACGAGCACGTGCCCGGGCTGGTGGCCGCCGCCGCGGGCGGCGGCGAACTCTACCGCTGGTCACCGGTCCCGCAGGGCGAGGCCCGGATCCGG
This sequence comes from uncultured Actinomycetes bacterium, assembly GCA_963739615.1. Lineage (GTDB taxonomy): Bacteria > Actinomycetota > Actinomycetes > Streptosporangiales > Streptosporangiaceae > Palsa-504. The sequence goes on from CAVUBD010000024.1 coordinate 71,365, forward strand.
CCACATGTCGAGACGGCGGTCGCGGCCAGGGACAGCGGAACGGCCGTCCCGTTCGCCGTGGTCCGGGCCAGCGACGACGTGGTCATCGGGTCGACGCGGTTCTTCGACCTCAGCTACTGGGCCTGGCCGGACGGTCATCATCGCACCGGGCCGGACACGTGCGAGATCGGCTACACCTGGCTGAGCCGCGATGCGATCAGGACCGGGGCGAACACCGAGATGAAGCGCCTCATGCTCGGCTACGCGTTCGAGGTCTGGCGGGTGCAGTCGGTGTGCCTGCATACCGACGCGCGGAACCAGCGGTCACGGGACGCGATGCAGCGCATCGGCGCGCGGTTCGAGGGCATCCTGCGCTCGCACCGGCTCGGCGCGGACCTGGCGCCCCGCGACTCGGTCCGGTTCAGCGTCACGGCGGCCGACTGGCCCGCGGTCAGACTGCGGCTTGACGAACTGGCTCGCCGCTGTCAGCCAGCGTGATGATCCCCGCGGTTCCCCCGCGGGGCCGCTGGCTCCGCCACCACGCCTGGCCAGCTTCCGGCAGCATGTAGATCGGGTCGTAGTACGGGTACTCACGGCTGAGGGCCAGATCGTCGTCGGCCTCGATCGCGGTGCGGTAGTTCTTCGTCCAGTACGAAATGCCGCGCTCGGCGTCGTACCTGGCCACCTGGTGCAGCCAGCGTTTGCCTACGTAGGGCACGTCGCAGACCAGCCGCGGGGTCGCGAACCCTGGCAGGTAGCCCATGATCTCGTGCTGCAGCGCCTGGCCCTCGCCCAGGGTGAGCCGCCAGTGCTCGCTGCCGGGGATCATGTCGCACATGTAGAAGTAGTAAGGCATGATCGCGGCTCCGTCGAGCAGGACGAAGCACAGGTCGAGCAGCGCCTCGGCGCTGTCATTAGTGCCCCGCAGCAGCACGCCCTGGTTCCTCACGTCCCGGACACCGGCCTCGAGCATGGCCCCGGCGGCCCGCGCCACCAGCGGCGTCACCGACTGAGCCGCGTTCACGTGGGTGTGAATCGCGATGCTCACGCCGCGCGAGCGGGCCGTCGTGGCGAGCCGGGACATGCCCGTGCGCACCTCGTCGGACAGCCAGTGCTGCGGCAGCCCCATCAGGGCCTTGCTGGCCAGCCTGATGTCCCTGATCGAGTCGATCTCGAGCAGCGCGGCGACGAACGACTCGAGCCGCGGCCACGGCAGGTTGGCCACGTCGCCGCCGGATACCACCACGTCCCGCACGCCGGGCGTGCTGCGCAGGTAGGAAAGCATGGCGCCGAGCCGGTCTTCGCGCGGCAGCGCGAACTTGTGCTTGCCTGTCACCGCGGTCGGGTTGCCGACCAGGTCCATCCGGGTGCAGTGCCCGCAGTACTGCGGGCAGGTCGGCAGCAGTTCGGCGAGCACCTTGGTGGGATAGCGGTGGGTGAGGCCCTCAACCGCCCACATCTCCGCCTCGTGCAGCGAGTCACGCTGCGCGTACGGGTGTGACGGCCAGTCGGTCCGCCGGTCGCTGAACGCCGGGATCATGTACCTGCGCACCGGGTCCGCGTAGAACGCCTCGGTGAACCCGGGCTGGTCAGGCGCTGACCAGGGCACCATGGTGCTGAGCATCTGCGGCGGCACCAGCATCGACATGGTGGCCCGCTCGCGCTGGTCACGTTCGAGGTCGGCGAGGAACTCCTCATCGAGCCCAGGTCCGGTGACCTGACGGAGCTGCCGGGCGTTCTTCACGCAGTGCGCGCGCTGCCACTGCGCGGACTCCCAGTCGGCGGCGGACACCCGGGCCCAGCCAGGGAACCGGCGCCAGTCGGGTTCGGCCAGTTCTTGCCGCTGATAGACATATGGCTGCGAGATCATGAACGAAACCCCCTCTGATTACTGCATGATAACGGAGAACCTGCGGCAAAAGGTAAGATCAACCGAAGATTTTCCCGAACGAGCCCGGGTTAAAGTGACTGAAAGGGCGGCCCGCCGTGCCACCACGGCGGGCCGCCCTCTATCAGTGTCGTCCCGGGCTTTAGCCGCGGATGGCCAGTCCGGTCTTCGGGTCGAAGAACTGCATGTCTTCGATATCGATGGCGAAGGTCATCATGTCGCCGACCTTGACCGGGGTCTTGGGCTCGACGCGGGCCACGCCCTCGCCGGCGGTCACCGCCTCGGCCTCGTCCTTCTCGACCGCGCCTTCGGCGATCACCCGGTGCGCGTCGATGGTGAAGTGGAGCACCAGCTCGGAGCCGAGTGCCTCGATCAGGTCCACCTTTCCGACCAGAGTGCAGCCGGTATCGCCCGGCTTCGCCGCCGGAAGGTGCTCGGGGCGCATGCCAACGACCACGTCCTGGCCGGCGTAGGAAGCCAGGGCCGGGCGCTTCACCCGGACGGCGTCCGGCAGCGCTATCTCCTGGGAGCCGAGCTTGATCGACCGTGCGCCCTCGGTCAGGGCGGCGTCGTACAGGTTCTGCGCCGGGGAGCCGATGAAGGCGGCCACGAAGATGTTATCCGGGTTGTCGTAGAGGTTCTGCGGGGTGTCGACCTGCTGCAGCACGCCGTCCCGCATCACCGTGACCCGGTCGCCCATGGTCATGGCCTCGACCTGGTCGTGGGTGACGTAGATGGTGGCCACGCCGATCCGCCGCTGGATACGGGCCACCTCGGCCCGCATCTGCACCCGCAGCTTGGCGTCCAGGTTCGACAGCGGCTCGTCCATCAGGAACACCGAGGGCTCGCGCACGATGGCCCGGCCCATGGCGACCCGCTGGCGCTGGCCACCGGACAGCTGACCGGGCTTGCGGTCCAGCCAGTCGGTCAGGCCGAGGATGTCGGCCGCCTCCTTGACCTTCGCGTTGAGCTGGTCCTTGGGCAGCTTGCGCAGCTTGAGCGCGAAGCCGATGTTCTCCGCCACCGTCATGTGCGGGTACAGCGCGTAGTTCTGGAAGACCATGGCGATGTCGCGTTCCTTGGGCGTCTCATCGTTGGCTTCCTTGCCGCCGATGCGCAGGACGCCGCTGGTGATGTCCTCCAGCCCCGCGACCATCCGCAGCGCCGTGGTCTTGCCGCAGCCCGACGGGCCCACCAGCACCATGAACTCGCCGTCCGCGATGTCGATGCTGAGGTCCTTGACCGCGTGAAAGCCGTTCTCGTAGACCTTGTTCAGCTTCTCCATGCTCACCGTGGCCATGATGACTCCTTACCGGGCGCGTGCCCATGATTGCCTGACGTGCTCATCCCTTTACCGCGCCCGAGGTCAGGCCGGAGATGACGAACTTGCGGAAGATGAAGACCAGGATGCCGATGGGCACCACCGCCACGACGCTGGCCGCGAAGATGGTCCCGTACGGGACCTGGAAGTTCCCGCCGAATTCGGCGATGCCCACCGGGATGGTCCGGTAGTTGTTTGAGCTGTTGAACGTCAGCGCCATCAGGAACTCGGTCCAGCAGGCGGTGAAGCAGAAGATCCCCGCCGTGAACAGGCCGGGCAGGGCCTGCGGCAGGACGATCGACCACACCGTGCGCAGCGGCGACGCGCCGTCGATCCGGCCGGTCTCCTCCATCTCCTTCGGGATGCCGAGCATGTAGTTCCGCAGGATCCAGATGGCGAACGGGAGGTTGAAGGCCGTGTAGGGCAGGATCAGCGCCTGGTAGCTGTTCAGCCAGCCGATTTCACGCATCAGCAGGTACAGCGGCGCGAGCACCGCGACGGCCGGGAAGACCGAGATGATCAGCAGGATCACCAGCGTGGTGAACTTGCCCCGCATCGGCAGCCGGCCGAGGGCATAGCCGGCCAGGGTGCCGAGGAACAGCACGAGAGCCGTGGTGGCGAGCGTGACGATTATCGAGGTCTTGAAGTAGATCCCGAAGTCGTAGTTCACGAAGGCGTTGTGGTAGTTCGAGGTGCTGAACGGGCTCGGGCCCAACGAGGGCGGGCTCGTCCCGATGGAGTTCGGGTCCTTAAAGCTCGTGGCGACCAGCCAGTACAGCGGGATGAGGATAAAAAGCACGGTGACTACTGTGGAAATGGTGACGCCGTTGATGTACCTGTGCCAGCCGACTCGCTTGCGATTACGCATGTTAGTTGCCTTCCTGTCCGACCTGGACCCGGAACACCCGCAGCGACGCCAGGCAGCCGAGGAGCACCAGCAGCGCGGTGGTGGTCGCTACGGCGGCGCCGGGCCCGAAGGCGAGGTTCTTGAACAGCGCGTTGTAGGCGAGGATCGCCAGCAACTGGGTCGCCGTGCCCGGACCGCCGCCGGTCATGACGTAGGGCAGGTCGAACAGCCCGAAGGCCTGCAGCACGCGGAACATGACCGCGAGCGCGATCGTCGGCCGCAGCAGCGGCAGGGTGATGCGCCAGAACGTGTACCAGCCGGACGCGCCGTCCATTTCCGCCGCCTCGTACACATCCCCGGGCAGCATGACCAGGCCGGCCAGCACGATGATGGCCACGAACGGCGTCGTCTTCCAGATGTCGGCGATCATCAGCCCGATCACGGCCGACGTCGGGGTGCCGAGGATGACCGGGTGACCCAAGCCGAGCGCGCCGAGGATGTAATCGGCCACGCCGTAGGTGCCGTTGTAGATGTAGGCCCATAGTTCGGCGTTGATAACGGTGATCATCGACCAGGGGATGAGCAGCAGCGCCATCATCCAGCCGCGCCCGGCGACCAGACGCTCAAGCACGAGCGCGATGCAGGTACCGAGGACTAGCTCGACGACGACGGTGACCAGGGTGTAGTAGAGCGTGAAGATCAGCGCGTCGCGCCACAGTGACGAGTGAAGCAGGAGGTTGTAGTTGCTGAAGGTGAAGCCGTCGAGGCTGAAGCCGCTGCCCGTCACGGTCACGTTGTTCAAGCTCATGATGACCGAGTACACGATCGGGAAGATCGTGACCGCGGCGATGACGATCAGCGCGGGCGCCGAGAAGCCCCAGCCCATCCGGGCCAGCCGTCTTCTGTTGATATCGGGACGGGGGACCGGCGGGACGGCGGTCCTCAGCTGACCAGAGGCGCTCTGTCCAGAGGCACTTGAGATGGCGGTCATGGGTAACTCCTCGCGGCCGGGGGCCGAGATAAGTAGAGCCGAGATGAGTAGAGAAGTACTGCCAGCCGGTGGCCTAGGCCACCGCCGGGGGCCGGGAAGCGGATCGCTTCCCGGCCCGGGCAGCACGGCGGATGGGTCACAACCCGCCGTTGGATGTACTGGATAGTGCGCTAGTGGCCGCGGACTGCATAGCCGACACCGCCGCGGACGGAGAGGCCGACCCGGCCAGGGCCGCGTTCACGTTCGTGTAAATCGCGGTGGACAGCGCCGGGTACTGCGGCGTGCCGGCGGGCCGCGGGACCAGCCTGGTCCTTGGCACGACGGCGAACACCGGATTGGAGCCGATGACCGAGGGGTCGCTCCGCACGGCCGTGACGGTGGAGATGAACCCGTACTTCGTGGACAGGATGCCCTGCGCCGTCGGGCCGGACAGCCACTGGATGAACGTCAGGTCCGCGCCCAGGTGAGCGCTGTGCGGGTTGATGTACATGTTCCAGCCGCCGATGTTGGAGTATCCGGGGGTTGGGTGGCCCGTGAAGGTCGGCATCGGCTCTACGCCGACCTGGCTCGCGGTCAGCTTGCCGCCGCTGGACGGGGTGATCGCGGCCGTGTAAGCGTAGTCCCAGTTGCGCAGGAACGCGGCGTTGCCCGCTCCGAAGGTGTTCATCGCCTGCGGCTCCTGGAACGTGGTCACCGCCGCCGGGCTAGCGCCGGAGGTGATCAGGCTGCGCATGAAGGTGACCGCCTGGAGCGCGGCGGGTGAGTCCAGCGTGGCCTTGGTGTAGTCGGTGTTCGTCGGCGACCCGCTCGCGGAGGCCAGGTATTCCATGAAGTTGCAGGTCAGGCCCTCGTAGGAGTCGCCTTGCCAGACGAAGCCGTACTTGACCTTGCCGTCCTTGGCCAGGGTGCTGGCCTCGGTCTCGAGCTGCTGCCAGGTGGTGGGCGGCGACATGTGCGCTGCGGCCAGCAGGTCCTTGCGGTAGTACATGAAGCCCTGGTCCTCGAACAGCGGCGAGCCGTAGACCTGGCCCTTGTAGGTGGCGCCCGCTACCAGCCCCGGAGCGAACTTGTTCCAGTAGCTGGCGGGGAGGTACTGCGACAGCGGGACGGCCAGCTGGTGCGCGCCGAACTGGGCCGGCCAGATCACGTCGCCCATGAACACGTCGGGGGTGCTGGAGCCGCCGGAGATCTGGGTGGCCAGCGTAGCCCGGTTGGTGTCGGTGTTGGTCGGGGCGGACACCAGGGTCACCTTGATGTTCGGGTACTGCTTCTCGAACGCGGTGATCAGCACGGTCCGGGCGTCGTTTGCGCCGGTGCCGGACAGCGGGCTCGCCGACCAGACGATGCTGCCCAACGTGGTCGAGCCCACGTTGCTGCTCGACCCCGTGCTGGTGCCGGTCGCGGTGCTGCTGCTGCTGCTGGAGCTGCTGCTGCAGGCGCCCAGCGTCAGCACCGTGACGCCCGCGAGAGCGACTAGCCCAACCCCCCCCTTCAGCCGGGCAGGGGACCTTCTGCTGAAACTTCTTCGTGACATTTGTGCTCCTCCTGGGCTATGCCCTTGACGTGCGGGCCGTACGTGATGCACATGCATCTGCCGAATGTTCTTTCAACGGCCCCGTGGGTCGCCGGTCGCTCATGCGACACCCGCGACCGCGTACATTGCAGAACTCGTCCTGGCCACCATCGACAACGGCAGCTCCTCCCGGAGCGGCCGCACCACTTGCCCGCGGATGAGCGCGCACAGCCGGCTTGCCCCGCAGGCTCCGCTTTCGGCCAGCGGCTGGTGGACCGTTGACAGCCCGAGCTGGGCTGCGGTTTCGATATCGTCGTAGCCGACTACGGATAGGTCGTCGGGAACAGAATGTCCGGACTTCTCGGCCGCGGCCAGGACGCCCAGCGCCTGGGTGTCCGAGGCCGCGAAGATCGCGGTCGGCGGCTCGGGCAGGTCGAGCAGTTCCTGCGCCAGCGATGCGGCCACCGAGGGTGAGTGCTCGCCGAGCCGCACGATTGCAGGGTCGTAGCTGATCCGGTGCCGCAACAGCGTCCGCCGGTAGCCGAGCAGGCGCCGGCGGGTGGAGAGGAAACCGAGGTCGTGCGCTGGGGAGTCGCCGATGAAGCCGATCCGCCGGTGGCCCAGGGCGATCAGGTGCTCGGTCGCCAGCGACCCGCCTCGAATGTCGTCGACGACCGTGCAAGGCACACCACGCGCTTCGACGTCCACCATGGCCAGCGGCACGCCGGCGCTGCGCAGCGCGGTCAGCTGCCCGTCGCTCAGCCGCAGCGACATCACGACCGCGCCGTCGGCTTCGTGCCGAGTGGTAAGCGCCGTCACATGGCGGTCACGCTGATCGGGTGTCTCGACGTTGTGCACCACGGTGTCGAAACCCTCGTCGTCGAGCACGCCGATGGCCCCGGCCAGGCGGGCGGACACCGAGGGACGGGTCAGGAAGGGCACGAGGATGACGACGGTGCGAGTCTGTCCTCGTGACAGGCTCTCCGCCGAGCGGCTGGGCCGGTAGTTGAGCCGCTGCATGACTTCCGTGACCCGCCTGCGGGTGTGCTCGCTGACGTTCGGGCTTTCGTTCAGGACGCGAGACACCGTGCCGACGCTGACGCCAGCCGTCGCGGCTACCTCGGCGATGTTCACCCGATGGGCCGATTTCAGCCGACTCACACCTCCCCCGGCTTCGCTGCCAGAGCGGCTGCTTATGCATGGAACCGCTTCCATCCAGAGGTACTCCTCGCTCTGGGAGCGAGTCAAGCAACAGCCTCGATTCAATTAGGTCACGTAATGACTTCAGCGACCTCATTGTCCCAGCTCAGGGCAGTTAACCCAGGTTTAACTTACCCATGGATAACTTTGTGCCGCATCTGTCCCAGAGCTGGTTCCGGGATAAGGTACAGCCCCGCCCCGGGCCTGACATGAGTGACACGCCGTATCCGGAGGAAATTGCGTGACTCGTTACCGCCCGCCTGCCGCGTGATGCCTGGTCGGATCGTTGTGAAGGACTATCTTGGCCACTTCCCGGAGTCTGCCAAAGAAGATACGGTGTATCGGTATCACGACAGTAAATTTTCCTGTATAGCCCCTGTCGAGGAAGGATGGAGCGCATGACCAGGAAGGTGGTTCCGTCGCCGTCCGGGCCGCAGCCGCCGACGGGATCGCCACTAGGGCTACACCGGGTGATCGAGCCGCCCGGCGTGCTCCCGCAAGCGGCATGGCGGCTGGAACCCTATCGCCCGGGTACCGCGATCGCGGCCGATGAGGTCCTCGTCCACGTGGACCGCCTGAACCTGGACGCCGCGTCCTACCGGCAGATTCGCGAAACCTACGCGGGCGACCCCGGCAAGATCAGGGCGGCCGTGCTCGACATCATCGTCACCCGCGGCAAGATGCAGAACCCGGTCACCGGCTCAGGCGGCATGCTCACCGGCACGGTAGAGCACGCCGGCCCCGATTCCCCCCTCGGCCTCAAACCTGGCCAGCGCATCGCCACCCTGGTCTCCCTCACCCTCACCCCCCTCACCATCACCGACTCCCTGCGCCGCTGGGACGCCCGCTCCGAGCAAGTCCCCTGCGAAGGCCACGCCATCCTCTTCGCGAGATCCATAGCCGCCGTCCTCCCCGAAGACCTCCCGGTACCCCTCGCGCTCGCCGTGATGGACGTCTGCGGCGCCCCCGCCCTGACGCGCAGGGTGGTCCAGCACATGCAAGCCAACGCGAGCGCGGCGAAAGGCCCTGTCGTCGCCATCATCGGCGCCGCAGGCAAGAGCGGCTCCCTCTCCGCCGCCGCTGCCAGGCAAGCAGGCGCCAGCAAGATCATCGGCGTAGTCCCCGCCGACGCCGAGGCAGCCCTTCTTCGCGACCCAGTTGGCCCCCGCGCCGATGCCGCCGCCCGCCCCGGCGAGTCCCCCCTGGTCGACGAGGTGGTAATCGCCGACGCCAGAGATCCGGTCGACTTGTCGGCCAAGGTCACAGCCGCCGGCGGACCCGCGGACGTCACCGTGGTGTGCGTCGATGTCCCGGGCTGCGAGGGCGGTGCCATCCTCTCCACCGCCCAGGGCGGGACGGTGATTTTCTTCTCGATGGCCACGTCCTTCAGTTCCGCCGCGCTGAGCGCCGAAGGCCTCGCCGCCGACGTGACCATGCTGGTGGGCAACGGGTATGTACCTGGCCACGCCGACCTCGCGCTTGACCTGATCCGGGCGACACCCGGGCTGCGCGTGCTGTTCGAGCGCCGGCTACGCCACGAAGGAGCGGAAGGGGAGGAACCGTGACGGGCAAGCTGAACCTGGATCCCGGCCTGGTGCGGCAGGCGCGGGAACTGGCCAGGCAGGCAGGGCAGCCGGTGACGGACCTGGCGCGGACGCACACCACCGTGTCGGTGGAACGTGCCGTCCTGCGGCTGGGGGGCCTGGACGGAGCGGACTCCGACGGCATGCCCTGGGTCAACCGGCTCACCAACGCGGTCCGCGAGTCGGTCGGGCTCGAGCACGGGGTGGCGCTGCCCGTCTGGGACGCGATGCTGGCCGGCGGCTACCCCGACCTGCGCACGCTCGCCGTTGACGCGACCGCGAGACTGGTCAAGTTCCGCCTGCCCGCGGGAGGCGATGCTGATGCGGCTCGTGAAACGAGCGGCCGTTCGGTAAGAAAGGGAATTTCCCTGATCGATGCGCAGCGGGCAGAGCGGGACCGCATGCTGGCGGCCACCTCGAACCCGCCGATGCCGTGGGTATACCTGATCGTCGCGACCGGGGATATCTACGAGGACATCCCGCAGGCGCAGGCGGCGGCGCGGGAAGGCGCGGACATCATCGCCGTGATCAGGTCGACCGGCCAGTCGCTGCTCGACTACGTACCCGAGGGCGCCACCCGGGAGGGCTACGCGGGCACCTACGCCACGCGGGAGAACTTCCGGCTGATGCGGGCCGCCCTCGACGACGTATCGCGCGAGCTCGGGCGCTACGTCCGGCTGACCAACTACGCCTCCGGGCTGTGCATGCCGGAGATCGCGTCGCTGGCCGGGCTCGAGCGTCTGGACATGATGCTGAACGACTGCATGTACGGCATCATCTTCCGCGATATCAACCCGGTGCGGACCTTCATCGACCAGCGGTTCTCCCGGCAGGTGCACGCCCGGGCCGGCATCGTGATCAACACCGGCGAGGACAACTACCTGACCACCGCCGACGCGGTGGACGCGGCGCACACGGTGGTGGTGTCGCAGCTGCTCAACGAGTACTTCGGCCGGGAGGCCGGGCTCGCGGACAGCCAGCTCGGGCTCGGGCACGCCTTCGAGATCAACCCCGAGGTGCCGGACTCGTTCCTGCTCGAGCTGGCGCACGCGCAGCTGATCAGGGAGCTCTTCCCGGCTGCGCCGCTGAAGTACATGCCGCCGACCAAGCACATGACCGGCAACATCTTCGCCGGCTACCTGCTGGACGCGTTCTTCAACCTGTGCGGCGTGATGACCGATCAGTCCATCCTGCTCATCGGCATGATGACCGAGGGCATCCACACCCCGTTCCTGTCCGACCGCGACCTGGCCCTGGAGAACGTCCGCTACGTGCGCCGGGCCGCCGGGCAGCTCGGCGCCTCGTTCGCGCCCGAGCCGGACGGCTTCGTCGCCCGGCGGGCCCGGCAGGTGCTCGACGAGGCCATCGACCTGCTCCGCACGATCGGCTCGCAGGGACTGCTGACCGCGATCGCCGAGGGGACGTTCGGGGTGACCAAGCGCCCGCCCGATGGCGGCCGCGGCCTGGACGGCGTGGTCGAGCGCGCCGAGGGTTACTACAATCCGGCGGCGCAGGTTCTTGAGTCAGCCGAGATCCTGGCGGTGAATCAGTGAGCCGGACCGGGATCGTGCGGCCCTACGGCGATACCACCGGGGACGGGCGCGTGCAGCTGTCGTTCACGCTGCCGGTACCGTTCGGCGGCGAGGCGGAACGCGCCCGGGCCGAGGGCGCCGCGCTGCAGCTCGCGGGCAAGATGGGCCTGGACCAGGCGATGGTCGTGCACGCCAAGGGGATGGGGCCGGACTTCACGTTCTTCATCGTCTACGGGCGGGTCGGCCACGTGGTCGACTTGTCGGCCGTGACGGTGGCCGAGCGGGAGTTCCCTGTGCTGCCGGCGGCGGAGGTGAACCTGCGCATCCGCGTCGCGCTTGGCCGCAAGCTGGTGGTGGTCGGCGCCTGCATCGGCACCGACGCGCACACGGTGGGCATCGACGCGATCCTCAACGTGAAGGGGCATGCGGGGGAGAAGGGCCTGGAGTACTACCGGGAGATCCGCGTGGTGAACATGGGCGCGCAGGTCGGCGTGGCCGATCTGGTCGCGCGCGCCGAGGCCGAGCGGGCCAACGCCGTCCTGGTCAGCCAGGTCGTCACCCAGCGCGACGCGCACTTGTCGAACACCAGGGAGATGGCCATGGCGTTCCGCGATGAGCTGGGCGGCGGCCGTCCGCTGCTCGTGGTGGGCGGGCCCCGGTTCGATCCGGGCGCGGCGCATGATCTCGGCGTGGACAAGATCTTCGGCCGGGGCACGACGCCGGGCGAGGTAGCCAGCTACCTGGTGCACGCGCTCGCCCCCGAGCCTGCGCCGGGGCAAGCGCCGGCGAGTGCCGCCGCCGCGAAGGGAGCCGCATGAGCGCTGAGGAGTCCGCATCCGTGGGCCTTTGCGTGACGCACCGCCGGTACGTCACATACGGGGACGCCCACTACGGCGGGAACCTGGTGGACGGGGCCTACGTGCTCGGGATGTTCGGCGACGTCGCGACCGAGGTATGCATCCGGACCGACGGTGACGAAGGGCTGTTCGCGTCCTACTCGGACGTTCAGTTCCGTGCGCCGGTGCTGGCCGGCGACATCATCGAGGCGACCGCCACCGTCACCGCGGCCGGCCGGCGCAGCAGGCAACTCGCCCTCGAGGCGCGAGTGGTATGCCGGGCCGATCCCGAGCGCGGCGAGTCCGCGGCCTCGGTGCTGAGCGAGCCTGTCGTCGTCGCGACCGCCACCGGTACCGTCGTGGTGCCGGCTTAGTTATGTCGTGTCACGATAAATGATTAGCGCTCAGCGTTCTGGTCGACGCCGAGGACGACGGACCGTTCCGCCCTGGCAGTCCTCAGATCATGGTGACGCTGCGGGTCGTCGGTGACGACGCCATCGATTACCTCGAAATCGGCAGTCACTTCAGTCTCTGGCTTGGGCACGATGTCGGGCGGGGTGTCGTAACCCGCCGCCTGCACGTCTGACTTCCTTACGCCTCGCGTGCCGTCGCCCGTCCGGCATGCGACGGCCGTTAGGGTTCAACGGTGACCGTTTCTTCTTCATCAGCTGTCCCGGCTGAAGAGCTGTTGCCGGCGACACGCCGGGCCCTGGCCCGCCGCGTGGCGGTCGGCCAGGCCGAGGGCCGGACGCCATCGCTGGTCGGCGCGGTGGTGCGGGATGGCCGCCAGGTGTGGTGCGGTGCGCGCAGCATGCTGGAGGGACATGAGCCTGACGGCGACACCCAGTACCGCATCGGGTCGCTGACCAAGACGTTCGTCGCGGTGCTGGTCATGCGGCTCCGCGACGAGGGACGGCTGGACCTGGCCGATCCGCTGGGCAAGTACCTGCGCCTGAGTCAGGCGGAGAGCGTGACCATCGCCCAGCTTCTGTCGCACACCGCGGGCCTGGCCGCGGAAGCGGATGGTCCGTGGTGGGAACGAACCCCCGGTGAGCTGCGGCCTGAACTGGCCAGCATCTTGGGGGAGGAGGCCGGGCGGCACCCGGCCGGACGGCTGTTTCACTACTCCAATCCTGGTTATGCGCTGCTCGGCGCGCTGGTCGGCGAGTTGCGCGGGCAATCCTGGCATGAGGCTCTGCGGCAGGAGATCCTCGAGCCGCTCGGCATGGCGCGCACCACGGTTCGGCCGCAGGCGCCGCACGCGCGCGGCTTCGCGGTACATCCGTGGGCGGATATCATGCAGCCCGAACCGGCCGACGACACCGGGTTGATGGCTCCGGCCGGGGAACTGTGGTCGACCGCCGAGGATCTGTGCCGTTACGCGGCGTTTCTGCTGGACGGCGACGACCGGGTGCTGGCCGCCGATACGCTGGCCGGGATGCGAACGCCAGCCTCACCGCCGGGCGACGATGGCTGGGCCGGCGGCTACGGCCTCGGCCTGCAGTTGTTCCGCCGGGATGGCCGGCTGTTCTACGGCCACGGCGGCTCGATGCCGGGCTTCCTGGCCACCTTGTGCGTGAGCCCGTCCGACGGCGTAGGCGGGATCGCCCTGGCCAACGTCACGTCGGGACCCGATATCGGCACGATCGCCATCGACCTGGCCAAGATCGTGGCAGATAACGAGCCGCGGAGTCCGGCCCGGTGGAAGCCGCTGCCCGACGTCGATCCGGCCCTGCTCGCGCTGACCGGCCTGTGGTACTGGGGACCACGCCCCTACGTGCTGCGGCTGCTCGCGGACCGGGGGGTGGAGCTCACGCCCGTAGCCGGAATCGGCCGCGAGTCACGTTTCCGCGCCGAACCCGACGGCACCTGGACCGGTCTCGACGGCTACTACCTGGGCGAAAAGCTTCGCGTGGTGCCGGGGACAGGCGGCGTGGCGGAGCATCTTGACCTCGGGACGTTCGTATTTACCCGCGAGCCTTACGATCCGGATGCCCCGCTGGCCGCGCGCCCTGACCCCGAGGGCTGGCGGCCGGCCTGAGGGGGTCTAAGGGGCCGGTTCAAGGGCCGGGAGGGGAGAGCGCATTGGGCGTGCTGCTCATTGACCAGGACGGAGTCCTGGCCGATTTCGAGCAAGGGCTCTTCGATGCTTTCAGCGCCTGGCATCCGTGCGGGCCGTCGATCAGGCCTGCCGATCGCCGGGGGTTCTACGCCCGCGAGCAGTACCCGGGAAAGTGGCGTCCGGCGGTCAATGCGCTCATGCGCGTCGAGGGCTTCTACCGCAACCTGCCCGAGATCGAAGGCGCCCCGGCTGCTCTCGAGGAGATGCGCAAGGCCGGCCACACGGTGTTCGTGTGTACCTCGCCGATGAGCGACGCGCCCTGGTGTATCCCCGAGAAACTCGCCTGGATCAAGGAGCACCTCGGCCCGGACTGGGTCGACCGGACCATCATCGCCAAGGACAAGACCCTGGTCGGAGACCGGCGTCAGCCGTGCGTCCTGGTCGACGACCGGCCCGATGTCGGCAGCCGGGGCGTGGCGCAGCCACCGTGGACGCACGTGCTCTTTGACGCCCCTTACAACCAGGAAGAGACCGAACGACCCCGGTTGTCATGCTGGGCCGACTGGAGCGCGGTCCTCGATCCGGTCCTCACCGCTCAGGGGCGCTAGCGCGCCGGTCAGGGCGAACGCCGCCGGGCAGCCACCGGATCGCCGCTATTGGCGTCAGGCCGGTGACCACGGCCATTACCGCGGCCGCCGTGGCCAGGTGGTGCCCGGCGAGCCAGACGCCAGCCGGCAGCGCGAGCACGGCCGGGACCCCGGAGACTATGCGCTGCTCAGCTGACTTGCGGTTGGTGCACAGGCCCGGCCGGTGAGTTCTGCACGACTGCTGTATCAGCCGCTTTGGAGGCGCCTCTTCATAGATGACCGCCGGACCTGATAGCTCAGGGGACCGGGCGGGTCATGCGGCAGGCGGGGGCCCGCCGACATCGAGTGAGGAGCCGACGATGGCCGGGAGATGGGCAGATCTGACCAAGCAGCCAGGAGCGAGCGTCGACACAGGCACCTGGAGCGACCTGGCTCCCATGCCGCCCAACGCGACCTGGACCGAGGAGGCCGCGCGATGAGCACCCTCATCCGCAACACCACGACGCTCGAATGCGGCATCGACCGGCGCGTCGACCGCGCGGGCCACGGCGAGCACGGCGGGTGGTCGCTGAGCCAGGGCACGACGATCATCTGCTTCTGCGGCGAGCAGCTGCTCGAGCTGGCCAACCTGAAGGCGGCGGCGTGATGGCGGCCCGCATCCCGGCTCGGGGCGCTGTACCCCCGGTATCCGTGTGCCATAGCCGCCTCACCTGTCGGGGAACCCGTAGGCTCTTACGGGTGGTTAAGGAGACTGACCTTAAGCTGGGCGACGGCCGCACGCTACACGTTTACGACACCGGCACTGATGACGGCGACGGCGCTAGCCTGGCGGTCTTCTGGCATCACGTGCCCAGGTTAAGCCGCCGGACCGCGTTGCTGCGGGGGGCGGCTGATCCTGGCGGCGAACAGGTCGCGGAGGCTGACGACACCGTAGACCTGGCGGCCCTGCACGACGGGCAGGTGACGGAAACCGTTCAGCAGCATGATCTGGGCCGCGTCCTCGACAGGCGTCTCCGGGCCCGCCGACTGGGGGTCCTTGGTCATCCATGCCGACACCGGGATCGTGGTGAGATCGGCTCCCGACGCCGCCGCCTTGAGGACGTCGCGCTCGGTCAGGATGCCGGCCAGGAACGGTCCCTGCATGACGAGGGCCGAACCCACCCGCTCCCGTACCATCGCGGCCGCGGCCTCCGCTACCGGGCACTCCGCGGTGGTCGTTACCGTCCCTCGTGACTGGGTTAGCTCCCCGACCGTGAGAGCCCGGCGGCGGACGTCAGCCACTTTCGCCGATTTCGAAAAGCTCTGAGTCGTCGTGCGGGGAAGACGGGCCAGCCAGCTCTTCGGACAGCAGCCGCCACAGCGAACCCGACCACGCCGATAGTTGCGGCCATCGCATCCAGAACACCTGGAGGGTGGTCTCGTCGAACTCTGAGTGCGCCTGATCAGGCGATATCGCGCGGGTGAAGTCCTCAAGCTGGTGGAGCAGGTCCAGAAACCGGTCGGCGCTGCCATCCATTCGATCACCTCCGGGGGTGCTGCTGCGTCGGCCACGTAGGCATGGGGCCGAGAAACGTCATGGGACGCTAAGTGGGGTGATCCATACCCCGAAAACGCGGTGTGCAAGAGGCCAGCCGCTGCCTATTTTTCCCCTCGTCAGGCGAAAGGTATAGACCCTCGGGCAAAAGGATCAAACAAAAAGGGGGCGGGACGGCGGCTGGACGTGCGGCTACAGACGCCGCGAGGCGCCAGGGCGAGCGCCGCGAGGCGCCGCGCCGCCGCCGTCGCGCCGGGAATCCCGCGAAGCGGACGGGGGCACGAATCTGAGAACAGGTTCGTTGTCCACGGCAGACAGGCGCAGCGACGCGAGACGTCGGCCGGGGAACGCCAAGTCGGGGTTGGTCAGCACGGGGATATCATGGCCTGCACCGTCCGTCGCTAGTTTCCGCGACTAACACCGGCTGTTAACCAACCGTAGCGATAGGCAGGGGTCGTGACAGAGCCAAATCCATCCGACGCGCCGTCGGCCGGCCGGGTCGTCATCGTTATGCCGACCTACAACGAGCGGCAGAACCTCGAGTCCATCGCGGGCCGGGTCAGGGCGGCGCTGCCTGCGGCGGACCTGCTGATCGTGGACGACAACAGCCCGGACGGCACCGGCGACATCGCGGACAAGCTAGCTGAGGCCGACCCGCAGGTCCAGGTCATGCACCGGACGGAGAAGGCAGGCCTGGGCAAGGCCTACATCGCCGCGTTCGGCTGGGCGCTTGAGCGTGACTACGACGTGATCGTGGAGATGGACGCGGATGGTTCCCACCAGCCCGAGCACCTGCCCAGCCTGGTCGGCGCGGTAGATCGTGCGGACCTGGCCATCGGGTCGCGGTGGGTGCGCGGCGGCAAGGTGGTCAACTGGCCCAGATCCCGTGAGGCGCTGTCCCGGGGCGCTAACATCTACACCCGGCTCATGCTCGGCCTCAGCGTCAGGGACGCCACCGCGGGGTTCCGCGCCTACCGTGCCTCCACGCTGGAGAAGATCAGCCTGAGCAAGGTCGAATCGGCAGGCTACTGCTTTCAGATCGACCTGACCATCCGGGTCGCCCGGGCGGGCCTGAAGATCGTCGAGGTGCCGATCACGTTCGTGGAACGAGAGCACGGCGCCTCCAAGATGAGCAGCAGCATCATGCTCGAGGCGTTCTGGCGGGTGGCGCAGTGGGGGACGGCCATGCAACTGCGTCAGCTGACCTCGTACGCAGAAGCAAGGAACGCGCGTAAGCGCAGGTAAAACTACGCGCTCCTGCGGTGCGGGCGGCCGGCTCCGAGATCCTGGCCCCGGTCGGTGCCGCGGCGCTCCCTGATGACCTGAAGGCGCTCGGCGAGGACGGCCTCGAGATCCTCGACGGTCCGCCTCTCCATGAGCATGTCCCAGTGGCTGCGCGGTGGCTTGGCCTTCTTGGGAGACGGCGACTCGCCGGTGGCGGCGATTGCGATCGCGCCGCAGATACGACACTCCCACGTACCGGGAAGTTCCGCCTCAGCTGCGAAGGGCACGCTAAAATGGTGCCCGTTGGGGCAGTCAAAAGGGACATCCTGCCGGGGCGCGAGGTCGGTGTTCCTGTCGTTCTCGTAACTCGTCGCACCGAGCCGGGTGCCGCGGAGTGCGCGTTCGGCCATGCTTGCTGCCTCCCAGGCTGTCAGCGGTACTACTCATCAACGCTGAATACCCGGACAAGATTCCCGTTGCAGGCGTTACCCAATCGTGTTTTGCCAAGAAGATCCCAGCTATCGGGTCGCACGGCCCGCGTCAGCTGCTGCGAGGGTGCCACTGACCTCGCTGGACCAGGACATCGCGGAGCGTCTCGATGTCGTCGGTCATGATCCCGTCGGCGCCCAGATCCAGGAACCGGATCATCTCGGCCCGGTCGTTGATGGTCCATACGTGCACGTCCAGGCCGAGCGCGTGGGCGCGGAGCACGAACGCCCCGGTCGCTACCTTGCCCGGCACCTGGGCGCAGCGCGCTTCCCACCGTGACAGGCGGCTGGCCAGCAGGCGGGTCTGCGGTCCGTGCGAGGCCGGGCCTATCGTGCATCGTACGGCGGCGATCGCGGCCGGCGAGGTCGTCATGCACACGGGCCGGTCGAGCAGCCCGCGCGCGGCGCGGAGCCTGCTGCCCGAGAACGAGGTCACGCAGACCCGGTTCCACGCGCCGGTGCGGCGCAGCACCCCGGGCAGCAGCGAAATTCCCGGCTCATCCTTGAGGTCGATGTTGAATCGCACGTCCGCCCACGCGCCGAGCAGGTCCTCGATGGTCGGGATGGGCTCCGAGCCGGCCACCCGCAGCGCCGAGACCTCACGGTAAGTCCGTGCGCCGATCGGGCCGGACGCGTCGGTTACCCGGTCAAGCGTGCGGTCGTGGAACGCCATCAGCGTCCCGTCCGAGGTAGCGCGGGCGTCGGTCTCCAGGTACGCGTAGCCCAGCTTGACTGCGTGCTCGAACGCCGTCCAGGAGTTCTCTGGCGCGTGGGCCGCGCCGCCCCGGTGCGCGAAGGCGATGGGACGCGGGTGATCAAGGAAAGGTGTCGCCACGATGGCAAGTATGCCCGTTTCCCGCGCTGACCTGGTGAACTGCCGGTGTCCGGCACGTGCCAGGTTATTAACCGCGGGTCCAGCCACGGCGGCGCGCCTCGGCCATCGCGACGGCCGCCGCCACCGCGACGTTCAGTGACCCGACCCGGCCGGACTGCGGAATGTAGGTGACCGCGTCAGCGACGGCGAGCAGCGCCGCCGTGCAGCCGTGATCCTCATTGCCGACCACCAGGCAGACATCGCCGTCAAGCGGCGCCTCGTGCAGCGGGACCGCGCCGGTGGCCAGTTCGACGGCGACGACCCGCAAGCCCATGGCCGCGGCCGCCTTGGCCGCGGCGACCGGGCTCGGCTCCTGCGTCGCCTGGACCAGCCGCTGGGTGCCGAGCGCGGTCTTGCCGACCCCCGGATGGCCGAGCGCAGGCGTGCTGCCGCACAGCCACAGGTGCTCGGCGCCGAACGCGGCGGCGGACCGGACGATGGAACCCACGTTGAACGGCTGGGCCACGGAGTCCAGGAGCAGGGCCAGGCGCGCCTGGCCCGCTCGCCGCCACTCGCGGTTGAGGCGCTTGACTTCGGTGGGACGGAGCTGGCGGGGGTTACCGTCGGCGGGCGTGAAAGATGTCATGGGGGAGTCACCACCGCTCGTTCGGCCGAAAAAGTCACCTCGAGCAGACGGTAACCGCTCCGTGCGGCGAGCCGGGTCACGGGCCAGCCCTGCTCGGCGAGCCAGCGGTGCAGCGAGTCGGCGCCGAGGTTGCGGCCGACCACCAGGTACGCCGCGCGGCCCGGGCCCAGGCGCCCGAGCCAGGTGCGAAGCAGCGAATGCAGCTCGTCCTTGCCGATCCGGACCGGCGGGTTGGACCATATCCCCGCGAACTGCGCCGGGATGCCTGGGGCGTCAGGGGTGACGCAGCGCACGTTGGCCAGGCCGGCCGCGGCCGCGTTCCGCTCGCACAGCCGCAGGGCGCGCTCGTTGACGTCGACGGCCCACACGGTGGCTCCCGGCGACCGGGCCGCCAGCACGCAGGCGATCGGGCCGTAGCCGCAGCCCAGGTCGAGCAGGTCTCCGGCGGGCGGCGGAGGCGGGCCGTCGTCGAGCAGCAGGCGGGTGCCAGGGTCGAGCCGGCCGGGAGAGAACACGCCGGCGTCGGTGGCCAGCTCCAGGTACACGTCGGGCAGGATCACCCGTACCTGGCCGGGGCGGTGCGGGGCCTGCGGGTCCGCCGAGAAGTAGTGCTCGTTCAAGCGGGTCAGGCCCGGGGGACCACGGGCTCGGACGCCTTCGCCTGGCCGGCCAGCGCGGGGTTGATGTACCGGCGGGTGATCCACCGCTCGACGATGAACGTCATAATCGGCACGGTCCCGGCCAGCAGCATGATCACGGTCGGCTTGTTCGCCAGCCGCAGCTTCCGGGACAGGATCCAGGCGGCCACCAGGTAGATGATGTACAAGATGCCGTGTACCACGCCGACATCGTTGGCCACGACCGGGTGACCCGCGATCTGCAGCGGGATGCCGACGAAACACAAGACCACCAGCACCACGCCGGTCACGTAGGCCATCACCCGGTACCGGAGCACCGCTGCTTCCACGACTGTCATCTCCCGATCGTCGACCAGAACTACTACTTAGCGTAGTCCGTGCCACTTGCCGTGGTTCTTTACCTCGGCGTTGAGCCGCGCCAGGTAGGCGTTGTAGGCGCTGAGCTCCTCGTCTTCGTCCTCAGAGGGCGCCGCGGACTGGACCGGGCTGACGTGGACCGTCCCGACCCGGAAGGGAAGGCTGTCCGGATCACCGGGCGCCCCGGCAGGCTTCGGGTCGCGCCTGATCCGGAACTCATCCCTGATCGTCTTGACCCAGAATACCACGGCGAAACCGGCGAACAGGGGCCACTCGAACGTATAGGCCCAGCTCAGTCCGTTGCCGGCCAGGGCGCGACGGAACTGCCAGTCGCCGAGCCAGAGCATGCCCCAGAAGGAGACGACCATGAGCATGTGCCAGCCTAGCCACCGGGGCTGGATGAGGAACCGCCACACCGGCCCGGCGTGCGCGGCGCCCTCGTCCGGCGCGGGGGCAGCGTTTTCCATGCCATGAGGGTAGCGCCGCCACCTGAATGCCGGACCGCGGAGGGCGCCAGAGCACAGGCCTTGCCAGGAAACCGCGCAAAATTCAGGCTCCCCAACAGGCCGCTGATTATGTCAGGCTGACGGCATGCGCAAGTACATAATTATGGGAATACAGGGCAGCGGCAAGGGCACGCAGAGCCAGATGCTGGAAGAGGACCTGGATCTCGTGCACATCAGCGTGGGCGACATCTTCCGCTGGAATGTGCGGCACCACACCAAGATAGGCGCGCAGGTGCGGCGCGTCATGGCGGCCGGGGAACTGGTCGGGGACGACCTGGTGGAGTCGGTGGTCCGGGACCGGCTCACCCAGCACGACTGGAACTACGGCTTCATCATCGACGGGTTCCCGCGGGACCGGCGGCAGACCGAGTTCTTCCTCGAGAGCTACGACATCGACGGCGTCATCGTGCTGGACCTGCCGGACTCCGAGGTCCGCCGCCGGGTCCTCAACCGCAGGCTGTGCGCCGGCTGCGGCATGGACTACAACCTGATCGCCGACAGCCCGCAGGTGCCAGGGCGCTGCGACTCGTGCGGGGGAGAGCTGCAGACCAGGGAAGATGACACCGAGGAAGCGCTCAAGGTCAGGCTGAGGGACTATCACCAGCAGACGTCCCCCGTGCTTGAGCTGTTCCGGCGCAAGGAGTATGTCTTCACCGTGGACGCCAGGCCCGGGCCCGACGCCGTCCAGAGCTCGATCAGGGAGCAGCTCGGCCTGCCGCCGAGGAAGGCAGCCTCCGATGAGGCCCGGGCCCCGAAAGCAGCCGCCAGTGCGTGAGATCGCGGTATTCGGCGGCACCGCGCACCCAGCGCTGGCCGCCGAGATCTGCGCGTTCTTGTCCGTGCCGCAGCGACCGGTGCGGTTGCGGCGGTTCGCGAACGACTGCCTCGAGGTCCAGTTGCAGTCCAACTGCCGTGAGCGGGACGTGTTCCTGATCCAGCCGCTGGTGTCGCCGGTCCAGGAGCACCTGGTCGAGCTGCTGCTGATGGCCGACGCCGCCCGGGGCGCCTCGGCGGCCAGGGTGACGGCGGTGATGCCGCACTACGCCTACGCCAGGTCGGATAAGAAGGACGCGCCGAGGATCTCCATCGGCGCCCGCCTGGTCGCCGACCTGCTGGTCACGGCCGGGGTCAACCGGGTGCTCACGCTGACCCTGCACTCACCGCAGGTGCACGGCTTCTTCTCGGTGCCCGTCGACCATCTGCACGCGCTGCGCGAGCTCGCCGCGCACTTCCGCAGCCGGGACCTGTCCCGCGCGATCGTGGTCTCGCCCGACCTCGGCAACGCGCGCAGCGCCGCGGCGTTCGCCCGCAGGCTCGGCGTGCCGGTCGCGGCCGGCGCGAAGGAGCGGATCAGCGATACCCAGGTGAAGATCACCACCATCATCGGCGACGTGACCGGACGCGACGTGATCGTGCTCGACGATGAGATCGCGCGCGGCACCACCGTGTTCGAGTTGCTTGACCGGCTGCGTGAGGAGGGCGCGCGTTCGGTGGCGGTGGCCTGCACGCACGGGCTGTTCGCCGATAGCGCGCTGGAGAAGCTGGCCGCCACCGACGTGACCGAGATCGTCTGCACGAACTCGTCGCCGATTCCCGCCTGGCACCCGAAGCTGACCGTCCTTTCCGTGGCCCCGGCCCTGGCCGAGGCCATCAACCGGATCCACAACGGCGAGTCGGTCAGCTCGCTATTCGACCACTAGGCGCTGGCCGTCTCGATGATCCAGGCCAGGACCAGGGCCTCTTCCAGCCACGCGTCGTAGCGCCCGCTGCGGCCGCCGTGGCCCGCCTCCATCTCGGTCTTGAGCAGGAACGGGCCGCCCTTGGCTACCGCGCGCAGCATGGCTATCCACTTGGCGGGCTCGTGGTAGGTCACCCGCGTGTCGTTCAGGCCGGTCAGCGCGAAAACCGGCGGGTAGGCCTGCCTGGTGACGTTCTCGTACGGGGTGTAGGACTTCATGTACGCGTAGACCTGCGGGTCGTGCAGCGGGTCGCCCCACTCCTCCCATTCGGTGACGGTCAGCGGCAGCGACGGATCAAGGATCGTGTTCAGCGCGTCGACGAACGGCACCTGCGCGACGATGCCCGCGAAGGCCTCGGGCGCCATGTTGGCCACCGCGCCCATCAGCAGGCCGCCTGCCGAGCCGCCCCGGGCCACCAGGCGCCCGGCTGACGTCCAGCCCGTCGCGGCCAGGTGCCGGGCGCAGGCGATGAAGTCGGTGAAGGTGTTCTTCTTGTGCAGCAGCTTCCCGTCCGTGTACCAGGACCTGCCCAGCTCGCCGCCGCCCCGGACGTGCGCGATCGCGTAGACGAACCCCCGGTCGAGCAGCGAGAGGACCGGGATGGAGAAGGCCGGGTCCCGGGAGATCTCGTAGCTGCCGTAACCGTTGAGCAGGCACGGGGCGGTGCCGTCGAGCGGGGTGCCCTTCCTGCACACCAGCGAGATCGGGACCCGGGTGCCGTCGGGGGCTACGGCCCATTCCCTGTGCTGGGTGTAGTCATCAGGCTCAAACGGGACGCCGGCCGGCGAGGGCAGCACCGGCTGGCGCTTGAGCAGGGTCAGCTCACCGGTCGTCATCTCGCAGTCGTACACCGAACCCGGGGTCACCAGCGAGGTGTACGACAGGCGGAACCGCCTCGCCTGGAATTCGGGGTTCGACCCGGGACCGACCCGGTAGACCGGCTCAGGAAACGCGATCTCGTGCTCGCCGGCCCCGTCCCGCCGCAGGATCCGCAGGCCGGTCAGCCCGTCGCGCCGGAAGTACACGACGATGAAGCCGGCGAACGCGTCCACGCCGAGCAGCCTGACCTCGGCCAGGTGCGGGACAAGCGGCGTCCAGGCGGCCGGCTCGGTGACCGGCGCGGTGGCGATCTCGAAGTTCTCCGCGCCGTCGTTGTGCACGATAAGGAACTGGCCCCCGGCGTCGTCCACGTCGTAGTCCACGCCGTGCCTGCGCGGGGCCACCACGGTGAACTCGCCGTCCGGCGTCGCCGCGGCCAGCATCCACACCTCGCTGGTCAGCACGCTGGCGCTCTTGATGAGCAGGAAACGCTCGCTGCGAGTCAGGCTCACGTAGACGTGGAATCGCTCGTCCGGCTCCTCGAACACCATGGTGTCCTGCTCCGCCGGCGTGCCGACCAGGTGCCGCCAGACCCGGTAGGGCCGCCAGGCGCCGTCTACGGTCACGTAGAACAGGGCCGAGCCGTCCAGGGCCCAGGCGCACCCGGCGTAGGTGCCCGGGATCTCGTCGGGCAGCGTGTCGCCCGCGGCCAGGTCGATGATCTTGATCGTGAACCGCTCGTTGCCCGCGAAGTCGGTGGAGTAGGCGAGCCAGCGCTGATCCGGGCTCAGCCGGAACGTGCCGAGGCTGAAGAAATCATGGCCGGCCGCGAGCTCGTTGCCGTCGAGCAGGACTTCCTCACCGTCGAGCGGCTGGCCGCCGGCGGCCATCGGCGGGATGACCTCGCCTGCCCTGACGGCGCGGCGGCAGTGCACCGCGTACTGCCGGCCCTCGATCGTCCGCGCGTAATGCCACCAGCCGCCCTTGCGCACCGGGACGGAGAGGTCGCTCTCCTGGGTGCGCGCCTTGATCTCGCCGAAGATCTGGTCCCTGAGCCCGGCCAGGCCGGCCGTGGCCGCCTCGGCGTAGGCGTTCTCGGCCGCCAGGTAGCCGATGGTGTCCGGGTCATCCTTGTCCGCGAGCCAGGCGTACTCGTCGATGACGGTGTCCCCGTGGAAGGTGCGCTGGTGCGGTGCTTGCTTCGCGGCCGGGGGCTCGGGTGGCGGGGCAGACGGCTCGGTGCTCATGACGTCCCAGTCTAGTAACGGCACCCGGCGCGGCTTTGACACGATAGGCGGGCCGCTTTCATCGGCATCGGTATCGGCACCGAGGTGGTCGCCGTCATCGGCCTGCTCACCCTGTTCAAGAAACGTGGCTGGATGTGAGCCAGGGGTGAGTGCGATCGGTCAGTTCTTGGTGTGGGAGGCTTGATACCCGCGAAGAAGGGGATCAGGAAGGGGCACTGCCGTGACGGAGTGGTCACAGGTTCCCAGTGTGGCGCGGCCGCTGCCTGAGCCGGAACCTCAGCCGGTACTGGCCCCGCTCACCAACTCGGCTATCTTCCTGGTACTGACCATCAATCCCGGCGGGGAGACGACCGTCAGGGACCTGCTCGGAGACTGGGCCGGCCTGCAGCGGGCGGTCGGGTTCCGGGCTCCGGGCCCGCCGCTCGCCTGCGTCGCCGGGGTCGGCTCGCAGGCATGGGACCGCCTGTTCGCCGGGCCGCGCCCGGCAGAGCTGCATCCGTTCCGCGAACTCGCCGGCCCCGGGCACCGGGCCGTGTCCACCCCGGGGGATCTGCTCTTCCACATCCGGCACGAGCGGATGGACTTGTGCTTCGAGTTCGCGGCCCAGGTCATGGACCGGCTGGCCGGGGCGGTCACCGTGGTCGACGAAGTGCACGGGTTCCGGTACTTCGACGAGCGCGATCTGCTTGGCTTCGTCGACGGGACCGAGAATCCGGCCGGCCGGGCGGCCGGGACGGCGGCCCTGACCGGCGATGCCGACCCTGACTTCGCCGGCGGCAGCTACGTCATCGTGCAGAAGTACGTTCATGACATGGCGGCCTGGAACGCCCTGCCCGTCGAGGCCCAGGAGCGGGTTATCGGGCGCGCCAAGCTGTCCGACATCGAGATGCCCGATGACATCAAGCCGGCCAACTCCCACGTCGCCTTGAATACGATCGTCGACGACGACGGTGCGGAGCGGCAGATCCTGCGGGCCAACATGCCGTTCGGTGAGCTGGGCCGCGGGGAGTTCGGCACCTACTACATCGCCTACGCCGCCACTCCGAGCGTGACCGAGCAGATGCTGGTCAACATGTTTATCGGCCACCCGCCGGGTAACACCGACCGCATTCTTGATTTTTCCACCGCCGTCACCGGCGTCTTGTTTTTCGCGCCGTCGGCCGGCTTCCTCGACGACCTTCCGGATCTCCCCGGCCCGGCCAGTTCAGAAACGCTGGCCGGGCCGGCGGATACCGGCTCCCTGGGCATTGGCAGCTTGAAGAGGAGCATAAAGCCATGAACAACCTGTACCGCGAGCTCGCTCCGATCACCGACGCGGCCTGGGCGGGCATCGAGACCGAAGCGCGCCGGACGTTCGAGCAGCACATGGCCGGCCGCCGGGTGGTCGACGTGGCCGGGCCCGATGGCCCCGCGCTAGCCGGCGTGAACACCGGTCACCTGAGCGGCGTCGACGCGCCCGCGGACGGCGTCATCGCTCACCTGCGCACCTCGCAGCCGCTCGTCCGGCTCAGGGTCCCGTTCACGGTGAGCCGGCGGGATGTTGACGACGTGGAGCGCGGCGCGCAGGACTCGGACTGGCAGCCGGTCAAGGACGCGGCCAGGAAGATCGCCTTCGCCGAGGACCGGGCCATCTTCGAGGGGTACCAGGCCGCCGGGATCACCGGGATCCGGCAGAGCTCGTCCAACCCGGCGCTCACGCTGCCCGCCGAGGTCCGCGACTACCCGAACGCCGTCAGCCAGGCGGTGAGCGCGCTCCGGCTGGCCGGCGTCGGCGGCCCGTTCTCGCTGCTGCTGTCGGCTGAGGCCTACACGATGGTGAGCGAGACCTCCGACTACGGCTACCCGATCCGCGAGCACCTGGCCAGGGTTCTCGACGGGGACATCATCTGGGCCCCCGCCATCGACGGGGCGTTCCTGCTGTCCGGTCGCGGCGGCGACTTCGAGCTGCGGCTGGGCGAGGACCTGTCGATCGGATACCTGACCCACGACGCGGACACCGTGCAGCTGTACTTCCAGGAGTCGCTGACGTTCCTCGCCTACACGGCCGAGGCCAGCGTGGCGCTTTCCGTGCCGTCGCCTGCCTGACGGCCCGCGGGCCGTATCTGGACGCGCCAGGAGTATTCAGCCGGGCGATGACCTGAAAGCGGCCGGGAAGTAACCAGGAGATTTCCTAGCCGGCGGCGTCTTTGCGTTACCGGGTTTACCCACAGCTACCTGTGGATTAGTTGTGCGTAAACTCGCGAATAAGCATCGCCGAAGCGTTTCTTTCCGGCCGGCTTCACGTGGACAGAAAAGAAACGCGAAATGAATTGCCGCGTGCTCTCGCGTGACGTTTGACGACCGGCGGCGCATCCGGCTGGCGGTGCGCGGCGGCGTCATTCGTAGCGGGTCGGCGGGAACGGGTCCCGCTCGCCCTTGACGAGGAACTCGTCCTTGTCGTACTCCCGGCGGACCTCGGCCCGTTCCTCGGCGTATTCCTCGGTCTGGGTGACGTCCACGGGCTGCGGCGGCGTATCGGTGGCCGGCGGCACCTCATCGGGGTCGAAGGCGTCAAGGCCGGCGTCGACGCGCTCCTCCTCGGTGAGGCGGGCCAGCTGGTCATCGTCCAGGTGCTGCGGAGCGCCGCCGTGCTCGCGACGGTCCCGCCGGAACTCTTCGGCGAACTCGCCCGAATCCTGCTGTGACATCGCGTCTCCTCCGGGTTGGTGCACTTGCGACCTTAATGATAGAAGTCTGGCGATCCGGCGAGGACACGACCCTACGTCACCACCTGACCTACCGTGAGCCGTATTTAAAGTAAAGTGCCTCAATGCTGGCGGCCGACGCCGTTGTGACACTTGCCTGGCTGAGCTTGGCCGCGTACTCGGCCGCGGCGCCTGAGACGTTCTCCAACGTGCCCGCCGCGATAGCCTGCAGATCGCGAATAGCGTCAAGGACGAGCGACCTGCACCTTTCGATGTAAAGGAAGGTGCGCAATTCGTCATACTGGGAGTTGAGTCCCGAGAAACCACGGCAGCTCGCGAGCAGCTCCTGCCTGACGAATTTATTCTGGATATGAGGGTATCTCATGCGGTGCAGATGCGCGGCGATATCCCAGAGCGGATCGCCCCACACCGCGAGTTCCCAGTCAATGAAGCTTACGTTGCCTTCCTGATCGATCATGATGTTATGCCTGCCAAGGTCCCCGTGGCAAAGCCTGAATGGCCGGGATGATGGCCTGAAATGTTTTCTTATCTCCATGAACGGGTCGTTCCAGATGCCTATCTCGGCCAGGAATCCATGGGTCGCGTCGCTGGCGTCGGCGTAAACCTGCGATAGCCAGGTCGCCAGTGCGCTGACGAAGCCGGAAGTGTCGTCAGCTGGCACCTCAGCCCACGGCTGGCCGGGCAGGGGCGCGGGCCGGACGTCGACCGCGACCTCGCTCAGGGCCTTCAGCAAGGTGCTGACGGCCGACGTCACCACCGCGGGCACGGGTCCGGCCATCGGCACCACGGCGCTGAGGGGCTGGCCAGGCACGACGCTGTGAACCTGGAACGAGGGAGTGACCGAGCAGTACAACAGCCGCGGACACGGGGCCTTGGCTCGCCAGGCCGCCTCAAGGACGGCGGGTTCGCCGAACATCCGCGGCTCGACGTCCGGCGACAGCAACCGGTCTTTCGGTACCCGGACCACGCACGGATCGAGACCGGGGCCCGGATCTTTGACGATGTAGTTGTCGTGGTATATCCCCGAGACCGGCTGAAGATTCGCGATGGCGTACTCGTAGACGCCCAGCCAGTTCACATCTCCTCCACGCGGGTCCGGTGCCAGCCAATTCCCGCGCCGGCGAGGGCACTCGGGTCAGGCGCGCGCACGACGTGCAGGTAGGTGACGGCGAGGAACATCAGCCCAGTGTGACAGAACGTCCCGGCCAACTGCGGGCCCGGCCGGCTGTTAACAAGGCCGAAACCTCCGCCGGTCGGCGGAGGCGATCAGGGTATGCCGTACCGGCATCTACCGGCAATAAAATCATCAGCTGAGAAAAAGCGGCCCGCGGCCATGGCAGGTGGTCCCCGGTTTACTGTCTGTGAGCTGTGGAACGGGTGTGCATAAGCCGGTGGATAACCGCGGCCAGGTGCGGATAACCGCGGGCTTTCTGTGGATACCGTGTGGACCGCGAGAAAACCTGAGATGAATGGCCGCGGACTCTTGCGCGGCATCTGCGAAGGCGGTAGAAATACTTTTACCGTTGGAAACGGGCACCGTCCGGGGTTTACCCGGGACGCGGGGGGAGCCGGGAAGCCGGCGCCTCGTGCGGGTGTCTGGCACCGGCGGGTGGCGCGCCGCGGCGGCGCAGCCGGGTGACCGGCTGAGCGGGCGTGACGAGGCCGGCCGGGCCTCCTCCATCTCATACATGGAGGAGGCCCCGCTGCCTTCCCCCGCCCTTGCCTCGGCCGGGTCAGGTGCTCCAGCGCACCCGCAGGTCAGGCGGCTTGCGGAAGACCAGGCCCCGCGGCGCGCTTGAGCAGCCGGCGTCCAGGCTGAGCCGGGGGAGCCCGTCCAGCATCGTCTCGATCGCTATTCGCGCCTCCAGCCGGGCCAGGCTTGATGGCGGACACCAGGCGGCCGGCCTCGACCCGGGTGAACGAGGCGAGGCGGGCATGGATCTCCCCGGATCGGAACGGGCGGGTGAACGGGCCTCGATGGCGGGCGTGCTGGGCTCCGTCGAGTGAGAGCATGCTCGGGCCGACCACCCTGGCGGTGGAGAACCTGGGATCGTCGACCGTGAACGTCATGGCGTCACGCATGACGTCGGCGGCGAGGTCGTACCCGGTGACGAGCCAGGAACCGAGAACAGGAACCCAGCAGGCCGGCCCGGCGGCCCGGAGCCGCGCGAGTACCGGATGGGGGTCGCTCTCGAGGTCGGCCAGGCTGACCGCGTCTGCTGACGTCATAATCAGGAGCGAACCAGACGCCAGGGCTTACCTCGCAACCGGGAGGCTGGTGCGCGTGGCGGCAGAAGCGACGTAACTCACCGAATTCAGCGGGAGGACCCTATGAGCAGCGCTATCCGGCTGCTGCTGGCTGATGTTGACGGCACGCTGGTGACGCCGGACAAGGCGCTGACCGGCCCCGAGGTGCAGCGCTCAGCACGGCGGGTCACCACCGCCAACACCGACGAGGGCTTCGCCAACGCCGTCGAGAGGTTCATCCTCCCGCGGAGCTGAGAACCGGCGGCACGCACCACCGTCCGTCCGGTATAAAGATCTCTTTCCTCCGAACGGACAGTGGTACCAGGGTCCGCCGCCTCGCGTGCAATGACGAATAATCGGGGCGATAGTCATCGCACGCAGTCCCCGCGTCCAGGCCGGCCGGGCGCGGCCGGCCTGGACGTCATGATCAGGCGAGGTCGAACCGGTCGAGGGTCATCACCTTGTCCCACGCCGCCACGAAGTCGGTCACGAACTTCCCCTTCGCGTCATCGCTCGCGTAGACCTCGGCGAGCGCGCGCAGCTCGGAGTTCGACCCGAAGACGAGGTCGGCACGGCTGCCTGTCCACTTGACCTCGCCGGTGGCGGCGTCGCGGCCCTCGAACGCGTTCGCGTCCTCGGCCACCGGCTGCCACACCGTGCCCATGTCGAGCAGGTTGACGAAGAAGTCGTTAGTCAGCGACCCGGGGGTGGCGGTGAGGACGCCGAGCTTGGACCCGTCGTAGTTCGCCCCGAGCACGCGGAGACCGCCGACCAGGACCGTCATCTCGGGGGCGCTCAGGGTGAGCAGGTTCGCCCTGTCGAGCAGCAGGTACTCGGCGGGCAGCCGGGTGGCCTTGCCGACGTAGTTGCGGAACCCGTCCGCCTTCGGCTCGAGGTTGGCGAACGACTCCACGTCGGTCTGCTCCAGCGACGCGTCGGTGCGGCCCGGCGTGAAGGGCACCTCGACGTCGAAGCCGGCGTTCCTGGCGGCCTGCTCGACGGCTGCGCCGCCGGCCAGGACGATCAGGTCGGCCAGCGAGACCTGCGTGCCGCCGGCGTTGAAGGAATGCCGGATTCCCTCCAGGGCGCGCAGCACCGTCGCCAGCTGGTCGGGGTGGTTGGCCTCCCAGCCGCTCTGCGGCTCGAGGCGGATGCGCGCGCCGTTGGCGCCGCCGCGCTTGTCGCTGCCGCGGAAGGACGAGGCCGACGCCCATGCGGCCGACACGAGCTGCGACACCGACAGGCCCGAGGCGAGGACCTGCTCCTTGAGGGCGGCAACGTCCGCAGCGTCGACGAGGTCATCGAGTCACCGGCGGGACGGGGTCCTGCCAGATCAGCTCCTCGGACGGGACCTCCGGGCCGAGATAGCGCACGACCGGGCCCATGTCACGGTGGGTCAGCTTGAACCAGGCGCGGGCGAAGGCGTCCGCCAACTCGTCGGGGTGCTCCATGAAGCGCCGCGAGATCGGCTCGTAGATCGGGTCGAACCGGAGCGAGAGGTCGGTCGTCAGCATCGTCGGGTTGCGGCGCTTCGACGGGTCGTAGGCGTCGGGGATGGTGCCCGCGCCGGCGCCGTCCTTGGCCGTCCACTGGTTCGCGCCCGCGGGGCTCTGAGTCAGCTCCCATTCGTAACCGAACAGGATCCGGAAGAAGCTGTCACTCCACTCGATCGGCTTGTCGGTCCAGGTGACCTCGAGCCCGCTGGTGATCGCGTCGCCGCCCTTGCCCGTGCCGTACGTGCTCTTCCAGCCCAGGCCCTGCTGCTCGAGCGGGGCGGCCTCGGGGTCGGCGCCGACCGCGTCCGCCGGGCCCGCGCCGTGCGTCTTGCCGAAGGTGTGACCGCCGGCGATCAGGGCGACCGTCTCCTCGTCGTTCATCGCCATCCGGCGGAACGTCTCGCGGATGTCGCGGGCCGCGGCGAGCGGGTCCGGGTTGCCGTTCGGGCCCTCCGGGTTGACGTAGATGAGGCCCATCTGGACCGCGCCGAGCGGATCGGCGAGCTCGCGGTCACCGCTGTAGCGCTGGTCGTCGAGCCATTCGGTCTCGGGACCCCAGTAGACGTCCTCGTCGGGCTCCCAGGCGTCCACCCGGCCGCCGCCGAAGCCGAAGGTCTTGAAGCCCATCGACTCAAGGGCGACGTTGCCGGTGAGGACCATCAGGTCGGCCCACGAGAGCTTCCGGCCGTACTTCTTCTTCACCGGCCACAGCAGTCGGCGGGCCTTGTCCAGGCTGACGTTGTCGGGCCAGCTGTTGAGCGGCGCGAAGCGCTGCTGGCCAGCGCCGGCGCCGCCGCGGCCGTCGCTGATGCGGTAGGTGCCCGCGCTGTGCCACGCCATCCGGATCATGAGCGGGCCGTAGTGGCCGAAGTCGGCGGGCCACCAGTCCTTGGAGGTCCGTCAGCACCGCCGCGATGTCGCTCTTGACGGCGGCGAGGTCGAGGGGCTTGAACGCCTCGGCGTAGTCGAAGTCCTCGCCCATGGGGTTGGCCACGGCGGGGTTCTTGGCCAGGATCTTCAGGTTGAGCCGGTTCGGCCACCACTCGCTGTTGGCGTCGACCCTGGTGGGGTGGACCGGCCGTGCACGACCGGACATCCCCCGCGCTCGCCCCCGCGGTCTCTCCGCGGCCCGGGTCGGTTCTTCGACGACTACTGGATCGTGGTTCTCGGACATGCGGAATCCTTCCGGACTAGCGGGTCACGGTACCCAGGAATTGGCAGCGGTGGAGCAGCCGGGGCACAGGCCCCAGTAGATGACTTCGGCCTCGTCAATCGAGAAGCCGTGGTCATCGGACGCGGTCAGGCAGGGCGCCTCGCCGACCGCGCAGTCGACGTCGGCGGCGGCACCGCACGACCGGCACACGATGTGGTGGTGGTTATCCCCCACGCGCCCCTCGAACCGCGGCCGGGCTGCCGGCCGGCTCGATGCGGCGGATGAGCCCCGCCGCGGTGAGCGCGTTCAGGGCCTCATACACGGCCTGAAGGGAGATATGGCCGACGCGGTCGCGCACGCCGGCGGCGATCGCCTCGACGCCGAGGTGGTCACCGTCCCTGACGGTATCGAGCAGTGCGACGCGGGCGGCCGTCACCCGCAGGCCGGCACCGCGCAGTTCCTCGGCGGCGGTCGGACTCTGGGATGCGGTCATGATGCCAACCTAACCCGTCATAAACACAAATGATTCAAGACAACGAATGCTCCAAGTTAGTGTCGCGGCCGTTCAATATCCGTCAGCTGACCGATGTCTTGCACTGCAAGTTGCAGCAACAATTTCGACGCAACAGGTGCCGAGCAGGCCAGCTGAGGAACCGGATAGACACGATGACACCGACCCGTCCAACCGAACTGCACTGCCGTCGCTTCCGGTTGGCCAGGGAACCAGTCGCGGCAGCCGAAGCCCGCGGCCACGTCCGCGCGGTGATCCGTGCCTGGCAGGTCCCCGTCGATCCCGACATCGCGGTCCTGCTCGCCAGTGACCTGGTGACTGATGCGATCACGCACGGAGCTGGTGAGACCGTCACGCTGGCCATCAGGTGCTCCGGCGGTTATCTGCGCATTGACGTCTACGACGCGTCGCGTCCGGAGCCGACGGCGGAAGCCGGACCAGCCGATAAGGAAACCGGCGGCGGGCTGGTGCTTGTCGCCGTTCTGTCGGCCGAATGGGGCTCTTTCCGCACCCCGGCGGGCAAGGCTGTGTACTTCACGCTTGCGTTCCCGCCCGATGTGCCCCCAAGGCGGCCATGACGCGTCCGCAGGTAACCGCACGCGGGGCGATCCGTGGAGCCACCCGGCTCGCCACCCCCATTAGCTGCACGTTCAGGAAAAGACACCAACCAGTAAAGGGGAAACGTGGGAAGTACTACGCTCAGGGCTCCGCGCCAACGGCCGGGTTCAGGTTCTTCCTGGATTAAGAGCTCTCTGAGTTATGCCAACGGCAACTGCGTCGAGGTGGCGAGCCTGCCCGGAGGCGAAATCGGCCTCCGCAACAGCAGGGACTCCCGAGGGCTGGTCCTGCGGTTCACGCCGGACGAGTGGCATGCCTTTCTCGGCGGCGTACGGAACGGGGAATTCGACAGTTTCGGCAGGTAACGGCCTATGGACGGCCGATCAGAACAGTCACGGGGCAGGGCCGGGCAGGGCGGCGGGGCGCTGGCGCCTGGCCTTTCCCCCCGCCCCGCAATTTCGGCAAACGCGAGATTTTCCGGCGACTCGGCCAATAACGTGACAGTAACGACATATCTCGCGAACGTCCGGAACTGACGGATGATGCCTATGTGACTCGACGGGGCACCCGTGCCTCGAGCTACAGAATGAGTAACTCGTTATCGTCACGGGCTGTTCGCCATAACCGAAACTTCTTGTTTTCCGAAAGAGCCCGAATGATGGCACGACGTCAGGCCGGCGAGCTCCGGCTTCCCGACGAGCCGGTGCGCGGCGTACAGCGGCTACCAAGAGATCAGCAGCCCAAGCAGCACGTGTAATAACAATGGCAACAGCATGGCAGAACCACGCTACGCATTACGTTTACGGCAATCACAAGGTAAACGTGCCGTCGCTGCAGCGTACGCTGATTAACCGGAATTACGCCAAACTGTGGTACGGCCAGGCCGTGTCCGCAGTCGGTGACAGCGTCTTCGCCACGACGCTCGTGCTGTGGGTGTCGCAGGTTCTCGCCAGCGGCCGGTCCTGGGCCCCTGCCGCGGTCAGCGGGATCCTCGTTGCCGCTGCCGCCGCGTTTGCCCTGGTCGGGCCGGTCGCGGGGGTTTTCGTGGACCGGTGGAACCGCAAGTCGACGATGATGCGGACCGAGATGATCCGCGCGATGATGGTCGCGGGTCTGTTCGGGCTGTCTTTCGTCCCGATCCGCGACCTCCCCGTCGGGCTGTGGCTCGCCGCCGTGTACCTGGTCGTGTTCGTCCTGAACGCAAACGGCCAGTTCTTCAGCCTCGCCCGGTTCGCGACGACTGGCGACGTGGTGCATGGTGAGGCGGACCGGACGCGAGCGGCCGGCCTCGCCGAGGCCACCACGTCGGCGGCGGGGATCATCGGCCCGCCCATCGCGGCCCCGCTGCTGTTCACGGTGGGCTTCCAGTGGGCGCTGGCCGTCAACGTCGCCTCCTACGTGGTGTCCTACCTGGCCATCCGCTTCCTGCGGCTGGCGGCGGTGCCCCGGCCGGCGGCCGCCGGCGAAGCGGGCATGACCAGCTTGCATGCTGAGTTCCTCGTCGGCCTGCGGCTCTTCGCGCGTAACCGGTTCCTGGTCACCCTGCTGACGGTCACGGTGATCTGCCAGTGCGGTACCGGCGCGATCAGCACACTGAACGTCTTCTTCGTGACTCGCGATCTGCACGCGTCGTCCCAGCTTTTCGGCCTGGCGGAAATGGTGATGGGGGCAGGGTTCATCGTCGGCGCGCTGGCGGCAGGCCGCCTGGTGCGGTGGATCGGCGCACGCGCGCTCACCTGGTCGGGTCTGCTTGTAACCGGAGTCCTGGCGGCCGGCTACGCGCTGCAGCGCAGCTTCCCCGCTGGTCTCGTCCTGCTGGCCAGCTACGCCATGCCGATCGCCATGCTGAACACCGCGGTGGCGCCGCTGCTCCTGGATGCGGTACCGCGCGAGTACCTGGGCCGTGTGATGGCGGTGTTCAATCCGGTCAACCAGTTCGCGTCCATGCTCTCGGTGGTCGTCTGCGGCTGGCTGACGAGCACCGTCCTGCGAAGCTTCCGCGCCTCGTTCGCCGGCGTCACCCTCAACTCCGTCAGCCTGATCTTCATCGTGGCCGGCGGCCTGATCTTCGTATCCGGCCTGCGCGCGTTCGCGGCCCTGCCTTCCGTCTCGGCGCCCTCGGCGCGGTGAAGGCCCGCGGGGAAATGCGTCGCGAGGAAGACCGGGACGGCGTGCCGCCCCAGTCCCGGCGGCTGGGCCCTGCGTTCTTACCAGGGGCGGGGGCCCTCGGCGCCGAAGTAGCCTCCAGTTGGTCCGTCCGGGCCGACCTGCGCCATGCGGACGATGATCTCGGCGCCCTCCTCGACGGTCTGCGTACCCATGTGCCCGTTCAGGTCCGTCGCGGTGTAGCCGGGCTCCACCGCATTGATCCGCATGTCCGGGAACGCCTTCGCGTACTGCACGGTGATCATGTTGACGGCGGCCTTCGACGCCGGATAGGCGACCCCCGGGTAGTCGTACGCCGTGGTGCCGGGAGCGGTGACGCGAGTCACCGAGGCCAGGCCGCTGCTGACGTTGACCACGACGGGCGCGGCGGACCGCCGCAGCGCAGGCAGGAACGCGTGAGTGACACGCACCAGGCCAAAGACGTTCGTCTCGAACAGCGACCGCATCAGGTCGGCGGTGATCTCCGCGGCGCCAGGCACCACGTTCCCCTCGATGCGCATCTCGATGCCGGCGTTGTTGACCAGCACGTCCAGTCCGCCGTCGGCATCGACGGTCTTCGCCGCCGCGGCGACGGACGCGTCGTCAGTGACGTCGATGAGGACCATCCGCGCGCCCAGTCGCCCGGCGGCCCGGTGGCCGCGTCCGGCGTCCCTGCTGCCGACGTAAACGGTGTGGCCAGCGGCGATGAGCCGGCGGGCGGTCTCGAAGCCGAGTCCCTTGTTTGCCCCGGTGATCAGCGTTGTCGTCATGCTCCGAGGCTAGGTTTTAGAGCGTGCTCGAAGTCAACTGGTCGAACGCCAGCCCGCTCGATCCTTCCCCGCGCCCGGTCTGCCTGCGGACCCGAAGCCATGTGTACACCCGCCCGTCGGTGGCCCGGGTGCGCTGGTAGGCCTGCATCACGCGGGTGCCGGCCCGTGACACCTCTTCCTCGTGCACGAAATACGGCTCGGGCGGCACCTGATCGAGGCCCTGGCGCATCAGCACCGTCCTGGGCTGCACCTTAACCGGCGGATCCGGGTCGCCGTCGGCAGGCGGCCCCTGCTGGATCTTCGACACGGCGGGCATGAGCAGCAGGCTGGTATCCGCCGCGACGTCACCACCGCCGGCCACGTTCAGGGTGACAGTCGTTCGCGTAGACCAGCGCGAACTCCAGCAAAAGCAGCTTGGGCAGGTCGGTGGTGCTGGCGTCGATGTCACCGAAATTGGTCTTGCTGTCCTCGAACGCCCACCAGCGGGTGTTCGGCATCCCCGCGAACGACACCGGGACGGGAATCATCGTACGCGGGGCGTCGGCGGGCAGGCCGGTGGTACCGGACCCGGGCACGGCCCCGAGCGCTGGGCCAGGACTCACGTCAACGCTGTACCAGTCCAGAGCACCCTGGTAATACTCGCTGGCGGCATAGACCTTCTCGGCGTCGGGCGGGGACGGCAGCGGGGCTGACGCGGCGAACTGGTATTCCAGCTGGGACGGGATCCACGCGTCGTCCCCCTGGGCCGGCTGAAGCAGCAGGCGCTGGAACCAGGCGACGAAGCCGGCGGCCTGAGCGTCGAGCGCCGGGTAGTCCGAGGCGGCGACCGCGGCGACGCCGTCGTAAGGGTGGTGCGCGGGGTCGGCGACCAGAGCGTCAGGCCGCCGGACCTGGCGGTATTGATCCGCGTGTCTCCTCGGCGACGCGCTCGAGCTGGGCTAGCCGGGTCTCGGCATCCAGCAGCACGTCGACGCGGGCGCCCTGGTCACGTGCTTGGATGACCGCCTCATCCGTGGCGTATCCGGAAATGGACCAGGACCCCTCATCAGCTCCGGGGTCGCTCGATCCGACCAGTTCGAGGCCCTCGATGTCATCCAGGCCGCGCAAGATCTCCGATGATGCGGTGACCCGGACGATATTCATCGGCTGTATCCCAAGGGCCGCTGCGGCTGAGATGGCTTAGCGCTGAACCTGCGTACGGAGTAATGCTCTTTGCGACGGCCCGAGGTGTCAATAGCCGCTGGTCGACCGGCGGCCCAGCAGGACGCCAGCGGGTCGCGCCAGCGGCCGGTGCCGCCGAAGCTGGACATCGATGGTGTCGCAGTCACGGGCATGACCGATGCGCGCGGCGGGCCAGTGACCGGCGATCATGGCGAGAACCTGGTGGTTTCCGTGCAGCACATCCATCGCCAGCGCGCTGACGCCGCGTGCCTGGGCCCGGATGACCAGTTCGCGCACCAGTGCCGAGCCCACGCCCCGGCCCTGCCAGGCGTCGGCCACGACCACGCCGATATCAGTCATCCGGGTGCCCTGGGGATCCTGGGGATCCTGGGGATCCTGGGGCCCGACCCGGTCCGCGGCCATGGCGTGCCCGATGATGCCGCCGCCCACGATGGCGAGGATCGCGTCGGTAATGCCGCCGCCGGTCCGGCCGGGCGGGCTTCCGCTGCCGGTCAGCAGGCCGAGCAAGGCCGGCGTAGGCGTGACCGGGGCAAAAAACCTCAGGTAGCGGGTCTGCGCGGATAGCCCGGCGAAGAAATCGCGCAGCGCGGCCAGGTCCTCCGGACGCGCTGGCCGGATAGCGGCGGTCTGCCCGGCGGGCCGGGCCACCTGAGTTCGGTTCATAGACTCAGCATCACGCAGGTTGCTGAGTCTGTCAACTGGACCTAGCATGCCGTCATGGGACGGCCCTGGATTCTGGATTACGACTCGACCAACTGCGCGATCGGCGCGGCCGTGGGGATCATCGGCGAGCGGGCGACGTTTCTCGTGCTGCGCGAGGTCTTCGCCGGCGTGCGCCGCTTCGGCGACATGCAGCGCCGCACCGGGATGCCCAGGCAGGTGCTCAGCCAGCGCCTGACCCGCCTGGTGGACGAGGGCCTGCTCCGCAAGATGCCCTACCAGGAAAGCGGCCAGCGCAGCCGGGACGAGTACCGGCTCACCGACAAGGGCCTCGACTTGTACCCGGTGCTGGTGGCGCTGATGCAGTGGGGCGACCGCTACGAGGCGGACCCGGCCGGCCCGCCGGTCCTGCTGCAGCACCGCGACTGCGGGGAGCAGGTCCGGTTGCAGCTGTCCTGCCGGGCCGGGCACGTCCTGGCATCGGCCCGCGAGGTCACCCCGGTGCCAGGCCCGGGTGCCCGCATGATCGCCTGACGGGCGAGGGCAGCGAGCCTGGCAGGGCGGGTGGAGAGAATCTCGCCGGCTCGGTGAACCAGTTGCGGCCTGGACGCAATAGAGCACCGATGGACGACGACGAGCTGATCACCGCGGTGGCGGCCGGTCACGACGCCGCGTTGCGGGAGTTGTTCTCGCGGCCCGCGCCGTGGCTGGCGGCCCGCCCGCGGGCGGTGCTGCCCGCCGCCGGCTAAGGCTGGTCGCGAGCCATCGGGCTAAACAGCAAGCTCAGGCGCCCATGCAGTAGTTATATTTCCTGGCCCGCTCGGGATGCAGCTCACTGCCGCACGTTATGCCGTGCGCCATTCCGCGTAAATGATGGCGCGCTGAAACGCCACCAGGTAACACCGTGCCGTATGGCGGTGGTCCCGGCGGCAGCCGTGCCGTCTATCGCTCAGGCTGGCGGTTGGTCGAGCCGGAAACCAACCTTCAAGGTGACCTGGAAATGGCAGGACTCGTCCTCGATACGGCCCCGGATGGCGGTAACCTCGAACCAGTCCAGGTTGTGCAGGGTGGTGGAGGCGCGAGCAACGGCGCCCCTGATGGCATCGTCGATGCCCTCCGTTGAGGAGCCGACGATCTCGCTGACCGAATAGATGCTCTCCGCCATCGATGATCCCTTCGTACTGGGCCGCTGGTACTGCGATGCTGCCCGTTAGGCTATCTTGGCTCACTGTGCCGCAGGCAGGAGATGACGGCCCGCTGATCAGGTCCTGGACAGCAACTGCTTCCATTCGGCGATCGCCTCGTCCGCCCATTGCGCGTGCAGCCGCGCGAACAGCTTCGCGGCCACGGTGCCGCTCCATGGTGCGGGCAGGAACTGCGCCGGAAGGCCGGGATCAATCCACGGGAACCGGCGCCAGGCATGCACTAGGTCGATGACGCGCGCCAGCGGGTCAGCGCTGGCCGGCTGGCTGAAGGCCTGGATGAACTCCTCGTATCCGCGGGCCAGGTCGTCAAGATCCCAGGCATGGCCGACCATCGCCGCCAGCGAGCCGCCGCCCTGGTACTCGGCCGTGAACAGGTAGCCGTCGGGCAGCTGGGCCTCCTCGAGGATCTGCCGCACCTCGGTCCCGCGGTCGCTGCGCGGGCTCATCCAGACGCCAGGCAAGACGTTGCCGAACCCGGCCCAGCGCAGCCGCGTCCTGATCATGTGCCGGGCCGCGCGCTCGGTCTCCGGCGTGCGCGCGATCACCATCGTCCAGCGGCCGTCCCAGTCCTCCGACACCGCGGCGAACCCGAAGATGCGGTCCGTGCCGTCCCGCAGCAGCCTCTCGGCGGCCGGCGTGAGCCGCCAGACCGTGCGGCGGCCGATCCGCTCGGAGCCGAGCCAGTTATCGGCCGCGGTGCGCATCAGGGCCTGCCTGGCGGCCTTCTCCTCGACGCCAAGCCGGGCGAACACGTCAATGAAGGCCGATGTCCAGGCCTCGCCGCCGGTGGGCAGCACCAGCTCGCCGAGCACGGTGAACAGCACGCTGCGCGCGCTATCGGTGCCGGCGGCGTGACGGCGCAGCAGGGTCGGCGCGTGCTCACCCGTGACGGACTGCTTCGGCTGGGTCATCGGCCCTTTTCGATCGCGGACAAACCCTCAATCAAAATACTACGAAGTCTTGACGTGTAACTCAAGTTTTGTAGAGTATGAGGGACACGGACCCGGCAGCGGGCCACGCGGGAGGAATCTGCCATGACAACTCTGGCCGCTCAGCACGACCCGTCGGGTGACGCGAGCCCCGCCGCCTGGAGCGTTCCCGAGCGGGTCGGGTTCCAGGTTAGGCCCGACACGTACAAGCACTGGCGGGTGTCCTGCGACGGCCCGGTCGCGACCCTGGTGATGGACGTCGATGAGCAGGGCGGCCTGGTGCCCGGCTACGAGCTGAAGCTGAACTCCTACGACCTCGGCGTGGATATCGAGCTCTACGACGCGGTGCAGCGGCTCCGCTTCGAGCACCCGGAAGTGCGCACGGT
The DNA here is from genome assembly GCA_963739615.1 of uncultured Actinomycetes bacterium. Lineage (GTDB taxonomy): Bacteria > Actinomycetota > Actinomycetes > Streptosporangiales > Streptosporangiaceae > Palsa-504. The sequence continues at coordinate 111,663 of CAVUBD010000024.1, forward strand.
CGTGGTCACCAGCGGCAAGCCGAAGATCTTCTGCGCCGGCGCGAACATCCGCATGCTCGCCGCCTCCGCGCACGGCTGGAAGGTGAACTTCTGCAAGTTCACCAACGAGACCAGAAACGGGATCGAGGACGCCACCGCCAACTCCGGGCAGACCTACGTCGCGGCCGTCAACGGCACCGCCTCGGGCGGCGGGTATGAGCTTGCGCTGGCCTGCGAGCACATCATGCTGGTCGATGACAGGTCTTCGGCGGTATCGCTGCCGGAACTGCCGCTGCTCGCCGTGCTGCCGGGGACCGGCGGGCTGACCCGGGTGACCGACAAGCGGCATGTGCGCCGGGACCTGGCCGACTACTTCTCCACCCGGCCGGAAGGCATCGGGGGCAAGAAGGCCGTCCAGTGGCGGCTGGTGGACGAGGCCGTGCCGCGGCCCCGGTGGGACGAGACCGTGGCCGAACGCGCCGCCGAGCTGGCCAGCCGCTCGAACCGCCCGCAGGACGCCGAGGGCATCGCCCTCACCCCGCTGGACAAGACAAGCGACGGCGACGTCATCAGCTACAGGTACGTGTCGGCCCAGCTCCGCCGGGACACGGGCAGCGTCCACATCACGGTACGAGGGCCGCGGGACGACGCGCCCGCCGGCATGGCCGCGGCCACTAGGCAGGGCGCCGGCTTCTGGCCCCTGGCGGTGACGCGCGAACTCGACGACCTGATCCTTGACCTGCGCACCAACGAGAACGAGATCGGCACCTGGGTCTTCCGCGCCGAAGGCGACGCGACCCGGGTCCTGGCCTACGACGAGCTGCTGCTGAGCAGCAAAGACGACTGGTTCGCCAACGAGGTGCTGCACTACATCAAGCGCACGCTGCGGCGGCTGGATGTCACAAGCCGCAGCCTGCTCGCGGTGATCGAGCCGGGCAGCTGCTTCGCCGGGTCGCTGCTCGAGCTCGCGCTGGCCGCCGACCGGTCGTTCCAGCTGGCCGGGGTGTTCGAGGACAAAGACCCGGACGCCCAACCCGCGGCGATCACGCTCGGCGGCATCAACTTCGGGCCGCTGACGATGAGCAACGGGCTGACCCGGCTGCAGACCCGCTTCTGGGGCGACGAAGCCGGCCTTGAGGCGGCCGGCAAGCGCCGGGGCGCCGCGCTGGAAGCCGAGGACGCGGCCGATCTCGGCCTTATCACGTTCGCGCCTGACGACATCGACTGGGACGAGGAAATCCGGATCGCCATCGAGGAGCGCGCCAGTTTCAGCCCCGACGCGCTCACCGGCCTGGAAGCCAACTACCGCTTCGTCGGGCCGGAAACGATGGAGACCAGGATCTTCGGCCGGCTGACCGCCTGGCAGAACTGGATATTCAACCGGCCCAACGCATCTGGCCCGGACGGCGCGCTGCGCAGGTTCGGCACCGGCCAGCGCGCCGTCTTCGACCGGAAGCGAGTCTGAGCAAAGTGACCACAACCGCCGATTACACCGAGAAGATCCCCAACAACGTCAACCTGCACGAGGACCGGCGGCTGCAGCGGGCGCTCGAGTCCTGGCAGCCGAATTTCCTGACCTGGTGGCAGACGATGGGCCCGACGCTGCCGACCCAGGACGTCTACCTGCGCACCGCGGTCAACGTCGGCCGCGAGGGCTGGGCCCAGTTCGGCCACGTGCCCATGCCCGAGTACCGCTGGGGCATCTTCCTGGCCGAGCGCGACCCCGGCCGGCAGGTCGGCTTCGGCGAGCATAAGGGCGAGCCGGTCTGGGACAAGGTGCCGGGGGAGTACCGGTCGGAGCTGCAGCGGCTGATCGTGATCCAGGGCGACACCGAGCCCGCCTCGGTCGAGCAGCAGCGCAACCTGGGGGCCACCGCGCCGAGCCTGTACGACCTGCGCAACCTGTTCCAGGTGAACGTGGAGGAAGGCAGGCACCTGTGGGCGATGGTGTACCTGCTGCACGCCTACTTCGGCCGGGAAGGCCGCGAAGAGGCGGAGGAGCTGCTGCACCGCAACTCGGGCAGCGAGGACTCGCCCCGCATCCTGGGCGCGTTCAACGAGGAAACCCCGGACTGGCTGTCGTTCTACATGTTCACCTACTTCACCGACCGGGACGGCAAGTACCAGCTGGGCACGCTCAAGGAGTCCGCGTTCGACCCGCTGTCGCGCACCTGCGAGTTCATGCTCAAGGAAGAGGCGCACCACATGATGGTGGGGACGACCGGCATCGACCGGATCGTCCAGCGCACGGTAGAGGTGATGCGCGAGCGCGACACCGATGATGTGGCCGGCCTCGGCGCGATCCCGCTCCCGGTGATCCAGAAGTACCTGAACTTCCACTATTCGGTCTCGCTTGACCTGTTCGGCGGCGAGACCTCGACCAACGTGGCCAACTACTACACCGCCGGGCTCAAGGGCCGCTGGCTGGAGGACCGCCGCAAGGACGACCACAAGCTCGCCAGCGACTCGATCATGGTGGACTCGCTGTCCGAGGACGCCAGGACTGGCGAGCAGAGCATCGGGCTGACCGAGGTGTCCGCGCTGGTCGGCCTGAACACCGACCTGCGCCGCGAGTACATCGCGGACTGCCAGGGCGGCGTCAAGCGGTGGAACCGGATCCTGGAAGAGGCGGGCGTCAAGCAGCGGCTGAAGCTGCCCCACATCGCCTTCAACCGCAAGGTCGGCGCCTTCGCCGGAATCGAGGCCTCACCTGACGGGGAGCAGCTGTCGGCGCGGGAGTGGCAGCGCCGCAGCGGCGAGTGGCTGCCGGCCGACGTCGACAAGACATATGTGCGGTCTTTGATGTGGCCGGTGCACGAACGAGGCAAGATCGCGGCATGGATCGCCCCGCCGCGCAACGGCATCAACGGCCAGCCATTCGACTACGATTACGTCCACCTCGCCTGAGGCGGGACGGCAAAGGTGCCGCTGTGATGGGAGAGGTCATGACGCTGACGTGGACCAAGGAGAACTCACCGCGCTGGGACGAGGACAAGCAGCGGATCTTCGGCCCGGCCGAGCTGGCGGCGGTCGGCCTGCCCGCGCCCGCGCCGGGGGATCCGGTCCCGGACGAATGGTGGCGGGTGACCGACGGCACGGAAACCGTCGGCTACGGGTGGCTGGACTCAGAGTGGGGTGACGCGCGGATCACCTTCTTCGTCGCGCCGGGGCGACGCGGCCGGGGGGCCGGCGACTTCATCCTTGAGCACCTCGAGGACGAGGCGGCCGCGCACGGGCTCAACTACATCTACAACGTCGTCCCTGACACGCACCCGGACGGCGCGTGGATCAGGAACTGGCTGTCGACGCACGGCTTTCACGAGGCGTCCCGCGGCCAGCTGCGCCGCCAGGTGGCGGGGCGTCAGCGGGCCGCCGCGGATCTTAACCAAACCTGAACTTCTTCAGGTAAAGGTCCTTAGTAAGTGGCCGGGCATAGTTGTTCTCAGAGTTCCTTAGCTTCTGGCGCGGTTAGCCTCCCTGCCGCTACCGCGCAGATGACTTGGGGGGTCCGCGTTGATGAGGCAACCCTGCAGCCTCATAGACGCGGACCCTTTTAATTTAGGGCGTCAGGGCCGCTCCCCGGTGAAGCCGCATATGCAACACGGCCTCCGGCGCCGTGAAAGCGCCGTTTCATCGCCTGGGACGCCAGCGACACGGGATCGTTACGCCCGGTCGCTCAGCGGTTGGTCATCGGCCGGAACAGCTGGCCGCTGGCGCAGTCGGCGGCGGTCCGGGCCGCGACGACCAGCCAGGCCGCCGCGAGCAGCGCGAAGAGCAGGACGGACGCGCCCCGCAGCGCCTCGGCGTGGGTGCGGGCGGCCAGCGAGATCGTCCCGGTCACGCAGGTGCCGAGCGGAAAGGTGAAGCTCCACCAGGTCAGCGAGAAGGGCAGCCCCTGCCGTGCGGTGCGGACCGTCACCGCCGTGGCCAGGGCCAGCCACAGCATCGCGAAACCCCAGGTCGGCACGCCGTAGAGCAGGGCGAAGACCGCCGCGCCTGCCGGATAAGGCCGCGGCAGCGCGGTCCCGGCGACGCCCGCCAGGTTGCCGGCCGCGGTGACCGACTGGCCGAGCGGCCCGAGGACGATCCACATCGTCGGCATCAGCACCGCCGGACCCGGCTTGCGGGTGACCAGCCGCGACCACAGCTGGGTGATGATGATCATCGACGCGATCAGGCTGATGCCGAACATGGCGTAGCAGCCGAGCAGCATGGTCAGCCGCCCCTGGGCGGAGGCCAGGTGCGGAATAAGCACGGCTCCGGTGGCGGCCGAGACCATCGGCGGCACGACGGGCATCAGCCAGCCGCCGAAGACCGAATCCGGCGCCATCGCGGGGGCGCCCCAGAACTGGGCCATCACCGGGTTGGCCGCGTGCGCCAGGGCCCGCTCCCGGTATCGGATCCAGTGCACGGCCCACGCGGCCGTCAGCGCGATCAGGGCGAGGGCCGCCAGGGCCCAGACCGCGCGCGCGGCCACGTGCAGGCCGGTGAGGCGGACCGGCACGGCAGCGGCGGCGATGGCGACGATCCCCGTGCCCATGACGGTGGCATACCAGTTCGGGCCGAGGTCGCGGAAAATGTCCCCCGGCCGCTCCAGGTCTTTCAGGAGGCCGAACGGGTGCTGGTGCTTCGACCCAGCCTCGATATCTGCGTGCGGGGGAGTCACGGTAGCCATGGCTCAAGCGTCACCGCGGATCCGGGCCGGCGGTAGAGCAGAATCCGTGCGGGACTCATAATCTGTGTTTATGGCTCTGCCCGCGCGGGTGTCTGACCTGATGCCCTTCGACCTGCTGCTCAGCGTGGCCCGGCTGGGCAGCCTCGGGCGGGCCGCCGAGGCTCACGGCATCTCCCAGCCGGCCGCGAGCACCCGGCTGCGGCGACTGGAACGTCAGCTCGGCCTGGTGCTGATCGAGCGCTCGCCGCGCGGCTCGCGGCTGACGCCGCAGGGGGTGCTTGTCGCCGGCTGGGCTCAGGCCGCGGTCGACGCGGCGGCGGCGCTTGACGCCGGCGTCACCGCGCTGCGCGTCCGCCGGGACGCGGTGCTGCGGGTCGCCGCGAGCATGACCGTGGCCGAGTACCTGCTGCCTGGCTGGCTCACGGCGCTGCGGGCCCGTCAGCCTGCCACCACGGTCACCCTGACCGCGGGTAACTCCGCCGAGGTGGCGCAGGCCGTCCTGACCGGAGCCGCCGACCTCGGCTTCGTGGAGGGTCCTGACCTGCCCGCCGGCCTGCGGGCGCGGCGGGCAGGCGCCGACGTGCTCACCGTGGTGGTCCCGGCCGCGCATCCGTGGGCGCGCCGCCGGGTCGGCATCACGGCCGCCGAACTCGCCGCGACTGCGCTGGTCAGCCGGGAGCCGGCATGGGCACCCGCCGGTTCTTCGAACACGCGCTGCGCACGCAGGCGGCGGCCGGGCCGGCCCCGCCGGTCGCCGAGCTGTCCTCGACCACCGCGATCAAGGCCGCCGTCATGGCCGGCATCGGCCCCGCCGTGCTCAGTTCCCTTGCCGTCGCCGCCGAGGTGGCGGCCGGGACGCTGCGGCCGGTCCCGGTCCGCGGGCTCGACCTGACCAGGGAACTGCACGCGGTGTCAGCCGAAAGGCCGGCCGCTCGCCGGCCCCGCCGCTGACCTGCACGCGATCGCGATCAGATCAGCCCAGGCCCCGGCCGCGGGGGTGGAAGCGTCCCCGTACCGGGATGCGGGAAGCCGGGACGGTTGACATCAGTTCTACTGAACATGACGGAGCGCAAGCCGCATGAGATGAGCTTCACCTCGTGGATCGACCAGCAGATCGCCGAGGCGACGGAGCGGGGGGCCTTCGATAATCTGCCGGGGGCCGGTAAGCCGCTTCCTAACCGGGGAGAAGACGCCGGCCAAGCCTGGCTGCGGGATTACCTGCGCCGGGAGGGAGTAGCGGCCGACGAACTGCTCCCCGAGCCGCTGAAATTGCGCAAGGAGATCGAGCGGCTGGCCGACACGGTGCCGGGCCTGCGCTCGGAGCAGGAGGTCCGCAACGTCGTCAGCGGGATAAACCGGCGGATCGTCCAGTGGCGCCGGATCCGCTAGGGCCGCCTGTCGTCCTGCCGCTTGTGGATGCCGAAGCAATGGTCCGCCGCTGGCGGGACAGGCCGTCCGTGGCGGCACCGCCTTCGTCCCCCGCCCCGGACGGCGGGAAGATCAAGCCTCCGCGGCCCCGGCGGCAGCATCGCCGCCGCCCGGATGCACGCTGAGCGCCGCGAGGAAGGCGGCTTGGCTTCATGGGGCTACTCACCGAAGGCGGCGCGGATGTCGTCGCTCGTGCTCGCGGCCCCGGGTGACGCGGACCGGCCGGTGTCCTGGAGGACGTCAAGCACCACTTCGTCCGCGACGATCGCCGGGTCGATGCGCAGCACCGCGTAGCCGCCGACGGCCCCGGCCCCGAACCCCGGCGCGAAGACCCGGACCGGGCGGGTGATCACTCCGTCGCGCACGGCGTCGTAGACCGCGATCGGGATGCTCGCAGCGGACACGTTGCCCATCCGCTCGACGTTGAAGTACAGCTGGCCGGCGGACAGCCCGGCTTTCCCCGCGAGATTGAGGATCATCGTCTTGTTCGCCTGGTGCGGGATGATCAGCTCGATGCTCTCGAGCAGCGTCCGCCCCGGGTCATCCGGGTCGGTCTGGGCTCCGAGCTCAGCGAGCATCTGGACCAGGTAGCGGTGCACGAGCGCCTTGACCTCGGGACCGTACACGGTGATGTCGCCGTCGAATTCGGAGTTCGGCCAGATGATCGAGTTGACTTCGCTGCGCGGCCCGCTCGCGTAGGTCTGCACGGCCGCGACGTCCCCGGCTTGCCCGGCCGGAGCCGGCGCTATGACCATCGCCGCGGCCCCGTCCCCGAAGATCATCCGGGAGGTCCGGACGCTGCCTATCTTGTCGGAAAACTTCTCCACGCAGATCAGCAGCACGGGTCGCTGTACCTCCTGGAGCTGCCTGATGGCCTCGGCCAGGCCGTAGGGCAGCCCCGCGCAGGCCGCCACCATATCGACCGAGGCGTGCGTTTGCCGCAGGCCGAGCTCGCCGGATAGCCAGCAGGCCATCGACGGCATCTGCCGGTTGCTCGTGCAGGTGCTGACCAGCACGGCGCCGATTTCCGCGGGGTCACGCCCTGACTTGGCCAGCGCGGCACGGGCCGCGTGCAGGGCTAGCTCCTCTGGCTCCCGGCTGGTGTAGCGGCGCTGCTCGATACCGGTCTTCGCGGCGATCTCCCCGGCGCTCATCGGCGACCAGGAGAAGCTCGCGTTCCTGATGACGTCGGCGTTATCGCAGACGTGCTCGCCGCGCACGACGGCCAGCGCCGCCAGCTTCGGCTGGATCGTGAACGCTTCCCGTACCCGCATCGGGGGATAGGGCGCGACCGGCTCGACCGGCTCGACCGGCTCGACCGGCTCGCGCCTGGCCGGCCCGGCGGGCTGGGCCGCCGCCGCGTAACCCGGGGCGGCCGAGCGCTTCACCCGCTCGATGAAGGCCAGCACGTCGCGGTTGCGCGGGTGGAACGCGACCACGAAGTCGTCATCGCCGATCCCGGCGGCTCCGCGCAGCTCGGTGCGGGAACGGTCCCACGGGTACTGGTTGTGCAGCACCATCGCCCAGCGCGTCAGCGCCTCGAGCTCGGGAACGCTCTGATCGGCGTCCAGGATGTCCTCGATGCGGAATACCGGGTAGTCCGGGTCGTGCCCGGGCATCACGAACGTCAGCGCGCCGGGCAGGTTCAGGAATTCGGCCACCGTCGGCTTGATCGCCGGCAGTTCGCTGGCGTGGTGCAGCTTGGTGCGGAACACGTCGAACAGCAGGTCGAACACCGCGTTCTCGGTATCGGCGTCCCACGTCGCCGGGAGCGCGCGAAAGGCCTGCTCGACCGCTGCCACCTTGCGTTCGCCGTCCTCCCACGGAGTCAGTACCGGCAGGAAACGTCGTCGCGGCGCTTGGCGAGGTCACGCCAGCGCGTCGGCCGCTTGTCGAACATGGTGATCGCGTACCGGTTGACCCAGTACAGGTTCTGCCCCAGGTCCCGCAGCAGCTCGAAGCGACCCGGGTAGGCCCCGGACTCGACCCGGGCCAGTATGTCGGTTCCCGTCGGCGCCTTCGCCTCGAAGTCACGTCCGATCACCGCGGCGAACTGGTCGAGCGTGTCCAGGACAGAAAAATCCAGGTCGCCGAGGAAATTGGCAGGAAAAACCAGGCGACCATGCCGGTTGATAACGAACGGTTTCATGGATGAGGTCTTACCCTTCTAGTTCCCCGGGCCGTAGAGCCCGAAGATGAGCCGCGGGTCACCGGGCCGGAAGCGGCCCGAGAACTGCGAGCGGTCGCCGATGTCCCGGCAGCGGGCAAGAAGGCTACCGCCGAGCGCCAGCTGCCGGCGTTCCCAGCTGGCCAGCGCGGCCGGAACATCGCCCGCCGCGGCCGCGAGCTCTTGCGTGAGAGCCCAGCCGTCAGCGGCCGCCTTCGCGGTGCCCGCGGCCGCGTGCGGGCGGACGGCGAACGCCGCGTCGCCGATCAGGCAGGTGCGGCCGAACACCATCCGTGACACTTCGATGTCGTACACGACCTGGACGAATGGCTCGGTCGTGCGCGCAATGACTTCGGCGACGGGGCTGGCGAGGAGGTCCGCGGACGCCTGCCGCATGCTCGTGACGGCCTGCACGCTCGCCGCGCCCGGCGGCATCGACACCGGCCGGCGGATGCCGTCCTGGCCGGTCATGAGCGCGTCGAGCGGCGCTCCTTCGGTGACCTCGGTGCCGAGCAGGTAGCGGCCGGCGTCGAACAGGCCGAGCAGGGACCGGTAGATCGTGTTCCAGGACGAGAACAGGTACCTGTGCCGCTGCTCGTGCCCGATGGTGCCGTCCCGGTTGAGGAAGCGGATCCAGTCCGTGGCCGCGGTTTCCGAGTGGGTGAGCACGAACCGCAGGCCGGCCGTTGCGGCGGCGCCTACCACGTCCAGGTTCGGGCCGCCGCCGGGAACGCCGAACATCACCCGGGTGCCCGCCCAGGTCAGCGCGGTTACCATCGCCGCTGCGCCGCCGGGCGGTGGCGGCTGCTGACCGTCGTGGATCACCGGGAGCTTCCTTCTAGACGGCCGCGCTTGCTCGGTAAAGGCCATACTCAAGGCGGGGACCGCATCCCGTCAAGAGATGATCATGCCGGTCGTCACCGGCCAGCCCGCTCCACCGGGCTAGTGATTTTTTTCGAGAAACACCATTTTATCCGGATGGCAGGCCGAGGTGGTCGTCCCTCCGGATTGGGTGAATTACCTCAGGTCGGCTGCTAGGCAGGAATGACATGACAGCGTAGGCTGCTATGAAATAGCTCCTACGGCTTCTTTGGCGCACGAGGCGAAATCGTGCCACTCCGGACCCTGGTGGCATCATTCGACGGCCCGCCGCCCCCTGGCCGTGTGAAGGAACCTAAGCGATGGACCGATCCGGTGACCTTTACTCCGCAGGTGGCGATCAGATACCGCCACCTGCCGCGGCTCGCGTGCCGCTCACCCAGGTCGTCGTGACCAGCGGCGGAGAGGTTCCGGTCGGTAAGCGCGCAGCCGACTCAGCTGAGGTGACCCTGCGCTTGGTCGAAGACCGCGACCGGATTGCTCAGGGCGTCAACGACGTGGTGATCCGCCGGCTGTTCGCCGCGGGCCTGGACCTTGAGTCGGCCCTGAAACTGATGGGCGAGCACCGGGCGACGCCCAGGGTTTGCCATGCCATCACCGAACTGGACCAGGCCATCAGGGATCTCCGCGACAGCATTTTCGGTTATGACCGCGGTGACTGATCCAGTCGCGGACTTACCGCGTGCGTACAACCCAGCTCGCCGGGGCGCGCTAGCCGCCCGGATGGTTTGCCCGAGTACGCACATTTCGCCGCATTCATTTGAGCGCAAAGGTCGTTTGACCGGTATAACCGTCGGAAGCAGGGCAGGCGGGGCGTTTCCAGCGAGGAGGACCGAGCGTGAGACCTGACCTCCCCCGGTCCGCAAGAAGCGCACTTGCCATGAGCGTCGTCGCGGTGCTTTCCGCCAGCGTCCTGGCCGGCTGCACTAGTAGTAGCAGCAGCACTCCGAGTGGCAGCGCTACCTCGCCTGGCACCTCCAGGGCGCCCATCACCATCGGTGCTTCACTATCCCGCCGGCCGATCAGGTGGCCGCCAGCGGCGCGCAGCTCGTAGTGCTCGGTTCGACCGATGTGCCGACGGTCTCCGCCTTCATGCAGGCGTTCGAGCAGCAGCATTACACGCCGAAGCTGTTCATCGCCGCGGCCGGCCCGGACCAGGGCGGCGCGTTCACCGCCGCGGTCGGGCCAGGCAACGCCAGCGGGATGATGGTGCCCGACGGCTGGTACCCGGGGTACGTCAACCCGGTGAGCCAGCACGTGGTCAGCGAGTACGTGAAGCAGTACGGCGGCACCGACTCCCAGGTCAACGCCGACGTGGCCGAGGCCTACTCCGTGGGCCAGGTGGTGGCCCAGGCGGTCACTGCGACCGGCGGCACCGGCAATGCGAAGATCATCAGCTACCTGCACAGCGGCGTCACGCTGAACAGCGTGCAGGGCCGGGTGAAGTTCGACGCGCTGGGGGAGAACGGGGCGGCGGCAGCCTTCATCTTCCAATGGCAGGGGGGCAACTTCAGCCAGGTCCTGCCGGCCGGCGGCTCAGGGGCCAAGCGGATCCTGGCCACTAAGCCGGCCTGGAGCAGCTGACCAGCCAAAATTGTTCCCGGACGGAAAAGGAAAGCGCTTGAAGAGAGCTCGCTCCCAGCAAGGACGGAAGCGATGGGAAACCATGGGGTAGCGAGCGCCGAGCTCAGCGCCGGTAACGCCGGCCAGCACGCCAAGCCTGCAGTCCTCGATTCCCGCCGTGCGCGGCCACTGACCTTGCAGAACTGGCCGGTGTCGTGGCGGCTGATCGCCGTGATGGTGATGGCGCTCGTGATGGGCCTTGTTTTCGGCGGCCTGCGGGTAGCCGCGGCGGCGGGCAGCGCGGCCGAATTCGGCCGCGTGTCGCAACTCGCCAGCCTCGGGCAGCAGGTGACCGGCCTGGTGCAGGCCTTGCAGGACGAGCGCGACGAGACGGCCGGGGTCATCTCTGGCGGCAACCCCGGCACCCTCAGGCCCTGGTACAACGTGACCAACGCCGCCGCGGCCAGGGTCCGGACGCTGGCGGCCGGCATCGGCGGTTCGTTCCCGGCGAACATCCAGGCCAGCGCGGCCACCGTGGTGTCGGTGATCAATAACCTCGGGGAGCTGCGCACGACGGCCGGGGCTAGCCAGGACCCGCTGGCGGTAATCGCCGACTACGCGGCACCCATCAGCGACATGATCACCCTGAACGACCAGATCGCGCAGGGGACCTCTGACTCCAGCCTGGCCAACGACGTCCGGACGCTCGACTCGCTGTCCCTGGCGAAGGATGAGGCCGCCCAGCAGCGCGCGCTCTTCTTCAACACGTTTACGCAGCAGTTTTTCAGTGACGCCGAGCAGCAGGCGCTGACCACGGCGCTGTCCGAGGAACTCATTGACAAGGCGTCGTTCGAAACGACGGCCACGCCCGCGGAACAGAACTCCTTCAACACTACTGTCGCCGGGCCGGGGGTGAACCTGGCCGAGGGGATCGAGGATTTCATCCTTACCGACGGCAACCCGGCCGACATCACGCAACTAGGCATCAGCCAGAACCAGGCGCCTGCGCGGTGGTACTCGGCGATGTCCGACACGATCGACAAGATGCAGGCGGTGGAGCTAGGGGTAGCCGCGAACATCGTCGCCCGCGCCCAGGCGCTGCAGCGGGGCGCGGAGCAGTCCGCGCTGCTCACCGCCGTCCTGACCGTGCTGGTCTTGCTCCTGGTGCTGGTCGCCACGTTCGCCGTCGCCAGGTCCCTGGTCCTGCCGCTGCGCAGGCTGCAGGCGGGGGCTCTCGATATCGCGACGGTGCAGCTACCGGAGCGGGTCCGGCAGCTCAGCCAGGCCGAGGACCCCACTACCAGCCTGGAGGTGGCGCCGATCGACGTGCTGTCCGCGGACGAGATCGGGCAGGTCGCTCGCGCGTTCGACCAGGTGCATGCGGAGGCGGTGCGGCTGGCCGGAAACGAGGCGCTGCTGCGCAGCAGCTTCAACGCGGTGTTCGTCAGCTTGTCCCGGCGCAGTCAGTCGCTGATCGAGCGGCTGGTACGCATGATCGACTCGCTGGAACAGAACGAGGAAGATCCCGATCGGCTGTCCAACCTGTTCGCGATGGACCACCTGGTCACCCGGATGCGCAGGAACTCCGAGAACCTTCTCCTGCTGGCCGGGCACGAGGGCGCACGAAAGTGGAGCGAACCGGTATCGCTCACCGACGTCACCAGGGCGGCGGCATCGGAGATCGAGCAGTACAACAGGGTGGCGCTGAGAATCCAGCCGGGGATCGCGGTCTCCGGGCGGGCGGTATCCGACATAGCGCACCTGCTCGCCGAGATTATCGAGAACGCGACGGTCTTTTCCGCCAAGGACACGCAGGTACACGTGTCAGCCAGGGAACTGGCCAGCGGAGGAGTCCTTATCGAGGTCAGCGACAGCGGGGTTGGCGTTTCCGAGGCCCGGCTGGCGGAGATGAACTGGCGGCTGGACAGTACGCCCGCGATCGACGTATCAGTGTCCAGGCGCATGCCCGGCCGTCACAGCGTCGCCACCCGCTCCGCTGCAGAACGCCAGCCCGCGAACGGCTCGGCCCGGGCGGCCGGCCCGGCGGCATCGGGCTGGTTCCGCGACCTCGGCGCGTCCGCCACGGGTCCGGCCGGGGCCGCCGCGCAGGCGGATGACGGCGGGCTCGCCGGGACAGGCTGGTGGGCGGAAGGCCGGCAAGCCGCTCAGATCATCACCAATCCGGTCCGCGGCGACCGGACGATCGCCGGACTGCCCACGCGCGTCCCGCGGGCGAATCTCCTTCCCGGATCGGCGGGCGGCGGGCGCCACGCAGGCAGCCGCCCGGCCGAGAGCACCCAGGCCCAGCTGCAGGCCGGGCCGCGGCTGCGATCACCGGAACTGGCTCGTAGCCGCCTGAGCGGCTTCCAGCGCGGAGCTCGCCGGGCTGAGGGCCAGACATCCCGCACGCAAGAGGGAGCCGATCGTTGAGCTACGCATACCGCCAGGACCTGGACTGGCTTGTCACCGACTTCGCCGCGCGGGTTCCTGATGTCGCGCACGCGGTGGTGGTATCCGCGGACGGCGTACCGCTCGCGCTGTCGGAGCACATCCCGGCTGCCTTCGCCGGGCAACTCGCGGCCATCACCTCGGGCCTGGCAGGCCTGATGCAGGGCGCCGCGCGGGTCTTCGACGCCGGCCAGCCCACTCAGGCCCTGGTGGAGATGGAAGGCGGCCTGATGCTCATCAAGACGATTAGCGACGGCTCGAGCCTGGCCGTCCTGGCCGCTCCTGAGTGCGACACGGACCTGGTGTCCTACGAGGTGACGCTGCTGGTCGAGGCGGTCGGCGAGGTCCTGACGCCAGCCGTCCGCGCCCGGCAGGGCATGTGACATCGCGTATTCATGCTGGGCTGTTACGTAGTTCCGGCCCAGCGATACCTGCGTGTGGTGCAGCCTGGTGGGTTAACAGCTGAGCGCGTTGACCGCGCCCGACAGAAAGCCCGATCGTGTCCCGCACGCCCGCCCGGTACCGTAAGCAGTCGCGACGGTCAGCCACGCGCCCCGGCGCGGCTTGCGGGCACCGCAGAACAGCGGTGCCGGCCGGGTCCGCATGGCGGAGCAAGCCCGCCCTGGTGGCGGCCGCGGCCGTAGCCGCCTCGGCCTTGCTGGTTTCGGCCGGCCCGGCCGCGGCCCGCTGGATGACCGGAGCACCCAGCCTCGCCTGGGTGGACCAGGCCGATGCGCTCGGCGCGCAGCTGGCCGCGTCGCTGGGCATACAGGTCAGTCAGCCCGAGATCGTCAGCGTCGGCATCGCCACCGGGCCCGGCTACCTCAACCCGTTGCGTGGCGTCGGCGGCCTGAGTCCAGAGCGCATCGACATGGGCGCCGACTTCAGCGGGTCCGGCCCGGTCTACGCTCTCGGCGATGCCGTCATCACTAGCGCGGAAGGGAATTCCAGCGGGTGGCCGGGCGGAGGGTGGATCACGTACCAGCTGACGAACGGCCCGGATGCAGGGCTGATGGTTTATGTGGCCGAAGACGTCACGCCGGACGTTCAGGTCGGCCAGCACGTGTCGTCCTCAACCGTCATCGCCACCATGTTCGACGGAGGCGACGGCATCGAGACCGGCTGGGCGCAGCCAGGCGGCCTGTCCGCGGAATCGCAGCTTCCTGAAGCAGGGGGCATCGGCGGGAACGGCCCGTTCCCGACCATGATCGGGCTTAACTTCGACGAGTTGCTCCACTCGCTGGGAGTACCGGCCGCGCCGAACAGCAACGAGCCCGCCTCCGGGCTTCTTCCCCCGGACTACCCGGCCAACGGCTAAAAACGCTCAGATCTCGCCGTGGCACATGCCGATCAGGCGGTCCAGCACGGCCCCGTCGCTCACCCTCAGGCCATCATGGGAGTATTCGCTGGTCACCCAGGTGCGCAGGCCGCGGATGGCCGCGGCGGTCTGCATCGAGAACTCGCGGGGCACGTACATGTCGTCGTAATAGACGGCCGCGGCCACGGGCGCGTCATTAGCGGCTAGGCGCGCCGGGTCGTACAGCGGCGGCCAGTCGTCCCGTTCGGCCAGGATGCCGGCGGCCTCGCGCAGCGGCCGCAGCACCGGGTCGGCGTCGATCATCCACGGGTAGATCATCTCGCCGGTGAACAGCAGGGGAGCGGCCCCCGCTATGGCAGGCTCCGGGTCGAACTCGCCGAACTCCGCCCTGATCCGCTGCGCGGACCACCTGGTCGCGGCACCCTGGGCGTAGCACGCCTCGTGCAGCAGCGCGTAAAGCGGCGCGGCGCTGAAGCTGAGCTCAGCCATGACGGCATACCGGAAGGCGTCGGACAGCTCGCCGTCCGCGAACGGGTTCTCCAGCAGGTAATGCAGCGTGTGGCTGCCGCCGCTCTGGCCGAGCAAGGGCCCGGCCGACTGGAACGCCTGCACGGAAAGCGGCGCGCCATCCGGCCGCCGGACGTCGTGATCCGCGAGGAACCCGGCGACCCGCCGCGCCTGCGCCACGTCGCCCGGGTACCGCTCGTAGTGAGCGGCGTTCCTGGCGATCACGGTGCGGTAGGTCTGCCGGTAGACGTCGTCAGCGGTCGCGGCCAGCCCGGGCAGGCCGCCGGTGATGAAGGCCTCGGCGATGCCGTGCGGCGCGAAGGACAGGTAGGTGACCGTGCAGAAGCCGCCGAAGCTCTGCCCGAGCACCGCCCACGGCGTGTCGCCGATCAGCTCGCGCCTGATCAGTTCGGCGTCAAGCACGATGGCGTCGGCGCGGAAGTGGGCCAGGTAGTCGGCCTGGCCCCGGGCCGAGCCGAGCCGAGCCAGGGTCTGCCGGTTCGCGGGCGAGGACCGGCCGGTGCCGCGCTGGTCGAGCAGCAGCACCCGGTAGTCGTTGAGCGCCCGGTCCAGCCAGGACTCCCTGCCCTCTGGCCGCTGCGCCCCGAACCCCGGGCCGCCCTGCAGGAACAGCAGCCACGGCAAGTCCGCCTCCGCCTTTGCGGCGGCGACCACCTCGCGGGCGAACACCTCGATCTGCTCGCCGTCCGGGCGGCTGTGGTCGAGCGGGACGGCGAATACGCGGTCGGTCAGCACCGTGCCTGGCTGGCGGAAGCTGGTCATGATCCCGACGCTACCGGACCCGCCGGCTCCAGTAGGGTCGTCGCCATGGGCGCCGTTATCCGAGTCGGCCGGGACATCCGGACGGTCAGCGTGGCCGAGCGGCGGGCCCGGCTGGCGGTCCGGCATCACCTGGCGCCGGGGGAGCGGGCCGGGACCGTCGCCGCCGCGGTGGCGGACATCATCGGGCTGCATGGCACCGACCCCGCGTCGGTCTACCTGGCTGCGTGGGCCCGTACCGCTTCTGCCGGCAAAGCGGCCATCGAGCACGCCCTGTACACCGAGCGCGCTCTCGTGCGGATGCTCGGCATGCGCCGGACGGTGTTCGTCGTGCCCGCCGCCCTCGTGCCTGTGATCCAGGCGGCCTGCACGGACCAGGTCGCGGAACGGCTGCGCAGGCAGCTCACGCAAGTCGTGCAGGAGGCAGGCATCGCCCCGGACGCGGCGAGCTGGCTCGAGGAGGTGGGCGAGGCGGCCGTGCGCGTGCTGGCCGCGCGCGGCTCCGCGACAGGCGCCGAACTAGCGGTGGCCGAACCGCGGCTGCGCACGCAGATCGTGGCTGCCGCGGACAACCGCTACGGCGGGGCCGTCAACCTGACGACCAGGCTGCTCACGTTGCTGTCCGCCGAAGGGCTCATCGTTCGCGGCCGCCCTCGCGGGGGCTGGACCTCGACCCAGTTCTCCTGGTCCGTCGCCCAGGACCGGGTGGCCCTGACCGCAGCCGGCGCCCGGGCCGAACTGGCGCGCCGGTGGCTGGCCGCGTTCGGCCCGGCGCCGGCCGGGGACCTGCAGTGGTGGGCCGGCTGGACCGGCGCGCAGGTCAAGCAGGCGCTGGCCCAGCTGGAGATCGCGGCGGTGGATCTCGAAGGCACGCCCGGGATCATGCTCGCCGCCGACGAACCGCCGGACGCCGCGCCAGAACCGTGGGTGGCGCTGCTGCCCGCCCTGGATCCGACCGCGATGGGCTGGCGCGAGCGGGGCTGGTACGTCGGCGACCACGCCCCGGCGCTATTCGACCGGTCGGGGAACATCGGCCCGACGGCCTGGTGGGACGGCCGGATCGTCGGCGGCTGGGCGCAGCGCGGGGACGGCGAGATCGCGGTCCGGCTGCTTGAGGACGTCGGTACGGAGGCCTCGGCGGCCATTGACGCCGAGGCGCGACGGCTTCAGGACTGGATCGGACCAGCGCCGGTCACGCCGCGCTTCCGGACTCCGCTGGAGCGTGAGCTCGCCAGCCAGTAACGGCGATTAACGCTTAATTCCGAACGGAGCGATGGTGGCACAAGCTGGGCAAGCGGGCGCCGATCCCGCCGGCATTTCCCCGGAGGACCTGCCTCACCTGCGCCGCTGCGTGGAACTGGCGGCCGAGGCGGTGGCCGCAGGGGACTTCCCGTTCGGCTCCGTGCTCGTCGCGGCCGATGGCCGCGTGCTGGCCGAAGACCGCAACCGCGAGGTCAGCGCGGGCGACGCGACCCGCCATCCCGAGCTGGAACTGGCCCGCTGGGCCGCGGCGAACATGACCGCGGGGGAGCGCGCCGGCGCGACGGTGTACACCTCGGGGGAGCACTGCCCGATGTGCTCCGCCGCCCACGCCTGGGTCGGCCTCGGCCGCATCGTGTACGTCAGCTCAACCGCGCAGATGGCCGGCTGGCTCGCCGAGCTCGGGGTTTCCCCGTCACCGGTGCGGCCGCTGGCCATCAGCGAGGTCGCTCCTGGCGTGGTCGTGCGGGGCCCGGTGCCCGGCCTCGACGAGCAGGTCCATGACCTGCACCGCCGCTTCCGCAGCTGACTATGCCTTCGCGGGGACCGGCCTATCCGGACTCGTATCAGAATCGGCCACCGTGGCGCGGCCGGCACGGACGAGAACGGGCTCCACGTGGTGACCGTGTGGCAGTCCAAGGCCCACATGGACCGGTGGGCTGCCGAGCAGCTCTTCCCCGCGTTCCAGTCGCTCGGCATGACCGACGTGACGGCGAACATGCAGTTCACCGAGTACGACGCCGACGAGTTCTACATCCGCTGAGCACCAGACCCAGGCGGGTAAGCGATCACCGTCTGCTTGTTCATGTCCGCCGCCGTGGTCATCGCGTTCCTCGTCGCTGGCCGGCCGCCGCACGTCGATGCCGGTCTCGGGCAGGGCGGGCGAGAATACCCAGAGCACCTGGGCGGGCCCGGCTGACCGGGGCACCCGGAAGGTATGCCCGGTACTGGCCGGGAAGGTGAAGGCGTCACCCTGCTCCAGGCCGACTTGCTCCCCGGCGATGGTGAGCTGCAGCTGCCCGGCCAGGACGAAGACGAGCTCGACGTCGGCGGGCAGCGAGTAGGGCTCGTCCCCGCTCCCGCCGCCGGGCTCGATGTCGGACAGGATGGCCTGCATCCGCTTCTCGCCGGACGGCGTGAGCAGGTACTCCTTAACCCGGTGGCCGCCGAAGTTGATGGGCGGGCGGGCGCCGCGCCGGACCACCTCCCCGATTGATGCCTGGAACAGGGAGCCGACCGAGACGTCCAGGGCCTCGCAGAGCCGGATCAGCGAGGCCACCGAGACGTTCGCAAGGTCCCGTTCCAGCTTGGACACGAATCCCTTGGTCAGCCCGCTCTGTTCGGCCACCTCCGCGATGGTCTTGCGGGCGGCGAGCCTGGCCGCCTTCAGCTGCGCGCCAATCCGCGTGCCGTCAGGGACGGCTGGCTGGGTGCCGTTCCCGCTGTCAGTGCTGGGCATCAGTCCTCCTCCCGATCCTGGCGCCGGGGGCCTGGACCCACGGCCAATTATGACACCACCGGATCCCGTCATGAAACCAATGTCAACGATAAGGAAACAAAGGTTGACACCTAGGAAACACGTGGTGATCATAGCTTATGAGGCAGGTCACACCCCAGCTGGGAGGCGTCATGGCAACACAGTCCCGCGAACCCACGGTCGAGGAAGAGGCCGAGCGGGGGCTGCTCGGCCAGATCGAGGTGCACTCGATCGACTGGATCCCCGACACGGAGCGGCACGGCAAGACCTGGCAGCAGGCCATGCTGTGGTTCCTGTGTCCGCGGTGCTCAACTCGCTGACGCTGATGCTGTACCTGCTCGTGCCGTGGACCGCGCTGAACCTGGTGGACTTCTTCTTCGTCCGCCGCGGTCACTACGCGATCACCGACATCTTCCGCCCGGACGGCGTCTACGGCGCCTGGGGCTGGCGCGGCCTGACGGCCTACTTCGTCGGCTTCGCCGCCGAGATCCCGTTCATGAACCTGCCGCCCATCGCCGGCCTGTCCTATAAGGGCTACTTCCCGGCCCACGTGACCAACGGCGTCGACTACGCCTGGCTGGTCGGCCTGGCAGTCGCCGGGATCGCCTATTTCCTGCTGTCGCGCTCACTCGACCTGGCCGCCGAGCAGGCCGCGATCGAGGCCAGCGAGCGCGAGCTCCTCGCCATCGACGTGGCCGAGGCGGCCGCCCTCGGCGGGCAGGCCCCCGGCGATGTGCAGGCACCGTCAGCCGGCGCGCCGCCGGGCGGCGCGCAGATCAGCAGCCGGCGCCGGCCCGGCGTCCGCACGACGAGAAGCTGGGATGTGGAATGCCATGACCGAACCTGCTCCGCGGATCATCGCCGGCGGTACCGTCGGGCCGGTGGACGCCACCCGGGTGCCCCGCTACGCGGGAGAGGCCACCTTCGCCCGTCTGCCGCGCCTCGATGAGGTGCCGCACGCCGACGTCGCCGTGCTGGGCGTGCCGTTTGACAGCGGGGTCAGCTACCGGCCGGGCGCCCGCTTCGGCCCGTCCCATATCCGGGAGTCATCCCGGCTGCTCCGCCCCTACAACCCGGCGCTGCAGGTATCGCCGTTCGCCAGCCAGCAGGTCGCCGATGCCGGGGATCTGGCCGTCAACCCGTTCAGCATCGAGCAGGCGATCGGCGAAATCGAGCGGGGAGCGCGCGATCTGCTGGAACGCGCGCGGTGCGTGCTGATGCTCGGCGGTGACCACACGGTGGCGCTGCCGATGCTGCGGGCGCTGTCGGCGGTGCACGGCCCGCTGGCCGTCGTCCATTTCGATGCCCACCTCGACACCTGGGACACCTACTTCGGCGCCGCCTACACCCATGGCACCCCCTTCCGGCGTGCATCGGAGGAAGGCCTGCTGGACCGGTCCGGGTGCCTGCACGCGGGGACCCGCGGGCCCCTGTACGCCGACACTGACCTCATCGAGGACACCGACCTGGGTTTCCAGGTGATATCGGCGCCCGACGTCGAGCAGCTCGGCGTGGCCGGCATGGTGGAACGCATACAGCAGCGAGTGGGTGACCGCCCGGTCTACGTCTCGGTGGACATCGACGTGCTCGACCCGGCGCACGCGCCCGGCACCGGGACTCCGGAGGCGGGCGGCCTTTCCAGCCGGGAGCTGCTGGCCACGCTGCGGTCATTCGCCCGGCTCAACCTCATCGGCGCCAACATCGTCGAGGTCGCGCCCGCCTACGATCACGCCCAGATCACCGGCATCGCCGCCGCGCACGCCGGCTACGAGCTGCTGTCCGCCCTGGCCGCGAGGAAGGCCGCCCCGTGAGCGCCACCCACGAGGTCCCCGCCGCCGCGTGGCAGTGAGCGGGCCGTCGAGCCCCGAGCGCGATAATGGGCAGCGTGGACAACAGCCACTACAGCCTCGTCATCGCGGCCGCCCAGGCCGCGGGGCCGTGTCCTCCCGGTGAGGAGGCGGCATGGGGCCGCCGGGTGCACGGCCTGACGGTGGACCTGCACCTGATCGCCCAGCAGGCGAGGCAGGACATCGAGCGGCTGGAGTCAGCACGGACCTTCATCGCGTTCCTGGAGAAGGTCGAGATCGAGGAATCCAGCCGTCGCGGGTTGCTCACGTTGCGCCTGCCGTCGGGCGAGAGCGAGCCGATCCGCACCGAGCAGAAGGACACCGACCGCGGACAGGCGCTGATCGAGCGGGCCCGTTCTCTGGAAGGACGCTGGGTGCTGGTCTACCGGTACAACGAGCGGAAGACAGGGCAGCGGAACCAGTCGGTGCGGATGCTGGCGCACCTGATGGATCTCGGCGTTGACGGGGCCGTGCCCAGCACCACAGCGAAGAAGATGGTGCTGCAAGAGGCGGGTGGCGACGTGTCGCGTGCGCAGCAGGCGTGGACGGCCGCAGGCCTGCCGGGTGCCGGCCCGGTCAGCATCGACCAGCTGGAGCAGGCCCGCGTGGCAGCGCGAGCAGCCGGATAGCGCCCTCCGCTCCCGAACGTGTCCCAGGGCCGAGTCCGGCACGCCCGCCGGGCGCGGCGCGACGTGCGTCTTCCCGCAGGCGCATCTCGCGCTGTGCAGGTCGTGCTGCACCCGCTCCGCCGCCGCAGCCGGGATCTCCTCCTGCTGAAACGACCGGGCAACCCCCAGATCAGCGGCATCCGCCAGGTCCGCGCCGCACGAGCACGCGCCCTCGGGATAGTAGTCCTCGGTCCGGTCCGGGACCTCCCGCCGCATCGCAGCGCCCGGGCTGCCCGGCTGCTTCCCCCGCTTCTTTCTTCTCCGCCCGCTCCGCAGCCCGCCGCTGCTTCCTGGGCGGCTTCCGCCCCGGCAGGTCATCCGAGGCCCCGCACGGCCGGGCGGCACCGCAGCCTGGTCCGGGCGCGCAGCGAGGCGGTGCACGACCCGGCGGGGGCACGGAAGGTCGCCGCCGACGCGATCGAGGAGGCCGCCCGCCGGAAGAACGACCCGGCCGGCCTGATCAACATCGCGTTGGAGCGGCTGGTGGAGGGCGGCTACGAACTGCCGGCGTTCCGCACGCTCAATGACATGACATGGCCATCACGATCCGGGTCAGGGTCAACGAGGGGATCTTCGCGACGGTGCTGGCCCGGCTCGGGGATGCCGGCGCGGCGCGGCTGGAGCGCCTGCTCCAGCCGGGGCCTGGGGCAAGAGCAGCTGGAGCACCAGCGGTGGGTGGACGGGCTGGGCGACGCGCGGGCGTGGTGGGACGGCGTGCCGCCGTCGAAGATCGCTGACTTCGCCGGGGAGGCCGCGTCGGCCGACGCGGCGGTGATGGGCGACTACACCCGGGCCAAGCAGGTCGCGCTGCTGGCGGCCCTGATGCTCACCGCGCAGGCCAAGGCCCGCGACGACACCGCGGAGATGTTCTGCCGGCGCGGGTGGCCACCCTGACCAAGCGGTCCCGCAGCGAGCTGGAGGCGCTGAAGCAGCAGCACCGGGAGATCATCGAGCGGCTGGTGGCCAGCTACCGGTCGGTGCTGGAGCACATCGACCCCGACGGCTCGGCCGCAGCCAAGGAGCGGGCCGCGCTCGCGTCCGCCCGCAAGGCGGGTTCGGGCGCAGTACAGCGACATCGACAAGGTCACCGCGCACCACGGCGACAACCATGTGCCGCTGGTCGCCCGGCACTTCCGCAACGACCGGGCGCCGATGCTGGCCATGGTCAGCGCGCTGGCGCCTTCAGGCCACCAGCGCCGACACCAGCGTGCTGGACCTCTTGGGCTACGTGCGCGAGCACGTCGCGCTGACCCGTGACCACATCCCGGACCACGTTCCGCTCGCCGACGCCGACGGGAACCCGGTGCCCGGCGAGAACGGCAAGCCGGGGACGCGGGTGTTCGACATGGGTCTGCCCCGGTGTAAGCGCAGACTCCAAGCGCGATCGTGGCTCTTACCGACGTCCTGTTGCCGCTTGCGGCACCTCCCCACCGCCGGGATGGGGCTGGTCTGCTTTAGGCCCTGCATTGGGCAAGGAGTCCTGGCCCTCCCCCATGCGGGCCCGCTCGAGGCCAAAGCAGGATGCCTTATGAGGACTCCGGGAGGATTCCGGGCTACAGGGGTAGGGGCCCGCGGGCAGCGGTACCGCGCAGAGGCGTGACGCAGTATGTCTCCCGTTGGGCATGGCCGATTCCGGTTATGAAGCTTCTGTGGAACGTCGTGATGCCGTCGGTTTCGATCGGGGCGGAGGCATGCAGGTCGTTTGGAAGCATCACCACGGGAAGTAGGAGACTGAAGGTGGTCGCGCCGACGTCGACCGTCTGCTTCAGCGTGACGCTGACGATCGTGCCGAGATCCTCTACCTCGATGGTTCGAATCTGGTCACCGTCAAAGACGGTGTCCTGATAGAAGAGCCGAGCCGGTCCACCGGGTCCGACCGGCCCGAAGCCATCAGGGAAATAGCTCAAGGTAAGCCCGTCTCCAGCAAGGTGGTATTGGTTGGGCGACGCCAGCGACCCAGCGTCGGCCGGATCCACGGCCCCGGAGGCGTGCGTCTGGGGTTGGGTTGACATGGAAAGTTCCTTCCTTCTCGCGCTCAGCACGCGATCTCAGGTTGCTGTGGAGGGCTCAGGTGATGAGGTTCATGCCGGACTGCAATGCCGGGCGCGGGTGAACGGGCTACCAGAACAGAGCACAGCAAGCTGCCCCTGATACACCCCGCTCGATCTTCCCGATAGCGTGATCTTGCAGCTTTCGAGCAGGTCTGGGTTTCGATTAGATCTTCTAACCGGGAGCTGCTGCGCAGCGAGGGCCTGCTGAGGAGCAGGTCCTTGGCCACGGCGTCCTCCTGGCGCCGGGCCGGCGAACCCAGCCGGCGCCGTGAGCCGCTCACCAGGTCGCGGTCGATTTCCTCGGCGCCGATCTTCCTTCGCCCAGTCAGCTCGGGGCAGCTGGGTGAGGGCCTTGGCCACCTCTGTGCCGGTCCCCGCCGTGCCGAAGTCGATGACCTCCACCAGCAGGGCCGCCGTCTCGCCGCGCTGGTATCGCCCGGCCTGCGATGCGTCCCAGGCCCGCGCCAGTTGCGGGGTTGATGAGGCGGGCAATCCTGTGCAGGCGCATGTGCCAGGCCGGGGCTGGCGATGGAGCCGGATGCGCAGCCAGTGCCGCCCCGCCAGAACGCCACTCTGAGCCCTCCAGGGCACCGGCCCATCCACGGGCCAGCAATCTAACCGATCCGCCCCGGCCCACTGACAGTCAGATGACCGAATCACTGACAACGAAATGACCGACGGCTCCGCGCGCCGACAACGGCGGCCCGGCTACAAGGCCCCTGCTGACAGGCGATCGACCGTGCCCGCGCCGACGCTAAGGCCCTCGTCCGCTCCGCCGAGGCCGACCGCGACCAGGCGTGCGCTGAGGCAACGCGAGCCGAGGCCGCCCGGGCCCGCGAGGAAGGCGCCCGCATGCTCGACCAGGCGCGCGGCGACGCCACTCGGGAACGTGACGAGCTGCGCGAGGCCATGGAGGCCCGCATCCAGGCGGGGGAGGCGGAACTGGCCCGCCGGGACCGCGAGCACGCCGCCGAGCTGGCCCGCATCGAGACCGCCGCTGAGGCGCGCGCCACGGCACTGGAAGAAGCGCGCGCCGATCTGCGGGCCTGCGCTGAGCGCGCCGAGCGCGAACTCGACCAGGCGCGCGGCGGGCAGGAAGGGAGACGCCCGCCAGTGGCGGCCCGCAGCGGGCGCCGGCGCGGTGGGGAGGCGGGACAGTGACGGGACCGGGCAGCGATTGACCAGCCTTGGCGGCGTCGCGGCGACCGCAGAATTACTCACGGCCGGGACTCACTTTCACCGTGGCCCACCGAACCGGACCTCAGCGCCCGGCGGCTGGCTGGCGGGTCAGGCCCCTGCTTTGCGCAGCATGCAGCGGTGTGCTCCCCATGTCCTTTTCATGGCGTCCCGCGTAAACACGCCTCAATCGTGTATCAAGGCCGCGCTGGCACGCTCTGCCCAAGGGAACGCCCAAGCCGGCATCCGCAGAACGTCACACAGTGGTACCCGGCCAGAACCGACGAGGAAGCGATGTGAGCCCCGATGACGCTGAGCGCCGACGAGGTCTACGCCCTGATCAAGCAGCTGGAGCCGGAGTTCTCGCCGCCCGCGCCGTACGTCACGGTCGACGTCGGCACGCTGGACGCGGCCACCGGCGTGTTCCAGGGCCTGACCACGACGGTCGAGCAAGACCCCGAGCCGATCGAGCACGGCCCAAAGGACCATCCTCATAACCCGGCGCCTCGCTTCACCGTCGACAGATGGGTCTCGGTCACCGTCAGCGCGTCATGGCGGCAGACAATCACGAGCGTTCCGGCGCCGCACGTGCCGCTGGCTCCGGTCCTGCTGCGGTTCTCTATCCTGAACGCGGCCACGACCTGGGGCGTCACGGTCAATGGCACCACCGTCTCAGCGCCGCCGACCCAGGGCACGATCCTCGTCGACGTCTGGGACGCCGCGGTCATGACGTGGAGCATCGTGACCGGCGGCGTGAGCAGCCAGGACTCGCTGCGGCTGCAGCGTCCGGCCGGTGCGCTCGGCGCGGCGCTCGGTGCCTTCACCGTCCCGGTGCTGCCGGTGTCGATCATCTACGCGCCACCGGCCGACTCGCTCGGCGCCAGTTCCGCGAAGTACACCGCCGCCCAGACGGTCGGGACCACCGTGGACTTCGGCTTCAGCGACGACCGGAGCAGCACCACCCCGGTGAACGGCTCCGATTTCGCCACCTCGATGCCGGCGTTCACGGCGGCCCTCGACTCCGCCGCCCAGGTGCTCAGCGTCTTTCCCGCCACGGAAGCGGTCGGCAAGGGTTTCTCGACGGCCTCGTCGGTGATCGGGAAGTTCAGCGCGACGAACCAGACCGGCGTCACCGACGGGACGCAGAGCACCGTCACCCTCACCCAGTCCACCTCGGACGCCCTCGCCACCAGCGCCAAGATCGGCGGCCCGGGCGTCGGCGACGTGCTGCACTTCTTCAAGGACGTGCGAATGGTGTGGGCGTACTTCGGGGGCCGGCTGCGGATCTGCCCGCTGGGCTACAGTGAGGTGTTTGTGACCGCTGCGGGGCTGCGCGCCCACCCGGATACCGCGGGCATCTCCGCCGCCGACGCCGACGCCCTCCTGCGCCTCGACCCGTTCGGGCCGGGGGCGGCGCCGGCCACGCTGCCGGCCGACCGCTTCACGCTACTGGAGACCTGGGAGTACGGCCTCGGTATCACGCTCGACCATCAGGTGACGCAGACCCGCGAGACGAAGCAGCAGACAACGCACAGCGAGTACACGAGCGACACTCAGAGCTGGGATCCCGGGCCCATCTTCAAGCTGCTCGGGTTCGGCAACAACGACACCACCAAGATCACGGTCACCAACGCGACCGGCGATTCCGTGTCCTCGACGGTCACCGTCGACGCGAACCTGGTGTCCGGACCGCAGGACTGGTTCGTCATGCAGCTCTGGTACGACAACCTCTTCGGCACCTTCGCGTTCGATCAGCTGGTTCCGGCGGCCGCGGCGAAGCTGACCGGGAAGGGCTCGCAACCGGCCCAGGAGGTGGTCCTCCAGGTCGCCGGCAAGGTGTTCCGGACCTTCACCGACAAGAACGGCCAGTACCGGTTCCGTGCGCCCGGCATCCCGTCCGGGCCAGCCAAGCTGACTGTCGGCGGCCACACCAGTGCGGTCACCGTCATCACCAGTGTGGCGCTACCACCCTTGGGCAGCGGGAAGAAGGCGGGACCGGGCAACCCGGTGGAGGGACCACCGATTATTGCCAATCCGGGCATGCCGCCAGCGGAGGTGGAGTAGGGGAGCCAGGGGAGAGCCGGGCCCGTGCCCGGGCCGAGGACCGTACGGCGCTGACGGCCGGCGTCACACGATACGTTCCACGGCTTCCCGCGCTCACCGAGGGCCACGGGCCAACGCCCAGGCGTGCATGTAGCCGCATAGCGTCCCGTTGCGCCTGTCCCCAGCTGGCGGGCGCAGGTGGACCGGGCCCAGGGACAGGACCCTAACTGGACGTGATCAGGGCGGGCGGCTGACGTCTGGCTGGGGTGCACCCCAACCCGACACACCAGGCAGGGCCAGCCCGAGCCACCGGCGAGCCAGAGCCGCCTCCCCAATTTGTCCCGCTCTCCGATCCGGCAGCAGTCGGCCGGGGATGCCGAGATCCCTTCCGCCGTGCACACGAGTACGAACCGAATTGACCCATAGTGCAGGCGAGTTCAGGACACTCCGCGAATCCGAAGTCCTCTGCACGCAAGCACGAAACCCCACGTCAGTCATGCAGACGACTTCGGACATTGACACTGGTAGTGGCTGGCGAGGCGTCCGGTGGACGATTCCTGTTGCGGGACGGGCCAACGGCCCGGCGACCTGCGTGGGGCATCCACGCGGAAGATCATTACCGCGGCCTGCCGGGGTGCACGAGGCGGTCGTCGAGCGCCGAGTTCAACCGCCGCTGGGCGGTGGGTGTGGAGCCCCGGATCCGGGCTTAGGCGGCCGCTTCTGCGGTTTCGAGCACGCAGCGCAGCCGCCGGAGCCCGTAGTGGACGCGGGTGCGCAAGGTACCGGGCGTAACGCCGAGCTCGGCAGCAACATCGGCATGGGGACGATCGCGCAGGACCGTCTCGACCACCGCATCCCGGTGGTGGGCTCCGATGCTGGACAGGGCATGGCGCAGCTGGGAGCGCAGGATCAGCAGGTCGATGTCGTTGATGCCGGCTGCGGATGCGTTGTCGCTGGCCGAGCCGGGCGCTAGCGGGGGTCGCCGGACGCGTGCCTTGACCATGTTGATCGCGGTGTTGGCGGTGATGACGAGGAGCCAGTTCACCATCGGTCCGCCTGCGGGATCGAACGAGGAGCAGGCCCGCCAGGCCCGGAGGAAGGCTTCCTGGACTGCATCTTCGGCGAGGTCGGGGTCGATGACGATCCGGCGAGCGCGGGCGAGCATGCGAGCGTGATACGCAGCGTGCGCGGCGGCCATGCCGTGCTCCGTGCAGAGCTGGGCGCATCCGTCGGGGCTGCAGGTGCCTGTGCCAGCTGCGGTCACCGGGACCGGTGCTTCGGGTTTCATGAGCCGAGCGTGACGCCGGGGCCCCGGCTGCCTCATCGGTGAGCGCTGCCTATTCATATCGCCGCGCCTGCCTATCCGTAAGGGGTGGGCAGCACCAGATGGGATGCCGTGAACGCGGCGGCCGGCCGCGGCGTGCTCGGTGTGCTGTCGAGCCGCATGGAGGCAGAGATGAATCCCCGGTCACGGTTGTGGTGGACGCTTGCTGTTACGTCGCTGGCCCTGTTCGCGTTTGCGCTGGACCGGCTGGTGGTGGCGGTCGCCCTCCCGGCCATCCGGACCGACCTCGGCGCGCAGGTTGCCGGCCTGGAGTGGACGGTGAACGCCTACACGCTCAGCTTCGCCGTGTTGCTGCTGACCGGCGGCGCGCTGGGCGATTGGTTCGGCCGGCGCCGGATGTTCACGATCGGCGTGGCGGTCTTCACGGCAGGATCGGCTGCCGCCGCGCTCGCGCCGACGATGGGCACGCTGGTGGCGGCCCGGGCGCTGCAGGGGCGGGCGGCGCGCTCTTCACGCCGCTGACCCTGACGATGCTCTCGGCTGTCACCCCGCCCGCGCGCCGCGGCGCCGTGCTCGGGGCGTGGGGCGGGATCGGCGGGCTGGGCGCGGCCCTCGGTCCGCTGGCGGGCGGGGCACTGGCCGGCAGCGTCGGCTGGCGCGCCATCTTCTGGCTGAACGTCCCGCTGGGTCTGGTGCTGATGACACGAGGAAGCCAGCGGAAGCCGATCCGGTCCGCGATAACACCGCCCACCGGCGCCAGCAGCATGGGCATGACGGCCATCGGCAGTGTGCGCAGGCCCGCTTGCAGCGGTGTCGCGCCCAGCCCGACCTGCAATAGCTGAGAGTTATCAGGAACAGCGCGCCGAACAGCGCGGAGTACATCATGAGCGAGGCCAGCCCGCCGGCCGCGAACACCCGGTTGCGGAAGAAACGCATCGGCAGCATCGGGCCGGCGTTCGCATCTCCCGGTTGACGAACAAGACCAACAGCACCACGCCGCCGCCCAGCGTGAGCGAGGTTTCCGTGCTCGCCCACCCCACGGCGCCGACGCTGGCCCGGTGCGAGAATGATCCTCGTGATGCCGAACCTGCTGGAGCGGCAGGCAGAGTTGCAGATGATCGACACAGCTGTCGAACGCGCTGGCCAGGGGCGAGGGTCGGCCGTACTGGTGCTCGGCGAGGCCGGTATCGGCAAGACCAGCATCGTGCACGCCTCCCTGTCCGCGGCGGCTGGCCGAGCACGGGTCCTCGCCGGCGCGTGCGAGGACCTGCTCACGCCACGCGTCCTGGGTCCGCTGCGAGATGCGGCCCGGTCAGCCGCGGGTGGACCGCTCGCCGCGGCGCTGTCCCCGCGCGCCGATCCGGATCTGGTGTTCGCGGCCGTGTGTGACGAACTGGCGTCGCCGCCGTCGCCGGCCATGCTCGTCATCGAGGACGCCCACTGGGCGGACGGCGCGACGCTCGACGTGCTGCGCTACCTCGGTACCCGGGTGCAGAACCTGCCCGCGGTGCTGCTGGTGACCTACCGCGACGACGCCCTGGCCCGGGACCATCCGCTGCGCGGCGTTCTCGGCGCGCTCGGCAGCATGGCGGCCACCCGGTTGCAGCTGACGCGGCTCACCTCGGACGCGGTCCGCGAAATGGCCGCCTCGACCAACGTCGATCCCGGCGAACTGTTCCGGCTCACCGGCGGCAATCCGTTCTTCGTCACCGAGGTGCTCGCCAACCCGGGTGCCGTCGTGCCGCCGACGGTCGTCGACGCGGTGCTGGCCAGGGTAGGTACCTTGAGCCCAGCGGCTCAAACCGCTCTGGACCGGCTCGCGGTCGTTCCGTCCGGCATAGAGGTGGACCTGCTCCGCGTCCTGGTCGACGACCTGGCACCGGTCGCCGAGGCCGAGCGGGCCGGCGTCGTGGAAGTACGTGCTGGCGTCGTGGCCTTCCGGCACGAACTCGCCCGCCGGGCTGTCGCGGAATCGCTGCCGGCCAGTGTCCGGCTGGAACTGAACGCGGACGTGCTGCGCGCTCTTCTCATGCGTTCGGACCGCGATCCGTTCCGGGTCTTGCACCATGCGGCGGAGGCCGGCGACGACGACGCCGTCATCACGCACGGCCCGGCGGCGGCGCGGGAGGCCACGCGCGTCGGCGCGCACCGGCAAGCGGCGGCCTGCTACGCCCAGGTGCTCGCCCGCGGACACCGGCTGACCACCGCCCGGCGGGCAGCGCTCGGCGAGGCGTACGCGTGGGCGCTGTCCAACAGCAACCAGCTGCATTCTGCGGCGGCGGCGGCGGCCACGGCCGCCGGGCTCTGGCAGCAGGACGGTGACGACCGGCGGCTCGTCCGGGCCCTGGTCACCCTGTCCCGGCAGCAGTGGCTGACCGCGCGCACCGCCGCCGCGCGCGCGTCGGCCGAGCGCGCGCTCGAACTGGCCCGGCCGCTTGGCGACAGTTACCAGAACGCGCTCGCCACGTTGAACCTCGGCGGCCTGCTCGTCCTCATCGACCGGGAGGAGGACGGGCTGCCGTACCTGAACAAAGCACTTGACATCGCCGAACGTTCGGGCGCAGCCAGCGTGGCCGCGCTGTGTCGTAACTACAAGGGTTCCGCGCTACTGCAGCTAGGAGACCTCAGCGGGTGCGAAGAACTGCTGCACAGCATGGCGCGAGCGACCGAGCTGGGCAACCACGAGTACGTCATGCGCGCCTACTACAACCTCATCGAGGGCCTGTGGCGGCTCGGCGAGTACCGCGAGGCGCTCGGCTACATCGAGCAGGCGGAGGACTTCGGCCGCGATAGGGACTTCCGCGCCCACGGCTACATGTTCGCCGCGCGCCGATGCCGGCTGGCGCTGATGCGCGGCCAGTGGGCGGAGGCCGAGGCCGGGCTGCGGAAGCTGCTGGACGGACACGACGATCCCGGCATGCTCGGCCGCGAGTCCATTCCCATTCTGGCCCGGGTGCTGGTGCGGCAGGGCAGTGCGGAGGCCCCGGCGTGGCTCGCGCTCGCGGCCCGCTATGCGGCCCGGGCGGATGTGCTGGAGTGGCTGGTACCGGCCGGCCTCGCGCACATCGAGCACGCGTGGCTGACCGGCGATCACGGGCAGGCCGGGTCCTATCCGGAATTGCTGCTGGAGCGCACGGACCGTCCCGGCATGCTCGTGCAGCGCGGCGAGCTGCTGGTGTACCTGCATCGGCTCGGCTATCCGGCCGTGCCCTTCCCGGACTGCCGGGAGCCGTACGCCTCGGCGCTGCGCGGCGACTGGCGGTCGGCCGCGGATGCGTGGCTCAGCGAAGGCGACCCGTACGAGCATGCCGTCGAGCTCGCCGAGTCGGGCCAGGTCGAGCCCACCCTTGAGGCGTTGACGGTCCTCGACGGCCTCGGCGCCACGCCCGCGGTGGCCATCGTGCGCAGCCGTCTTCGGGGCCTGGGTGTCGCCCGGCTGCCGCGCCTGCCGCAGCCGGGCACGCTGACCCGCCCCTGTCGTGTCGTGCCCTTGGCGACCACTTACGACACGAAGGACACAGCGTCATGTCAGTACCCGACACCGCCGTATCGACTCGGCCAACTAGCGTGCCATTCGTTCGCGATGCAGTGCCAGCAGATTATCCGGCGATCCGCGACGTCGTGATCGCCGCGTACCGCCAGTACGCAGACCTGATCGCACTGGACATCTTCTCGCCCTACCTGGCCGACCTGCTCGACCTGGAAAGGCACGCCCGCCACGGGCGGTTGCTGGTCGTCGAGGCAGACGACCGGGTGTGCGGATTCGCGGCGTTCTATCCGGATGCCTCGGTCCAGGGGTTCGGCTTGCCGCCCGGCTGGGCCGGCGGGCGTGCGCTCGCCGTCCATCCTGCCGCGCGCGGGCTCGGTGTCGCGCGCATTCTGCTCGCCACCTGTGAGCGCCTCGCGCGAGAGGCCGGAGCGCCGGTATTCGCATTCCACACGGCTAGCTTCATGACCACCGCCATTTCCTTGTACGAGCGACTCGGCTATAGCAGGGCGCCGGAGTTCGACTTCGACATGGCCGCCCGCTTCCGCCGATTCGGCGCCGCGCCGATCATGTCCATCGCTTACCTCCGCCGCCTGGCAGGGACGCGCGCACACGTCGATGACGTGCGGCACGCCCGCTGCACGGCCCAATCCGTCCATCAGAAGCAGAGGAACCACCAATGACCACGACATCCGCCATCCTGCCGTCGTACGACCACGGCGCCAGTGACCGGCCACTGCTCGGCGAGACGATCGGCGAGAATTTCGATCGGATCGCGACGGCCCATGCTAACCGGGAGGCCCTGGCCGACCGGTCCACCGGACGGCGCTGGACCTATGCGGAGCTGCACCACGACGTGCTGGCCCTCGCCCACGGGCTGCTCCGGCTAGGCATCGGCAAGGGCGACCGGGTAGGCATCTGGGCGCCGAACTGCCCGGAGTGGACGCTCCTGCAATACGCCACCGCCGAGATCGGCGCGATCCTGGTACCGATCAACCCGGCGTACCGCACCGACGAACTCGCGTACGTCGTCAACCAGGCGGGCATCAGCCTACTGGTGGCCGCCCCGTCCTTCAGAACGTCCGACTACGCAGCGATGATCGAGGACGCCCGGCCGGGCTGCCCCGACCTGCGATGGGTCGTCCTGCTCGGCAGCGCCGACTGGCACGCCCTGCCCGACCCCGCAGGCGACCCGGGTGCGCTCGCGGCCCGGCAGGCGCTGCTGTCGCCGGACGACCCGATCAACATCCAGTACACCTCCGGAACCACAGGGAACCCCAAGGGCGCGACACTCTCACACCACAACATCCTCAACAACGCCCACCTGACCGGTGAGATCCTGGAATACACCGAGCTCGACCGCATCTGCGTGCCCGTCCCGCTGTATCACACGTTCGGCATGGTGATCGGCAACCTCGGGGCCACCACCCACGGTGCCTGCCTGGTCTACCCGGCCCCGGCCTTCGACCCGGCGGCCACGCTGGCGGCCGTGGCGGAGGAGCGCTGTACGTCTTGTACGGCGTGCCCGCGATGTTCATCGCCATCCTGGGCGAGCCCGGATTCGATGTCTACGACCTGAGCTCGCTGCGCACCGGGGCCATCGGGGGCGCGCCCTGCCCGGTCGAAGTCATGAAGCAGATCGTGGACCGGATGGGCATGACCGGCGTGACCATCGTCTACGGAATGACAGAAACCTCGCCGGTATCCGCGCAGACCCGGACCGACGACACGCTGGACCGCAGGGTGTCCACGGTCGGGCGAGTGCACCCGCATGTCGAGATCAAGATCGTCGATCCGGAAACCGGCGTGACCGTGCCGCGCGGCGTTCACGGTGAGCTGTGCACGCGCGGGTACTCGGTGATGCTCGGCTACTGGCAGCAATCCGGCAAGACCGCCGAGGCGATCGACGCCGCGCGCTGGATGCACACCGGTGACCTGGCGACTATGGACGCGGGCGGCTACATCAACATCACCGGCCGGCTGAAGGACATGGTCATCCGGGGCGGGGAGAACGTCTCGCCGCGCGAGATCGAGGAGTACCTGCACACCCACCCGGACGTTCAGGACGTCCACGTCATCGGGGTACCAGACGCCCGGCTCGGTGAAGAGATCATGGCGTGGATCCGGCTGCGTCCCGGCGCCCGGCCGATAACCGCGGCCGACGTCCGGGCCTACGCCGAAGGCCAGCTCGCCCACTACAAGATCCCGCGCTACGTGCGGATCGTCGAGGACTTCCCGATGACGGCCAGCGGCAAGGTCCGCAAGGTCGACATGCGGAAGACCGCCATCACCATGCTGGGGCTCACCGATATCGCGGCATCGCAGTACGCCTGACCACGAGCACCCGCTTCACATCCAATTCCGTATCTCACCCCAGGAGGATCCGATGTCCACTGAAACCCGCACCAGCACCCGGACCCGGCGCACCACGGCGCCCGCCTACTACCTGGCCCGTCCAGCTGCCCTCTGGCTGGCCGCATTGGCGCCGCGGCCGGCGACACGCAAATCACCTTGCGCGTCGTGCGCCAGCAAAAGCGCGCTGCTCCTCTCCGAACAGCACATGAGGTGACGAGGCATCCACGGGGGCGCCGAGTTGGCATACGCGGTCGGGTTCGCGTTCTCCTACCTGCTGGGATTCAGGCTGCTCCCGCGGATGAAGAACATCGCCTACCAGAAGCTCGCCAGGGCCGCCGCCGACGACCAGGTCCCGTCCTGCCTGGCCGGAATGGTGGCCGAAAAGCCGGTCGACTGGGAGATCATCGCGCAGCAGTACGACCAGATGGTGAAGTACGCCACCGCGCTGCGGCTGGGCACGGCCGAGGCCGAGCAGGTACTGCGCCGCTTCACCCGCGGCGGGCCCAAGCGCCCCACCTACAAGGCCATCGAGGAGCTGGGCAAGGCGGTCAAGAGCGTGTTCGTCGCCGAGTACATCGCCTCTGAGGAACTGCGCCGGGAGATCCACGAGGGCTTGCAGGTCGTGGAGAACTGGAACTCGGCCAACACCGACCTGTTCTACGGCAGCTCCGGCACCCTCGGCGGCAGCGACAAGGAGCACCAGGAAGTCTCCATGCTCTGCCTGCACCTGCTCCAGTCCGTGCTGGTGTTCATCAACACCCTGCTGGTCCAGTCGGTCCTCAAGGACCCCGCCTGGCAGAAGAAGATGACCGCCGACCGGCGAGGCCTGTCCCCGCTGTTCTGGTCCAACGCCAACCTCTACGGAACCATCGACATCGAGATGGACCGCCACCTCGACCTCGGCCTCGCAGCCTGACCAGTGCTGCGGGGCAAGTCAGTCGCCCATGGCCATCAGTGTCGCTTGCCATTTAATCTGGCGATCCAGGGGGACGCTGACCTGCGGTTCGCCACTTACTGGCGAGTAGCTAACCGTCTGCAGTTCGCCATCTGATCGGCCCAGGCCTCCTAAAGCTACGGCGAGCCGCAAAGTAGCCGCCGACCGATGCGTTGAGCTGGGCCAGTTACTCTTGCGCTTCGGCGCACTGGGTCCGAGTAGCGAGCGAAATTTTGGTCGGATATCGGTGAACAGCGGTTATGTGCGTTCGGCGGACGGGTGCTTATCGCGGCCGGTACGGTTCGTGCCCTTCTTGGCGATGGGCCGGTAGCCGATGGTCTTGATCCTCTGGTCCGGCCTGGCTTGCTAGCCGTACCGGCCGGCGGTCCAGACGATGCGCTTGAACTGCGCCGGGGTCAGCGGCTGCCCTGGTGAGCTGTCCCACAGGCACTGCAGGTCAGCCAGTTTTGCCGGGCATCGCCCCCGTGCATGAGGTGAACGGCATTACCGCCTGCGGCGGTGCCAGCATCAGAGCAGTTAAGGCTGTCTGCGGGTGAATCACGCATGTCCGGTGCTGTCCTCGCGGCCCCGGGTCGGACTTCAGGTCGGCCAGCACGCCCGGCTGCGACAGCAGGTCCTGCAGCCGCCCGCAGACCACCGGCCCGAGCCGCCCGGCGGTCGTCACGGCGAACGCGTCGTCGAACCGGCGGCAGCCCGAGGCGACCACGCGCTCCACCTGGCCGGCGCTCGGCGGCTCCACCTTCTCGCTGCGGCACCGCCGCCGCAGCGCGGCCGCCAGCCGGTCCCGGTTCGTCTCCGCCGGGCAGATCTCATCGGCCAGCCACCGCTCCTCATCGTCCTCCGTCGGCCCCCGCGTCCCGTACACCCGGCGGACCTGCGCCCGGTGGTACTCGATCGACCGGCCCCTCCAGGGGTACTTCGCGAACAGCGCCGGGTCGACCTTCGCCAGCGACGAAAGGTACCTGACCGCGGCGGGCGGGACCTCCTCCCGGTAGGCCGGGAACCGGCCCTCGACCTCATAAAACTTAAGCATCACCGTGAAGCCAAGGCGCGTCACGCCCGACTTGTTGCCGACCAGGCCCCGGTCAGCGTCCACGTCTGGTCCGGCTCCCACTCAGCCTTCACCCGTCGCCCCCTCGCTAGCGATGACCGGCAATCGCCACCAACGATCACGAACGGGAGCAACCCAGCACGACGGTATGCCTCACTTGTGACCACTACGTGCCGAACCCGATAGGTGCCACAGTGCTACT
This sequence comes from uncultured Actinomycetes bacterium, assembly GCA_963739615.1. Classification (GTDB taxonomy): domain Bacteria; phylum Actinomycetota; class Actinomycetes; order Streptosporangiales; family Streptosporangiaceae; genus Palsa-504. The sequence goes on from CAVUBD010000024.1 coordinate 147,264, forward strand.
TTGCGGCTCGCCGTAGCTTTAGGAGTTCTGGGCCCAGACGGCAGGCTGGTTGCCAGCGACGGCATGGTCCGGCTGTGGAATGCGGCCACCGGCCGGCCCGTCGGCAGGCCACTGGCTCTACTGCGGTAGCCGGGCTGGCGTTCAGCCCCGACGGCAATCCTGGCCACCTTGGACATCACGCATGGCGCTACCGTCCAGCTCTGGGATCCGGCCTCCGGCCGGCCCATGCGCGGCGACACCGGCCGTCACGGCTACGAGGCCAGCTGGGACATATCCCAGCTGGCGGGCCGGATAGCGGCCGGAGAAATGAAGGCGTCGCTCCCTTTCTTCCTGGCCCGACGAAAACTGATAACAGCAAGAAGCGTGAAGCTGACCGGCGCCTCCGCCGCTGGAGGCGGGTTGCCCGGCCCGGGACGAACCGATCCGGACCGAGCCGGTTCGAGTTGGTCCGGTCCGGGCCGGTCTCACCAGGGTCAGCTCTGCACGGCGTTTCGCTGCCCCGCTTCTTGCTGTTATCAGTAGGGCGGGTATTCTTGCGGCATGCCAGCTCCGGGGGACCGCAGGTCGGCGCGCGACGCCATTGATGACTTCATCCGCCATTTGGCCGGCCGTCAGCTGGCGGGCACCACCCTGCGGATCCGCAGGCACTTCCTCGATGAGTACCTGCAGCACGCCCAGGAAGCCGCCGGGACCATCGATATCGCGGTCGGCGAGCTCATGGACCCGGCGCGGGCCGACGCGTGGCTCTGCGACGCGGCCGCCGGCAAGACCCGCACCCGCAACACCCTCCGCGGGCCCGATGCAGCCGCCTACTCCAACTCGATGCGCGTGCGCATCGACTCGTACAACGCCTTCGCCGAATTCCTCTGCCTGTCCGACCGCCATGACAGCCAGCCGCCTACCTGCGGCTACTACCTGACTCCCGCCGATACCGAGCGTCTCCTCCACGACCTGACCGTCCGCAGGCCCGTCCACGCCAACGCCGCGACATCGCTGCGCACCGCCGCCGTTGCCGCACTTGTCGCCGACACCAGCCGGACTGTCCCCGAGCTCGCCCGGCTCAAGGTCGCCGCCCTGCAGCTGGATGGCGAGGCACGCGTTGAGCTTGCGGACGGATTCTGTCCGCTAAGCAGCGCGACCGTGCACATCCTGACCCGGTGGCTCGCCGCCCGAGCGGTGATCATCGCCGAACTCGAAGGCAGCGACCCTGGCCACCTATGGATCCCGACCAAGCCCGGGCGGCCGCGAGGCGGCCAGGAGCCCGTCAAGCCCGGCCTCACGCGGGCAGCCGTCCGCACCCTTCACGCCGCCCACCGCACCCTCGTCAGCCAGGTGCTCGGCACCCCGCTCCGTCCAGGCGCCTTCCGCGTGGCAGACCCGTCACGTGCTCGATCCAGCCCGAGGAGCGTGAACTAGCCCCCACTGGCTACACCGGTGCAGTTCGCGTCGTCCCGCGGCAATGTGAAGCGGGCGCCAGGGGAGCGGGCGCCGAAGCATGCCCTGCAGTCAGGGCAAGATCGGACACGGCGCGTGGCATCGGGGCCTGCCATCGAATCAACTTTACATAATGTACATTATCGGCAGTATGCACGAGTACCTCCGACTATTGTTGTCCGTTGTCCCGATGCTAATCTGGTCACGTGACCATCGTCGCCTCGCCGAGCGGCGGCTCAGAGCGATTCGCCCTCGTCGTCCTCCTCGTAGGCCTCGGCGCTGGTCCGCCGGAGGATATCGTCAGCCCACGCTTGCGCCCATCTGCGCAGGTCAGTGATTTGCTCTACTGAGAGGCCATATTCGGTGAACGACTGGTCGTCGTACCATTCGGCGCCCTCAAGACGTGCCTTGAGCTCACTGAGGCTGAATTGCTCGTCCCAGGCGTGACGTCGGCCGAGGGACTCTAGCTCGATGTTCGAGCACAGCTGCGACGCGGCATGGATGTCGTCGCATTACCAGTTTTCCAGGAAACGGAACGATCGCTAACGCTAATTCCTGCGCGCTTCTTCCTCGCACCCTGGCATGCGTCCGTGACCTCATCGGTGGCCGCAGATGACTGCATATGGCAGTCTGCAATCGCGGACCGCGCGAGACGCCCGGATAGGCGGCATTTAATAGCCGCCGCGCGTCATCCCGCGCGACGTGATGGCTTCATTGCCCTGGCGCTGTTCCTGCTGCCATGGGCGGTCCTGGCCGTGGTCCGCCGCCACCACCTGGATGCCGGCACCATGGTCGCGGTGATCTCCGCCCTGGCCGCAGTGAGTATCGGCCTGTCCACGCTCTGGCTGACCTGGGCAGCGCTCCGGGAGGCGGAACGATCAGGCGGCGGGACTGGCGTCCTGAACCTGAGCCAGGTGGCCGACCAGCTGGCTATCGCGATGGGCACCCAGTGGAACGCCGAGGCCGGGATCCGGCGGCTGAACGACCCCCGTCCGCTGCCGGTCCGCTGGACGGCAGCGGATCCTTCACTGACCGACTCGTGGGACACGCTGGCGAGGCTGGCGACCGGCGTCGCCGGATGGCCCGATCCTCCGCCCGCGGGAACCTGGGCAATCGGCCCAGATGACCTGGCCGGGCAGGATGGCAAACTGGCACAGGTGCTGGCCAAGGTGCCAACTGGGCGGCTGGTCGTGCTCGGCGAGCCAGGTGCCGGTAAGACGATGCTGATGGTTCAGCTGGTACTGGATCTGCTTGCTGGGCGGCCCAGTGGTGACTCCGTCCCGTTCCTGGCCTCGGTCGCCTCCTGGGACCCGGGGGAACAAGACCTGTGGGGTTAGCTGGCCGCCCAGCTCCTGACTGACCACCCTGACTTGGCTGACCCCCCGCCGGCCAGCCCCCCGCCGGCTGCCAGGGTCGAGTCGACACTGGCAGCAGCGCTTATTGCTTCCGGACTGATCCTGCCGATCCTGGACGGACTCGATGAGATCCCGGAAAAAGTCAGGGGCCCGTCCATCAGCCGGATCAACGAAGCGCTAACGCTGAGGCCTGGCCAGCGGGTTGTGGTGACCTACCGCAGCCAGGAGTACCGGGAAGCTGTCAGGCCAGAAGATGGGCCCGAGGCAACCCTTCGGGCGGCGGCTGTTCAGTTGCGCCCCCTGGATGCAGAACGACGTCCGCACCTACCTCGATGATGAGGCCGCTGGCCCGGCAGCCAGGGCCCGCTGGGCACCCGTCTTCCAGTTGCTCGGCACCGGGGCTCCGGCCGGGCAGGCACTGACCACGCCGCTGATGGTCGGCCTGGCCCGCGCCATCTACAGTCCCCGGCCTGGTGAGCTGGCCGGGACCTTGCGTGATCCCGCGGAGCCGCGCAGCCCTGCCCTGGCGGACCGGAATGCCGTGGAATCCCTGTTGTTCGACGCGTTCATCCCTGCCGCCTATCGTGACCGCTCCGGCGGGAAGGCACAGGATGCGGAAAGATGGCTGACGTTTCTCGCCCGTCATCTCGACCATGAAATCGGCGGTAGCGATATCGCCTGGTGGCAGCTGCAGCGCGCCTTGCCAGTCAGGAAATCGGGGTCCGGTGGCCCGCCGTCGGCACAGGTACCTTCACGTAATCTGCGGCGGTAACCGCCGGGTAACCAGTGCCAGGGGCCGTCCGGGTGAAGAACCCGCGAGGGCGGGTCAGCTGGCGGGGTGCCGTGCTGTCGCGGGCAGGCGGGTTTGGCCTGGCGGGGTCAGGGTGGTGGTCAGCCCGGTGAGCAGGATGTCGAGGCCGCGTTCGAGTTCGGCGGCGCCGTCGTAGGCGGCCAGGACGGGGGCCAGGCCGCGGAGCAGGGGGAAGTCGCCGATTGGCAGCCGGTGCAGGCCGAGCCGGAGCAGGTCGTCGGTCTCGTCGGGGCTGACGGTGAGTTCCTGGAGCTCGTCCAGGATGTGGCCGTGCAGGAAGCCGAACAGGGCCCGGTAGATGTGCAGGGCACCGGGTCCGCTGAACCCGGCCCGGGTGAGCAGGGCCAGGATGTCTTCCAGGGGGCGCAGGGTGCCGGGGGGGCGCAGCCCGAGGGGGGTGGCCAGCGGCCGGGTGACGATCAGCGGCACGACGTGGGGGTGGGCCAGTGCCAGCGCGCGGTAGCGGCGGGCGACGGCGCGTAGCTGGCCCGCCCAGTCGGGGTCGGCGGAGTCGACGCGGAGCCGGGCCAGGACGGTCTCGGCGACGCCGTCGAGCAGGGCCGCTTTGTTAGGCGCGTGCCGGTAGAGGATCATCGGGTCCCGGCCGAGGGCGCGGGCCAGGCGCCGCATGGACAGGGCGTCGGCGCCGTCGCGGTCGATGATCTCCAGCGCGGCGGCCAGCACCGCATCGCGGGTGATCTTGCCGCTGCCGTTGGCGGCGGGGCCGCCGTCGGTGCGGGCGGTTGGCGTGGTCATGACGGGGCCACCGTCCCCTCCTGGTGAGCGGATGCAGGCCGCCACCATGTGTCAGCGGTGTAGGTCTACGTTGTTGACATTACCATACCCAGGTGATTTACTGTAGATCTACACGTAAACAGGGGGAGTGCGCCATGATCATCGTTCTCGGGCTCGTCATCCTGGTCGCCGCGGTGATCGCCGGCGTGGCCGGCGTCCTGGCCAACGGCGGCCACGCCCACGCGGTGACCCATTTCGCGGTGTTCGGCTACCACGTGACCGGCTCCACCGGCACCCTGTTCCTGTACGGCATCGTCACCGGGGCGGTGGCCCTGGCCGGGCTGAGCCTGCTGCTGGCCGGCGCGCGCCGCACCTCCCGCCGCGGCCGCGACGCCCGCCGCGGGCTGGCGCAGTCCCGCCGCGAGACCGCCGCCGTCAGCCAGGACCGCGACGACCTGCGCGGCCAGCGCGACACCGCCCGCGCCTACACCGCCAGCACGCTCGGCAACGGCGACGGTAACGCCAGCCCCCGGGCCAGCAGCGACCCCCGGCCGGGCAGGCCGCGCCTGTTCGCGCGCCGGCCCGCAGGGCGGCCGGAAACGCTGCCCGGCCAGGCGGCCGAGACCCCCGCCGCCGAGACCCCCGCCAGCGCGTCCGCGCCCGCGGAATGACCCGCGAAGGACAGCCCCTCATGAGTATCTCCAGGAAGATCGCGCACAAGGCCGAGGCAGTCAAAGGCGCCTTCAAGAAGACGGCAGGGCGGGCCACCGGCAACCGGCGCCTGCGCGCCGAGGGCCGCGCTGACCAGGCCAAGGGCAACCTCAAGCAGGCCGGGGCCAAGGCCAAGGACGCCGTCAAGCACTGATAACCCGCAGCGCGGGAGCCCTCACTCACGCCCGCCCCGCGAGGCTCCCCCGCCCCGCCGGCCTGGCTCACCGTCTTGAGCCCCGCAGACACGAGAGGAGCAACCCATGTTTATCAGCGTCGGAACACTCGTGATCATCGCGCTCATCGTGCTTGTCGTCCTGTTCATGCGCAGGCGCTAAACCAGCTCACCGGCGCGGCCGTGATCCTCGCGGGGTCGCGGCGGGCCTGCTTCTGCCCCCTCTGACGCGTCAGCGCCAGGCCCGCATCCCCGCAGGCACGCACCCGCAATCGCGGGACGGCCAGTCCGCCGCCGATCACCTGCCGGTGCACCCGCCCCGGCAGATGGCTCACTAGAAAAGGGTGAGGCGCCCATGAGTACCGCCAGGAAGCTCGCGCCCGGGTCCGTGCCAGGAATCCGCGGCTGGAGGCATCGCATGGCTGGGCATGTTCTGCGTCAGCGCGTGGAGGTCAGCGATGATGACCGCACGGTCGCCACGGCCGAGGTGACCACCTCCGAAGGACCTGGAGGCACCGCCCGGGTATCTTTGCGCGCCGAGCCAGGGCACATCACTCCCGGGCACCGCGCGAGCCTGGTCGATGCCGTGCTGGATCTTCCCGAGGTCCAGGAAAGCGCACGCCTGGAGGCGGCATTCCAGCTTGGCGACAACGAGTCACTGCACCAGCTTCAAGAACGCTGCGAGGACGTCAGCACCCGCCCGGCCGGGTGGAGCGCGCTCGTCGATGCGAACCTGCCGTCCAGCCGCGCCGGGCAGGACGTCCGGACTCGTGGCAAGGAACCCCTGCCGGGCGCATAACGACGTCAGAGGCGATCGTCCCGTCCGACAGCCCCGCCGCCGCCCGGGCCAGCACGGGGCTTGAGAACAAAGGAACGGTCAGTGGCGGCAAGGCGCGCTCGGGAGCAGAGGGTAGCGGCGCTGGGTGTTCGGTTGTTTCAAGCCCCGTGCTGACCGGCCTCAGACCGGTTATCACTCCAGCGCGGACACTAGAGAACTGGAGGGCCGATGACCGGACCCGACCACTACGCCGAGGCCGAGCGCCTGCTGGCCCTTGCCGAACGCCACAGCAGCGGTGCCACTTACGGCCCTGAATGGACGCTGACCCTGGCCGCCGCGCAGGTACACGCCACCCTCGCACTCGCCGCCGCCACCGCGGGAGGCACAGCAGGGCCTGACAGCCGCGCATGGGCCGACGTCGCCGCGGTAAGGCGCAGCGTCAGCATGCCGGGAGCCCCTGATGCCAGAGGCCCGGAATCCGGTTCCGCACCGCGGCCCGCGCCCCTCTTCCCGCCACCGCCGGAACCTGTTAGCCGCCATCCGGCGTGAGCGTCGTTGGGTTGGCGGCGTCGTTGCTGGTGAGCGCTGTTTTTATGGTGGTTCCGGTTGCGGGGTTGGGACGTGCGGCGACACCGTGAGCGTGTCGGATGCAGGGACGGCCCTCCCCGTTCCTTTTGGCCGAAGTCCGGGGAGGGCCGTGAGGTGCTTGGAGGCACCGGTGATCACGGTAGGCAATGACGAGGCGGTTGTCGAAGAGGACCTGTTCCGGGGGGATCTTTCGTGCCCGTGCGGGGGGACGCTGGGCGGTCACGGCTGGGCGGCTTTGCGGGCGGTGTTCGAGGCGCGGGGCCTGGAGCCGGGCCTGAACCCGGACGTGCTGGCGGGCCGGGAGCCGGCGGTGGCGGAGGCGCGGCCGCGGCGGGGCCGGTGCAGGTCGTGCGGGCGACGCACGTGCTGCTGCCGGCGCGGCTGCTGTCGCGGCGGTGCGACTCGACGGCGGTGATCGGGGACATGATCGTGCGGGCGGCGCGGGGGCAGGACCCGGTGCGGATCTCCGATGAGACGGGGGTTCCGGAGGGCACGGTGCGGGGCGGGCTGGGCCGGTTCCGGCTGCATTCGCCGCGGGTGCGGGCGTTCTTCACCGGCCTGGCCGGGGCGCTGTCGCCGGATCCGGTTCCGCTGGACCCGGCGGGCGGCACCCGGCTGGCGGACGCGGCGGCTTCGGTGGGGGCGGCGTTCGCGGCGGCCGGGATCCGGTGGGCGGCGCTCGCGGTGTCGGCGTGGGAGTTCGCGGCGGTGCAGACGAGGGGGTCGCTGCTGTCCCCGCTGGTGGTGTTCCGGGCGGTTCGCGGTGACGCGGTGGCGTCTGCCCGGGCCTGACCGTTCAACGCGAACGCGTCCTGGAGCGGCCCTGTCACCGCGTGTCACTCTCGGTGCGCCCGCAGGTGCGGGCAGCGAGCCATCCGAGAGAAAAGGACATGGCATGACAAGCACCAGGGAAGCAGCCGGGCGGCTCGATTTGCCGCAGTGGCCGGCCTGAGCCTTGGCCGGGAGAGGCTATGCGTCACGGGTCACTAAGGCCCGGCGAGTTGCAAGGGTGCCAGGGCTGGTCAGTGGGCGGGGCGGGCGACGCCGACCAGCACTCGCTGCCCCGACAATGCCGGGTTACCGTCTGCCTGCTGGCGGGTGATGGTGATGGTCGGGAACTGGGTGGGCGGCACCCCGGCCCACAAGGTCACGTTGTCGGGTTGATTGAACGTGCCGATGGGCACCAAGATCCAGCCGGGTTCTTCAGCCACGCTCGTAGTAGTCGCCGTTATCGAGGCGGGGCAGCCCGTGCCCTTGCAACGTGATCCGCCAGCCCGATTGGGTTTGGGTCAAAGTGACCTGCCCGGTAGCAGCGGGAGCGAGGCTGGTCCGGCTAGCGCGGCCTGGTATTGGATCGGGTGCATCCGCCGCCAGGCTGACCGCGACAGCGATGGCGGCCACGGCCGCGGCCAGGCCGGCCACTGCGGCGACGACCCGCCGTCGGCGGCTTCTGCGAGGCCGGACGGCCCCGGCCGGGACGACCCCGGCGGGGACGGACCCGTTGGGCTCGGCCCGGGCGCTGGCGGCGGCGCGGGCCACGGCTGCGGCAACGTTGTCCTCGAGGCCGGGGCCGGGTTCCGCCCAGACGGACGGGTCGGCGAGCAGGGCGCGCAGATCGTCGAGGTCAGCCTGCTCGGCCGGGTGCAGCGCGCTGCCTGGTTCCCCGGCCAGGTAATCGATACGGTCGTCGTCACTCACGGGATTGGTCTCCTCTACCCAGACTTTACGACGGGCCGGTGGTGATGGTTCCCGTCAGGTTTGTCGCGGAGGTGGCCTAGCATCCCGGCCAGGCGGCGATGGACGCGGAAGGAGCGGGACTTGACCGTGCCCACCGGGACACCAAGTCGCTCGGCGATCTGGGCCTGGGTGAGCCCGTCGAAATGCTGCAAGCGGACCAGCTTGGCGTCATCGGGATCCAGTGTGTCGATGGCCCGGCGGACCTCCC